>NZ_CP094824.1:0-1461539 GCF_025561425.1 Mammaliicoccus sciuri | reverse complement strand
TAAAATCTGCTCAACACGATCACTATCTCCATACCAATTCGTAAGATTTCCAATATGTTTAACGGATAAATTCAAACCATTTTCTCTTGCTTGAGGTAAGAATTTAGTTTCAATTTTGTTCATTAATGTTGAAATATTAAAGTCATCTAAATGAACTTTAATGCCTTCAGCATCCATTTTGGCAACTTCTAATAATTCATTAATCAATCTACTTAATCTTTTAGACTCATCTAAAATAATATATAAGAAATCATCAACATCTTTCTTCTCTGTAACAATACCGTCAACAATTGCTTCAGTATAACCTTGTAACATAGAAATTGGTGTTCTTAATTCGTGTGAAACGCTTGCGATAAAGTCTTTTTTCATTTGATCCATATGGTGTTCGTCGGTCATATCACGAATGATTACTACTATACCTGATGAACCATCATTTTGAATGCTATCGATATATGTTGATATAACGACATAATATTTATGACCTAATTCGTATTCGAAAAACTGCGTATCCTTCTCTTTAAATGTGTCATTTCTTTGTGTAGATATATCAACATGATCAAATTCTCTTACTTCTTTTAAGAATGTATCGGCTTTTGAGTTAGTAATAATGATTTCATTCTTATCATTAATGCCTAACACACCATCGATCATTGAATTAATGAGTTTTTCTTGTATGTTATTTTTCGATTTAACATCATCAATGTTTGTACGGATGTCTTTACTCATTTTATTAAATGCTAGACCGAGTTCGCCGATTTCATCACGCGTATAAATCGGTACTTTTTCAGTATAGTGACCTTTAGCAACTTTAAAGGCTGCATGTTTTAATTGAATTAAAGGTTTCGTTATTCTGTTTGAAAGGAAGAATGCAAAGACCGTACTTACGATTAATAATATAATGGCTGAAACAAGTATACTCAGTGTAACAACATTTTGAGCTTCTTTAATGGAGTTGATATCTTGGAATAAAAAGATACCTGCATCTTCCTCAGGAAAAGCTTGAGAAGGATAGCCTAATAAAATATATTGATGTTTCTCGCCGTTATAAGTTAAATTGATTTCTTTTAGTACGTGTTTATCTTCATTAAACACTTTGTCGAACGCATGATTAGTTCTAATCTCATTAATCATAACTTCTTTTAATGGATTTTCAGATTTTGCTGTTAAATCATCGCTATTTTTAACGATTATAAGTCCAGCAGGGTCTTCAACAAGTGCTCTTGCATAATCGATTGCTGACTCTTTTTCGTGTGAACTTAGTAATAATCGTTCTATTTTGCTTGCATTATTATATAAATTTTCACCTGTAGTAGATGTATTATAAGATTGTAAGAAAGTTATAAGAAATCCGCTTAATAAAAGTAAAACTGTCGTTACTATTAAAATAATAGATAACCACAGTTTTACAACAACACTATTTAATCGATTCATTATTCAGGAACCTCAAATTTATAACCGACGCCCCATACTGTATGAATCATTTGTGCAGCATCTTCAGAAACTCTATTTAACTTTTCACGTAATCTTTTAACATGCGTATCAACTGTTCTTAAATCACCATAAAATTCATAGTGCCAAACTTCTTTCAACAGTTGTTCTCTATCAAATACTTTATCAGGTGATTTTGCTAAATATAATAATAATTCATACTCTTTAGGTGTTAAATTTACTTCTTTTTGATCTGCTAATACGCGATGTGCGTCATTATCAATGACTAAGTTTTCAAATACAATTAAATCTTTAGCTGTATTTGTTTGATTAACCATTGAATGATTTGTTGTACGTCTTAGTAATGCTTTTACGCGTAAGACAACTTCTCTAGGTGAAAATGGTTTGACGATATAATCATCTGCCCCAATTTCAAATCCTTCAACGCGATTATTTTCTTCACCTTTAGCTGTTAACATAATAATAGGTGTTGATTTTGTTTCTCTTACTCTCTTACATACTTCGATTCCATCTATTTCAGGTAACATTAAGTCTAATAATATGCAGTCATAATCTTCGTTTAAAGCTTTATCTAAGGCATCTTGGCCATTATCCGCTTCATCAGTCTCATAACCTTCTCTTTCGAGATACATTTTAACTAATTTTCGAATTCTATCTTCATCATCTACTACTAAAATACAATCTGTCATGCTTCGTTGACTCCCTTCTAGCATTTTTTAAGCATAAGAATGTAAACCAGCTACTATTAAGTTAACGGCAATAACATTAAATAGTATGATTGCAAGGCCACCAACAGCTAACCATGCTGATTTTCTGCCTTCCCAACCTTTACCTAATCTTAAATGTAAGAATATCGCATAATATAAGAATGTTATAAGCGCCCAAACTTCTTTAGGATCCCAGCCCCAATATCTACTCCAAGCCATTTGTGCCCAGATACTCGCGAATAATATACCGCCAAGTGCAAATAATGGGAAACCAATGATAACTGAACGATATCCTATTTCATCCATTAAGGATAGATTGACTTTTTTCGTAAGTGGTTTGATAAGACTAAACAAAGTCTTGCCTTTCAAAATCAATCTTAGTATACCATATAAGACTGTACCAACTACAATTGACCAAACGACTGTATTTAGTTTTTGAGCATTGATAACAGCAGGTAATTCAATCTTGCTCCATTTTAAGATATCTGTTCTATCTTTTGGTTCATAATCGCTACCAGAAACATGATCTACAAGTAAACTATCTTGTTGTGTCACAAATGCTGGAAGATGATAATGTTGCACAGAGTTATTATCGTTTTTATCGATAAAGAAATAAGTGTCGTCGTAACCAACGATATCTTTCATAATGATCGTTGTTAATATAAATCCAATGACAATAACGATGAAATACATAATGACTTCTACAAAGAAACTATGTATCGATTTTTCTTCTGGACTAACAGCTGCGAATAAATAAATTAATCCTGCTACACAGCTGATTGATAAAATACCATATGAAATCGTTACGGTTATAACGTGAATTGCTAACCAACTAGATTGTAACGCAGGAATTAACGGTGAAACATCTCTAGAGAACATACTTGCATATGCAATTAACAACATCGCAATTGGTAATACGAATAACGCTAAAATAGGTGTCTTATATATTGAGTAAATAACAAGGAAGCCACCTACCATCATAATGCCAAACATTGTTAAGAATTCATACATATTACTTACTGGTGCATGCCCCGCAGCAATCCATCTTGTAATAAAGTATAGAATTTGTAATACAAAGCCGATGACAGTTAATGTCACCCCTACTTTTTCTGCTCTTTTCTTAGGTGAACGGATTGAGAATGAATATGGGACAATCGCAACTAAGTATAAAATAAAAGCAGAATATAAACTGATATTACTAATATTTAAAAATATATCTTTATCCATTGTTTGCCTCCTTACTTTCGTGAATGTCTTGTTTAGTATATTCTATGTTTAGTATCTTCTATGTGTGAAATATGATGTTTATATAAGACTTGGTTAATCTCTTTAGAGAAACCATAATAATTCTTATTTGTATGAGCAGCGATATTAAACTCACCGTTATCTGTATTAATCCAAATACGCCTATGGTTAATATATGATCCAACGGCTAAACCTAATAAGAAAATAACGAAACCTGTAAATAATATTGGAAGTGTTAAGTCTTTCTTCACTGCCAACACTGTTGCCCATTGATTTGTTGCATTGGCAAATTTCACATCGTATTTATTATTTTTAGATATATCTTGTGATTCTTTAATTCTTAAGAAACTAAATTCTGATTGTTTATCTTTATCAGTTACTTCAAACACAAAAGCTGGATTATTTGGATTTGGAGATTTAGTTGCAAGAACACCATTTTCTATTTTTTCGTAATCTGGTGCATAACTTCTTAACTTAACTGTTAAATCATCTGTAATTTTATAAGTCTTTTTAGGACTTTCCAAATTGACTGTAAATGGTTTCCCGAGTGCTTTACCGTCTTTTGTTTTTAAGTTAAATGTCATATCTTTTAACAACGAGTTGTCGAAGCTGCTTTGGTAAAATTGTAAGTGATCATATTTCAATGGATGATTGACTTTAATTGAACCAGAAGCGACTTCTTTTAGATTAGCATCTGACCCAATGACTTCTTCTTGACTGTTTTTATACAAAGTAGCTTTTGTTTCGTAGTTCTTAGCAATTTTGTTTAAACTTGGGTCAATTGATTCAGGGTTTGTATTGGATTGAGATTTTTGATCATACTCTTCATATATAAAGTCGTTATTTTTTATATAATAGCCTCTATCTGTACCAGGAACTGGCTTCGTTTCTCCTTCTTTCACATAGACCATATCATCTAAGTAAAAGCCAGGTAAGAATCTTAACATTGCCCCAAATAATAAAATGATTAAACCAGTATGGTTAATATAAGGACCGTATCTAGATAAACGTCCTTTTTCAAGTAAGATATGATTCCCATCTTGTTTAACTTTGTATCTTTTATCTTTAAAAGATTGACTTATTTCATCTAGATTAACTTGATCATCTGAATGTAAGTTTAATCTTTGACGTTTATAGAATGAACTGTGCTTTTTCGTTCTTTGATTTTTCAAAGATTTATGTAAAGGTATCCCTCTATCAATACTTGATGTAATAATAGAGAACGCTACTAAACCTAACAGAATTAAGAACCACCATGAACTATATAAATTGTGGAATCCAAGTTTATAATATAGTAAACCGAGAGAACCATAATGTTCATAATAATATTGTTCTGGATTCACATTCATTGGAATGAAATATTCTTGTGGGAATATAGTTCCAATTGAAGCTGCAATAACCGTTAATACGAGTAAAGTAACACCTGTTTTGATTGAAGCGAAGAAATTCCATATGCGATCTAATATTGTTCTGTTTTTTGTTTTCGAACGTATCGCTTGCCCATCGTAACGCATAACGTCGGTTGTCTTTTTCTTATCATAGTCGTCATTTATTAAGCGACCACAGTTTAAGCATAATTGAGTTCCTTCTGGGTTCTTATGCCCGCACTCACAAACAATTTGCTTGTTGCTCACTTTAAATCCCCCTCTATTTCACTTTGACCTTTTCCATTTCTTCTATGATTTGCTTTTTAGAAAGTTCACCAGTATGCTTTGTTTTTATTTTACCATCTTTATCAACCGTTATCGTAGTTGGTAATGGATTGATACCGTATGCATCTGTTACTAAATTATCGTTATCCATCGCAACTGTAAATGTTGGTGTTTCTTTTAATGAACTTAAATATTGTTTGATTTGTTGAGGATTATTTCTGACATGTATCGCAACGACTTCAACACCTTTGTCTTTATAGTTTTGATATTGTCTTTCTAACTCAGGCATTTCACGTTTACAAGGTTCACACCAAGTCCCCCAAAAGTTAATTAAAACACCTTTCCCACGTAAATCTTTTAAATTAACCTTTTTCCCATCAACTGTTTGGAGTTCAAAAAGTGGCGCATCATCTCCAACTTGCGCTACTTTATCCTTATCTTTCGTAAGACTGGACCATACTGTAAATATAATTGCAATTAAGATTACTGCCGTTATAACAATTTGGAGTACAGTCTTCTGTTTTTTCTTCATTTAAAATCCTCCCTAACACAATAAAAAAACCATACATATGCAATGTTATGGTGTTTTGTCTAGTATATCATGACTAAAAAGCAGATTAGTGGCATTATTGTGAACGTTTACAGATTATTTACCATCTTGTGCCAAATGTCTTAAAACTTTGATTTCATGAGGTGATAACGTTCTGCCCTGTCCAGCATTTAAGCCTTTTAAGTTAAGTGGCCCATATTCTACTCTCGTAAGTTTATCGACTTCATGTCCAAAATGACTAAACATTCTTCTAACCTGTCTATTTCGACCTTCCGTAATCGTAATTTCCACATGCGTTACATTACGCTCTCTGTCTTGACTTTTTACTTTTACAATTGCAGGTTGTGTCAATCCATCTTCTAGCTGTATACCTTTTTCTAATTGTTTAACTTCTTCTCTTAGTAAATAGCCTTTTAATTTTGCTACATATTTCTTTTGAATTTTATAACGAGGATGCGTCATTAAGTTTGTAAACTCACCATCATTCGTTAAAATTAATAAACCTGATGTATCATAATCTAATCTACCAACTGGAAAAATTCTCGTCTTAATATCTTTAAAATAATCCGTTACAACCGCTCTTCCTTTATCGTCAGATACACTTGTAATTACTTTTGTTGGTTTATGGAATAGAATATATAGTTTATCCGGCATTTCTAATGGAATACCTTCTACTTCGATATAATCAGAATCTTTCACTTTAGTGCCAAGTTCTGTTACTTGTTTATGATTAACATATACAAGCCCTTCTTCGATTAATTTTTCTGCTTTTCTACGTGACGTATAGCCACTTTTCGCAATAACTTTTTGTAATCTCTCTAATTCTTCACTCATTATGATTGCTCCTCATTGTTTTGTTTTTCGTTCATGCTACTAAAAAACAAATCCATTTCTTCTTGTTCATTTTCTTCATTTGTTGATTTCGGTAATTCGTCTAAAGAAGTCAGTCCAAATACATTTAAAAAGTAATCTGTCGTATACAATAATTGGCTTCTAGATTGATCGTTATGTTTCGATTCAACGACACCTTTCGCAATTAAAGTCTTAACAGAAGCATCTGAATTCACACCACGAATCACTTCTATATCACTTCTCGTAACAGGTTGATTATATGCAATAATAGATAATGTTTCTAACGCTGCTTGTGATAATTTTGTATTCATATTATCTATCATTAATTTTTCAAGATATTGATGCATAATTGGCTTTGCTGTAAGAATGCATTTATTACCGTAAAAAATAATTTGTAATGTTTCGCGATCATATTCATTTGCTAAATCTTTTAATTGTGATGGTGTTAATTCTAATAACTCGCATAACTGATTAACTTCAATGCCTTCATCACCTAATGAATATAATAATCCTTCTAATAATCCTAATTTACTCACTGACATAATTCACGCCTCGATTTATTGTTATTTCTCCAAATTGATATTGTTGGAATACATCAATTTGTCTTAATTTCATCATTTCTAATATTGCCAAGAACAACGTTACCAATACATTTGTAGATAAATCAGATGGTAATGTCTCGAAAAATTTATAACTCTTATGTTCGGCAAGTTGTGCTTGTATTGAAGCAGTTGCCATTTCAATCGTATAACTATCCTCGTTAACGGTAACATTCTGTGGTTTATTAAATCTCTGTCTACGTTTAGTACGTTGGTATGCAATAATTAAATCCGTCATATCTAAATCTAAAGGTGTACGTTTGTCATGAACGGCTTCAAATTTGGATAAATCTGCTGGCTTTTTGATGAATATTTGTTCTCTGTCTTGCTTTTTATGATTTAATAATTCAGCATATTCTTTATAATTTTGGTATTCGATTAATTGTCTAACTAAATCGTCCCTTGGATCATCTTCAAATTCATCAATATCTGATGGTTGTGTAGGTAGTAATAATTTGCTTTTGATCATCAATAACTCTGATGCCATCACTAAATATTCACTCGCTACATTTATTTCTAATATTTTCATTTGATGTATATAACTTAAGTATTGCTCGGTTAGTTCCTTCATTGGAATATCATAAATATCTATTTCATATTTTTGTATTAAATGAAGTAATAAATCCAAAGGTCCTTCAAAGGCATCAAGTTTTACTTCATACATTTAAAACTTCCTCATTTCTATTCCTTTTACGTGCATAAATCTAAAAATTATTATACCATGATTACGTATAAATATTCTATGTTGAGAGGGACTTTAAATGGAAACACAAATAATGTCATTTCACTATCATTTCCATGTCTTAAGACATTATTTTGAATGTCACGATATATTAGAAGATCATTGGAAAGATCAAACTCAATTTAGTAAACATGATGCAATTGTAAGTTTAATATTGTTCTCGACAGCGTGTTACCACTATAGACGTGATAATACGAAAGGCGCACTAAAAACTTATAAAAAAGCATTACAAATTGTAGAATTAAATGATGACTTTAGCCATCTAGGTATTGAAAAAGCATCGTTTCAATCTTTAATTCGTTCACAAATCATGCGCATTGAGCAAGGTCATCCTTATGAAAACATTCAACTCCCTTTAACAGATGCAAGCTATCGTGCATTAGAAAGTACTTTTGATGATTTTGAATTTAACTATAATACAGATGTATCAGATTATATTAAACATCATCATCTACTAAGAGATCGTACTGAAGTGATAGAAAGTCGAATTTCAGCATATAAGCAACGTCACGCTAGACAATAAATAACCAATAAATGAGTCCCCACGCGACAGCAAATGTTAATAAAATTGCTAAAGTGACATATTTTTTTGATTCATTTTGTTGTTGTTTATTGTTCTTCATTTTTCTTCTCCTTCTTGGCTCTAGGGTGATATGTTAAATACATCTCGCGTATTTGTTTCTTAGAGATGTGTGTGTAAAGTTGTGTTGTAGAAATGTCGGAATGACCGAGCATTTCTTGCACTGCCCTCAAGTCTGCACCATTTTCAAGCAAATGCGTCGCAAAAGAATGCCTTAAAGTATGAGGTGTTAAAGTTTTCGTTATCCCTTTTTCTAAGCCGATTTTTTTTAATATTTTCCAAAATCCTTGTCGCGTTAAAGCTGTACCACGTGCATTTAAGAATAATATATCTGTAACATGTTTCTTCAATAAATTTGGTCGAACTTCCTGGATGTAGTTTCTTAATATGCCCATTAAATGTTCACCAAGCGGTACGATGCGTTCTTTATTTCCTTTACCAAACACTCTAATAAATCCCATTGTCAAATTGACGTCTTCTACATTTAATTGAATCAATTCACTTACACGAACACCTGTGCCATATAAAAGTTCAAGCATCGTACGGTCTCGTTCATCTCTAGGATTTGTAATATGTGTAAATGTTAAGAGTTGATTTACTTCATCTTCACTCAATACATCTGGAAGCTTTTGTTCGTATTTAGGTGTTTCAATCAATATCGTTGGATCCTTAACGGCATATTTTTCTCTAATCGCAAATTGATGAAAGCTTCTAATCGTCGCTGCCAATCTCGCAATTGTTTTAGCAGACTTACCTTCTTGTTTAAGATGTGCAAAATATTTTTGTATCACTATTCGATTAATGTTGTCTATATGACTAATTTTATGTTCAGTTATGTATTGGTTATATTGTTTTAAATCTCTTTGATACGATTGGATTGTATTTTGACTCAAACCTTTTTCTAACCTTATAAAATCTATAAACTCATTTATGATTTGTTCCATGAATTCACCTCATTGTTGTCATTATTTTACCATAAAAAAAGACATCACTAAAATCAGTATAAAACTTCATTTAGTAACGTCCATTATAGATTTATTCTTCGTGACATCTATGACAAATACCATGAAAAGTTAATCGATGGTCTAAAATTTTAAAGTTAAATTCTTTTTCAACACGACGTTCTACGTCTTCTAATAAATCTTCTTCGATTTCATCGACTGCGCCACATTCCATGCATACCATATGGTGGTGAAAATGTTTTGCCCCTTCTTTTCTTAAATCGAATCTAGCAACACCATCACCAAAGTTTATTTTGTCGACTACTTTTAATTCTGCTAATAGTTCTAACGTACGATAGACAGTTGCGAGACCAATCTCAGGTGCCTTATCTTTAACTTTTAGGTAAACGTCCTCTGCACTTAAATGATCGGCTTCATTCTCAAGTAATACTCTAACTGTCGCTTCTCTTTGCGGAGTTAGTTTGTAGGAAGCTTTGTGTAATTGTTCTTTCACACGTTGTATGCGTTCTTCCAACTTGACACCTTCTTTCTAAAAAATAATCATTATCAATTAGTAATGTATTCGTATACTAAAATACCAATAATCTTCCCAAAAAGCAAGAATAAATATCATTTTATTTAGAATGATTATAATTTAATAATAAGTATTGGAAGGCAATCATTGTTTTGGCATCTTCAATTTTATGTTCTGATAATAATGACTGTATTTGTTCGATGGGAATTTTAGTTAAATTTAAGAACTCATCCTCATCTAAATTCACTTTTCCTTCTTTTAAACCTTTCGCGATATAAATACTTACTTTTTCATTACAGAACCCTGGACATCCATATACTTCACCAATGAGTTCGAGTTCGTCTGCAACGTATCCTGTTTCTTCTTCTAATTCTCTCAGTGCAGCTGACTCACGTTCCTCACCTACTTCTAATTTGCCAGCAGGAATTTCGATTAAAGTCTTTTCCATTGCTTTTCTATATTGTTCAACCACTAATACTTCATTGTCTGGTGTTATTGCTAATACAGATACTGCACCATTATGTAATACGACTTCGCGTTCGCTCGTTTGGCCATCTGGAAGCGTTACTTGATGTTTTTCCAGCTTAATAATACGACCATCATATATCGTTTCTTTCGAAATCGTTTCTTCAGTTAGTTTCATTATAAGTGTGCCTCTTTTCATTAAAATAATTTATCTGGTAAACTTAATAAATAAAGTGTAGCGAAAGGAGCTTCAATATGCAAAAGAATACATTGAAAAGTGGCATTGAAATTTCAGAAGTCGGATTAGGTTGTATGAGTCTAGGAACTGATATCAACCATGCAGAAACAATTGTTGATGAAGCAATCAAACAAGGTATCACATATTTTGATACTGCGGATTTATATGATTATGGTGAGAATGAAAAAATCGTAGGACAACTTTTGAAGAAATATCAAGATCAACAAGATATTGTCATTGGATCAAAAGTCGGTAATCATTTTGATAAAGATAAACAAGAACACTTTTGGGATCCTTCAAAAGAACACATTATGAAAAGCATTAAAGAATCTTTACAAAGATTAGATTTTGAACAATTAGATTTATATATGTTACATGGCGGTACGATTGAAGATAACAAAGATGAAACAATAGAAGCATTTGAAAGATTAAAAGAACAAGGCCTTATAAAAGCATATGGTATTTCGTCAATTAGACCTAATGTTATTGATTATTATTTGAAAAACAGTAATATCGAAACAATTATGATGCAGTTTAGTATATTAGATAATCGTCCTGAAAGTCTTTTAGAAAAGATTAACGAACATGGCGTCAAAATATTAGCAAGAGGTCCTGTTTTTAAGGGGTTATTAACTCATAAATCAAACGAAGTATTAGCTCGTAAATTTAAAGATGGCTTACTTGAATACAATTATAATGATTTATCCGATACCATTTCTCAACTGAATAAAGAATATGATGACTTATCAAATGTTACATTTAATTATTTGAAATCATTTGACGCACTTGGCTCTATTATTACAGGTGCAAGTTCACCAGAGCAATTAGCTGAGAGTATCCAAAGTTATAATGGAACATTATCAGAAGATCAAATTAAGCACGCTCGTTCAATCGTTAAAAATATTGAATACACAAATGACTTAGTTTAAAAGTAAAGAGTCTGGGAGAAAATTAATATTCCCAGACTCTTGTTATATTTTTTTACTTAAAAAACTTTGTTTAAATAATTTTTCAAATGTACGAGGTGCTAATTGATAAAATCTCAATCCTAAATCCATCCATTTTGGTTCATTTATTTCAATTTTTCTTTTAATCATACTTTTAACAATTTGTTCGCTTAAATCTTCTACATTAAGTTGTATTTGAGATGTGAGCTTTTCAAAGTTACCTGTAGGGTCTGCTTTAGTATGAAATTGTGATTTGAAAGGTCCCGGATTGACATTAAGTACATGTAAATCTTCGCGTTCAAGTCTTAAAGCATTTGTGAAACTACTTAAAGCTGCTTTTGACGCTGCATAATGGCTACCGTATGGCGTTGTTACTTTAGAAGAAATCGATGATATATTAATGATTGATGCCCCTCTTTTTAAATAAGGTAATATACGATTCAGAAGAATAATTAAATTAACGAGATTCGTATGATAAATGTCCTTAATTTCCTCATTTGTATGTGCCTCGTTAGATTTAAAGTAACCTAACCCAGCGTTATTAATAATCCCATCATACGTATTTTTCTGTGCAAGATTAAATTGTTCGACTTGCGCGGTGTCATTCATATCTAGTATAAAGACTTCTTTAATATTTTTATATGTCGTCATTAAATGATTGGCTTTATCCTTATTTCTTACAATTATAGAAACGTAAGCACCATGATTATTCAATGATTGTATCAAGCTCTCCCCTAGTGAACCTGAGGCACCAGTTAATAAATAATGTTTACCGATCATTTAACTCATCCTTTATTCATTGTTATGTATAATGTATCATAACACTTCAAAAAAACTAAATACGATACAAGCAATTTTGACATAAGATTATATTTCTTTATAATTAAAATGAATTCATATGGAAGTGAGTGATATTATTATGAAAATTGTGTTTTATGGATCTGGTAATATGGCAAACGCGATATTCACTGGAATTGTTAACAGTAAGTCGATTGAACCTGAAAATATTTATTTAACAAATAAGTCGAACCAAGAAGCATTGGAAAGTTATCATGAAGCTTTAGGCGTTAGCTATAGTTATGATGATGAAGAATTGTTGAAAGATGCAGATTATGTATTCTTAAGTACAAAACCTTATGATTTCTTAAAATTAGCTGAACGCATTAAACCTTTCATAACGAGTGATAATAAATTCATTTCAATTATGGCTGGTTTACCAATTAGTTATATTAGAGATAATTTACAAGCTGATAATCCAATTGCTAGAATTATGCCAAATACGAATGCACACGTTGGTCATTCAGTAACAGGTATTAGTTTCTCTACAAACTTTGATCCTAATTCTAAGCAAGAAGTATTGACGCTTATTGAAGCTTTCGGTACAGCATTAGAAGTTAAAGAAGACCATTTACACCAAGTGACAGCTATCACTGGTAGTGGACCTGCATTCTTATATCACGTATTTGAACAATATGTAAATGCTGGTACTAAATTAGGCATTGAACAATCTCAAGTTGAAGAGTCTATTAAAGAGTTGATTATTGGTACTGGTAAAATGATCGAACGCTCTGATTTAAAAATGGATCAATTACGAAAAAATATTACGTCTAAAGGTGGTACAACGCAAGCTGGTTTAAATGCGTTAAGCAACCATGACATTGAAGCTATTTTCTTAGATTGTTTAAACGCAGCTGTTAAGAGAAGTATCGAACTTGCAGAAGCGGATGAAGATTAATTAAATAAGTTACAAAAAAACATCTCATCTTAAAATACATATAAGATGAGATGTTTTTTATATTTGAAATTGGTCATAATCTTTTACAAATTTAAAGTCATGATTTACAGCTGAACGCAATGTGGCTTCAACTGTTTGAATATCTTCTAATTCATATCGATTAGATAAATGTGTGAATAGACCTTTTTTTACATTAACATCAGTCATTAATTGAAAGACATCTTCAATATGACTATGATAATAAGAATTCGCTAATTTTTTATCGCCTTCGATATACGTTGTTTCATGAACAATAACGTCTGCATCTTGAGCAAGGATATGTTCGTTTTGACATGGCATCGTATCACCAAAGATTGTAATCACTTTGCCCTTTTTCTTAGGACCTTTGAAATCTTTAGATTGATAAGTTTGATTTTCGTATTCAAAAGTTTCGTTTGCTTTTACTTCTTGATATTTTGGTCCTGGCTCAATTCCGATTGCTTTAAGTTTTTCAACATCAAGCTTCCCTTCAATATCAGGTGCTGTGATGCGATAACCGACAGATAATATACCGTGTTTTAAAGGTAAAGCTTTAATATGAAAGCCATCGATATTAAGTTCGGTTTCCGTGTTGAATTCATTTACTGTTATCGGATAATTTAAATTTGATTGAGAAATTTCTAATGCCGTTTGTATAAACTTTGCTATACCTTTAGGGCCAATTATTGTTAAAGGTTTATCTTTACCACCTTGGAAGGAACGACTTGTTAATAATCCAGGTAATCCAAATATATGGTCACCATGTAAGTGCGTAATAAATATATGACTTATTTTGCCAAGTTTAATGCCAGTATGTAATATTCGATGTTGAGTTGCTTCACCAACATCAAATAACCATAGTTGATTGACGTGAGGTAGGCAATTAAAGGCAATTGATTGTGTATTTCTTTCTTTAGTCGGTAATCCGGCACTTGTGCCTAAAAATGTGAGTTCCATCGTCTTCCTCCTTACGATATTATTATAACATGTATCGTACAATGATTTATAAAAATACATAAAAATGATGATGATTATACAACTTACTGAATAAATTGAAAATTTAACAGTTCAAATGGAAGAATATCAATCACTAACATGTTATAATAATTAATATTGTAAATTGTGAAAAAGTTAGAGAATCGAGGTAAATAAATGACAACCGAAACTAGAAATATTCCATGCTTAATTACAATATTTGGGGCTACAGGTGATTTAAGTCACCGTAAATTATTCCCATCTATTTTTCATTTATATCAACAAAATCAATTAGACGAGCACATCGCAATAATTGGTGTTGGTCGAAGAGATTGGACTACTGAAAAGTTCAGAAATGAAATTAAAGCTTCAGTAGAGAAACATGTACAGAATACAGACAAGTTAGATGAATTTATGGAACATGTGTTTTATCAATCGCACGATGTTAGTGACCCTTCTAGTTATGAAGAATTATTAGCTTTTTCAAATGAGTTAAATGAACAATATCAATTAGAAGGTAATCGATTATTTTATTTAGCAATGGCACCTCAATTCTTTGGAACTGTTACAGATTTCTTAAAATCTTCAGGTTTAACAGATACTGACGGTTTCAAACGTTTAATTATCGAAAAACCTTTCGGCACAGATTTAGCATCTGCTGAAGAATTAAATGAACAAATTAGACGTTCATTTAAAGAAGAAGAAATTTACAGAATCGACCATTATTTAGGTAAAGATATGGTACAGAATATCGAAGTGTTAAGATTTGCGAATGCGATGTTCGAACCATTATGGAATAATAAATATATTTCTAATATTCAAGTAACATCATCTGAAATATTAGGTGTAGAAGATCGTGGTGGATACTATGAAAATAGTGGTGCATTAAAAGATATGTTCCAAAACCATATGTTACAAATGGTTGCTTTATTAGCAATGGAACCACCTATTAGTCTAAACAGTGAAGATGTTAGAAATGAAAAAGTAAAAGTATTGCGTTCAATTAGAGCATTAGATGAGTCTGAAGTTAAACAGAACTTTGTTCGAGGACAATATGATAAAGGTCAAATTGAAGGCGAAGAAGTTCGAAGCTATAGAGAAGAAGATAAAGTAGCAGAAGACTCTAATACCCCTACTTTCGTTGCTGGTAAAGTATTGATAGATAATTTCAGATGGGCTGGCGTTCCATTCTTTATTAGAACTGGTAAAAGAATGAAGAAAAAAGGTATTCAAGTCGTTGTTGAATTCAAAGAAGTACCAATGAATTTATATTATCAACGTGATTCAGAACTAGAATCTAATTTACTTGTCATTAATATTCAACCTAATGAAGGTCTTTCACTACATTTAAATGCTAAAAAACAAGTTCAAGGTATAGAAACAGAACCTGTTCAATTATCATACGCAATGAGTGCACAAGATAAAATGAATACAGTTGATGCATATGAGAACTTAATCTTCGACTGTCTTAAAGGTGATTCAACAAACTTTACGCATTGGGAAGAATTAAAAGCAACATGGAAATATGTAGATGTGATACAAAATGTGTGGGACAATGATAAAGCACCGTTCCCTAATTATAGAGCGGGTACTAATGGACCGATTAAGAGTCAATTATTATTGTCTATTGATGGATTTAAATGGTGGGACGATATTAACTAATCTTTCTGCCAACAGGAGTGACTGAACATTGGAAGTAATTAAAGATTTACAAAGAGCAATTGTGTACATTGAAGATCATCTATTGAGCGATATCGATTTACAAACTTTGAGCGATCACGTTGAAAAGTCCCCTTTTCACTTGAACCAATCATTTACGATGGTTATTGGTATGACACCTATTGAATATCAACTTGCTAGAAGAATGACTGAAGCGGCGTTTGATATTTTAAGTGGTCATTCACGTATTTTAGATATTGCCTTAAAGTATGGATACAGAGATGCACATGCATTCGCTCATGATTTTAATGCATATCATGGCATAAGTCCGCTACAAACGAAGACACATCAATCTATGCTTAAAATTAAAAAAAGAGTCTCTATTAAATTAACTTCTACAGAAACAGAACCGTTAAATTATTCATTACAATACAAAGATGATTTAAAGTTAGTAGGAAAAAATCATCATTATCATTCAAATGAACTAGATAATCATTTTTTAATACCTGACTTATTAGAAATGTTATTAGAGAATAATTACATAGAAGACTTTATTAAATATAATGATGTTAAACCTAATCAACTATTCGTTATTCGAAGACCACTTGTAGATGGACTCGAAGTATTTGTAGGTGTTCCTAGTGAAAGATATCCAGGTCATTTAGATAATTACTATTTACCTGGACATCATTTTGCGACGTTTAATTTACAAGGTGAATTGGATTTTGTAGTGAGTGAAGCTTGGCATCATATTGAAAATCAATGGCAACTTAAAATGCCTTATTTGCATGATGATTTTTATGTTGAGGTTTACCCTCTTGATGTTAATTTTGATCAAGAAACTTCTAAAGTACAACTTTGGATACCTATTGATCATAAAAGAATGAATTAAAAAACAACCCGCTATCTCTTGAAGATAACGGGTTGTTTTGTTATATCTTATTATTTAGTCCATTCAGTATGGAAAATACCTTCTTTGTCTTTACGTTCATAAGTATGTGCACCAAAGTAATCACGTTGTGCTTGAATTAAGTTGGCAGGTAAATCTTCTGAACGGTAACTATCAAAGTAATTGATTGCTGAAGAGAAACCAGGTGTTGCGATTCCTGCTTTGATTGCAGTAGCTGATACTTCTCTTAATGAACCTTGATATTTTGCAACGATATCGTTGAAATAAGGATCTAATAATAAGTTTGTTAATGATGCATCATTATCGTAAGCGTCTTTGATTTTTTGTAAGAATTGCGCACGGATGATACAACCCTCTCTCCAAATCATAGCTAACTCACCTAATTTTAAGTTCCAGTTATTTGTTTCACTAGCAGTTTTCATTTGAGCAAATCCTTGTGCATAACTACAGATTTTACTCATATAAAGTGCTTGTCTGATTTGTTCTAAGAATGCTTCTTTGTCACCATCAAACTCCGTTACTTCTGGATTAAACGCTGTGCTTGCTTTAACTCTTTCATCTTTGAATGAAGAAATAAATCTAGCAAATACAGATTCAGTAATAATTGTTAATGGAATACCTAATTCTAAAGCATTAATTGAAGTCCATTTACCAGTACCTTTTTGTCCAGCTTTATCCATAATTTTTTCAACTAATGGTGTACCATCTTCGTCTAATTTATTAAAGATTTCGCCTGTGATTTCAATTAAATAACTTTCTAATTCGCCAGCGTTCCATGATTTAAACGTTTCAGCGATTTCTTTATGATCCATGTGTAATACACGTTTCATTAAGTCATAACTTTCAGCGATTAATTGCATATCTGCGTATTCAATACCGTTATGCACCATTTTTACATAGTGACCAGCACCGTCTGGACCAACATATGTTACACATGGAGAACCGTCGCTTGCTTTTGCAGAAATGCTTTCTAAAATTGGTGCTACCAATTCATAAGCTTCTTTCTGACCACCAGGCATAATTGAAGGACCAGTTAATGCGCCTTCTTCTCCACCTGAAACACCTGTTCCAATGAAGTTTATTCCACTTTCATCTAAGTATTGATTTCGACGAATCGTATCTAAATAGTTAGTGTTTCCGCCATCGATAAGGATGTCGCCTTTATCTAATAATGGTAATAAGCTATCGATTGTTTTATCTGTTGCTTCACCAGCTTTTACCATAAGTAAAATTTTTCTTGGTTTTTCTAATGAATCTACAAACTCTTCGATTGAATAGTTTGGATGTATATTTTTACCTTGTGATTCTTCAACCATTTGGTCGACTTTCTCTTTTGAACGGTTATACACTGAAACTGAGTAACCACGTGATTCGATATTCCAAGCTAAGTTTTTACCCATTACAGCTAAACCAACTACACCTATTTGTTGTGTCATGAAATTAACCTCACTTTTTTTCATTTTCTAGTACATTTTAACATAGTTTGAATACGTTTTTCGTCTATAAAGTCTTTAATTTCAAATGAATGCGTTTACATACTGAATTTTTATGCAAGTTCAGCAATTGCAACGATTTGTTCTGTAATTTTTTGTAATTCTTCAACTGGCATACGTTCATTTGTTGTATGAATATATTCATAACCAACACCTAAAATAACAGTAGGAATTCCGAATCCGCTAATAACATTTCCGTCAGATCCGCCACCTAGTTTAACAAGGTCTGCTTTACGTCCAATTTTTTCAGAAGATTTAACAGCTAATTGAACAACGTCGTCTTCTTCAGTTAAATTAAAGCTTGGGTACATAATTTGTACATTAACTTCTGCAGTACATCCAAATTCTTCAGCAGTTTTCTCGAATGCTTCTTTCATATGTGTGACTTGTTGGTTCATTTTTTCATCATCTAAAGATCTAGCTTCTGCTAAAATATATACATGATCACTTACGATATTAGTTGCTGTTCCACCTTCGAATCTACCGATATTAGCAGTTGTTTCTTCATCGATACGTCCTAAGTTCATATGACTAACAGCTTTAGCAGCAATATTAATAGCAGAAACTCCTTTTTCAGGTTCTAATCCAGCGTGTGCTGTTTTACCTTTAATAATAGCTTCTATTTTAGCTTGTGTAGGAGCTGCTACAACCGTTGTACCTACTTTACCTGGTGCATCAATAGCAAAACCATATTTCGCTTGAATATCATCAGGATTTAACGCTTTAGCACCAACTAAACCAGATTCTTCACCTACTGTAATGATAAATTCGATATCACCATGTTGAATATTGTTATCTTTAATAACTTGAATAGCTTCTAAAATTGCAGCTAAACCAGCTTTATCATCAGAACCTAAGATTGTTTCACCTTTAGAATAAATGTAACCATCTTCACGTAATTCAGGTTCAATATTATTACCAGGCGTAACAGTATCCATATGGCTTGTAAAATAAATCGGTGTCTTGTTAGAATCTTCACCTTTTAATTTACAAATTAAATTACCCGCACCATACCCAGTTTCACTTTGAGAGTCATCCTCTTTAACATCTAAACCTAAATCCGTAAACTTTTGCTTTAATAAGTCAGCAATCTTTCTTTCATTTTTAGATTCAGAATCTACCTTTACAAGTTCCATAAAAGTATTTAATAATCTTTCTTCATTAATCATGATAGTCCCTCTTTTCATTTATTTAAATATCTCATAATCTAGTGTATAATAGTTGATAAATATATACAAAACTAATGTTTAAAGAGAGGGTTATCATGGGAAATAAGAATGTACGTAAAATCATAATCATCGTAATGTTAGTAGCAATCGTAGCTGCACTTGTATTATCAGGTATCTTACCATTCCTATTAAATTAATAATATAATTCAAAAGCGCTATCTCATGATGAGAAGCGTTTTTTGTTTTGGGTTATAGCCGGAAAATTAGCTATGTTATGGCTTAAGTTCATCATTAAGCTAAGAGATTCAGTATTTCGTAGCTTAAGTCTATTATTAAGCCAAGAGTTTGGGTATTTCATAGATTAGGTTTCAAACTTTAAGTCATCTCCCCCACTATATACACAAAAAACGCAATGCTGTATTGCATTGCGTTTTTACTTCTTAAGGCTACCGAATTGTGATTTGATTAGTAAGTATTCTTCTACTTCGTTTAATAGTTGAAATAGTGTTGCGATACTTTCTAATTCTTGATGTGATTTTGGTAGCTCGATAGATTGTAATTTTATTTTTATGTCATATAGGTTATGCAATCTCATGAGTGAGTAATCGTTACCTTGTACGTTTTGTGATACTTCTAATAACAATTGACTACATAAATGATGTGCATGCTGACTGTGTTGCATGGATTCGATTAATTTTTTCATTCTTTTTAATAAAGTTAATTGTTCTTCTCTCATATCAAAATAATGATAGTAAGAGTTCTCATTTCTCACAAAATGATTTTTAACTTCTCTAAATGCTAATGATTTAGCTTTTCTAATATTTTCTGAAACGATATCGAATGACGGTACATTAATCTTCTTATTTGGATCTTGTAAGCATTGACTATAAATAAAGGTTATTAATATAAAGTCGTCTTCTATTTTGCGCTTATAGTTGTTAAGTTTATAATCTAAACTTGGCATAAACATATTCATGATTAAAGCTATACCGATACCGATTAAAAGTAATAAAATTTCATTTATGACGACATTCATATCAATCGTTTTAGCCATATACAGATGAAGTATAATAACACAGCTTGTTACAATTCCTTCTTGTACACCAATCATGACTGTTACGGGTATAAATAAAAGCACCATAATACCAAGTATAATAGGCGTACTTCCTAAATAAGTGAAAAATACTGAACCTATCAAAATTGCTATTAAACATGCTATAAATCTATATATTGCAGCTTCAAATGATTTAACTCTTGTATCCTTAATACATAATACAACAAGAATAGCACTGGATGCATAATTATCTAAGCCGATTAACCTAGAAAGGATGACAGCTAATGTCATCCCTAGGGCAGTTTTTATTGTTCTGTATCCTATTCTGTACGGTTTTATTTGCATAAGAAATGAACCGTTCCTTTACACTTCTTCGCAATACTCTTCAAATAGTGCTTGAATGTTTGTAATAACACTCATTGGATCGTGACCTTCGATTTCATGTCTTTCAATCATTTTGACAATTTTGCCATCTTTTAGAAAAGCAAATGATGGACTTGATGGTGGATAACCTTCGAAATAATCACGTGCTGTTTCTGTTGCTTCTTTGTCTTGACCTGCAAATACAGTTACTAATTGATCTGGTAATTTATCATAGTGTAACGCATGTTGTGCTGCCGGTCTTGCGATTCCGCCTGCACATCCACAAACTGAATTAACCATAACAAACGTTGTACCTGGTTTGTTGAAAGTTTCTTCAACTTCTTCTTTAGTTGTTAATTGTTTGTATCCAGCCGCTTCTATTTCATTTCTCGCAGAATTGACTACGTCGTTCATATATAAATTGAAATCCATTTCCATAAAAAAGCCTCCTGTAATAATAGATAAGTCTATTTTACAGGAGATTTAAGGGTAAAACAATGACAAGGTTTTATTAATATATAGATGTGTTCTCGATTGTCATACTTTGTAATCTTTCTTTTACATATTTTAAGAATTCACCGGCCATTAGACCATCTAATATTCTATGATCAATGGATAATGATAAATTAACCATATCACGAATACCGATCATATCATTGACAACTACAGGTCGTTTCACAATTGATTCAACTTGTAAAATAGCAGCTTGTGGATGATTGATAATACCCATTGATGATACTGAGCCAAATGAACCCGTGTTATTGACTGTGAATGTACCACCTTGCATATCTTGAGAAGTTAATTTATGCTTTCTTCCTCTAGTTGCAAGATCATTAATTTCACGAGCGATACCTTTAATTGATTTATCATCAGCATTTTTAATAACAGGTACATATAATTTATCTTCACTAGCTACTGCGATTGAAATATTAATATCTTTATGAATTTTAATTTCATCGCCTGCCCAAGTACTATTTAACATCGGATATTTTTTCAATCCTTCTGCAACAGCTTTTACGAAGAATGCGAAGAATGTTAAGTTATAACCTTCATTTTGTTTAAAAGATGACTTATGATGTTGTCTTGTTTTAACAAGTTCTGTAGCATCAACTTCGACCATCATCCAAGCATGTGGGATTTCATGAACACTTTGCAACATTTTATTCGCAATTGCTCTTCTTACACCATTGACTGGAATTGAATCGCCAGGTAAAGAAGACGTTTCTGGTTGAGCTGTGTTTTGAGCAATTTCTTGAGTTGGTGCATCTACTTGTTTAGATAATGCATCTTCAGTTGGTACACCATTTTCAATCGCATTTAAAATGTCTTTTTTAGTTACTCTTCCTAAATTTCCAGTACCTTTAACTTTATTTAAATCAATATTATTTTCACTTGCTAATTTAAATACAACAGGTGAATATTGACCGTTATTCATTGGTCCTTCTTGTGGTTCATTAGAAACAGGTGTTTCAGTTTTTGCAGGTTGATCTTCTTTAGTTACGTCTGGTTCAGTTTGTTCATCAGAACCATTATTGTTATCCTCTGATGATTCACCTTCAATGTCCATTGTACAAATAACTGTTCCAACATCTACTGTTTCACCAGCTTCGACAATGATTTCTTTAATTGTTCCATTAAATATTGAAGGTACTTCAGCTGTTACTTTATCTGTTATCACTTCGCACAGTGCATCGTACTCTTCAATTGTGTCACCTGGTTTAACAAGCCACTGTTCGATTGTACCTTCATGAACACTTTCTCCAAGTTTCGGCATCTTTACGTCCATAATTTAACCTCCTAAAATTCAGCTAATGTTCTCATTTTTTCTTCTATTTTCACAGGATTCATCATAAAGAAATCTTCCATTGGTGGTGAAAACGGCATAGCTGGTACGTCTGGACCTGCAAGTCTTGCAATTGGTGCGTCTAAATCAAATAAGCAATTTTCAGCTATTATGGCAGATACTTCACTCATAACACTACCTTCTAGATTATCTTCAGTTACTACCAATACTTTGCCAGTCTTTTTTGCACAATTAATAATTGTTTCTTTATCTAGTGGATATAATGAACGTAAATCTACTATTTCTGCATCTATACCTTCAGTTGATAATATTTCAGCTGCTTGAAGTGCGTAATTTACACATAATCCATAAGTGAATACTGTAATATCTGTACCTTCTCGTTTAACATCTGCTTTATCGATTGGGACAGTATAATATTCTTCAGGAACTTCTTCTTTTAATAGTCTGTATGCTTTTTTATGTTCAAAGTATAATACAGGGTCATTATCTTCAATTGCCGCAAGAAGTAAACCTTTAGCATCGTATGGTGATGATGGAATGACAACTCTTAAGCCTGGTGTTGAACAGAATATACTCTCAATACTTTGAGAATGATATAATGCGCCATGAATTCCGCCACCAAATGGACTTCTAATTGTTAAAGGACAATCCCAATCATTATTAGAACGGTATCTTATTTTTGCTGCTTCATTGATGATTTGGTTTGTTGCCGGAACGATATACTCTGCAAATTGAATTTCAGATACCGGTCTTTTACCCATCATAGCAGCACCAATTGAAGCACCAACGATATTTGATTCTGCTAATGGTGAATCAATTACACGTCCTTCACCATATTTGTTGTATAAATTTTTAGTTGCGCCAAATACGCCGCCTTTTAGACCAACATCTTCGCCGATAACAAATACGCTATTATCATTTTCCATCGCTTGGTCCATTCCTTGATTAATCGCGTCAAGATAGGATAACTTAGGCATTCTTTTCGCCTCCTTGATCATATACATGTGTTAAAGCTTCTTCCGGTAATGGATAAGGTGCTTTTTCTGCATTTTTAGTAGCCGTATTGATTTCTTGTTTTATTTCATCTTCAATTTGGCTGAACCATTCATCGTTTGTAACTTGATGTTCAACTAAATATTCTTTGAATTTAATCATACAATCATTTTCTTTTTCTTCTTTCATCTCTTCTGCTGGACGATAATTATCATCATCATCTGAAGAATGAGGTGTTAAACGGCTACATAATGCTTCAATAAGTGTTGGTCCTTCACCATTAATTGCACGTTCTCTTGCGCGTTTTACTGCTTCATAAACAGCTATAGGATCATTACCATCCACTTGTTCACCAAATGCACCGTAACCTGCAGCTCTTGATGATAAATCATCTGTTGCATACTGTAAGTGACTTGGTACGGAAATAGCATATTTATTGTTTTCAATAATACAAATAAATGGCAACTTATGAACACCAGCAAAGTTCATTGCTTCGTGGAAATCACCTTGACTGGTACTACCTTCACCTAAAGTAGCAAGTGCAATCGCTTCTTTGCCATCCATTTTAAGTGATAAACTTGCGCCAACTGCATGTAATACTTGAGTTGTTACACAAGAACCTTGCGTTAAAATAGATAAATCTTTTTTACTAAAGTGAGATGGCATTTGCTTACCACCACTTGAAGTATCACCTTGTTTAGCAAATGCAGCTAACATAGATTCTTCTGCAGAAATACCGCGTGCTGTAACTAAAGCTAAATCTCTATAGTAAGGTGCTAATACGTCTTCGTCTTTTAGTGCATAATATGTGCCAATTTGTGTTGCTTCTTGACCTTGACAACTAATAACAAACGGTAGTTTACCTGCTCGGTTAAGTAGCCACATTCTCTCGTCAATTTTTCTACCTAATAACATCCATTTATAAATTTCTTTTAAGTCTTCATGCGTTAATCCGACAGTCTTATAATCTAACATCTAATCTCTCCTCTTTAGACGTGAATAGCACGATTCTCAGATTTTAACCCTAGTTCCATGAGCACTTCTCCAATTGAAGGATGTGCATGTACAGTAGTTGCTAGTTCTTCAGTAGAGCCATTCATAAATGTAAATAGAGCTGCTTCATTAATTAATTCAGTTACTTTTGCACCAATCATATGAATGCCAAGCACTTTTTCATTGTCTATATCTTTAATTAATATACATTCACCAAGTCCATTATTTTCGATGACGGATTTGCCAATCGCTTTAAATGGTACATTGAATTTTTTGAAATTAATATTTTGCGCTTTAGCATCCTGTTCAGTCATCCCTATCGAAGCAATTTCAGGATTTGTATATATACATCTTGGTACTGTTAAGTAATCTAATGTGATAGGATTTTGATCAAACATGTGCTCTACTGCAATAGTGCCTTCTTTTGTTGCAACATGTGCTAATTGATAATTACCGATGACATCTCCAACCGAATAAATATGTTTATCATCTGTTTGATAAACGTCATTTGTTAGTATATAGCCTTTTTCATCGGTCTTTATTTTTGTGTTGTTCAATCCTAAATCTTCAGTATTCGGTGTCCTACCAACTGCGACTAATACTTTTTCAAAAGTTTGTTGCTCGTTTTGAAGTGTGACATCTACATGTTGATCATGTATATTGACATCTTGTTCAGATAAAGGACAATTCTCATGAATGGTTATGCCATTTTCTTCAAAGCTACGTTTAATCGTTTTACTGATTTCTCGTTGTTCGTTAGGGATAATAGATTGCCCAGCTTCTACAACTGTTACTTTTACACCTAAATCATTTAGTAAAGATGCAAATTCAAGTCCAATTACACCGCCACCGATAATTAACATGCTTTCAGGCAACGTTTCTAATTGCATCATATCATCACTTGAAATGATGGTTTGATGGTTAAACTTTAAGAATGGTAATTCAATTGGTCTTGATCCTGTTGCAATTAATACATGTTGATTAACGAGTAGTTCTGATTCGCCATTTTCAAATTCAACAGATACAGTTCCAGCTTGAGGCGAGAACAATGAAGGTCCTAGAATTCTGCCATTACCTTCGTAAATGTCAATTTTGTATTTTTTCATCAAACTTTGTACACCATTGTACATCGTAGTAACTGTTTCATCTTTCTTAGCAACAACATCCGTCATTTCAAAATCAGCTGAAGCAGTTTTAATACCATATGCGTTTGAATGTTGTATGTATCTTAAAATTTCTGCAGTTTTTAAATATGATTTTGTAGGTATACAACCTTTATGTAAACAAGTTCCACCTAACTTAAATTTCTCTACAATTGCGACTTTTTTTCCTAGTTGAGAAGCACGAATTGCTGATACATAGCCTGCCGTACCACCACCTAGAACAACTAAATCATATTCTTTAGACATAGTATTACTCCTTATTCATATGACTTGGTACTAATTTTACCGTGTAAGAGGTCCATTACGCCAATATTTAAGGCGTGCATTTCTTTTTCTCCTTTATATATAGTAACATTTTGTAGCCAAGATACATATTGTTTTACTTTATTTGTGATATATTTTGAATAACTTAATCCGCCAGTAATGATAATTTGATCGATTTGACCTTCTAAAACGACCGCGCAAGACCCTATAGATTTAGCAATTTGATAACACATGGCATCTAAGACAAGTTTAGCAGTTTTATCGCCATTTTCCATCATTTGTTCTACTTTTAAACAATCATTTGTACCAAAATATGATAATAACCCAGAATTTTTACTTAATTCATTATTAGCTTCTTTAGCATTTAAATCGTGATCAATAACCCATTTAATTAACGCATCATTCGGAATGGAACCAGCTCTTTCAGGACTAAATGGACCCTCGCCTAACAAGCCGTCATTAACTTCGATGACTCTTCCTTTTCTATGAGCACCTACACTTATACCGCCTCCAAGATGTGCGACGATGACATTAATATCTTCATATGCTTTGTTTGTATCAGCTGCATATTGTTTAGCGACTGATTTCTGGTTTAATGCATGGAAGATACTGCGTCTTTCAATACCTTTTATGCCAGTAATTCTTGCTTCAGGTATTAATTCATCTACGACGACTGGATCAACAATATATGCCTGTATATTTAATTCTTTAGCAAATGTATAGCCGATAATACCACTTAAATTTGAGGCATGAAATCCATATTTAAAAGATTTCAAGTCTTGATACATGATGTTATTAACATGATATGTTCCACCTTGTATAGGCTTTAAAACACCACCCCTACAAGCAATAGCATCTATTGCTTGTAGTGAGATATGATGTTGGTTTAATGAGTTCTTGATACTTTCAAGTCGAAACAGGACTTGATCAATTAATGGAAGATTAGTTTGATCGATATCATGTCTGATAACATCTTCAAATAACATATCATAGTTATTAAATACTGCAACTTTAGATGATGTGCTTCCTAAATTAAGTACAAGAATTTTTTTCATTATTTTTTACCTCTAGAAATGATAGATCTTTCAGTTTTTAAGAAATTACTTCTTACATTCATCAGTTGTTCAATTCGTTCTTCAGCTAAAATTTCAGCTGCACGTGCAGTAGTAATTTGATCTCGTTTACTAATTTCAAATACTTTATCCATTTGGTCATAAATTTTTTCAATATTTGAGATAGCACGTACTTCATTGTATCCATCTAATTCATCCGCAACGTTGATAACACCACCAGAGTTAGCAACGAAGTCAGGTGCATATACAATACCTTTATCTTCTAATTGAGCACCGTGTACATCTATGTCTTGTAATTGGTTGTTTGCACTACCACATACGACTTTAACTTTTAAACGTGCGATAGTATCATCATTTAATACGCCACCTAAAGCACAAGGTGCAAAGATATCAGCATCTACATCATAAATATCATTAATTCCTACACTTTGAGCGTTGAAGTCATTTACAACTCTATCAACTGGATCTTGGTTAATATCTGTTACAACTAATTGAGCGCCTGCTTCATGTAAATAACGACATAGTTCGTAAGCAACGTGTCCAACACCTTGAACAGCAACTGTTTTCCCGTTTAAGTCATCTGTTCCAAATGCTTCTTTAGCTGCGCGTTTCATAGAAACAAATACACCTAATGAAGTTTTAGGACTTGGGTTCCCACTAGATTGGTGATTTTCAGATAAACCAACTACGTAATCAGTTTCTTCAAAGATAATATCCATATCGTCTTCAGTCGTTCCTACATCTTCAGCAGTAATATAACGACCATTTAAACTTTCTACATATCTACCTAAAGCTCTAAATAAAGCTTCTGATTTATCTTTTTTAGGATCTCCGATAATAACTGTTTTACCGCCACCTAAGTTTAAACCAGCTGCAGCATTTTTATATGTCATACCTCTTGATAGGCGTAATGCGTCATTAATAGCTTCTTCTTCACTTTCGTATGGCCACATTCTACAACCACCAAGTGCTGGTCCTAATGTTGTATCATGGATCGCAATGATCGCTTTTAATCCTGAACTTTTATCGTGACAAAATACTATTTGCTCATAGTTATATTTTTCTATCGTTTCAAATAACATAATAATCCCCTTTTCAACTTTTATATAATAACTTCATTTCTAATTTTACATGAAATGTTTTATTTATCAAATAAATTGACGAAAAATGATAGCGCTTACAAAAAGTAAAAATTTTTAGAAAATTCAATCTTTATTGATATAAAAGCATTGTAAGCTCTTTCAATACTTTGAAATAAAGAGTATAGTTATTAATTTGTTATTATAATATACTAAATAAGCATTAACGCACTACATATAGAATGAAATTTATCTTGTGATGAATCTGATCTAGAAGTTAAAATTATGGGTATTTTTGCACCAATTATAACAGATGCTACATCGGCATTCGATAAATATACGAGTGATTTATATAAAATATTGCCACTTTCAATTTGAGGGACGATTAAACCATCAACATTACCTGAAATTTTTGAATCTATTTTTTTAATAATGGATGCTTTTTTATTAATTGCAGCATCAAATGCAATTGGACCTTCTATTTCAAGATCTGGTTTTTCTTGATTAAAATAAGACACGACTTCATTTGCATCAACCGACGACTGCATTTTCGGATTCACATTTTCAATTGCAGAAAGCACCCCTATTTTAGGTGAGTCGATACCAATTTTTTTGAGCGAATAAACTAAATTCGATGTGATTTCAATTTTTTGTTCGATATTTGGTGCAATGTTCATCGCAACATCTGATACAGTTAACATCTTGTGATATTCAGGTATATTAAATATCGCGATATGGCTCATTCTATAGTTGGTCTTCAAGTTATATTTATCTTTTAATACTTCTTTCAACAATTCTGATGTTGAAATTAACCCCTTCATAATTAAGTCAGCTTTTCCATCTGCTACAACTTGTACACATTGAGATACAGTATGTTCTTCGTTGAGTGTTTGAATAATTTCTATTCTATTTAATTCTTCATGTGTTAAATTAAATGACCTGATCAACTCATCTTGTGGTCGTTCATCAAACAACATGAACCTAGCTTTTGTATGTTTAATCGCTTTAACAATTGCTTTAATGACACCTTCATCATTAGATTTACATACAGCAATTGTAGCTGATATATTTTGACCGTTTTTTATCATATCTTTAAAAAGCATTTAATCCCCTCCTATTACTATCATAATCAAATTGTACCGTTTATTCCATTTTTTCAATGTTTACTTTTACTCATTATCTCATATATAATATAAGTTATTAATTAATAGGAGTTTTAACTTATGCAAAAGTATATTGCATTACTCATTTTGGTGATACCAGGTATCATTGCAGGACTAGGTATTAAATGGATGAGAGATGCTGTTTTCGGACAACTTGTTCCACAATTACATTTTATTTGGTTACAGTTTTTATTAGGCTTTATCTTCTTTGTATTTGGTGTAGTATTCATTGGGGGTTATATACTACATCGTGAAAAGAAAAATAAACGCGCACAAGAACATTTTATGAAGAAACAAAACGCCAAAAAAAGAGACTAGGCTTATCTAGTCTCTTTTTTAAACTTTTCATATAAATGTAATAAAAACTCACCATTTGTAGGTCTTACATACAATTTTTCGCTATTATACCAATAGGACTTTAATTCTTTATCCCAAGCTAATTTAATGGCATGTCTTATAGACCTTTCTACATTATTCGCTTGAATATTATAATTTTGAGAAATTAAAGGATATAGTTCTTTAGTTAACGGCATCTTACGATTATATTGAAGCATAAGGTGTACACCATACTTAATATATTCGTACCCGTTTAAATTTGATGAAAATCCAATATTCTCAAGTAATAAATCTAAAGCATCCATTTCTTTTATATTAGAATCTGTTGTCGTTAATACACGTTGTATCGTATCTAACAAGACATCAAACTCAACAGGTTTAATTAAGAAGTAATCTACTCCTAATGAAACAGATTCTTTTAAGACATCATCACTCACAAAAGCACTCATACATATCACTTTAAATTGCTTATTTTGTTTTATATATTTTTTAAGCAAAGTCATGCCATCTATGTGTGGCAAGATTAAGTCTAATAGAAGAACAACGAAAACTTCTCCATTTAAAATGTCAAGTGCCTCTTTACCGTTGTATCCAATATTAACAATTTCAATATCGTGTTTTTTTAAATATTGTGCCATCTCACTAACATATGCTTTCGAGTCTTCTATTATTGCTACCTTAATTACCATGCTTAACACCCTAACGAATCATTCTATTTTAAATTTTTGTTTTGTATAATCATTTCTTTAGCGTGTTGTCGAGTTAATTCTGTAACTTCAACACCTGATATCATTCTTGCTATTTCATCTATCTTATCTTCACCATCTAATTGTTTTATAGAAGTCGTTGTTCTATCATTTACGGTTTTTTTAGCGATATACAAATGATTATCACTAATTGCTGCAACTTGAGGTAAATGCGAAATACATATCACTTGAAGTGTTTGCGCAATTTGATGCATTTTTTCAGCCATTTTTTGTGCGACTCTACCAGATACACCTGTATCTACTTCATCGAATAATATTGCTGTTTGTCCTTTTGAAGAAACAAATATACTTTTCAACGCAAGCATTATTCTTGATAGTTCGCCGCCAGAAGCTATTTTATTTAAGCTTTTTAATGGTTCTCCTTTATTGGGGCTGATTAAGAATTCTACTTCTTCTAAGCCATATTGAGTAGGCTTCGTTTTAGTGAATGTAATTTCTATATTCGCATCTTGCATGTGTAAATTCTGTACTTCTTCAACTAATCTATCTCTAAGATCCAACGCAACTTGTCTTCTTTTAGTCGATAGTGCTTCTCCGTATTTTACAACGTTTGTATAAAGATCATTAATTTCTTCACGTAATTGAGATGTACTTTGTTCGTAGTTCTCAATTTTATAAATTTCATCGTCAATTTTATCTCTATATTTGATTAATTCAGGTATGCTTTTGCCATATTTACGATTGAGGTCTGTGAGTACATTTAATCTAGACTCATACTCATTTAGTAAAGATTCATCAAAGTCATTAGACGTTAACTCATTATATAATTCATGTTTGTAGTCTTCTAAAGTGTAATACATTTGATCTAATTCTTCACTAAAAGCAGTGTATTTATCCGGAATTATATCGTTGATATGTTGAATTTCTTGATTAAGCTCATAAATTTTATCAGTAATGTTTTCTTCACTACTCAATAACATATGTGCTTTATTAAGACTTTCGTTTATTTTTTCGTGATTTTGTAGTTTCTTAATTTCTTGATTTAAAAAATCAATTTCGTCTTCTTTTAAATTCGCATCTTGTAATTCATCTCGTTGGAATTTTATTAAATCTAATCTTTGTAATAATGCTTGGTCTTGAGATTCTAACTTTTCAAGTTCTTGTTTCTTTAAGCGATAAGATTGAAAAGTTTCGTCGTATTGATCAATTTCAGCTTGATAAGTACCATCAGCAAAATCATCTAACAAGGATAAATGATATTTAGGCTTAAGTAATATTTGTGTTTCATGTTGCCCGTGAATATCAAGTAATTCTTGCATGACAATTTTTAAATCAGATAGCGTTACATTCTGATTATTTAATTTACATATGCTTTTCCCTGAAGCAAAGATTTCTCTTTTTACAAACAGGAAATCTTCGTCAAAGTCGATATCTAACTCACTTAAGATCTTATTGACGTTAGGTACATTATCAATATCAAATACGCCTTCAATTGTCGCCTTCTGTTCTCCATGTCTCACGAAACTTTGTGAGGCTCTTGCACCTACTAACTGACCAATAGCATCTATAATAATAGATTTACCAGCACCAGTTTCACCGCTTAAAACAGTTAGTCCACCTGAAAAATTAATTTCTAAAGATTCAATTATAGCGAATTGTTTAATTGTAAGTGCTTGTAACATTGTATATTAAATCTCCTTTAAAGCATATTAAAAATTCTATCCGTAATCACTTCAGCTGCTTCAGTATCTTTACAAATAATTAGGCATGTGTCATCACCGCATATCGTCCCAATTACTTCTGTCCAATCGATTTGGTCAATTATTGCACCAATTGATTGCGCATTACCTGGTAATGTTTTAAGGACTAATAAATTATCTGCTCCGTCAATTTTTACAAATGAATCCATTAAGTATCTACCTAATTTATCAATCGGGTGATATTTACGGTCTCTAGGTAAACTATAGATATATTGACCAGAAGGTGCTGGAACTTTAATTAATTGAAGTTCTTTAATATCACGAGATATTGTAGCTTGTGTGATATTCAAATCATATTCATTTAGTCTTTTGACTAATTCTTCTTGTGTTTCAATTTGTTCGTTAGAAATTATTTCTCTTATCTTAATCTGACGCATTGTTTTGTTCGCCATTACATACACCTCTGTTAATGAATATTTATACACTTATAATAGCATAAAATTGAAAAAAATAGTAATGTAAGCGCTACAAACATTTAAATGACGCTTTAGATATACTAAAGCGCCTTTTTCAACATAAATATTCATATATTTCTCTTAACTACTTTATTAAAGATTTGACAGTAGATATGATATTTGATTTAGAGATACCAATATCTTCTAATAATAAACCTACATCACCATGCTCAATGTACGTGTCATTTATGCCTATTCTGCGCATAATATTATGATAATCATTGTCTTTCATAAAAGTAGCAATTTGACTTCCTAAACCACCAGTCAACATAGCTTCTTCAACTGTCAGGATCGGTTTAGACGCTTTACCGAGATTATGAAGCATTTCATAGTCCATAGGTTTTATAAACCGAGCATTAATAATATTGATATGGATGTCCTCTTTCAATAATTCATCTGCTAACTCTGTTACAAGTGAGACTGTTGGTCCATAACTTATAATGGTTAGATCATCACCGTTTCTTTCAACATTCCAAGATCCTATTTTGAGTAATTCACTATCTTTAGAATCATCAAGTAACGGAGCATTTCCTCTTGGGTATCTAATCGCCATTGGACCATGGTCAGTTTTAAAAGCACTTTTGATCATATTTTTCGCTTCATTTCCGTCTTTAGGCATCATGATTGTAAAGTTAGGAAATTGACTTAAAAAGCCAACATCAAATACACCTTGGTGTGTCTCTCCATCAGCTCCAACAAGTCCAGCTCGATCAACACCAAATAATACGTTTAAGTTTTGACGATCTACATCATGTAACAACTGATCGTAAGCACGTTGCATAAAAGTTGAATAGATTGCGACATATGGTTTCATGCCTTGTGTCGCTAATCCTGCTGCCATCGTAACAGCATGCTGTTCAGCAATACCTACATCAAAAAATTGTTCAGGTAACGTTTGTTGAAATTTAGTTAATTTTGATCCAATAGGCATAGCTGGCGTGATTGCAACAATTCGTTTGTCTTGTTGCGCATAAGCTAATACTTCATCACTCATTAAAGCACTCCATGCTGGACCTTCAGCATTTCCTTTTATCACTTCACCCGTTTCAAGTTTATATGGTCCTAAACCATGCCAAGTCCCAATTACATCTTTCTCAGCAGGTTTATAACCTTTCCCTTTCTTAGTGACAACGTGTATGAGAACAGGTTTGTCCATTTGTTTAGAAACGGTGATCGCTTCATCTAATGCTTTAAAATTATGGCCATCTACTGGCCCAATATATTTAATGCCGAGTTCTTCAAAGAAGATGCCATCTACGACTAAATATTTTAAACTGTCTTTAATTTTATCCGCGGACTCTTTTAACAAATCTCCACCAGGCAATCTGTTAATCAAACTTTCAGCATCAAATTTAAAGCGATTATAATTTTGGTTTGATCGTATTCTTGCAAACATATTGTGCATTGCACCGACATTTGGTGCGATACTCATTTCGTTATCATTTAAAATAATCGTTAAATTCGTTTTGTCATGTCCTATGTGGTTTAATGCTTCTAATGCCATACCACCTGTTAAAGCACCATCACCAATTACAGGTACAACATGATGATCTTGTCCTAATATATCTCTTGCTTTTGCCATCCCCACAGCAGCAGATAAAGAAGTTGAACTATGTCCAGCTTCCCATACATCATGTTCAGATTCTTTCATTTTAGGAAAACCACATAATCCTTTATATTGTCGCAAAGAATTAAATTCGTGGCCTCTTCCGGTTAATATTTTATGAATGTATGTTTGATGTCCAACATCCCATAATATTTTATCTACAGGGCTATTAAAATGTTTATGTAGGCTCAATGTTAATTCAACCACACCTAAATTTGCCCCAATATGTCCGCCAGTTACTGAACAAGTTTCTATTAAAAATTTCCTAATGTCACTGCTCAGTTGTTCAAGTTCTTGATGAGATAAATCTTTGAGGAAGGATGGGTTTTTTATTTTTGAAACATCCATTTTTTAACCACCTTTAGCCCGATTCTTGTGACTAGTCATCTAAATTATTAAATAGATTAATTTTCTCTATTTGCAAATAATTTTGTGAGAGACTTGAGTTCTTCAGTGTTATATTGATCTTCTAATTGTTCAAGTAAATATAACGCTTGATTCACATGTTGTTCTAAAGCAACTTTAGTATTCGTCTTACCTAATAAAGACACATAAGTACTCTTATGATTCGCGACGTCACTACCAACCGACTTACCTATTTTATCGAAATCCCCTTCAATATCTAGTAAATCGTCTTTAATTTGGAATATTAATCCTAATTCTTGGCTAAATGAATCAAGTAATAAAAATGTCTTACTATTAACTTTAGCGAGCGTACAGGCTGCAACGACAGAAAAACGTATCAATGCGCCAGTTTTATATCTATGGATTTTGCGTAAAGTATCTAGCGAAATTTCTTTGTTTTCACTTTCCATATCTAACACTTGTCCACCAACCATACCTTGATGGCCTGCTGATTCAGAAAGCAATCTAATCAATTTCACTTTGTCGTCAGCTTCAATATATGTATCTTTAGTAATCAGTTCAAAAGCCTTTGTTAATAATGCATCACCAGCTAAGATTGCAGTCGCATCACCATAGATTTTATGATTCGTTTCCATTCCTCGTCTGTAATCATCGTTATCCATGGCTGGTAAATCATCATGTATAAGGGAATATGTATGTATCATTTCAAGTGCTTTTGCCGTTTCCATTCCTTTATTAATATCTGTCTTTAACATCGATAACGTCATTAATAATAGTACAGGACGAATACGCTTACCACCTGCTAATAAAGAATAGCGCATACTTTCTTCTAATTGTGTATTTACAACTGAATCTAGTTTCGTTTGTTTAAGTGATTCAGTGAACTTATCTACATAACTATTCATGATTTGACTCATCTGAATCACCTTCTTTTTGAACAAGTTTATTTACTTTATCTTCCGCTGCTTTAAGTTTCCTTTCACATTTACTACTTAATTCAATACCTCTTTGATAAAGTTCAATTGATTCCTCAAGAGAAATATTTTCTTCGTCTAATTTACCGACGACTTTTTCTAATTCTTCCATCATTTCTTCAAAAGTTTGTTCTTTAGTCACATTTGTCACCTAATTTCCTTAACATTAGCATTTATTTTACCATCTTTTAAATTGATTGTAATATCATCGTCAATTTTTAAATCATTTTTGCTTGTAATGATTTTATCATCTTTTTCGATGATTGAATAACCTCTCAACATGATTTGAGTCGGACTTAACGCATCTAGTTGCGCTAACTTGCTTGTCAGCACTTGTCTTTTTTGACTTATAATACGATTAACGAGCTGTATTTGAAGCATATTTAAACGATCAAAGTCTTGTCTAAATTGAAAAGTCTTATTATAAATTGGTGTAATTCGCAATTTATTTTGTAAGATATCCAGCTTATGATTATTACGCGTAACAGTCTGTTCTAAATTTCTAGATAATTGTTTTTGTAATTCATCTAACTTCTGAGTTTCTTGATCATATAGCAACGTAGGGGTCTTCAATTTATAATATGATGAAAGTTGTTTTAATTTATGTTTATCTTGCTGTATAGATTGCGTGATATGTTTTGTTAAATACTGTCTAGCATTTGAAATCAGTTGATACAGCGCATTAATATCTGGTGTCGCAATAACTGCAGCTTGAGTCGGTGTTGCAGCTCTTACATCACTGACAAAATCACTTAATGTCGTATCAGTTTCATGACCAACTGCTGAAATAACAGGCGTCTTACAATGATAAATGGCTTCTACAACTTCTCTTTCATTGAAGCTCCATAAATCTTCAATAGATCCACCACCACGACCAACGATAATAACATCAACGTCCATGGAATCAGCTTCTTTGATATTGTTAATGATATTATCCTTAGCTCCTTTACCTTGAACTAACGTGCTCATTAACACTTGTTCTGCAAGTGGATATCGCTTATCTAAAGTAGAACATATATCTCTTATTGCAGCGCCAGTCGATGCTGTTAAAACAGCGATTTTCTTAGGATATTTAGGTATACTTAATTTGTGTTCTTGGTCAAAGTAACCTTTTTCTGCTAATTCTTTTTTGAGTGCTTCGAATTTTTCATATAGAAGTCCAACACCATCTAATTGCATAGATTGAACATAAATTTGGTAAGCACCTCTTGATTCATAAACCCCAATTCTACCTTCAACTAGTACTTGGTCACCTTCTTTAGGATTAAACGACAATTGATTTGCGCTCGATTTAAACATCATAGCACTGAGTACACCTTTATCGTCTTTTAAGGCAAAGTAAAGATGACCACTTGAATGTCTTTTAAAGTTTGATATTTCACCTTTAATAAAGACATTAAGTAGATGTGGATCTTGATCAAATTTATATTTGATATATTTAGTTATTGCTGTAACTGATAAATACTTATCCATTTATATCACTCTTTAACTTTTTGATAAACTGCTTAATACACCATTAATAAATTTATAGTGATCATCATCACTGTATACTTTCGCAATTTCTACTGCTTCATTAAATATAACTTTTTCTGGTGTATCTGTATATTTCAATTCATAAGTTGCCATTCTTAAAATGATTCTATCAGTTTTAAGTAAACGGTCTAATGTCCAGTTTTTTAAATGTGGACTTACAATTTCATCTAATTCGTCTTTTTTCTCTATAACTTCTTTAACAAAATTTTTCACGTATAAATATTGTTCACCTTTAAAATCTTCTACTAAATATTGAATCGCTTCTTCTACTGTTAAATCAGTTCTGTTATTTTCTAATTGATATAGTGATTTAAAGACAATCTCTCTTAGTTCTGTTCTTTTCATATTCTTCTCCTTCAAAGAATAAGAGGATGCACGCATCCTCTTAATTAATCATTTTATTATTGGAAATGTATATTAACGATATGTACATTAACTTCTTTTGGTGTTAATGCCGTCATCGTATTTAATGCTTGTTTAATTTCTGATTGTACTTTACGTGCTGTTTCAGAAATTTTTGTACCGTAGTCAAATGTACAGTAGACATTAATGTAGATGCCGTCTTCTTTAATATCGACTTTAATACCTTTTCCAAAATTCTTTTTCCCGAATTTTTCTAAGGAATTCTTATTAAAAACGGATTGCATATGAGATACACCTTTAATGTCAGTAGTCGCAATGCTCGCAATGACCTCAATAACTTCTGGCGCAATCTCTATTTTACCTAAAGAAGGCTTTTTATTTTCAATTGTTTTAGCCATTTGAATCCCTCCCTATTTGTCTTCATTATTTATAATATCATGAATCTCTAGGAAATTGGTATTAAAATCACCTGACTCAAATACATCATTTTCTAACAATCTTAAATGGAATGGGATCGTAGTATCTATGCCAGCAACTAAAAATTCTGATAAAGCTCTTTTACCGATTTGAATTGCATCTGTTCTATCTTTACCATGAACAATTAGCTTTGCAACCATTGAATCGTAATAAGGTGGAATCGTATATCCTGTATAACATGCTGAATCAATACGCACACCAAAGCCACCTGGTGTTAAATATTGATTAATTTTACCTGGTGATGGCATGAAATTCTTAAATGGGCTTTCTGCATTGATTCTAAATTCAATCGCATGTCCACTCAAGTCAACTTCTTCTTGTGTAACAGGTAATGTTTCACCACTTGCTACTTTTAGTTGAAGTTTAACTAAATCCATTCCAGTAACCATCTCAGTAACAGGATGTTCTACTTGAATACGCGTATTCATTTCCATGAAATAGAACGTTTCAGCATCTAAATCATAAATAAATTCAATTGTACCAGCATTTTCATAATTAACAGCTTTAGCTGCTCTAATAGCCGCTTCACCCATTTCTATACGCATTTCTTCAGAAAGGACTGGTGATGGCGATTCTTCTACTAATTTTTGCATACGTCTTTGGATCGTACAATCACGTTCACCAAGATGTATAACATTACCTTCTGAATCACCCATTACTTGAATTTCAATATGTCTAAAGTTTTCGATGAACTTTTCTAAGTATAAACCTTTGTTACCAAATGCTGTTTCAGCTTCTTGTTGTGTCATTCTAAAGCCTGTTACAAGCTCTTCTTCATTACGTGCAATTCTGATACCTTTACCACCACCACCGGCAGTAGCTTTAATAATAACGGGATATCCAATTTTCTTCGCACATTTCTTTGCAATTCTTACTGTATCTACTAAACCATCACTACCAGGTACAACAGGAACGTTCGCTTTGATCATTTCTTCTTTCGCAACGTCTTTAATACCCATCTTCTGAATAGATTGATAACTAGGTCCAATAAATTTAATTTGGCATGCTTCACACATTTCAGCAAAATCACTATTTTCGGCTAAGAATCCATATCCGGGATGGATACCGTCACAACCTGTTGATTTAGCAATTGAAATAATATTAGGAACGTGAAGGTATGAATCTTTAGATTGTGTCGGTCCAACACAATAAGCTTCATCTGCTATTTGAGTATGTAATGCATCTTTATCAGCTTCTGAATAAATTGCGACCGTTTGTATGTCTAATTCTCTACAAGCTCTAATGATTCTTACTGCAATTTCCCCTCTATTTGCAATTAATACTTTTTTCATATTACTTCACCTTGAATAACGGTTGGCCATACTCTACCATTTGTCCGTCTTCAACTAATATTTCAGTGATTTCACCAGAAACTTCTGCTTGAATTTCATTAAATAATTTCATTGCTTCTAAAATACATACAGTTGTATCAACTTCAACACGTGAACCTACTTGAACGTATGGACCTTCATCAGGAGATGGTGATTTATAGAATGTACCAACCATTGGCGCATTAATTGTTACACCACTTGGTGCTTCTTGTTCAACATTTTGTTGTGGTGCAGCTTGAGTTGCTTGTTGTGGTTGTTCTGCAACGACATTTGTTGCCCCTTGGCTATAAATGATTTCTTGTTTAATATCTTTTTTTAAAGTTAGTTTAAAATCTTTATCATTAATATCAATTTCAGTTAAAGAAGAATTATCTAACACATCAACTAGTTCTTTAATTTGTTTTAAGTTCATTTGAAAAACTCCTTTTAAATTCTAATACGTTACACTTCATACATTTTACTTTAGTGGTCATACCAATTCAAGAGATTTTAATATTTAATTATAAATGTAAATAAGATACATTCCTAATTTAACTAAAATGATTGAGGCCAGGACACAAGTTACTGTCCCGGCCTCATTTTAATGTTTAATATTAACCTCTTGATACGTAGCTTCCGTCAGTAGTGTTAATGACAAGTAAATCACCTTCATTAACAAATAACGGTACGTTTAAACTATAACCTGTTTCAACTGTAGCTTGTTTAGTTGCACCAGTTGCTGTATCACCTTTAATACCAGGTTCAGTTTCTGTTACTTGAAGTGTAACTGTATTTGGTAATTCAATACCAATTGTTTCACCTTCGTAAGATTGGATTTGAACTTCCATGTTTTCTTTAATAAATTTAAGTTCATATTCTAGTTTATCACCAGGTAATTCTAGTTGATCGTAAGTTTCGTTATCCATGAACACATGGCTATCACCATTAGCATATAGATATTGCATACGACGATTATCGATTTGAGCTTTTTCAACTTTTTCACCGGCTCTAAAAGTTTTCTCTTGGATTGCACCAGTTCTTAAGTTTCTTAATTTAGAACGTACGAATGCCGCACCTTTACCTGGTTTTACGTGTTGGAAGTCCATAACTTTCCAAATACCATTATCAACTTTAATTGTTAAACCTGTTTTAAAATCATTAACTGAAATCATTCATTTTCCTCCTATTTATACCTTCTTATAAAATAATAAGGTCTTTTGAAGATTTAGTAAAGCGCTGTAAGCCATTTTTTGTAACTAATACGTCATCTTCTATTCTAACGCCACCTAAACCATCTACATAAATACCTGGTTCTAATGTGATACACATATTTTCTTCAAGTACGATATCAGATTTTTGAGATAATGCTGGACCTTCATGTACTTCTAACCCAATGCCATGTCCTAATGAATGGCCAAATTGTTCTCCATATCCATAACTTTTAATAACGTCTCTTGCAATTGTATCTGCCTCTTTACCAGTCATCCCCGGTTTAATTTGTTCTAAAGCAGCTAATTGTGCTTCTAAAACTATATTATAGATTTTCTTCATTTCTTCTTTAGGTTCACCAATTGCAAATGTTCTCGTAACATCACTAACGTATCCTTCATATAGTGCACCGAAGTCTAAAGTAATCATATCTCCTTCTTCGATAACTTTATTACTTGCTACACCATGCGGTAATGCACCACGGTGCCCAGAAGCAACAATCGTATCAAATGAAGAACATGTTGCTCCTTTACTTCTCATGAACATTTCCATTTCATTATTCACATCATTTTCAGTCATGCCTGGTTTAACCCAATTTAAAATGTGTTCATATGTTTCATCTACAATGTCAGCTGCTTTTTGAATTTGTTTAATTTCAAATTCGTCTTTAATCATTCTGATTGTCTCAATAACACCTTCAATAGAAGCAAGTTCAACTGCATCTGTATTTAATGCTTGATATTCATTATAAGTAATTAAATGTGTTTCAACGCCAACTTTTTTATATTGAACTTCTTTTATCAGTTCATTAATCTTACCTAACATTGGTCCTTCTTGATTAATAACTTCAAAATCTTGAGCTTGATCATTCGCTTGTTGAATGTATCTAAAGTCTGTAATTAAAAGGGATTTATCTTGTGTAATTAGTAGACTACCACTTGTCCCTGTAAATCCAGAAAGATATCTTCTGTTATACGCTGATAGAATTACAACTGCTTCAAGACCTTTTTGATTCATGACTTCTCTTAATTTATTAATTTTCATAATTATCCCCTTTCTATTTGTACATTAAATCTATATACATTAAAATAATATCATACATATCGAAATTTTTTCAGAGTAAAACATTGGGAGTAAATAAACATGAGAAAAACAATTATAACAATCATGGCAAGTACAGTTGTCTTATCTGCGTGTGGAAATGATAAAGTTCAACAACTTGAAGAAAAGAAGTCATCATTAAAAAGTGATAATCGAAAATTAAAACAAGAAGTATTAGATTTAGAAGATAAAAACAAAACATATAAACAAAAAGAAAATAGTGTTAAAAGCAAAATTAAAAAAAATGAACAAGAGTCGTCTAACCAGTTTACAACTCAATATTTAAAGTCATCTACAAAATTTGTAAATGAAACGAAAACGAATATTGCGAGTTATAACAAAATCAAGAAAAATGTAACTTCAAAATTCGATGATGAACATACTAAAAATGAATTAGAAAATATTTATCACAATCAAGAAAATATTACAGATAGATATAAAGATGAAATGAAAGGTAAATCTCTTCCTAAAGATTATAAATCTCTTCATAAAAGCATGCTAAAGCTATCAACAAGCTTTGAAAAAGTGTTTAAAGATTTAAGTGATGCCTACAATAAAAAGGATAAAAAAGATGTTCAAAAAGCAATTGATGAACTTCATGGATTAGACAAAGAGATAGGTCAAATTGAGTGAGATTATACATAAAATGTGCTATATTAAATAGACTAATAATTTAAGGTGAGATTTTATGAAAAACGTTTTATTCTATTTAATTATTGCTATAGCAGTTTTTGGATTAATTATGAATCTTGATTTCTTTATCATGGGCTTCATTCGTATGATTGTCTCATTTATCATATTCGGATTAATCATCTATCTAATTTACTATTTCTTCTTTTTAACGCCAGATCAACGAAAATATAAAAAAGCCATGCGCAAACAAAAGCGTAGAAATAGATAAAAAAAGAGACTATTGAAGTCTCTTTTTTTACTTTCTATAAGTCCATTCTTCTGATTTATATTTTTCTTCTAATTGTTTAATTTCAGCAAGCTGTTCTTCGGTAAATTCAAGTGGTTTATATTCTATATCTAAACCTTTCTTGAATCCTTCATAAAATGCTGTTTCCATTTCTTCTAAAGTGATGTATTTATCTGATAAATCATTGATAGCAACTGCTTTATCTGTAAATGCAGCTTTCATTTTATCTTTTAGTCGATCGTTTCTATATATAAACATATCGAACAATTCATCAACATCTATATCTTGTAAAATTGAACCGTGTTGCAAGATAACGCCTTTTTGACGTGTTTGGGCACTTCCTGCTATTTTTCTATCTTCTACTACAAGTTCATACCAACTTGGCGCATCAAAACATACTGAACTACGTGGTGTCTTAAGTTTATCTCTTTTTTCTTTAGTCTTTGGAATTGAAAAGTATGCATCAAACCCTAACGATTTAAAACCTTCTAACAAACCTTCAGAAATGACTCTATAAGCTTCAGTAACCGTTTTAGGCATATTTGGATGCGATTCTGGAACGATGACGCTATAAGTTAACTCTTTATCGTGTAAGACACCTCTACCTCCTGTAGCACGTCTTACAAGTCCAAAACCTTTTTCTTTTACTTTTTCAATATCAATTTCTTTAGTTAGTTTTTGAAAATATCCAATTGATAACGTAGCTGGATCCCATGTGTAAAATCTAATAACAGGATCGATTTCTCCTCTACTCACAAAATTCATAAGTGCTTCATCAACTGCCATATTATAATATGGATTATTCGATTTCGTGTTTATAAAGTGCCAAGTTTCTTTCACAATTAAAACTCCTATTCAATTAATTCTTATGTACTTTTCTATTTTAGCAAAAATATTTTGATAAATCTCACAAGAAATCTTATAATAAGGGTATCGACTTGAATTGGGAGGAATCAGACCATGAATTATTGGTATATCGCGCTCATAGTCCTAGTCTTGATTATCATTTATATGGCAATTAACTATTCATTAAATAAGCGCGCAGTAAAAGAATTAGATCAAAATGAATTCCATAAGGGATTAAGAAAGGCACAAGTTATAGACTTGCGTGAAAAGACTGATTTTGACTATGGTCATATTATCGGGGCAAGAAATATACCGATGAGTGTATTTCGTACAAGATATCAAGGTTTACGTAAAGACCAACCTATATATTTTTGCGACACAAATGGCGTAGCAAGTTATAGAGCTGCTAGAACGATGAAGAAAAAAGGTTACACTGAATTATTCATGCTTAAAGGCGGCTATAAAAAATGGACTGGTAAAGTTAAATCTAAATAATATTAAAGCGTCTTAATCGTTAAATACGACCAAGACGCTTTTTATTATGCTTTTTCTTCTTTTAGTAATTCGAATTTAAGTACTGGTTTTCTTGCTGCTTGTGTTTCATCTAATCGGCCAATGACAGTTGTATGTGGTGCTTCTAATACAACTTCTGGTGTTTCTTCTGCTTCTTTAGCAATTTGAATGAGCGTATCACAGAATGCATCTAAAGTTTCTTTAGATTCTGTTTCTGTTGGCTCAATCATCATACATTCTTCCACGTTGATTGGGAAGTAAATTGTTGGTGGATGGAAGTTAAAGTCTAAGAGACGTTTTGCAATATCCAATGTTCTTACACCAAGTTTTTTCTGTCTTGAACCACTGATTACGAATTCGTGTTTACAGTGTTGTGTATATGGTGTGTCAAAGTGATCTTGTAATCTTCTCAACATATAATTAGCATTTAATACAGCTGTTTCTGAAACTGCTTTTAATCCATCTGGTCCCATCGTTCTAATATAAGTATATGCTCTTAAATAGATACCGAAGTTACCGAAGAATGGTTTAACTCTTCCGATAGATTGGGGCATGTCATGTTCGAATTTAAATGTATCATTTTCTTTAACTACTGTTGGTTTTGGTAAAAATGGTACTAAATCTGCTTTAACACCGACTGGTCCTGAACCAGGTCCACCGCCTCCATGAGGTCCTGTGAATGTTTTGTGTAAGTTTAAGTGAACAGCGTCAAATCCCATATCACCAGGTCTAACTTTACTCATAATTGCATTTAAGTTAGCACCATCGTAATACAGTTTACCACCTGCTTGGTGTACGATTTCTCTGATTTCTAAAATATCTTCTTCAAATAAACCTAATGTGTTAGGATTTGTTAACATGATAGCAGCTGTGTCGTCTCCAACTACACGTTTTAAGTCTTCGATATCAACTAATCCTTTTTCATTAGATTTTACAGTTACTGTATCGAAACCAGCTACTTTTGCAGAAGCTGGATTCGTACCGTGAGCTGAGTCTGGAACGATAACTTTCGTTCTATTGAAATCGCCATTTGATTCGTGGAAAGCTTTAATCATTAATAAAGCAGTCCATTCACCGTGCGCACCTGCTGCTGGTTGAAGAGTTACTTCATCCATACCCGTAATTTCTTTTAAATGTTCTTGTAAATCATAAATGATTTCTAATGAACCTTGTACAGTTGAAACATCTTGTAATGGATGTGCGTTTGCAAAGCCTGACATTCTAGCGACTTTTTCATTGATTTTAGGATTGTATTTCATCGTACATGAACCTAAAGGATAGAATCCAGTATCTACACCATGGTTTTTATTAGATAATTCAGTGTAATGGCGCATTAAATCTAATTCACTAACTTCAGGTAATTCTGCTTTTTGTTTTCTTGTAAATTTATCTCCTAAAAGATTTTGAACATCTTGTGTTTCAACATCTTTTTCAGGTAAAGAATATGCAAATCTATCTTTTCTAGATCTTTCAAATATTAATTCGCTTGATGGTTTACGCACTGTATTCACCTACTTTTTTGATAAATGTGTCGATTTCTTCTTTTGTTCTTAATTCTGTTACTGCAATTAACATATGATTGTTGAATGCTTCGTCTATGAAACCTAAGTCAAATCCACCAATAATACCTTCATCTAGTAATTCAGCGTTGATTTCACTAATAGGTTTGTTAAATTTAACAACAAATTCGTTAAATGATATACCTTCTAACACATCAAATCCAGAATCTTGCATTTTTTGTTTCATGTAAGTTGTCTTTTCCATGTTAAGTTTAGCCATTTCAAACACACCATTCTTACCTAAAGCACTCATACAAACTGATGCTGCTAATGCATTTAGAGCTTGGTTAGAACAAATATTTGATGTCGCTTTATCTCTTCTAATATGTTGTTCACGTGCTTGTAACGTAAGAACAAAGCCTCTATTGCCATCTTCATCTTGAGTTTGACCAACTAAACGTCCTGGTAGTTTTCTCATAAGTTTCTTAGTAGATGCAAAATAACCACAATGAGGTCCACCATATTGTGCTGGAATACCGAACACTTGTGCATCACCAACAACAATATCAGCACCGAATTCTCCAGGAGGTGTAATTAAACCAAGTGATAAAGGATTGCTTGATACGATAAATAAAGCTTTTTTATCTTCAATTAATTGTTTAATTGCCTCTAAGTCTTCTAAAGAACCAAAGAAGTTAGGATATTGAACACATACTGCCGCAGTGTCGTCATCGATAACTGCTTTCAACTTTTCTAAGTCCGTTACAGTACCGTCTAAATCAACTTCAACTACTTCAATATCTTGTGCTTTTGTATATGTTTTAAGTACTTCTATAGATTGATAATGTACAGATTTAGATACAATTACTTTTGACTTCTTAGTATGACCTGCTGCAAGAACAGCAGCCTCAGCAAAAGCAGTTCCACCATCGTACATAGATGAATTGGCTACATCCATACCAGTTAGTTCGCAAATTAAAGTTTGAAATTCAAAAATAGCTTGTAATTCACCTTGTGAAATTTCTGGTTGATAAGGTGTATAAGCAGTATAAAATTCTGAACGAGAAATAACATGATCTACAACAGTTGGAATATAGTGATCATATACGCCCGCGCCTAAAAATGAAGCATGTGTTTCACTTGTGATATTTTTATTCGCAATTTGAGATAGTTCACGTAATAAAGGCGTTTCAGCTTTCTTTTCTTTAATATTTAACGGTTTATTAAACCTTACAGATTCAGGTATATCCGTAAATAATTCATCTACAGATTGAATACCAATGACATCCAACATTTCAGATTTATCTTTTTCAGTTAAAGGTATATAGCGGTGACCCATTTTATTCACTCCTATGATTTAAATGATGATTTTTTAACAATTTTAGCTTTTACTTGTCTTTTTCTAACTTGTATTAAAATTTCTTTATCTAATTCAAATGCATCCTTCTCAATTAATCCCATAGCAATTGATTTACCAGTTGAAGGAGACTGTGTTCCAGAAGTTACATAACCAATTTCATTACCATCAGTATCCAGAATTGCATAATCTGTTCTTGGTATGCCTTTGTCAATCATTTCTATACCGATTGATTTTCTTGGAGCACCATTTTCTTTTTGAGCTTTCAATACATCTTTGCCAATAAAGTCATCTTCAATTAATGGTTTAACAGCAAATCCAATACCAGCTTCATATGGTGTGATTTGTTCAGATAAATCTTGGCCATGTAATGGTAATGCAGCCTCAAGTCTTAGTGTATCGCGTGCGCCAAGACCACATGGAACAACATTTTCGTTTATAAAACCATCCCAAATAGCTTTTGTATCTGCAGCATCACAATAAACTTCGAATCCATCTTCACCCGTGTAACCAGATTGAGATAATATAACTTCTTTCCCGAATAGTGTTACATTTTGTTTGAATTCAAACATCTTCATTTCTGATACACCATCAGTTACTAATTTTTGAATTAATTCGCGTGCTTCTGGACCTTGGATTGCTAATTGGCCATATTCAGAAGATTTATTTTCAACATTTACATTAAAATCTTTAATTGATTTTAACCATTCGAAATCTTTATCTGTATTACCAGCATTGACAACTAAGAAATAAACTTTGTCGTCTAATTTATAAACAACTAAATCATCAATTACGCCACCATCTTGGGTACATAGTGTTGTATATTGAGCTTTACTATCCGTTAATAATGTTGAATCATTCGTTAAAGTGTATTGAATAAACTGATCCGCTTCTTCACCTGTAACGAGAATTTCACCCATGTGACTCACATCAAAAATACCAACATGATTTCTTACTGCATTGTGTTCCTCTTTAATACTTGAAAATTGGACTGGTAAAGCCCATCCAGAAAAATCAATTACTTTAGCACCTTGATCTATATAAGTTTGATACAAAGGTGTTTGTTTTAAATCTGTCGTCATCATATCTCTCCCCTTCTGAATATGTATAATAAAAAAACAGGGTAGCGAAAGCTACCCTGTTGAAGTGCTCTTCAGGAATGCGTCACAAAGTTATCCTTTTGCCTGAGAGATTCACTCAAATCTGGCTTGCTCCTTCGGCGATGAATATACCATTCATTCTCTCTAACTTTGATCATTCGCAAATATTTAAGCTTATAGAGATTCAATAATCTCACTTGCAACTACTTCTCTAGGTCTGTTAGCATCAATATGCTTGAATGCGATTTCATTATAACTTAATTCTCGTTTTGAATACAAGGTTTTTAATTCAATTAATGACTTTCCGTTAGCATTCGGTCTGTTATTATCATAATTAATTCTATTAAATAGGGTTTCGACATCACATTTTAGCCAAAAAGTATTGTCATTTTGCTTTAATAATTCTTTACATAATTCTGATTCTACAATACCGCCACCAGTTGAAATAATCACATCTTGGTCAATCCATTTTTTTAAAGCTTGATACTCTAAATCTCTAAAATGTTTTTCACCATATTTTTCAAAAATTTGTGGGATTGGTAATTGAGTTGTTTCAACGATATAAGTATCTATATCTACTAAACTTTTATCATAATGTTCGCTCAACAAATTTCCGATAGTTGTTTTGCCAACACCCATAAATCCAATTAATACGATTGACATTAAATCTACTCCTCAGTTGTTTCATTTCAACTTAAACTTTATTCTATCTCATTATTCAGAAAATAAAAAGCTTAAAATTATTTATTTATCATAATTTTTATTTCACGTATATAGTATTGTTCTAAATTGTGATAAGTATTAAGCTTAAAGCTATATTGTACTAAGTAAAATGACAAAAAGGAACTATAAATAAATAATATTCCAAGTAATAACGGTAAAATAAAACCAGCATCGTTAGATATAAATTTCTTCATGTATTTCTTTATCGCCTTTTCTTATAATAATAATTACTTTAAATGTTTCGTTAGATATTTTATCTACTTGAAAAGTCTTCACATTATTAACCAAAGTGATGTTACCTCGACCATTTATAGTTTTTATTATCTTTCCATTTAATAATGTGAATTCTGTTGAATGCATTTCATTTATAAATTTAATCCTGTTATGAGCGTTGTCTAATTTTATAGTACTTTCTTTTATTTCATCGGAGAGTTCTTTTCTAAACATCATCAATTCAAAATGTGTATGATCCATTGCATTATCTTTAAATAAATAAAGACTCTTAATGAGCAATGGGATTAAAGCTAATATAATTAATAAAAAAGATAATGATAGTAGCATTTCTATCATCTTAAAGCCTTTACTATTTTTCAATACATATTTTTTCATTTTTTAATTCATCTTTCATACAAACTTTTGTATTAAACTCTAAATATTTATATCTCTTTACATCATATTTAGGTTCGTTAGATTTTGATTGCACAGTTTGATAGATCATTTGATAAAGCTTTATTCTATCGTGTTCACGAGTGATATTTTCATTTAATGTTGTAACTAAAGGCAGTAATGTCCCACTCAATAGCATTATGATAAAAATAGACAACATAAAATCTATAAACACATACCCATCATGTCGTTTCAACAATTCTATATCTCCCTTTCTCAATTCGGAAAATAACATGATACTTTTTATCGTTAAACTCCACTTTTAAAGTGCCAAATTGATTAATATTTCCCTCTCCATCAAAAACTAATGTCGTAAATTGGTTATTTTTAGATATACGACCTTTATAGAGTGAAATCGTTTGAATCTGATTCTTCTCAATTTGATAAAATATTTTTTCTGAATTAGGTTTAAACCAAACTAATATAGGTTGCTTTTGAGATAGAGATTTCGTTTCTAAGAACTCTAGCTTCGTTTCAAAATCATCAATGCCATTGTTTAATCCACTACGAGCCAATGCGTTTATAGATAAATACATTGTCACCATAAAGATAATACTGATGATGGATAACACAATAATCATTTCCACCAATGTAAATCCTTTATTATCATTAATGTGCAACAACTTCACCATTTTCAAGTGTAATTGTTTCACCTGATTTACATGTCAGTTGCTTTTGATTAATATAACCATCACTTACTAAATCATTTATAGAATTTGGTTTAGCATCGTGCTTCAATGTATAAGCTTCTACTTGCCCAGCAACCATCTTCACTTGAGCTTGGCATCCAGTACTTTTTACCGTCTCTGATTGCTTACTTATGTTTGGTATGATGATCACCAATAATATACTTATAATTAAAAGAACAATTAACATTTCAACCAATGTAAATCCTTCTTTTTTACTTAAAAATTTAAATCTTTTCATTTTAATACATTCCTTTCACTTTATACCTTCTACCATTTGCAGCATCGGTAGAATGATAATTAAATATAGCGTTACGATTAATAAAGCTAGAACACCAAATACGACTGGTTGTATCCATTTGAGATGTTTTAAGAAAGTCTTTTCTAGTGTGTCCAGCATAAAAAGACTGTAATAATAAAGTTCTAAATCTAATTTAGATTTATTTTCTCCGTGATTGATATAGTGTATGAAATTAGATTCAAAGCACCCTAACTTCTTAATGGAATTTGGAAATGTCATACCAGAACCTAATGATTGATTAATAGAATATCCAATATATTTCAAAAAATCATCTTTAGTTTGCAACATATATATTTCAATTATTTTAGTAAGGGTGATACCATTTTGAATAAAAAAGGAAAAATCTCTAGATATACGATATGAGTTATACATCGTAATGTAACGATTGATGATTGGAATTTTCTGGTATATTGCTATTTTACGAGCCATTTCTTTATCCATAAAATTCATATAACTGATAAGATAAACGAGGAATAAAATGAGGACTAAAGAAAAAATAGTAGTTGGTAAATATGAAAATATTGTCGTGATAATACGTAACGAAGTAGAAATTTCTACATTCATTGAAGCATAAATTTCTGTGAATTGAGGAATAATGGTTTGATTTACAACAGCAAGTAACATAAAAAAGATGCTGAATAATAAAGCGGGATATTGAATTGTTTTTATAAATCTTTGTTTAACTTGTTCAATCTTTTTTAAATATAGAATAGAGTGTTCTAACGTTTCATTCAAATTACCATATTGTTCACCAAAGTATATTTGAGTAATAATAACTTGCGGATAATTAAACAGTTTAAGTATTTCATGTAATTGACCAGTCTCTTTAACAATTTCACAAGCAGTAGTATTTAAATTATGCTTTTTAAGTTGTATGAATTGATCAGACAGTAATTGAATAGCTTCTAGTAAAGTGAAACCTTGTTTCAACATATCTAACAGTCGTGTTAAATATAATACTTGATCTTTTTTTAATACATTTTTCTTACGTTTCATAATCATTCTCCATATATTTAATAATGTCATCTTTAAAAATATATGACATATCTAATGTTCTTGTTTCATCATTTTTCTTCACAAGACGTTGGTTCGTGATACATGAAATACCTTGTTTAATTTGTTCAACTGTTACACCTAGTTCAATTAGTCGGTGGATTACCCCGATTGTATCACTAGCATGCATAGTTGAAAGCACTAAATGACCACTTAAACTTGCCTGAACAACTTGCTTAGCAGTAACATCATCTCTTATCTCCCCAATCATAATAACGTCAGGATCACATCTTAAAATGGCTTTAAAAGATTGTTGATAAGTTATGTTAGCTTTTTCATTGACTGAAACTTGGACAATGCCATTTAATGTTTGTTCTACAGGATCTTCAATTGTAATAATATGTTTATTCTTCTCTTTCTTTAATGTATACATCAATTCATACATTAATGTCGTCTTACCTGATCCAGTTGGTCCCGTAAATAGAAATAACCCTTCAGATTGATACATTCTATTTTGTAGAACGATATATGATTGCTCTTCTGATTTTCCATGTGAGTGATTAAAATGTTGAGGGGTTATTCTAATGGAACTAGATTCTATCCCTAAACTGATTGGTATTGTAGAAATTCTTAAATAGTATTGAATCTCATGTTCAAATAAATATTGACCACTTTGTGCTTTATTACGTTCACTTACATCAAGATGCGCGATAAATTTCATATAAATGAGTAGCCTACTATACAATTTAAAGTCTAGATTTAAATCATAAGGTGTATTATCGCCATTTATCCTCATTTGAACAAAGACTTTATCATCGTTTAAAGGTACAAAATGAATATCACTCGCATTAGAATTGACAGCATCGTTAATAATTGACTTAAATAATTTCTCCATAATCTCCTCCTAATATATATAAACGCTTCCAATTACCAAAATTACTTGTTTAATGCTTATGAATTTGCGTTAAAATGCTATTTACTTTTGTATAGAGTAACTTTATAATTAAATATGAATAAGAAAGTAAACACAGAGGGGGTTCTTAAGAAGATGGATAAAGTTTATAAAACTCTAGGCTTCTGGACTGCTATTTTTGCTACGATGTTTTATGTCGGCGGTATGGACATGATGGCATATTTCTTCTTAGCACAAACTGGATTTTTCGTATTGTTGGGATACTTAAAATTAACAGAAAGAATGTATATGTATATATTCGCAATTTATTTAGTATTATGTTTTGTTGGATTTACATATTATTCTACATTCTTATTAGAGCCAAGTTTTGGAGCACATCATTAAAAGAAGCATTACACAAACGTGTAATGCTTCTTTCAGACTGTGGACAAACTGAACTTAAATTTATAAGTTCAGTTTGTTTTTTTATATGGATTAATATTTTCCACTAAAATCATGATTAAACTACGTTTAATCTAGGCTATTTGTGGCTCTTTTACGAGCCACATTGCCAACTTTTTAAGATTCATGGCAGCACAAATAAGCGTGGTGTCCAGGGAAACTTTTTTAATTCCTCTATATCTAGTCCATCTCATACCATGCTGTTCTTTTGCATCACCAAAGCGTCTTTCTACTGTTTGACTTCTTAGTTTATATGCTTTTTTTATTGTATCTACAAACCTTAAATCTTCGATTATATCTAAATCATCTTGCCATACATGTCTTCGAATTTCTCTAGTAAAACTTCTATTTTCTGTACATTCATTTAGTAGTGGACATGATTTACATATAATAGGATTAGATTTGTATAATCTATGCCCTGTTGGCATAGTTCTTTTAAAAGTTAGTAGTTTATCATTTGGACATATATAACTATCGTAATATTCATCATAAATAAAATCTTTAGTTTTAAATATTCCTGGCTTTCCTTTTGGTCTTGTATAGGGCATTGCAGGTACAATCGATTTCTCAAGTAAATAATGCGCATTGAATGGCGTTTTGTATCCGGAGTCTACTGCTAGTGTGATTGGCAACATATTTTTTTCTTCTAATCTTTCAACCATAGGTTTCAACTGTGTACTATCATGTATATTTCCAGGTGTGACATGTTGATCAATTATAAAACCATTTTTATCTACACAACTATGTAAGCTATACGCAAATTGTTTTTCTCTTTCACCTTTAACATAGTAACCAGCTTCTAGATCGGTAGTACTGACTTTCTTATTTTTAAACTCCTCCTTTTTCTTATTTTTTATGGGCTTTTTTCCTTGCGCTAACCTCTGTTGATTAATTTCATTATTAAGTTCTTCTTGGAAATGTAATGTATCCTTTTTTACAACTTGATTAATATATTTATTTTTATTCGCATTAGCTTTGATATGTGTTGAATCAATGAATAACGTTGAGTGGTCAATTAAGTTATTCTTAATCGCAATTTCTAATATTCTTTCGAATATTTGTTCAAACAGGTCAGTATCATGGAAGCGTCTTGTATAATTTTTACTGAATGTACCATAATGAGGGACTTTATCAAGAAAGCTAAATCCTAAATACCAACGGTAAGCTACGTTAGTTTCAATTTCTTTAATAGTTTGCCTCATTGATTTTATGCCAAATAATCTTTGAATCAGTAAGATCTTAACTAAGATAACAGGATCAATAGAAGGACGTCCGTTATCTAAACAGTATTTATCTTCAACAAGTTCATAAACGAAGTTTAAATCTAATACTTTATCAACTTTTCTCAATAAATGATTTTTAGGTACTAACTCTGAAACAGAAATCATTTCATATTGGTCACGTTTATTCTCGGATTTATTTAACATAGAATCAACTCCTAAATAAAATTTCAACTATATTATAAAATGGATTATTAATTTTTGGTATTTTTTTAGCGCTGACTCCTGCGGGAACAGCATGATTCGAAGACTACAGGCTGAGAACATGCCCGCGGAAAGCATGCGCATAAAAAAATGCCGGCAAAGTCTAAGACTTTGTCGACACTCTGAAAGAAGCATTACACAAACGTGTAATGCTTCTTTTAATTAAATCCATTTAAATACGGATTTGTCATTTCTTCATCTGCTATTGTAGTCTCCGGTCCGTGACCTGGGAAAATAGTTGTATTTGGATCTAGTTCTAACAACTTATCTTCAATTGAATTCAATAATGTTTTTGTATCACCTTTATATAAATCCGTTCTCCCAATTCCACCTTTAAATAAAGTATCACCTACTATAGCAAATTCGCCAAATACAAATGATAAACTACCCGGTGAATGACCGGGTGTATGGATCGCTTCAAATTTAAATTCACCAATCTCATATTCACCAGGTTCCATTATTTGTGGAACAGTATGTTGAACCACTTGTGGTAATTGATACATTGCAAATTTTTTAGAACCATTTTTCTCTGTATCCGTTAACCATGATTTTTCTTCAGGATGCACATATACTTTCACATCAAATTCATTTGCGACATCATCTACTGCACCTATATGATCAAAATGAGCGTGTGTTAATAATACAGCACTCACCTTTTTATGATATTGTTTAATTTGTTTATTTAAAAAATCGCCATTATCTCCTGGATCTATCACGAGTAATTCGTTTTCACCTTCGAGAATATAACAATTAGTTTCTACAATTCCTAATGAAAAACTATGTACTTGCATTTTATTTCCTCCTCTTTTAAAAAGTATCTCGACAAAACCACATATTAATTATACAATTAATATGATAATAAAAGAAATTTGTATTGGGGGTATTGGAATGCCATTTATCGACACAGGGGAACTATTTGAGTTATTTGGAGTAAAAATCCATATCGGTGTTAATATTTTCTCATTATTAATGCTAGCTGTTTTTATTCTAGCTATATTTGGTTTAATTTCAGCATTCAAAAACAAAAATATTTTGGGCATTCTTTTTGGTGCAATAACTGTAGTATCTTTTGGGTTCTTCTCATTAGCTACAATCTTTACATACGGTTATCCAATTTTACATCATTAAAGAAAAGACGAGTTTACACTCGTCTTTTTTTATTTGTTCAAATGTTTGTTAACAGAATCTAATTTATCGTTCATTTTTCTAGATTTATCTCTTCTATCGTCAATTCGGATATTTGTACAAACTCTGTCTAATCCTTTATTGAATGGACTTTCATGAATTTCTTGTATAATCTCAAGTAAATCTTTAAGATCACCTTCAATAAGTGTATTCATTGGTGTTAATTGATAATCAATTGTACCCGCCTCTTTATGCTTTTCAAGAATTATTTGAATATCTGCAATATATTCACTCACACTAGGTCCTTCTGTTCCCACTGGTATTACGACTACATCAACTATTGCCATTATTCATTCTCCTTATCTATTACATATGTCTTAATTAGACCAGCTGCACCGATGATACCTGCGTCATTTCCTAATTGTGCAACTACAATGTTTGTACCATCTTGTGCAGGTTTAAATGTCATTTTTTCATAATGCTTCTTAATAAATTGGATAAGAATATCGCCGGCTTTACTAACGCCACCACCAATTATAATATATTTAGGGTTAGTCATGACGCTAACAACACTTGCTGCATAAGCTATGTAACCAGCAACTTTATCAATGATAAATAAACTGAATTCATCTCCTGATTTTGCAGCATCAAATACGTCTTTAGCTGTTACATTTTTACCTGTAATTAAGTCATGAATACTTGATTTCATATTGATATTTGGATAATAATGATGTACTAAATTAATGACACCTGTAGCTGAAGCAACCGTTTCAAGACAGCCCTTCATACCACAATTACATTGAAATCTTTTCTTTTGATCCACTAAGAAATGACCTATTTCAGCGCCTGAACCATTATGGCCATGAAGTAATTCGCCATTTGAAACAATGCCGCCACCTACACCAGTTCCTAGCGTCATACAAACAACGTCGCTTTCGTTTTGGCCAGCACCTTTAAATTTTTCACCTAAAGTTGCAACATTCGCATCATTATCTACGTAAATTGGTCCATCAAAATATTGTTGCATATGTTTTCTAACTTCAATGTTACCAGTCCAATTTAAATTCACAGCACCGTTGACGATACCATTTTCAAAATCAATCGGGCCAGGTACACCGATTCCCATACCGATAATGTTCTTGATATCGATATCTTTTCTATTCAGATGTACAACGAATGAATCATATATATTCTCTAATATACCTTCTCCTGTTTTATTCGTTGAAATTTCCCATTTCTCTTCGATATTTAGTGAACGATCAAAAATACCTAATTTACAAGTCGTACCACCAATATCTGCTGATAAAATATGTGTCATTTTTTCTCAATCCTTCTCTGATTTATAATAAGTCTTGCTTGTAAAAATGTTTCTTTATCAATAAGCATAGATTGATACATAGCTTTTATTTCTTGTTCCATCATTTCTAGTTGATCTTCTTCATCTTTAAAATAAATAATATAACCAAACTTTTTAAGTAATTGTTGTACGTCGTATAAATTATTCATAAAATTAACTCCTAAACGCTTCAATTTCATCTTTTAATGTTGCATAATGTTTATTCTTTTTATCAAGCTTTATCGCCTTATTAATAAACTTATTTGCTTTATTATAGTCATCTTTTGCTCTATAACCTAAAGCTAATTGGTAATTTAATTTAGCTGAATTAGGAAAAACTTTTAATCCTCTTTCCCATTCTAGAATCGCTTCATTCAAAGACGTATTATTCGATACAATTAAGCCACTTAAAATATATGTCTCATCCGACTCGAAGTTCTTTTCTTTAATTTGCTTTACCATTGTTTCCGCTCTATCAAAATCACCGTTATTCATAGCATCTTTCGTTAATTCATCATATATATAATGTTGTTGTCTGTTAAATATAATAACAATCAAAATGATGATAATCACTATAAAGGCAGCAATATAATAAAGTTTGAACTTGTCATGTTCCATCCATTTGTACATGATAAACATTAAGATTGCCCCGCCAACAAATCCACCTAAATGAGCGAAGTGGTTCACATTATTAATAAACAATGCTAATAACGAAATAATCACAATACCTATAAATGTTTGTAATACAAATTGTTTATTAATATTTTTACGTGTAAATAAATACACAATAAATGCACCAATTAATCCAAAAATGGCACCACTTGCACCAATTGAAATAGATTGTGTATCTATACTAAGCGATACAATACCTGCAAATAGACCTGATATGAAATAAATGGTGAACATTTTAATGGACCCTAATGCACCTTCAATCAGTTTACCGAATATAATAAGCGAAAATACATTCATCATTAAGTGTGTAAAATTCGCGTGTATAAACATGGACGTTAATAAACGGTACCATTCACCGTGAACAACATTGAAATGCACAAGTCCGCCGTAATCGACTAAATTAATTTGACCAAAATGATTAAAAATTAAAACTAAAGACAGCCAAACAATAACATTAGCAGCTACTAAAAAATATGTCACAGGTGAAAACTTAAGCATAAAGCTATCAATAAAGCTCGCATTCAATAATTTGTTTTTATATGTCGTAACAGGATTTGTTCTATTACGTTTAATTTGATGTTTCGTTACAAAGTGATGAGATACTTTCTCGAAATCATCAAGCTCATATAAAGCATGATACCTAATTTTAGGTCGTTTAGTATGATTAAATTCAGTGAAGTCTATCTCTTTTTCGGTAATATAAAAAACATCTAATTGTTCAAAGCTAAACCCTATACTATCAATTAAGTCACCTATATGGTCAGTGATTTTTTCTAAGTCAAAATCAACTTCTTGATGTGTAGGTGTCTTATGTATAAACCTTTTGACAATTTTTTTAGATTCATGAGTCAACCATATTTCTGCTTCTTCTTCATCAATCGATATTATTTTGTAACCTTCTGTATAAACTAAATAATATATCAACTTCCACATTTGTTTTGTTTTATCCATCTATTCTTCTCCATATATATCATTTGGTGTCAACATCTCATCAACTGGTATATCGTGTGATTCAGCTCCAAAGTTTCTTATCTGAAAAGGATATAACAAACTTATTGTATGTCCATTATAATGAGATAAATATTTATCATAATACCCTCCACCATAGCCTATTCGATATCCATCTTGATTAAATACAACACCAGGTACAATAATTAAGTCAATATCATCACTTATTTCAGTTTCTTGATTAACATACTTAATACCTTTTTGATCAATTGCAATGGAATTCAAATCAAGTAGTCGTTGAAATTCCATTTGTTTCGTATCGTAATCGGTTCTCGGTACGAATACTTTCTTACCTATATTTAAAAGATGTTCAATAATAGGTATCGTATTGACTTCATGATCCATACTCATAACGATAGCAATTGAATTGGCTTGCTTAAAATTGTTATGTTCAAATAATTGTTCTTTTAAATTTAAATCATATTGTTCTTTTTGAGAAATGTCTTGATTTCTCATTAAATTCAAAATTTCTTTTCTTAAATTTTTCTTGTTTGACATGAATTTAACACTTCCAAATATTGATTAAATTTTTATCAGGTACACATAATATGATAACACAAGAATTATTGTGATAGGTAGTCGTAGAACCTTTAAAGGTATTAAAAAAAACACATTCCGAATAATGGAATGTGTTTTTATTCGTTTTATTATTTTGTTTCTCTATGAAGAGTGTGTTTACCGTCACGAGCACAATATTTTTTCATTTCAATACGCTCTGGGTTGTTACGTTTATTCTTTTTAGAGATGTAGTTTCTTTCACCACAATCTGTACATGCTAAAGTTACATTTACGCGCATGATGAACCCTCCTATTCTTATTTCAATTAATATACGACCTTATTATAATACCATCTATGCTTATATAATTCCAGTACTATTTTTCAATAGGTTCATAGTGTTCACCAGTTATATAATAATAGCAACTTTCACTGATATTCGTGATATGGTCTCCTATTCTTTCTAAGTATCTTGCAGCAAGATGTGCTTGACCTGAAATGAATGGATCATTATCGATTAAATATGTCGTGTTATTAATCTCACGATATAAATCATCAATATCATTGTCACGATTGATAATTTCTTTTATCAACAAGATATCTTTGTCATTAACTGCCACTTCTAAATCTTTTAACATTAACATTGCTAACTTACCCATTGTTTTTAATCTCGTTAGTATAAAGTAATCTGTTATTTTAACTCTTTTTCTAATTTGAGCAATATTAGTAGAATTGTCTGCCATTCGCTCTAATTCAGAAGCTATTTTTAAACCTGAGATCATAACTCGAAGGTCTGTCGCTATAGGTTGTTGCTTTGTAATAAGCATAACTACTTTTTCATTAATGTCATATTCCATTTGGTTAATTTTTTTATCGTATTTGATTAAATTACGAGCGTTGTTTCTATCTTCATCGCTCAATACAGATATTGATTGTTCTATCATAAAGTATATTTCTTTACCCAACACAAATAAATCATTAATGAGTGAATTTAATTCATCTTCATATTTTTCTCTAATAACCATATTATCCAAATCTCCCTGAAATATAATCTTCAGTCTTCTTATCTGATGGGTTAGAGAAGATTTTATCTGTTTGATCGAACTCATTTACATAACCGTTTAGGAAGAACGCTGTTTTATCAGAAATCCTAGCTGCTTGTTGCATGTTGTGTATCACGATAATGATTGAGTATTTAGTTTTTAATTCTTGCACAAGTTCTTCTACTTTTAACGTTGAAATAGGATCTAGTGCTGAAGTTGGCTCATCCATTAAAATAACATCTGGTTCAATAGCTAAACATCTCGCTATACAAATTCTTTGCTGTTGCCCACCAGATAATCCATAGGCATTATTATCTAGTCTGTCTTTACATTCATCCCAAATTGCTGCACCTTTTAATGAACGTTCAACGATTTCATCTAGTACCTTTTTATCTGTAATACCATGAATTCTAGGTCCATAAGTAATATTGTCATAGATTGATTTTGGGAATGGGTTCGGTTTTTGGAACACCATACCGACATTCGTTCTTAATTCTTCAACACTATATTTTTTGTCGAAAATGTTTTTATCTCTATAAATGATTTCTCCTGATGTTTTAACACTTGGAATTAATTCAATCATTCTATTTAATGTTTTAATATAAGTTGATTTACCACAACCAGATGGTCCAATTATTGCAGTCACTTCATTTTCTGCAATATCTAAATTTATATTTTTAAGCGCATGAAAATCTCCATACCATAAATCTAAATTATTCGTTTTATAAACGATGTTTTTATCTTCTACAGCTATTTGTTGATTTGCCGTCATTTCACTTGAAGGTATATTTTGAGATAAATCTCTAAATTTTACGTCTGTCATAGTCATGACCCCTCTTCATTTTGATTATTATAATTTTCTTTGATATTTATTTCTAATATAGATTGCGATTGAGTTCATAAGAATTAAAATTACGAGTAATACGATAATTGCTGCCGATGAAACAAACTGAAATTCTGCTTGTGGTAACTTAGCCCAGTTGTATATTTGCATTGGTAAAGCTTGGAAAGATTCAAATATACTGTTAGGTGTTTTCATCAATATGGCAGGAATACCGATTACAACAAGTGGAGCTGTTTCTCCAAGTGCTCTTGATAGTGCAAGAATTGTGCCTGTTAAAATGCCAGGTATTGAAGCTGGTAATACGATGTTTTTAATCGTTTGCCATTTAGTACCACCTAATCCTAATGATGCTTCTCTAATAGATGATGGGACTGCTTTAATTGCTTCCTGACTTGCTACAATAATGATTGGTAATATCATAAGCGACATCGTTAATGCTGCTGCAATAACCGTCTTACCTAGAGATAAATTTTCAATACCTGCACCGCGTACAAATATAGTTAATCCTAATAAACCAAATACTACTGATGGCACACCTGCTAAATTTGAAATATTAACTCTTATAAATTTCGTAAACCAATTTTCTTTTGCATATTCAACCATATATATCGCTGTACCAACACCAAGAATGATAGATATAGGTGCTATTGTCATCATGAGCCATAGTGTCCCAATTAAAGCACCTTTAATACCTGCACGTTCAGGTGATGTTGATGAGAAGTTTGTGAAGAAATCTGTACTTAGATAAGGAATACCTTTTCTAAATATGTCAAATAGCAAAATAGCTAATACGATTAAGCCAATTAATGTACAAACGAAAAATATTGATTTAATAACTTTATTTTTCATTAGTCTTGTCGGTAGCTTTTTACGAACGACGGTTTGATCAACTAAATTAACTTCTGACATATTAATACTCCTCTCTAAATCGTTTTGTAATCCATTGTGAAATGATATTCATAATAAATGTGAATATAAATAATGTGAAACCTACAGCATAAATACTGTAATAAATATCAGATCCGTAAGTCGCATCACCAGTCGCAACTTGGACAATGAATCCTGTCATTGTCTGAATAGACCCTATTAAACTAAAGCTTGAATCTGGTGTACTACCTGCCGCTAAAGATACGATCATTGTTTCACCGATAGCTCTTGATATCGCTAATACAACAGATGCGATAATACCGGATAAAGCAGCTGGAAATACGATTTTAGTCGCAAGTTCAAACTTTGTTGTACCTAATCCTAGTGCACCTTCTTTAATTGAATCAGGTACCGAACTCATTGCGTCTTCACTCATACTCGTAATCATCGGTATAATCATGACCCCCACGACTAAACCTGGACTAATAGAGTTAAAGCTTCCTAAATCCGGGAATATACCTCTTAAAATTGGTGTTACAAATGTTAACGCGAAAAATCCGTAAACAATTGTTGGTATACCTGCTAATATTTCAAGAATTGGTTTAATTATTCTTCTTGATCTATCAGATGCATACTCACTCAAATATAGTGCTGCACCTAATCCAACTGGAACAGCAAAGATTGTCGCTACTGCTGTAACTTTCAACGTCCCTAATATCAGTGCGAAAATACCGTATTTAGGATCAGATGAAAATGGTGCCCAGTCTTTCGTAAATAGAAATTCAAATGGATTCACTCTCGTAAAAAATGTTGCAGTTTCAGTGACAAGCGTGAATAATATCCCGATTGTTGTAAGTACAGAAACTGAAGCGATTAACAATAAAATAATGGGAACAGCTTTATCAGCAAAGACTTTACCTTTATTATTGTTATTTTGTTTAATCAATTCTTGTACTGAAGTTTGTTGTTTCATAAAAATAACTCCTTCATTTTGAAAAAGGGCGATTACTGACCGCCCTCTGCTTTCATTTATTAATGATTATTTTTTAAATTTTTCTAACGTTTCTTTATCTTCTTTATACTCATCATCTTTCAACGGAACATAACCAGCGTCTTTAGCAGCATCAGCTGAGTTATCAATTACGTATTCCATAAATCCGTAAAACGCATCATTATCTTCTAGAGATTTGTTTTTCGCATATACGAATAATGGTCTACTTAATGGATAACTACCATCATTAACTGTTTTATCTGTAGGTTCTATTGCTTTTCCATCATCTTTAATCTTCACAGCTTTAAGTGAATCTTTATTTTCTTGATAGAAGTTATATCCAAAGAATCCGATTGAATCTTTATTATCTTTGACAGATTTAACGATGACATTCGTGTCAGCATTTTTCTCAGATTGTAAATCTTTTTCATCTAATACTTCTTCACTAAAGAAGTCGTAAGTACCATGTGATTGGTCTGGTGAAAATGCTTTGATCTTTTTATCAGGGAATTTTGAATTAACATCTTTCCATGTTTTTGCTTTTCCGCTATAAATTTTAGCTAATTCATCCATACTCAATTCATCAACAAAGTCATTATCTTTGTTAACAGCTACTGTTAAACCATCTTGAGCAACTTTAAATTCAGTGTATTCAATTTTAGCCTTTTTCAATTTTTCTTTTTCTTCATCTTTAATATCTCTAGAAGCATTTGAAAAGTCTGTTTCTCCCGCTATGAACTTTTCAAAACCGCCACCAGTTCCTGATACACCTATTGAAACTGAAACATCAGGTTGCTCCGCTGAGAAGTCTTCATTTATTTTTTCCATAACTGGTCCAACTGTTGATGATCCATCACCTTTAACTTCACCACTTAATTTTTTATCATCTGAAGATTTAGTATCCCCTGAACTAGATTTTTCAGCTGCCCCACCACAAGCTCCTAATAAAATTACAGAACTTAAAGCTGTTGTTGATCCAATTAATTGCCACTTTTTCATGTTAAATCCTCCTAATTAATATCGCCTTAATCTTTATTACATCTTCACTTTACAATTTCTTTATTAAGTACAAATAAATTGAATGTAAATTTTGTGTTAACTTCATATGAAAACGTTTTAAAATGTAAAAACATAAAGAGAATGTTGTATAAATATGGGGACATTAGTTACAAAAGCCGGAGAACTGTGATTACTCATAACTAGAAACGATTTTGTGAAGTGCTGACTCCTGAGGGAATCGTATGAGCGAGAGACTACAGGCTCGAGCCATACCCTAGGCAAGCATGCACAAACAAAATCGCAAACAAAAAAATAACACCTCATTTCTACTGAATTAATCAGTAAAATGAGATGTTATGTTGAATCAATCTTTATATTAAATTATTTTCTATCTTTAAAATAATAGTTAATAATATCTCGACCTAAATCCCCACCTGGTAACCATGGTTCTGGTACGGGTTGGTTTGTATATGTGATTGAGAATGATAATTTAGGATTCTTAGCAGGTGCATATCCAATATATGTTGAGTTTACTTTCGGTTTACCATCTTTGAATACTTCTGCTGTACCTGTTTTACCAGCTGATCTTACAACCGTTTTATTAAAACTTGAATATCCTGTTCCTTCTGGCTTATTAAATGCCATATCGAAACCTTTTTGTACTTGTTTTATTTCTTTATCACTATTATTAACCTTATTCATCACTTCGCCTTTAAAACTCTTTTTAATAGGTCCAAGTGAATCTTCATTAGTAGAGCTTCTGATTTCTTTTGCTAAATGTGGTTTCAATCTATATCCATCGTTCGCAATAGTAGCGACATATTGAGATAACTGTATTGGTGTATAAGTATCAAATTGTCCTATTGCTAAATCAATGTAGTTACCTGGGTTATCTTTAATTGGTTCAATTTGACCAGCTGATTCATTTGGTAAATCAATACCTGTTTTAACACCTAAACCAACTTGATTTAAACCTTTACGTAATTTGATACCGGCTTGTTCTACATCAGATGGTAGTGACATACCACTACTGTATGGAGATCCAGCTAATAACAATGCTGTCTTATACATATATACGTTTGATGAGTGCATTAAAGCTTCAGCATCTGTAATTGTTTTTCTACCATTTTGGTTAAAGTATGATCGTTTTGTTAAACCACCACTAAATTTTAATGGTTCATCGACCATTGTATCGCCAACATTTAATACGCCGTTTTGGTAGCCAGTAAGTAGTGTAGCACCTTTAACAGATGAACCTACTGTATATTGACTCGTAAAGTTACCAATATGGTTATCCGTAATCTTACCATTTTTGTCAATATCACGTCCGGCCATTGCTAACACATCACCGTTTCTAGGATCTTGAACAACAACCATAACTCTGTCCATATCTGTAGCGCCTTTACTTCTTAATGATTCAATGTGTTTATCAATATATTCTTCAACTTTTTTCTGTAAGTCTATATCGATCGTTAACACCAAGTCGTTACCACGTGAACCTTGTGAAATAACTTCTGAACTTGTTATTTTCCCAGATTTATCAGTGACATATTTCATTTTCTTCTTAGAACCTTTTAAAATATCTTCATATTGATATTCTAAGTAAGATTTACCAACTCTATCATTTCTAGAATATCCTTTAGCGAGATAGTCATTTACTAACTCTTTAGGTAATCCTTCTTCTTTACTTGAAACATTTCCAAATAACGTTCTTAAAGTATCACCATAAGGATAACGTCTTTCCCAGTCCATTGTTGTATTAACGCCAGGTAGTTCTGATAAATGTTGAGATACAGCTGCATACTCATCATTTTTAACACCTTCATTTTTTATAACAACAGGGCTCAGCTGAGATCCAGAATTCATTTCTCTAAATATCGCAAGGATTTGTAAATCCTTTTTAGATAATTTATCTGTATATTTAGATGTCACTTTGTCGTATAACGCTTTATCATAATCATCTTGACTAATATTGCCATCTGAGAATAAAGCTTGTTCATCTTTCATTAACTTATGAACTTCATCTTGATTTCTCAATATCCAAAAATCTTGCTTATCACGTTCTGTAATGTTTGAAGTATCCATCTTCATTAAATGAGATAGTTTTTCAGCGATTTTCAAAATATCATCTTGGCTTGTTCTTCTATCTCTCGTGTATGTAATTGCCTTTTTAGACTCATTGTCTACTAATACTTTGCCGTTTCTATCATATATACGGCCTCTAGGCACCGATTCATTAACAGTAATAGATTCTGTACTATCTATCGCACGCTTGTATTCTCCGCCTTTTACAATTTGTAAATAACCTAACCGCATAATGAGCACAGAGAATAAAATGACGACTACTGCCAATATTAGGCTTACGCGTTTATTCATTAATAGGCGAAATGCTTCTTCTTTTGATTTCTTTTTTACTCGTTTCAACAACTAAACCTACCTTTTTAACTCTTTTATAATAATTTCATCATATATTATTATGACTTACATTGCTATTGATATAGGTAAATTTTAATAAAAAAGAGTGGAGCTGAAATCTTGTTTAAATAAAAAGATTTCATTGCTCCACCCCATCAGGATGATTGTTTTATTAATCAGTCATCCAAATTTAAAGTCGAATTATTTTGCAGCTTGGTATAATTCGTTTACTTTATCCCAATTTACAACGTTCCAGAATGCATTAATGTAATCTGGGCGTCTGTTTTGGTAGTTTAAGTAGTAAGCATGTTCCCAAACATCTAAACCTAAAATTGGAAGTTTACCTTCTGAAATTGGGTTGTCTTGGTTTGGAGTTGAAACAATCGCTAATTCGCCATTATCTACAACTAACCATGCCCATCCTGAACCAAAACGGCCAGCTGCTGCAGCTGCAAATTCTTCTTTGAATTTGTCTAATGAACCAAATGTAGAACTAATTGCATCTACAACTTCTCCTGAAGGCTCAGAAGCATTTGGAGTTAATAGTTCCCAGAATAATGAATGATTATAATGTCCGCCACCATTGTTTTGAACTGCAGTACGGATATCATCAGGAACAGAGTTTAAGTTTTTAACAATATCTTCAATAGATTTGCTTTCTAAATCTGTACCTTTCACTGCATCATTTAATTTTGTTACATAAGTGTTATGGTGTTTCGTATGATGAATCTCCATAGTTTCTTTATCGATGTGTGGTTCTAATGCATCATACGCATATGGTAATTTTGGTAATTCAAAAGCCATAAAAAATCATCCTCCTCATTTATTTTACATACCTATCTTATCAAGATTAAAGTTTTATAACAAATAATTTGTTTAATAAATAATCAAAAAATTTTTATTTCTTATGTACCGCCTTGCAACAGGTGTTTTTTAACATTATTATTAAGTGAAGAAGAGGTGAATTTATGCAGTATATAAAAGAGCTTAAACGGTTATTTAAGCATCCTAGTAAGTATCCAATGTTTAGAATTACGAAGTTAAGATACATATTCCTTCATATATTATTATTAAGTTTGATATTAATCATACCTAATTCTATTCAATACATACAAATCACTCAAAATTTATCAACGTTAGTCAATGATGAAGTAACAGAGATACCTGATTTTGAAATCGATCAGAACAAAATGATTTTATCACAAGATAAATCTATCCAATTAAATCATCATCAAACGGTAGAATTTACTCAATCTAATGATTTTCAAATGAAAGATCATCATTTAATCGTGTTTAAACCAAATCATATTGAGATATCAAATTATAGTGACTACACAGAAATTAGCTATGGGTCCCTATCTTCCCTTGTTACCGATCAAGATGATTTAATTAAGTTTATTGAAACGACAAATGATTCTAAATATTTTTATTTAAGTTTGATTGTTGTCTTTCTATTATTTATTCAATTTTTAAGCTTATCAATCAAAATTGGCATTCTAGCATTTGCTGGACATTTATTGGGAATGGTTTTACGAAGAAAGTCTCGGTTTATGACTTGGTTCAAAATGATGACATTTGTGATAACGCTTCCGACTTTAGTCCTATTATTAGGAATGATTACAGTGATTCCTTTATTATTAATTGCTTCATGGTGTATAATCATTTTAAGCATTGTTATAATTGCTATGTATTTACCTAAAGGAAAAAGACCTGCTAAAGTGTAAAGATTAGCAAATTTAAACAAAGGAGTCTTATCATGTCAGAAATCATTCATCGCACGAAAACAAGACCTGTTAAAGTTGGGGATTTAACGATTGGCGGTTCAGATGAAGTTATCATTCAAAGTATGACGACTACAAAAACATATGATGTTGACGCAACTGTAGCTGAAATTAAACGATTAGAAGAAGCTGGTTGCCAAATTGTTAGAGTAGCTTGTCCAAATGAAGAAGACGCATATGCAATTAAAGATATTAAAGCACAAATTAATATCCCTTTAGTTGTAGATATTCATTTCAATTATAAATTAGCTTTAATTGCAATTGAAAATGGCGCAGATAAGATTCGAATCAATCCAGGAAACATTGGTAGACGAGAAAAAGTTGAAGCAGTTGTCAAAGCATGTAAAGAAAAAGGTATTCCTATTAGAATTGGTGTTAATGCTGGATCATTAGAAAAACATATTATTAAAAAATATGGCTACCCTACTGCTGATGGTATGGTCGAAAGTGCATTACATCATATAAAAATACTCGAAGATTTAGATTTTCATGACATTATCGTATCAATGAAAGCAAGTGACGTAAATTTAGCTATTGAAGCATATACGAAAGCAGCACAAGCTTTTGACTATCCACTACATTTAGGTATAACAGAAAGTGGCACACTATTTAATGGAACGGTTAAATCGTCTGCAGGATTAGGCGCTATACTAAGCTTAGGAATTGGAAATACGTGTAGAATTTCTTTATCAGCTGATCCAGTCGAAGAAGTTAAAGTAGCGAAATCTTTGCTTAAAGCATTTGGTTTAGCGAGTAATGCTGCTACATTAATTGCTTGCCCTACATGTGGACGAATAGAAATTGATTTAATTTCTATAGCTAATGAAGTAGAAGAATATATTTCAAACCTTCAAGTCCCATTAAAAGTAGCTGTACTAGGTTGTGCAGTTAACGGTCCTGGAGAAGCAAGAGAAGCAGATATCGGTATTGCTGGTGCACGTGGCGAAGGATTACTATTTATGAAAGGTAAAACCGTTCGTAAAGTACCTGAAAAAACAATGGTTGAAGAATTAAAAAAAGAGATAGATAAATTAGCAATTGAAATGGAACAAAATAAAGAAGCTTAAAAAGCATAAAGTAAAAAGGTGAATTTTTATGAATCAAAAGCCAAGATTAGGTATAGATATTGACGGAACTGTTACATGTCCAAAAACATTTGTACCCTATTTACAAAGAGATTTTAATCAACAACTTAAATATGAAGATATTACAGAATACAATTTAGCAAATGTCTTAAACTGTAAAGAAGAAGAAATGCTGAATTGGTTTAAAAATAATGAATCACATATATACCAACACTCCCCTGTTGCAGAGGGCGCAAGAGACATTTTGAATCAATTAAAAGATGACTACGAACTTTATTATATAAGTGCAAGACATCATTATTTAGAAGATATTACGAAAGAATGGTTTCAATCACACCATATACCATTTGATCAAATTACATTAACAGGTAGTCATAATAAATTAGAAATAACAAAAGAACAGAATATCGATATTTTCTTCGAAGATAAATTAGATAACGCAGAAGATATCAATCACTATTTAAATATCCCTGTTTTCTTGTTTGACACACCTTATAACCAGAAAGATTTACAAAATGGTATATATAGAATTAAAAATTGGCATGAAGTATCAACGTTACTTAATCGAATATAGTTAAAACCTGGCCCATATATGAGATGGACCAGGTTTTTTCGTGTATTGACTGATTAAAGTGGGCGGCTAACGATCTTGTTTTATTTTCTTGAACGTTAGAATTTCTAACGATCTTGTTTGCGAGTCTTGATCGTTAGCCCATATTCAATACTACCTATATTCCTACAAAATCAAAACCACCCGTTTAACGGGTGGTTTGTTCTGCGGCTATAAGCCTCTATTACTGACCAGCCCTAAAAGGGCACTGAGAAGATCAGCCAAATGTACTACTTTCCCAGCAACCCTTAAAAGGGTTGTTTTATTTTTTCTTCTTTCGAGTTTCTTCCCCAGTAAAAGGATCTATGTACTCTATCATTGTTAACTGTTCTGCTACTATATCCTCTTGTAATTGATTTCTTATATAATTTTCTATCACTTTTTTATTTCTACCAACTGTATCTACATAAAATCCTTTACACCAAAATTTTCTGTTACCATATCTATACTTAAATGGGCATGTCTATCAAATATCATTAAGCTCCTCTTACCTTTTAAATAACCTACAAATTGAGAAACACTTAACTTTGGTGGAATGCTAACTAACATATGAATATGATCTTTACATGCTTCAGCTTCTATTATTTCTACACCTTTTCTTTCACACAATTGTCTTAAAATAATACCAATATCTCTTTTAATTTTCCCATAAATAATTTGTCTACGATATTTTGGTGCAAACACAATGTGGTACTTACAATTCCATTTTGTATGTGCTAAACTGTTTGTGTCTGATGACATTTAATGCATCTCCTCGTGTTGTTAATTTTGGTTGGCTGACCAAATATTATTCTAGCATGTAGAGATGCATTTTTTAATACAACGGTGAAACCATACTGTACCATACGCATAGCGTATGGTTTTAATTTCACAAATAAAAAAATGGTAGCTCCTCAAGCTACCATTCCTCACTTCTTATACTGTTTTGCATTGCTCACATTTACCGTATACTTCTAATTTATGTGATGCTATTTCTACATTTGGTAATTGTTGTTTTATAGAATCCATTGGGCAAAAGTCTATTACTTTTGTTGTACCACATGATTCACAAATAAAATGATGATGATGGTGATTTTGACATGCAATTCTAAATTTCATTTCGCCGTCTATTTCAGTACTTTCGATAATATTCAAGTCTTTAAATAAGTATAAATTACGATAAATTGTATCGAAAGATAATCCATTATAATCGTCTTTCAATGCTTCTTGAATATATTTAGCTGTGATGTATTTATCTTCATTTACAAATAATGAGATGATATCACGGCGTTTATTTGTGTACTTATGTCCATCATTTTTCAATATTTGAATGGCTTCCTCTACTTTCAAGATGATAGCCTCCTTTTTTAATCAGTACTTTACTATACGCTATGCTAGCAAGTAATTCAATAATTAATAATCCTACTATAATACCTCCTGGTGAAATATTCAAATAGAAGGATAATATCAATCCTAGTACTACTGAGATTTCACCGAATAAAATACTTAATGCGATTAACTGTTTAAACCCTTTAGCTAATCTCATACTTGTAGCGACTGGCAATGTCATTAAACTACTCACTAACAAGATACCAACGACTCTCATTGAAGCTGAAATAACAAGTGCGACAATGACAATAAATAATAATTGGATCCATTTTGGCATACCAATAACTTTTGAGTATTCTTCATCGAATGATAATACAAATAATGATTTGTACAATAACATAACAAAGATTAAAACAATTAATGTAATGACGATAATAGTAAATAAATCACTTAAATTTACGGCACTAATTGAACCGAATAAATATCCAAATAAATCTTGATTAAATCCATTCGCTAAAGAAATAAATATAACACTAATACCTATACCACCGCTCATGATAATGGGTATCGCGATTTCTTGGTAATGTTTATATTCAGTTCTTAATTGTTCTATTAATAACGCACCTGCTATTGAAAAAATAATACCAAACCATATCGGATTTATAGTAGCAAACAATGGACTAACACTCATTAAGAACAGTCCCATTGATATACCACCTAACGTCACATGGCTTAGTGCATCCGCAATGAGCGATAGTCTTCTAACTACAATAAATGCCCCTATTAAAGGTGCAATCAATCCTACTAAGATACCACTTATAAATGAGTATCTTATAAAATCAAAATTTAAAAACGCATCAATCACGATATAACACTCCTTCATTCAGGAGCATAAATCTATCTCTCATTTCAACTGACATATCCAATCTCCTTATTTAAAATCTATATATTTATTATGTTCACGTTAACTTTGTACTAATTCTTCAACTTCTTCATGTGCACAACAGTCACGATCATGTTGATGATCGACAAATTGTACGGGATGTCCATAGATTTTAGATATTGAGACTTCATCTAATGATTTAAATGACTCACTTGTACCATGGAAATGTATATGTTGATTTAAGCAAGCTACTTTACTTGCCGTATCAGCTACAACACCAATATCATGCGTTACAAGAATGATTGTAATCCCTTCTTGTTTTAATTGCGTCAGTAATTGATAAAATTCTGAAACGTGTCTTGCATCAATACCTACAGTAGGTTCATCTAATATTAAAATACTCGGTTTAGAAATTAATGCTCTAGCAATAAACGTTCTTTGCTGTTGACCACCTGACAACTGTGCAATATTTTCATTCTTAAGACCACTTATATTTAATCGTTCTAATATGGCATCTACTTGTGCAGCATCTTCTTTATTAAACCATTTGAAAAGACTTTTATTTTTAGTTAAGCCACTCATGACAACTTCTTTTACTGTCGCTGGGAAACCAGAGCTAAAAGCGTTGGACTTTTGTGATACGTAACTAATTTTTTCCCAAGATTTATATTGATTAATTTTTTTACCACTTATTAAGATATCACCTTTTTGTAAAGGTAATAAGCCTAATATGAGTTTCAGTAAAGTCGATTTCCCAGAGCCATTTGGGCCAACTATTGCCAAGAAATCTCCTTTATAAATTTGTATATTTATATGGCTAAGTGCCAATTTATTTGGATAGCTATAACTGATATCTTTTAACTCGAAAATCGGTGTTTCTTTTTCCATCTTCATCACCTCGTCAATAGAATACTATACAATGAATATGAAAAAATGTAAATAGTAATGTTTACGAACAAAAAAGAATGCTAATTGAATTAGCATTCTTAAATAATGTTATTGGTTAAAGATTTTTTCTTTTAAATCTGGATCAAATGTACCATTTTTAATCATTTCGATTTCATATTTATATGGTGGTTTTTTGTTCTTTTTGTCATCACCAACATATGGTGTTTCTAAAATTTTAGGTACTTCTTTAAATGCATCATGATTGACGATATAGTGCAATGCATCATAACCAATTGATCCAAAGCCAATATTTTCATGTCTATCTTTTCTTGCACCTTGTGGATTCTTACTGTCGTTGACGTGAAGTACTTTTATACGATCGATACCAACGATTTTATCAAACTCATTTAATACGCCATCAAAGTCTTCTTTAACGTTGTAACCAGCATCATTTGTATGACAAGTATCGAAACATACAGATAATCTTTCATTATGGTTAACACCATCAATGATTTGTGCAAGTTCTTCGAATGTTTTACCACATTCAGAACCTTTACCTGCCATTGTTTCCAATGCGATACGTACATCATTATTATTTGTTAATACTTCATTTAAACCTTCAATAATTTTTGGAATACCTTTTTCTTCACCAGCACCAACATGAGCACCTGGATGAAGAACGATGTCTTTAGCACCTAATGCTTCAGTACGTTCTATTTCTGATTGTAAGAATTCAACACCTAGGTTAAATACTTCTGGTTTAGTTGTATTTGCAATATTGATGATATATGGTGCATGCACAACAATGTTAGATAAACCATATTCTTTCATTGCTGCTTTACCATTTTCAATATTTAAATCTTCAATTTTTTTACGTCTTGTGTTTTGTGGAGCACCTGTATAAATCATAAATGTTGAAGCATTATAACTTGCCGCTTCTTCTGCTGCTTGTAATAGCATCTTCTTACCACTCATCGAAACGTGTGATCCAATTAACATATTTGACACCTATCCTTTTCTACTTTGTCTTTTCGTTCTCTTAGAATGAGCTTTCTTCTCTTTAAATTTCAACTCATCTAATTCTCGTTTAAATTTCTTCTTATAGCCAGGTTTTACTTTATTTTTATTGTTTCGTTTAATTTTTTGTTTTAGTGATTTTTCAATATTATCTTCTTTTTTAACACGTTTCGTACGCTTTTGACGATCTTTAATTTCTACAAATTCATCGTTTTTAATATCGACATGTTTAAACTTGTAATTATGCTTCTCAATTTGTGTAATTAAATCATCTTCATCAGGTGTATATAAAGTGATTGAGATACCTTTATAATCACCACGACCTGTACGACCAACTCTATGTGTAAAGAAGTCTATTTCTTTAGGTAAATCATAGTTGATAACGTGACTTACACCTTCAATATCAATACCACGTGATGCTAAATCACTTGCGACAACAAATTCAAAGTCTAATTGTTTAATACGTTTCATTTGTTGTGTTCTTTCTCTAGGTGATAAACCACCATGGATTACCCCTACTTTATAGCCTTCTTCTGATAAATACGCAACTAATTCATCTGCTCTATCACGGCTATTAGCAAATATGATTGCTAAATAAGGATTAATCACATTCATAACTTTTAAGACTTTCTCTTTTTTCTCAACACCTTTAGTCGGTATTAAGTAAAAGTCGATATTGTCTTTGTTAGATGATGCTGTTTCAATTTCAACAAATTCAGGATTACTTAAATATTTATTTAAGAATGGATGTAATGCTTTAGGAATCGTTGCACTAAATACTGAAATTTGTGCGTTTTCATCTAATCTACTCGCAATTCTATCTACTTTAGGCATAAATCCTAAATCAATCATTAAATCTGCTTCATCTACAACTACTGACTTCGCTAGATGTAAATCTAAAGCACGCTCTACAGCCATATCATCGATTCTATTCGGTGTACCTACAACTACATGTGGTGTGTTTTTTGATTTATCAATATCTCTTGATTTATCTGTTCCACCAATGTATAGGCTAACTTTTACACCTTTTTTAAATTGAGTTAAATGTGATGCTGCATCATATAATTGCTTTGCTAATTCTCTTGTTGGTGCCAAAATAATCACTTGTGGTTCTTTTATATCGACGTCGATTTTATCAAATAATGGCAGTAGAAATGCGTGTGATTTCCCTGTACCAGTTTGAGATTGTCCTATTATATTAGATCCTTTTTTAATTTTGGGTATAACTCTTCGCTGTATTTCTGTTGGCTGGTTAAAATGTAAATCTTTAACGGCCTCTACTAATTCATTTTCAAGTTGAAAATGTTCAAACGGATGCTTAGACATAAGCGACCCTCCTCGTTTCTTTTTCACTTCATACATTATATAGTAAATGCGCACTTTATGATAGGCTAAAAGATTTATTTTGAATTTTTATTTAGTTTCTTTAAGACTTGTGTGTTGTTATAATAGACATTAATAAGGAGGGCAATTTATGGAAATTATAAAGATTACCCCTAGAGGCTATTGTTACGGTGTTGTAGACGCTATGGTTATTGCTAGAAATGCATCTTTAGATAAGTCACTTCCAAGACCCATTTATATACTTGGCATGATTGTTCATAATAAACATGTGACTGATGCCTTTGAATCTGATGGCATTATTACTTTAGATGGTCCGAACAGATTAAAGATTTTAGAACAAATTGATGAAGGTACCGTTATATTTACTGCACATGGTGTTTCACCTGAAGTCAAAAGACGTGCAAAAGAAAAAGGACTCGTTTGTATAGATGCGACATGTCCAGATGTAGATAATACACATCAGTTAATACGTGACGTTAAATCAAATGGCTATCACGTCATCTATATTGGTAAAAAAGGACATCCAGAACCAGAAGGCGCAGTTGGTGTGGCACCTGATATCGTTCATCTCGTTCAAACTTTAGAAGATATCGATGCCTTGCCAGAAGAATTAATGAACCAAAAACTCATCGTAACGAATCAAACAACAATGTCACAATGGGATGTTAAACATCTTATTGATGAATTAAAAGTTAAATATCCTCATATTGAAGTACATGAAGAAATTTGTTTAGCAACACAAGTTAGACAAGAAGCTGTTGCCACACAAGCAGATCAAGCAGATTTACTCATTGTCGTTGGAGATCCTAAAAGTAATAATTCAAATAGATTAGCCCAAGTATCTAAAGAAATTGCACATACAAACGCATATCGAATCGCTGATTTGAGTGAATTAAAATTAGAATGGCTACAAGACATCGAAAGTGTAGCTGTAACGGCAGGTGCTTCAACACCAACACCTATCGTTAAAGAAGTCATTGATTATATTAAAAATTATGACCCGACAGAAGCGCGTGACATAAAATTAACAAGTAATGTACCTGTTGAAAAAATATTACCTAAAATTAAAAAGCCTAAACCCGTTAAAATAATGGACTAAAAAAACTGCCGAATTGACTCGGCAGTTTTTTACATATTGTACTGAACCCAAAAATCTAAACCTTAATTAGTATATTATTTCAAAGGTTTGTCTCCTGTAATTTTTGGGAGATAAGCCTTTTAATTTTGATTTGATTCTTTCGTTATTATAAAAATCGATATATCGATGAATAGCTTGTTCAAGGTCCTGAAAATCTTTAAATTCTTGGCCATAATACATTTCTTGTTTAAGTAACCCAAAAAAGTTTTCCATAACTGAATTATCTAGACAATTACCTTTTCTAGACATACTCTGAAATATTTTATGGTCTTTTAATAATCTAGTGTATTGTGAATGTTGATAATGCCAGCCTTGATCTGAATGAATCGTTAAACGATGATCTAGGTTTGGACGACGCTTTATCATTTCTTTTAATGGATTGATGACTATATCTAATGTAGGACGACTTGAGATTTTAAAGCTGATAATCTCTGAACTATATAAGTCCATAAAAGGTGATAAATATAATTTCTGACCATTCATTAATTTGAACTCTGTAATATCTGTTACGACTTTTTGAAATGGGAGACTTGTTTTAAATCTACGATTTAATATATTTTGAGCTACTTTACCAACTTTACCTTTAAAGGAACGATACTTACGACCTCTATGTGTGAACTTTGTACAAGTTAGATTATGTTCTTTCATAATTCTTAGTACTTTTTTATGATTTACGATAAGACCTCTATTTCTTAGTGCTTGTGTAACACGACGATAACCATAGGTATGGTTTGATTCTTCACATATTTCTTTTATTACTTGAATCAATGTTTCATCTTTATCAGCTTTACTAAATTTATTTATCCAATAATAGTATACAGATTTAGCTATTTGAGCGACTTTAAATAAGATACTTAATCGTATATTATATGTTTCATTTAGTTCCTTAATGACCTTTACTATTTCTGATTTTTGCTTCCGTAAATGTCGGTCAAGGCTTGTAACTTTTTTTGATAAGCTATACCTGCCTTTAACGTCTCATTTTCATTTCTAAGTCTTTCAAGTTCTTCACGTTCATTTTCATTTAAAGGTAAATTTTTATTATCTGATTTAGATCGTTTTTTAGTCATAGTGTGAGATCGTCCCTTTTGTTTATTATCTATATCAAGACGACACTTTTCATCAAATTGATGTTGCCAATTGGCAATGATAATAGGATTAATAATTCTAAAGTGATTCGCAGTATCTTGATAAGACAACATATTTTCTTGTCTAAATTTTAAAACAGATAATTTAAATTCGCTAGTATAAACAGTATTTCTACTTTTTATTTCTAAACCTTCTTCTCCAAACTCTTTATATTGATTGACCCAAATCCGAAGGACAGACCAACTTGAAATACCATATTTTAAAGCAATTGTTCTATAACTTTGATGTCCTTCTAAATATTCTTTTACAAGTTTTAGTTTGAATTTAAATTCATATTTTTTCCTCATTAGAATGCACCCCAATATTTTGATTTGTTTAGTTCAAATATTTGGGTTCACATCATATATTGATAAGGATCTGTATTAATAGAAGATGTTAACACTTTAATCGTTCCATTTGTCCATTCTTCTAATAATGACTTTAATCCTTCTTTCATAACATACTCACTATAATGATTAACATCTAAGACGTTTATACCGTCCATTAGTGCATCTAATGCTTCGTGATGTTTAACGTCTCCAGTAATAAATAAATCAGCTTGTTGTGCTTTAGCTAAATTTGCATATTCAATACCAGCACCACCAACAATTGCGACGCGTTTAATTTGCGTTGATTGGTCTCCTATAAATCTAACTGCTGGAATAGCGAGCTTTTGTTTATAGTTTTGCACAAATTCATTTACTGATTGCGTTTCATTTAATTCTCCGATAATTCCTAAGCCTACAGAAGATGTTCTAGACATTTTGATGAAATCATAAACAGGTTCTTCATATGGGTGTGTTTGAATAATCAGTTCTTTAGCAAGTGCTAAATCTTTCTCATCAACCATTAATTCTAGTTTCGTTTCATAAACAGTCTCAGTCTTATCAGCTTGTCCAAGATGTGGATTTGCTGATGCACTCGGTTTAAATTGTCCTTTACCTTGAGACTGGAAAAATACTTCGCTGTATTCTTCTGTTTGAGCTAAATGATGGTCATTAAATGCAGCTTTCATAGCTTCAACATCTTTATCAGGTAAGAATATTTGTACTTTATAATAGGACTCTTGTTGTTCTTCCAATACTTTCATATTATCTAATCCTATTTGTTGCCCAATCATGTAACTAACACCTTTAGGATGTACATCAAGATTTGTATGGAGTGCAATCAAATTGATGTCATGCTGAATCAATTTACGAATAATAGGACCATAGCTTTTATCCGTAATATTTTTAACACCTTTAAAAATAAGTGGATGATGTGCAATGATCGTATTGATATTGTTTTGAATGGCTTCTTCTACAACTTCTAACGTACAATCTAATGTTGTTAATACACCGTTCACTTCACTTTTTTCTGAACCAATTAATAAACCAACATTATCCCAAGATTCACTCGTAGAAAATGGGACTTGTTTATCAATTTCTTGTAATAGCTCTTGAATAATCATTAAAGCACCTCTTTTATTTGAAGTATTTGTTGATTAATTTCATTATACCTATTTTTATCTTCGTGATATTCTAATTGTTTACTAATTTTATTAAGCGATTCTAATTCTCTTTGCCATTTTTCATGGAATAAATCATTTTTATTGGCTAATAATTTAGGACCAAATTTTAATTCTAATTCATTTAGGTCCATCTCACCTTTTTTAGCCACTATGATTTCATATATATGTTTTTTATCTTTTATGAGTTGTTCATCAACGATTTGATAACCAATGCTTTGTAATACTTTTCTAATTGGCAACGCATGAATATTAGCTTGTAAAATTAAATCAGGATGCCCTGTTAACTTATGCTTTCCTTCTTCAATAATTTGTGCAATTAATGGACCACCCATGCCACAAATTGTAATCGCATCAATCGTCTCGTCTACTACTTCTAAACCGTCACCCAGTTTAACTTCAATAAGGTCGTTCATACCATATAATTTAGTATTCTTTTGAGCAGCAAGAAAAGGTCCTTTGACAACTTCTCCAGCAATCGCTTCTTTAATTAATCCATTTTGAATTGCGTATATAGGTAAATATGCATGATCGGAACCGATATCTGCTAATTTATGATGATTTAAATATTCACTTACCTTCATTAAACGTTTATTTATTTGGATCATTATTTTTCCCTTTCATTAAAAAAATCTTTTGCAATAGCAAAAGATTTTTTTGTGTTATTTAGCGCCATCTTTTAAGTACTTGACAAGTGTGTCTAAATCTTTATTTGAAATAGTAGCTTCGTCATGTGCAGGCATTGAACCTTTACCATTACGAATGATTTTTTTCATTTCATCGGCACCTTTTTTGCTTCCAGCTAATTTAGGTCCCATTCCACCTTCAAGATTTTGTCCATGACAACTTGTACAATTGTCCTTAGCGAATGTAGCTGCATCAAACTTTTCAGTTTTAGCACCGCCACCGCCTTCTTTTTCTTCCTCTTTGTTAGCACCATGTGCTGACATGAAGAATATTAATCCTACTCCGAGTAGTAAAATCAGAATAAACGGGATAACAGGATTACGATTCATTCATACAACCTCCCTTTTGTTAAACCTTCATACAATTATATTTTATATTAAAACAAGGCATTGTCAAAGGCTTTTTGGGATTAATATAAACTTTTCATGTTTAATCCATAAAATCTTTCAAACGCTTACTTCTTGATGGATGTCTTAACTTGCGCAATGCCTTCGCTTCAATTTGACGAATACGTTCTCTTGTAACACCAAATACTTTACCAACTTCTTCAAGAGTTCTTGTTCTACCATCATCAAGACCAAATCTTAATCTTAATACATTTTCTTCTCTGTCAGTTAATGTATCTAATACATCTTCTAATTGCTCTTTAAGTAATTCATATGCAGCGTGATCAGATGGACTTTGTGCATCTTGGTCTTCAATAAAGTCGCCTAAGTGACTGTCATCTTCTTCACCAATAGGCGTTTCTAATGACACTGGTTCTTGAGCAATTTTCAGAATTTCACGAACTTTTTCTGGTGGTAAATCCATTTCTTCACCAATTTCTTCAGGAGATGGATCTCTACCTAAATCTTGTAATAATTGACGTTGAACACGAATCAATTTATTGATCGTTTCAACCATATGAACTGGGATACGGATTGTACGTGCTTGGTCAGCAATCGCTCTAGTAATTGCTTGACGAATCCACCATGTTGCATATGTTGAGAATTTGAAACCTTTGTTAAAGTCGAATTTTTCTACGGCTTTGATTAGACCCATATTACCTTCTTGAATAAGGTCAAGGAATAACATACCTCTACCTACATAACGTTTAGCGATACTTACAACAAGTCTTAAGTTCGCTTCAGCAAGACGTGATTTCGCAATTTCATCACCTTGCTCGATGCGTTTAGCTAATTCGATTTCTTCTTGGGCAGTTAATAAATTGACACGTCCTATTTCTTTTAAGTACATTCTTACTGGGTCGTTTATTTTAACACCTGGAGGAGCACTTAAGTCATTTAAATTTAGTTTGTCATTTGTATCACTTGAATCTTTTTCATTAATAAGATTGATTTCATTCTCATTAATTAAATCAAAGAAATCATCCATTTGATCTGGATCCATTTCGAAGTTTTGCAATTTATCCGCAATTTCTTCGTGACTCAAATGTCCTGCTTTTTTACCTTGTTCAATTAATTGGTGCTTAACTTGTTCAATTGTAAGCACTTCTTCATTATTAGCGCTATTAATTTTGTTTAATTCTTTATCAGACATGAATAGGCCTCCCGGGTTATTAACTCTTACATTCTATTCCGATTATATTGTACAATTTGTTCTAAATATTGCCTTTGCAGAGCGATATCGCCTGCTTGCATTGCTTTATTCAATTGTTGATTCAAATATTCTATGGAATTTTCTTTGTGTTCGTTAGGACTGATAATCCTAATGTAGTCTTCGATTTCTTCTGTCTCTGGTTCATCATTGATTAGCAATGAATCTAGATACATAACTGTTTCAATGATTTGATGTTCTTCAATGTAACTTGAAAAATCACTTATGTTAAAAACATCGTTATTCTTATAATACCCATTTAAACGTGAAAAAATCACTCTATTATTCAATGAAGTGAAGTCTTCTTGATTAATCCTAGAATGATATTCTAAAAATAGCTGTTTATGATTCATAAAATGTTTTAACAACGCTTGCTCTGCTCTACCGACTTTATCAAGTTTTTTTTCCTTCATCTCAGGAACGAAATTATTATAATCGGTATAATTTTGAACAATATTAGGCGGAAGTCGATTTTTTAGACTGTTAACATCTACTTTATACAAATCTGCTACTTGTTGCAATACTTTTTTTCTTAAAAATTCCGATTGAATCAGATTGATGTCATGAATCAATTCTTCAATATGTTGTTCATGTTTTAAATCATTATTTTCGTTGGCATAATATAATTGTTGCGCTTTAAATGCAACATAGGATTGTTTTTGCCCTTCAACAAATGATTTGAAAGCATCACTTCCGTATTCTGTAATATAATCATCAGGGTCCATCGTTTTTGGTAAATTGACAACAAAGACATTTAATCCTTCATTTAATAAGTCTTTACCAACATTTATGGCAGCTTCTTTACCTGCGAAATCTCCATCATACAGTAAAGTTACATTAGATGCCAGTTTTTTGACCACCGTAACGTGTTCTCTAGATAATGCCGTACCCATTGTTGCCACAACTTGTTTAATATCCGCTTCAAACGACTTTATAACATCCATAAATCCTTCTAACAAAATGACTTCATCATTTTGTCGTATAAATTTCCTTGCGCGATCAATGTTGTATAACATTTTTCTTTTTTGGAATATAGGTGTTTCTGGACTATTTAAATATTTCGGCGATTGATCAGTATACGTTCGACCAGAAAAACCAACTGTCTTACCTTGGAAATTCAACAATGGAAATATGATTCTATCTCTGAATCGATCAAAGTAATCAAACGTTTCATCATTTCGGCTTAACAAACCTGCTTCATATGCAAGTACAGCATCATAACCATTTTTCTCTAAAAAGTCATGCGTGAACTTCGAATGGTTTGGTGCATATCCAATTTTTCTATCATTAATCAATTCTTCCGTAAAGCCTCTTGATTTCAAATAGTTTAAAGCTGCTTCGCCTTCTTCAGTATGCTTCAATATATAATGGTAGTTATTTGCCATTAATTCATGCATTTCAATCATTTTGATATGATCATCCACAATACCTTCAGTTGGTGCTGTTTCTTGCTTTTCAATATGAATATCTACTTTATCACCAAGTTCTCTTACTGCATCGACAAAAGATATTCCTTTAATTTCTTGAATAAATTGAAAAACATTGCCGCCTTTCTTACAACCAAAGCAATGACAAATTTGTTTATCTTCAGATACTGAAAACGACGGTGTCTTTTCATCATGGAAAGGACATAATCCTATATAATTACGTCCTCTTTTTTCTAGTTTCACATATTCACTTACGACATCTAATATGTCATTCTTCTCACGTATTTCATTTATTAAATCTTGTTCTATACGCATCCTGTCACCCTTTAACGGTTTTGTTGTGTAATGATTTTAATAATATCATTTGCTGTTTCTTCTATTGCCTTGTCAGAAACATCTAGTACAGGACAACAAATTTTTTCAACAATTTCTTCGAAGTATCTTAATTCTTCTTCGATTCTGTCATCTTTCGCATAATTAGCATCATCACTTAAACCTAATTGAATTAATCTTGCTCTTCTAATCGCATTAAGGTTTTTTTGATTAATTTTTAAAGCGATACATTTCTTCGGATCTATTTCAAATAATCCTTCTGGTGGTGCAACTTCAGGCACTAATGGTACATTCATTACTTTATATCGTTTATGTGCTAAGTATTGCGACAATGGTGTTTTTGAAGTTCTAGATACACCTATAAGAACAATATCAGCTTTTGGTAAGCCTCGTGGATCTCTACCATCATCATATTTAACCGCAAATTCAATTGCTTCTATTTTCTTGAAATAATCTTCATCTAATTTATGAATATTGCCTGGCTCATTAAGTGGGGCTTCATTAAGTTCATTACTTAATATGCTCATCAATGGACCCATAATGTCTACATTTTGTATATTATTTTCTTCTAATTTTTCTTTTAAGTATAAGCGCATTTCAGGTTTAACCAATGTATAAACGACTATTGATTTTTGTTCTAATGCTAATGATACGACTTCATTAATATTACTTTCATTCTCTATATACGGTAATCTTACAATATCTAAAGCATTTCCTTCTGTCTTATATTGAGACGTACATGCTTTCGTAACAAGCTCTGCCGTTTCTCCTACTGAATCGGATGCTATAATTATTCTTATCTCTTCCATTTAACTAACTCCTCCTACTCATCTTCAATAAGTGAAACAAATGCTCTTGTGATCGTTGTTTTTGTAATTCTGCCTTTAACTTTCATTTTGTCGCCTTTAAGTTTTTTGACAACAGGTATTGCATCTATTTGTTTATCAATTAATAATTTTGCTGCATAAATCAATAAATCATCTTCTAAACATACTGTTATGTTTGGCATTCTGCTCATATTAATACTAACCGGTGTATCTTTTAAACTTTGACCACCTATTGCAGCTCTCAGTAAATCTTTTCTTGAACATACGCCGATTAAATTGCCTTCTTTATTTATGACAAATAATGTGCCGACATCTTCTAAAAACATCTTACATATTGCTTCATATACAGAAATACTTTCTTCTATTACGACTGGAATCGCCATCGATTCTTTTACGGTCATTTTTTTAATTGAATCACTTAACAATTGTGTACTTGATTTCCCTGTATAAAAATATCCTACTCTAGGTCTTGCATCGAGATAACCTGCCATTGTTAAAATTGCTAAATCTGGTCTTAAAGTTGCTCTTGTTAAATTTAATCGTTCAGCTATTTTTTCACCTGTAATGGGTCCATTGTTCTTAACAATTTGTACAATTTGTTCTTGTCTTTGATTTAATTCGATTGCTCTCACCCCTTCGAACACAATTCAGATAGATTAATTATAACATGTAACACAAATATTGCTCAATTTGAATATCTGTTTTCACTTGATAATTCTCCCATACCGTGCTATATTTTAATTAACTTTGAAATAAAAGCGAGTTAAGGATGGTGAAAGCTTAACATTAAAGTTTTGGCTTACAAAATTTTATAAAAAGTGAGTGGCTACACTAATTTGGGTGGAACCGCGGGTAATATACTCGTCCCAAGGCATTATTTGATGATGTCTTGGGGCTTTTTTAATTTAATTGAGGAGTGAATTTTTATGGCAAAAGATATGGATAAGGTAGTAACATTAGCAAAACATAGAGGGTTTGTATTCCCTGGTAGTGAAATTTATGGTGGTTTAGCAAACACTTGGGACTATGGTCCACTTGGTGTCGAACTAAAAAATAACATCAAAAAAGCATGGTGGCAAAAGTTTGTTCAACAATCTCCATACAACGTTGGACTAGATGCAGCTATTTTAATGAACCCAAGAACTTGGGAAGCTTCAGGTCACTTATCAAACTTTAACGATCCAATGATAGACAACAAAGATTCTAAAATTCGTTACAGAGCAGATAAGTTAATTGAAGATTACATGCATAATGTTGAAGGTGATGAGAACTTTATCGCTGACGGTATGAGCTTTGATGAAATGAAACAATTAATTGATGATAAAGGTATCACTTGTCCTGAAAGTGGCACAGCAAACTGGACAGACATTCGTCAATTCAACTTAATGTTCAAAACATTCCAAGGTGTTACTGAATCTTCAACTAACGAAATTTTCTTACGTCCTGAAACTGCACAAGGTATTTTCGTAAACTATAAAAACGTTCAACGTTCTATGCGTAAAAAATTACCATTCGGTATTGCGCAAGTTGGTAAATCATTCAGAAACGAAATTACACCTGGTAACTTCATCTTCAGAACAAGAGAATTCGAACAAATGGAACTTGAATTCTTCTGTAAACCTGGTACTGAAATTGAATGGCAAAATTACTGGAAAGACTTCGCTGCTAAATGGTTAAAAGATTTAGGTATTAAAGAAGAAAATACAAAATTACGTGACCATGACGAAGATGAATTAAGTCACTACTCTAATGCAACAACAGATATCGAATACAAATTCCCATTTGGTTGGGGAGAACTTTGGGGTATCGCTTCAAGAACAGATTACGACTTAAAACAACATAGTGAATTTAGTGGTGAAGACTTCAAATATCATGATCAAGAAACAAATGAAAAATTCATCCCTTACTGTATCGAACCATCATTAGGAGCTGACCGTGTAACATTAGCATTCTTATGTGATGCATACGAAGAAGAAAATGAAGGTGAGAAAGATCAACGTACAGTATTGCATTTCCACCCTGCTTTAGCACCATATAAAGCAGCAATCTTACCATTAAGCAAAAAACTTTCACCAGATGCTATTAAAGTATATGAAAAATTAAGTGAAAAATTTGCAATCGACTTTGATGAGTCACAATCAATCGGTAAACGTTACCGTAGACAAGATGAAATTGGTACACCATACTGTATCACATTTGACTTCGATTCATTAGAAGACAACCAAGTTACAGTACGTGATAGAGATACAATGGAACAAGTACGTATGCCAATTGATGAAGTTGAAAACTTCTTAGCTGAAAAAATTAGATTCTAATACTAAACAAAAAACAGAGCAAAACTTATAAATTAAGTTTTGCTCTGTTTTTTTATGATTAAGTTGTTAAGAAGGCATTACGAAACACTTCACATAAGACTTTTACATTTTCAAGTTTTCGAGTTGGTTGAGTAATTTTTTGGTTCTAAATACTACACCAACGTATTCGTCATACATGTTATCGATTAATGTTTGTATTTCTTTTTTGACTTGTTCGTTTATTTTAAAGCTGTTTAAATGTTTAATCGGCAATTGATACATGAGATTCATAAAATATAATGCTCTATTAGATATTCGATATGCATGTTCATCATGTATTAATGCTTGATTGCTAAGTGGTCCGTTATATTTGAAACTATAGGCATTTAGTTGCTGTTGATTCATATCTCCTGTTACGACGCACGCATTGAAAGTTGGTTCATAACCATATTTAGGCATACATTTCAACGCGACAATCATGCTCATCGTATCTGCATCAACGCCTCTTTCTACTGCTTGGAATACACCTAACAATAATTCATAAAAGAATACATCATGTTCTTCCGCTTCTAACGCCTTATCTACAACTTCTATACAATATGCACCATATGCACTTTTAAAAATATCGGATTGCATCGTTCTATGACTGTTAATTATATCAGCTGATGATAATGTGCCCATTCCTTTAAACTTCGAAAAAATAAACAAGCCATGTACAAAGGGCTGAGTAGCACCTTGTAGTGGATGACTTGTTTTTTTAGCACCACGCGCCATTAATGGAACTTTATGACCGTGTTCATTTAATATTGTGATGATTTTATTGTTTTCACCATAATCTACAGAGCGAATGACAAATCCTTCTTGTTTATAAAGCATTATATCATCGCCTCCATTATACTTAATACTCGTCTTCTCTATAACCAATTTGTTTAATGAAATTAGGTTTATTACGCCAATCTTTTTGTACTTTAACCCATAAATCCAAGTATACTTTTGAGCCAAGTAGCATTTCAATATCTCTTCTTGCACGTTTACCTATTTCTTTAAGCATTTTACCGCCTTTACCAATGACAATACCTTTTTGAGAGTCTCTTTCAACATAAATTGTTGCTTCTACTTGGACTTTCTCACCTTCTGCTTTTGTCATTTTATCGACGTTCACACCGATAGCATGCGGAATTTCTTGATTCGTAAGGTGTAATGCTTTTTCTCTTATCAACTCAGCTACAACAAATTGTTCTGGGTGGTCAGAAATTTGGTCTTTAGGATAATACATTGGGCCTTCTTCAAGGTACTTTTTAAATTGTTCTAGTAGTGTCTCAATGTTTAACCCTTCTAATGCTGAAATTGGAATAATTTCTGCAAAATCCATTGTTTTTTGATACTTTTCAATTTCAACTAAAAGTTGATCAGGGTGAATTAAATCTATTTTATTTAACACTAAAAATACTGGTGTCTTCGTTTGTTTCAACAATTCGATAATGTATTCATCACCTTTACCGATACTTTCATCAACATTAACCATAAACATGATTAAGTCTACTTCTTTCAAAGTATTTTTAGCGATTTTCATCATGTAGTCACCTAAAGCATGTTTAGGTTTATGAATACCTGGTGTATCAATAAAAATCATTTGAGCATCATCAGTTGTTAATACACCTTGCACTTTGTTTCGAGTCGTTTGTGCTTTATCAGACATTATCGCTACTTTATGACCAATAACTTTATTCATAAAAGTAGATTTACCAACATTAGGTCTACCTATAATAGATATAAACCCTGATTTAAATTCATTCATTTATTCTAGATCCTTTCCTGAGAAACCTAAAGGTAATAATTCATTAACTGTAGTTTCAATTCTTTCATTTGTTTGATGTGTTAAAAATACTGGCATGTCATCATCACATAACTCTTTTAACACTTGTCTGCATGTGCCACATGGAGATGATGGTTTATCAGCATCTACTGTAACTGTAATACATTTGAAGTCTCCCGGTCTATACCCATCTGACATTGCTGCAACGAGTGCAGATCTCTCAGCACAAATTGTTGATGGGTAAGCTGCATTTTCAATGTTAGCACCATAATAAGCTTTACCATCTTTTGTAACTAAATATGCACCAACGTTAAATTTAGAATATGGTGTATATGCTCTCTTTTGTGCTTCTCTTGCGCCTTCATACCACTCTTGTTTGAATTCCATACCATTTCCCCCTATATGTTTATATTATTTTTGGTAAAAATATCATTATCCCGATTATTGCAGCCATTATTGATGTTAATAAAACGGCTAAAGCGGCTGTATCTTTAGCATGTTTAGCAAGTAAGTTATATTCGTCCGTAAACATATCTACTACATACTCTATGGAAGTATTGAGAATCTCAACAATGAGTACGCTAAATATTGCAAATAAAATCCATAACCATTCAAATGTATTGAGATTTAATATTAAACTAACAATCAATACAAGTACAGCGAATATAAGATGTAATAAAAAGTTTTTATCTTTTTTGAGAATGGTCACTAAACCTGCTAAAGGAAATTTAAAGCGATTTACAAATTTATTCACGTGTTAATCCAAATTCATTTAATATTTCATCTTGTCGAGAAAACATTTCTTTTTCAGCTTCTTCAGTCATATGATCATAACCTAGTAAATGTAAAAATCCATGTAATGCTAAAAATCCTAATTCTCTACTCAAGCTATGATTATAAGACTCAGCTTGCTCTTTAGCAACTTCAAGACAGATGATAATATCACCTAACACTCTAGGCATATCTATGCCTTCTATTTCAGGTTCATCTTCTTCTAATGAAAATGAAATAACATCTGTTACTTTATCTTTATCGCGATAATCACGATTGATAGCTTGAATCTCTTCTTCATCGACAAATGAAATTGAAAGTTCTGCTTCTTCAGTAATATTTTCCTTTTTAGCAGCAAAAGTGAGCAATGATTCAATTTGATTTTTTGTATCTTCATCAATTACTTGTTGCTCATCTATAAAATCCATTGTTAGCATATTATTTCTCCTCTTCGTATGCGTTTATTATTTTACCTACCAATGGGTGTCTCACAACGTCTGTTTGTTCTAAGTAAGTCATTGCTATCCCTTTTACACCACTTAATCGTTGATCAGCTTCAATTAATCCACTTTTCACACCTTTAGGTAAATCGATTTGTGAACGGTCACCTGTTACAACCATTTTTGAACCGAAACCTAACCTTGTTAAGAACATCTTCATCTGTGGGTGTGTTGTATTTTGTGCTTCATCAAGAATTACAAACGCATCATCTAATGTTCGACCTCTCATATAAGCAAGAGGTGCAATTTCAATCGTGCCTCGCTCAATTAAGCGTGAAGTTTGCTCAGTTCCTAACACGGTATGAAGCCCATCATATAAAGGTCTTAAATAAGGGTCTACTTTTTCTTTTAAATCACCTGGTAAGAAACCTAATGATTCACCCGCTTCAACTGCCGGACGCGTTAATACGATACGTTTCACTTGTCCTAGACGTAATGCCCTTGCAGCCATTACAACAGCTAAGAAGGTCTTCCCTGTACCTGCTGGACCTATGCCGAATACTAAGTCATTGTTCTTTATATTATTGATATATACTCTTTGACCCATTGTTTTAGCTCTTATTATTTTACCATTACTATCTTTAGTGATTTCTTCATCATATAAATTAATCAGTTGATCGATTGTTCCTTTATCAGCCATTTTAACCGCTGCTTGGACATCATTAATCGTTATACTCGCACCACTCTCGATTACTTTTAGTAAGTTCAATAATACTTTTTCAGCTTTTTCAACATTTTCTATACGTTTACCACGGACAGCAATTTCTTGTCCACGTGTTAATATATCCACCTCGAGTTCATTTTCAATATACTTTATGTGCTCGTCCCCATTACCCAATAGAGCTTGAGCTTGATCCATATTCTCGATTTGAATTAATGTAGGCATTAAATATCTCCTTTGTAAGTTGAATTGTTGACACTTTAAATGTACCAAACCTTATTGTAACGTGCAATCTTATGCACTTTATTTTGTATATTATTTAGTTTTTCACGTGCAATAATGAGGTTTCTAACTTTTTCATATTCATGTAATCTATTGCTATTATTTAATTTAATTTTTGGATTAATGCGAATTAATGTAATAATAAACTCACGTTCTTCAATTGGACTCACTTTTTCGACCAATTCACCTTTTGAAACAATTTCTAACATGCTGTTACCTTCTATGGATTTAGTCATATTAATTTGATCGATATCAAAGATATTATAACGAATTTTGAATAATCCTCTTCTTATGGATAAAAAATGCTCTTTTATTGTGTATCTCTCAAAAAGAATGTTTAAAATTATAAGAAAAACGAGAATAAAAGTAATGACTATTAAATACTTATTACTAATAAAAAGCGGTATAAAAGCAATGAATAATAATAAAATCGAAATGATAATAGATAATACACTCTGCTTTTTCTTAAATACCATTTTCATCACGCCCTCTTGAATCCTACCTTTATTGTAAGTCTAAATGGTATTTTTGTGAATAAAAAACAGAACCTAAAATTAATTAGGTTCTGTTTAAAGGTTCGTTATTTTAATTCATTTGGTCTTTTTAAAATTTCTGACCAAATGATACCATTTACGACTTGGTTTTCATCAACATTGATTGCTTCATCGTTAAACTTATGTTTACTGTTTAAATAGAGTTGTTTAACCATCGCTCTTCTCGTTCTTTCTGAAAGTTGCGTGTTGTTGATAATTTGCTCTGCTTCTTTTTCAACATCAGCTATACTTTCATGCTGTACATTCATTAAAGACTTTTTTTCTTCTTGGCTATATGCCAATAGCTGTTTGATTGCTTCTTGTTGTTTTTTAGGTCTGTTTTTATAAGTTTGTTCTTTTCTCTGATTGATATAAGCATTCTCATGCTCTTTAGAAGTTTGCTCTGGTTGTTGTTCTACTTTATGTGATTGAACAACAGTTTTTTCAACATCTATATTATATTGTTTAAGATGATTTGCAAGTTGATCTGCTAAGTTTTTATAATGGCCAGACATTCGTTCAGTTGAACTTGTTTCTGCTTTTTGTTTATAAGTTTCATACTTATTAACTAACTCTTTTAATTCTTGCTCAGCAGATTTTTTCTTATCTTCAGCTTGTCTATTTACTGGATTTGATCTTTGTCTTGTTTGAGGTTGCTTATTTTTCTTTTTATTTTTAGAAGTGCCTTCGATTATACCACTCACGACACTAAAAATAACCCAAATAACAAAGATGATAATGCCTATTTCCATTTTAAATCACCTCTCTTATTGGTTCGGTGAATTAGAATCTTGTGGCTTTGTACTCTTATTGATTGCTTCTCTCATGCCAGTGTCAGCTTCTATATTTTTTAAATTATAGTAGTCTTTAACACCTAAATTGCCTGATTTAAGTGCTTCTGCCATTGCAAGTGGTACTTCTGCTTCTGATTCAACAACTTTAGAACGCATTTCTTGTACTCTTGCTTTCATTTCTTGCTCAGTAGCAACGGCCATTGCACGACGTTCTTCGGCTTTAGCTTGCGCAATATTTTTATCAGCAAGTGCTTGTTCAGTTTGCAAGTCTGCACCAATGTTTTTACCGATATCTACATCGGCAATATCAATTGATAGAATTTCAAATGCTGTACCTGAATCTAAACCTTTACTTAATACTGTTTGTGAAATACTATCTGGATTCTCAAGTACTTTAGTGTGATGTTGACTTGAACCAATTGTTGATACAATACCTTCACCAACACGTGCGATGATTGTATCTTCACCAGCACCACCGACTAATCGATCAATGTTTGCTCTAACTGTAATTCTAGCTTTTGCTTTTACTTCGATACCATTCATCGCAACACCTGAAATAAATGGTGTTTCAATTACTTTAGGGTTAACGGACATTTGAACTGCTTCTAAAACGTCACGACCAGCTAAATCAATCGCTGCCCCTCTTTCGAATACTAAGTTGATTTCTGCTCTTTGCGCCGCAATAATTGCATCAACTACTCTATCAACATTACCTCCTGCAAGATAATGAGATTCTAACTGATTCGTTGTTAATGCTAAACCAGCTTTGTGCGCTTTAATTAATGGGTTAATAACACGTCTAGGTGATACACGTCTTAAACGCATACCAACTAAAGTACCAATACCTACTTTTACGCCTGCTGCAATAGCTGAAATCCATAATCCTACTGGTACAAATGAGAATAAAATCATAAGTAGTACGATTAATATGACAGCAATAATTACAAAAGCAATTAAACCTGATAACATATGCATTTCTCTCCTTGTCTAAATTAAATTTCTCTTACGACAACTCTTGTACCTTCAACCTGTACAATTTTAACTTGCTTATCCTTCTGAATAAAACTTCCATCTGAAACAGCATCTATTCTTTCGTCATCAACAAGTATAATTCCTGAGGGTCTCAATGCAGTGTATGTTGTACATAGTTTGCCAATCAAATGACTTCTATCATCATGAGATGTATAGCCAGATTCTTTATTTGTAGAATCTCTAAGAATGACTTTATCAAAGAATGGTATTTTACGATTAAATCCTTTCACTAATATCACCCACTCTATCGTTGTTAGAATTAATGCTACAGCAATAATCATACCCATAGTTAAGATATTTTCTCCAACTAATACAAAACTACCAATAATGGCAATAAAACCAAGGATACCTAGTACTGCTCCTATAACAAATAATTCAATTATTACTAATAATGCACCGATCCCAAAAAGTAAAACAGAAATCAAACTTATTTCATCAATTAAAACGTAGCCGATGAAAAAGATAAGTGTACAAATAAAGCTTAAAATTCCCGCAAAATTAATACGTTCTGAATATAATTGATATAGTGCACCTAGAAAAATAATACAAGTCAGTATCAATGTGACCAAAGGAGAAGTAATAAACTCACCAATAGACGACATACTTTGACTTGAAACAATACCTAAATTCATGTTGTTCTGAAAATAAGCAAATATGTATTCATACCCTGATGTCAATAATCTCACCCCTCATATTTATTATACAATAAAATAGGCGTGAACTAAAACGTATATACATAATATTCTAAATTTATAAACTTAATTGTTTTTCAAATAAATAAAAGAACACATAAACGATATCGTTTATGTGTTCTTTATGACGTTCAACGTTAAATATTGTTCATTATAATTAATTAATATTCATTGAGGGAGTTCAATAAAAAATTAATTATTTAAATTTACGTTTACGTGCTGCTTCTGATTTCTTCTTACGCTTAACGCTTGGTTTTTCATAGAACTCACGTTTACGCACTTCTTGAATCGTACCGCTTTTTGAAACTGTACGTTTGAAGCGACGTAATGCATCTTCGATTGATTCGTTTTTACGAACTACTGTTTTAGACATCTGTATTTCCCTCCCTCCAAATATCAACAAAGCTTTATATGTCATTTACATAGTATATATTACTATGTACTTAAACATTATAAAATAAGTCATTTTTTAAGTCAATAATCATTTGTTATGAATATTAATATGCAACTAATCTTTCGTCTTTATTTGTTGCATGATCCACAACTTTTACAAGTTTACCTTTATTGATAGGATAACCTGGTGTGACAACTTTCACTTTCACTAATTCTCCAATTAGTGATTCATCGCCTTCAAATTCAATCTTCATGTAATTATCTGCATATCCGACTAGTTTACCATCAGTTGAACCTTTTTCTTCAGGTATTACTTCTAAAACAGTTTGATCAAATTTAGAAGCATAATCTTTAGCTAATTGATTTGATAATTCAATTAAACGATGTACGCGTTCATTTTTCACTTCTTCATCAATTTGATCTGTCATTCTAGCTGCTGGTGTTCCTGTTCTCATAGAATAAGGGAACACGTGTAGTTCAGAAAATTGATGTTTAACAATGAAGTCATATGTTTCTTGGAATTCTTCTTCAGTTTCACCAGGGAATCCAACAATTACGTCACTTGTAACAGCTAAACCCGGTAAAGCTTTATGCAATTTTTGTAATCTTTCTGAGAAGTGTGCCATTGTATATTTTCTTCTCATACGTTTCAATACAGTATCAGAACCTGATTGTAATGGTATATGAAGATGTCTTACAACTTTAGTTGATTTGTCGATAACATCAATAACTTCATCAGTAAGTTGACTCGCCTCTATAGATGAAATACGAATTCTTTCAAGATTTTCAACTTGTTCTAAATCTCTTAATAATTGCGCTAAGTTATAATCTTTTAAATCTTCACCATATCCACCTGTATGAATACCTGTTAAAACAATTTCTTTATATCCTGAGTTTACAAGTGTTGTTGCTTGGCTTACAACTTGTTCAGGATCTCTCGATCTCATTAACCCTCTTGCCCATGGAATGATACAGAAAGTACAGAAATTATTACAGCCTTCTTGAATTTTTAATGATGCACGTGTTCTGTCAGTAAAGTATGGAACTTCTAATTCTTCATACTTTCTGTTTTTCATAATATTACCGACACCATTAATAGGTTGTCTACTTTGTTTATAGTCCTCAATATAAGAAATAAGTTTATGTCTATCTTGAGTACCTACAACAATATCAACGCCCGGAATTGCCATAATTTCAGCAGGAGATGTTTGAGCATAACAACCTGTTACACAAACAACTGCATCTGGATTTTTACGTATTGCTCTTCTAATCACTTGTCTACTCTTCTTGTCGCCTGTATTTGTTACAGTACAAGTATTGATGATAAAGACGTCAGCATTCGTTTCAAAATCCACTCTTTCGTATTCATTTTCCTTAAATAATTGCCAAATTGCTTCAGTTTCATAATGGTTTACTTTACAACCTAACGTATGGAACGCTACTGTAGCCAATTTTATTCACCTCATTAATTCTAATTGATAGCTTAAAGCAGCTAAAGCATACAATGGAGCGGTTTCAGCTCTTAAAATTCTAGGTCCTAAACTCACCTTAATAGCATCATCATAAAGATTAACTTCATTTTCAGTTAATCCACCTTCTGGTCCAAATATCATTAAAACCTTTTGTCCATGTTTAAGGTTAGAACCAATTTGATGAAATTTGCTTGTTCCCCCACTTTTAGCTTCTTCTTCATAAGCTATTATTACATAATCATATTCATTCATATTATCATAAATTGATTTAAAATTCGACTTATACTTTATACTTGGTATTGTAAGTCTCATACTTTGTTCACTAGCTTCTTTAACAATTTTTTGCCATCTATCTAATTTTTTAGATATTTTTTTCTCGTCTAATTTAACAATAGACCTTTCGGATTGAACAGCAATAAAATGATGCGCACCCATTTCAGTTGCTTTTTGAAGCAACCATTCATATTTATCGCCTTTAATAAGCCCACTCGCAATCGTTATATCAACAGGTAGTTCCGTTTGTCTTGTAATGTCTTCTATCGTTTCTAACTCAATGCTATCGTCATGAAAAGCAATGATTTTTGAAATTAACGACTTTTGATCTTCAAAAGTTAATATAATTTCTTGATCGATACTTTTGCGCATCACATTTTTAATATGATGTATATCATCTGTATTATGTATAAAAAAACGCTGATTTAACTCAGCGTTTTCTTGTAAGAAATATCTTTGCATCATTTCTCCTACTTTCTAGCTCGTATTGAAACCCAACCATCTTCACGTAGTACTTTTTCGATAGTATAACCAGTATTTTGTAGTTTTTCAATTATTTCATCGGATTTTTCTTCAATAATGCCTGAAGTAATAAAGTAGCCATTATCGTTTAATCTTTCAAAACTATCTTCTATCATTAAATCAATTATATGCGCTAATATATTTGCAATGATCACGTCATATTGTTCTGTTTCTTCAGTAAGTAAATTGCCAGTATCTGCGACGATATCTTTTTCATAATCATTGATTTCAAAGTTTTCTTTAGCAACTTTAATTGCTAAATCATCTAAATCCACCGCTTTTATGTCGTTTACCCCTAGTAAATGACAAGCTATGCTCAGAATACCTGAACCAGTACCAACATCAATCACTTTATGTTGAGGCTGTACAACCTCTTCTATATGTCTTAAACACATACTTGTTGTTGGGTGGTCACCTGTACCAAAAGCCATACCTGGATCTAGTTTGATGCAAAGATCACCTTCGTCATTTTGATATCCTTCTTGTTCCCAACTTGGAACAATCGCAAATCTTTCAGAAGCTTTAAACGGATGGAAATAATTTTTCCATTCATTTTCCCAATCTGATTCTTTAATAATCGTCTTCTCAAACGATAAAATTTCTGACTGGATGCCATTTACATTTGCAAGCGTTTCTTGAATTTCTTGTTCTAATTGATCCGTAAATACTAATTCATTAAAATAACATTTAACCCTAATATCATGGTCAGGATAATCTGCGGGATTTAATTCATAAATCTCACCGTATACATCTGTATGTTCTTTCTCTAATTCTGCTGAATCTTCAATTACGACACCATTTGCACCTAATTCATTTAACAATGCTGTAACTTCTGGTTCTGCTTCGCTATTTATCATGATAGAATACTCAATCCAATTCACAGGCTATTCTCCTTTAAAAAACTTTTTGGCTCTGTCTTTAAAGCTAGATGGTTGTTCTGTAATTGTTTCTCCACCTATTTCAGCAAACTCACGTAATAGTTCTTCTTGTCTTTCAGTCATTTTATCTGGTGTTACAACTTTTACAGTTACGAAGTAATCACCTTTACCGTAACCGTGAACGTTTTGTACACCTTTTTCTCTCAATCTAAATTGTTTACCAGTTTGTGTACCTGCTGGAACGGTTAATGATACATTACCAGTCAACGTAGGAACAGTAATTTCATCACCAAGTGCTGCTTGAGGGAATGATAGATTTAGATCATAGAAGATATTATCTCCATCACGTCTAAATTTACTGTGTGGTTTCACTCTGAATACAACATATAAATCGCCTGCAGGTCCACCATTTATACCTGGACCACCTTTACCAGCTAAGCGAATTTGTTGGTCGTTATCTACACCTTCAGGTACTTTTACTTTGATTGTAACTTTTTTATTTTGAGTACCTTTACCATGACAATCTGAACATTTTTCTTCAAATACTTGTCCAGAACCTTCACATTCAGGACAAACTTTTTGTGTTTGCATTCTACCTAGAATAGTATTTTGTTCAACTGTTACATGACCTTGCCCGTTACAGTACGTACAAGTTTTTTTCTTAGTGCCAGGTTTAGCACCATTACCATGACATGTATCACACTCTACATCTTTACGAACTGTAATATCTTTTTCAGTACCAAATACAGCTTCTTCAAATGTTAATGTCATGCTATATTGTAAATCATCACCTTGTCTTGGAGCGTTAGGATCTCTTCTAGCGCCACCGCCACCAAAGAATGAACCGAATATATCTTCAAAGCCACCGAATCCAGAGAAGTCTTGTCCTCCAAATCCTTGTGATCCACCGAATCCTTGTTGCGGACCACTATGACCGAATCTGTCGTATTGCGCACGTTTATTTTCATCACTTAGCACTTCATATGCTTCTGAAATTTCTTTAAACTTTGCGTCAGCGCCTTCTTCTTGATTGATATCAGGATGGTACTTTTTTGATAATTTACGATAAGCTTTTTTTATTTCATCTTTAGAAGCATCTTTGGATACGCCAAGTACTTCATAATAGTCTCTTTTTGCCAATGTAATCTCTCCTTTACACACTGATTTATAATACGTATATGAATTAAAAAAGTCAAAGCCAATCACATTGACTTTGACTTTTTAATGATTAGTATTATTTTTTATCGTCTTCGTTGACTTCTGTAAATTCAGCATCAACTACGTCATCATCGTTTGAAGTAGATTGGCCTTCAGCGCCTTCAGCACCTTGTTGTGCTTGTGCAGCTTGTTCATACATTTTAACAGATAATTGTTGTACGATTTCTTGAAGTGCATCTTTTTTAGTTCTGATATCTTCTATATCAGTACCTTCAAGTGCTTTTTTCAATTCTTCTTTAGCTTCTTCAGCTTTAGCTTTTTCGCTTTCATCAACGTTATCGCCAAGATCAGTTAAAGTTTTTTCAACAGTAAATACCATTTGGTCTGCTTCATTTCTTAAATCGATTTCTTCACGACGTTTTTTGTCTGCTTCAGCATTTTTCTCTGCATCTTGAACCATACGGTCGATTTCTTCATCTGATAATGATGAGCTTGATTCAATCGTAATTTTTTGTTCTTTGTTTGTACCTAAATCTTTAGCTGTTACATTAACGATACCGTTTTTATCAATATCAAATGATACTTCGATTTGTGGCACACCACGTGGAGCTGGTGGAATATCCGTTAATTGGAATCTACCAAGCGTTTTGTTATCAGCTGCTAATTGACGTTCACCTTGTAATACGTGAATATCAACTGCTGGTTGGTTGTCAGCTGCAGTAGAGAATACTTGAGATTTAGATGTTGGAATTGTTGTATTTCTTTCGATTAATACTGTAGATACGCCACCCATAGTTTCGATACCTAATGATAATGGTGTAACGTCAAGTAATACTACATCTTTAACATCACCAGTGATTACGCCACCTTGAATTGCAGCACCCATTGCTACTACTTCATCTGGGTTAACACCTTTGTTAGGTTCTTTACCGATTTCTTTTTTGATTGCTTCTTGAACAGCTGGGATACGAGTTGAACCACCAACTAAGATAACTTCATCGATATCAGAATTAGATAATCCTGCATCTTTCATTGCTTGGCGAGTTGGACCCATTGTTCTTTCTACTAAATCGCTTGTTAATGATTCAAATTTAGCTCTTGAAAGTGTTGTTTCTAAGTGTAATGGACCATTTGCGCCACCAGAGATGAATGGTAATGAAATTTGAGTAGAAGATACGCCTGATAAGTCTTTTTTAGCTTTTTCAGCAGCATCTTTAAGACGTTGTAATGCCATTTTATCTTGTGATAAATCTATGCCATTTTCTTTTTTGAATTCTTCAACTAAATATTTAATGATAACGTCATCGAAATCGTCACCACCAAGTTTATTGTCACCTGCAGTTGCTAATACTTCGAATACACCGTCACCTAATTCAAGGATAGATACGTCGAAAGTACCACCACCAAGGTCAAATACTAAAACTTTTTGATCTGTTTCAGTTTTATCTAAACCGTAAGCTAATGCTGCTGCAGTTGGTTCGTTAATAATACGTTCAACTTCTAAACCAGCGATTCTACCAGCATCTTTAGTTGCTTGACGTTCTGAGTCATTGAAATATGCTGGAACTGTAATAACAGCTTTAGTTACTTTTTCACCTAAATAACTTTCAGCAGTTGATTTTAAGTTTTGTAAAATCATAGCTGAGATTTCTTGTGGTGTATATTCTTTATCTTCAACTTTTTCTTTATAATCAGTACCCATATGACGTTTAACTGATTGAATTGTATTTGGATTAGTTACTGCTTGACGTTTAGCAACTTCACCAACTTGTGTTTCACCATCTTTAAATGCAACAACTGATGGTGTTGTTCTGTTACCTTCTGGATTTTGGATTACTTTAGGTTCTCCACCTTCTAATACTGAAACTACTGAATTTGTTGTACCTAAGTCTATACCTATTACTTTACTCATAAGAATTATTCCTCCAATTATAATTAATTAATCATCGATTTCATTATTCGTTTACTTTAACCATTGCTGGTCTTAAAACACGATTTTTCAATTTATATCCTCTTTGTAACTCTTCAGTTACAACACCTGATTCAAAGTCAGGATTGTTATCTTGCATTACTGCTTGATGTACATTTGGATCGAATGGTTGGTTATAAGATTCGATTTCTTCTAAACCATTATCTTTTAATGATTTAAGTAAATCGTTATAAACCATGTCTACACCTTTTTTGAAAGTTAGGAAATCTTCAGACTCACCTTCTTGTTTAAGTGCACGGTCCATATTATCAAGCGCAGGTAATACATCTGTAAGTACACGTTGTGCTTGATAATCTTTAGTAATGCTTGCTTCTTGTTTCATTCTACGTTTATAGTTTTCAAACTCAGCATATAAACGTAAGTATTTTTCTTCTTCTTCATTTGCTTTTTGTTTAAGTTGTTCGAGTTCAGCTTCCGGAATTTCGACTACTTTATCTTGCTCAACCTCTTCAACATTTTCTTCAGTTTCATTCGATTCTACTTCTTCAGTAGCGACAGATTGAGTTTGATCGTTTGTTTCATCGAATTGTTCATTTTGCTTTTCTTCCGTCATTACATGCCCTCCATTTTCTTTCCATATTTAAAAATGATTCAAAAGTTGAACCACTTTGTTATAATACATTGCAGTTGGACCAATAACGGCTAAATGACCAGTTATATCACCAGAAATTTCATAATTGGTACTAATAATCGAAATACCATGTAAATCTTTATTAATTTCCTGTCCAATTTTGACACTTATCGAATCATTTGATGTTTCATTTAAAAATTGAGCGATTCGTTCAGATTCAAGATACTTTAAAATCGATTGAATCATCGATACATTTGTAACATCTAACGCGTCAATTAGGTGCATCTTACCACCTAGAAACATTTCTTCATTATGATCATTAATTTGCGTTAATAATGCTTGTTTAAAATTATTAATAAATTCTTGATCAATGAATGACAACGATAATGATTCTAACGTTTTTATCATTGTAGTTAAAGTATTTTGCTTAAAATACTGGTTTAAGTAGTTCATAAATTTCTCAATTTGTAATTGATTTAAAGATTCATGAATTTGAATATGAACTTTCTCTACATAACCATCTGTAAATACAATGACGCCCATGAGATGAGTTGGGCTGACTCTCACAAAATGAATTTCAAATATAAATCTTGAAAATTTATTCGGTCCGAGTACTACAGTTGTATAATGTGATCGATTTGAAATTTCTAATGCTAACCATTTAAGCATTGCGTTTACATCGTATTGATTTTTATCTTGAAAATGTTCAAACCAATTTAAGCTTTTCTTACTTTGAGATTTAGACTCAAGTAATTGATTAACATAATACTTAATTCCTTGTTCAGAAGGAATACGACCTGATGACGTATGCGTCTTCTCAAGAAGGTTCAAATCTTCTAATTGTTTCATTTCATTTCTAACTGTCGCTGGACTAATCGGCAATTGATGCCTTTCAATAATCGACTTAGAACCAATTGGTTGTCCTAACTCAACATAATCCTCAACAATTACATTCAAAATTTGTAATTGCCTCTCAGTAATCATGTCATCACCTCGATTAGCACTCTATCTTCCCAAGTGCTAATTATAATTTATCAAATTGGTCAAAGAAAGTCAACGTTAAAGCATTCAATTTTTATATCTTTTTTTAATACATATTTTTAGCTTAATAAAAACTTCTCAAACACTTCATTTCCGATTATTTGTCCGCGATTACTTAAACGTAAATAGTCTTGTTCATCTAGTAATAATTCTTGTTCAATGAGTTCTTTCACATGTTGACCAAATACATCTTCTATTGATTGGTCAAACTTATTTTTGAATTTTGATTTGGACACACCTTTAGTCATTCTTAATCCAAGAAACATTTCTTCTTCCATTTGTTCTTTCAATGAAACTTCTGTACTATGCAATACAGGCATTTCACCATTCTTTAACTTCTTAATATATTGGTTAACCGGATTAATATTTCTATAGCGTATACCATTAATATAGCCATGAGCACCTGCACCGAAACCATAATATTCTTCATTTTTCCAATATACTTTATTATGAACAGATTCATGCCCTTCTTTCGAGAAGTTAGAGATTTCATATTGATTAAGGTTAGAGTCTGCTAATTTCTTTTTCAAATGTTGATACATTTCTTCACCTAAATCTTCATTAGGTAACTTCAAACGCCCTTTTCTATATAAATTGTAGAATTGCGTTTTAGGTTCAAGTATAAGTGCATAACTTGAAATATGATCTACATCAAGTGATAGTGCCTTATTGAGTGAATCATCAAATTGTTCTAATGTTTGACCAGGTAAATGAAACATAAGATCTAAACTTACAGAAGGAATTTTATGTTTTCTAGATAATGTAACAGCTTTTTCAATATCGTCACTATGATGAGTTCTTCCTAATACTTTTAACAATTCATCATCAAATGTTTGAACACCTAATGATAATCTGTTCACATCATATTGTTTGAGTAATTTTATTTTTGCTTCTGTTAATTCATCTGGATTAGCTTCAAATGTATACTCTTTTGTAATCACAAATAAATCGTTAATAGCTTGCAGTAATCTTTCAAGTTGTGCTTCAGATAATGCTGTTGGTGTACCTCCACCTACAAAAACTGTCTCAACTTCTTTATCTTTTCTCGTTGACATCTCTTTTATCAAACAATCTAAGTACTCATCTACCGGCTGATTAGCAATATAGAACTTATTAAAATCACAATAAGTACAAATTCTCACACAGAAAGGTATATGAATATATACACTTTTTGCCATATAAACGCTCCTTTAAAAATAGAAACAGCTACATATTATGCAGCTGTTTCAAAATTATTCTTCATCCATTTTAAGCACGGCTAAGAATGCATCTTGTGGAATTTCCACATTACCTACTGATTTCATCTTAGCTTTACCTGCTTTTTGTTTTTCAAGTAACTTACGTTTACGGCTAATATCCCCACCGTAACATTTTGCTAAAACATTTTTACCCATAGATTTAATGTTTGTTCGAGCTACTATTTTATTACCAATTGCTGCTTGAACTGGTACTTCAAATTGTTGTCTTGGGATTAATGTTTTTAATTTATCTACTATTGCTTTACCTCTATCATATGCAAACTCTTTATGGACGATAAAGCTTAATGCATCTACTTTATCACCATTTAATAAAATATCCATTTTAACAAGTTTACTTTCTTGATATCCAATTAATTCATAATCAAACGATGCATAACCTTTCGTATTAGATTTCAACTGATCAAAGAAATCGAATACAACTTCAGATAATGGAAGTTCATAAATAATATTGACACGAATATCATCTAAATAATCCATCGTCTTAAAGTTACCACGTTTTTTCTGACATAATTCCATTACAGCACCAACATAATCATTTGGAACCATCATAGTTGCTTTAACATATGGTTCATATATTCTGTTGATTTTTTGTGGGTCTGGGAATTGTGATGGGTTGTCAATTTGTAATTTTTCGCCATCTGTTAATTCACATTCATAAATAACTGACGGTGCAGTCGCAATCAGTTCAATATTAAATTCTCTTTCAATTCTTTCTTGAATAATTTCCATGTGTAGTAAACCTAAGAATCCTGTTCTGAAACCAAAACCTAAAGCTTGAGAAGTTTCAGCTTCAAATTCTAAAGATGCATCATTAAGTTGAAGCTTTTCAAGTGCTTCTCTTAAATCATTGTATTTACTATTATCAATTGGATATAATCCACAGAATACCATTGGATTCATCTTTTTATATCCTTTTAACGGCTTCTCAGCAGGTCTGTCAGCTAAAGTGATAGTATCACCAACGTTGGAATCTCCAACATTTTTAATTGAAGCTACAATATAACCTACATCTCCGACAGATAACGTATCAACTGGAAGTTGTTTCGGTGTATTAATACCCACTTCAGTAACTTCAAATGTCTTACCTGTAGACATCATTTGAATCTTGTCTCCAGCTTTAACTGAACCTTCAACAACACGTATAGAAGAAATTACACCTCTATAAGCATCAAAAGAAGAATCAAAAATAAGCGCTTGTAATGGGTTATCTGGATCACCTTCTGGAGGTGGTACCATTTCTACAACTTTCTCTAATATGTCTTCAATTCCAATATTAGATTTAGCACTTGCAAGTACTGCATCACTTGTATCTAAACCAATTACGTCTTCAATTTCTTGTTTAACACGCTCAGGTTCAGCTGCAGGTAAATCGATTTTATTGACTACAGGTATTAAATCTAAGTCGTTGTCTAAAGCTAAGTATACGTTTGCTAACGTTTGTGCTTCGATACCTTGTGCAGCATCTACAACTAAAATCGCACCTTCACATGCTGCGAGTGATCTTGAAACTTCATATGTAAAATCGACATGCCCCGGTGTATCAATTAAATGTAAGATATATGTTTCCCCATCTTTAGCAGTATAATTTAATCGAACAGCATTAAGTTTGATTGTTATACCACGTTCTCTTTCAAGATCCATGGAATCTAATAATTGTTCTTTCATTTCACGTGATTCTACACTTTTTGTATTTTCCAAAATTCTATCAGCTAACGTAGATTTACCATGGTCAATATGAGCAATGATAGAAAAGTTTCTAATTTTATTTTGGCGCTCTAGGCGTTTAGTTCTGTCCATTTGAACTCCAACTTTCTCGTTAATTTTACATGTATTAAATGTAAGTCGCATCTTTGATATGATACCGTCTTTATGAAATAAATGCAAACGTATTATCAAACTATCAATAAAGTGTTATGCTTTATAAGGAATGTGTAAATAATCATTGCACTTATGCCCTACATTTGATAAAATATTTTTTGTTGCAATCAAAAATTCTTTGATCACGGACAACATATTTAGGAGGTGACTCTCATGCCAAACATTAAATCTGCTATTAAACGCGTTGCTGTTACAGAAAAGAAAGACGCTGCTAACATTTCACAAAAAAATGATATGCGTTCAGCTGTAAAAGCTGCTAAAACTGCAATCGAAAACAATGCTGAAAACAAAGCTGAATTAGTTTCATTAGCTGTTAAAAAAGTTGATAAAGCTTCTAAAAACAATCTAATTCATTCAAATAAAGCTGATAGAATTAAATCAAGCTTAATGTCAAAAGCTAACTAATTATGTGAGAGCGTGACACAGAACATTCTGTGTCACGCCCTTTTTTATGGCATGAAATACCAACCTCACATCTTATATTTTTAAAATGAAAAGTTCTAATATGAGTACTTTATCCATATATGAAGATTTCAATTGGTAATCTGTATCAGCACAAATATCAATGGTCGCTAATAAACGATCGAGTGATAGCTTTCTCGTAATACGTAGTGCCAGTTTAACCCTATATGGATGTACACCAATCGTTTTGGCAATTTGCTGTTCACTATAATGTTTACTAGCTAGAATCTTACATTGATAATACAAGCGATAATTACTTGTGATTAACGCTAACAGCTTAATCGGCTCTTCTTTCATATTGATTAAGTCTTTCAATAAATTAATAGACTTTTCTTTTTGACCTTTCTGAATATATTCCGTTAACAAAAATACATTCTGTTCTAGAGAACGACTCACAATTTCTTTAACGTCCTGTTTATTAATAACCGCTTCATCACCAATAAATAACACTAATTTATCCAATTCCGCTTTAATTATATTAAATTGAATACCTGTCAGTTCTAGAAATTCTATCAATGCATCTTCTTTAATATCTTTATATTGTTCATGCAAATAAGATTTAATCCATTGTTTAATTTCTTGTTCAGTCATTTGGTCAATTTTATTGAGTCTTGCATTTTTCTTAACTGTTTTGACGAGTTTCTTTCTCTCATCTAACTTCTCATTAAACACATCAAATACGACTAACGTATCACCATCATACTGTTCAATAAATTGAATCAATTGATCGATATTTTGATTGATTTGAGTACTAACTTTTTCTCCTGTAAAAAGGTAAGCATTCTTAACATGTACAACTTTTTTGTCTGAGAGGAATGGTAAAGTTAATGATTCTTCTATCGCACTTGAAATAGGTGTTTCGTATAAATCAAATTTAACATAATTGAAATCGTCTCTTTCTCCACCTAAATATTGATTTATAATTTCGTCAGATTTTTTCTCAATAAGTGCATTTACTGCACCATAATTCAATACAATATTGTCTTCCAAAATAAGTCTCCCTCTCTTATAAAGTTCTAATTAAGTATAGCATTTTTAAGTTTATTATCATATAATGAAAGTAAGTATAGGAGGGAGTCATATGAACAGATTTGAAGGTGAAAATACTCAAGGGCGTAACAATGATGTTAAAGACTCTGGATTTGCATTTATAATTGGTTTCGTATTCTTAGCTGCAATTTATATTATTGCACAAGTATTCAGTTTATTACCAAACTAATATAACAAATCCATTTATATAAGCTTACAAACGACTACTGTCGATTGTAAGCTTTTTTATTATATTCTTGTAGTCCATGTGTCATCATCATGTTGTCTTTATTGATCTTAAATTGCACCATTCCATAATCTTGTGTATTGAATACTTTACAATTGTTTTGTTTAAGTTTATTTACAATGGCCGCTTTCGGTAGCCCATGCCTATTATGACGTCCAGAACTTATAACACAAATTTGTGGCTTTGCTTTTATTAAAAAGCTATCACTTGTACTTGTTAAACTACCATGATGCGCCACTTTTAAAATATCATAATCACCTATAAATTGACTCAATATACTTTCCTCTACCTCTACTGTTGCATCACCTGTTGTTAATATCGTTCTGCCAAACGAAGTGATTTCAGTAACGATTGATGTATCATTCTTATCTTCATAATTCGGACTATTTTGGTTAAAAAATTTATACGTCGATTCTCCAACCTTTAATTCATTCAAATTTGAGCTATCTACAATTTGTGTGTTCGTTTCTTTAACCTCTTCTAACAAATGTTTCAATTCATGGCTGTCCCAAGTCTTCTTGTTGATAATTAAATGTTTGATTGATATTTTTTACTCAAAGTAGCTAATTCTCCCATATGATCTACATGTGGATGTGTAATGATTAAATAATCAATTTTTTGAAATCCCTTTTCTTTAAGTTCTGGCACGATAATTGAATCTGTATAATTTGATATTTTACTTCTAGTTTGCCATGGTTTCTTCTTCAATTTATCTTTACCACCAGTATCTATCATCACAACTTGATTCACATCCTGATGATAAGCAACCATTGCATCTCCTTGACCAATATCAATAAATTTTAAAACAACCTCGTTATGATTAAAATGATATGTGATGGCAATGACTAACATTGTGAAAAGGAGTAAAGATGTTATATATTTCTTTTTAATAAATAACATTAACACTACTATAATAAGTATGATTAAATATATTCATTCGGATAGATTTCTTACGACTAACTCATTTATAGGAATACGACTCATAACATCTATTAATTTAAAAGTTTGATTCATACAAATTTCTATTATTGTCGCAAATAAATTGGGAACTTTACCAAAAGTGGCAAACATCAACATGAATAACATCACAAGTGGAAAAATAATTAATTCAAAAAGTGGAATAAAAAGAAAGTTTGTTATAAATCCTAGCCATTGAAAAGCATTAAAGTGAATCAGTAATATGACAAATGAAGATAATTGAGATACGACATTAATCGTAATGATTTTGTGGATTGTATTGAAAGATTTTATAAGTGGTACACATAAAATGATAAACGTGGAGACGATATAGGATAATTGGAAACCAATATCAAAAATAATATGAGGATTATAAATTGTATAAACAATGAAAGTGATAGATAGTATTTGTAAAGCGTCTATTTTCATGACTTTATTCAAAATCATATAAACCATTACTACCCCTACTGCTCTAAGAACACTCGGACTTAAACCAGTTAAGACAGCGTATATTGGTAACAGTATAAATATCATATTCTCGGCATGATGATATTTGATGTTCATCCTAAGTAATAATTTAAATAAAATATATTTAACAATGCGACATGCGATCCACTTACAGCATATAAATGATATATACCTAATTTCTTAAGTTGATCTATTCTTTCTTCACCTAAATAACTTGTATCACCTAACGTGAGCGCAATAATATCATCAACACCATCTATATCAAGTTGTTTCATTTCATGAATTAAATTCGTTCGATAATAGTTAATGACCGACTCGTACAAGTATTTAAAAATAAGTGTTCTATCTTAATAACACCTTTAATATCATGATTTTGCAAAAACTCAAAGTATTGAAATTTTAATGCGTTAGTATTTGGTAAAATTTGATTTACAGAGTAAGTAATACGGCAATTTTTTAAATAAGGCATTTTCTTCTGAAGTTTAAGCTTTTCTTTTTCATTTTTAATCGTATAAAATGCTTTATACGTTTGATTATGGATTTGTCCTTCAGCTTGAACGCCGTCTCCATCAATCGTTATTTTATCTCCAAACTGAATCATTTCAGTATAATTTTTATGATTTATTGAAACGTTAAATGATTCGTAATATTGTATTGGATCATTCGGATAAATTAAGTAACCTATCATAAAAAATATAAAGCTCATCACCAAAATTTTTAATGATTGCCATTTAATATAGCAACTTATAACTAAGATAATGAGCATGACTATACTTACATAAGGATGTACAAAGAAAATTAAACCAGACAATAAATAAAGTGCAAAATAAAACCACATCTTATATATTAGTCCTTACTTTAGATATTTAATAATGTCTTCTGGATGGAAATTAATTTTTTCATAGTGTACACCAGACTGTTCTAACAATTGTATTGCATATGTATGATTATGATAATCGTCAGCATAATAAATTTGTTTAATACCAGCTTGTATAATTGATTTCGTACAATTTAGACAAGGGAAATGTGTAACATAAATAGTCGCACCTTCTGAGGAAACACCTAACTTAGCGCATTGCATGATCGCATTCATTTCAGCATGAATAGTTCTTATACAATGTCCGTCCACTACAAGGCAGCCATTATCTATACAATGTTCTTCTCCTGAAACAGACCCATTATATCCACCAGCAATCACTCTATTATCTTTAACGATTGTTGCACCAACAGATAATCTTTCACATGTTGACCTTAATGATAATAGATGACTTTGAGCCATAAAGTATTCTTTCCATTCAATTCTATCCATTACACATCGACCTACCTTTCATATATTCTTATTGTAAAATTTAACAAGTATAAATGCAATTCAATTTAAAACGATAAAGTCTTTTAAACTTTCGACTGTTTTATCTCCAAATCCTTTGACCTTCTTCAAATCATCAACAGTCTTAAATTCTCCATTTGTTTCTCTATATTGTAAAATGGCATCTGCTTTACTCGGACCGATACCAGGTAACTTTTCAATTTCTGATTTATCTCCTGTGTTGATATTAACTTCTACTTTATCATTAGAAGATTGGTTTGTATTAACACTTGGCACATGTTCGCCAGTTATTGGAACATATATATACATTTGATCTTTAAGTCGTTCAGATAGATTGATTTTAGACAAATCTGCATTATGCTTTGTTTGAGCTTTCTTTAACACATCATGCACACGATCCTTTGAAGACATTGAATATGTATTAGGATAATTAACAGCTCCTTTCACATCTACTACTACATTTCTATTAACTTCTTTAGTAGATTTAGATTCATCTGTCTTATCAACGGCCTTCTCATCTGAAGACTCTTGTTTAACTTCATTTGTTGTATCTTGTTGATGAATGATAGCTTCATGATCATCATTGCCAGTGAGAAGGCTATTACAAATAAAAAATAATACAACAATCATGATGATTGCAAGTTGGTAATTCTCCATTACCCAATCCTTCATTTTATGAATATATTTCAAAAAAACACCTCCTACATTATTAAACGTAGGAAGTGTTCAAAATTACTTACGTGCAACTATAAAATGTCTATCGCCATTTTCATCAAATTGATCAATATTGAAATCAGTAAATATATTTTCGACTTTAAATCCAGCAAAGTCTAAAAGTTGTTTATAAAGGTCGATTTCATATGTGACTTGATAATGTTCTTCATCGAATCGTTCGTAAAGTCCATCTTCTCTTTCGATGAAAAATGACATTTGATGAAATACACTATTAGGTTCTTCACCTGCAATTGCTTGCCATGCTAATGTTAATTGTTCAGTTTCATCAATATAGTTACGGTTATTAAATTGGTGATTCATCTTATATAGTGAATGCACATCAAATATAAGCAACCCACCATCATTTAAAAATTCATTTACATAGTTAAATACTTGAAGAACTTCTTCAGGGTCTGTTATATAGTTCAAGCTGTCACAAAAAATTGTAATCAAATTGTAACTTTGCGGTAAGTCTAGATCTCTCATATCTTGGCAATACCAATTAACATTAGGATTACGACTTTCAGCTACTTCTAACATATCTTCACTTAAATCAAGACCACTTACGCGACCATATTCTAATAATTGCTCTGTTAAGCGTCCTGTCCCACAACCAATATCCAAAATATCGTTATCATTACCTGTAACATAATGACCGACAATGTCTTTCCATTTATCATATGGTTGATCTTCAGTTAGAAGGTCATAATAATGACTCATACGATTGTATGCCATTATTGTGCTACCTCATTTAGTGTAATAATTGGTGCATCTTTATATAATCTTTCTAAATCGTAGTAATCACGTTCTTCTCTATGGAATACGTGTACAACAACATCGCCTAAATCAATTAATACCCATCTTGCTTCATTAAAGCCTTCTAGTCTTTTCACTAATACATCATTAATTTCCGCTTCATCTTTAACATTTCTTGCAATAGCTTGAACTTGCTTGTCACTGTTACCATGACATACAACAAAATAATCAGCTATATCGCTAATACCTTTCATATCAATTGCAATAATATCTTCAGCACGTTTATCATCACATGCTAGTAACGTTTGTTTCATTAAATCATTTGAATTCATTTAACCATTCCCTTATTGTTCTGAATGCATATTATAATAATTTAAGCATTCTATAGTTTTTAAATGTACTGTTTTATCCTTATTAATTAAGTGTAACACTGTACGTTTTGATATTTCATATACTGCTTTATCCAAGTTGCGTTCTTTAAAGACAATATCTCTAATTTCATCTACACCTGGAGTTGTTCTTTTAGGTTCAATATAGTCAGCAATAAAAATTATTTTTTCAGTCTTATTCATTTGTGCTCTACCAGTCGTATGACTATATATAGCATAATAAATATCTTCGTCATTTATATCATATTGATCTTTAAGCCTTGCAGCAGCAACTGGTCCATGTAGTATTTCTGAGCCATAACTTAATAAATCTTGCCCTAGATCATATTGCGTTACACTTTGGTATAACGCTGAAAGTTCTTCATATTTACATAAATCATGCAGTATACCTGCTAATTCAACTTTTTTCATATCACCATCAAAGATTTCTGCCATTTTCTTACCTGTTTCGGCTACTCTCATAGAGTGATTATATCTTTTTGATGGTAATGTTTCTTCAACCAATTTGACTGCTTTTTTAATTTTCATACAATCGTCCCCTTTTGATATATCTTTCAATTCGTGGCGTAACGAGCATCTTTATAGATTGACGATTTTTACATCTATTGCGAATGTCTGTTGAGCTTACATCAATTCTAGGAATGTGCAATGCTAACATCCCTTCTTTTACATCTTGTTTATCAACTTCTCTATTAACAACGACAAATGTTAATAATTCTTTCAATTCTGCAATGTTTCTCCATTTATGCAATTTCTCGTATTGATCTGAACCGATTACAAAATATATTTGATAATCAGGAAATTCTTGTTTAAATTCTTTAATCGTATCAAATGTGTAACTCGTACCTTTTCTATTAAGCTCTCTCTCATCAACTTCACCGAATTGCAAATCTTCAATAGCTAATTCTAACATTTTTACACGTTCTGATTCTATTAAATAAGATTCGTTATGTTCTTTAAGTGGTGATTGATAACTTGGTAAGAAAATGAATTTATCAGGTTGAACAAATTGATATGCTTCACTCGCAACTAACATATGTCCAATATGAATTGGATTAAATTGACCTCCATAGATCATGAGCTTTTTCATAATATTATGGTAGTTCTAATCTTTTATTATCTTTAGATTCTTTATATAAGACAATAATATTACCGATAAGTTGTACGAGTTCAGCACCTGCTTGTTCAGCGATTGATTCAGCTACTTCTTTATGATCATCCATATTGTTTTGTAAGATATGAATTTTGATCAATTCTCTTTTTTCAAGTACGTCTTGCACTTGTTCTATCATATTGTCATTTAATCCGCCTTTACCAATTTGGAAAATTGGATCTAAATGGTGCGCTTCTTTTCTTAAATATCTCTTTTGTTTACCTGTTAACATAATGATCTCCTTTTAAGTTCCTCTTGTACTTTATTTCTCATTGATTCTATATGGGCTTCTTGTCCCGTCCAAATTTTAAAACTTTCTGCGCCTTGATAAACGAACATATCTAATCCATTATATATTGCAATACCTGTTTGCTCACATGCTTGCAGTAACGGTGTCTTGTCAGGAATATAGATAATATCACAGACTAAACTACTTTTACTTATTTTCTCCACAGGAATAATGAATTCACTATGTTGAGTATTCATGCCTACCGGTGTCGTATTAATAATAATATCAAATGTATGAAGAATAGATTGAACATCTGTAAGACTTATTGTATTTATAGCAATTTGCCAATTATCAAATCTAGACATCGTTCTATTTGCTACTGTTATTTTATGATTCGTGAACTTCTGCATTTCGGAAACAATACCTTTACTCGCACCACCAGCACCGAGCACTAAAATTTTACGATCTTGAATACTACCATAATGTTCAATTAAACCTTTAACAAAACCAATGCCATCCGTATTATAACCAATCCATTTATTATCTTGTATTAGAACGGTGTTAACAGCACCAATATGCTTAGCATTTGAAGATATTTCATCTAAATAAGGTAAGATGGATTCTTTATGAGGTATTGTAATATTAAAGCCGTTTAAAGCTTTTTCATTTATTATTTCTTTAATATGTTTAAATTGTTCTGGTGGAATATCTAAAGCACCATATTCATCTTCCCTACCTAATGCGTCAAAATTTGCTTCGTGCATAATCGGTGAAAGCGAATGGTTAATAGGATGTCCGATAACTCCAAACTTCATTTAATTCACCTCTTATAAAATAGATGTTCTTAATGTAACTTCGACTTCTTTAGGTGCCGTAACATGTATTTCTGCCCCAGCATCTACAGTTACAAATCCTAATCCTGAAATCATAACATCTTTTCTTTCAGATTCGGTTGTAATCTTAGTTGTTTTTAAGTTGTCGAAGTTAAAGTTTGATGGGTCATATGGTGGTTTAAGCAGTTCACCAATTTGACGTTTCCATAAATCATCAGCGTTTGATAACTTTGTTCTATGAATGTTTAAGTCGTTTGATACAAAACATGTTAAAGAACGTCTACCGCCACTTACATAATCTACTCTAACTAATCCACCTAAAAATAAGCTTTGTTCTTCGTTTAATTGATACACTTTTGGCTTAATTTCTTTTTTAGGCATTACAACTTTTAATTCTTTATCAGTAACGTAATGCGTCATTTGATGACTTTGAATAATACCAGGTGTATCAAACATATATGAATCATCATCTAATGGTATATCAATCATATCTAATGTTGTACCAGGAAAATGACTTGTTGTAATTACTTCTTTTTCACCGACACTCTTTTCAATCAATCTATTGATTAATGTAGATTTACCTACGTTTGTTGTACCCACTACATAAACATCTTTACCATCTCTTACTTTCTCGATAGTTGATAGTAAATCATCAATTCCTTGATTTTTATATGCAGAAATCAGTACAACTTCGTCAGGATTAAGTCCAAAATCTTTCGCACGATTTCTTAACCAAATTTCGACTCTTCTTTTATTAATGGCTTTAGGTAAGATATCCATTTTGTTCGCAACAAGTACAACTTTTTTCTTACCTACTATATCTTTTAAGCGATGTATCATTGAACCTTCTAAATCAAATACATCCACAACATTGACGATTAGACCATCTTCATTGTGAAGAGATTTCAACATATTTAGAAAATCTTCACTTGTTAAATCAACATCTTGGACTTCGTTATAATTTTTAAGTCTAAAACATCTTTTACAAATGACATCTTCTTTATTCAAACTTGATTGTGGAACGTATCCAGCTTCATTCGGATTTTCAGATTGAAGTGTTGCACCACAACCAATACATTTAGCAAACTCTGTCAAATTTATTCCTCCCAGTTAATTAAACCTTTTCTCTTAAAGTAATTTAAAAATCTTCTTTCTATTAATCGATTGAATTTCGTAACGAAACCATCTGTCTTTTTCACAGGTACGACCATAATTGTATATAATCCGTTTCTATTTCCACCAAACACATCTGTTAACATTTGATCACCAATAACAACTACTTCAGACTTATTGACGTTCATTAATTTAGCTGCTTGTCTAAAAGCTTTACCACGTGGTTTACGTGCTTTAAAAATATAATCAATATTTAAACTTGATGAAAATGACGCAACACGTTCTTGATTATTATTAGAAACAATCGTAACTGTTATACCATTATCTTTCATATTTTCAAACCAATTTCTCACTTCATCAGTTGGATTTTTAACATCCCAACCTACTAATGTATTATCTAAGTCTGTGATAATTGCTTTTATATTTTTTGATTTTAAATGTTCAGGTTCGATATTAAATACTGATTGAACATATTCATTTGGTAAAAAATATTTTGTAAATAATCCCATTATTACACCTCTATATTATCTTTTATTTTAACATAAATCATATATACATTCCTTTAGTTGAATACAAAATAAAAGTGTTGCAAATCACTTACGATTCGCAACACTAAATATTATTCTGTAATTTCACGGTCAGAAGATTTTTCAACTTCTGTATTCGCATAAATCACATAACCAACAAGTGCTGTAGCAATGACAGCGATAGCCATTAATATTAACATGAAACTGCCTCCTTATGCCACTCTATTTAATAATAATTTTACAATTTTACTAGAATTGACGCAAGCTACTTTTAAAAATTCTTCAAAAGTAACATCAGATTCTTTATCTGCTAAATCTGAAACAGCTCTCGTAACAATAATAGGCACATTACATTGGTAACAAGTTTGCGCAATTGCACCAGCTTCCATCTCTACTACACTCGCAGTAGGAAAGTTAGATTTAATCACTTTACGCTGATCAATTGAGCCTATGAAACTATCACCTGTAGCAACTTCACCCACAATACCATTTAAATCAAGTTGTTCTATTGATGATTTCGCTAAGTCAATTAATGCTTTATCAGTTTCATAAAATTCTGGCATACTTGGTACTTGTCCCAATTTATAGCCAAATGCTGTTGCATTAACATCATGATAATAAACTTTATTACTAATAATGATATCACCAATATTTAATTCGCTATCAACAGAACCTGCTGACCCTGTATTAATGATTAAATCTGGTTTAAATTCATTGATAAGTAATGTTGCTGTAATTGCAGCATTTACTTTACCAATACCACTTTGTGCTAATACAACTTGTTTATCTTCTATATTACCTTTATAAAAAATAACATGTGCAATTTGGATTGTTTCTCTATTTTCAATAGATGACTTTAATATTTCTACTTCTTCTTCCATTGCTCCAATAATACCAATCATGCTTTATCACTCCATCATATTCATTCATATTCATATTAACATAATTAGTATACTTTGAAATAAGTTTTAACTATTCCACAAACTTTGTAAGCCTTGTAATGATAATACCCCTGCTATTATTGTTGTAAGAACAGCAACAACACCAAGTACAATCATCCAAGTTGGGTGTTTATAGTCACCAACGATACTTTTCTTCTTAGAAGCAATTAAAATTGTTCCTAAAGTTACTGGTAAAATCAAACCGTTCAATGCACCAGCAATAATTAATAATTTAACCGGCTTACCAATTGTTAAGAATATAATAGATGAAACGACTATGAAAATAATAATAACTAAGTTTCTATGATTTTTAATAGATGGATGCAATGATTGAATAAATGTTGTACTAGTGTATGCACAGCCAATTACTGATGATAATGCTGCTGCAAATAATACAACACCGAATACTTGTTTACCAACAGGTCCTAATACATGTTCAAATACAGATGCTGGTGGATTTTCTGGATTTAAAGCGAATCCCGTAACAACAACACCAAGTACTGCTAAGAATAAAAATGTTCTCATTATACCCGTTGTTAAAATACCTGAAATAGAAGCTCTATTTACAAATTGTATATAGCCTTTTCCAGTTATACCTGCTTCTAACAATCTATGTGCACCTGCAAATGTAATATAACCACCAACAGTTCCACCTACTAAAGTAATGATTGGTACAATGAGTTTACTAATATCATCAGGTACAATCATTTTTTGTGCCGCTTCGACAACTGGTGGTTTCGTTAATACCATTACATAAGCAACAATGGCAATCATGAGTACACCTAAAATTTGTGTAATAATATCTACGACTTTTTGTGCGTTTTTAACAACAAATATTAAAATCGCTAATACGCCTGTAATACCTGCACCAATTCTTACATCTAAACCGAATATCGCATTAAGTCCTAGTCCAGCCCCTGCAACGTTACCGATGTTAAATGCTAGCCCACCAATAGCGATTAATATTGCGATAAATGTACCTAACCCCTTAAACACATCATTCGCGATATCTTGTCCACCTTTACCTACAACTGTGATAACACGCCAAATATTAATTTGTGCACCGACATCAATCAGAATAGATGCAAGTATTGCAAATGCAAAGCTTGCAAGAAATTGCTCAGTAAAAACTGCCGTTTGAGTCAAGAATGCTGGTCCAATAGATGAAGTAGCCATTAAGAATACTGCACCCCATAGAATTCTTCTATGTTTATTTGTTATTTCAAACGGTTGATTTAACTCCTGATACCCTTTATTTTGCTTCATACGCTTTCCTCCTATTTCATTGCACTAATTTCTATGCCTTCAGCTTTAAACTGTCGAATAATTTCTTGAACAAAATCTAAAGCATGTTGTCCGTCTCCATGTACACAGATTGTATCTGCTTCAATCGGAATTTCATTTCCATTTATCGTGATAACTTTAGATTCTTTAACCATTTTAATTACTTGTGCGACAGCTTGGTTTGTATCTTTAATAAGCGCACCTTCTTTTTTCCTAGATACTAATTGGCCATTATCCTCGTATGCACGATCAGCAAATACTTCACTCTTATATGTTAAATTATGACGTTTACATGATTCGATTAATTCACTGTTAGATAAACCAACAAATAATAATTGATCATCAAAATCTTTCACTGCTTTAACAATTGCATCGGCAATTTCTGGATTTTTAGCACCCATTTGATACAACGCGCCATGCGGTTTAACATGGTGAATTTTTGTTTCGTGTATTTTACAAAATCCAGATAATGCACCTAATTGATAAATGATTAAATCATAAACTTCTTCCGGTGTAACATCTATATTTCTACGCCCAAATCCAATTAAATCTTGAAATCCTGGATGAGCACCAATATGTACATCATGTTGAACCGCCAATTTAACTGTTTCATTCATAACGTGTTGATCTCCTGCATGAAAACCACAAGCCACATTTGCAGAAGTGATTAAAGGTAATATACTTTCATCATTTCCAAGTTTATAGTTACCAAAGCTTTCTCCTAAATCACAATTCAAATCAACTTGTACCACAATACCCTCTCCTTAAACGATTTTATGTTCATGTAGAAACTTAATTGTTATATCATTTTTAATATATGGTTCATAGCTCAATACGCGATATAAAAAGTCTAACGTTGTCGGAAAACCGTCAATGACCGTTTCTTCTAACGTACCTTTCATTTTTTCAATTGCTTCAAGTCTATCTTCACCTTTAACAAGTATTTTTGCGACTAATGAATCATAGTAAGGTGGAATTTGATAACCATCATATAACATACTGTCTACTCTCGTATTAAATCCATTAGGTAAATGTAATGCTTGAACTACACCTGCTGCTGGGCGGAATTGTTTTTCTGGATTTTCAGCATTAATACGACATTCAATCACATGTCCATCAAAATGGATATCCTCTTGATTAATAGATAACTTCTCACCATTAGCTACTAATATTTGTTGCTTTATTAAATCGACACCTGTTAATAATTCTGTGACTGTATGCTCAACTTGAATACGTGTATTCATTTCTAAGAAATAATAGCCGTCATCAGTCAGTAAAAATTCAATTGTTCCAGCACTTTCATAATTACAAGCTTTAGCAGCTTTAACAGCATCTGCATGAAGTGAATCTCTTGTTTCTTGATCGAGTGCTGCACAAGGTGCTTCTTCGATTAACTTTTGGTTCTTTCTTTGAATTGAACAATCACGTTCACCGAGATGAATCGCTTCTCCATGTTTACTCGCGAGTATTTGAACTTCCACATGTCTAGCTTCATCAATGAATGTTTCAATATACACACGTTTATCTCCAAAGTATTTTTCGCCTTCAGATTGAGCCTCTTTAAAGAATTGTTCAAGTTGGTCAGGTTCTTGTACGATTCGAATCCCTTTACCACCACCGCCACTAGCAGCTTTTAACACAAATGGATAGCCTACTTTTTCAGCAACTTCTTCTGCTTCTTGAACTGTCTTTACTTCTCCAATAGACCCAGGAATAATAGGTACGTTCGCGTTGTACATCGTTTCTCTTGCTTTTATTTTATCTCCCATTAAATCCATCGTGTTATAACTAGGACCAACAAAGATAATATTTTCTTCATCCACTCTTTTTCTAAAAGTCGTGGATTCTGATAAAAATCCATAACCAGGATGAATCGCATCTGCTTTACTCATCTTACAAGCTTCTAAAATGCGTTCAATATCTAAATAACTATCACTTGATTGACTTGGTCCAATACAAATGGCTTCATCTGCTAATTGCACATGTAAACTATCTTTATCTGCTTTGGAATATATTGCGATTGTTGTGATATTCATCATTCTACATGTTCTAATGATTCTTACCGCAATCTCGCCTCTGTTTGCAATCAGTAAACGCTTAATCATATAAATCCCCCTTATTTCAATGTGATAATCGTTTGTCCGTATTCAACAGGATCCCCATGATTAATTTGTATATCATTAACGATACCGTCATACTCACTTATAACTTCATTGAGTACTTTCATTGATTCGATATAACCGACAACTTGACCTTTTTTAACTTCATCCCCAACTTTGACAAGTGGATTTTGTAAAGTTTCTTCATCTTGTAAATAAAATGTTCCAAGAATTTCCGCTTCAATTGTATTTAATTGTTCTTCTTGATTTGAAGATGTCGAGCTTTCTTCAACTTTATTGACTGGCGTTGTAGTCACGTTATTTGAAGTTGATTTTAAATCTAACTCAACTTCGACCATTTCATCTTTATATTTCATATAATTTACTTGATTTTGTTTCATGAGTTTAATAAGTTCTTCTATCTTTTCTATATTCATGACTGATTCCCCTTTATAAGTTTTGCTATTTTTTTAGATTTAGGACGAATATTGCTTAAATCTTTATATTTTTTCAGTTTAATATCATCTATATCTGCTTCTATTTGTTTATTATATGTTTGATATTCAACCGTGGCATCTTCAAACGAAATCCATTTAAAAGTAATACTGTCATTTGCTTTTAATTGAGAGAGCTTTTCTCTACCTATAAAACTAACTGTAGCAATCTTTGTATAACCACCTATCGTCTGACGATCATTAAGCAATATAATCGGTTGACCATTAATAGGAACTTGTACACTACCTGGTGCAATCGGTTCAGAAATAATGTCTGCGTTGTGCTTATGTTCAAGTGGTTCATCCCCATTTAATCGATAACCCATACGATCTGACATTTCTGATATTGTATATGATTGATTAACAAGTTGGTCATGTGCTTCTGATGTAAATTCATCAAATTGTAGCCCTTCCATAATTGGAATGATGTTTGCATCTTCTAATTGATTAATATTAAACGTATTACCAATTATGTCATGGTTTATAGTTTTATCTTTGAATTTCAAAACATCATTTCTGTTTAATGTTCTTCCATTCATGCCACCTATACCACTTCTAGTATGTGTCGATACACTGTCTAATATCGGTTCAATATTTAAAGATTTATGAAAAGCTAAATAGCCTCTTGCCCCAGATGAAATAGACTTGATATTGAGCACTTGCCCTTTTTCTACATAAATTGCTGTATTAACTGATATCGGTGCATCATCAAGCTGTATATCTGCAGCATACGCAACAGATGCGACAATATTCGGTTCTTCAAATTTCAATGTAGGTCCATTTAATGTCACTTCTAATACTGGTGCATTGTCATTATCCACTAAAGCATTTGCGATACTGTATAAATATTGATTCATAACACCCGCTTCAGAAAATCCATCTTTTTCAAATTTTGATCGACCTATATCTTGAACAGTCGTAAACAAACCTAGTTTTATACATTTCATTTCAAATCACCTACTAACTGACTATAATCAAATGTGCCATTTGCAATTTCGTCTTCAATTCGCGTAAATTCTTCTTGATGAATAGCTTTAAAAGCAATATAGTCTCCAGCTTCATATAAAATCATAGGCTCACGATCTAAGTTAAAAACATCTATTGGTGTTCGACCAATAATTTGCCATCCGCCTGGTGATGATTTCGGATAAAGTCCTGTTTGATTATTTGCAATTCCAACAGATCCTTGGACGATTTTACTTCTCGGAGTTTCCTTTCTAGGTGTATGTATTTTCTTATTTAATCCCCCTAAAAATGGAAAGCCAGGTAAAAATCCAATTGCATAAATCAAATAATTGTCTTCCGTATGTATTTGAATCACATCTTCTTCAGTTAATTGTGCATGTTCAGCAACAATATTTAAATCTGGACCAAATTCACCACCATATACAACTGGTAATGTAATCAATTTTTTTGACCGTGATGCATTTTCTTGATTAAGATTTAAATGATGCAAGTCTAGTTCATTAAGGATTGTTTCATATGTATATTGTTTTGCATCAAATGCAATCATGATTGATCGATATGATGATGTCACACTTATAACAGCTGGATGCTGCAAAGATTCAATATGTAAAGCAATCGTCGAAATTTTATTCCTTATTTCTGGACTGATTTCATTTTGTTCATAAATCATAAAATGCGTCTCACTCACTTGCTTAATATCCAATTTTACCACCCCTTTGTTAACGCTTTTAATAATCAGATTATTAAAACAATTATACTTTATCATAATACCATGATTTATATATAATCAAAACCACCCGTTTAGGTACTGCACCCCTAAAGTTAGAGTAAAAAAAAACTAACTTTAGGGGGTGTTTTAATATGACAAAATATAGTGATGAATTTAAGTTGAAAGTTGTAAGAGATTATCTAGATGGCCATTATGGTTATCGAAAATTAGCTAAAAAATATAATATACCTGATAAAATTATTATACGAACATGGGTAAAAGCCTTTCAATCATTCGGTGTAGATGGCATTAAAAAGAAACAGAAAAAGACAGTTTATTCTGTTACATTCAAAATAAATGTATTAAACTATATGAAAAGAACAGGCGATTCCTTCCAAGATACAGCGATTAAATTTGGCCTAAATACCCCATCTATTATTGTGCGATGGAAAAAGATATATGACAAAGAAGGTGTGGAAGGACTCGAAAAGCCGAAAGGACGACCTCCCATGAAAAAGAAGAAACAGAAGAAATCTAATCAAAACCTATCACGAGAAAAAGAGTTAGAGCTAGAAAATGAAAATCTTCGATTAGAGAATGCTTATTTAAAAAAGTTGAACGCTTTTCGAGAGAATCCGAGTGCCTTTCTAGAAAAGCACAAGCAGCAGTGGCATTCGAACTCAAAGAAGAAGGATTCAAATTAAAAGATATCTTAGTAAAGGTTGGTATACCAGAAGCAACCTATCATTACCATGCCAAACAATTACAAAAGGAAGATTTAGATAAAGGTTGGAAGAAAAAGATCATTGAACTTTTTCAAAAACACAACGGTAAATACGGCTATCGTCGTATATATTTAGCTTTGAGAAATCAAGGTTATCTCATTAACCATAAGAAAGTACAACGAATTATGCGAGAACTAGGATTAAAATGTCAAAAATTCACACGTAAATCACGCTATCAATCATACAAAGGTACAGTTGGTAAAGTGGCTGAAAATCGCTTGAATCGTAGATTCCATACATCTATTCGACTTCAAAAATTAGTGACAGATATCACTGAATTTAAATGTGCTGAAGAACAAAAATTATATCTCAGCCCTATTATGGATTTATACAATGGGGAAATCATTTCTTATGGTATATCCAGAAGACCAACATTAGACTTAGTACTTCAATCATTGGATAAAGCAGTTACAATCATTAAGCATGAAGCACCATATCGTACGACGATACATTCTGATCAAGGTTGGCATTATCAGCATAATGCATGGATTAGAAGATTATCGGAACAAAGGATTTATCAAAGTATGTCACGTAAAGCGACGTGTGCGGATAATGCTTCTATGGAGAATTTCTTTGGCATCATGAAGCAGGAAATGTATCATGGAGAAGAACTTGTTAACTATGAAACATTAAAAAGAAGAATTGAGGATTACATCTATTGGTATAACAATGAACGTTTGAAATTAAAATTGGCTGGACGAAGTCCAGTACAATACCGAACTCAATCCAGCCAATTAATAGCATAATGGAAACTCTAACTTTGGGGGGGCACTACCTTAACGGGTGGTTTGTTCTGCGGCTATAAGCCTCTATTACTGACCAGCCCTAAAAGGGCACTGAGAAGATCAGCCAAATGTACTACTTTCCCAGCAACCCTTAAAAGGGTTGTTTTATTTTTTCTTCTTTCGAGTTTCTTCCCCAGTAAAAGGATCTATGTACTCTATCATTGTTAACTGTTCTGCTACTATATCCTCTTGTAATTGATTTCTTATATAATTTTCTATCACTTTTTTATTTCTACCAACTGTATCTAAATAAAATCCTTTACACCAAAATTTTCTGTTACCATATCTATACTTTAAATGGGCATGTCTATCAAATATCATTAAGCTGCTCTTACCTTTTAAATAACCTACAAATTGAGAAACACTTAACTTTGGTGGAATGCTAACTAACATATGAATATGATCTTTACATGCTTCAGCTTCTATTATTTCTACACCTTTTCTTTCACACAATTGTCTTAAAATAATACCAATATCTCTTTTAATTTTCCCATAAATAATTTGTCTACGATATTTTGGTGCAAACACAATGTGGTACTTACAATTCCATTTTGTATGTGCTAAACTGTTTGTGTCTGATGACATTTAATGCATCTCCTCGTGTTGTTAATTTTGGTTGGCTGACCAAATATTATTCTAGCATGTAGAGATGCATTTTTTAATACAACGGCGAAACCATACTGTACCATACGCATAGCATATGGTTTTAATTTCACAAAAAAAAGCTGTAAAAACATTTATTTCATACGTTTTTACAGCTTTTCTTCTAAATTATAATACGATTAATCGATTTTTACGATTTTAACTTTCATTTCGTTACAATTTGGTAATGGAACATTTACTTCTTCGTTTAATTTTTTACCAATTAAAGCTTTAGCAATTGGAGATTCATTAGAAATTTTACCTTCAAAAGGATCTGCTTCTGCTGAACCTACAATTTTGTAACTTTCTTCTTCGTTACCTGGAATTTCAGTAAATGTTACAGTTCTACCGATTTGCACGTCATTTTTTGAACCATTATCTTCAATAATTTGAGCATGACGAATCATGTTTTCAATTTTTTGAATTTCTTGTTCAATGAAACCTTGCTCATCTTTAGCTGCATCATATTCAGAGTTCTCAGATAAGTCACCAAAACTACGTGCTACTTTTATTTTTTCAACGACTTCTGGTCGCTTAACTGTTTTTAATTCTTCAAGTTCTTTTTCTAATTTGTTAAAACCTTCCTGTGTCATAGGAAATTCTTTTTGTGTTTCCATTCTTCCATCTTCCTTTACTTTATAATTATTTAAATATTTTTAACTAACGATTGAATTTTCGTAGTCATAATATCAATAGCTACCTTATTACTACCACCTTCAGGGATGATGATATCCGCATATTTCTTCGTTGGTTCAATAAATTGGATATGCATCGGTCTTACAACTGATAAGTATTGATCAATTACTGATTCCATCGTACGTCCTCTTTCTTTAATGTCTCTCGTTAAACGACGTAAAATTCTTAAGTCAGCATCAGTATCAACATATATCTTAACATCCATTAAATTACGTAAATCTTCATTTTCAAGCGCGAATATACCTTCAAGTATAATAACATCTTTAGGTTCGAATCTAATCGTCTTATCGCTTCTCGTGTGATTTGAATAATCATACGTAGGCACTTCAATTGCATGTCCATCTTTAATTCTAGTTAAATCTTGTTTTAATCTTTCATTATCGAAAGCGAATGGATGATCATAGTTCGTCTTCAATCTATCTTCAAAAGACATATGTGATTGATCTTTATAATAGTAATCTTGTTCTATTAATGCAACACTATATCCATCTAAATTTTTCATAATTTCGGATGTTACAGAAGTCTTACCTGAACCAGAACCCCCTGCAATACCTATAATTGTAGTCTTTCCCATCAAACGATTCCCTTTCTCATCATGTTATTTGGATAAATCTGACGATCCACTTTTATTTGAATGACTTGAAGTGGATGTCTGGCTGCGTCGAGCTCTTCACCATTTTCATCATATATCTTATCAATGACTTGAGTGAAGTTTTCAATCTCAGGTCCAAAAAATTCAATTTCTTGTCCTGGCTTGAAATAATTTCTTTGTTGGATGGTAGCTATTTGTGATACTTCGTCATAGTCTAACACTAATCCACAAAAATCAAAAGGTGTTTTTTTATTTGATTCGTGTCCAAACATTTGTTCTTCGTAATGTGGAACACCTTCGAAGAACGCTGGTGCAGTGTCTCTATTCGCACATTTATCTATTTCAATCAACCATCTAGGATCGATTTTAAAGTTTTCTGGATCCTCAGCATAGCGATCAATTACTTTACGATATACAGATACAACGGTTGCAATATAATGAATAGATTTCATTCGACCTTCAATTTTTAGAGAATCTATACCGATGTCCATCATTTTAGGTATTGATTCGATTAATTTCAAGTCTTTTGGACTCATTGCAAAAGGTGTGATCTCATTACCATCGAAATATGGTTCTAATTCTCCATCTTCTTCTACTGAAATTAAATCATAATCCCATCTACAACTTTGACAACAACCACCTCTATTTGAGTCTCTTGCTGTCATATGATTACTTAATGTACACCTACCAGAATAAGCAATACACATTGCACCATGTATAAATGTTTCAATTTCGATATCAACTTTTTCTTTCATTTCGCGCATTTCTTCAGCACTCGTTTCACGAGCTAAAACGACTCTTTCAAGCCCTTCTTCTTTCCAATATTGAACTGCACGGTAATTTGATAAAGACTGTTGTGTACTTAAATGGATTTCTAAATTAGGTGCAACACGTTTACACGTTTCTATAATAAGTGGATCGGCAACTATAATTCCGTGTGCACCCGTTTCATTTAGTTTTTTTAAATATTCTTCTAGCCCTGGAATATTTTCATCATGTGCAAAAATATTTGTTGTGACATAAATTTTTGCGCCATATTTTGCTGCAAACTGAACGCCTTCTTTAATTTCTTCCATCGTAAAGTTATCAGCATTTGACCTTAAACCATATTCTTGTCCACCTAGGAACACTGCATCCGCACCATAATGAACAGCAATTTTGAGTTTTTCTAAATTTCCTGCAGGCGCTAGAAGTTCTGGTTTTTTTATCTTTGTTTGACGACTTGCGCCAATAGGTTCTAGAACTTTCATATATATCATTCCTTTAATATAACTTAATAAACTGTTTGTTTGAACATAAATCCTTGATCCATTGGACGATGATCTTTTTGAACTTCTTCAATAGGTTCTACTAACATAAATTTTTCATCTTCATATAACTCTGGATCTTCGTTATATAAGTCAATCGCTTGTCTATATTGCTCAGTCGCGATATTAATATATTCTTCTGTTTGAAGTACGCCGTCAATCTTAAACGCATCAATTTGTGCTTCTAATAAATCCTCTAAGTCTTCGATTAAGCAAATATCATTCGGACTCATAATGTGTGTACCATTATAATCTTCATAAATTGGATATTTATTACTTCTTTCTTCATCGTATAAAAGCATGTCTTTATTTTCTTTACGATTTTCAATTTTCATGACTTTATCTTGATACATAAAGTAATTACCTAGTACTTTTCTTTTAGACTGGAACATACAAGTCATGCCGTGTACTTGAACTTCTATTTCGACATTACTTTTTTCTTTAATTTCTAGTACTTCTTCAATACTTAACTCACGAGCCAACACTGCTCTAGCTGAACCTCTATCCCCCCAATAATTACATTGAAAATGATTTGTCACAATTGTTTCAGCATTCCAATTTAAAGGAATAGGATTCTCACGATTTTTCATTGCCATAACAACTGCTGGATCGCCAAAGATGATTCTATCTGCCTTTAATTCATGTAACAGATCAATATAAGATTCCAAATCATCAATGTGTTCATTATGAAAAATACCATTTACCGCTACGTATGCTTTTTTACCATGCTCATGGATAAGCTTAATGGCTTCACGAAGTTCTGGTTCTTTAAATTCACCAGCAAGTCTTAATCCAAATTTTTCTTCACCAATGACAAATGCATCAGCACCTAATTTAATTAATTCTTCAATATGTTTAACGGACTTAGGTGTCACTAGTAATTCTGTCATTACAACTTCTCCTTTTTAGAAATGGACATTCCATCACCAATATTAATCAATGTTGTTTTATATTTATCATGATTCATTAACCAATGATTATATTTTTGAACTTTTTTAACCATTTGTTTAACGTTTCTGTTTCTTACAATTTCTATATTACTGACAAAACCATGGTATAAAATATTGTCTGTAATTATGATACCGTCATCTTTAAGCAGTGGTTCATAAAGCTCAAAAAACTTTTGTGATTGTGCTTTAGCAGCATCGATAAAAATCATATCAAATGTCTGGTCGGTAGGTAATAAGTCAAAAGCTTCTAATGCATCAGAAAAGATAACATTTATTTGGCTTTCATAACCAAAGTCTTTAATATTTGAAATAGCTTGTTCATACATTTCTTCTTTTCTTTCAATCGTCCAAACATTAATATCCGGATCACATGAAGCAAAATGCATCGCGCTATATCCAATTGCCGTTCCAATCTCTAGAATACTTTTCACATCTTTAATTCTAATTATTTGTTTAACAAACTCTGTGGAGATTTTATCCATTATTGGAACATTATATTGTTCAGCATAATGCCTTAATTCATCGATATTTGATGAATTTTGAAACAACAATTGTTCGATATATTCTATATCTTTTTCCATGTCATTACTTCCTTACACTCGAATATAATAAAAAACCCAACTAGTCTCCTGACTAGTTAGTATGTATCAGTCATATCTACAATATGATTTCATAAACATTAGATATTTTACCATATTTTCGAATAAAAAGTAAGTATATATGCAAACAAGAACGCTTTTAAAATTTAAAAGCGTTCTTGTTTATATTATTTATCTCTATTCTTTTCTTGTTCTTTTAAGTTCTCTGCAAATAATACTTTACCCTTTTTGGTTGTTGTGTAGTAAAAATAATCTGTTTCTGGAGGGTTAACTGTTGTTCTAGCTGTTTCATCAGATATGTTACATATTGGCCCTATAGGTAATCCTTTATGTGCGTATGTGTTATATTTTGAATCATTTTTATAATCTTTATCTGATAGTGCTTCTGTTGTTTCTTTTTTATTTGCATATCTTACTGTCGCATCTGAATTCAAAGCAATTTGTGGATTGTTTTCAATTCTGTTTAAAAGTAATGAAATATATCTCGATTTATCTGTAACGTTTTTCATTTCTGATTCTACAATTGAAGATAACGTTAAATACTCATGGAAAGTAACCTTCTTTTCTTCATAGTTACTCGTGTATTTAAAACCGCCATTTTCTTTATATATTTTATAAGTTGTATGGTATGTTTCATTCAACATTTCATTTGTAACGTCATCAATCGTCACATCTTTTTTTGAAAACTGATACGTACTTGGTGCTAAATAGCCTTCTAATGGGTATCTTAAGTTTTTATTTAATACTTCGTCTGTCAACATATCGGGATATTTCTTTTGATATTTTTTCACAAAATCTTGATCTCTCATTTTCTTCAAAAAGCTTTCGCGACTAATAGAAGTATTTTCTTCTAAAATGCCTGCAATTAATTCTATATTCGAACCTTCTTTTACATCATATTGGATCGCTGTTTTTAAATACACTTTTCCAGTTTCTAAACTTTTCGCAATTTCTCTAGGTGACATTGAAGGAGAAAACTTATATTCCCCAGCTTGAAAACTAGAAATATTATTGAGTTTCAAATAATATTTAAAAATAGTAGCATTTCTAATTATTTTTTTATCGGATAACTCTTGGCTTAACATTTCAGTATTTGTGTTTGGATTAACATTTACAATAACTTGCTCATTGCTATCAGCGTTAACAGGTTTCACATTTATCCCTACTACGATCAAGCCTATTAAAGTAATTAATATAAGTAATAAAAAGAGGATGCTTATGATTGTTAAACTAATATACTTGGATAATAATCTCGCATCTTTATATATACTATTTTTTTCCATATGTAACTCCTTAAGTAAAATAAATACCCCTAATGATTATATCACATTAGGGGTAAAGTGTACTATTACATATTAAATTTTAAACATCGTCCATTTCAGTATTAACGATTTCTTCAATCATATCCCACTCTTCGTCAGTTTCAACTGGTAATAATTTACCACCTTCACCGTCGTCGTTTGCTTCATTGATCATTGGGATTAATTCAATTTCTTCATCATCTGCTGTACCTTCTTCAGCTAAGATGATGTATTCTTTTTTGAATTCTGGGTGATAGAATTCTAATACTTTACGGTATAAGACTTCATTATTATTTTCGTCTATTAATGTTAATAATTCTTCCTCATTGTTAATTTCTAAATGTCCTTCGTGATTATGTTCAGTCATTATTCATTCTCCTCATCAATTATTTAATAGAATCTAGGTAACCCTGTAATATAAATACAGCTGCCATTTTGTCTATTACTTTTTTTCTTTTCTTTCGAGAAACATCTGCTTCTAATAATATGCGTTCAGCACCAACTGTGCTTAGTCTTTCATCCCACATTACCATTTTTAATTCTGGTCTTTCTTGTTGAAGTAAATCTTTGAATTGAATGGATGCCTCTCCGCGAGGACCAATAGAATTGGTCATATTTTTGGGCAATCCTATAATGACAGTATCAACATCATATTCATCAATGATTTTTATAAGTTGGTCAATTCCAAAATCTTCGTTTTCTTCGTTAATGCGGAGTGTATCTATACCTTGAGCTGTCCAACCCATCGCATCACTTACAGCTACACCTATTGTTTTACTACCGACGTCTAAACCTATTATCCTGTTTTTAAGCATTGAATTCATTTTCTTGCTTTAAATAGTGTGATACAAGCTCTTCCATAATATCATCTCTATCTAAACGTCTTATTTGATTTCTTGCTTCGTTGTGTCTAGGTATATAAGCTGGATCGCCAGAAAGTAAATAACCGACTATTTGATTTACTGGATTATAGCCTCTTTCTTCTAAAGTTCGATAAACATTTTGTAGTACTGTTTTGACATTTTCTTTTGGAAAATCATCATAGTTAAATTTCATAGTTTTATCAAAATTATTCATCTTTATTTACACTCCCTAACTCCATTAACTTAATATTAATTATATCATATTCTAATTACACGTAAAATTATAGCGTTTTAATGTAGTCTTTAACAAACTGTAATGCTTCTGTTACTTTAGAAGGATCTGTTCCGCCACCTTGAGCCATATCAGGGCGACCGCCACCTTTACCGTTTGTAATTTGAGCAGCTTCTCTAATAATGTCACCAGCTTTAACTTTATCCGTTAAATCTTTTGGTACTGAAGAAACAAGTGAAACTTTATCTCCATTGACACTTGCTAATAATAGAACTGTGTCTTGCATTTTAGATTTATAATCATCCATGATTGATCTTAATACTTTTGGATTTTCAGCTTCAACTAATTGCGAAAGCACTTTAATGCCATTAATTTCTTCAACACTGTCTTCAATATTGCCTGATTTTAATTCAGTAATTGTTTTGTTCTTTTGTTGAACTTCTTTTTCTAAGTCTTTATTATGTTGTTGAATTTGTTCGATTTTTTCAATTGTTCTTGCTTGGTCTTTAATTTTGACATGTTGCATAACATCTTTAAGGATTGTTTCTGTTTCTTTTAATGTTTCATATGCTTTTCTACCTGTTACAGCTTCGATTCTTCGAACACCTGCACCTGTACCTGATTCTGAAACAATTTTGAAGATACCAATTTCACTTATGTTACGTACGTGTATACCACCACATAACTCAATTGAGTATGATGACATTTTAACAACTCTTACAACATCACCATATTTTTCTCCGAATAATGCCATTGCGCCTTTTTCTTTAGCTTGTTCTATTGGCATTTCTTCGATTACTACAGGAATGTTTTGCCAAATTTTTTCGTTAACAATTTTTTCGATCGTTTCTAATTCTTCTTGTGTAACTTGGCCAAAGTGTGAGAAGTCAAATCGTAATCTATCATTTTCAACTAATGAACCTGCTTGATTAACATGCGTACCTAAAACTTCTTTTAAAGCTGCATGTAATAAGTGAGTTGCTGAGTGGTTTTTGATGATTGATTTACGATCATCTTTATTAACAATTGCTTCTACAGTTTCACCAACATGAACTTGTCCAAATGTTACATGTCCAGCATGTAGATTTTGGCCATTAGGTGCCTTTATAACTTCTGTCACTTCAATTTCAAATTGATCGTGACGAATAATACCTTTATCCGCTACTTGACCACCTGATACTGCATAAAACGGTGTTTCTCTTAAAATAAATTGAATGTTTTCTCCACTTTCTACTTCATCAACTAATTCACCATTAAATATAATATCTGTAATTTCTGTTTGTGTTTCTGTTACGTCATATCCAACGAATTTACTTGGTGTGTTGATGTTACCAAGTACTTCATTTTGAACTTGCATTGATTGTGTCTTTTGACGTGCAGCTCTTGCTCTTTCACGTTGTTGATGCATCTCATTTTCAAAACCTTCATTGTCTATTGAAATGCCTTCTTGCGCAGTGATTTCTTCCGTTAACTCGATTGGGAAACCATACGTATCATATAATTTAAATGCATCTGATCCTGATAATACATTACCTTGTTGCTTAGCTGATGCCATCATTGTGTTTAAAATTGCTAAACCTTCTTCAAGTGTTTCATAGAAACGTTCTTCTTCAGATTTTACAACTTTTTTAATGAAGTCACTTTGCGCTTTAACATTTGGGTAATAAGGTTCCATAATATCTGCTACAATATCAACTAATTTATATAAGAATGGCTCGTTAATATTAAGTGATTGGCTAAAACGAACAGCTCTTCTTAGCAATCTTCTTAATACGTATCCTCTACCTTCATTAGCAGGTAACGCACCGTCACCAATCGCAAAACTGATTGTTCTAATATGGTCTGAAATAACTTTAAATGCGATATCTTGTTCTTTATTCTCTAAGTATTTTAATCCACTAACCGCTTCAACTTGTTCAATAATTGGGATAAATAAGTCTGTATCATAGTTCGTTGGTACATCTTGAGAAATAGATGTCATACGCTCAAGACCCATACCTGTATCAATATTTTGATTTGGAAGTGGCGTATAAGTATGGTCAGCATTATGGTTAAATTCACTAAACACTAAATTCCACACTTCTAAATAACGTTCATTTTCTCCACCTGGATACATTTCTTCAGCTGGATCTTCTTTCCCGTATGTGTCGCCTCTGTCGTAGAATATTTCAGTATTAGGTCCAGAAGGTCCTTCACCGATGTCCCAGAAGTTACCTTCGATTCTAATAATTCTACTTTCTTCAAGTCCAATTAAATCATGCCATAAATCATATGCTTCTGTATCTTCTGGATGAATCGTTACATATAATTTTTCTGGATCCATTGCCATCCATTTATCACTCGTTAAAAATTCCCAAGCATATTCAATTGCTTCACGTTTAAAGTAATCACCAATTGAAAAGTTTCCTAACATTTCAAAGAATGTATGGTGTCTTGCAGTAAAACCAACATTTTCAATATCATTTGTTCTAATTGCTTTTTGAGCATTTACAATTTTAGGATTTTTAGGGATTTCTCGACCATCAAAATATTTTTTTAAAGTCGCAACACCTGAGTTTATCCATAATAATGTATCGTCATCAATTGGCACTAAAGGTGCAGATGGTTCAACCATATGTCCTTTTTCAACAAAAAAGTCAATATACATTTGTCTGATTTCACTAGCTTTTAATTTTTTCATTGTCTTCACTCCTCAATTAAAATAAAAAAACGTCCATCCCCTAAAAAAGGGACGAACGTATCGCGGTACCACCCTAGTTATGACTAAAAGTCATCACTTTAAGTTTATTAAACTTTTATAAAAGAAGTAGCGTTCAATAATCATTGTCATGTTTCTCACCAACCAACATGTCTCTTAAACAATCAATTATTTACTCGGTTTCTTTTTTGTATTCTATTTGATTATAATCACTCGATTTTTAGATGTCAATTATTTCATAAAATCATATGGTGTTTTATCATTCATATTAATCATCGGATCTATTTCAAACATATTATCTTCAGTTAAAATAATATGTTTCGTTTGAATAGATTCTGTTTCAGACACCGTATCTTCTTCAACATCAGTATCGAAATACATTTTTAATTTCGTATCAAACGAAGTCATTCTCTCATGACCTAGCGTTTGAATACCTTGATTAAAGGCTTGCTCTTCACCACACACAACAAGCGACTGTTTCGCACGTGTAAGTCCGGTATATAGAATATTTTTTTGTAACATTCTAAAGTATTGTCTGACGATAGGCATAATGACTATCGGGAATTCCGACCCTTGGGATTTATGAATTGAACAACAATAAGCATGTGTAATTTCTGATAAATCTTGTTTAGTGTATGTAATGTCATTCCCTTCATAATCCACAATGACGACATCTTTACCGAGTGCATTTTCTTCTGCTTTATAAACACCCGTCACTACACCAATATCACCATTAAACACATTATCATCTGGCCGATTAATAAGTTGTAGTACTTTATCATTTTCACGATATTCAATATCACCATATTGAAGGAATCTTGTATCTTCATCTTTCGGATTTAATATATCTTGCAATAATTCATTTAATTTATTAATACCAGCTGGTCCACGATATATAGGGGCTAGCACTTGAATATCTTGCATATTATATCCTTTATTAACAGCACCTTGAACGACCTTTTCTACAACTGTCGCAATTTGATTACTACTGCACGGAATAAATGAGCGATCGTGATGTTTTTCATTAATAGAAACAGGCAATCCATTTTTTATTTTATGCGCCAAGTCTATGATGGATGATCCTTCTTGTTGTCTATAAACTTCTGTTAAGTTCACTCTCGGTATAACTTTAGAATCAATCAAATCTTTAAAAATCTGACCTGGTCCAACTGATGGTAATTGATCTTCATCACCTACAAATATGATTTGGGCATAATCAGGGACTGCTCTTAAAAATTGATACATTAACCATGCATCTACCATAGACATTTCATCTAGAATGATTAAATGGGCATGAATATCATTATCTAACACATCATCCGGTTGTGTATCTTTACTCCATCCAATTAATCTATGAATCGTCATTGCTTCTAGTCGAGTTGATTCACTTAAACGCTTTGCTGCACGACCAGTCGGTGCTGCTAACACAATTGGAAAGTCTGTTCCTTCTTGATAATCATCATAATTCAAACTTACACCATGTATTTCAGAATACAACTCACAAATACCTCGAATAACGGTCGTCTTACCTGTTCCAGGTCCACCTGTTAATAGCATCATTTTGTGATTAATAGCTGTTTCTAACGCTAATTTTTGTCCATCTGCATATGAAACATCATTCATATCTTCAATTTGGCCAATGTGTAATTGAAGATCACTTTTCTCAATTTCTTTAAGCTCATCTTGATGTTGATAAAGCCTATGAATGATTTGCACACTTTTCGCTTCTGAATAATAAAGTGAAGGTAAAAAACAATTATCATTTTCGATAATAAGTTTATTTTCTTCACTCATTTCTATAATGACACCATTAATCTGATCTTTATTTACAACTTCAGGTTGATTATGATTTAACAATTCATATGCCCCGTTGACCAAAATATCAACAGGTAAAAATGTATGACCATTCTGTAATGATTGTTGGTCTAAAAAGTAACTGACACCCGCTACAAGTCGATCATGATGATCTTTAGAAATCCCAACTTGATCAGCTATTTGGTCAGCTCTTTGAAAACCTATACCATTTATATCCATCACTAAACGATAAGGAGATTGTTTAATTATATTAAGTGTTTCTTCTTTATAAAATTGATAAATCGCCATCGCAAGTTTAGGTCCGAAACCAAGTTCATTAAGTTTAATCATAATACGTTCAATAGCTTGATTCTCACGTATTGATTCTGCAATTGTATCTCTTTTTTGCTTGTTGAGTTTAGGTATTTCTTTAAGGACATCGGGGTCATCTATAATTTTCTGAAGTGCATCTTCACCTAGTTTGTCCACTATTGTTTCTGCTGTTTTTTTACCAATACCTTTAAATAAATCACTTGATAAGTAATGGATAACACCTTGTTTTGTTTGTGGTAATTCTTTTTCAAATGTTTCGGCTTGTAGTTGTTTACCGTATTTCGGATGGTTTGTCACTTTACCTTTAAAAAGGTACGTTTCTCCTTCAACTATTTGAGGTAAGTAACCAACAATTGTGACTTCTTGATCAAAATCTTCATTTGAATCCATCACATCGACTTTAATAACGGTATAATAGTTATCACTGTTTTGAAAAAGAATTCTAATAACTTCACCTTTTACATGTGAAAGATCAAATAAAGATAAGTTTTCCAATGTTAGTCCTCCTCTTCTAATAATTGTTCAAACATGTTAATAGCGTGACCACTTAATAAATGATTTGGTTGAATGTCGACTGCTTTTCTAAAATAAACAAGTGCTTCTTCAGCGTTTTCGTTTTTCATATATTTAGCCAAACCTAAATTGTATAATGCATCAACATGTTCAGAATCTTTTTCTAATACTTTCTCTAGTTGCACAATGGCCTCATCGAACATTTCTAATTGGCATAATGTTAATCCATATTGGAATCCAATTTCTACATCATCTTCATTTAGCTCATGAGCTCTCATTACATACGGCATAGCTTCAGTATGCGCACCCAATTCATTGAAACTCATTCCTAACATAAAATTAGTATCTGCATCATTAAGCCCTCTTTTAATCGCATGTTGATATAATTTGATTGCTTCTTCAAAGCGCTGTTGGTTGTAGTATAAATTTGCAAGACTATAATAAGCACCACCGTGACTTTCGTTTACAGTAATGGCTTTTTGAAAGAATTTTTCAGCTCTTTCAATATCATTTGCTTCTGCTAATATTGTCCCTGCATTGATATAATTGGTTACTTCTTTTGAATCTTCTTCTATGTTTTCAAATAAATGCGACAATGCTTCGTCGAATTTTTTATTTTGAATTAATTTTACAATTTGTTCTTCACTATGCATGTTGTGACTCCTTTAAATATCATTACTTGCTATTATAACAAAAATAAAAATAGACTGAGACATAAATTTATCTCAGTCTATATATTTTATACCATATAATCTAATTGCTTTTCTGTTTTATAAACTTCATCGATTGTTGCGCCACCTAAACAAACATCACCGTCATATAATACGACAGCTTGACCAGGTGTAATTGCACGCACTGGTTCGTCAAATATCACTTTAATTTGATTGTCAGAAATTTTTTCTACAGTTACTTGTGTATCTTTTTGTCTATATCTGAATTTTGCTGAACATTTCACCGGTTGTGAAAAATCAAGCTCATTCACAAATGATATATCAGAAGCGATTAAATAGTCACTATATAATGCTTCATGATGGAAACCTTGTTCAACATATAGAATGTTTTCTTTAAGATTTTTACCGACTACAAACCAAGGATCTCCGTCTCCACCTATACCAAGACCATGTCTTTGGCCAATAGTGTAATACATTAAGCCACTATGTTGACCCATGTCAACACCGTCTAATGTTTGCATTTTACCGTTTTGTGCAGGTAAATATTGAGATAAGAATGTTTTAAAGTTTTTCTCACCGATAAAACAGATACCAGTAGAGTCTTTCTTTTTAGCAGTTGCTAAGTTTTGTTCTTCAGCAATTCTTCTTACTTCACTTTTTTCTAATTCACCAATTGGGAACATCACTTTAGATAATTGATCTTTTGTAAGTTGATTTAAGAAATAAGTTTGATCTTTGTTATTATCTACTCCACGTAACATTTCTACTTTATCACCATCACGATTAACACGTGCGTAATGACCTGTAGCAACATAGTCCGCACCAAGTTTAAGCGCATGATTTAAAAATGCTTTAAATTTAATTTCTTTATTACACATTACATCTGGGTTAGGCGTTCTACCTTTTTTATATTCGTCTAAGAAATACGTAAATACTTTGTCCCAATATTCTTGTTCAAAGTTAACTGCATAATAAGGTATATCTAATTGGTTACACACTTCGATGACATCATTATAGTCTTCAGTAGCTGTACATACACCATTTTCGTCTGTATCATCCCAATTTTTCATAAAAATACCAACTACATCATAACCTTGTTCTTTTAGTATATGTGCAGTTACCGAGCTATCTACGCCCCCGCTCATCCCAACGACAACGCGGGTTGATTGATTATTCATTTTCTTCCTCCTTAAATTGTTGATATATTTTCATTATCGTACTTACGATATAATTAATTTCTTCTTCAGTCGTTATTGAACTGAAACTAAATCTTACTGATTGTTTTACTCTATTATCTTCACCGAACATCGCTTCTAGAACGTGAGATGGTAATGTTGAACCGGCTGTGCATGCAGATCCACTTGAAACATATATATTTGCCATATCTAGTAACGTTAACATCGTTTCAACTTCAATAAATGGGAAATATAAATTTGTGATATGACCAGTTGTATCTGTCATACTACCATTGAGTTCAAACGGAATTACACGTTGTTGTAAACCTACAATGAGCTTTTCTTTTAAGTTCATTAAATGGATATTACTTTCATTCATATGTTCATAAGCGTCTTTCAGCGCTGTTGCCATACCACATATATATGGAACATTCTCTGTACCCGCTCTTCGCTTTACTTCTTGTTCGCCACCTTGTATAAACGTTTCGAACTGAACACCTTGTTTAACCAACAATGCACCTATTCCTTTTGGACCGCCAAATTTATGCGCAGTTATGCTTAACATATCAACTGGCATTTCATCGAATTCAATTGGCATATGACCGATAGCTTGAACAGCATCAACATGAAATACGATATCCGTATTCTCTATGACTTCTGCAATATCATACATAGGTTGAACTGTACCGACTTCATTATTCACTAACATAATTGATACTAATGTCGTATCAGGTCGGATTGCTTGTCTCAAAGCATCAATATCGACAATACCTTCTGAATTTACATCTATATACGAAACATCGAAACCTTCACGTTCAAGTTCTTCAAAGACATGCAGTACAGAATGATGCTCTATTCTACTCGTTATAATATGTTGACCTATATGTTTTCGTTTTCGTGCTATACCTTTTATTGCTGTATTATTAGACTCTGTTGCCCCACTTGTAAAAATAACTTCTTGAGGCTTTGCACCTAATAATGTAGCAATCTCTCGTCTTGATTGATCTAAATACTTTCTGCCGTCTCTCCCTATCGAATGAATAGATGACGGGTTACCAAAGTGTTCAGATAATATTTCTGTTATTTTTTCAGTTACAACGGGCTTAACTGGAGTAGTTGCTGCATAATCTGCATATACTTTCATGTTGAACGTCCTTTCTTAGTTTTCAATGTACCTATTCTAGTCTAGCACCATTTTTATGAAAAGACTAGAACTCTGTTTCACGATTTCTTTCATCTGTATATTGTTCTAATTCTTTTAATTGATGTTTCATAGATTCTGTATTAATAGGAGCTTTAACTTGAACATTTTCATGCGTCATTTGATAATTTTTTATCGTCCAAGTTTGATCTTTAATTTGTGATTTAAAATAATCATCATGAGATACAATAAGGACCGTACCTTGAAATGATTGTATTAATTGAATGATTTTTTCTTGCATGCCAATATCAAAATAGTTTGTTGGCTCATCTAAAATCATAATATGAGGATTTGAAAAATATAATTTCACAAATTGTAACCTACATTTTTCACCCATCGACAGCGTTTCAACAACATCATTTATTCTATCTTTATCAAAATAAAAACTTGCTAATATGGTTCTTGCATCAGCTTCTTTCATTTCAGGAATTTCTAATATTTCATCTAAAAAAGTATGGTGCATATTTAAATTCTCAAAATCTTGAGAGAAATATCCAATTTCTAATTCAGGATGAACAGTTATATCACCTTTAGTCGGATCGAGTTCACCGAGTATCAATTTGATTAAAGTTGATTTACCTGTACCATTTCTGCCTTCTATAATCACATTTTGATATCGCTTAATATAGAATGATACATCTTCGAATATTTTTCGATTATCATAAGCAAACGAAACATGATTAAATTGAACTAAATAATGTGATTTAAAATCATGATGTTGTATTGAGAAAGCTTTCTCTTTTTTACGTGGATTAGCGATGTGCTCTTGATTAAGTTTACGATTTAATTGTTGTTCTTTTGATTTAAACCGTTTCGCTAACTTACTTAATTGTTTTTGTTGATATGGGTTTCTTACAGAAGCACTTTGTACTGCTTTTTGATACCATGCTTTATATTTTTTAATCGTTTCTTCAATAGCCGCTTGTTCTTTTTGTTGCTTTTCATACTATAGCTTTAAAGTTTCATGCTCTATATCTTTTTGTTGTTTGTATTTATCGTATTTACCGATATATTTTTTAGCCCCATCACGACTCAATTCTAATATAGCATCTGGTGTTTCATTTAAGAATGTTCGGTCATGAGAGACAAATAATATAGCACGTTGTTCTTGCTTAAAAGCTATCCTCAACCATTCCTTCATTTCTAAATCCATATGATTTGTTGGTTCATCTATTAATAATAATGATGCCTTAGACATTTTCACTTTTAAAAATGATACTTTTGTCTGTTCTCCACCACTTAAAGTAACAATTTTCTGTTCTAGTTGTTCCTCTTTTATACCGAGCTTTTTTGCTTCTGTTATGATTTCACCTTCTATAAGGTATCCATCTAATTCAATATATTTATTAATCATATCTGTATGATTAAGTTGCAATCTAATCTTTGCGATTTCAGGATAAGATTCAATTATATAATCCATAACAGTCCAATCATAATAAGGTGTTAAATCCTGTTGCATCATCGCTGAATCAACTGTTTGATCTTGATGAATGACTTTTAATAATGTAGACTTTCCAACACCATTAACACCAACAATCGCTAAATGTTCATGGTCCTCTATTGAAAAAGTCAACTTGGGTATTAATACTTTATGTTCAACTTCTAATGCCTTTTCTTCAAATAAAAATAGCATAATGTAGCCTCCTCTACCCATGTATTACACACGAAGACGCACCATTACACTATTCTCAGTTTGTAACGGCAACATCATATTATAGACATACTTATCCAATCATCATTGCGTAACACAATGGTTTTTTTACGTTATTTACTATTAGCGCAAAAAATTATTGGATATCCATGCCTATTGTTGATGCCACCTCTCTGTAATTTTGCATTAATTATAACTTTTAGTTACATATTAGTCAAATGTTGTTGAGCAATTAAATAGTACAACATAAATACAGTTGATATACTTCCAATATATAATTATGTAAGGAGCGTCACAAAATGAAATCAAATTTCCCAGTTTCTGCATTAAATCTAGTTCCACTTAGAAAAGGTGAAACGGAACAAGATGCCATTAAGAATATGGTATCACTTGCTCAAAATGTAGAAAAATTAGGCTATGAACGTTACTGGATTGCAGAACATCATAATGCACCAAATTTAGTAAGTTCTGCAACTGCTTTACTCATTCAACATACACTTGAACATACAGAGTCTATACAAGTAGGTTCTGGTGGTATCATGTTACCTAGCCATGCACCTCTTATTGTTGCTGAGCAATTTGGAACAATGGCTACAATGTTTCCTAATCGATTAAATCTTGGCTTAGGACGTGCACCAGGTACAGATATGATGACCGCTTCTGCACTAAGAAGAGATTCACATAAAGGTGTATATACATTTGGTGACGATATTAAACAATTACTACAATATTTTGGTCCTGAAGAACAACAATCATATGTAAGACCATATCCAGGTGTAAATACAAACATTCCGATTTATGTGTTAGGATCTTCAACGGACTCTGCACATTTAGCTGCTCGATTAGGTTTACCATACGTCTTCGCAGCACACTTTGCACCAGATCAAATGGCTCAAGCAATCGAAATATATAGAGACTTATTTGAGCCATCAGAGTATTTAGATGAGCCTTACATGACCGTTTGTTTAAATGTTATTGTTGGTGAAACAGATGAAGAAGCGACATATTTATCTTCAACAATGCACTTAATGTTCTTAAGCATTGTAAGAAATGCGCGCATGCCATTACAACCTCCTACTGATCAACTTGAAAACATTTGGTCACCACAAGAAAAATATATGGCGCAATCTAAAACAAACACTTCTTTCATAGGTAGTGAAGAAACTGTAAAACAACAATTAATAGATTTCCAAAACAAATACAATGTAGATGAAATTATGGCGGTGAGCTATATTTATGATTTAGATAAACAATATCAATCATATGAATCATTCAAGAAAATTGTAGATGATGTATACGGGGAAGCATAAAAAAAATGATCATAAAGTGATGAATCATCACTTTATGATCGTTTTTTTATTTTAAATTACTTTGTATAAATTGTTGAACGTTGCTGTTAAATAATACGCCACTGTTATGGCTATTTGGTACGCCACCATAATGTAAACCAATAACTTGGTTATTTGCATTAAAGATTGGTGAACCTGAATTACCACCATAAGTACTTAAGTCGTAAGATATGTTACTACCTGAAGCAGATAACACATTACCTTTACTTTCCCATAATGTGGCAATAGGTTTATCTCCTGGATAACCTGTTACTGTGATGTTATCATCTTTTTTAACTGAAGATGTATCTGCTATTGTCGCTGATTGAACAGCGTCACCAATAGATTGACCTTTACTATTTTTACCGACTGTAACGACTACTAAATCTTCACCGCCTGGTGCTACTTTGTAATCAGTTGCTGTAAATGTTCCTACTGGAAAATTACCATTGCCATTTGCTGATGGTGAGAATTTTAATACAGAAGCATCACCATTAGTTGCATCTACAACGTGTTTATTTGTAAGAACGGTATTTTTACCGACAACTACACCTGACGCAATTGATGTACCTCCGATATCAGCGAATGCAATCGATTGATAATGTGCAGATGTTGTATTCGTAATTTGTGTACGATCATTTTTCGGTAATATAACTCTTGATGACGGACCATCTGTCTTTGCGTTAACTTCAAAACGGTAATGCAATGAAACTTAATAATAAAACTGCTACTACACTTAATATGTATCGTTTTAAATTTTTCATATACTCTCCCCTTTGTTGTAGTGTACAACTATCTTAATATGAAAATAACCTCGAAGGAGAATATTACACTACTTAACACATATTCATGCTTAACTGTTAAAATAAAGAAATATTTTGTGCAGTTAGGCATGAACTCCATACAGTTAAGAAATAAAAAATAAGAAAGCAATCTTCAATATTCGTCTTGAAAATTGCTTTCTTATTTAATTTGTGAACTAGATATAGAACATATAGCCTTCTAGTTCATCTTCATTTGTATAATTTGCTAAGTATTCTAGTGTTGTATTATCTAGAACTTCTTTTACCGCGTCTCTAATACGAATCCATAATTGTTGTTGTGCAGGTGGCTCGTCTTCTATACCTTCAACAGGTGTAATTGGCCCTTCTAACAATCTAATCACATCACCAGCTGTAATTTCTGATGGTGCTTTTTGTAATTGATAGCCCCCTTTGGCACCTCTTACACTTTTAATAAGACCAGCATTACGTAGTGGTCCTACTAATTGTTCTAAATATAAATCACTTAAATTGTTTTCTTCAGCGATTGACTTTAAAGATGTACATCCTTGACCATAACGCTTAGTCAACGATATCATAAGTGTTAAGCCGTATCGTCCTTTAGTAGAAATTTTCATGTACTACACCTCTTATTTTCTAAAAAAAATATTATTAATTCATTTTATCATTTTTTGTACACTTTGAGTAATTAGAAAGGTTGATTCCAAATGAAAAACGAACCATTAGCTTATAGAATGCGTCCTCAAACGATAGATGATGTTATAAGCCAAGAACACTTAGTTGGTCCGAAAGCCATTATTAGAAGAATGGTTAACACTAAAAAGTTAACTTCTATGATTTTTTATGGACCTCCGGGAATTGGAAAAACGAGTATCGCCCAAGCCATTGCCGGGAGTACTCAATATAAATTTAGACAACTTAATGCTGTCACTAACACTAAAAAAGATATGCAACTTGTCGTTGAAGAAGCCAAAATGTCTGGACAAGTTATACTTTTACTAGACGAAATTCATCGCTTAGATAAAGCAAAACAAGATTTCTTATTACCTCATTTAGAATCAGGCAAAATTGTTCTTATTGGCGCAACGACGTCAAACCCATACCATGCTATCAATCCAGCTATACGAAGCAGAACGCAAATCTTTGAACTTTACCCTCTTAATGAAGATGATATCATCATTGCTTTAAAAAGAGCGATTGAAGATGAAGAAAATGGCTTAGCCTCATATGCCCCTATCGTAGACAAAGACGCTTTAGAATATTTCGCAAAAGCAAGTTACGGTGATGTGAGAAGTGCATTAAATGCGCTAGAACTCGCTGTACTCAGTGCTGATGTTCAAGATGATAAACGTCACGTCACAATTGAAGATGCAAAAGTTTGTATTCAAAAGAATGCTTTCCAACACGATAAAGATGGCGATCAACACTATGATGTTATGAGTGCATTTCAAAAATCTATTAGAGGTAGTGATGTCGATGCAGCACTTCATTATTTAGCTAGATTAATTGAAGCGGGAGATTTACCTACTATTGCAAGACGCCTTCTTGTGATTAGCTACGAAGATATCGGTTTAGCTTCTCCGGGTGCTGCAGCTAGAACATTATCAGCTATTGAAGCGAGTGAACGCCTCGGCTTTCCAGAAGCACGTATACCATTAAGCCAAGCGGTCATCGAGCTATGCTTATCACCTAAATCTAATTCAGCTATTGTATCTATTGATGAAGCTCTATCAGACATCAGAAAAGGTAAAGCTGGGTTAGTTCCGAAACATTTGAAAGATGGACACTATCAAGGTGCAAAAGATTTAGGAAATGCAATTGGTTATAAATACCCACATAACTATGAAAATGGATATGTTGAACAACAATATTTACCTGATACTTTAAAAGGCAAACAATATTATCAACCTAAACTCACATCTAAATCTGAACAAAAATTAGCAGAAATATATCGCAACATAAAAAAATGAGACTGGACGTATCCAGTCTCATTTTTATTATCAAAGCTGCTCTTTATTTATCTTTGATTCTTTTTACTGGGATATCTTTCAAAATATCATTAACAACATAACTCGCACAAATTAAACCAACAACACTTGGTACAAAAGCATTTGATGAAGGTGGCATTTGTGCCTTTCTAACTTTAGCGTTTTTATCGCCTACAACTTCTTTTACATCTTCTCTTATCATAATAGGACTTTCATCACTAAATACTACATTAATACCTTTATGAATGCCCATTTTTCGTAATTTCAGACGTATAATTTTCGCCATAGGATCTGTATGTGTTTTAGAAATATCAGCTATTTCAAATTTAGTAGGGTCTGTTTTGTTTGCAGCACCCATACTAGAGATAACGTTAATACCTCTTTCCAAACATTCTTTCATAAGATGAACTTTATACATGATTGTATCACTAGCATCTACAAAATAATCAATGTCGTATTCATTAAATAAAGCTTCGTAAGTTTCTTCAGTATAGAACATATGCAATGAAGTGACTTTACAATCAGGATTAATTAATTTAATACGCTCTTCCATTAAATCCACTTTAGATTGACCTATTGTTGTTGTTAATGCATGTAATTGTCTATTTACATTTGTGATATCTACATCATCTTTATCTATTAATATGATATGACCAATATTAGTTCTCGCTAGTGCTTCAGCAGCAAATGAACCTACACCACCTACGCCAAGGACAACTACAGTTTTACTTTTTAATAAATCTAAGCCTTCTTTACCAATCGCTAATTCATTTCTTGAAAATTGATGCTTCATCATTATTTACTCCTTTACACAAAAATACGCAAGACATAAAGTCTTGCGTACCGATAGAATCCAATTGTGCCGTAATATTTAGTGCTAGATCATTTTGGCCTGCTATATACAGGTGGGTGCCCTGTTTCTTATTTTGCATGTCCTCCTTTCGAGGCGTATGCGCTATTAAGAAAACCAATTAGGCTCCCTTGATCAAAAGTGTTAGGTCAAAATATAAAAAGCTTATTACGAACACTTCAGATGACTACCTTATAAATTTATTTTATCATAATTCTTCTAAATAACAAGTATTTATACTTTTAATTATTTTTCATCTAAATCAAGTTGCAAATGTAATTCATGTAACTGACTGTTAGATACTTCACTTGGCGCATCTGTTAATAGACAAGAGGCACTTGCTGTTTTAGGGAATGCAATTGTATCTCTTAAGTTTGTTCTTCCTGACAATAACATAACTAATCTATCTAAACCTAAAGCAATTCCGCCATGTGGTGGGGCACCATATTTGAACGCTTCAATTAAGAATCCAAATTGTTCTTGTGCTTGCTCTTCAGTGAAGCCAAGCGCTTTAAACATTTTTTCTTGTAGTTCTGATTTATGAATTCTAATAGATCCTCCACCTAATTCGAAACCATTTAAAACGATATCATATGCATTCGCTTCAACATTTGTTGGATCCGTTTCAAGCATTGCTTCATGCTCTTTTTTAGGTGCAGTAAATGGATGGTGTGCTGCAACGTAACGTTCTGATTCTTCATCGTATTCAAATAAGGGCCAATCAGTTACCCATAAGAAATTATATTTATTTGGGTCAATTAAACCACGATCTTTACCAAGTTTATTTCTTAACTGCGCTAAACTTGCTGCTACGACATCTTTTTTGTCTGCTACAAATAATACTAAGTCTCCAGCTTTAGCTTCAGTTTGATTTAATAACTCAGCAGTAATGTCTTCATCAAAGAATTTGCTAATTGGACCGTTTAAGCCTTCGTCTGTTACTTTAACCCACGCTAAACCTTTAGCACCATAAATACTTGCAAATGATTGTAATTGGTCGATATCTTTTCTAGAGTAGTCAGCTGCACCTTCTTCAACGACGATTGCTTTAACTTCTCCACCATTTTCAACTGCAGATTTAAACACTTTAAAGTCCATTTTTGAAGCAAGTTCTGATAAGTTAATCAGTTCCATACCAAATCTTGTATCTGGCTTATCAATTCCGTATCTTTCCATTGCTTCAGCGTATGTCATACGTGGAAATGGTGTTGTAATATCAATACCTTTTACATCTTTCATGATACGTTTCATAAGACCTTCATTCATTTTGATAACGTCTTCTTGATCGACAAAGCTCATCTCGATATCGATTTGCGTAAATTCAGGTTGTCTATCAGCTCTTAAATCTTCGTCTCTAAAACATTTAACGATTTGATAGTATTTATCAAATCCACCAATCATTAATAATTGTTTAAATATTTGTGGAGATTGAGGTAAAGCATAGAATTCTCCATCATGTACACGAGATGGTACTAAATAGTCTCTTGCACCTTCTGGCGTTGATTTAGTTAATACAGGTGTTTCTACTTCGTAAAACTCACCTTCATCTAAGTAATTTCTTACTGCACGTGTAATTTGATGTCTCATTTTGAATGTTTGAGTTAAACTTTCTCTTCTTAAGTCGATATAACGATATTTTAAACGTACATTTTCGTCAATATCATTCATATCTGTAATAGAAAATGGTGGTGTTTCAGATTCATTTAAAATTGTAATTTCAGAAACTTGTACTTCGACTTTACCAGTCTTGATTTTGTCATTAATTGATTTTTCATCTCTTTCAGTTACTAAGCCTTTAACTTGAATGACGTATTCAGAACGGATTTTCTCAGCAACACTTAAAGCTTCTTGAGAGAAGTCTGGGTTAAAAACGATTTGTACAATGCCTTCGCGGTCACGTAAATCAACAAATATTAAACCACCTAAGTCACGTCTTTTTTGTACCCAACCATTTAAAGTAACGGTTTGACCAATATATTCTTCAGTTATTTTACCAGCATATGTTGTTCTTTTTTCCATTATGATTCCACCTTTAAATAATTCTCTAATTCTGATAACGAAACAAGTGTCTTTTCACCAGTTTCCATATTCTTAACTTCCACTTCTTGTTTTTCTAATTCATTTTCACCTAATACAATCGTATATCTCGCATTTAATCTATCGGCTTGTTTCATTTGACCTTTTAATTTACGTTGTAAATAGTCTTTATCACAACTAATACCAGCCATTCTTAATTGATTGATTAATTGTACTGACAATCTATCCGCTTCTTCACCCATTGTCGCAATAAATAAGTCGATTGTATCTTCTTCTTCGATTTCAATACCTTCAGCTTCAAGCGCTAGTAACAAACGTTCAATACTCAATGCGAAACCAATACCTGTTTCTTTAGGACCATCAAGTAATTCTAGTAAGCCGTTATATCTACCGCCACCACATAAAGTTGTAATAGCGCCGAATCCTTCAGCGTTACTCATTACTTCGAATGCTGTGTGTGTATAATAATCTAAACCACGCACTAAATTCGTATCTATTTCATACTCGATACCAAGTTCGTCTAATAAACTTTTTACCTCTTCAAAATATTGTTTAGAATAATCATTTAAATATTCCGTAATTTTAGGCGCATTTTTAACGGCTTCTTTATCACGGTCTACTTTACAATCCAATATACGCATTGGATTTGTGTGTAATCGACTTTGACAATCGCTACAGAAAGTATCAATTACTGGTTCAAAGTGCGCTTGTAATGCTTTCGTGTAATCAGCTCTTGATTCTGCATCACCAATACTATTGATGACTAATTTTAAGTCTTTTAATCCGAAAGATTTGTAAATGTGTACGAGCATTGAAATAATTTCAACATCAATTGCAGGATTTTCTGATCCTATCGCTTCTACACCGAATTGAACAAATTGACGATAACGCCCTTTTTGTTTTCTTTCATATCGGAACATTGGACCATTGTAATAAAGCTTAACAGGTTGATTCGGTTCACCTTGCATTTTGTTTTCGATGTAACTTCTAACAACACCTGCAGTGCCTTCAGGTCTTAATGTAATGCTTCTATCACCTTTATCTTTAAATGTGTACATTTCTTTTTGTACAACATCTGTTGAATCACCTACACCTCTACTAAAAAGTTCAGTACTTTCAAATATTGGTGTTCTAATTTCTTTATAATTATATATTTTCATTAACTCATGTAATTTGTTCTCAATGTATTGCCATTTATAAGTATCTTTTGGTAATAAATCTTGTGTACCACGTGGTATATTAATCATAATATTTCCTCCTTTAAAATATAAAAAGTCCCTTGTATGCATATACATACAAGGGACGAATTATCCGTGTTGCCACCCTAATTAGTATTTAATGATTCATTAAATACTCACTTAACAACATTATAACGGATGTTAACCGATCTTATTTTCGTAAGATTCCCTCTTCTTGTGTTCAAAAGTATACACAGTATTCATATAACTTTCAGCAAATGTTATACTCTCTGTCTCCTACTATATCGGCATACTATTCAAGAATAAACGGTGTATAATCTATTTCATAATTTATATTAATATTAAACCCATAATCTGTAGTAGTCAATATCTAATTTGAAAAGTAAAATTTCAAACCGTCAACAATACCTGTTTCTACAATGTGTCTATATTTTCTATCAACTATTAATTCTTCATCTGTAGGATTACTAATATAACCTAACTCTAGCAATACGGCAGGCATTTTAGTTTGACGAATCACTTGGAAGTTTTCGTTTCTTACGCCTCTATCAGATAGTATGGATTTTTGATTAATTGATGTTTGTAACGTATCTGCAAATTCTTTTTGAGAATCATGGTGGTAATAAACTGTTAAACCATGTGGTGCTGATGAATCTAATGCATCATTATGGATACTAATAAAGACATCTCCATCACCTTGTCGATCTTTTAATTTAACATATTCATCTTTTGTTCTCGTCATTTTTACTTTAGCACCTTCAGCTTCAAGCATTTCTTTAAGTTCTTTTGCAGTTTTTAATGTAATGACTTTTTCAGTTACATCTTTATGTATTGAACTCGATGCACCTTGGTCACTTCCACCATGACCAGGATCTAAAATAATCACTTTTCCTTTTAATGGTTTTAGTACTGGATTAACATCTTCTTTAATATCAAGATTTGTATGCCAACCAGCAATCCAGCCTTTTTCATTTTGATCATTTTTAACTTCGAACCATTTACCTTCTCTATCTGTTATATAAAAATTATCTCCCTTTTTTACATCAAAGATAATTGGATAATAAGCGGCAGGTCCAGTTCTTAACTCACCATCTTCTTTCATAGATAATGTTTTAGGCTCGTCCTCTTTAGGAATCAATAAATAAATAATAATGATTAACAAAACAATCAGTAAAATGGCAACACTGATGACAGGAACAGGCTTTATTCTCCTCTTTTTAAACCATAAATTAATTCGGTTCATTGAATGTTACCATCCTTACTTTCGAATATAATCGTAATTGGTCCATCATTGATTAATGACACATCCATATGTGCGCCAAACTCTCCTGTTTTCACGTTAATGTTATAAGAAGCTAACTGTTCATTAAAATATTCATATATCTTTAATGCTTCATCTGGACTTTTAGCATTTGTAAATCCAGGTCTATTACCTTTTTTCACTGAAGCATATATTGTAAATTGTGATATCGACAAGATTTCACCACCGACTTGGTGTATATCTAAATTCATTTTACCGTCTTGATCTTCAAAAATTCTTGTCTTTGCTATTTTCTTAGCGATAACATCTGCATCTGTATAAGTAGATTCTTGTCCAACACCGACTAATAATAAGAATCCTTGTTTAATTTCATTTTGAGCATTTTCAGATGTCACCTTAGCTTGGCTTACTTTTTGTAGAACAACTTTCAAAAAAATTCACCTCTTAATTCCATACACGACTTACTGTATAGATATCGCCTAATTGCTTAATTCGATCAACAATTCTATATACGTCATTCACATTTTTAACCATTACGCTAATGTTAATAACAGCATTTTTATCTATATCAGCTTTACCTGAAACTTTTACTAATTGTACTTTAATTGCATTCACAACTTGAAGTACTTCGTTTAATAGTCCATTTCTGTCGTAACCCGTAATTTCTAAGTCTACTTGATAATTTTTTTGTTCATTTGTATTTTTAACCCATTCAACATTGATTAATCGTTCATTTTCGTTAACGATGTTCGGGCAATCTTTACGATGAACTTTAACGCCATGACCTTTTGTAATATAGCCAATGATTTCATCACCAGGTATTGGATTACAACATTTAGAAAGTTTAATAAGCATGTTATCTAAACCTTCGACATAAACACCAGTATCTGTTCTAATATCTTGTTTAATTGGAATGGATTTATTGACTTCTTGCACTTGGTTAAGCGTTTGTTTCTTACGTTCAAGTCTAAGCTTTTCTGTAAGTCTATTAACAGCTTGTAAGGCAGTTATGCCACCAAAACCAACTGCAGCATATAAATCATCTTCATTTGAAAAATTATATTTTTCGTTAACAAGTTTAATGTTTTCAGCATTTAATACTTCATCTACATTGTAGCCATGCTCTTTAATTTCCGCTTCAATCATGAATTTACCTTTTTCAATATTGGCAGAGCGGTCTTGTTTCTTGAAGAAACTGCGGATTTTACTTTTGGCACTTGAAGAGCGGACGATTTTTAACCAATCTCGACTTGGCCCATATGAATGTTTACTCGTTCTAATCTCGACAATATCACCAGTAGATAACTTATAATCAATAGGGACGATTTTACCATTAACTTTCGCACCTATCATTTTATTACCTACTTCACTGTGCACAGCGTAAGCAAAATCAATCGGAAGTGCGCCATATGGTAATTCAACAACATCACTTTCAGGTGTAAAGACATACACTTTATCACTTTGAAGGTCATATTTTAATGATTCCATAAATTCTTCTGCATCAGGTGAAGTATTGTCAGTTTCAGCTATTTCTTGTAGCCAACTCATTTTTTGTAAATATTCTTCTGATTTATTGCTTAAATTTTTACCTTCTTTATATGCCCAGTGTGCAGCAACCCCATGTTCTGCAATCTCATGCATTTCAAATGTTCTGATCTGTATCTCTAACGGATCTCCATTTGGACCAACGACTGTAGTATGCAATGATTGATACATATTCTGTTTAGGCATAGCAATATAGTCTTTAAATCGACCAGGCATTGGTTTCCATAATGTATGGACAAGACCTAACACAGCATAACAATCTTTGATTGACGGAACGATTACTCTTATTGCAAGTAAGTCAAAAATTTGTTCGAATTGCTTTTTCTGTTTGACCATTTTTCTATAAATACTATAGATATGTTTAGGTCTACCACTGATATCGCCAGAAATATTCATAACTTCCATTTCAGACTCTATATCTTTAATAGCATTTGCGATATACGTTTCTCGTTCGCTTCTTTTCTTTTTCATCAAGTTAACAATTCTAAAATATTGTACACTATCAATATATCTTAATGAGATGTCTTCAAGTTCCCACTTAATTGTATTGATACCTAATCTATGCGCAAGTGGTGCATAGATTTCTAACGTTTCTTTAGCAATACGTTTTTGTTTTTCTTTAGGCATCGCTTTTAAAGTACGAACATTATGTAATCTATCTGCTAATTTAACTAATATAACTCGGACATCTTTAGCAATTGCTATAAATAATTTTCTATGATTTTCAGCTTGTTGCGTTTCTTTAGATTTATATTTAACTTTTTTTAATTTTGTAACACCATCTACAATAATGGCTACTTCTTCATTAAACATTTCTACCAAATCATCATACGTATAAGGTGTATCCTCAATTACATCATGAAGGAATCCAGCAACTATAGTTGGACCATCCAATTTCATTTCGGTTAAAATACCCGCTACCTGAATAGGATGCATGATATATGGCAAATTATTTTTTCTAATTTGTCCTTGATGTGCTTTAAAAGCCAAATCATAACTCTTTTCTACTAAACGATATGCATCTTCAGATAAGTAACTTTTAGCTTTATATAAAACATCATCAGCACTGTATGGATATTCTTTATTCATAGGGACACCACCTCATCAAATAAAATTCTCTTGAATATTACTATTATAGCAATTTTCAATAGTAATATGCCACCGTTAATTATAATAATTAAAAATAAAATAGCCACAAAGTGACTATTTTATTCATCGTATGAAATTAACGAAACAACATCGTAACCTTTTAATTTTTCAACGCCGTTTAAATATTTAAGTTCAATTAAAAATGCGATCCCCACTACGATTCCACCTAATGATTCTACTAAGTGAATTGCCGCTTCAATTGTACCACCTGTTGCTAATAAATCATCTGTAATCAAAACACGTTGACCTGGTTTGATAGCATCTTTGTGCATCGTTAACACATTTGATCCATATTCAAGGTCATATTCATAACGAATTACTTCACGTGGTAATTTCCCTTCTTTACGTACCGGTGCAAACCCAATACCCATTGCATATGACACAGGACAACCAATAATAAACCCTCTTGCTTCTGGTCCTACTACAACATCAACTTGTTTGTCTTGAGCATATTGTACAATTTGGTCAGTGGCATACTTGTATGCTTCACCATTATCCATAATTGTCGTGATATCTTTAAAGTTAACACCTTGTTTTGGCCAATCTTGTACTTCTGAAACGTATTGTTTTAAATCCATTATACTTCCTCCTCAACATCACTTAACAATGAATGCACCCACTTAATTAATGATTGGCTATCATTGTACAACAATGTCTTTTCTATTTCTATTTGTTGTTTTCTTGCTTGATATAACGGTGCGTTTTGAATATCATTTTTTCCCGCATCTTTATTTATTTCAATTATACCACGATTCATTGTAATAAAGTTTAACTCATAAAAACAATTTAAAATGAATTTCAATTGATCTGGTTTAATTTTTAATGCTTCACATAATTTCATACCATCATTTTGAATATTGGTTGATTGATTCATATATAAAGCTTTATAAGCTTGCTTGAACTTTTCATCACTTGGAATACCTTCAAAGTATGAATTAGTTTGCCCTTTAAATACTAAATAATATTTTTCTGCTTTAATATGAGATAAAGTTTGTTTAAATGATTCTAAGTCTTGTGGTAAATCTCTCAGCACACACGTTTCTATTTCATTTGAATATGCTTCACCATAATGTATATATTGCTCATTTAATTTCTCGGATGACGGATTAATCACAAACAATGCATTATCTTGATCAATTTTTAACAAGTAATGCTTATTTTTACTTCTATAATCAAAAATTGCATGGTCATTACTCAATGCTAAATCTTTAAGAATAATTTGTGGAGATTGATGTCCATTCCATTCATTAACATTTAAACTACCTGCAACATTTACTGTTGTATCATTTGAAATATCATGAACGAGATGTCCAGCATTCCAATGTAAAGCTGCAATATTTTTGTCTGTTAATGTTAATTTAAGATGTTTATTACCTTGTCCGATACCTTTAACAGATTTGACTTGAACATTATTGATTGAAAATAGCGGTGCTAATAAATCCGTACCAAAAGGTCTTAATCTTTCTAAATCAAATATGTTATCAACCGTAATATCAGAAGTTTCTATTTCTGCATCAACGATTAATTGAGGTAATAATTTTTTACCTTCTGTTATTTGTTGCATATCTTCATTCAAAGCTTTCTTCAATGGTTCAATCGCGTCGATATCTAATGTCATACCAGCTGCCATATGATGACCACCGAATTTACGAATCAAGTCGCTATGATTTTGAAGAAATTCAAACATTGAAACTTGTTCTATACTTCTAGCAGAACCTTTCGCGTGATTTTGTTCAATATCCACATTTAAAACAATTGTTGGTAAATGATACTTCTCAACAATTCTAGAAGCCACAATACCTAATACACCTTCATTCCAATCTTCTTTTGCAAGTATTAGAAATTGGGCATTTTGTTGCATTTCAATTTCAGCTAGCTCCATAGCTTCATTCGTAATATTTTCAACGATTGCTTTACGTTCTGTATTAAATTGGTCAACTTCCTCAGCTAAGAACATCGCTTCATCGTCATCATCGCTCATAAGCAATTCTCCAGCTAAACGAGCATCATCTAATCTACCAACTGCGTTCAGACGAGGTCCGATAATAAAGCCGACTGTTTGTTCGCTCACTTCATCCGTAAAATCAGCTACTGATAACAAACTTTTTATCCCTGGTAAAGGTTGTTCATTTAATATACGTAACCCTTGTTTAACCATATATCTATTTTCATCCGTTAAGCTCACTAAGTCGGCAATCGTACCGATAGCAACTAGTCCTAAGAATGCATCTGGTATATCTGCTTTAAGTGCTTTAGAAAGTTTATAAGAAACACCCACACCAGCTAAATATTTAAACGGATAATTAAAATCAGGGTGCATAGGGTGAACAATCGCATATGCATTAGGCTTTGTTTCGCCAAATTCATGATGGTCTGTCACAATCACATCAATACCAAGTTCATTGGCAATATCAATTTCGTGATGACCTTGAATACCATTATCCACTGTAATGATAAGAGAAACACCTTCATCATGCGCATTTCTAAACGCTGCTTCACTTGGTCCATATCCTTCAGTAAACCTATTAGGAATATACCAACCTACTGTAGCGCCCATTGACTCTAAAGTCTTAACGAGAATCGTTGTAGATGTAACACCATCTGCATCATAATCACCATATACTAATATTCTTTCATCATTTTCAATAGCTTTATGTATTCTCGAAGTTGCCTTTTCCATATCACTTAATAACATAGTATCGTGGAATAACACTTCATTAGATAATAAACTTTCAATTTGTTCTTCAGACGTATAGCCTTTTGAAATTAAAATTTTTTCTAAAAGTGGCGAAATTTTATAATTTTTTATTATTTGCGGATCAATATTTTGATTGAGTTCTGATTTTTTCCATTGATAACAAGCTTTAGTCATATCAAATCTCCTCATTTCTACTCAAAACATTATACATGAAATATCATACTTTCTCTACTAAACAAAAAAACATAATTAAAGAGTATGTATGAATAAAATGACAGTTGTTAGTTACAATTTGTCGGGATTTTGTTACTATGGGTATCCTTAGTTACAATTCTCCGACTTTTGTAATCATGACCGCTTAGTTAAACCTTTATTCTAAAACAAAAAAATACCTGCCCTTTTTAATAAGGACAGGTACTCGATTTATTAAACTAATATTTTTTCATCGTTTGATTTTTTCTCAGTATATACTACTAATTTACCATTTTCTGATTTTTTAAGTTGTCGTTTTTTCAAGATACCCCATAAAGGTACTGCGACGAATATTGATGAGAACACACCGGATACTAAACCGATTAATAGTGCTAATGAGAAGTTGAAGATACTTGATGAACCAAGTATTAATAATGCGACAACTACTATAACAACTGTTAATACGGTATTGATTGATCTTGTCATCGTTTGTCTAATAGATGAGTTAACAATCATATCAACAGTTTCTGGTTTCGTTATCACTTTCACTTTACGTAAATTTTCCCTTACGCGGTCAAATGTAACGATTGTGTCATTGATTGAATAACCAATAATTGTTAGAACTGCTGCAATAAATGTAATATCCACTTCAAGTCTGAATAAACTGAATACCGCTACAATCATGAATACGTCATGTAATAAGGCAAGTACTGCAGTAGTACCCATTCTCCATTCAAATCTAAATGTTACATATAAGACGATTCCTATTGCTGCATATAGCATTGCTTTTAAAGCATTTGCAGCTAACTCTTGACCAACAACTGGTGAAACCGTACTTACGTTTGGATCATGACCCAATGATTTACCAAAGTCAGATTTAATTTTTTGTATTTCAGATTTGTCTAATGCATCTTTAAATTGTATAGTTGCCATTTTGTTTCCAGTTCCACTTGTTGTAACTTGTGACGGATCTAATCCCATATCTTTAAACTGTTTAGAAACTTGTTCAGTCTTGATAGCTTGATCAGATTGTAAGTCAACACGTGTACCACTTGTGAAATCAATACCTAAATTCAATTTAAATATCGATACGATGATGGCACCAACGATAATTGTAATAATACTAAATGTTAATAATGGTTTAGAAAGTTTTACGAAATTAATTTTGTCATAGACTGTTCTTAAATCATGAACATCTAATCTTTCACTAATATCATGTCTGTCTTTCTTAGAAACACCAAACCAATTGTATTTTTTCTTGAAGTAATTTGAGTTTACTAATAAACCTAATAATATTCTTGTGAAGAATACTGAAGTTAGGAAACTCATTAAAATCGCAAGTAATAACATTGTTGCGAAACCTTTTACTGAACTTTCACCAAATACGAATAATACGAGAGCTGCTAAAATTGTTGTTAAGTTAGCATCTAATATCGTAATAAATGAAGAGCCAGAACCTTTTTTGAAGGCTTGTTGTAAAGTCCTTCCGATCCGTAATTCATCTTTTATCCGTTCGTACATGATGATATTAGCATCTACGGCCATACCTACACCTAATACTAAGGCTGCAAGTCCTGGCAATGTTAATACCCCTGAAATAAAGTTAAATGCTACTAATGTTAAGTAAACATATGTACTTAATGTAATAACAGCAACAACACCAGGTAATCGGTAGTAAATGAGCATGAATAGGAATATGATACCTACACCTATTGAAGAGGCAAGTACAGTTTCATCTAATGCATCTTTACCAAATTGCGCACCTACTGATGTAGAATACACTTCATCTAATTTAACAGGTAGTGAACCTGAATTTAATAAGTCTGCAATTTGTTTTGCTTCTTTAACACCTTCTTCACCATTGAATCCACCAGAAATTTCAACATTTTCTGAATTGATTGGTTGGCTTACTGTTGCTGCAGAAATATATTTCGGATCTTTACCTTCTTGCTCTTTCTTAGCTTCTTTCGCGTAACTGTCTCCTTTTTCATAGTCCATCCAAATGACCATTAAATTAGGATTCATTTTAGAAACTTTTTCAGTTACTTCTTTGAACTTTTTGGCATCTTTAAGCTTAAGTGTAACGGCTACTTCGTTTGTATTGTCTTTAAAGCCTTGCTTAGCGCCACCTTGAACTAAATCTTTACCAGATAGTAAAACTCTATCCTTTGCATCTCTGATTGTTAAATTCGCTTGTGTAGAAAGCACTTCTCGAGCTTCATTCTGGTCTTTAATACCAGCTAATTGAACGCGAATACGATTACCTTCCTCAACTTGAATTTTCGGCTCAGAAACACCCAATACGTTTACACGTGATTCTAAAGTCTTTGCAGTAGATTTAACCGCATCATTATCAATCTTATCACCTTTTTCTAAAGGATTAACTTGATATAATACTTCAAAACCACCTTGTAAGTCTAGACCTAAATTTACATTCTTTGTTATATCTTTTGTTGTTGATCCTATTAAACTAAAAACCAACACTGCAAGAAGTAAAAAGGCTATAATTCTACTCCGCTTTTTCACGATAACACCTCTTACATATATTTAATTCACTATATATGTTATAGCATACATCAACTATAGTTGAATAGCCATAACATTCATGAATGAAAAAAAGACATGGATAACCATGTCTTTTAACATCAAATATGATACATAATATTAAACCAATTTCCTAAAAAAGTAAACTATTTTAGGAAGGGTCTACTTGTTTGATAGCTGGTTTTTCAAATGTAATTTCGTGTCCTTTATCGTTTACAGAAACAACAACGATAGACTCATCAACTGCTCTAACTGTACCTTTGATACCGCCGATTGAAGTTACTTTTTGGCCAACTTCTAAACGGTTTAATAATTCACGATGTTCTTTTGCACGCTTTTGTTGTGGTCTAATCATTAAGAACCAAACAAGCGCAAAAATTAAGATAATAGGTAATAATTGTACTAATACTTCCATATTCAATCTCCTTTAAAAGTTTTTGGGGTTATCTACATTTAGTCCATACTGCTCGAAAAATTCATCTTTGAAATCAAGTAATCGATCTTCTCTTATTGTTTGGCGAATGTTCTCCATAAGTTTTAATAAGAAATACAAATTATGATATGTAGTAAGACGAATTCCAAATGTTTCATCTGCTTTAATCAGATGACGCAAATATGCTTTAGTATAGTTTCTACATGTATAACAATCACACTCTGGATCAAGTGGAGATAAATCTTGCTGATATTTAGCATTTTTTATAACGACTCTACCTTGAGATGTCATACATGTACCATTTCTAGCTATACGTGTAGGTAATACGCAATCAAACATATCGATGCCCCTAATAGAACATTCGATTAATGCGTCTGGAGAACCAACTCCCATTAAATATCTTGGTTTATTAAATGGCATTAATGGCGTTGTGTGTTCAACCATTCTGTACATGACAGGTTTAGGTTCACCAACAGACAAACCACCAATAGCATAGCCAGGAAAATCAAGTGAAACGAGGTCTTTAGCACTTTGCGCTCTAAGATCCTTATATTCTCCACCTTGGATAATACCAAATAAAGCTTGATCTTCAGGGCAACGATGAGCTTCTAGACATCTTTCCGCCCATCTTGATGTTCTCTCAATTGAATTTTTTACATATTCATATTCAGATGGCATTGGAGGACATTCATCAAACGCCATCATAATATCTGAACCAAGATCATTTTGAATATGCATCGCTTTTTCAGGACTTAAGAACAATTTAGAACCATTTAAATGATGTCTAAAATGTACACCTTCTTCTTCGATTTTTCTCATATCACTTAAGCTGAATACTTGAAAACCACCAGAATCAGTTAGTATAGGTCCATCCCAATTCATAAACTTATGTAATCCACCCACTTTAGAAATGATATCACTTCCAGGTTGTAACCACAAATGATAGGTATTACTAAGTATAATTTTTGCTTCCATTTGTTTAAGCTCTTCAGGGCTCATTGTCTTAACGGTTGCTTTAGTTCCAACAGGCATGAACATTGGCGTTTCAAATGAACCATGAGGTGTATGCACAATCCCGAGTCTTGCACCTGATTGCTTACAAGTCTTAATGTGCTCATATGTTACTGCAGGCATATTGTTACTCCTTTTCTATATTAAAATCATTGCATCGCCAAAACTAAAGAATCTATACTTTTCTTCAACTGCATGTTTATATGCATTTAAAATATGTTCTCTAGTTGATAATGCAGATACCAACATGATAAGTGTTGATTTTGGTAAATGGAAATTAGTAATTAATCCATCTATCGCTTTAAATTCATATCCTGGATAAATAAATATATCTGTCCAACCGCTTGCTGCATCAAATTGGTCATTTTTAGAACGAATTGTTTCTAGTGTTCTTGTAGACGTTGTACCTACAGATATGATTTTATGACCACTTGCTTTTACACGGTTTAATAAATCAGCTGTTTCAGCAGTCATTTGGTAATATTCTGAATGCATTTCATGATCATCTATATTATCTACACTGACTGGTCTAAATGTACCTAAACCAACGTGTAATGTAATAAAAGCAATGTGTACACCTTTATCAGCAATTTCTTGTAATAAATGCTCAGTGAAGTGTAAACCTGCTGTAGGCGCAGCTGCAGACCCAACTGCTTTAGCATAAACTGTTTGATATCTATCTTGGTCATCTAATCGCTCTTTAATATATGGTGGTAAAGGCATTTCACCAAGTTCATCTAATCTTTCTTGTAAAATACCTTCATATGAAAGTTTCATAATGCGTCCACCTTGATCAAGTTCTTTGACACAAGTCGCAATGATTTTACCTTCTCCAAATGAAACAGATTGACCAACTCTAATACGTTTAGCTGGTTTAATTAATACTTCCCATTCATTATCTTCTTGTTGCGTTAACATCAGCATTTCTACTTTTGCACCAGTTTCTTCTTTGATACCAAACAATCTTGCTGGCATCACTTTCGTATCATTTAATACTAAACAGTCACCTGGTGAAAGTTGATTGACAACTTCTTTAAATGTTAAATCTTCCAATTCACCTGTTGTTTTATTACATTTTAATAACCTACTGCTTTCTCTATCTAACAGTGGTGTTTGTGCAATTAACGATTCAGGTAAATCAAAATCGAAATCTTCAATATTCACAAACTTTGCCTCTTTCCTAATCCTTTTTAATGTCGAAGTGATCATAACTTAATGCAGTTGCACGACGACCTCTTGGCGTTCTTTCTATAAATCCTTTTTGGATGAGATAAGGTTCATAAACGTCTTCAAGTGTTACACGCTCTTCACCAATCGTAGCTGCTATTGCATCTAATCCAACTGGACCACCTTTATAATTATTCAGGATACAGTGCATAATTTTATAATCTATATGGTCAAGTCCTTCTTCATCTACTTGCAACAAATCTAAAGCATGTTTTGTAATATCTATAGAAATAGCTTCGTCACCTTCTACTTGAGCAAAATCACGCACTCTACGTAATAAACGATTTGCTATACGAGGTGTCCCTCTACTTCGTTTAGATAATTCAACCGTGCTATTTTGATCAATGTCTACTTCAAATACTTCAGCAGTACGCTTTATAATTTCTTGTAAACTATTATCATCGTAATATTCTAATCTAAGATGTACACCAAAACGATCTCTCAAAGGTGCTGAAAGGCTCCCTACACGCGTTGTTGCACCTACTAGCGTAAATGGCGGCAAATCGATTCTAATACTTCTAGCTTCTTCACCTTTACCTACAACGATATCTAAGAAGAAATCTTCCATTGCAGGGTATAACACTTCTTCAACAACTCTGCTTAATCGGTGTATCTCATCTATGAAAAGTACATCTCCAGGTTGTAGCGCAGAAAGTATGGCTGCTAAATCACCAGGTCTTTCAATAGAAGGTCCACTTGCAGTTCGTAAATTAACATTCATCTCATTTGATATAATATGCGCTAAAGTTGTCTTACCTAGACCAGGTGGACCGTAAAGTAAACAATGATCTAAAGGCTCTTCCCTTAACTTAGCAGCTTTAATAAATATATCTAAATTTGATTTAATATTGTTTTGACCAATATATTGATTTAAAGTATCTGGTCTTAATGAAAGTTCACTTTGGATATCATCTTCATGCCCATGTTCATCCATTAATCGCTCATCCAAAAAATCACCTCATTTACTGAATAAGTAATGCTAAACCTCTTTTAACACAAGCATCTACTGAATCAAATGATTCTTTTTCTAGGTTCTTCTTAACTTTTGTAATTTCTCGTTTAGAGTAACCTAATGCTTCTAAAGCTAACAATGCTTCTTCTAATACATCTTGACCGGCATCTTTACTTTCTGGGAATAACTCAGACTCTTCTGTGATGATTAATTTCCCTTTTAAATCAAGAATAATTTGTCTCGCTGTTTTTTTACCGATACCTGGAAACTTTGTTAAATATGATTCGTTTTCATTTTCTATAGCAATTGCTACTTCATTAGGCGTGCTTGTGGCTAAAATTGCTAAAGCTGACTTCGGTCCAATACCTGTCACTTTAATTAAGCTTAAAAACATATCCTTTTCTTCAAGATTCACAAATCCATATAATAATTGGGCATCTTCACGCACAATTAATTGTGTATATACTTGCGTTTCTTTATCTAATTGAGATTGAAAGCGATATGAGTTAGGTGTTTGAATTTCATAACCTATACCATTTGCCTCAACTACAATATGAGAAGGATATAATTGTGTAACGATTCCTTTTATATATGCATACATTTAGACAACTTCCTTTACATACTCATTCCAATAACTTCTACTTCATCAACATATGGACTTTCTTTAATTGCATCCATTAATTCTTCTAATGATAACTCAATATTTGCAGCATTAAGAGAAATTGTAATCGTTGCTCTATCCTTTATTGGTAGACTTTGATGAATGGTAAGAACAGAACCTTTAACTTCAGCAATTTTATTCAAGACAGTTGCGAGCATCCCCACTTCATCTTGTACATATAAAATTAATGTTAAATTTTTGGTCTGTTCTTCTAATCTATCAATCGGAAATATTGTATCTTTATATTTATAAAAAGCACTTCTAGATAAATTAAATTCTTTAACTGCATCATAAATCGTTAAATTATTATTTTTTAATAATGCATTTTTAACTTTGATTGTCTTTTGCACTGACTCTGGCAAAACATCTTCTCTGATTAAATAAAACCTTTTTGTTGATTCATTTGATTTTTTCAATTGGAACACGCCCTATTCGACAAATTCAAATTCTCCACCTAAAATTCTTACAATATCACCATTTGATGCACCACGTTCTCTTAAGGCATCATCAATACCCATTGAACGCATTTGTCTTGCAAATCTTCTAACTGCTGCATCACGATTAAAGTCCGTCATTTTGAATAATCTTTCAATCGAATTACCTGATACAACATAGGCACCATCGTCATCTCTTGTAATAACAAAATGATCTCGTGATTTTTCGTGTTTATATACAACACGATGTACGCCAGTTTCTTCTTCGACTGAATCAAAGTCCATTCCTTCAGTTTCATCTAATAAATCAGCAATTTGATAAAGTAGTTTATCAACATTATGACGTGTAACTGTACTAATAGGAATAATATTAACATCTTCTTGAAGTTGTTCTTTAAACATTTCTAATTGTGTTTCTGAATTTGGTAAATCCATTTTATTCGCAACGACAATTTGTGGTCTTCTAGAAAGATTTTCATTATATGATTTTAATTCTTGATTAATTGTAACATAATCTTCATATGGGTCTCTGCCTTCCATACCACTCATATCGATTATATGAACAATTACTCTTGTACGTTCAATATGTCTTAAGAATTGATGGCCTAAACCAACACCTTCAGAAGCACCTTCTATTAATCCTGGTAAATCTGCCATTACAAAGCCTCTACCATCATTTGTTTGAACAACACCTAAATTAGGTTTAATTGTCGTAAAGTGATAAGCACCGATTTTTGGCTTTGCTTTAGAAACGATAGATAATAATGTTGATTTACCAACGCTTGGATAACCAACTAAACCTACATCTGCCATAAGTTTAAGTTCTAACATAACTTCAAGTTCTTCACCAGGCTCACCATTTTCACAGAAATCTGGTGCCGGATTACTTGCTGAAGCAAATCTTGAGTTACCTCTACCACCACGGCCACCTTTAGCAACTGTAGCGCGTTGACCATGTTCAACAAGGTCAGCTAAAATCTCTTCATTTTCAGCATTTTTAATAATTGTACCAGGTGGTACTTTTAATACTAAGTCGTCTGCTCCACGACCGTGCATATTACTACTTTGTCCATTTTCACCTTTATCAGCTTTAAATTTTCTTTGGAATCTAAAGTCTAATAAAGTACGTAAACCTTCATCTACCTCAAATACGACTGAAGCACCTTTACCACCATCGCCACCTGCTGGTCCACCAAATGGAACATACTTTTCACGACGAAAAGCTACTAAACCGTTACCGCCATCACCAGCTTTTAACGATATTTTGACCTGATCTATAAACATGTTTACACCTCTATTTCTTTTATGTTAATAAAAAATTCTAATTCTATATGATTTTGACTTTCTGATAAAATTTCAACGTTATATTTAGAAAATGATTGTTCAATTTGATTAAGCTCCTGATTAGTCGCACTTAACCAAACAATCATTGTGACAAATTCTTCTTCTACTATAAGACTCATATGAATATTTTTTTCATCCATATCGTTCATCACAACATATTTCAAATCATTAAATATATTTGTTAAAGTATTATCTGTTCTTTCTAAATTCTTTTGATAATAATCGATATTTGAATTGTCAATTTCAAATGTCCATTTAGAGCCTGACAAAGATAGTTTGTATTCAAATACATTATGAACAAATTTTCTACACGGTGCATTTAAAAACAACTGTTCTTGCTTGAGATTTTTGTACAATTCATCAATTAATAAATCAACCTCTTCATGTTTTCCTAACTGTTTATATGTATATAACAATTGGAACTGATTCACAAAATCATGTCTAGACTTTAAATACACATCTAAATTATTCATTCCATCACCTTTATTATCGTTATTCATAACACTCATTATAACATTTTCGTATTATGAATAAAAAAAGGAACTGCATTTCTGAATACCTTCATTATAAATAAAACGTACCATTCATGTTTATATAAATAACTGCCAACATAATGATTGAGGCTGGGACAATTATACATGTCCCAGCCTCATCTAAATATAAAGATTATTCAGCAGCTGCGTATACAGATACTTTCTTTTTGTCACGACCAAAACGTTCGAATTTAACAACGCCGTCGATTTTAGCGAATAATGTATCGTCTCCACCGCGACCTACGTTTTCACCAGCGAAAACTTTAGTTCCACGTTGACGATAAAGAATAGAACCACCAGTAACGAATTGACCGTCAGCACGTTTAGCACCTAAACGTTTTGATTCAGAGTCACGACCGTTCTTTGTAGAACCTACCCCTTTTTTCGATGCGAAAAATTGTAAGTTTAATTTTAACATGAGTTACACCTCACTTGTAATTTAGTTTAATATATTGCCCATATTCTTCTTCGATAGTTTTCAAAGAAACAATAAGGCCTTGTAATAATATTTGCGCTTGTTCATTTTCTAAGTTTACACTACGTATATGAAAATATCCACCGTCGTCACTGTAATCTATATCAGGCGACTCATCAGTTAATCCAATGATAGCATTTGTTGTACCAAAGACAACTGCTGAAGCACCGGCACAGACTAAGTCTTTACCGTATTCACCTGAATCAGCATGTCCAGACATTACAATATCTGTAACTTGCCCTTCTTGATTCAAACTAACATCTACATTAATCATAAATTATGCGTTGATTTTTTCGATTGTTAATTTAGTGTAAGGTTGACGATGACCTTGTTTACGTTTGTAGTTTTTCTTAGCTTTGTATTTGAATACAGTGATTTTTTTACCGCGTCCTTGTTTTTCAACTTTAGCAGTAACTGAAGCACCTTCAACAACAGGTGATCCAACTTTAACTGAATCTCCACCTACAAATAATACTTGGTCAAATGTGAATGAATCACCTTCATTTACGTCTAATTTCTCAACCCAAATTGTTTGACCTTCTTCTACTTTAACTTGCTTTCCGCCAGTTTCAATTATAGCAAACATACTTGCACCTCCTAATTTTTAAGTCACGCCATTCATAGGTGACATACGTACTTTAAGACCTATGATCGAGCGGTTGTATGTAGCTAGAAACTACTCAACTTCAATAGAGTACCACCTACAGCTATTGATGTCAATAATCTTTCATTAATTAGTATTTCTTTCTAATAATTTTAATACAAATGGGAAAATGATAATTAAACATATCAAATTAAATACGACAGTTGGAATTAATCTAAATAGAATAATACTGCCTATATTGATAGAAACAATGCCTAAAAATCCATAAAAAACCATGACCCATATTTCAAGTAATACAACTGAAGATATTAAAAGAATAACCATCATCAAAATATCTCTATAAAATACTTTAAATAGTTTATCCATCATAATGACAAAAATTGCATATCCAAATGTATAGACACCGTAAATACCGCCATAATAAATATCAGTAAATATACCTGTAACGATTGCTAAAATAATAGCAACTTTAGGATTTTTGTATACAGCAATTATGAGCAAGTACAAAAATGTTAATCGAGGCACGATAATAAATGACTCATTAAATAAAGTTAAAGGTGATAAACGTGTTAATAATGAATCTAAGTAAAATAATAAGACACCAATTAAAGGAATAACGTAAAATCTCATTATTCCTCACCACTTTCTTCAGATGAAGGTATCGTTTCTGGATCACGTTTAGCAACGTATACATGGTTTAATTCTTTAATATTTGTAGATGTCTTGATGTAGGCGACTTTAGATAAACCATATTCATCATTTTCTACTTTTTCAACTTTACCAACTAATAAACCTTTAGGAAGTTGATCTCCTAAACCATTTGTTACAACTTTAGACCCTTTTTTGATACTGTATTTATTATCGATATCACTAATAACAAGTAAATCCTTATCTTCGTCATATCGATTAATCATACCAAAGATATTATCATCATCTTGCTGTATATCTACTGAAAGCTTACTCGTTTTAACACTTGTAGATATTAACTCAACTTGTGAAGAAAATTGGTTTGCTTTTTTAATTCTACCTACTAAACCTTCACTCGTAATAACAGCCATATTTTCTTTCATGCCGCTCTTTTTTCCTTTATCAATAATGATTGTATTCATCCATTGATCCGGGCTTCTACCAATTACAGTAGCTGATATTGGATTGAATTGCGAAATATCCTTCATATCCAATTCCTTTTTTAAGGCTTTGTTTTCTTTTTCTAATCTTGCTTTATCAGCTTTAATTTGATCTATACTTTTTACTTCTTCTTTTAGTTTATCAACGTCTTCGTCTGAAGTGAAAATTCCAGAGAAGAAATCAGAAACAAAAGTAACTGGATAAGATACGATTCTTCCACCAAACGATGATGTATCACTCGCATATTGTTCACTAAGCGATGCAGATTGTGCTCTCACTGAATAACCAACAATTACAATTAATAAAACCATAGAAATTAGAAAAATCATTATTTTATTATTTTTAAAAAAATTCGACAATCCAAACACCTCTTAATCTTCAAATGACTCATTAACAATGATATTACTATTTTAGCTTACACAGCACTTTAAATAAAGTAAGAGACTGCCGAAATAAAAATTTAATACGCAGTTTTAGGTAATAATTCTATATTTGAGTGCATAGCACTTAAATCATTCATTAAATCTTGTTCTGTTTGATACACATACATCTTTGGTTCACCAAATTTATATAGGATATACTCTGTTCCTCTTTGCCCTGCAACATAGTTGTCGTCATATCCCATACGTTCTAGTCCTGAAACATCCATGAATTCACTTTTATTAATCCAATTAAATGCTTGTTTAGTCTGACCTAATGGCACATTTTGTAATAATGGATTATCTTCAATTTTGTAAGTTGCATTTGCATGTTGTGGAGCCATTTCTTCAGTTGTTTGTTCATTACTATGATCAAATGGGTTTAAATCACTCAATGCTGGTACGTTTCTATATACAATAACAATGATAATGACAATTGCTAATAATGCTAATAAATTTCTAATTAATCTAAATAACCATCTCAAAATTATAGACACCTCTCATTCATTTATATTATACGAGAATTGCTCAAATAACATCATCGGGCTTTAGACCTAAACCTTTAATCATTCTGTAGTCTGATGTAATTATTTGTTCTATTCTTTATAATGAATTCAAGAGGTGATAAATTTGGAATTAATATATATATTTTTAGCTATCTTGTTTTTAATTATCTTTTTTAGATTTTTCGTTGGACTATTAAGAGTTGTAATAAAATTAGCAATCATCGCTTTAGTTATTTACTTCATATATCAAGGCGTACTTTACTTTATGTGACCGCAATGATGAGTTTAAAAAATATAAAACAATAGGAGCGGGACAGAAATCTAATTTGAATAAAAAGATTTCGTAGTCCCGCCCCGGCAAAGATGACTAGAATTGAAAAAAGCTTGATACAAGCGCATTTTCAATTCAGTCATCTACTGCCAAGATACTGAAATAGGCCGAGACATTACATTATGTCTCAGCCTGATTGTTTTTGTTTAGCATGATTAATCTGTTAAAGACTATATTTGATACATGTTGTAATATTGTCCTTCTAACTTGATTAACTCATCATGATTCCCTTTTTCAATGATGCGACCTTTGTCAAGAACAATAATTTGATCGGCATTCTTAATCGTTGAAAGTCGGTGTGCAATAATAAATGATGTTCGCCCTTTAGCCAACACAGTCATTGCTTTTTGTATGATTTCTTCTGTTTCAGAATCAATACTTGATGTCGCTTCATCTAAAATCAAAATTTCCGGATCAAATGCAAGTGCTCTCGCAAATGAAATGATTTGTCGTTGTCCAGAACTTAATGTTCGACCTCTTTCAATAACTGGCTCATCAATACTTTTTTAAAGTGTTCTAACACTCTATCTCCACCTACAGCATTTAAACTTTCAACAGCTTTTTCTCGTGTTATTTTTGGATCATCTAATGTAATGTTGGATAAAATAGTCCCTGTATATAAGTATGGATCTTGTAATACAATGCCCATATGTTTACGCATATCTCTTTTATCAGTCTTAATGGTCGGTACACCATCAATTTCAATTGTTCCATTAGTAGGATCATAGAATCTGAATAGTAAATTCATGATAGAACTTTTCCCTGATCCTGTATGTCCAACTAACGCAATTGTTTGTCCTTTTTCGACTTCTAAATTGATATTTTCCAATACATATTCACCTTCATTATAAGCAAACGATACATTGTTAAAATGTACATGACCTCCTATTTTTTCAGGCAACTGGATTTTATGTTCTGGCATCTTTTCTTCAGATACATTCATCATTTCAAATACTCTTACGCAAGAAACTATTGCTTGTTCTAATTGTCCCAATACATTTAATACGCCAAACAAAGGATCAAATAATCTTGTGATATAGTTTACAAGTATATATAACGTACCAACTGAAATTGCGACTGAAGAATTTAGAAATTGTGTTCCAAATACGACAATCAACATTAAAAACACAATACTTCTAATCGTACTTAACAAGTTATGTTCTGTCAGTGAATCAAATTGTATGATTTTTTTATAATTGTTTAAATATGCTTGATTCATTTCATCGAAATCATTCATAATTTGTTTTTTCTTGTTTAAAGGCTTGAATGATATTCATACCATTTATAGATTCATTGATAAGTGCATTCATATCACTGTTTTTTTCACGAATGACATAGTTGTATTTACCTGTTACTTTTTTTGTACCACAACAACCAAAGCATGACAAATGGAATTGTAACCAGCGCGATGAGTCCAATTTTTGTATTAATAAAGAATATCGCAATAATGACACCTATCATCGTGATAAAAGCCGAAATAAAGTTTGGTAATATAACAGTGAATAGTTCGAGTATCATTTGTGTATCATTCGTTATTCTAGCTACTACTTTTCCAGCTGGTAAATTATCAAAGTATTTAATCGGTAACTTTTGAACGTGTTCAAAGAGCTTAATTCTTAACTCTTTAATAACATCTGATCCAGCGCGTTGCAGTACAAGTGTTTGAAAACAACTTAATATCGCATGAATAAGTGACACAACAAAGAACAAACTCAATAATAGTAGCACTGGTCGTAATTGTATGATTTGTGAAGCAGATGTTTTAACATAATGATCAATAATATACATCGCGACCAATGGACCTAATAATTCAAACCCCACTGCTCCAATTAAAATAACAATACCAATGATGAATCTTTTCTTATATTTGCTAACAAATGGAAAGAGTTGATTTACAATACTCACTTGCTATACACCTCCTTCAACCGTTGTCTTTCAAATTGAGATTTGTACCAACCATTCATTTGGAGTAATTTGTCATGCGTACCTGACTCTGTGATTTCTCCATGATCCATTACAACAATTTGATTTGCATGTTTCACACCTGATAATCGATGTGTCGCAATAATGGTTGTTTTACCTTGTCTATATTTTTGTATATTTTGAATAATTTTCTTTTCGGTTTTTGCATCAACAGCAGATAGTGCATCGTCTAAAATTAATATTTTAGGATCCATAATCAATGCTCTAGCAATCGCTATTCTTTGCTTTTGACCTCCAGAAATAGCTATACCTTTTTCTCCTACTAAGGTTTCCAATCCTTGTGGTAAACGTTCGATATCTTTTTCAAAGTATGCTAATTTGATCGCTTCTTCGATTTCATTATCAGTAGCATCCGATTTTCCAAATCTAATATTATCTCTAATAGATCTAGAGAATAAAATGTTCTCTTGAGATACATAACCAATTAAACTTCTTAAATCACTTTTTGAAATTTGATTAATATTAGTATCTCCAAGTACGATTTCTCCATCACCAGTAGGATATTCTTTCAAAATTTGTTTGATTAACGTCGTCTTACCAGAACCAGTTGCGCCGACAATACCTAAAGTTTCACCTTTACCTAGTATGATATTGATGTTGTTTAAGTTAATAGATTCACTTGATGGATATTTAAACACAACAGAATTCATACCAATATCATGTGAAGACATGCCATTATTTTCTACATCTAGTACAGTTTCCGCTTCATTTAACGTTTCTTCAACACGATCTATAGACGCATTTCCTCTTTGCATAATATTAATCAAAATACCAACTGAAAACATTGGCCATACAAGCATATTTAAATATACGGTAAATGAAATCAGTCCACCAATTGTCATTTCTCCACTGTTAACGAGAAAAGCTCCATAACCTATTCCAATAACTTGACTCATGGCCGTTATAATAATCGTTATTGGCTGAAAAAATGCATCCATCTTTTCAACATTCATAAATTTTTCTACGACACTTTCAGTCATATTTTTAAAATCTTTGTTGAGTTTATCTTCTTGTACATACGCTCTCGTAACACGAACACCTTCAATTGACTCAAGAACAGTGTCATTCATATCACCAAATGATTTTTGTGATATTAAATATCGTTTATGGATTCTTTTACCTAATTCAATTTCTAATATGGCTAGTAACGGTAATGGAATTAGTGCACATAAAGTAAGTTTCCATGACACTGTAATACCCATTGTTAATATAATCGTTCCCATAAATGTCGTAGAATCAATTAAAGTTAAAATCCCTATCCCTGCAGTATTTCTAATTTGATTCAAATCGTTTGTAGACTTTGCCATCAAATCTCCAGTTCGATTTTTCTCAAAAAATGTTGGACTCATTGATAAAAATTTTTGCATCAATTTACGTCTCATAATTGATTCAAGTATTTGAGAACCTGAAAAATTTAAAGTTCTCCAAATATAATTCACGATATAAGCTAAAATTAATACAATTATAAATATAATTACTAATTGATGATATATTTGTTCAGTTAAAGAACAGTCACTTATCTTATCTATAGTTTGCCCTACTATCCAAGGTGGCAATACTTCAATAACATTTGCAATAAGTAAAAGAATAATTGCAATCGTATATCTCTTCCAATGATCTTTAAAAAACCACATTAACTTTTTAATTGCTTGAAACATGTTGTCCCCCCTTGACCCCTATCATTAAACACAAAAAAGCACACGCATCCTTAAAGAAAGCGTGTGCTTAAATTACATTCTAAAGGAAGTGAATATACTATTCCCTAATGCTTCATATTTAACGTAGGGGTAGTGATGTATGATGTTGTTTGTTTATAAAATCTTCTTCTGATGTTTCTCATAAGTCACTACCTCCTCTCTCGTAAATTTAAATTAATGATAGCCTTTTCAAAAATTATTGTAAATATAATAACCGAAAATTTACAATTTTATTTATTTGTTTAATATTTTGTTTAAAATGAATAATGTAATTGAAACGAGAATACCCCAAGCAATTCCTGCCACAATTGAACCAAGTATTAAATTAATTGAAAGTGCAGAACCATCTTTTGTTAAAGTAAGAATAATGGACGCTAAGAAAAAGCCAATGATGCCTAACACCAACGTGATGCCATAGTCTTTTCTAACAATTGGTCGCTTTTTCTTGCGTTGAAATAAAGAAATGATAAATAGTAACGGTAATACGACAAATATGAACGTTATGATTTGCAAAATAAAAACTCCTGACTCATTTTTAATTACATTATAACATTGAATCATTCAGTTATATTATTAATTTCTAAGTCTTCACGCATGATATAGTCATTTTCAAATATACTAATAAATTCTCCATCACCAATGATAATATGATCTAATAAATCGATACCCATTAAATCACAACAATATAAAATTCGCTTAGTCGTTTTAATATCTTCTAATGATGGTGTCGGATCACCACTTGGATGATTGTGTGCAATTACAATTGAAGCAGCAGAATGCTTAACTGCCTCTCTTAATAAATCTCTCGGATGAACAACCGCCATATTTAACGATCCAATAAAAATCGATTGTTCATGTATAATTTGATTCTTTGTATTTAATAATAAAGCCACAAAGTGTTCTTGCTTTAAATATCTTAATTTTTCCATTAAATAATCTGCAACATCTTGTGGTTCATTGATTTCTACTTTGTCGAGAACAGTATTGCTATGCATTCTTTTAGCTAATTCAATAACTGCTAAAATAGTAATTGCTTTAGATTCACCAATACCATTAACACTTAGCAATTCAGATAACGTTAAATGTCTTAGCTCTCTAGTATTTTCAACTAAATTCAATACTTTATTCGCACATTCTAGACTGGAATATTGTTTGCTTCCAGAATTAATTATGATCGCTAATAGTTCTCTATTTGTTAATTTATCCGGACCATATGATTTAAGTCTTTCTCTCGGTTTATCTTCATGTTGTAAATCTTTAATTTTAATAACCATAGTAGCCTCCTAAAAAATAATCATTAAGTTGAGTTTGGAATAATTGTACAAATATAACTGCAAGTGTCATAAAAGGAACGAGTGGTACTTTTTGAATTTTATTTCGTGTGATACATACATAAAGTGTGATCAATACACCCGCAAATATAAAAGTAAACATAAAACATAATATAAAATGTGATATCGTCAAAATTAAACTGAGTAACGAAAATAATTTAATATCTCCATAACCTAGCCCTCCTCTTGATATGAAATATAATGTATGCAAAATCATTATGATAAACAGTGCGTAAAAAAATTGTTCTCGCGTTATTCCAAATAAATAAATGCTACATACTAACATAATGATGAGCATATGATTCGGAATGACAAAATGATGAAAATCATAAATAGTTAAAGGTATTAAAAATATTATTAAGAAGTAATACAAAAGAGGATTTAGTTGAACTGTTGAAAGAATGGGAATAAGAAATAGTATGCCTAAAAGGACTTCACAAATTAATAAACTTATTGGAATATCCTTCTTACAATAACGACATTTACCGCGTAATGCTAAATAACTTACAATGGGTATTAAATCTATCGGTTTAAGTGATGTAAAACAGGATTCACAAACAGAACGCTTCGTTAACAAATGAAAGTTCACTTTCTTCACACCCGTAAGTTGATACATATAACTTGCAATGATTGTACCGAATATAAACATTTTAAACATGCTTTTTAACTCCTTTTTGATATAAATTAATATACCAAATAACACCTCAATATTTATAATCGCATTTTGTTAGTAAATAGCTCTAATACTTTTAAACGCTTTATAAATCCATTAAAAAAAACTTGAAAAACATCTAAAAATAGCATGTGTTTTTCAAGTTTTGTATAATTTTTAAAATTTTAATAACCTAGGGATAACGCGATAAAAATACCAACTAAGCATATAACTACCCAAAGTAATAATAACTTCCAAATAAATTTAACCCAAGTTGTATAAGAAATACCTGCTACAGCTAATCCACCCATTAACGAAGCTGATGTTGGGAAAATACTATTACTTACTGCATCACCATATTGGAAGGCAATTACTGCCATTTGTCTATTGATATTTAATAAATCAGAAATAGGCACCATTAACGGCATGGTAGTCATTGCTTGACCAGAACCAGATGGGATAAAGAAGTTCAGGAGCATTTGTATGATAAACATCATCCCTACCGTAATACTTGCTGGCAAATCTTGAATTGTATTTGTTAAATAATAAACGATTGTGTCGATAATTTTACCATTTTCTAATACAACGACGATTGCTTTAGCGAAACCAACAATTAATGCTCCAAACAAAATAGACTGCATACCCTCGATTAAAGCGTCGAAAGTACCGTTAAAACCAAGACCAGCAATAAAACCTGCCAATAATCCGACAAGCAAGAAATTGGCACTCATTTCATTAAATGACCAACCGAATGTGAAAATGCCAAATACGTTAAAACATATTGCACTGACTAATAAAATTAAACAAAACATTTGTCGCTTTGTAAATCTACCTATCTCTTCTTGTGGTTCTATTTGATCCTTTTCTTGTTGTTCTAAGTCGTATACTAAACTTTTCTTTGGATTCTTTTTAACTTTTCGAGCGTAAAACATAACATATACAATACCAACAATTAATACACAAATATAAATTATCGTTCTAAATTCCCATCCTGAAAAGAGTGGAATTTCTGCAATCTGTTGAGCAACACCAACTGTAAATGGGTTGAGCATTCCGCCCAGAAAGCCAGCAGCAGCACCCATGATAATCATTGCAGCACCTGTCATTGCATCATATCCGACCGCTCTAGCAATCGCTATACCGATTGGAACAAAAATAATCGTCTCTTCAGCTAAACCTATAGAGAAACCAAGCAATGAAAAAATGAACATCGTTAATGGGATCATTAACTTACCATTTTTACCAAGCTTATTCATCGCGGCATTGACGCCATTGGTAATGGCACCTGTCTTATGAATAATGCCAAATGCACCACCAACTAAAAATATGTAAAAGATACTATCAGCACCACTGATTAATCCTTCAGGTATTGATCTAAATATTTCTAAAAAGCCAGAAGGTTCACTATCTACTAAATGATATGTACCCGAAACAACCTCTTCCCGGTCATTAACAGACTTCCTGTCAAATTCCCCAGAAGGTATCACATATGTCAGTAAACAACTCATAGCAATAATGAAAAGCAATATAGCATATGTATGAGGATTCTTGAACCTTATAAATTTTCCAACTATATCTTTCAAATTAATCCCCCCTATTTATAAGTACCATCATACACTATTATCAGAAAATATTGAATATTATATAAAAATCTTCGATTTTGTTCGCGCATGCTTGCCTAGGGTATGGTTCGAGCCTGTAGTCTCTCACTCATACAATTCCCTCAGGCGTCAGCACGTTACAAAATCGTTATTAATACTATCGTTTAACTTTTAAAAACTCTTATAAAGTTTTAATACCCTAAAAAATATAAGTTATTGAGATATATGATAGATGATTTAAAATATAGATTGACTAATGGTATACATAGATAATTATCAAATAATTAAACAAAGGTGGAGTTATATAATGATTACATTTAAAAATACAAAGGAGCTAGAAAAATTTACACTTATTACAATGCATGGACTATTTAACCAAATTAGATTAAATCTCATAACTATCGAAAATGCAGAGCATATTTTATTTACAACTTACATAATGAATAAGTTGTAAATAAAATAATGTTTCGGAAGAAATTTTAAGTTTAGTACATGAAGGTACCGAACTTGAAGACCTAAAATCTTTAAATATATTATCTGATGAAGAATTATCAAGATTAATTAATGAATCAGAACGTTTATTAAAAAATTATCATGCAATAATTAATTCTTCATAAAAAATATTAGAACATACCTATGCATAAAAAAATGCCAGCAAAGTCAATGACTTTGCCGGCATTTTTATTAATCTTTAAATAATTTTCTTACTTCACTAATAAAGTATAAACTTCCTGTTACAACGAGTAATTCTCCGTCGTATTGTTCAATAAATTGAGGATAGTCTTGAACTTTTTCAATATGGTGGTGTTCTAAATAATCGTATACTGCATCTATTGGTAATGCTTTTGGAAAATCAAATGTTGTCACATAAAATCTATTGGCAATTTCTTCTATGCTATTCATCATTTTCCCAATTGGCTTACCGTCTATCGCTGCAAATAATACATCGATTTTTTTGTCTGAATAGTATTGTTTTAATGTATCTACTAACGCATCAATACTTTCTCTATTATGGGCACCGTCTATTAAAATGAGTGGTTCTTCTTGAACTTTTTCAATTCGACCTGACCATGTTGTATGTTCTATCGCATCAATCATTGTATTAAAGTTTAATTGAATCATACCTCTTTGATACATTTCAATAAGTGTTGTGATCGCTAGTGCAGCATTTTCATGCTGATGTTGACCTATCATTTTGAGTTGAATGTTTTCTAATTCATAACTACCATATCGATACGTAAATTCAGTATCATCTGACAGTACATGAAAATCGCGATCTAATTCTAGACCTTTATTGTAATTTTTCTCAACTACTTCTCTAACGAAATGTAACGCATCTTTAGGCTTAATGGCATATACAAGCGGAACACTTGGTTTAATGACACCAGCTTTCTCTCTTGCAATATCCATATACGTATCGCCTAAAATATTCGTATGATCTAAACCGATACTTGTTAACACCGTCATTATTGGTTGAAATACATTCGTTGAATCATTTAAAGCACCTAATCCCGCTTCGATGATGACAAAGTCTACAGGATGTACTGTACCAAAAAATACAAACATCATTAATGTAATGATTTCAAATTCAGTAGCTGGACCTAAATCAGTTTCAGATTCAAGTCGTTCAGAGATTGGTTTAACTATCTGAACTAACTCAACCAATTCGTCATCAGTAATTGGTGTTCCATTAATACTGATTCTTTCATTGAAAGTGACTATAAATGGCGATGTGAAAGTACCGATTTCATAGTTATTAGCTACTAGGGCTTCTCTTAAATAACTGACAGTTGAACCTTTACCATTTGTACCGACTACGTGAACTGCTTGAATCTTTTCTTCAGGATTACCTAATTTGTCGAGCATCCACTTCATTCTTTTAACGCCTGGTTTAATACCGAACTTCGTGCGTTCATGTATCCAGTGTAAACTATCTAAATAATTCATAAGATTTCCTAGCCTTTCAGTTGTTCAATTCTTGCTAATACACCATCATATTTTTCTTGATAATTAACTTTTTTATCTTTTTCTTCGTTAATAATCTTTTCAGGTGCATTTGCAACGAATTTTTCATTACTTAATTTTTTATTAACACGATCTAATTCTTTTTGCCATTTTTGAAGTTCTTGTTCAAGTCTTTCTATTTCTTTATCCATGTCAATTAAACCTTCTAAAGGTAATACAACTGTCGCACCAAATACAACTTCAGTCATTGCTTTTTCTGGTATATCAACTTTCGTATCAATCACTAACTCACTTGGATTACAGAAACGCATTAAATAATCTTTATTGTCTAAAAGTTGTTTTTTCACTGTTTCATCTTTAGCTTCAATGTGAATTGGTACTTCTTTAGACATTGGCGTATTCACTTCTCGACGTGCTTGTCTTACAGATTTAATGATTTCAACTAATAGTTGCATAGATACTTTACTATTTTCATTTGATAATTCTGGTCTTACTTCAGGCCATGAAGCTTGAATAATTGTTTCACCTTCATGTGGTAATGCTTGCCAAATATGTTCTGTTACGAATGGCATTAATGGATGAAGCATACGCATTGTTTGATCTAACGTATAAGCTAATACTGAACGTGTCATTTGTTTTTTAGCTTCGTCATCACCATTCATTGGTATTTTACTCATTTCGATATACCAATCACAGAATTCATCCCAAATGAAGTTATATAATACACGACCAACTTCACCGAATTCATATTTATCACTTAAATCCGTAACGTTCGCAATTGTTTCATTTAATCGTGTAAGAATCCATTCATCTGCAACTGATTTTTCACCAGATAAATCTATATCTTCAAATTTGAAATCTTCGCCGATATTCATAATGCTGAAACGAGACGCATTCCAAATTTTATTGATAAAGTTCCATACCGCTTCAACTTTTTCAGTAGAATAACGTAAGTCATGACCTGGAGATGAACCAGTAGCTAAGAAGTATCTTAAACTATCTGCACCATATTCATCAATTACATCCATTGGGTCAACACCATTACCAAGTGATTTACTCATTTTACGGCCATCTTCAGCTCTTACTAAACCATGTAGTAAAACGTCATTGAACGGCTTTTTACCTGTAAATTCTAAACCTTGGAAAATCATTCTAGATACCCAGAAGAAAATAATATCATAACCTGTTACTAACGTATTAGTTGGATAGTAACGTTTGAAATCTTCATTGTTTTCATCTGGCCAACCTAATGTTGAGAATGGCCATAACGCAGAACTAAACCATGTATCAAGAACATCTTCATCTTGAGTCCAGTTCTCGATATCTGCTGGTGGTTCTTCACCAACGTATGTTTCGCCTGTTTCATTATGGTACCATGCTGGGATTTGATGACCCCACCATAATTGTCTTGAAATTGTCCAGTCACGAATGTTTTCCATCCATCTATTGAATGTGCCTTCAAAACGTTCTGGTACAAAGTTAATACGACCATCTGTATCTTGATTGTCTAATGCTTGTTTAGCTAATGGCTCCATTTTAACAAACCATTGTGTAGATAAATAAGGTTCTACTACTGCGCCACTTCTTTCTGAGTGACCAACAGAATGAACATGTTCTTCTATTTTAATTAATTCGCCAGTTTCTTTTAAGTCTTCGATTAATTGTTTACGGCATTCAAAACGATCTAAACCATTATATTTACCAGCAAGCTCATTCATTGTACCGTCTTCATTCATAACATTAATTTTTTCTAGTTGATGTCTTTCACCAATTTCGAAGTCATTAGGGTCATGAGCTGGTGTAACTTTCATTGCACCGCTACCGAATTCAATATCAACATAGTCATCACCAATAATCGGTAATTCACGGCCAATAATCGGTAAGATAACTGATTTACCAATTAAATGTTTGTAACGATCATCATTTGGGTTAACAACGATTGCTGTATCACCTAACATCGTTTCAGGACGTGTCGTTGCAATTTCAATTGCGCCTTCACCGTCTTTAAAAGGATATTTAATATGATAGAAATGACCTGTAATATCTTCGTGAATAACTTCAATATCAGAAATAGCTGTTTTAGTTTGTGGATCCCAGTTAATAATTCTTTCACCACGATAGATAAGACCTTTGTTATACATATCAACAAACACTTTTTTAACTGCTTGAGATAAGCCTTCATCTAATGTAAAACGTTCACGGCTATAATCTAATCCTAAACCTAATTTAGCCCATTGAGCTCTAATAAAGTCAGCATATTCTTCTTTCCATGACCAAGCATGTTCAAGGAATTTTTCTCTTCCTAAATCGTGTCTCGATAAACCTTGTTCTCTTAATTTACCTTCAACTTTAGCTTGAGTCGCAATACCTGCATGGTCCATACCTGGTAAATACAATGTGTCATAACCTTGCATTCTTTTCATTCTTGTTAAAATATCTTGTAAAGTTGTATCCCATGCATGTCCTAAATGCAACTTCCCTGTTACGTTTGGTGGCGGAATAACAATTGTGTATGTTTCCTTTTCTTTATTTTCACTTGGCTTAAAATAATTATGATCTAACCAAAATTGATAACGGCCTTCTTCAACCTTTTTAGGGTTATACTTAGGTTCCATTTCCATTAAAATCACTCCCTTTATAATATAAAAAACCCGTCCTAATAAATAGGACGGGTTAAACCGTGGTACCACCTAAATTCAATATAATCACTTATATTGCACTCTAACGATTATCGCTCGCACACGCATTAACCTACTTAGTTTCAATTAACGTTCAATTTAAGGCTACCTTCAATCATCATTAATATGCATTTACACCAACCATGCACTCTCTATCATTAATCAATGATTTACTCTTCCTTGATAAATATTCGATTACTTTAATAATATAAGCAGAATCCATATAAGTCAATATTGATTCAATTTAATTTCCATATTTTCTAGCTCGAGCTGTTAAGAATATTTTAATTAGTGGCGCAACGATCAACAGAATAAAGAATATCCTAAATATGTGATAACTTGATATCATCGCAACATCTCCACCTGTTTCTAATGCTACAACGATAATTTGAGCCATGCCGCCAGGTGCTGCACTTAAGAATAAATCGTTTATATTGTCGTCAATAAATAACTCAAATACAAAGACAAGTACAAATGCGCCAATAATGAGTGATACATTTTGAAATGCGATAGCAAATATTGTCTTTTTCGTTAAACTATTAATCAAATCAGATATTTGAACACCAATTCTTATACCAAATAATACTTGTGCAAAGACAATGATCGGATAATCTAACGAGAAGATTTGCCCAGTATATAAATTCCATACTAATAATACAAATATCGGTGCAAGTAATTGCGGTACAGGCACTTTCAATTTATAGAATATAAAGTATAAAGCTATGATACCGATTAATAGCACAAATAGTCCTGAGATATCTAGCGCTGTAAATATAGATGGCGCCTTTTCAATTTGTCCTGATGCCGTGCTATCATTACTATAAATAGATGAAATAATTGGAACTAATATTACGACAAACATGATTCGAGATGTTTGAGTCAGTGTAACAATTAACAAATCTGCTTTTTTATTTTCTTCAGCCATAATAACCATCTGACTTAAAGCACCAGGAATTGCACTTAACAATGCCGTTTCGAAAGTCACATTTGCAATTTTTCTAAACGCTATTGATACAATTAACGCAAGTATTAAGATACAAACTGACATTAAAATAATTTGTATCCATTCATCTTTAATATCATGAAGGACGTTAGGCGTAAATGTAGAGCCCATTTGAACACCTAATATCAGTAACCCGATATTACCTAACCATATTGGCCATTTAATCGTTCTTTTCAACACTTTAATTACAATTAAACTCGCAAATATTGGTCCAAATAACCATGGTAATATCATGTGAATACTTTGTAAAACAAAACCGAGTATAATTGCTAACAAACTAACGAGTACAATGTTCCATTTATTTCTATTCATGATTTAACACCTCAAAAAAATTATATCATTTATCATTCTATAGTTTGAGGCATGTTTTATTCGTTTGTAATTCTTTCTAAAGCAGTGTCAAAAGCTTGAATTGTTTTTTCAATATCTTCTTTAGTATGTGCTGTAGATAAGAATGTTCCTTCGAATTGTGAAGGTGGTAAGAATACGCCCTCTTGAGCCATTTCTCTATACATTTTGCTAAATAGTTCTAAATCTGAAGAATTCGCTTCATCAAAGTTAGTTACAGGTCCTTCATTTAAGAAATAACCGATCATTGAACCTGCACGATTAACCGTAATCGGAACAGCATGTTTCGCAAACACTTCTTTTAGACCTTTTTCAAGTAAATCTCCAAGTTCATTAAAGTATTGATAGCTTTCTTCAGTTAATTCACTTAGTGTTGCGTAACCACTTGTCATTGCTAACGGGTTACCTGAAAGTGTACCAGCTTGATATACATTACCGACTGGTGCTATTTCTTCCATAATTTCTCTCTTACCACCAAATGCGCCAACTGGTAGTCCGCCACCTATAACTTTACCTAAACATGTTAAATCAGGTGTTACTCCGAAGTAACCTTGCGCACAGTTATAGCCAACTCTAAATCCAGTCATGACTTCATCGAAAATAAGTAATGAGCCATATTCTTTCGTAATATCGCGTAAACCTTCTAAGAAGCCTTCAACTGGTGGCACGACACCCATGTTACCAGCAACTGGTTCAACTATAACACCTGCAATATCTTCACCAAAGTGTTCAAACGCAACTTTCACTGCTTCAATATCGTTATATGGTACAGTTACAGTGTTTTTAGCTGTGCCTTCTGGTACACCAGGAGAATCTGGTAAACCTAAAGTTGCAACACCAGAACCTGCTTTAATCAATAATGAATCACTATGACCGTGATAGCATCCTTCAAATTTCAATATTTTATTTCTGCCAGTGTATCCTCTAGCAAGACGTAAAGCGGCTAATGTCGCTTCTGTACCTGAAGAAACCATTCTTACCATTTCAATAGATGGCACACGTTCAATAACAAGTTTAGCCATTTTATTTTCAAGTTCAGTTGATGCACCGAATGAAGTTCCTTTGTCAACTGCTTCATGTAATGCAGCTTTTACTTTTTCATGTGTATGACCTAGAATTAACGGTCCCCAACTTAATACATAATCAATATATTCATTACCATCTACATCATAAATTTTAGATCCTTGTCCGTGGTCCATAAAAATCGGTGGTGTATCTACTGATTTAAAAGCACGTACTGGACTATTTACGCCACCTGGCATTAAATTTACGGCTTCATCGTAGGCATTTATTGAACGTTCATATCTCATATTAGTAGTCTCCTCCATCTAAATATTTACAAATATCTTTAGCAAAATAAGTAATAATCATGTCAGCACCAGCACGTTTCATTGACGTCATTTGTTCCATCACGATTTTTTCTTCATCAATCCAGCCATTTAATGCAGCTGCTTTTGTCATACTGTATTCTCCACTTACATTGTATGCAACAATTGGTAAGTCTGATCGATTACGAACATCTCTAATGATATCTAAATAGCTAAGTGCTGGTTTAACAATCATCATGTCGCAACCTTCTTTAATATCACTCTCTAATTCTCTGAATGCTTCTAATCGATTACTTGGATCCATTTGATAAGTCTTACGATCACCAAATGAAGGTGCCCCTTCTGCTGCTTCTCTAAATGGGCCATAGAAACTAGATGCGTATTTAATACCATAACTCATAATAGGAATATTTATAAATCCTGCTTGATCTAAACCTTCTCTAATTTCAGCAACAAATCCGTCCATCATATTACTTGGTGCAATAATATCTGCACCAGCTTTAGCTTGTGATACAGCTGTTTTTACAAGTAATTCTAATGATTGATCGTTGTCTACATCTTTTGTTTCTTCGTTTATTACACCGCAATGTCCGTGGTCTGTATATTCACATAAACACGTATCCGCTACAACTAGCATATCTGGGAATTTACTTTTAGATAATCGTGTTGCTTTTTGTATAATACCATCATCAATAAAAGCACCTGTTCCACAAGCATCTTTCTCATTTGGTATACCAAAGAACATAACACCTCTAATGCCTAAATCATAAGCTTCTTTAAGCTCTTGTTCTAATAAGTTTAAACTTAATTGATAAATACCTGGCATTGAAGATATTTCATTTTTAATATTATCTTCTTCAATTACAAAAATCGGATAGATTAAATCTGATTTATGAACATACGTTTCTTTCACCATATTTCTCATTACTTGAGATGATCTAAGTCTTCTATGTCTATCAAATTTCATGATTTTACCTCTTTCAAAATTGTATTTATCATGCCTTCTAATGTATATTCTTCTGCTACTTTAGAAGGTTGATGATATGTATTTAACTTTCGCTCTGTTATCGCACCAATTGCATAAACTTCAACTGAGTCCGGAATTCGATGATAGTTATCAAAATAACTAGAAACAGCTGATGAACTTGAAAAAGTAACATTCGTTACTTCTTGCTGTTGTATGAGTTCATGTACTTTTCTAACATTTTCTATATTTGTAACAGGCTCATAAAGATGCAGTACTTGTACTTGATTATCCCATTTCATAAGTTCTTTCGCCAGTTTATCTCTAGCTTGTTTACTACACGGGATTAATATAGATTGATTTGTGAACTGATCTTTAAATTCATGTAATAAACCTTCTTGAGTAAATGAATCTGGCATTAAATCTACTGGGATGTTGTACTGATCTGCTACTTTTTTTGTTTTTGTACCGATAACTGCTATACGATCGACTTCTATTTGGTTTAAATATGGTTCAAATATTTTGATCGCATTTACAGACGTAAAAATAAGCCAATCATAGTGTGGTTTTAAACAAGATTGTTCAAATTTGATAGGAACAATATCAATAAACGGATAATGACGAATTTCGACATCTTCACGTTGAACAGTTCTTGTACTTGTAACCACAATGATTGGCTTCATGTTAACGACTCCTTATTATGCTTCTTCGTTCAATTTCTTAATGATTTCATATGCACCTTGTGCTTTTAGTTCTTCAGAAACTTGTTTACCTATTTCAACAGGGTCAGTTCCTTTGATTGTTGATTCATATCTTTCTTTACCGTCAGGAGACATGATTAAACCTGTAAATGAAATTTCATCATTTTCAAGTGTTGCGTAACCAGCTATTGGCACTTTACAACTACCATCCATTTCATTTAAGAATGTTCTTTCACACGTTACACATGTTTCTACATTCTCATCATGAACTGATTTAAGAATATCTAATAATTCTTGATCATCACTTCTACATTCGATACCTAGTGCACCTTGCCCTATAGCAGGTACCATCGTATCTTCTTGTAAATATTCAGTAACGATATCATCACTCCAGCCCATACGTTTTAATCCAGCTGCAGCAAGTATAATCGCATCGAAGTCTTCAGTTTCTAATTTATTTAAGCGTGTATCAATATTTCCACGAATCCACTTAATTTCTAAATGAGGATATTTTGCTAATAATTGTGCACCACGTCTTAATGAACTTGTACCAACAATACTACCTGGTTTCAAATCCGCAAGTTTGACATGGTTATTTGCGATATATGCATCAAATGGATTTTCACGTTCTGGAATACATCCTAATGTTAATTCATCAGGCAATTCACTTGGAACATCTTTTAAGGAATGAATAGCAAAGTCAATTTCATGATTGAATAATGCTTGTTGTATTTCCTTAACGAATAATCCTTTACCACCAACTTTAGATAGTTGAACATCAACAATTTTGTCACCTTTCGTAACGATTTCTTTAATTTCAATATCTAATTCTGGGTGTTTTTCTTTTAGTTTATCTATAAATTGCTGACTCTGCGTCATAGCTAATTTACTTTTTCTAGAACCTACAATAATTTTACGCATAATTTCCTCCACCATTGTTTAGTTAAACCATTGATGAAATCCTGAAAATTTTGAGACCACCAAATAATTTATCATACACACGAGAAACATCATAATATTTGCTATAACTAACGTTTTTGTGTTGATTGATTTTCTTACTCTTAAAAATAAATAAATACCATAAAGTAGTAAGACAATTAAGGAACCGACTACTTTACTATCAATCCATATTTCACTACCAATTATTATAAGTCCCCATTGAATGCCAAGTATTAAACTAATTAATAAGACTAAAAATCCTACTAATGTAAATCTAAATACATTTTGTTCTAATTGTTCAATACTGCCCATTCTAAAGAACTTTTGATTAAATTTTTTCTCTTTTAAATTTTTTCTTTGTAACAAATACAAAATTGCATGTGATGTACTCAATGCAAAAAGAACATAGCTTATAATAGCTAAAGAAATATGTATTAAAAGTAATTCATTCATTATATTTGCAGCAGTATTTTCTGTATCATACTGTTCTGGTCTAAATGTATGAATAACTAAAAATACAAATCCAATCAAATTGATAATAAAGACTGTTAAATCTGTGGATTTAAAATAATTTAAAACTAATGAAACAGTGATAATCATCCATGTATAAAAATAAAATCCTTCGAAAATTGTCAGTACAGGGAATTGTTTAGTTGTAACAATATACATGCACAAAAAGATTGTTTGAAAAATCCAAACAATCCCTAGCGCATAATACCCAAACTTTCTAACTTTAGAATTCTTTTGAATAAAGTCATAAAAATAGCACCCTAAACAAATCATGTAAATAATTAATACTATTTCATGCAAACGTACAGAAATTACATCTTGCATAGCATCACCATTATTTTGTATTAAGATTCAACTGTTTTAGGAGACAATTGATCTTGTTTTAATTCTTTCTTAGTTTCATTTATTCGCTCAACTTCACTTGAGATATTGAAGATTTCTTGGAATAATTCTAATTTTTCTTTTGATTTTTTGTCCGTTGATAATTCTTTTGCTTGTGTAATCGGATCTTTTAATAGTTGATTGACGATACTCTTCATGTGTTTAGAAATAACTTTACGCTCTCTGTCAGTCATATCAGGAAGTTTTCTTTCAACACTCATCATTGTATCTTGTTGTATATGTGATGCTTTGTCTCTTAATGCCGTAATAATTGGCACAACACCTAACATATTCACCCATTCATCGTGTTTATCAATTTCTTTAGCAATTAATAATTCAATTTCACGTGCTGCTTGTTCACGTTCAGCTAAATTAGCATCAACAAGTCCATTTAAATCATCCACGTCATAATTAAACATTGAATCTAAATCATTCACACCTGGGTCTATATCTCTAGGTACCGCAATATCAATTAATACTAACGGTTTATTTCTTCTAAAACGCTCTACATCACGCATCATATCTTTAGTTAATACATAATGTTCCGCACTAGTAGAACTGATCACAATATCAGCTTCCATTAATGAACATTGTAATTCATTGATGCTTTTCGCTACACCTTTATATTGCATTGCAAGAGATTCTGCTTTAGCTACTGTACGGTTTAAAACAGTGATGTCATTAACGCCACTGCCATTTAAATTCGCAACAGCTAACTCAGCCATTTCACCAGCACCAATGATTAATGCTTTCTTATTATCTAATTTACCTAAAACTTTTTTAGATAATTCAACAGCTGCATAAGAAACTGAAACAGCATTTGACGCAATATCAGTCTCATGATGCGCACGTTTAGCTAAAGTAATTGCTTGTTTAAACAGACGGTTAAACATCGTTCCAGTTGTAACCTCTGTTTGAGCAATTTGAAATGCGTCTTTCATTTGACCTAGAATTTGAGTCTCTCCTAGAACCATAGAGTCTAATCCAGAAGTTACTCTGAATAAATGTTCCACTGCATCATTCTCAGTTAAAACATTTGTATATTGTTTAATTGTATCTAAAGATTGATCAAACCAATCTGCTAAAAATGACTGAATATAATATTTACCAGTGTGAATTTGATCTACAACAGCATATACTTCAGTTCTATTACAAGTCGATAAGATTACACATTCTAATATAGATTTTTGATTGTTTAGTGTTACAAGCGCATTCTCAATTTCTTGATCATTAAAAGCTAGTTTTTCACGCATTGCAACATCTGCAGTCTTATAGTTTACGCTTACTACAACAACATGCACTTCTAACGCCCCCATTAATTTATGTCCAATGTCTAAATTATAACATTTCTAATCTAGAAATGTGAGTAATTTGTTTAAATAAATTGTGACAATAATGCCCAAATATTGTCTGTCTTATCTTTGTTTAAAGATGAGTAACTAATCAATTTAACTTCAGGATCAATTTCTAAGGTTTGTCTAATGATTTTTAAATGCTTTTGAACTTTACCTTTAGGAATTTTATCCTCTTTAGTCGCAATGACGATGGTTGGTATTTCAAAATGTTTCAAATAGTTATACATCAACACATCATCTTGAGTTGGCTTATGTCTAATATCAACTAATTGAATTACACATCTTAATGCTTCTCTAGTTGTTAAATACTGTTCAATCATCTTACCAAACTGTTCTCTTTGTTTTTTACTAACTTTAGCATATCCATAACCTGGCACATCTACAAAGATAAGTTGCTCATCGATATTAAAGAAGTTTAATGTTTGTGTCTTACCTGGTTTCGATGACGTTCTTGCAACTTTTTTTCTTGAAATTAACGTATTGATAAATGTTGATTTCCCAACATTTGAACGTCCGCTAAGTGCTATTTCTGGCAAACCAGTCTCAGGATATTGTTTTGGATCTACTGCACTGATTATAATATCTACATTATTCGGATTAATTTTCATCGTTTTCTCCTACAAGTTTGTTTCTTTTATTATATCTTATCTTACTTATATTTTAAACACAGTAACGATAGGTCTATCAAATCATTTTTAAACATTAAAGAAGGCTGAGACAGTTAATAACATGTCTCAGCCTTTATAATCATATGTGATTATGCTGATGTTTTTTCATCATTGATTAAATTACCTTCACTATCATATAAGTTAGGTAATTTATGATCTCTAATTGTATCTTCAGTAATAACTACTTTACTTACATCAGAGCTAGATGGAATATCAAACATAATATCAATTAAAGCTTCTTCAATAATTGAACGAAGTCCACGTGCACCTGTTTTACGTTCTATTGCTAATTCACTAATAGCCGTAAGTGCTTGTTCATCAAATTGTAATTCAACATCATCTAATTCAAGCATCTTAGTATATTGTTTAACTAACGCATTCTTAGGTTGCGTTAAAATATTTTTCAATGCATCAACATCTAATGTTTCTAGGTTAGCTACAATTGGAATTCTACCAATAAATTCAGGAATTAAACCATAAGACTGTAAATCCTCTGGTCTAATTTGTGATAGTAATGATTCTTCGTCACTAATTTCATCACCTGAGCTACTAAAGCCGATAACTTTTTCACCAAGTCTACGTTTAATAACTTCATCAATACCATCAAAGGCACCACCAAGGATAAATAGAATATTTGTTGTATCTATTTGAATAAACTCTTGGTTTGGATGCTTTCTTCCACCTTGTGGCGGCACACTTGCTGTTGTACCTTCTAAGATCTTAAGTAACGCTTGTTGTACACCTTCACCAGATACGTCACGTGTAATTGACGTATTCTCTGATTTACGTGCAATCTTATCAATTTCATCCACGTAAATGATACCTTTTTCAGCACTTTCAACATCGAAATCTGCTGCTTGGATTAATCTTAATAATATATTTTCAACGTCTTCACCAACGTAACCTGCTTCAGTTAAACTTGTTGCATCTGCAATTGCAAATGGTACATTTAATGATTTAGCTAATGTTTGTGCAAGCAATGTTTTACCACTACCAGTAGGTCCGATTAATGCAATATTACTTTTCTGTAATTCAACACCATCTTCACTTTCAGAAGGTTGTTGTACACGTTTATAATGATTATAAACAGCTACAGCTAATGATTTTTTTGCATTTTCTTGACCGATAACATAATCATTTAATTGTTCCATAATTTCTTTAGGTGTAGGAACATCAGTAAACTGTTCTGGTTCTTGTGACTTTAATTCTTCCTCTACAATTTCAGAACATAATTCTATACATTCATTACAAATATATACGCCACTACCAGCAACAAGTTTTTTAACTTGATCCTGTTCTTTACCACAAAAAGAACATTTTAAGTTTTCTTCACCATCATTAAATTTAAACATTTTTACACCCCTATTCTTTTTAGACTATACTAAATGTTTTTTACTTTTTCAAATTAAACGGACTAAAAAAGAATAGTAGCAGAAATATTCTGCTACTATAATTACTTTAATACCGAATAATTATTATTCTCCAGCTGATTCAGCTACTAATAAATCGATAACTTTTTGGATTTTAAGGTCATTAACTAAAATATCGTTATTACCTAATGTTGCTTTAATATCTTCAACAGATAATCCAAATTGTTCGCTCATTTTAGCGAATTCAGCTTCAACATCTGCATCAGATACTTCGATATTCTCTGCATCAGCAATAGCTCTTAAAGTTAAATTAGTTTTAACACGTTTTTCAGCATCTTCTTTCATTTGTGCTTTAAGTTCTTCTTCTGATTGACCTGAGAATTGATAGTATAACTCAAGGTTTAAACCTTGTTGAGAAATACGTTGTTCAAATTCTTGCATCATACGATCTAATTCTGTATTAACCATAGCTTCAGGAATATCAACTTTTGCATTGTCAGTAGCTTTTGTAATAGCTTCTTCTTTTTCAGTTGCTTCTGCTTGATTAACTTTAGCTTCTTCTAAATCTTTACGTAATTTTTCTTTATATTCATCAACTGTGCTAACTGATTCATCAAGTTCTTGTGCTAACTCGTCATCTAATTCTGGAATTTCTTTAGATTTTACTTCGTTAACTTCACATTTGAAAGTAGCTTCTTTACCAGCTAATTCTTCAGCGTGGTATTCTTCTGGGAATGTGACAACAACATCTTTGCTATCGTTAGCTTTAAGACCGATTAATTGTTCTTCAAATCCAGGGATGAATGATCCAGAACCAATTTCAAGATCATAACCTTCTGCTTGACCACCTTCGAAAGCTTCACCATCAACATAACCATCAAAGTTAATGTTAACAACGTCTCCTTCAGCGATTTCGCCTTCTTTAACTGTTAATTCAGCTTGACGGCTTACTGCATCTTCAATTGCTTGATTGAATTCTTCGTCAGTTACTTCACGATCTTGTTTCTCGATTGAAAGACCTTTATAGTCTCCTAATTCAACTTCTGGTTCAACAGTTACAGTTGCTTCAAAGATAAGTTCTTTACCTTTTTCCATTTGTGTAACGTCGATTTCTGGACGATCAACTGGGTTGATTTCTGCCTCTTCTACTGCATTACCATATGCTTCAGGTAAAATGAAATCTAAAGCATCTTGGTATAATGATTCAACACCAAATCTTTGTTCAAATAATGGTCTTGGCATTTTACCTTTACGGAAACCAGGTACATTAATTTGTTTAACAACTTTTTTGAATGCTTTGTCTAATCCTTTATCTACTTCTTCTTTAGGAACCGTAACAGTTAATAAACCTTGGTTACCTTCTTTCTTTTCCCATGTTGCTGTCATGAATAAAAACCTCCGTGATTATCCTAATTTTATAAATTTTCAACTCTTTAATTATAACATAGCTTTCTAATGTTTCAACTATAGTGTTTATATTCATTGCAATTTTTGAATGACTTCAATGAATATGTCCCAATCTTGTTGAGTCACACTTTCGTAGTTAGCGTCTATATTAAAACGTTCTGATAAAAGTTTCAAGTAACATGCAACTAAAACATCATCATTTATATCATTTAGTGTAATTGGATACATAATAATGGCATGTTGGTTTAATAAACTTTTAGCTAACTCTATAGATGAAGGACTATCAATTTCAAGTTGATCAATTACTTTAGGAATGATATTTTGTGTAAAATTTGTTCTTTCTATACCAGGTAATTCAGTCGGTATAACTGTAATATTCTCATCTATTTTATTGAATTTAACTTCAGCTGACCATTCACTTAATCTTAAATATTCTAATATTAAACTTTGCACATTTGGATGCAATACTTCATTCTCAATAATTTGAGCTAAAGTTAAATTAAATATACCTAAGTGATGATCAATTAAATCTATAAGTAGATTAATTTGTTCTTCAAATTGTGTTTCTCTAAATGTTCTCAATACCTCTGAAGCTTTCAACTGTCTTTGGTTTAACTTTTCTTTAGCCATATCTTGTATAGGTAGCAATGCCATTCTCGTAGCATGTTCGATATTTTCATCTTTAATTTGATTAATAATTTCAACTACCGTTTGATATTGTTCTAAAAAGTATAAACTTTCTACAAAATAAATAACTATTTTGTCATAGAATGGATGACCTTGATTGAGCAATATACTCGCTTCTTCTCGCAATTCAAGATAATAACCGCAAGATTTTAAGACTTCACATTTTTTTATGGATATGTCATCATCCATCTCAAAATGTTGCTCATACGTTTCAAACAATTCATATGCTTCATCAAATTGTTCATTTCGAATCGCAAGATTAATATTGTTAACCAGTTGTTTTTTTAATTTTGGAAATGGAATAATTTCACTCAAGGTTACTCACCTCTTCTGTATATACCATCTATAATAAGACTACTCCATGTTTCATAATTCTTATGATTCAACAATTCTGTTTGGTCAGCCCACTTAATTTTTAACGTGTCTGTTTCAACTGCTTCAACGCTAGATTTATTAACTTTTAATTTAAAAACAACACCAATATGAACTTTTCCTACTTCATCTTGATCATCATTTATAAATCCAATTAACTCCATGTTTGCTACATCTTGTTTATTTAAACCAACTTCTTCTTCAAGTTCTCTTGCAGCATTCTCTCTGATTACTTCTTCAACTGTTACAGCTTCAGGGACATCATTCATATGACCACCTACGCCAATTGAACTTAAACCGTGTAATCGGCTTTCGCCACCACCTGTTAATCTTTCATATACAAGTACTTCGTCGTCCTCATTTTCTAATATACAATATGAAATGAGTTGTTTATATGAAGGATCTTCTTCCATATCACCACGACGTTTTGTTTCAAATTGACTAATTGTTTCATAAATATATTTAGTTTCTTCATCTTGAATAGATTTAAACCCATCAAATTGATAAGCTTCGTCTTTAAATATTAATTTACGTGGTACTACTGTTATCATTTCATCAAATTTAGACATAATAAACTCCTTATTCTTATTTCTACACTATTTTATCAAAGCGAATTTGAAGCGTAAAGAAGACGTATCTTCTACTATATTATTTCACAAAAAAAGCCATCAATAAAGTTAATAACTTTATTGACAGCTTATACAACAATGAAATGCAATTATTTAGCTAAAGCGTCTTTAGCTTTAGTAGCTAATTCAGCAAATGCTTTTTCGTCTGAAATAGCAATTTCAGAAAGCATTTTACGGTTAATTTCAATACCAGCTACTTTAAGACCATTCATTAAACGGCTATAGCTGATGTCGTTTTGACGAGCTGCTGCATTAATACGTGCAATCCATAATTTACGGAATTCACGTTTTTTCTGACGACGGTCACGGTAAGCGTAGTTACCAGATTTCATAACTTGTTGCTTAGCAACTTTGTATAATGTATGTTTTGAACCAAAGTAACCTTTAGATAATTTTAAAACTTTTTTACGACGAGCTCTCGTCACTGTTCCACCTTTAACACGTGGCATGATAATTCCTCCTTAAAATGGACCATTAGTCCGCTATGTTTATTATTTTACGTACGTTAACATTTGTTTAACTCGTTTAGCATCTGATTTAGAAACTAATGAAGCTTTACGCAATTTACGTTTTGCTTTTGTAGATTTGTTTGCGAATAAGTGTGAAGTGAACGCTCTAGAACGTTTTAATTGACCTGAACCAGTTCTTTTAACACGTTTTGCTGCTCCACGATGAGTTTTCATTTTAGGCATTGAGATTTCCTCCTATAATTTCGGTTTATTTGTCGTTTGAAATTGGCGCTAACATTAAGAACATTGAACGCCCTTCCATTTTAGGTCTTTGTTCAACTGTTGCTATGTCTTTACAAGATTCTGCAAAGCGTTCTAACACACGTTGACCAATTTCTTTATGCGTGATCGCACGACCTCTAAATCTAATCGATACTTTAACTTTATCTTCTTTAGATAAGAATTTTTGAGCATGTTTCAATTTAGTTTCGAAGTCATGTTCTTCGATAGTTGGACTTAATCGAATTTCTTTAACATTGACTACTTTTTGTTTCTTACGCATTTCTTTTTCTTTCTTCTGCTGTTCGAATTTGTATTTACCGTAATCCATAATTCTTGCAACAGGTGGTTTAGCATTAGGCGCTACGATTACAACGTCTAAATCTACTCGTTCAGCCATTTCAAGGGCTTCATATTTAGATTTAACACCAATTTGCTCACCATCTTGGCCAATAAGGCGAAGTTCTTTTGCACGAATTTTGTCGTTAACTTGAGTCTGATCTTTAGCTATGGTTGACACCTCCTAGAATTTTTACGAAGTCGTCCAAGAAAAAAAGAACGAATGCATAATGCACCCGTTCTCATCCATAAACTTTAAAGGTTTATTGTACCTGCTAACTGCTTTACGCGTCACTACAGGTGAGAAGCGGGTATGCTTCTACTTGGTCCGTTTCGTATTCAACAAAACTTATCTTACCAATTATAAACCCTTATGTCAATGTTTATTTAATATTCTTTTCAAATTCTTTCATATCCACATCTTGACTTAAGTCAACTTTATCAAGTGGAATCATTTTAGTTCTATATTTTAGTTTATGGAAAATAAAAAACGCTAAAAATACAGGAATACCCATATAAGTAATAAAGAATCTTCTTGGTTCGAATTCACCAGTTTGGATGAAATCAACATCTTGTCCTACGATTACAATCGCACATAAAGCAAATGCGAACAATGGGCCAAATGGGAACCATTTAGCTTTATATTTTAATTTTGTCTTATCATAATCTTGTAGATCAAATGCTCTTCTAAATCTATAATGACTGATCGCGATTCCTAACCAAGCAATAAAGCCTGTCATACCAGAAGCAGCGATAATATATTCGTATGCCCCACCACTTAAATGCTCAATTGCAAATATAAGTATAACAACTACTGCCGTTGCAAATAATGCTGTGTAAGGAACACCTGATTTATTTGTTTTTGAAAATACTGGTGATGCTAATCTATCTTTACTCATTGAGAATAGCATTCTAACTGAAGCATACATACCAGAGTTACCTGCTGATAATACTGAAGTTAAAATAACAGCATTCATAAATGAAGCAGCAAATGCTAAACCGGCATTCTCAAATACAAGTGTAAATGGTGATTTCGCAATTTCGTCTCCACCCATTAAGTTTGGATTTGTATAAGGAATAATCATACCAATTACAAAGATTGCTAAAATGTAAAATAGTAAAATTCTCCAGAATACTTGTTTAATCGCTTTAGGTACAGCTCTTTCAGGATTTTCAGATTCTCCAGCTGTAATACCAATTAACTCAGTACCTTGGAATGAGAATCCCGCAACTAAGAATACACCTAATACAAGTAAGAATGTATTAACGTTCGAGTCACCTAAGAATGGTGCATCACCTGCTACAAAGTTGTCGAACCCTAAGTATTCGCCACCTAGTAAACCAAATATCGTTAATAAACCTACACCAATGAAAATAATTACTGTAGCTACTTTAATAAATGCAAACCAGTATTCACTTTCCCCGTATACTCTAACTGAAAGTGCATTAAGGCCAAATATGATAACCATAAAAATGACACTCCATAACCATGATGGAATGATTTCTAGTGGTTCCCAGTAACTCACAACTTGAGATGCAATTGTAATATCAGCTGCAACTGTAATAACCCAGTTAAACCAATAGTTCCATCCCAATGCAAATCCTAGTGAAGGATCGACAAATCGAGTTGCGTAAGTACTAAAAGAACCTGAGACTGGTAAATAAGTTGCCATTTCTCCTAATGATGTCATAAGGAAGAAGACCATCAAGCCAACTATTGCATATGCTAGTAATGCACCACCCGGTCCAGCATCTCTAATCGCTCCGCCAGAAGTCATAAATAAACCAGTACCAATACAACCACCGATGGCTATCATAGAGATATGTCTATCTTTGAGTTTCCTTTGAATATTGTTCGTTGATTTTTCTTGATTCATTGCTATTTCCTTTCTCCATTCCACAATCGAGCCACTAAAAAAGTCGCATATCTCAAGAGATATGCGACCGATATATGAACATTCCATACAAATTGGTAGCACATCACTTAGTGTGACAGTCCAGTATTTATTAAACACTGACCCAACAAACCATATTATGGATATGATTCGTTTCGGCGATGCACCCTTTCATTATTTCAACATACGCGCCATTTCGCTTCTGAATAATTACTCTTGAACATCGCAACCTCTAACTCATTACTGAGGAATATTTAATTAAATTTCACTATTAAAACTATACCCGATGATTCCAGAAATTTCAATAGGATATTACTTTTTTAGTCGAATTTCATCCACTATATTCCAGATGAATTCGTCTTTTTCAACAGTTTTTGAATCTTTAGATCCATACTGACGTACATTTACTTCTTGGTTTTCTACTTCTTTATCACCGACAACGATTTGGTACGGTATTTTTTTCATTTGTGCTTCACGAATTTTATATCCCATTTTTTCGTTACGGTCGTCAATATGAACACGTACACCTTGAGATTTTAATTCATCGTTTAATGCTCTTGCATAATCGTAATGTAAGTCAACATTTACAGGTATAATTTCCACTTGTTTTGGTGCTAACCAAAGTGGGAATGCACCTTTAGTTTCTTCTATTAAGAATGCAGTAAATCTTTCCATAGTAGAAATTACACCTCTATGAATAACAACTGGACGGTGTTCTTCACCATCATTACCGATATAAGTTAAATCAAATTTTTGTGGCAATAAGAAATCTATTTGAGCAGTAGATAGTGTTTCTTCTTTACCCATTGCTGTTTTAACTTGAACGTCTAATTTAGGGCCATAGAATGCCGCTTCACCGATTGCTTCTTCATATGGTAATGCCATCTCATCGATTACTTCTTTAAGAACCGCTTGTGCTTTATTCCACATTTCGTCATCGTCGAAGTATTTTTCTTTATCTTCTGGATCACGATAACTTAATCTGAATTTATAATCCTCGAAACCAAAATCTTTATACACATCAAGAATCATGTTAACAACGCGTTTAAATTCTTCTTTAATTTGGTCTGGACGAACAAAGATATGCGCATCATTTAAAGTCATACCTCTAACACGTTGTAAACCTGATACTGCACCACTTGCTTCATATCTATGCATCATACCTAATTCAGCTATACGAATTGGTAACTCTCTATATGAATGACGACTATTTTTATAAATCATCATGTGATGTGGACAGTTCATAGGTCTAAGCACAAGTTCTTCATTACCTAAATCCATTGGAGGGAACATATCTTCGTGATAGTGATCCCAATGTCCAGATCTCTTGTAGAAATCTACATTAGCCATAATTGGTGTATACACGTGGTCATAGCCCATTGCGACTTCTTTATCTACAATATAACGTTCTAATTCACGTCTAATTGTCGCACCATTTGGTAACCATAAAGGTAATCCAGCACCAACATCTTGATTAGTAGTAAATAATTCTAGTTCTCTACCAATTTTACGGTGATCACGTTCTTTTCTTTCTTCTAATACTTTCAAGTATGCTTTTAATTCTTTTTTATCAAAGAATGCTGTACCATAAATACGTTGCAACATCTTATTGTTTGAGTCACCTCTCCAATAAGCACCTGCAGTAGATAACAATTTGAATTCTTTAATTTTTGAAGTTGAAGGAACATGTACGCCTCGACATAAATCTGTAAATTCACCTTGAGAATAAAGTGTTACATTTTCGTCTTCAGGAATAGCATCGATTAACTCTAATTTATATTCATCATTTTTAAAGAATGCTTTCGCTTCATCGCGACTTACAACTTTACGTTCAATTTTAAAGTTTTCATTCACAATTTGTTTCATTTCTTTTTCAATTGTTTCAAAGTCGTCACTAGAAATTTTATGTTCTGTATCAACGTCGTAGTAGAAACCACCTTCGATTACAGGACCTACACCAAACTTCACATCTCCATATAATCTTTGTAAAGCTTGTGCCATTAAATGTGCAGTTGAATGTCTTAACACTTCTAAAGCTTCGTCGCTTCCAGGTGTAACGATTTCAATTTCCCCATCATTTTCTAAAGGTCTTGTTAAATCTACTAATTGTCCATTAAATTTACCAGCTACAGCTTTTTTTCTTAAACCTGGGCTAATAGATTGAGCGATTTCTTCAGTAGTTGTGCCTTGTTCAAACCCTTTCACATTACCATCCGGAAACTTAATATTTATCTCACTCATAACGACTTCCTCCTCTTTTTTATTAAAGAACACAAAAAAGAGACCTCATCCAAAGGGACGAAATCTCTCGCGGTACCACCCTCATTAACGCACTTAACGTATAAGTACGATAACTCTACATAAGATAACGGTCTTGAGCCGAATGTGGATTAACACATCATGTATTGAGGGAGTAACCATTTATATTGCATTATCTCAATTTCAGCTCAATGAGACTCTCTGTGAATGCTTTATAGACGTCATGTCCTCTAAATTTGTATATTCATTTAAGATAATTCAATTATACAACTCTACTGTAAAATATCAAGCTAAAATTAAGCGCGATAGTTTTTACCATCTAGCTCATATGGTTCAGAGATTGTTTTAATACGTTCCATTATTCGACTAGCCTTCGTTATTTCTGAACCTTGGCGTGTTTTGCTCAAATGAAATTCTAATTCTTCAAAGTTAAAATTTGAACTAAAGAATGTAGGTAATTTATGGACCATTCTATAATGCAATAATGGACCCAATATTTCATCACGGACCCATGGCGTCAGTTCTTCTGCACCAACATCATCTAACATCAATACTTTAGCTTCACGAGCCGCTTCAAATCGACTACTGAACGAACCATCATTAAATCCATTTTTAAGCACTCTAATAAATTCAGGTAAATATATAATTGTAGAAGGTTGCTTTTTGACTTTTAACTGATTTGAAATTGCACCTAATATATATGATTTACCCGTTCCGAATGATCCATGTATATATAGTCCTTTAACTTCTTCACCTGCTACGATTTTATTGCAGATATCCATAGCTTTCTTAATGATTTGCATTCGAGACTCATTTTCGATGTAGATATCTTTAATTGTCGCTTTCAACGTTTCTTCTGGCATTTGGAATGATGTCACTAAACTTGATTCAAACCTTTGTTCATCATATTCAATTTTATTCGGACAAGGTAAGTATCTTGTTTTGATGTGGTCATTCTCAATGTATAGTTCAGGTACATGACCTTTCACAAAGTTGATACAAGTGCCATAACTACCACATTTCTCACAACATTTCGATTGATCTTTATACGCTTGTAATTGATCTAAATCTCTATCAATCATTTCGTTCGTTAATTCAGATTGATGTTCTTCTAAAAATGCCTTTACCTCTTTATGAGACAATGTATCTTTTTTAATTTTTTCTAATCGTTTTTGAAAATCTTTATTTTGTTTTAAATGTTGTCCAAGTGGTTCCATTATTGATCACCTTCTTTCCAAAAAGCTTCCATTTCTTTTTGAAGCGCTTGTTTTCTTTTTTCAAACGCAGCATCAGATTCATGATCATTTTGTTTCTCTTCTTTAGTTGATTCAGAAGATTTTTGTTTTAATAACCATTCTGGTGTCTTTTCAATTGATTTTAATTTATAAGGGTTATTTGCATTATTTTTACGTTCTTTTTTCTTCTCAGCTTTTTGTTTATCAAGATTTTTAACATAATGATAGGCTTCTTCAGCTGAAGATAATTTAAGTTTCTTCCAATTCGAAGCAATTTCTTCAATATATGCTTTCGGTAATTGCATATTATTTTTAAACATTACATACTCTAACAAGATGTTAATTACACCATACGGTAATTTTTCGCGTGTAATAATATCTTCAACAGTTCTCTTTTGTGCAATTGTTGGTTCAGATTGCGTAAATGATGATAACACGTCTATTGGACTTGTCGTATCCAACAATTCAAACCATGACAACAAAGAGTTCACTTCGCTGTTTTCAGAATGCGTATTTACTTTAGGTTTTTCATTTTTTAAATCTAAAGTCGGCAATTTACCTTCATGCTCGATTTGATAGATTGTGCGCGCATGTTTTCTTAAATCTTGTAGTGAAATCGTTTGGTTCTCTGTAATGGATTTTAAGATAATAGATTTCATTTCAACCGGTGTAATACCGTATAACGTAGCGATTTGTATGATGACTTCTTTCGTCTGTTTATTTAAAATCTCTTTAGAAATTAAATGATTACTCAACAATAATTCTAACATTTCAAAATCAAATTGAACGTCTGACAAATCGAGTCCTTTACTTTTATATTCAGGTCGAATATTGATATCATCTTGTTGTTCAACATTCGTCAACTTTGGCACTTTAAATACATCAGTAAAGCTCTTAGTCACTTCATGAAAGCCTTGTGTCGTCACACTGTCATCTTTATATCTATTTTTTAACCTAATATATCTCGCCTTACCAATTTGTTGATATAAAAATACAGATAATAAAGGATCATTAAAGAATTGCTCTGCTGTAGCAGGTTGCTCTAATTGATAAATAAATGATTGCGCTTCTTGATTCGTCTTAAAATACGTCTTCAGTAAGCCGATACCCTCTAACAAGTCTAAAGCATCTCTAAAGCTAGACAGATTAATTCTTAAATCATTCATAATTGTATAATGATTATACGCTTCTGTTTCATGATGATAATTAAACTGCGATAAATATAAATAAACACCAATTGCATCAGTTCCGATTAATGGCGTATATAAACTAACTAATATATCCTGATGTACATGTGTATAATTATAATTCGATTCAACATAGAAGCCATCACTTGGCTTGATACCACTAAAATATTCCGCCATTAATACTCACCTTACTTTCGGTCTTTCAATATGCCTTGCATAGACTTTAATAATTGATCGACATCTTTAAATTCTCTATATACTGATGCAAATCTTACATAAGATACTTGATCGACATCCATTAAATGTTCCATAACTTTTTCACCGATATCATTTGAAGATACTTCTGTGTTACCTTCAGATCTTAATTCTTTTTCAACTTGATTTGTAATTTCTTCTAATTTTTGATAAGCAACCGGTCTTTTTTCACAAGAACGTACTAAACCGTTTAATATTTTATCTCTATTAAATGTTTGTCTTGCGCCGTCTTTTTTTACGACGATTAAAGGTGTGAGCTCTACTCTTTCAAAAGTTGTGAAACGAAATCCACATGATTCACATTCTCTTCGTCGTCTAATTGCTACTAAATCATCCGCGTGTCTAGAGTCTACAACTTTGGAATTTTCATATTTACAGTTTGGACATCTCATTCGTTTCACCCCTTATATACTTATTACATAGATTGATTATACAGTAGTTTGTTATTTTTTTAAACGCTCACTACTTTTCAAAATGCACTTATAGATACTTAACAGTATTATTATTAAATAAAAAACGTAATGCGGTATTTAATTTACCACATTACGTTTTAATTGTAACTTATATCACTTATGAAATTTTTTGTTCTCTCACTTCTGAAAGTATTTGAGCAATTTGTTCTGCTAGTTCAACAACTCTCATTGAGTAGCCCCATTCATTATCATACCAAGCAAGTACTTTCACTTTATTATCTGCAATGACCATTGTAGATTGTTCGTCAACGATTGCTGAATGTGGATTCGTTTTGAAATCAATTGAAACAAGTGGCTCATCATTAACATCCATAATCCCTTTTAATGGTCCATTACTAGCTTGACGTAATGCTTCATTTACTTCTTCAACTGTTACATTTTGTTTTAAATCCACAACTAAATCTACTAGTGAAACATTAGACGTTGGTACCCTTAATGCCATTCCATGCATTTTACCTTCTAATTCAGGTAGTACAAGTGACAATGCTTTTGCTGCACCTGTTGAAGTTGGAATGATACTATCCGTACAAGAACGTGCTCTTCTCAAATCTTTATGAGGATTATCTAAGTTCTTTTGGTCATTCGTAAATGCATGTACAGTTGTCATTAAACCATTTTCGATTCCAAATGTATCATTTAAAACTTTGGCTACTGGGCTTAAACAATTTGTTGTACAAGATGCATTTGACACAATATCAAAATCATTTAAATCGAGTGCATCGTCATTCACACCTCTAACAATTGTTTGAACATGTCCACCTTTAGATGGCCCCGTTAAAATAACTTTTTTAGCGCCAGCGTCAATATGTGCGATAGCTTTATCTCCATGATTAAATTTACCAGTTGCTTCTATAACAATATCAATTCCTAAAGTTCCCCACGGTAATAATTTAGGATTTCTTTCAGATACAAGTAAAATTTTATGACCATCAATAATGATGCCATCTTCAACTGCTTTAATTTCTCCATCTAATTTGCCATGCGTAGAATCATATTTAATTAAATGAGCAATTGTTTCTGGTGGATATGAAGCATTAATAGCCACAATATTTAAATCATTTGATTTAAGTGCACCTCTTAAGACCATTCTTCCAATTCTTCCTAAACCATTAATTGCGATATTTTTCTTCATAGTCGAGAACCCCTTTTAATGTGATATACTATTTGTTGCAATTAGTATATCACATTAAAAGTTTGTTGAAAACGTTTTCTATTATCTTTTTCTAAAATAAATTAAAAAAGTGGATGAATAACAAATGCTATTCATCCACTTTCATTTTAATCTTATTTAATTTTAAAGATTTAATGCCTTACTTTTAAGTAAAGCATTAATATTATAGTGTAAGTCGTCTAAAGATCCATTGTTATCAATAATACAATCAGCTAATGCTTTCTTTTCATCTATTGGTATTTGTGATTGAATTCTTGCTTCTGCTTCTTCATCACTTAACTGATTACGTTCTTTAAGTCGTTGTATTTGAGTTTCTTCATCTGTATAAACTAACCATGTTTCATCGACTGTATTTTGCAGTTTGTTCTCAAACAATAACGGAATATCCATAATGACATTTTTACCATGACTTAATGCCGCTTCTTTTTCTTTATCCATTATTGTTCTTACTATTGGGTGAATGATATTGTTTAGTTTTTCTCGCATTGTCGGATCTTTAAATACAATAGATCCAACATATTGTCTATTCATTTCACCATCTATAATCGCTTTTTCTCCAAATACTTCTTTAACTTGTTGTAGACCAACGCTACCTTTTTCGACTGCTTTTCGACTAGCTACATCGGCATCTACTATACAAAACCCTTTATCTTTTAAAATACGAGATACTGTAGACTTTCCAGTTGCAATACCTCCAGTTAAACCTATTACTTTCGCCATTTTTACACCTACTTTTGACAATTTGGACAATAGTGTGTATTTCTTGTAGCAATGACTTTTTGTAATACTTGCCCGCCACATTGACCACACACTTTTTTACCATATATTCTATGCTTTTCTTGCATTGTCCCTTTTTCACCATCTGCATTATAGTAATCAGATATACTTGAACCTCCGTTATCAATACCTTCTTTTAACACGTTAACCACTTCATCAAAGACCGCTTTACGTTCTTTTGAAGTTAAGTCTTTCACTGGTCTCATCGGAAGAACGCCAGCTCTTAACAAGGCTTCACAAGCATAAATGTTACCGCAACCTGATATAACTGTATGATCCAATATCGCGACTTTAATTGGTTTATTTATAAATTTATTTGACAATACTTTATTTAAGTAATGTTGGTACGCTTCTTCTACAAACGGTTCTGGTGCAATTTTTAAGACTGAAGGATATTCACTTAAATCTTCCAATGCTCTTAGTTCACCGAACCTTCTAATATCTGTGTAAATAAGCTGTAATCCGTTATCTAATTCAAATATAACGTGCCAATGCTTTCTATGATTATCAACTTCAATATGACTTAATTCTGGAACTGTAAAGAATGCCCCCGTCATACCGAAGTGACACATGATAACATTGCCATTTTCACCGTTATCAATTTCCATAAAAATATATTTACTTCTACGATAGACACTCATAATCTTGTAATGTTCAGTACGTTCTTTGAATACAGCTAATGAACTACCTTTTATAATTGTTTCTTTACCTGTCGATTTGCCCACTTCAACTTTTTCTGAAAATGTTACTTTTTGTATTGTGGCACCGACAATTTTAGGTTCTATCACTTTTTTAACACTTTCTACTTCTGGTAACTCTGGCATATATAATCTTCTTTCCTATTATTATTTAGCATCATACCAAGTTTGTCCTGAACTAGATTCTACACTTAATGGTACAGATAACTCGAGTGCATTATCCATGATGTCTTCTACAAACGGTTGGAATGCTTCTAATTCATCTTCTGGTACTTCAAATATTAACTCATCGTGTACTTGTAATAATAATTTAGCTTTAAAATCTTTATCTTTCATTTTGTTCGCAAATTGTACCATTGCTAATTTAATAATATCCGCTGCACTACCTTGAATTGGTGTATTCATAGCTGTTCTCTCAGCAAAACTTCTTAGATTAAAGTTACGATTTGTGATGTCTGGTGTATATCTTCTTCTATGAAGTAGCGTTTCTACATAACCTTTTTGTTTAGCATCTTGTACGATTGTATCCATGTATTCTTTTACTTTAGGGAAACTATCTAAGTAATCATCAATAAATTGCTTAGCAGCTTTTCTTGTAATGCCTAAACTTTGACTTAAACCATAGTCACTAATACCATACACAATACCAAAGTTAACTGCTTTTGCTTGTATTCTCATATTTGAAGTTACTTCGTCTTTACTGACATTGAACACACGCATTGCAGTTGTCGTATGAATATCTTCATTAGCAGTAAAGGCTTCTTTCATATGCTCGTCACCAGTAATATCTGCTAATACACGTAATTCGATTTGAGAATAGTCAGCAGCAAATATAACGTGATTCTCTTTACTTGGTCTAAATGCTTTTCTAATTTTTCTACCTTCTTCTAATCTTATAGGTATGTTTTGTAGATTAGGATCTACAGAACTTAAACGACCCGTTTGAGCTAATGTTTGATTAAATCTCGTATGAATCTTACCTTCAGACGTAATCATTTTTTGCAATCCTTCAATATAAGTAGATTGAAGTTTAGCGAGCTGTCTATAGACTAATATATCTTCAATAATTGGATGTTCATTACGCAATTGTTCTAACACATCAACTGCAGTTGAGTATCCAGTCTTTGTCTTTTTAATAATTGGTAGTTTTAAATCTTCAAATAATACGACACCTAACTGTTTTGGTGAATTAATATTGAATTCCAAACCGGCATGATGATGAATTTTTTCAATCAATTTATCGATACGTACTTTCAAGTCTTCTTGCATTTCAACTAAAGTATCTTTATCAACCGTTATACCGATATATTCCATTTCAGCTAATACACGTGCTAACGGTAATTCTAAGTCATCGTGTAAACTCAATTGATCTTTTTCATCTAGTAATTGTATCATTTTATCTTTTGTTTCATAAACTGCCGTTACCTTTTTAGCGATACTTTCAAAAAGCATATCTTGTTCTGGGACGTGTAACTTTTTACCTTTGCCATATATACTTTCGTCATTCGGTACATAATAAATGCCAAATTCTGATACGACTGAGTATACATCATCAATTGTTCTAGAAGGATCTAAAATATAACTCGCTAACATTGTATCGAACTGAATTCCATTAATTTCAATACCTAATCTTTTACATATTATAATCGTCTTTTTAGCGTCATAAGTTGCAAATGTTACTTGATCATTTTCAAGCCATTGCTGTAATTTTTTATGTTCTTTTAAAACATCAGGAGAAACAACATAAGTTTCGTCATTTGCATGAATCGCAAATCCAAGTATATCTGCTTTTAAATAATTAGCTTCGTTCGTTTCAAAATGAATAGCCGCTTCAGTTACATTATCAAAATCAAAGTCATCAATATCAGTTGAGTATTTAATCTCTCGGTCATCTGTTGCTTCAGCACTTGCATCCATTTGATCAAACAATTGTTTGAATTCTAATGTCTTAAATAACTTTATCTTCTCGTCATTACTTTGATCCGTAAGCTTCAAGTCATCAATTGTGACTTCTACAGGCGACTCACGATTAATCGTAGCAAGCTCTTTACTTAACTTAGCATTGTCTTCGTTATCTATTAATTTTTCTTTCATTTTTGATTTCTTTAACTCATTAATATTTTCATAAACACCTTCTACAGTCTCAAACTGTTTCAGTAATTTAATCGCTGTCTTCTCACCAATTCCAGGCACACCTGGTATATTATCTGACTTATCACCCATAAGCCCTTTCATATCAATAATTTGGTTAGGTACTAAACCATCATATTTTTCAGCGATAAATTCAGGCGTATAATGATCAATATCTGTTACACCTTTTTTAGTATAATAAATCGTTACATTTTCACTTGCTAACTGAGTTAAATCTCGGTCACCCGTAATGATGATTGTCTTAATATTTTTCTCATCTGCTTCACGAGATAATGTACCGATAATATCATCCGCTTCATAATTTTCTAATTCATAATGTTTAATATGATAACTTTCCACAAGTTGACGGATATATGGTAATTGGCTTCTTAATTCATCAGGCGTCTTCTCACGACCACCTTTATATTCACTGTACATATTATTTCTGAAGGTTGTTTTTCCAGCATCAAAAGCAACCATAAAATGAGTTGGTTCTTCTTCTTTAATTATTTTATCTAAAATCATCGTAAAACCATATATAGCATTCGTATAAACGCCAGCTTTATTTGTTAATAACGGCAAAGCAAAAAATGCTCTAAATGATAAACTATTACCATCAATCAGTACCAATTTTTCCACGATAAGATACCTCCATCTTTATATTGATTATATTTTATCATATCTCACTATATAATAAGATTGTTTCGCATAAATAAAACGTTATCATAGATTAATGATATTAATTGTTACACCAACCTTTAATTTTTCACAAAAAAAAACGAAATACGCAATGTATTTCGCATAATCATCAAAATGAAGGGGTCTATCTTTATTCTATTTGTTCATGATTAATTCAATATGAATAAATTGTAAAGATTATATGAAGATTACTTATTAAAGAGTTTCACAATAAAGTTAGATCCTTTTCCAACTTCTGATTCTACTTTGATTTGTCCATTATGTGCTTCTACAATATGTTTCGTAATGGATAAACCAAGTCCTGTTCCTCCTGAATCTCTACTACGCGCTTTATCTACACGATAAAATCTTTCGAAAATTCGTTTTTGTTCATCTTTAGATATACCTATACCATTATCTTTCACAGAAATGATTTGACCATCATCTACTTCTTTAATCGTTATAATAACTTCACTAGATTTCGGTGAATAACTAATGGCATTCGATAATAAATTAATCAACACTTGTGTTAACTTATCTTTATCTCCGTATCCATACACTTCTTTATCAATACGATTTGTAATGTGAATATCTTTTTTAGTAGCAACATTGGATACTGTATTAATCGAATGTTCACCAATTTCTGTTAATGATATTTGTTCTTTCGGTATCTCGCTATTTTGTTCGATTTTTGATAACTCGAGTAAATCTTGAACAAGTGATTGAATTCGATTAGATTCATCTAACATGATATTTAAGAACATATCTAACGATTCAGGATTATTTTTAGCACCATCTAATAATGTTTCAGCACATCCTTTTATCGATGTAATTGGTGTTCTTAATTCATGAGATACATTAGCCACAAAATCTTTTCGCATATGTTCTAATTTTTTCAACTTCGTTATATCATGCATAACGACAACTAAACCTAATAGATTTCGTTTTTTTCGAGATAATACTGGAATAACTGAAACTTCAAAGAACTTATTATGTACATCATTGATATACATTTCGACTTGTTCATACATAGGTTTTTCTAATTTTAAAGCTTCGTTCATCATCTGTATAATCTCAACATTAGGCATTGCTTCTTTAAATAACTGTCCTTCAGAATAACTGTCTCTATCAAATAAGTCATGATACGTTTTGTTTGCAATGACAATATAACCTTCTCTATCTAACATTAAAATTGCACTTGGAATATTCTCTAAAGTCGTTTCCAATCGATTACGTTGCAATTTCTGTTCATTATTTAAATTATCTAATGTTCTAGCAAGTTCATTCGTATTAACAAAGAGTTCTTTCGTTTCTTTCACATTACTTTCTGGCACTCTGACACGATATTTACCAGAAGCTAATAATTTAGTAGCATATGTCACTTCTTTAATTGGATGAATATAAGAAGTGTTAATATATCGAACGACAAAATAGATTAAAGGTAATGTAAAACATAAGACTATTAATAAATATTTCCAGATATCTTTTTGAATAATTGCTATCGTATCTGTATGTTTTGCAATGACAACTGTATAATCACCATACGTTCTTGCATACATGACTTCAGATTCTGACTTATCTACTGCGAAGTATTCATCAAATGCTTTTGCATCAGATAAAGCTTGCTTTTTATTTTGATTAAATATGTTTGTATCTTTTTTACTTGAACTATATAACACACGTCCATCTTTTTGCAGTAAAATATCTTGATTAAACACACTCAAAATATCTTTAAGATTTTCAGGATTATTTTTTGCAATATCATAAACTTTTTTGGATTCAGTCTTTAATAATTTTTGCTGTTGTTTAGAAATTAAATCGTAACTAGAATTATGAAGGAAAAAACCTAATATAAGAAAACTTACAACAGTAACCGTTGTAAGTATAATTAGTAATTTATTATAGAACTTAATCATTATTCTTAGGTCTTTCTAGCTTATAGCCTAAACCTCTCACCGTTTTAATGAATTGAGGTTGCTTAGGATTTTCTTCAAGTTTATCCCTCAAATGACTAATGTGCACATCGACTATTCTAGAGTCTCCAGCAAATTCATAATTCCAGACAGAATTCAACATATGTTCTCTAGTTATCACACGACCTTGTCTCTCAATAAGGTAAAGTAAAAGTTCGAATTCTTTTGGTGTCAATTCTAATAATTCATCATTTCTATACACTTCAAAGAAGTCTGGTCTAATTCTAATTGCACCAAGAATAATATCTTCATCTTCATCTAAGTTTTTATTTTCAACTTGCCCAACGCGTCTTAATATAGCTTTAACACGTGCTACAACTTCACGAGGTGAAAATGGTTTAGTCATATAATCATCTGCACCTAATTCTAGACCTAACACTCTATCAAATTCATCGTCTTTAGCTGTAAGCATAAGAATCGGAACTTGGTTTTTATCTGATCGAATCGTTTTACAAACTTCAATTCCATCTTTCTCAGGTAACATTACATCTAATACTACTAAATCTGGTTTCTCTTCATTTACTTTCTCTAACGCTTGAACTCCATCATAAGCTACAATTACTTGGTAACCAGCTTGTTCTATATTATATTTAAGCAATGTAACGATAGATTGCTCATCGTCTACTACCAATACTTTTTGTGACATTCAAGGTCCTCCTTAAGCGATTTAATATAATTATAACTTAAATTATTAAAAAAATAATGGTTATTTAGAGAACTTTACAAAAAGTTAACACTAGCTAAATAAAATAGACGCATTCAAAGCAGAATGCGTCTTTTAACTGTTATTTTATTGTAAAATATTCTTCACTGCTTCAACAGATTGAGCAGATTCATCTAGTAATTGTTTTTCTTCGTCAGTTAAGTCTAACTCAATGACTTTTTCAATACCATTAGAACCTAATACAGTTGGTACACCTAAATAAATGTCTTGATAACCATATTCGCCCTCTAAATAAGCAATTGAAGGTAATACTCTCTTTTGATCCTTCAATATTGCTTCTGTCATTTCAATTAAAGCTGCTCCTGGAGCATAATATGCTGAACCATTACCAAGTAAGTTAACGATCTCAGCTCCACCTTTTCTTGTTCTATCAACAATTTCAGTAATTTTTTCTTCAGATAATAACTTTTCTAAAGGTACGCCACCAGCTGCTGAGTATCTAATAAGTGGAACCATTGTATCTCCATGACCACCTAATACAAATCCTGTTACATCTTTAACAGAAAGATCTAATGCTTCAGCAACAAATGTTCTAAATCTAGCAGTATCTAATACGCCAGATTGACCAATCACGCGCTCTTTCGGAAATCCTGACTCTTTATATACTGTATAAGTCATTGCATCAACTGGATTTGTTAAGACTAAGATAACGCAATTAGGTGAATATTTAACAATTTCTTTCGTTACGGATTTCATAACATTTTGATTTGTTTGTACTAAATCATCACGTGACATTCCAGGCTTTCTTGCAATCCCCGCTGTAATAATGACGACATCTGAATCTTTTGTATCTTCATAATTAGCAGTTCCCGTTACTTTTGAATCAAAGCCTAATACAGGTGCACTTTCTGCAATATCTAACGCTTTACCTTTTGTTGGATTTTCAGATTGAGGCATATCAACAAGTACAATATCACCTAACTCTTTTTGAGCTGCTATAAATGCAGCTGTAGCGCCAGTAAATCCTGTTCCAATAATTGAAATTTTCTTTCTTGCCATGTTGTTCATCTCCTTATAATAAAAGGAAGGTTATTAAATAACCTTCCTCAAATAACATCTATTATGGTAAATTTTTAATTAATTCATCAGCGAATTCTGAAGATTTAACTTCAGTTGCGCCATCCATTAAACGAGCAAAGTCATATGTTACTACTTTAGAAGCAATTGTAGCTTCAACAGATTGAGTTACTTTATCAGCAGCTTCTTGCCAACCTAAGTGTTCTAACATTAATACACCACTTAATAATACTGATGAAGGGTTAACTTTATCTAAACCAGCATATTTAGGAGCTGTACCGTGTGTCGCTTCGAAAATTGCATGTCCTGTTTCGTAGTTAATGTTTGCACCAGGTGCAATACCAATACCACCAACTTGAGCTGCTAATGCATCTGAAATGTAGTCACCATTTAAGTTCATAGTAGCTACTACATCAAATTCAGCAGGACGTGTTAAAATTTGTTGTAAGAAGATATCAGCGATAGAATCTTTGATAATTAATTTACCTTCAGCCTCTGCATCTGATTGTGCTTTATTAGCAGCATCTTTACCTTCTTCTTCAACAATTTTATCATATTGTTGCCAAGTAAATACACGATCTCCGAATTCACGTTCAGCTAAATCGTAACCCCATTTTTTGAATGCACCTTCAGTGAATTTCATGATGTTACCTTTATGAACTAATGTAACATTTCTACGATTATTATCGAATGCATAGTTAATTGCTGCTCTTACTAATCTTTCAGTACCTTCTTTAGAAACTGGTTTAATACCGATACCTGAAGTTTCAGGGAATCTGATATTTTTAGCACCCATTTCATTTTGTAAGAAGTCTATAACTTTTTTAGCTTCATCTGAGCCTTCTTGGAATTCAATACCAGCATAAATATCTTCAGTATTTTCACGGAAGATAACCATATCTGTATCTTCAGGACGTTTAACTGGTGAAGGAACACCTTTAAACCAACGTACCGGACGTAGACAAGTGAATAAATCTAACTCTTGACGTAAAGCAACGTTTAATGAACGAATTCCGCCACCAATTGGTGTAGTTAATGGACCTTTAATAGCGATTAAATATTCTTTAATCGTTTCTAAAGTTTCGTTTGGTAACCATTCACCTGTTTCATCGAATGCTTTTTGACCTGCTAATACTTCTTTCCATTCGATTTTCTTTTCGCCATTATATGCTTTTTCTACAGCTGTATCTAATACTCTACTTGCAGCATTCCAGATATCTGGTCCAATTCCATCCCCGATAATAAATGGGATAACTGGATTATTTGGAACATTTAGAACGCCTTGATTTGTTGTAATTTTTTCTGCTGTCATTATATGATTCCTCCATCTAAATTTGTTAGTTATATTATATTAATTAAATTAACGGTTTTCAATTGGTTCATATTTACGATCAAGTTCACCAGTATATTCAGCTCTTGGTCTCATAATTCTATTTGTTCTGTATTGTTCAAGAATATGAGCTGTCCAACCTGACATACGGCTAATTGCAAATATTGGTGTGAATAAATCGTGATCAATACCCATGCTGTGATATACAGTTGCACTGTAGAAGTCAACGTTAGGTAATAATCCTTTTTCTTCTTTCATAATTTCAGCAATTCTTAATGAAATTTCAAACAATTCTTTTTGACCTGATTCATCCGTAATACGACGACTCATTTCTTTTAAGTACTTCGCTCTCGGATCACCATTTTTATATACTCTGTGTCCGAAGCCCATAATTTTTTCTTTGTTTGCGATTTTTTCCTTAATGTAATCATCAGTTTTGTCGACAGTGCCAATTTCAGTTAACATTTTCATAACTTGTTCGTTAGCACCACCATGTAATGGGCCTTTCAATGCGCCAGCTGCTGCTGTCACACCAGAATACATATCAGATAATGTCGAAACTGCTACACGTGCTGTGAATGTTGAAGCATTGAATTCATGGTCAGCGTGTAAAATCAACGCTTTGTTAAAACCTTCTACTTCAACATCAGTTGGAACTTCACCTCTTAACATATATAAGAAGTTTGCTGCATATGTTAAATCTTTTTTAGGTTTTACAACTTCTTTACCTTGTCTTACACGAGAAAATGCTGCTACTAATGATGCAACTTTTGCTTGAATTCTAATTGCACGTTCATAGTTCATTTCTTCATCAAATTTTTCAGCATCTGGATCGAAATGTGCTAAATATGATAATGAAGTACGTAATCCAGTCATTGGATGAACTTTATCAGTCGCATAATCTTCAAAATGTGTATACATTCTAGGGTTTAGAGTCATATATCCTAGTAGTTTCTCATTTAATTCTGCTAATTCCTCTTTGTTTGGTAATCTTAAATTCCATAGTAAAAACATAACTTCTTCAAATAAAGCATTTTCAGTTAGATCATCTATTTCATAACCTACATAAGTTAATTGATTATCTATGATTGAACTAATTTGAGTTTCAGAAGCAATGATGCCCTCTAACCCTTTTGCTACTTGTGCCATAATAATATCCCCCTTACTAAATAATTGCCCATATGTGTAATGGCTTTCATCTATCATTATATATAATTTCTTGAGATTTGTGAATGCGAAGGACTTTTAAACTTTAAATTCTTTAGTAATTTTAGATGAATAAAAATAAACAGTTGTAATTTTATATTTTTTATAATATTGCTATAGTAAATTAAATATATCCCAAAAACGTGAACACAAAAGGATTTACGAGTGAGTAATACCCTATCATTTTTATCAGAATAAGTCATTTCATCGCTCATCCATTCATTTTTATTATTATATATGATAAAAATAATAAATCATGTTAACAGGTATCAAACAGTTGTTAAACATTCATTTTTTAATTGCTATTTTCTTACAGTAAGCGCATAATAATAACATAAAAGTTTGTATATGAAAGAGGGATAAAGTTTATATGGCTAACAATTTACAAAGGGAGCTAAGCAATAGGCATGTACAACTTATTGCGATAGGTGGTGCTATAGGTACAGGCTTATTCTTAGGTGCTGGAGAAACAATCAGTTCAGCAGGCCCTTCAATACTACTGACCTATATTATAATAGGTTTAATTTTATTTCTGTTTATGAGAGCTCTAGGGGAAATATTACTCTCAAACACTGATTTTCATTCTTTTGCAGATGTCACACATACATACATCGGCCCGTTCGCAGGATATATAACAGGATGGACTTATTGGTTCTGTTGGATTGTCACTGGTATGGCCGAAGTAACTGCAGTAGCAAAATACATAAGTTTTTGGTTTCCTGAAATACCAACATGGATTACAGCATTATTCACAATACTCATATTAATGACAATGAATTTAATGACTGCTAAACTATTTGGTGAATTAGAGTTTTGGTTCTCTATTATTAAAATTACAACAATCGTAGCTTTAATCGTTGTCGGTATTATCATGATCGTAATGGCATATGAAACACCATACGGTACTGCTTCACTAACACATATTTGGGATCATAATGGTATTTTCCCAAATGGTATGAACGGTTTCTTCTTATCATTCCAAATGGCAGCTTTTTCATTTGTAGGAATTGAATTAATCGGTGTTACAGCTGGTGAAACGAAAGATCCACACAAGACAATACCAAGAGCGATAAATAGCGTTCCAGTTAGAATTATGCTTTTCTATGTAGGTTCACTTATTATCATCATGTCTATTACACCTTGGGACAAAATCGACCCTGCCGAAAGTCCATTCGTAAAATTATTCGGACTCATTGGTATTCCAATCGCAGCAGCAATTATCAACTTTGTTGTTTTAACAGCTGCAGCTTCATCTTGTAATAGTGGTATTTTCTCAAATAGTAGAATGCTTTATGGTTTATCACAAAATGGACAAGCAAATAAGAGGTTTGGTCAAACAAACAAAACTGGTGTCCCTTATAAAGCAACACTATTTAGTTGTTTCTTATTAATGATCTCGGTACTTTTAAACTACGTGATTAAAGATGCTGGTGAAGTATTTAAATATGTAACATCAGTTTCAACGGTTCTTTTCTTAGTAGTATGGTCATTAATCATTGTTGCTTATATTAGATATCGTAAAATATCACCAGAATTAAACAAAGCATCTGATTTCAAATTACCTGGTGGTGTTCCAGTAGCATGGATTACATTAATATTCTTTATTTTCGTATTCGTGTTATTGATGACTAATAAAGTGACATTAATCGCTATATTAATTACACCAATTTGGTTTATCATTTTGACATTCATGTACTTTAATCAAAAACGTAAAGTATTGAAATAAAGTAAATTAAAAACATCTCATTTTCCTGAGCAAATCAGAAAATGAGATGTTTTTTTGTATCCTTATTTATAAAATTCCATAGAAGGGTAAGTACTGGCATCAGTATTTGCATCTTTTGCCAGAACTGCTAATAACGGCATAAGCATTCATAATTAAAAATAAAGGCTAGGATATGATATCCAGCCTCTATCTTATATATATTATAATACATTAGCATATCCTTCGAACACTTTGTGTTGTTTTGGATCTAATGTAATTAATGTACCATCTGCTATTTTTTCGCGAGCGCCTTCAACACCAACGATTGTTGCAACGCCTAAGTTAAGGCCAACAACTGCAGCGTGAGAAGTTAATCCGCCTTCTTCTGTTACAATTCCTTTAGCATTTTCTAAATATGGAACCATATCAGCATCTGTTGATTGTGTAATTACGATTGATTCACTTAAATCTTTACCTTTTAAATCGTCAGCAGTATTTGCTACTACAGCTTTACCTACTGTTGAATGATGACCGATTCCTTGACCTTTAGCCAATTCGTCACCTACTAAATGAATCTTCATTAAGTTAGTTGTACCTGTTTCACCTGTTGGTACACCTGCAGTAATAATGATTAAATCACCATTATCAACTAAACCTGTGTTAACAGCTGTTGATACAGCATTATTTAATAATTCATCAGTTGTTTGTTTACCTTTTTTCACAACTGGTAATACGCCCCATACTAATGTCATATGACGAGCAGTTGTTTCATTAGGTGTTACTGCAATAATGTGTGAATGTGGTCTATATTTAGAGATTGTTTGAGCTGTAGCACCACTTTCAGTTGCTGCAACGATTGATTCTACATTTAAGTTTAAAGCTGTATGTGCAACTGATACACCAATTGCATTAACTAAATTCGTATCGATCATTTTTGAACGATCAGATAATAATTTTTTGTAATCTTGAGCTTCTTCAGCAGCTACTGCGATATTTTGCATTGTGCGTACTGCTTCTTCTGGATATAATCCCGCTGCAGTTTCACCAGATAACATGACTGCATCTGTACCATCGTAGATTGCGTTTGCTACGTCACTTGCTTCTGCTCTTGTACAACGTGGGTTTCTTTGCATTGAGTCTAACATTTGTGTTGCTGTAATAACTGGTTTACCTAATTTATTACATTTTTGGATTAATTGTTTTTGTACCATTGGAACTGCTTCTGGTAAAATTTCAACACCCATATCACCACGAGCAACCATTAAACCATCTGAAACTTGAAGAATTTCATCGATATTTTCAATACCTTCTTCATTTTCAATTTTAGGAATAATTTTAATAACGTTATTTTCTTTTTCTTCTAAAATTGCACGAATATCTAATACATCTGATGGACGTCTTACGAAACTAGCTGCAATAAAGTCTACACCTTGTTCGATACCGAAGCGGATATCACTAGCGTCTTTATCAGTAATACCAGGAAGGTTTACTTTAACACCTGGTAAGTTAACACCTTTTTTATTTTTTAATTCGCCAGTATTTTCTACTGCACAGTGAACTTCACCTTTAGCGATATCAATTGATTTAACTGTAAGTTCGATTAAACCATCATCAAGTAGAATTGTTGATCCAACTTCTACATCTTCTGCTAATTTTTCGTAAGTAACTGAGAACGCTTCTTTAGTACCTTCTACTTCAGTTGTTTTAACTGTTACTTCACTACCTTTAGTAAGTTCAATTAAACCATCTTTCATGTTATGAGTTCTAATTTCAGGACCTTTAGTATCTAATAAGATACCAATATTTTTATTTAATTTAGAACTTACTTTTCTAATTGTATCTATACGACCTTTGTGTTCTTCATGACTTCCGTGTGAGAAGTTCAATCTAGCAACGTTCATGCCTGCAAGCATTAATTTTTCTAACATTTCTTCTGATTCTGATGCTGGACCTATCGTACATACAATTTTTGTCTTTCTCATATTAAAATGACCTCCGTAATTTTTCTTTTTTTATATAGATAATTGATGTGCTAAATCATACATTTTCTTGTCGATGTTATGTTCTGCTTGGAATATTTCATCAAAATGCGTACATGTTAATTCATTTTGTTGGATTCCAACTGCTTTAGCACTATCACCTTGCATAAGTAATTCAACTGCATAACCGCCTAAACGAGAAGCAAGTACTCTATCCATTCCAGTAGGTGTACCACCTCTTTGAATATGGCCTAAACATGAAACTCTTGTATCAATGTTAATAAATTTCTTCAATTCTTCCCCACATTGATGACCAGTCATGACACCTTCAGCACAAATAATGATAGAATGCTTTTTCCCTCTATTCATACCATGTTGAATTTTTTCAGCGATTTCTTCGATGTCTGATTTAACTTCTGGAATTAAGATTGTTTCTGCTCCAGCAGCTAATCCTGACCAAAGAGCTAAATCTCCAGCGTCTCTTCCCATTACTTCAATAATAAAAGTACGTTCATGACTTGATGCTGTATCTCTTATTTTATCGACAGCATCAATGATTGTGTTAAGTGCTGTATCAAAACCAATTGTAAAGTCTGTACCATTAATATCGTTATCGATAGTACCGGGTACACCGATTGTTTTAAGATTTTTAGCTTCTTCGCTTAATCTTTGTGCACCTCTATAACTTCCATCTCCACCGATAACAACTAATCCTTCTATACCTCTTTTTTCAAGGTTTTCAATTGCTTTCGCACGCACTTCTTTTTCTTTAAATTCTGGACACCTAGCAGAATAAAGGAATGTACCACCTCTTTGAATCATGTCACCAACTGAACCTAATTCAAGTTTTTTGATATTATCATTTATTAAGCCTAAGTAACCTTGGTATACACCATAAACTTCAATATCATGATAAATAGCTTTACGAACAACTGCACGAATTGCTGCGTTCATCCCTGGTGAATCTCCACCGCTCGTTAAAACCGCAATTTTTTTCATAAATATACAGACCTCTCTTGTTATATGATTGTTAATTTAAAAATAACACAAATATTGGCTTGATTCCATTAAAACTACTGTTATTTAAATATGTAAACGTCTTCTTAAAAAAAGATTCCAACTTTTGTAATTTTTCAAAAGTTGGAATCGCTTAATTTTAATTCAATTATGCACATATACATCAATTTATGAAAAGAAATTATATCAGTATAAATGATTACTTGTCATTTTAAATATCCTAATCGATATAACTTCCTAAATTACGATACTTATTAAAACGATCTTCAACTAAACTTTCTGCATTTAATGTTTTTAAGTCTGAAAGATGTTTTTCTATTGATGTCTTTATAAGTGAAGCTTGTGATTCTAGATGTTTATGAGCGCCACCAAATGGTTCTTTAACAACTTCATCTACAACATCTAAATCAAATAAGTCAGGTGCTGTAATTTTCATTGTTTCAGCTGCCATTTTAGCAAGCCCAGAATCTTTCCATAACAATGCTGCTGCACCTTCTGGAGAAATAACTGAATAAGTACTATTTTCTAACATGAGTAGACGATTGGTTACGCCTAATCCAAGTGCGCCACCACTTCCGCCTTCACCAATGACAATAGAAATAACTGGAACTGTTAAAGATGCCATTTCGACTAAGTTTTTAGCAATAGATTCACTTTGTCCACGTTCTTCTGCAGCTTTACCAGGATATGCACCTTTCGTATCAATGAACGTAATGATCGGTCTATTAAACTTCTCAGCCTGCTTCATTAAACGCAAAGCTTTACGATATCCCTCTGGATGTGCCATACCAAAGTTTCTAAAAATATTATCTTTAGTGTCTTTACCTCTTTGATGACCTATAACTGTTACTGGTAACCCATTAAAGTAAGCCAATCCACCTATTAATGCTGGATCATCACGGAAAGTACGATCACCGTGAAGTTCGATAAAATCATCAAATATGTAAGGGATATAATCTAAAGTTTTAGGTCTTTCTTGTAATCTCGCAACTTGTACTCTATCCCATGGCTTTAAATTATTATAAATGTGTTCGGTTTCTTTTGTTAAAGTGGCTTCCAACATTTCTATTTCATCTGTTAAGTCTACACCATGTTTTTCTTGATAAGATTGTAGAGATGCTATTTTTTCTTTAATTTCTTCTAAAGGTTTTTCAAATTCAAGCATTGTCTTTCACCTCGTTATGATGCATCTTAAGCACAGTACTTAAAGTTTTATACATATCTTTTCGATGTACAACTTTATCTAATTGGCCATGTTCTAATAAAAATTCTGCCGTTTGGAAATCGTCAGGTAGTTTTTCACTAATCGTTTGTTCAATGATTCTTCTACCTGCAAATCCAATCAAAGCTTTCGGTTCTGCAAAGTTTAAATCACCTACAGAAGCAAAGCTTGCTGAAACGCCTCCAGTTGTAGGGTGTGTCATATATGAAATGAATAGTAAGCCTTTATCACTATGACGTTTAATAGATACACTTGTCTTCGCCATTTGCATAAGTGAGATGATGCCTTCTTGCATTCTTGCACCACCACTTGCTGTGAATAATACAAATGGTAAATTATGATCTGCACAATAATCGACAATTCTACAAATTTTCTCTCCAACTACTGCACCCATACTTCCCATTCTAAATCTAGAATCCATAACACAGATACCATAAGGAATACCGTCAATTGACGTTACACCTGTAACAACTGCATCATTTAAACCAGTGCTTTTTCTATCTTTTTCTAATTTTTCTTCATATCCAGGAAATTCTAATGGGTTTGAAGCAGTCATACCAACATCAAACTCTTTAAATGCATCTTCATCACTCACAGCTCTAATTCTATCGTGAGCAGTTAATGCAATATGATGATCACAGTTAAAACAGACATTTAGGTTTTGTACGAGCTCTTTCGTATACATGATTTTTTTACATTTAGGGCATTTTGTCATGATACCTTCAGGCACGTCATTATCTTTACTGTTTTGAACAGTTACATATTTCTTCTTTTTCTGGCTTCGATTGAACAAGTCTTTAAACATGTCACTATCCCCCTGATTTTATTTACAATTGTCTCTTTCAAATCTATCACTATATTGAGAGAGTAGCTTCCAAATCATATACATAATTTGATTATTATTATTTGAAACAAGTTCTTCTTTTGAATTTGTTTCAATGTTATTGTGTTCTTCACAGAAATTTTCAATCATCCATTTTAATTCATTAATTTCATCTAGTTGTGATTCATTATGAATTAAGAACCTTCCGATTAAATCAAAAAGTTGGTGTTGGTACATATCACTTAAGAATGTACCTTCACCTCTTCTAGTATGTATCACCCCTAAAAGTTCTAATGCTCTTAGGGCTTCTCTGATACTTGAACGTCCAACATTTAAGGTTTCACTTAAAAATCTTTCGGAAGGCAGTTTTTCACCCACTTGAATATTTTTTTCAACAATAATTGACTGAATTTGTTCGACAATCTTGATTAATCCTTTTTGCTTTTCTTTATCCAACGTGAGTCTCCTTCCAAAATTATGACAATTCTGCTAATTCATATGTTCTACGTTCTATTTCATCAACATCCACTTCAATACGTGCTACACCTGATTCCATACCAGCTTTTGCTACTGCTTTCGCAACGTATGGTGCAACTCTAGGATCGAATGGTCCAGGGATGACATAATCAGCGTTTAATTCTTCCTCTGAAACAAGGCTAGCAATTGCTTCAACTGCAGCTTGTTTCATTTCTTCATTTATATGAGTTGCACGAATATCTAATGCACCTCTAAAAATACCAGGAAATGCTAATACATTATTAATTTGGTTAGGGAAATCAGAACGCCCTGTACCAATAACTTTAGCGCCCGCTTCTTTTGCTAAATCTGGCATAATTTCAGGAACTGGGTTAGCCATAGCAAAGATAATTGGATCTTCAGCCATTGTTTCAACTAATTCTTTAGTTAATGCGCCTTCAACAGATACACCTACGAATACATCCGCATCTTTAATAACATCTGATAATTGACCTTTTGTTTTGTCTTTGTTTGTCCATTTCGCAACAAAGTCTTTAGTAGGATTCATACCATAAGAACGGTCTTCGTAAATCGCACCTCTAGAATCACACATAATCATATTTCTTACACCATAACTGTATAATAATTTAATAATTGCAATTCCTGCTGCACCTGCACCGTTTAAAACAACTTTTATATCGGATAATTTTCTGTCAGTAATTTTCAATGCATTAATCAAACCAGCAACCGTTACGATAGCCGTACCATGCTGATCATCATGAAAGACAGGTATTTTGGTTTCTTTTTTTAGACGTTCTTCAATTTCAAAGCATCGAGGTGCTGAAATATCTTCTAAGTTAACGCCACCGTAGTTAGGTTCTAATAATTTAACAGTATTCACAATTTCATCAACGTCTGTCGTATTAAGTGCGATTGGTACACCATCTACACCAGCAAAACTTTTGAATAAAACTGCTTTCCCTTCCATAACAGGAATACTTGCTTCAGGACCAATATCACCTAAACCTAATACAGCTGTTCCATCTGTAATTACAGCTACTGCATTTGATTTCATTGTATAGTCATATACTTTTCTTACTTCTTCATGTATATCTTTACAAGGTTCAGCAACACCTGGAGAATAAGCAAGACTTAACTCCTCTTTATTAGTAACTTTAACTTTGGCATAAACGCCTAATTTACCTTGTTTTTCTTTATGCATATATAGTGCATCATCTCTTAATGACAAAATAATCATCCCTTCATTGTATGTATCTATCCCTTTATTATACATTAAATTTCTATAATTAAATTAAAAAAATTCTTCATAGTGGTCAGACCACCATGAAGAATACTATATCATAAATTATTTAATTAATAAAGACTATAAAAGGCGTACATTTTCATAACCGATTTTATGAATAAATTCTTCGAAATTACCATGATTTAAGTTTAAATAGCCAAGCATTTTTGAACTATAATCTTTATCATTAAAATACGTTACTTTAATTTGAGGATCGTGGTCTTTTGTAATCCACTCTGCTAAATCTTCTACATTTCTTACGACGACTTCTTTTGTCGTATTAAATTTATGTTGTTTAAATGCTTCTAATGTATCTATTTGATTAATAATAATTTGTGTCTTACCATTTCTTTTTTCAAATTTGCCATTGATAATTACTGGGACATTGATGATATCAGTTGTTTCAATTTGTTTATATGCATCAGGGAATATAACACCTTCAACTTCATTTAATCCGTCTATTAAATTGACGAAAGCCATATTTTGACCTTTTTTAGTTCTAATTTTTCTTAGTGACGCAATCATTACGAGCATCGGTACTTTATTATGGTCTATTCTTAATGGATATATCGATAAATATTGATGTTGATTGAATAATGAAATGATTGGATGCTCAGTTGCATAGAACCCTAAGTATTCTTTTTCATATTCACTTTTCATAAGATTAGGCATTTCTTCAACTTCTTTAAATTCTTTTTTGACGTTTAAACCTAATTCTTTCAATAAATTATTAGAATCTCCGACAGACTCGCTACTTTCATAAACATCGTCAATAGACTGTAACAATGTCGCTCTAGTCTGACCAAAATCATCTAAAGCACCAGCATATATAAGTGCTTGTATCATTTTTTTACTTTTAGCTTTAGTCGGTAATCGATGTACAAGATCAAACATATCTTTGTACGTTCCGTTTGCTTTTCTTTCATCAACGATCACTTTTACACTTTGATAACCAACGCTTTTAATTGCACCAAGCGACGTATATATACCTTTTTTAGTTGCTTTATAGAACCATTCACTATGATTAATGGACGGTGGATATATTTTCACACCAATTCTTTTAAGTTCCGTCACCATTTGTTCTGTCTTAACTTCATTTCCAACTACATTAGAAAGAATCGCAGCATAAAAGTATGTCGGATAATGGACTTTCAAATAAGTCATGATATACGCAATTTTACTATATGCTACAGCATGTGCTTTTGGATAACCATAGTCTGCAAACTTCAGTATTAAATCAAATATTTTTACAGCTGTTGTTTCCTCGTAACCTCTTTCTAAGCTACCATTCACAAAATGTTTTCTTTCATTTTCCAATACTGCTCTATTCTTCTTACTCATCGCACGTCTCAAAATATCCGCTTCACCATATGAGAATCCTGCGAACTTACTTGCGATCTGCATAATCTGTTCTTGATAAATAATAACGCCATATGTTGATTTCAATATCTCTTTTAAGTCTGGATGTAAATATTCTATCTCTGCATTTTGTCTACGTCTTTTAATATATGTTGGTATTTCTTCCATTGGTCCAGGTCTATATAAAGAGGTAACTGCTACAATATCGAGAAAATGGTCAGGCTTTAACCTTTTTAATACACTTCTAACACCTTGAGATTCAAGTTGGAAAATACCTGTTGTTTCACCTTTAGACAATAGTTGAAAGACTTTAGGATCATCAAAAGGAATTTTTTCAATATCTACAATTTGATTTTCTTGATATTTTACTTGATTGACGACTTGTTGTATAATCGATAAATTTCTTAAACCAAGAAAGTCAATTTTTAATAAACCGATCTTTTCAGTTTCTGTCATAGTCCACTGCGTTAAGACACCTGTATCACCCATCATTGTAGGTACAAATTGGTGTAAAGACTGATCATTAATAATGATACCTGCTGCATGCGTAGAAGTATGTCTCGGTAAACCTTCTAATTGTTTACTTAGTTGAAACCATTTTTCATGCAAATGATTCTGGTTAACAAATTGTTTAAACGCCTCATCTTCATATGCTTCATTTAACGTAATACCCAATTTATGCGGAATCAATTTTGAAATGTAATTGAGTGTAGCGTCATCAAACTGCAATATTCTACCTACATCTCTTGCTACTGCTCTCGCTTGAAGATGTCCATAGGTTACAATACCGGCAACACGATTATCACCGTATTTTTCTTGCACATATTGAATCACTTTATCGCGTTTAGTATCTTGAAAGTCGATATCTATATCGGGCATCGTCACACGTTCTGGGTTTAAAAACCTTTCAAATAACAAATCAAATTCGATCGGATCAATAGTTGTAATATTTAAAATAAAACTAACAAGAGACCCACCAGATGAACCACGTCCTGGTCCAACTAATACATTTTGCTCTTTCGCATAATTGATTAAGTCACTAACGATAAGAAAATAATCTGAATAACCCATTTTTACAATAATATCGTATTCGTATTGAAGTCTTTTTTCATATACTTCATTAAATTGTGGATACTTCGATTTATTCATCATTAATAATTCCCAAAGATATTCATCACTTGATTGATTATCAGGCGTTTTATATTTTGGTAATAAATCTTGATGATATTCAATTTCGACCTGACATTTTTGAGCTATTTCATCTGTATTTTGTATGTACGCTTCATCTATATTAATTTGCGATATATCTTCTTTAGTTAGAAAATGATGATTTAAATTTTGTTGAAAATCACTCATCGTTAATTTTTCATTATTTTTAATTGCGTGAAGTGCAATTAAACTATCACCATCATCTTCATTCAAATAAAGTGCCGACTTCATAAAGACTTTTTTATGATCCATATCAATCGCAGAATCATGAGAAATATATTTATCATGATCCTCGATTGTTATAGCTTGGAATAAATAATAGTTGGCTTCATTGATTTGTTTACCAATGATTATAAGACCTTCTGAATAAGCATTAACCCAATCAATGGGTGCTGAAAATCGTTCTTTAATGGATATAGCAGACGATAACTTAATTAAATTATGGTAGCCTGTTTTATTTTTAGCTAAGACCACACATTCAACTTGATTAAGTTGGTCATCTAAATAAATAGTTAATCCGAAGATTGGTTTTATATTTTCTTTTATACATGCATCATAAAATTGTAAAGCACCGTGCAGAACATTTAAATCTGTAAGAGCAAGCGCTTGATAATTTTCATTTTTAGCTTTTTGAACAACATCTGGGATTCTTATACTTGAATTGAGCAAATCATATGATGAATGAATATTTAAATGACTTACCATGCGCTCACCTCCTATATTTCAGATTTAATATCTGCTGCTAATGCATCAAACTCTTCCCAACTATATACAGATGCACCTGAAGCATTTGGATGTCCTCCACCGTTATATTTAGCTGCGATATGATTAATTTTTATGCCTTTTGAACGAATTCTACATCTTATTTCTTTACCTTCATCGACAGCAAATACCCATGCTTTTAATCCTTTAATATCTGAAACAGTATTCACGAATAATGAAGCTTCGTTAGGTTTTAAGTTGAATTGTTCAAGTATATCTTTCGTAATTTTAATTGAGCAGAATCCTTCACCATCATATTTGAAATTCTGAAGAATATATCCTTGGAAGTGAAGTAAAGCCGGCTCTCTTTCACTCAATTGGTTAAGTAATTGAGTACGTTCGAATTCTTTCGTCATTAACTCTGCTGCAACTTCCATTGTATGTGTAGACGTATTATCAAATAAGAATCTACCTGTGTCACCAACAATCCCTAAATATAAGACTCTACTTGCTTTATCACTTACGTTTGAATCATTTAAATTCCATGATTTATTTAAATCAAAGATAATTTCACTTGTAGATGATGATTCTGTATTTACAAAATTAATATCACCATATGAGTCTACTGGTGGATGATGGTCAATCTTAATTAATTCGTCACCAGTATTATAGCGATTATCATCTATACGTAGTGCGTTTGCTGTATCACACACAATCACAAGCGCGCCATTATATGTGTCATCTGCAATTTCATCCAAATCTCCAATAAATGTTAGCGTCGGTTCAGGTTGACCGACTGCATATATATGCTTTTCAGGAAAAGCCTCTTGTAATATATATTTCAAGCCTAATTGAGAGCCATATGCATCAGGGTCTGGTCTAACATGCCTATGTATGATAATTGTTTCATATTGCTTTATTTTATTTAATATTTCTTCCATTGTGATCCTTCTTTCTTTATATTTACTTATATTTTATTAATTGATATAATTCGACTTGGTAGGAGGAATCAAACATGTCATCTGAAATTATGTCTACACTTGTTGCTTTGGCAGTAACTGTTATGATTATTGCTTTAATATTTGCTATTTTAAATTTAGCACGTTCATTTAGAACGAAACGTGACGTTAGAAAAGCTTATCATAAAGCGCGTTCAAGATTTTACTTTGGTATATTTATGATTGCCTTTGCAGCAGACCAAGTATTGTTATTCCCAACATTAGTCACTTATATTATTGTTTTAGTATTATTATTCTTTGGTATTTTAAACGTATCTTATGGCTATAGAGCAAGTAAATACTTTAAAGGTAACTTACCTATCGAGAACAAAGCTTGGGAAGAATTCGAACAAAAAAAACATCAATAATATTTTAAAAAGCGTTGTATTATATAACGCTTTTTTATTTTTCGAGAATTTGACACATCAGTAATGCTTTCGCAACTGTGGCACTACCGCTCACCATTGTAACTTCGAATTTAGCAAATATTCTACCGATATCTAATGTTGTAATCTTCACTTCTACATCGTCATCGATTTGAACAGTTTTCAAATAATAAATATCTATATGTTCAATCATGATTTCTGATTTTTTCATTTTTCTTATTTCATAACGTAACGCTTCTTCAATAACCGCAATATAGACGGATTTCGTTAACATACCGAATTGATTTGTTAATTGTGGAGATATATTCACCACAACATTACCATTGTCCATTGTGATTTGTTTTGCAATTTGGTCATGAATGGTTTCACCAATTTGTGGTTGTCTACTCATTAATTGCATCGTCTTTAATACATCTTCACGAGAAATGATACCGATTAATACTTTAGAGGTTGATACAACTGGCAACAATTCAATTCCTTCCCAGATCATAAGATGGGCACAAGTTGCGATTGTCGTATTTAAATGTGCAATGATAGGTGATTTAGTCATCAACGTCCTGATACTTTTATCTTGTTCTTCATTTACAATATCTTTACTCGTTAAAATACCTACAACTTTCATTTCGCTATCAACAACTGGAAAACGCGTATGTGATGTTTGTTGAGATAATTCATTCCAATCTCGCACTTTTTGTTTATCATCTAAATAAGAAGTTGATTCAATTGGGATCATGATATCTTCAACCATTAAAATTTCTTTTTTAATCATTTGATCATATATGGCTCTGTTAATAATATTGGCAACTAAAAATGTATCATAATTAGAAGAAATAATTGGAAGTTTGTGTTCATCAGCATAGTTTATAATATCTTCATGGGCTTCAAAACCACCTGTAATTAACACGGCAGAACCTCTTTTTAAAGCTTCCATTTGTACATCTGCTCTATTACCAACAATCAGTAAAGTATTTTTAGTTAAATATTTAACGACATCATTTAATTCCATTGCGCCTATTGCAAATTTTGATAAAGTTTTATATAAACCTTGTTTACCGCCCAATACTTGCCCATCTACAATTTTAACAATTTCATTAAATGTTAAATTTTCAATTTGTTCTCTAGATTTTCTCTCAATTCTAACTGTCCCTACTCTATCAATAGATGCTACAAGCCCTTGATTATCCGCTTCTTTAATTGCACGATAAGCTGTACCTTCAGAGACATTTAAATCTTTTGCTATCTGTCTGACAGAGATTTTATGTCCAACAGATAACGATTCAATATACTTAATAATTTGCTCATGTTTCGTCATGTTTATACCCTCTATCAAATTTTATGAATTACTTTCTATTATACATTTTTAATGTCTTAAATGATATCTTAAAAATTTAATAAAAGATTGAAACAACGCTTATTAAATTAAGTCTTAAATACAGATTTACTTGCTAAACTTAAAAGCTGAGACGACAAAATCATCTCAGCTTACTAAACTTACTTACATATTCATTTATAATTCTACCGATTCACCAGGTTTTAAAATATGAACTTCTGATTCTATAACAGCTTTTTCAAAATCTTTAGGGTCTTGTTTAATAAAATCAAATGTATCGTAATGAATAGGTACTACTTTTTTCGGCTTAATAAATTCATTAACTGCATAACTTGCATCATCAATGCCCATTGTAAAGTTATCGCCTATCGGAATAAAACATAAATCAACCGGATGTCTATCTGCGATTAATTTCATATCGCTGAATAAACCTGTGTCACCTGTATGATAAATAGTACCTGCTTCAGTTTCTAATACAATTCCTGCTGGCATACCTAAATAGACGATTTCTCCATCTTCCTCTGTAAAGCTATTACTATGAAAGGCTTGTACATATTTTACCTTTCCAAAATTAAATTCAATATTTCCACCAATATTCATTGGATGTAAGTTTTCTAATCCGTGTTTATTTGATAAATAATCAATCGCTTCAGGTAATGCAATAACAGTTGCACCTGTTCTTTTTGCTATGCTAACAGTATCACCTAAATGATCGCCATGACCATGAGTTAATATAATATAATCTGCTTCTACTTCATCTGCCGTCAAATCTGATAATGGATTCCCTGTTATAAATGGATCCACAATCACTTTATGTCCTTTACTTTCAAAATAGATTACTGATTGTCCATGAAATGATACTTTCATGAATCTCCCTCCTCACATTGTCTTTTCCGTATATTATATACCCTAAATTTGAACTTATGAATCAAGAAGTCTAAAATGATGATGTAAGAAAGAGATTTGGGAGGAAGAATAATGGAACATAATGAAATTGCAACATTTTTAAAAGATAAAGGTGCGGATGCAGCATGGATAACAACGCCTTTAAACATCTTTTATTTAACAGGTTATTTATCTGAACCACATGAACGTCTATTTAGTTTATTAGTCACTAAAGATGGTGAAGAAACACTATTTTGTCCAAAAATGGAAGTTGAAGAAGCTAAAAATGCAGGTTTCACTGGAAACATTGTTGGATACTTAGATACAGAATCACCATTCGATTTAATTGAACAACAATCTTATAAAACTTTCGCGATTGAGTCAGAGCATTTATCAGTTAAAAGACTTCGTGAAATTGAAAAAGCATTTAATGTTGAAACAATTGTTGATATTGATCAAGTATTAAAAGATATTAGAAATGTAAAAACAAATGACGAGATTGAGTTGTTACAAGAAGCGGCTAAATATGCAGATTTAGCTATTCAAGCTGGCGTTGATAAATTAGAAGTTGGCGTTTCTGAAATTGAAGTATTAAATCATATTGAAACAACTATGAAACAACATGGTATTTCTAAGATGAGCTTTGATACTATGGTATTATTCGGCGATCATGCAGCAGCTCCTCATGGTACACCAGGAGAAAGAACTTTAAAAGAAAACGAATATGTACTATTTGACCTAGGTGTCATTTATAAAGGTTATTGTTCAGATATTACAAGAACTGTTCCATTCGGTACACCTTCTGATAAAGCACAAGAAATTTACAATGTCGTACTTGATGCTAACAAACAAGCGATTGAAATGATTAAACCAGGTGCTAAAATTGCTGACTGCGATAAAGTAGCTAGAGATATTATTAGCAATGCTGGTTATGGTGAATACTTCCCACATAGACTTGGTCACGGACTTGGATTAAGCGTCCATGAATTCCCAGACATTTCAAGTGCAAATACTGATGAATTCAAACCAGGCATGGTATTAACAGTTGAACCTGGAATATACGTTCCTGGTGTTGCTGGTGTTAGAATTGAAGACGATATCGTTGTAACTGAAGACGGACATCGCATACTAACAGGCTACCAAAAATGATTAAAGAAGCTTGTGTAGAAACAATTTCGCAAATTGAACATGCGATTAAAAACGGTGCAAATCGAATAGAACTTTGCGATAACCTTTCAGTTGGAGGTACAACACCAAGTTATGGAATGGTAAAGATTGCGATAGAACTATGTCATCAACATAACGTCGAAGTCGCAGTCATGATTAGACCTCGTGGTGGAGATTTTAACTATAATTATTTCGAATATGAAATCATGCGACAAGATATATTACAATTGAAAGACTTGAAAGTTGATGCATTTGTATTTGGATGCTTAGATGAACACGGACATCTTGACGAATGGAAGATGAAAGCATTAAAAGAAACATGTGGTATCATACCCGCCGTTTGTCATATGGCGTTTGATTCTATTAATCCATATCATCAATTAAAATCATTAGACTGGTTAATTAAACACCAATTCAGTCGCCTACTCACACATGGCGGACCTAGTGATAGTGTGATATTTGATAACATTAACCATTTAGGTAAGTTGTTGATTCACTCAAAAGGCAATATCACAATCATGCCAGGTGGCGGACTCAATAAAGATAACTTATCTCAACTCATAGAAGACATACCATTCGATGAAGTACACGGTACAAAAATCGTATAATTAGAAAAACCTGAGACAAATTTCGTCTCAGGTTTGGTACTGCACCCCTAAAGTTAGAGTAAAAAAACTAACTTTAGGGGGTGTTTTAATATGACAAAATATAGTGATGAATTTAAGTTGAAAGTTGTAAGAGATTATCTAGATGGCCATTATGGTTATCGAAAATTAGCTAAAAAATATAATATACCTGATAAAATTATTATACGAACATGGGTAAAAGCCTTTCAATCATTCGGTGTAGATGGCATTAAAAAGAAACAGAAAAAGACAGTTTATTCTGTTACATTCAAAATAAATGTATTAAACTATATGAAAAGAACAGGCGATTCCTTCCAAGATACAGCGATTAAATTTGGCCTAAATACCCCATCTATTATTGTGCGATGGAAAAAGATATATGACAAAGAAGGTGTGGAAGGACTCGAAAAGCCGAAAGGACGACCTCCCATGAAAAAGAAGAAACAGAAGAAATCTAATCAAAACCTATCACGAGAAAAAGAGTTAGAGCTAGAAAATGAAAATCTTCGATTAGAGAATGCTTATTTAAAAAAGTTGAACGCTTTTCGAGAGAATCCGAGTGCCTTTCTAGAAAAGCACAAGCAGCAGTGGCATTCGAACTCAAAGAAGAAGGATTCAAATTAAAAGATATCTTAGTAAAGGTTGGTATACCAGAAGCAACCTATCATTACCATGCCAAACAATTACAAAAGGAAGATTTAGATAAAGGTTGGAAGAAAAAGATCATTGAACTTTTTCAAAAACACAACGGTAAATACGGCTATCGTCGTATATATTTAGCTTTGAGAAATCAAGGTTATCTCATTAACCATAAGAAAGTACAACGAATTATGCGAGAACTAGGATTAAAATGTCAAAAATTCACACGTAAATCACGCTATCAATCATACAAAGGTACAGTTGGTAAAGTGGCTGAAAATCGCTTGAATCGTAGATTCCATACATCTATTCGACTTCAAAAATTAGTGACAGATATCACTGAATTTAAATGTGCTGAAGAACAAAAATTATATCTCAGCCCTATTATGGATTTATACAATGGGGAAATCATTTCTTATGGTATATCCAGAAGACCAACATTAGACTTAGTACTTCAATCATTGGATAAAGCAGTTACAATCATTAAGCATGAAGCACCATATCGTACGACGATACATTCTGATCAAGGTTGGCATTATCAGCATAATGCATGGATTAGAAGATTATCGGAACAAAGGATTTATCAAAGTATGTCACGTAAAGCGACGTGTGCGGATAATGCTTCTATGGAGAATTTCTTTGGCATCATGAAGCAGGAAATGTATCATGGAGAAGAACTTGTTAACTATGAAACATTAAAAAGAAGAATTGAGGATTACATCTATTGGTATAACAATGAACGTTTGAAATTAAAATTGGCTGGACGAAGTCCAGTACAATACCGAACTCAATCCAGCCAATTAATAGCATAATGGAAACTCTAACTTTGGGGGGGCACTACCAAATTATTGTTAGTTTTTAAATATTGAGTATGAACGTTAATGATATATGTATATATTTACTTTTGAATAATTTCTTTGCTAAATCTACCTTTCAAAACAATAATTAATAAATTAATTATTGTATAAACTAAAATTATGATGAGATATTTTGAATAATTGAATATATGTTCTATATCAGTAACTGCAGTTAAAACATTTATAGAAACTCTAAATGGAGATATAGTAGATACTTTGTTTAAAATAATATTTGACTCATCAAAAGGAATAACTAAACCTGAAAAAAATAAACATATAAAAAACACTAATATTCCAATAGCTTGAGCTGTACGTGGTGATATATTTAACGTTGCAGTGATATATCCAATAGCAAAAAAATTGAATAAAATAATTACAAATGCAAGTATATGTAATATATTGAATTTTAACGTTAAAGGATACAAGAAATAATTTAGTGCAATAATAAGTATCGTAATTATAATAGTCAGTAAAACTGAAGAAAATATATTTGGTGGATTTTATAATCAACTTAGCCACCTTTAGACAAAAAAACGCCACGTGAATTTCATGTTATTATTGAGGCTACCAGACCAAATCAATAAAGGAATGAATTCACATGACGCATACTTATTCTAACATGACAAACCATAAAGGAACACACTTAAGTTATGAAGAACGTGTTCAAATAGAAACACTTAAAAATTTAGGTTTTTCAAATCGTGCAATCGCGCGTGAATTAGGACGTGCACCTCAAACAATCAATAACGAAATTCATCGAGGAACAACACGTCAAATTAAACGACAAAAACAGCAACATAAAGTCTATGAATATGAGACGCAAATTTATTTTTCTTCACTAGGTCAACAACGTTATCGACAAAACAGACAACAATGTGGTGCTCAGCCCTTATGGAAGAAGAACCCATTATTTATTCCATGGGCAGATCACCTCATGAAAAAGAAACGCTGGTCACCTGAAGCAGTCGTGGCATATGCTCACAAGGAACAATGTTTTGAAAGAGAAAAAATCCCTTCAACAACGACAATATATGCTTGGATAGATCAACAAATCATGGAAACTAAGAATATTGATCTACTAGAAAAATTAAAAAGACGTCACTCTACTCAGAATAGCTACCATAATCATCCACACAGTCGAGTGCTCGGTCCAAGTATTGAGACACGTTCTAGTGAAATTGAATCACGTCAGTCTTTTGGTCACTGGGAAATAGATACCGTAATAGGAACTAAAGACAAGTCAAAGCCAGTTATCTTAACACTTGTTGAGAGACAAACGCGTTTTGAAATACTAGAAATAATAGAGAGTAAAAGTGCTGATGCGGTGTCTCACGCATTGAAAAACTTATTTGACTCCTTAGGCGAAAAAGCACCAAAAATCTTCAAATCTATCACATCTGACAATGGTTCAGAATTTGCATCGCTGTATGAAGAATTTGGCCATATGATAGAAATATACTTCACACATCCATTCTCATCATATGAACGTGGGACAAGTGAAAACCAACATAAAATGATTCGTCGTTTTATTCCAAAAGCACATGATTTATCCAATGTTCAAAAACGCTTCATAAAAGCCATACAACAATATATGAATGACTATCCTAGAAAGACTTTAAATTACAACACAGCTCATCATAATATGGCAGAAAGTTTAAAGCACCTCAATCTGTATGAATCTTTCCAAAGCTAAAGTCTTAGCTTTGTACTGAACCCAAAAATCTAAACCTTAATTAGTATATTATTTCAAAGGTTTGTCTCCTGTAATTTTTGGGAGATAAGCCTTTTAATTTTGATTTGATTCTTTCGTTATTATAAAAATCAATATATCGATGAATAGCTTGTTCAAGGTCCTGAAAATCTTTAAATTCTTGGCCATAATACATTTCTTGTTTAAGTAACCCAAAAAAGTTTTCCATAACTGAATTATCTAGACAATTACCTTTTCTAGACATACTCTGAAATATTTTATGGTCTTTTAATAATCTAGTGTATTGTGAATGTTGATAATGCCAGCCTTGATCTGAATGAATCGTTAAACGATGATCTAGGTTTGGACGACGCTTTATCATTTCTTTTAATGGATTGATGACTATATCTAATGTAGGACGACTTGAGATTTTAAAGCTGATAATCTCTGAACTATATAAGTCCATAAAAGGTGATAAATATAATTTCTGACCATTCATTAATTTGAACTCTGTAATATCTGTTACGACTTTTTGAAATGGGAGACTTGTTTTAAATCTACGATTTAATATATTTTGAGCTACTTTACCAACTTTACCTTTAAAGGAACGATACTTACGACCTCTATGTGTGAACTTTGTACAAGTTAGATTATGTTCTTTCATAATTCTTAGTACTTTTTTATGATTTACGATAAGACCTCTATTTCTTAGTGCTTGTGTAACACGACGATAACCATAGGTATGGTTTGATTCTTCACATATTTCTTTTATTACTTGAATCAATGTTTCATCTTTATCAGCTTTACTAAATTTATTTATCCAATAATAGTATACAGATTTAGCTATTTGAGCGACTTTAAATAAGATACTTAATCGTATATTATATGTTTCATTTAGTTCCTTAATGACCTTTACTATTTCTGATTTTTGCTTCCGTAAATGTCGGTCAAGACTTGTAACTTTTTTTGATAAGCTATACCTGCCTTTAACGTCTCATTTTCATTTCTAAGTCTTTCAAGTTCTTCACGTTCATTTTCATTTAAAGGTAAATTTTTATTATCTGATTTAGATCGTTTTTTAGTCATAGTGTGAGATCGTCCCTTTTGTTTATTATCTATATCAAGACGACACTTTTCATCAAATTGATGTTGCCAATTGGCAATGATAATAGGATTAATAATTCTAAAGTGATTCGCAGTATCTTGATAAGACAACATATTTTCTTGTCTAAATTTTAAAACAGATAATTTAAATTCGCTAGTATAAACAGTATTTCTACTTTTTATTTCTAAACCTTCTTCTCCAAACTCTTTATATTGATTGACCCAAATCCGAAGGACAGACCAACTTGAAATACCATATTTTAAAGCAATTGTTCTATAACTTTGATGTCCTTCTAAATATTCTTTTACAAGTTTTAGTTTGAATTTAAATTCATATTTTTTCCTCATTAGAATGCACCCCAATATTTTGATTTGTTTAGTTCAAATATTTGGGTTCACATCACTTTGGTTACCTGTTGAGTATTAATTGATTAAAACCAATCAATCCTCAACAGGTTCGAATACGGTTAACCCTTGTGTACACCTCAGTCATTATAGGTGGCTAACTTAAACTTGAAATCCTCGATCATTTATTGGTAAAATTTGATCTCTTTTTGAAGAAAAAGTAGTTCTCTTTTCAATAATTGTCATAGTTAAACCCATTAATCCAATATTTCCTACTAAAAATACAATATTAAAAAGAACTGACATATCATATCCAGAAAGAACTTTGTTATAATCATATTTGCCATACGCATCGCCATATATAAAGACAAGAACAATAGGTAAAACAATACTAAAAAATAATGCAAAAGGTTCCCTTATATATGATAATAATTCATTTTTTAATAGTGTCTTCATATAGAGAACCTCCTTTTGATAATTCTAAATATAATTCTTGTAAATCTTTAAATTTTATTTTACCATCTGAATTATTTTCCATTATCTTATAACTATTTCCTAAATCTATAAATTCACCTTTATTTAAAAAGATAAAGTTATATGAATATTTTTGGCATTCTAATATATTATGTTCACTAAATAGAACAGTAGCATTTGTTTTATTCACATACTCACTTATAAAGTTTCTTATTTCATATCTTAATTTTGTGTCAATACCTGTAAACGGTTCATCTAATATCACATATTCAGGATTATTAATAAAAGCGAGTGACATCAATACTCTTCTTCGCTCTCCACCACTTAATGAATTACCGAATTTATTATAAATAGGTTTTATATTAAAAACATCAATTATCTTATTCTTCCATTCCTTTTTCACTTTATATAAATCAGAATATGCATCAATCTCTTCTTTACCTTTTAATCTAGGCTTTAAAGTATTTTCTTGAAATACGACACCAATCTTCTTTAACAATTCTAAATCTATAGTTTCCTTATTATCAAATAAAATTTTTCCTGATTGTATTGATTTCATGCGTAAAATTAACTCAATAAATGTTGTTTTCCCCGCTCCATTTTCACCAACTAAACAATAAATATTACCTGGTTTAAATTTAATATTTACATTACTAAATACATCATTATTTTTATAAGAATGTCCCAAATCTATTACTTCAATCATAGTTATATACACCTCAATGTTGATAGAATCTATGGTGGTTAATATATATCTACAAAACCTCATTATATACTTCAATATTTTAATATTTTTTAACATATTTGTAACTATTTATTAGTTTATTTGAAATTCATATCATCTCTTAAGAATGTCCTGATTCTAACTCTAATAATGATTGCTTCATTTCAAGTCCGCCTCTATAGCCTCTTAGTTGTCCGTCTTTGCCTATAACACGATGGCAAGGTATCACAATGTTTATTGGATTTTTACCGACTGCTGATGCAACGGCTCTTACAGCATTTGGTTTATTAATTTTATTGGCTAAATCTGAATAAGTAATTGTTTCTCCATATGGTATTTTAGTCAACGCTTGCCACACGGTTTCGTTAAAAGGTGTGAAATTTATATCTATTTTTAAGTCAAAAGTTTTTCTTGTTCCATTAAAATATTCATTCAACTGATCGATATAAGGTTTTACTTTGTCTTGATTTTCTTTAATTTCTATATTTGAAATAAACTGATGTATTTCATTTTCTTTATCAAAAGAGCCTACAAATACGAGACCTTTATCACTAGCATAAATATCGAGTTGTTTATTAAGATGCTTAAGAATACCATGATAAATTATTTTCATCGTTTTCCTCCTTTCGTGAAAACCCCAAAATTATATGCTATATCAAAAAAGACTGAGACAATAAATAAATAAATAATGTCCCAGTCTCTTAAGATTTATATTAAACTATTCACTTTATTTTCTTTCAATTTCAACCATTTTGAAAGCTTCGAAGATGTCGCCTTCTTTAATGTCGTTGAATTTTTCAATTGTGATACCACATTCATATCCAGCTGCTACTTCTTTAGCGTCATCTTTGAAACGTTTAAGTGTATCTAATTCACCTTCAAAGATAACAATGCCGTCACGAATAATACGTACACTTGCATCTCTTGTAATCTTACCGTCTGTTACGTAACTACCAGCGATTGTACCAACTTTAGATACTTTAAATGTTTGACGTACTTCAGCTTGACCAATAACTTGTTCTTGAAATTCAGGGTCTAAAAGACCTTTCATAGCTGATTCGATTTCTTCGATTACTTTATAAATAATACGGTGTAATCTCATATCAACATTTTCTTCTTCTGCAGCACGTTTAGCACCTGCATCTGGTCTTACATTAAATCCGATAATAATACCGTTTGATGCTGCTGCTAATGTAACGTCTGATGCATTAATCGCACCAACTGCTGTATGAATAATACGTACATTAACACCTTCAACATCTATTTTCATTAATGATGCTGCTAAAGCTTCTACAGAACCTTGCACATCACCTTTAATGATGATATTTAAATCTTTCATTTCACCTTGTTTCATTTGTTCGAACAAGTTATCTAATGAAACACTCTTACTATCTTGACGTTGTTTTAAGATATTTTCTTGTTGACGTTTTTCACCGATTTGACGCGCTTGTTTTTCATTTTTGAATACTACAAAGCGATCACCAGCTTGTGGTACATCATGTAAACCAATAATTTCAACAGGTGTTGATGGTCCAGCTGTTTTGATTCTTTTACCTAAATCGTTAACCATCGCACGTACTCTACCGTATGTGTTACCCACTACTAATGAGTCACCTACTTCTAAAGTACCATTTTGTACTAATAGAGAAGCTGCAGGTCCACGTGATTTATCAAGCTCAGCTTCGATTACAGTACCTACTGCAGCACGGTCAGGATTAGCTTTTAATTCTTCAACTTCAGAAACTAAACCAATCATTTCTAATAAATCATCGATTCCGTCTCCTTGGATTGCTGAAAGTTGAACGAAGATTGTATCTCCACCCCAGTCTTCAGGATAAAGACCATATTCACCTAATTCTTGCATAACGCGATCAGGATTAGCTGTTGGTTTATCAACTTTGTTTACCGCAACAATAATTGGTACTTCTGCTGCTTTAGCATGGTTAATTGCTTCAATTGTTTGAGGCATAACACCATCATCAGCTGCAACTACTAAAATTGTGATATCTGTTACTTGAGCACCACGCGCTCTCATTGTTGTGAAAGCAGCATGTCCTGGTGTATCAAGGAATGTAATTTTCTTGTTATTGTTAACAATTTGGTATGCACCAATATGTTGTGTAATACCACCCGCTTCACCAGCTGTAACACGTGTATTACGGATTGAATCTAGAAGTGTTGTTTTACCATGGTCAACGTGTCCCATGATTGTAACAACTGCAGGTCTTTCAATTAAGTCTGCATCATTTTCATCAACTTCAAAGTAATTTTCTAAGTCAGTAGCATCTACATGTACTTCTAACTCAGCTTCAATATCATAATCTGCACAAATTAATTCAACAGTTTCAGTATCTAATGCTTGGTTAATATTAGCTACGACACCAAGTAAGAATAACTTCTTGATAATTTCAGAAGCATCTTTGTTGATTTTATCAGCTAATTCACCAACTGTAATACCTTCTTCATACGTAATTAAAGATGGTGTTTCTTTAACTTCCGGTTTAGGTTGTTGCTGTTGTTGATTATGTTGTTTTTTGTTATTTTGCTTTTTATTCTTTTGATTCTTTTGTTGATGATTAGGTTTATTGTTTTGTTTGTTATTCTGTTTGTTGTTATTTGATTTATTTGTATTTGCGTGAGTAGTTGATTGGTCTTTTTTAGTAGAATCCTGCTTTTTAAATGCTTTATCTAAAATTTTAATGTCATTCTCCTCTAATGCTTGCATGTGATTTGATACTTCTATGTTATTCTTTTTTAATTCATCTATGATTGCTTTACTCTTTACATCGATTTCTTTTGCATACTCATATATTCTCTTTTTACTCATATACTCACTCCTCATGAAAATCATGAATCATCGTTTTTAGCTTTTTGCTAAATCCAATGTCAGTTATGCCCAACACCACTCTGCTTTCTTTTCCAATTGCGTAGCCTAATTCATAGCGTGTAGCAAAAGTTAAAAGTGTTACATGATAAGTTGCACATTTATTTTTTATTGTTTTTGTAACATTTGCTGCAGCATCTTCTGAAAGTATGACAAGTTTAACATTGCCTTTTCTTAACTCACTTATGACAATTTCTTCGCCAGTCTTAATCTTTCTAGCTCTTGTTGCCAGACCAAGAAAATTTAAAATTTGATCTTTCTTTTCTATACTCATTTAGGTATACGCTCACGGTAAATTAAACGAATGATTTCTTTATAGACAGGTTCAAGTGTTTCTTTATTACTGTCAAAATAACGTTCTAACTTGCCTTGTTTCTGTGCATTTTCGATAACTTCTAGATCTTTAGAAACATATGCACCGCGACCTGGTGCTTTACCTGTCGCATCTGCTGTTATTTCGCCTTCTTTATTTTTAACGACACGAATCATATCATTTTTAGGTTTCATTTCATTTGAAAGTATACATTTACGCATTGGTATCTTTTTCTTTTTCATGATAAAAGCACCTCACTTTATGATTCTTCAGTTGAAATAATGCCTGCTTCTCTTGCATCAGTTTCTGATTTAATATCAATCTTCCAACCTGTTAATTTTGCAGCAAGTCGTGCATTTTGTCCACGTTTACCGATTGCTAATGATAATTGGTAATCTGGTACGACAACTGTAGTCGATTGATTTTCTTCGTCTACAATAACTTCTACAACTTGTGAAGGGCTTAAAGCATTTCTTACGAATACTTTTGGATCTTCGTCCCACTCAACGATGTCGATTTTTTCGCCACCTAATTCATTAACGACTGCTTCAACACGAACACCTTTAGCACCAACACATGCACCTACAGCATCGATATCGCCATTTTCTGAAGTGACACTAATTTTAGAACGGTCTCCAGCTTCACGTGCTACAGATTTAACAATAACAGTACCGTCATAAATTTCAGGAACTTCTTGCTCGAACAAACGCTTTAATAAACCAGGATGTGTACGTGATACAAAGATTTGAGGACCTTTAGTCGTTTGTTCAACTTTATTCACATATACTTTAATACGTTCATTTGGTAAATATTGCTCATTTGGACTTCTTTCAGCTTCAGAAAGTACAGCTTCAGTACGGCCTAAATTAACATATACATAACGATGATCGACTCTATCGATAACACCTGTTACAATGTCATCTTCTTTATCGATAAACTCATCATAAAGAATGCCTCTTTCAGCATCTCTTAAACGTTGCATAACTGCTTGTTTAGCTGCTTGAGCACCAACACGACCGAAGTCTTTAGGTGTAACGTCTTCTTCAAAGACATCTCCAATTTCGTATGCTGGGTTTGTAACTAATGCTGTATCTAATGCTACTTGATCTCTATAATCTTCAACATCTTCTACAACGTCTTTTCTTGAAATAACTCTATAAGTACCTTCATCAAGATTCAATTCGATTCTAACATTTTTGGCACTGTCATAGTTCTTTTTGTAAGCTGTGATTAAAGCCGCTTCTATTGCATCAATAAGTACCTCACGAGGTATTCTTTTTTCCTTTTCAAGGTATTCAATTGCAAGTAATAATTCATTACCTTTCACAATGTATCCTCCTTTATATTATAACATTACTGATCGACGTGCTTTAGCGATTTTCTTGCGTGGCAACGTGACATTCTTAGTTCTTGTTTTAATTTTCACTTCTAGCGTTATAGATGTTTCAGTAACTTCTTTTAAAACACCTAACCATTCTTTATCTCCTTCAACAGGTTCGTATAACGAGATAAATACAGGTTGTTCAATTGCATTTTGATAGTCTTTTTCTTTTTTCAATGGGCGTTCTGCACCAGGTGAAGATACATCCATGAAATAAGGTTCTTTAATAGGATCTTCTTTGTCCATAACTTCACTAATCTTTTCAGAGGCAATTGTGCAGTCGTTCAAATCAACGCCACCTTCTTTATCAATTGCAATACGTAGATAATAGTCTGATCCCTCTTTGACATATTCGACATCTACAAGTTCATAATTTAAATCTTCAAGTATTGGTTGAATAATTTCCTCAACGTGTGCTGCAACTTTACTCATAATGACCTCCCTCTTAATACAAACAGAAAAGAGCGGGAAATGTCCCACTCTTTAAACGTCAGAGTATTATTTTAAGCAATAACAGTATATCACATAATGGCGCTATGCTCAAGAACATGCATTATAAATCAAATATTGAAAGCTGAGCTTTATCAGGCATATTTGGTAATGATCCAAGTTCATCGAGATATTCGATGATTTTTTGAGACACACCTGCTTTTTTATTAAGGTCTTCTTTAGCTAAGAATGGACCTTCTTCTCTTGCTTCAACGATACGTTTCGCAACGTTTTCACCTAGTCCAGGAACTGCGATAAATGGTGGAATAAGTGAATCACCTTCAATTTTGAATTCAAACGAATCACTTTTCTCTAAGCTTACTGGCTGGATTTTGTAACCTCTATGTGCCATTTCATTTGTAATTTCTAAAACTGTTAATACATCTTTTTCTTTTTTAGCTAATTCATGGAATCGGCTATAATATTCTTTCACCGTTGCTTTAATAGACTCTTTATCTTTTGTCATTGTTTTTAAATCAAAGTCTGTCGCACGTACTGTAAAGTAACTTGCATAATAGAACAACGGATGATGAACTTTGAAGTATGCAATTCTTAATGCCATTAAAACGTATGCAGCAGCATGGGCTTTAGGGAACATGTATTTAATTTTTTTACATGAATCTAAATACCAATCTGGTACATTATTTTCTTTCATGGCTTCTTCAAATTCATCTGTTAAGCCTTTACCTTTACGAACTGCTTCCATAATTTTAAAGGCAAGTGATGGTTCTAAGCCGTTATACATTAAGTAAACCATAATATCATCACGACAACCGATAACACTTGATAAATCACATGTACCTGACTTGATTAACTCTTGTGCGTTTCCTAACCAAACGTCTGTACCGTGTGATAACCCAGATATTTGAACGAGTTCTGAAAAAGTAGTTGGTTTCGTATCTTCAAGCATTTGTCTAACGAATCCTGTACCAAATTCAGGTACACCAAATGTTCCAGTCTTACAAAGAATATCTTCTTCTGTTACACCTAATGATTCAGGTGTACTAAAGATTTTCATTGTTTCTTTATCATCTACTGGAATTGTCTTAGGGTCAATGCCTGATAAATCTTGTAACATTCTAATCATCGTTGGATCATCGTGTCCTAATATATCCAGTTTCAAAATATTATCATGAATAGAATGGAAATCGAAATGCGTTGTTTTCCATGGTGATTTTTGATCGTCGGCAGGGTATTGGATTGGTGTAAAATCATAAATATCCATATAATCTGGTACAACAATGATACCCCCTGGATGTTGCCCAGTCGTTCTTTTAACACCGGTACAACCTTTAACAAGTCTATCAACTTCAGCTGCTCTTTTATGAATACCTTGATCATTTAAATATCCTTTAACATAACCAAAAGCTGTTTTTTCAGCTACCGTACCGATTGTACCTGCTCTGAACACTTTATCTTCACCAAACAGTACTTTCGTATAATTATGGGCTACAGGTTGATATTCACCACTAAAGTTCAAGTCAATATCCGGTACTTTATCTCCTTTGAAACCTAAGAATGTTTCAAACGGTATATCTTGTCCTTCTTTAATCATATCAACATGACATTTTTCACATTGTTTATCCGGTAAGTCGAAACCTGATCCGACTGAACCATCATCAAAGAAATGACTTTCTTTACAAGATGGGCAAATATAATGTGGCGGCAACGGATTCACTTCAGTTATTTCAGTCATTGTCGCAACAAAACTAGATCCTACAGAACCACGCGAACCAACTAAATAACCATCATTCAAGGATTTTTTAACTAACCTTTGCGAGATTAAATAAATAACCGCAAAACCATTTCCGATAATACTTTCTAATTCTTTTTCAAGTCTATCAATAACAATTTGTGGTAAGTCTTCACCATATAATTTTCTAGCATTCTCATAACTCATTTCACGAATTTCTTCGTTCGCACCTTCCATATTAGGTGTATATAATTCATCCCTAATCGGTATTACTGTTTCGAGTCTATCTGCTAGTTCGTTCGTATTTTTAACTACAATTTCATATGCTTTTTCTTCACCTAAGAAGTGGAATTCGTCTAACATTTCATCTGTTGTTCTAAAGTGTGCTTCAGGTAATGTTTGTCTATTCAATGGATTACCTGGTTGAGAAGCGATTAATATTTTTCGTGCTACTGCATCATGCTCATATAAATAATGAGCATTTCCTGTTGCAATAACTGGAATATCAAGTTTCTCACCAACGCTTAATATACGACTATATATTTCTTCCATCGTTTCATTATCTTTAATCAATTCTCTATCAATTAAATCTTGATATAATCCTTTTGGTTGAACCTCTATATAGTCATAATATTTCGCAACTTTCTCAACTTCATCTTGGTCTTTTTGCATAACCGTTGTAAATACTTCACCTTCATCACATGCACTACCTACTAGAATACCTTCTCTGTATTTGTTTAATAACGAGCGTGGTATACGTGGTGTACGATAAAAGTAATCAACTAATGAGGCACTGACAATTTTGAATAAATTTTTCAGTCCTACTTGGTTTTGTACGATTAGCGTTACATGAGATGGTCTTGCACGTTTATATGCTTCATCATTTGATAGCTTCTCGTTTATTTGATTATGATTATGAACATTGAGTTCTTCTAACTGTTTTAACATCTTAATAAAGATATGTGCTGTTGTTTCCGCATCATAAATCGCTCTATGGTGTTGTGTAAGTTCTACACCATATTTTTTAGCTAAGAAATTCAATCCATGTTTACCGTATTCAGTATTCACTGTACGTGATAATTCAAGCGTATCGATAACACCATTTGTCGTAGCACCAAGTCCGATACGTTCAAATCCTGTATCTATAAAGCCCATATCAAATGATGCGTTATGCGCAATATAAATTGCGTCTCCAACCCATTCATGGAAATCTTTTAGAACTGTTTCAATATCAGGTTGTCCACGTAACATTTCATCTGTAATACCTGTTAAATTTTTAATTGTTTCTGATAGACGTTCTCCTGGATCAGAAAAACGTTCAAATGTGTCTATTACTTCGCCATCTTTAACCTTAACGGCAGCTAATTCTATAATTTGATCATATTGACTTGAAAGTCCTGTTGTTTCGACGTCAAATACAATATACGTTGCTGTCTTAAGCGGAATATCTTGTGACTTGTACGCAATCGGCACACCATCATCTACAAGCATACCTTCCATACCATAAATCATTTTAATACCACTTTTCATTGCCGCTGCATGCGCATCTGGATATCCTTGAACACCATTATGGTCTGTTATCGCGATTGCTTTGTGTCCCCATTTAGCAGCCTGTTCAACATACTTACCGATATGTGTTATGCCATCCATTTGACTCATAGATGTATGTAAGTGAAATTCAACTCTTTTTTCATCTGCTTTATCAAGTTTAGGAGATTTCTTAATTTCATGGATATCCGTCATCATCATCACTAAATCACGAATAAATTGGTCTTGTTCAATTCTACCTTGTGCTCTAACCCAAGTACCTACTTTTAAAGCTTTAAAATGTTCAAGGTCATCTTTACCTTTTCTCGTAAACATCTTAAGTATAAGTGAATCGGTGTAGTCCGTAATTTTTAATGTGACAATATGTCTACCACTTTTAAGTTCTTTCATTTCAATATCAAAAATAACACCTTCAAGTGCTACTTTGAACTCTTCTTCAATAATATCTTCTATTTTGCGAATAGAATCTACAGGAATATCTTTACCTATTTGACATCGTGATACAGCATTTTCATTATCACTAGATTCTGCTTTTTCTTTTTTCATACGTTCCATTTTTTCTGATGCAATTCGTGCAGCTTCTTCATCTTCTTGTTGGATGTGCGCTTCAAATGATTCAAGTTCTCTTCTTATTTGTTCTTCATTATCCATCGTTTCGAATATAACACGACTTATTTGAAAGCCACATTTCTGGAGCGCTTTTACTAATGAACCATTAACACGCTTATCGAAATAATCGCGTTCAATATCATTGTTCACTTGAACTTTCACGATATCATCAGCAAAGATAATAGGCTTTTGTTTAAGTTGATGTTTCACTTTATCACTTAATTCAGTACCATCAATACAATGTGGAATATATTTCAATATATGTTCATCTATTTGTTCTTTAGTTGTCACTTCAATTGTCCAATCAACTTGCGCAATACTACTAAAAGCACTTTTCAGTTGATTTGTAAAAACAAGATACATTTCACTTGATAAATAATATTGCAACTTAATGTAGAAATGCCACAATCTTTTTGATTGGGACACATCAATTCTTGTAAGTTCACCTTGTTCTACGATATCTTTATCAAGTTCATCTGTTATGTTCATTTGTGTGAGAAGCGTTTGGAATTTCTCTTGCCCTGTCATTGACACTTATACGACCACCTTCATCAAAATGAAAAAGAGGCTAATCATTAAATAGCCTCTTTAAATATCTTATATTATATCAGATTTAGTTGTTTTTATCAGTCTATTTTACTGCATCATAGAAAGTAGCAAGTACTTCATCTAATTCATCAATATGGACTTCTTTACTTTCTGAATTATCACGACGTTTTACTTCTACGATACCTTCTGAAGCTTTCTTACCAACCATAACACGTACTGGTAAACCTATTAAATCTGCATCATTAAATTTTACACCAGCACTTTCTTTACGATCATCATATAAGATATCATATTTATTTTGTAATTGTCCATAAAGTTGATCCGCTAGTGCTTGTTGCTCTTCTTTTTTAGGATTAATCGCAATTAAATGTACTTCATAAGGAGCGATGGCTTTTGGCCAAATAATCCCTTTATCATCATGATATTGTTCAATTGCTGCTGATAATGTTCTAGAGACACCAATACCGTAACAACCCATAATAAGAGGTTGTGCTTTACCTTGTTCATCTAAGAATGTCGCATTCATACTTTCAGAGTACTTCGTTCCAAGTTTGAAGACTTGACCAACTTCGATACCTTCAGCGAATTTAGCAGCACCTAAATCGCCTGGTAAAGCTTCTCCTTCAAGAATAAATCTGAAGTCTCCATATGCTTCAATCTTAAAGTCTCTATCTACGTTCGCATTAATAAAATGATAACCTGTTTCATTCGCACCAACAGCTAAATTATTAATATCTTGAACGAAATTGTCTGCATAAATTTTGATTTGGTCTACATTAACTGGTCCTAGACTACCTGGCTTAGCACCTAAAATATTCACGATTTCAGACTCAGTTGCCATTTCGATATTATCTGTTTTGAAATATGATTTTAACTTAACATCATTTACTTCATGATGACCTCTAATTAATATCATGACATACTCATCATCAACTTTAAGAATCATTGATTTAATGATTTTATCTAAAGTCACATTTAAAAAGTCTGCTAATGCTTGTGCTGTCGTAACGTTTGGTGTTTCAACTTTTTCTAAATCTTTTAATGGTGTATGTTCATGATTAGGTGTATAAGCTACTTCAGCTTTTTCAATATTTGCAGCATAGTCACTTGTTTCACTATAAACAATTGTGTCTTCACCAATATCAGCTAATGCCATAAACTCATGCGTATGATCTCCACCGATAGCACCAGAGTCAGCAAGTACTGGTCTAAAGTTTAATCCTACTCTTGTAAAGATATTATGATAAGCACGATACATATCTTGGTAAGTATCATCTAATGAATCTTCATTAGCATGGAAAGAATAAGCATCTTTCATTATAAATTCACGGCCACGTAATAATCCAAATCTTGGACGTTGTTCGTCTCTAAATTTTGTTTGAATTTGGAATAAAGTGATTGGTAAACGTTTATAAGATTTCAATTCATCTCTTACAAGAGAAGTCACAACTTCTTCATGTGTAGGTCCTAAACTAAATTCACGTTTATTACGATCGTGCAATCTCATTAACTCAGGACCGTATGCATCCCATCTACCTGATTCTTTCCACAGTTCAGCTTGTTGTAAAACAGGCATAAGTACTTCTACGCCATCAATTTTTTCCATTTCTTCACGTACAATTTGCTCAATTTTGTTGAGTACACGCTTAGCAGTTGGTAAATAACTATATATACCTCTTGCATTTTGTTTAATCATACCTGACTTTAATAAAAGTTTATGACTAATTGCTTCCGCTTCTGCAGGAACTTCTCTTAATGTTGGTATAAATATTTTCGACTGTTTCATAAGTTTCCTCCTATAAGCTACATGAAGTACCTTTGAATATCATTCCATGTAACCATAATCATTACAAATATTAAAAATACAGCACCAATTGAAAGCATAACCATTTCTGCTTTTTTATTAATCGGTCTTCTGAAAATCATTTCATAAATAACAAATAATAATCTTCCGCCATCTAAAGCTGGAATAGGTAATAAATTCATAATACCTAAGTTAACACTTAATAACGCTGTGTAACCCATTAATGTAATAAATCCTTGCTTCACAATAGAATCTACATTGCTATATATACCAACAGGTCCATTTAACATATCAAAGGAGAATCCACCCGTGAATATGCTCGTAATCAAGCCAAGAACTGCTTGGAATATTAATTGACCTGCCACTATTGTTTTTTCAATACCCGCAATTAATGGACCAAACACAGTGTGTTCTGTCGGTTGTGCAACACCGATAATGTATCGTGTTTCATATTTACCTTTACTAACTTCTAGTTTATCTTTTTTAGCTGCTACTTTGAAAGTCTTTTCTTGACCATCACGATCAACTTTGATTTCTACAGGCTCAGTTTTCTTCTCTTTAAAAATAGGTTGTAAATCTGTGAACTTTTGAATTTTTTGTCCATCTACTGATAAAATTTCGTCACCTTTTTTAATACCTGCAGTTTGTGCAGGAGCACCGTCTTCTAAATCTCCAAATACTGGTTCATTCGTTGGTACACCATTCCAATAAGCAAGCCCAATAAAAATAACAAAAGCAAGAATAAAATTAAATAACGGACCTGCAAATAAAGTTAAGAATCTTTGATAAGGCTTTTTAGACATTAATTGTCTATCTTTAGGTGCAATTTGTATTAAATCTCCACCTTGAACAAAGTAAGATTCTCTCGCTATTTTAAAATGATGTCTTTCTTCATCACTTGCTGTAATACCTTCAATGAAAATATCATTTTCAAAATCACTATCTTTAATTTCGATATGTTCAATTTGTTGGAATTTATGTTGATCATCCATAATAACATGTGTTATTTCGTTTTGATCGTTTAATTTAATTGCGATATGCATACCTGGTGTTAATGGATTTTGTTCTAATCCATCTCCAGCCATTCTGACATAACCACCTACTGGAAGTAGTCTAATTGTATAAAGTGTTTCATTTTTCTTATATGAATAAATTTTAGGTCCCATACCTATGGCAAACTCTGGGCACATGATACCTGCACGTTTCGCAAAGAACATATGTCCATATTCATGTACTGTCACTAATAGTCCAAATACAAAAATAAATGCTAATATTGTATAAATCACGCCTACACCCCGTAATCCTTAGATTTATATGTAGCATCAATTTTTAGAATCGTTTCTAAATCTGGATGCTCAATAACTTCATGATTTTTCATTGCTTCCCCAATCATGTCTTCAATTTCCAAAAATGTTATTTCATTGTTCAAGAACTTATTTACAGCTACTTCATTTACAGCATTTAAAACAACGGGCATTGTACCACCTATTTTAATTGCTTCATAAGCATACTGTATACATTTAAAGCGATCGAAATCCATTTCTTTAAAATTTAACTGACCGATTTGAGCTAAATTTAATTTTTCTGCATCTCTTGTATATCTTTCTGGATATGTAAATGCATATTGAATGGGTGTTCTCATATCTGGTGTACCCAATTGTGCAATCAGACTCGTATCCTTAAATTCAACCATAGAATGAATAATACTTTCTTTATGCAAGACTGTTTCAATTTGGTCAATATCTAAATCAAATAACCATTTTGCTTCAATGACTTCTAAACCTTTATTCACCATTGTTGCAGAATCTATCGTAATCTTTTGCCCCATAGACCAGTTAGGATGGTTAAGTGCTTCATCACGTGTTACAGATTTGAGTTCTGCACGTGTTAAATCACGAAATGATCCACCACTCGCAGTTATGATTAATTTATTAACTTGCTCTTTCTTCTCACCATTTAAACATTGAAATATTGCTGAGTGTTCTGAATCTACAGGTAGAATGTTAACATTATGTTCTCTAGCTTTTGACATCACAAGTTCACCAGCTGCAACTAAAGTTTCTTTATTCGCTAGTCCTATATCTATACCAGCTTCTATAGCTGCGATAGTAGGTCTTAAACCTATACTACCGACAATTGAATTTAATAAAATATCGGTATTATGGTATGTTGCAACTGCTAATAAACCTGCGTCCCCATGTACAATTTCAATATTTAAATGTTTAAGTTTATCTATATCTTCTTCATTTTGAACAGATATGAGTTCTGGATGAAATTCTTCAATTATATTCTGTGCATAAGCAATGTTTTTACCGACTGAAAATGCAACTAAATTAAATTGTGATGCATGTTCTCTTATAACATCTAATGCTTGCTGTCCAACAGAACCACTAGCTCCTAAAATAGCTATATTTTTCAAAGACTTCACCCCAATTTACAATTGAAATAGGAATAGATTTAACAGTGGTAATACAAAGATAAAGCTATCAAATCTATCTAATATACCACCATGTCCTGGCATAATATTCCCTGAATCTTTCACACCGAAATGTCTTTTAAGCCCTGATTCTACTAAGTCACCTAATTGTCCAAACATACTTAATAACATCGTTAATGGAATTAATAACCATAATGATACATCCATATCAAAATATTGTCCAAAAATAACTGCAACGATTAAACTTGAGAAAATACCTCCAATAAATCCTTCAATCGTTTTGTTCGGACTAATTAATGGCCAAAGTTTATGTTTACCAAATAATCTACCAAATATATATGCACCTGTATCAGTTAACCACACTAATAATAATGCGAATAAGATAAATTGTAAGCCATGTTCTCTTGTCTCATAGAAATACATAAAGCCTATTCCAATATATGTAACGGACATGACACAGAAAGAGGCATCCATAAAATTAAATCTATTTTTAGACATCACTGTATAACTCAACATTAAGAAACTCATTACGATTAGAAGTTTAAGTTGAACACTAATATCGTTATTAATGAGTTCTTGAGGCAATAATATTATACATAGTGAAACGACGGACAAAAAACCTGGTATAGAAATAATTGATAAATTATTCATATTTAAAATTTCTTTTAAAGCAATAATCGCTAATAAATATGCTAATACTATTACGGGTAATCCACCATATATAACAACTGGAAGAAATACAGCCATAGCAACAATTGCCGATATTGTTCTTGTCTTCATTTTTATCTCCTTTACAGCCCACCAAATCTTCGTTGTCTCGACTGATAAATTTTCAAACAGTCTATAAGTGATTGTTCATCAAAATCTGGCCATAATGTCTTAGTAAATATAAATTCACTATAAGATGATTGCCATATTAAAAAATTACTTAATCTTTCTTCACCTGATGTACGAATGAGCAACTCTGGATCTGGAATATCTGAAGTGAATAAATATTTCTTAATATTATCTTCACATAAATCATGAATTGTTAAATTGCCTTCTTCAACTTCATGGTAAAGTTCTTTAACAGCGTTAAGAATTTCTGCTCTACCACCATAGTTCAATGCAAATACAAGATTTAGCCCTGTATTATGTTTCGTTTTTTCGATAGCTTCTTCAATTGCATTTTTAGTATGCTTTGGTAAAGCTTCGGTAAAACCAATCGTTGTGACTTTAACATTTTTTTCGATCAATTCTGGTAGAAAAGTTTTTAAAAAATCAACCGGTAATTTCATTAAATATTTCACTTCATCTTCTGGTCTCGACCAATTTTCCGTAGAAAAAGCATATAAAGTCAAATATTTCACACCTAAATCACTTGCTTTACGTGTTATTTTCTTAACCGTTTGCATACCTTCATAATGTCCTTTTATGCGAGGCATTTTTCTATTTTTAGCCCATCTACCATTTCCGTCCATAATAATTGCTATATGTTCAGGTATCGATAATTCTTTGTCTTGATTATTTATTTGTTGTTTTTGCTTTATAAACTTTTTTATCATAGCGTCCTCCATCAAACAAACGCGAATTTATATGTAAAATTAATTAAACATATCATAATACATTTTATCACAAAAAGAGTGATTCTGTTATATATAAAGAAAAAACCGTACCAAAGTCTGATTTGGTACAGCTCTTATCTTTAAACTTCCAAAATGTCATTTTCTTTTTGAGTCGTTAAATCATCTATTTGTTTGATGAAATCATTTGTAATATTTTGAACTTCTTCAGTTTGATTTCTTAAATCATCTTCTGTAATTTCGCCATTTTTTTCTTGTTTCTTCAAATCTTCATTTGAATCACGACGAACATTACGAATTGCAACTTTAGCATTTTCAGCTTCTTTTTTAGCTTCTTTTACTAATTCTTTTCTGCGTTCTTCAGTTAATGCTGGTACTGAAATTCTAATAACTGTACCATCACTTGTTGGATTAACACCTAAGTTAGCTGCATTAATTGCTTTAAGTACATCTTCAACTGATGATTTGTCATATGGTTGAACAACTAACAAACGCGCTTCAGGTACTGAAATACCTGCTAATTGTTGAATAGGTGTTGGAACACCGTAGTACTCAACATTTACTCTTTCTAAAAGATTCGCATTTGCATGTCCAGTTCTGATTCCAGCTAAATCTCTATTGAAACTTTCAATAGTTTTGTTCATTTTTGACTTCGTTTCTTGAATAACATCTGCCATGGAATTACACCTCAAGTTTATTTTGTAATAATCGTGCCGATTTCTTCACCTTGAACAGCACGTTTAATATTTCCTTCTTCCATAATTGAGAATACAACAAGTGGGATATCATTGTCCATACAGAATGATGAAGCAGTTGAATCCATAACTTGTAATCCTTCTTGTAACATTTGAATATATGTTAATTTTTCGTATTTTTCTGCATTAGGATCTACTTTAGGGTCAGCAGAATAAACACCATCAACATTGTTTTTACCCATTAAGATAACGTCAGCCTCAACTTCGGCTGCTCTTAAAGCTGCAGTCGTATCAGTAGAGAAGTAAGGATTCCCTATTCCCGCTGCAAATATAACGACTCTCTTTTTCTCTAAGTGACGAATCGCACGTCTTCTAATATATGGTTCAGCAACTTGTTTCATTTCGATTGAAGTTAATACACGAGTATCACAATCTAATTGTTCTAAACTATCTTGTAATGCTAAAGCATTCATAACAGTGGCTAACATGCCCATATAATCAGCTGTTCCACGATCCATACCTAAATCGCTACCAGTTTTACCTCTCCAAATGTTTCCGCCACCAACGATTACAGCAACTTCGCAATCCATTTGAGCAACTTCTGACACTTGTTGAGCGATGCTTTTAATTACGACTGGGTTAATGCCAAAGCCTGAGTCTCCTGCTAAAGCTTCACCACTTAGTTTTAATACGACGCGTTTATATTTAGAATTCTTAGTCATCTTGATCCCTCTCTATGCTTATAATTAGGTCTTTATATATAACGAAAGAAGACACAAAGCGTGTCTTCTTCCTAAAAAGCAATCTTAGTTGCCTTTCATTTGTCCTTTTACTTCATCAGCAAAGTTATCAGAACGTTTCTCGATACCTTCCCCAACTTCGTAACGAACGAAATCTACAAGCACGCCACCGTCTGTTTTTAAGAATTCAGCAACAGTTTGGTCTGGATTTTTAACGAATGCTTGGTCAACAGCACAGATTTCTTCTAAATATTTACGCATTCTACCTTCAACCATTTTTTCAACGATATTTTCAGGTTTACCTTCGTTTAAAGCTTGTTGTTTTAAAATTTCTTTTTCGTGAGCTAATTCTTCTTCAGATACTTGGTCACGAGAAACAAATTTAGGATTTAATGCAGCGATGTGCATAGCAACGTCTTTAGCTGCTTCTTCATTAGTTGAACCTTCAACAACAGTTAATACACCAATACGTCCACCCATGTGTAAGTACTCACCGAATGAATCGTTATCAGTCTTTGTTTTTAATGTAAATCTACGTAAAGTTAATTTTTCACCAATAGTAGAGATAGCTTCGTTCATTTTTTCTTCAACAGTTTGACCACTAGCTAATTTTGAAGCATTTAATGCATCAACGTCAGCTGGTTTAACATCAAGAATATGATCAGCCATTTCTTTAACTAAGTTTTGGAAACCTTCGTTACGAGCAACGAAGTCAGTTTCTGAGTTTAATTCAAGAATTACTGCATCGTTACCTTTAGATGCAACAAAAGTAGTACCTTCTGCAGCAATACGGTCTGCTTTCTTAGCAGCTTTAGCGATACCTTTTTCACGTAAGTAATCTACCGCTTTATCGATGTCACCATCAGTTTCTGTTAAAGCTTTTTTACAGTCCATCATACCTGCGCCAGTTTTTTCACGTAGTTCTTTAACAAGTTTAGCTGAAATAGCCATAATCTAATTCCTCCATTTATTTAAATAATATATTGTTTATCTTAAATCTTTCTAAAAAAAAGTGATAAGTTATAGAACCTTATCACCTTTTTGAAATTATGCTTCAGTAGTTTCAGTTGATTCTTCTTCAAGTGCTTGTTCTGTTTCGTTTAAGTCGATGTTTTGCTCTTCAGCAACATCTTCATTTGAAACGCCTTGTTGACCTTCTAAAATAGCATCAGCCATTTTACCAGTTAACAATTTAACAGCACGAATAGCATCATCGTTCGCAGGGATAACATAGTCGATTTCATCTGGATCACAGTTTGTATCAACAATACCAACGATTGGAATGTTTAATTTACGTGCTTCAGCAATCGCATTACGCTCTTTACGAGGGTCTACTACGAATAATGCTTGAGGCATTGATTTCATATCACGAATACCGCCTAAGAATTTGATTAAACGGCTATATTCTTTTTTAAGTTCTACAACTTCTTTTTTAGGTAATACATCAAACGTACCGTCTTCTTCCATTTTTTCAATTTCAGAAATACGTTTTACACGTTTAGAGATTGTTTTATAGTTAGTTAAGATACCACCTAACCATCTTTGGTTAATGTAGTAGTGTCCAGCACGTTCAGCTTCTTCTTTAACTGACTCTTGTGCTTGTTTTTTAGTACCTACGAATAATACTTTACCGCCTTCTTCAGAAACAGATTTAATAAAGTTGTATGCTTCGTCAACTTTTTTAACTGTTTTTTGTAAATCGATAATGTAGATACCGTTTCTTTCTGTGAAAATGTATTTTTTCATTTTTGGGTTCCAACGGCGTGTTTGGTGACCGAAGTGAACACCTGCTTCAAGCAATTGTTTCATTGAGATAACTGCCATGATAATTCCTCCTAATTGGTTTTATTCCGCCATAAACACTTATTATAGAAACAACTTAGTTAAGTTGCACCAATCCATAATTTCCGTGATTATGTGTGAATTTGGCTTTTATAGCCGTTTTCAAATATATCATATATTATACTGTTCATCAAGTATTTTATTTAGATAATCCTAACTCATCTAAGAATTTTTCTTTTTTAATTCTAATAAATGTACCTTTCATACCTAAAGAACGAGATTCAATTACGCCAGCACTTTCTAATTTTCTTAATGCATTGACGATTACTGATCTTGTGATACCTACTCTATCAGCAACTTTAGAAGCAACTAATAAACCTTCAGGTGCACCAAGTTCTTCAAAGATATGTTCAATTGCTTCTCTTTCTGAATATGAAAGTGAGTTAATTGCCATATTGATTGCTGCTTTGTCTCTAGCTTCTTGTTCAATTTCATTATGTTTTTCTCTTAATATTTCCATACCAATAACAGTAGCTGCGTATTCACCAAGTACTAAGTCATTGTCATTGAAATCTTGAGATACACGTCCAACTACTAATGTACCTAAACGTTCACCACCACCAAGGATTGGGAAAATAGTTGTTTGACTATCAACGAATAATTCTTTGTTTTCTGGTGGGAATACAGTTAATACTTCTTCAATACCGATATTTGATTTCGTTTGTTCTACGTGCATTAATTGATCAGTATATTCTTTAGGAATATGTCTGTCTTCTAACATTTTGATAATACGTTCATTGCTTAATAATTCATTTAAGCTTGAACCTAAAATTTTACCTCTTCTTGATACGATGAATACGTTTGTCACCGTTACATCACTGATAGTTTTAGCCATATCTTTAAAGTCTACAGCAATACCTTTATGCTTTTGTAATAACGTATTTAATTGTCTTGTCTTTGATAATAAACTCATTTAATTTTTTCTCCTTTTTTATAGAATAAATGCGCTTAAGTCTTTATTTGTCGCAATAGATTCTAATTTTTGATTAACATATTCAGGTGTTATATCTACAACTGCATTTGGCATATTCGAAGCTTCAAAAGAAAGATCTTCTAGCATTTTTTCAAGTATAGTATGCAGCCTTCTTGCACCGATATTATCTGTCTCTTGGTTAACTTGAAAAGCAATTTCAGCTAAACGATTAATGGCTTCATCTGTAAAGTTGATTGTCACCATCTCAGTTTCCAACAATGCTTTGTATTGATCAAGAAGCGATTGTTTCGGTTCTTTTAATATTTTAACGAAATCTTCAGTTGTTAAACTATCTAATTCAACGCGAATTGGAAATCTACCTTGTAACTCAGGTATTAAATCACTTGGTTTAGACATATGGAACGCACCTGCACCAATAAATAATATGTGCTCAGTATTAATTGAACCATATTTCGTTTGAACGACACTACCTTCAACAATTGGTAAGATATCTCTTTGTACACCTTGTCGAGATACATCTTGTCCACCGTTACTGTTGCTCACAGCAATTTTATCGATTTCATCGATGAATACCATACCCATTTGTTCAGTTAATTGTATTGCTTCTTCATTAACGGATTCTTGGTCAATCAATTCATTCGCAATCTCATCTGTTAAAATTTTTCGTGCTGATTTAACTGGCAAGTTTCTTTCAACTTTTTTCTTAGGCATCATCTGACTAAGCATATCTTGCATTTGAGGGTTATTTTCCATACCCATCATGCCAAGTGTTTGTTGTTCTTGTTCTACTTTTATTTTAACGATTTCTTCTTCAAGTTCACCGTTTAATAATTGTTTTTTAATATCTTCACGTTTTGTTTTTATTTCTTCAGTTGGTGTTTCTTCAACTTCTTCTTGTTGATTGAAGTTCGGGAATTGTCCACCAAACAATGACTCTAACGGATTATTACTATTACTTTGTGCTTTTTTCTTCATGCTAGGCACAAGCAATTTCACTAATTTTTCATTAGCTTTTTGAGTCGCCTCATCGAGTACGCCTTTTTTCTTTTCTTCTTTAACAAGTCGACGCCCTACTTCAACAAGGTCACGTATCATACTTTCAACATCTCTACCTACATAACCTACTTCAGTAAATTTAGTAGCTTCTACTTTTACAAAAGGCGCACCAACTAATCTAGCCATTCTTCTAGCTATTTCAGTCTTACCTACACCTGTAGGACCTATCATGAGAATGTTTTTAGGTATGATTTCGTTTCTAAGTTGTTCATCTAATAAACTTCGTCTATAGCGATTTCTTAAAGCAATTGCTACTTTACGCTTAGCATCTTGTTGACCAATGATATGATCATTTAATCGATCAACGATATCATGCGGTGTCATTTTTAATTGATTTTGTGACAACCTTAAACCCCTCCAATTATATTTCTTCAACTTTTATTTCATGGTTTGTAAACACACAAATATCTGCAGCCGTATTAAGTGAAGCTTCTGCAATTTCTTTAGCCGATAAATGAGGTGCATATGATTTAAGCGCTCTACCAGCACTTAAAGCGTAATTACCACCAGAACCAATAGCAATGATACCATCATCTGGCTCAATCACCTCTCCAGTACCACTTACGACTAATAAATCAGTTTCATTCATAACAATGAGCATCGCTTCAAGTTGACGTAACATTTTATCTCCACGCCATTCTTGAGCAAGCTCAACTGCAGCTCTCGTTAAATTACCGCTATATTCTTGTAATTTAACTTCAAATTTTTCGAATAAAGTAAATGCGTCCGCAACGCTGCCAGCGAAACCAGCAACAACTTTATCATGATATAATCTTCTAACTTTTCTTGCTGTTTGTTTCATGATGACTTGCTCACCTAATGTAACTTGACCGTCACCTGCCATTGCAGAATGACCATTATGTCTTATTGCAAATATAGTTGTAGCATGTAATGAAGAACTCATTATCAAATCTCCTTTACGCACGTGGATGTGCTGATAAGTATACTTTTCTTAATTGATCTTTTGTAACATGTGTATATTGACTTGTCGTTGATAAACTTTCATGTCCCAGTAAACTTTGAACACTTCTCATATCGGCTCCTTGATTTAGCAAATGCGTCGCAAAAGTATGCCTTAATTTATGAGGGTGAATGTGATACACACCTTGCGTTCTCTTAACAATTTCGTTCAGCGCATACCTTACACCACGTTCAGTTATAGGTTTACCTCTCATGTTTACTATCAAGAAATCATGATCTAAATGCACCTGACTTCTAAACTGTTCAATATAGTCAACGATTGCACTTTGACAATACTCTCCAAAAGGGACGATACGTTCTTTATTCCCTTTACCTAGCACTTTGACAAATGCATAATTCAAATCAATATCACTCATTTGAATATGAACTAATTCTGACACTCGAATACCTGTCGCATAAAGCAACTCAAGAATGACGCGATCTCTTATATTCGTTTTTTTACCATCATCAAGTGTTTTAAATAGCTTTTCCATTTCTTCTTCATAGAAAAAACTTGGTAAATGATGTTCTTTTTTTGGATGTACAAGTTGAATAAATGGATTCTGAATATCGCTATCAACACTCATCCAATATTGATATAAAGATCTTAATGTAGAAATTTTACGCGAAACACTCGTCCTTTTATGTCCTTTATCATACAAAAACGCAAGGTATCTCCTTGCATCTTTATATTCAAATGATTCTAAGGATAAATGTTCTGACTGTAAAAAATCATTAAATTCATTCAAATCAAGTTGATATGCATTTAAAGTATGGGTGGAAAAATGTTTTTCATAAGTTAACATATCAACAAACTGTTGTTCAATTGTATGTAGCATAACTCATTCCTCCCATTTTATCTGAATTGTATCACAATTCTAAAAAATCTTAAAATAATTTACTAAAGCATTACTTTAAATGAATCTAAATGTTTTAATGCACGATTTGCAAGTGTTTCATAACGTTCTTTCTTATCTTTAATACGTTTTTCTAATGTAGGTAACAAACCAAAGTTCGCATTCATTGGTTGGAAGTTCTTATTATTATTCGCATGTGTAATGTAATAAGCCATACTTCCGATTACTGTTTCTCGAGGGAAAACAATTGGATCAAGACCTGAAACGAGTTTACTTGCATTAATTCCTGCAATCAATCCGCTTGCTGCACTTTCAACATATCCTTCTACACCTGTCATTTGACCAGCAAAGAATAAATCTTCTCTTGATTTTAATTGATACGTTTCTTTAAGCGCGTTTGGTGAATTAATAAATGTATTTCGATGCATCACACCGTATCGTACGATATCAACATTTTCTAATCCAGGTATAAGCGAAATAACTTCTTTTTGCGCGCCCCATTTTAGATGTGTTTGGAAACCTACAATATTATATAACGTTCCAGCTGCGTCATCTTGTCTTAGTTGAACAACTGCATATGGTCTTTTACCAGTTTTAGGATCTTCTAAACCTACAGGCTTCATAGGACCAAATAATAAAGTTTTTTTGCCACGTTCTGCCATTACTTCAAATGGCATACAACCTTCAAAATAAATTTCTTTTTCAAATTCTTTTAATGGCACAACTTCAGCATTTATGAGTGCATCATAAAAAGTATTGAATTCTTCTTCAGTCATTGGACAATTCAAGTATGCTGCATCACCTTTGTCATAGCGTGATTTCAAATATACTTTATCCATGTTAATAGATTCTTTTTCAATAATTGGTGCAGCTGCATCATAGAAGTACAGTTGTTCTTCACCTGTAATATTCATAATTTGTTTCGTTAAACTTTCTGTCGTTAAAGGACCTGTTGCAATAATTGTTGGTCCGTCAGGAATCTCAGTAATCTCTTCATTCTTTACAGTAATATTCGGATGATTCTTAAGCGTATCTGTAATGTATCCCGCAAAATCATGTCGATCGACAGCTAGTGCACCTCCCGCTGGTACACGCGCATTATCTGCTGCTTTTATAATTAATGAATCTAATTGTCTCATTTCTTCTTTTAAGACACCGACAGCATTTGTTAATTGATTACCTCTTAGGGAATTAGAACATACAAGTTCTGCAAATTTATCTGTATGATGCGCTGGTGTTTGTTTTACCGGTCTCATTTCGTATAGATTAACATTGAATCCTCTCTTGGCAATTTGATATGCCGCTTCTGAACCTGCTAATCCAGCACCGATAACATTTATTGAAGTCATTATTTATACCTCCTTGATTTTCGAATTTTTCATTCCATATTGAATTGTATAACAAATCTGAATTTAATCAAATGATAAAGTGATGATAAATTTTAAAAATTAGTGACGTTTTACTATTAAAACATTAAATCAAAAAACAAGTGCAAAAAGTTATCATTAAAATAACTTTTTGCACTGTATTATAACTATTTTTGTTCTTGCTCTTTATAGTCACAATTTGGACATATAACTTGAGCTGATTTTCCTTTTTTACGTTCAACAAGTACTGTTTCACATTTAGGACATGAACGATCTAAAGGTTTATCCCATGATGTATAATCACATTCTGGGTATCTTGAACAACCATAGAATACTCTGTTCTTTTTAGATTTACGTTCGACAACTTCGCCCTCTTTACATTTAGGACATTTAACGCCAATCGTTTTAATGATTGCTTTTGTATTTCTACAATCTGGGAAATTTGAACAAGCCATAAATTTACCGTATCGGCCCATTTTATAAACCATTGGTGAACCACATAATTCGCAATCCTCGTCAGCTGGTTCATCTTTGATTTCAATTTTCTCCATTTCTTCTTCTGCTCTTGCTACATCGATTTTAAAGTTTTCATAGAACATATCTATGACTTTCTTCCACTCAATTTCACCATCTGCTACTTTATCTAGCAATGTTTCCATGTTAACTGTAAAGTCAACATCTATAATTTCAGGGAAGTATTCTTTTACTGACTCATGTACGATTTCTCCTAACTCTGTAGGTACAAATCTTTTCTGGTCTAATTTTACGTAGTTTCGTTTTTGAATCGTATCGATTGTAGGGGCATAAGTTGAAGGTCTACCGATTTTTAATTCTTCTAAAGTTTTAACCAAGCGTGCTTCAGTGTATCGTGGTGGTGGTTGAGTGAAATGTTGTTTTGGATTGATTTTCTCAGCCGTAACGATATCACCTTTTTCTAACGGTGGTAATTTACCTTCTTTTTCTTCATCAGTATCATCTTTAGCTTCAACGTATACTTTCATGAAACCTTTAAATTTGATTGTTTGACCATTTGCTCTGAATTTCAAATCGCCTTGTGTAATATCTGCCGCAACTGTATCAGCAATAGCAGGTGCCATTTGACTTGCCATAAAACGTTCCCAAATCAATTTATATAATCGATATTGATCTCTAGATAAGAATGTTTTCATCTGATCTGGTGTACGTTCCACACTTGTCGGTCTAACAGCTTCATGGGCATCTTGTGCGCCTTGTTTACCTTTTGCTGCCTTTGCTTTAGATAAATACTCTTTACCATACTCTTTTTCAATAAATGATGCTGCTTCAGCTTGAGCACTATCAGCTATACGTGTAGAGTCCGTTCTCATATAAGTAATCAAACCAACAGTACCTTGTTTTTTCAAATCTATACCTTCGTATAATTGTTGTGCTAACATCATTGTTTTTCTAGCTTTAAAATTCAACTTACGTGATGCTTCTTGTTGTAAAGATGAAGTTGTAAATGATTTCGCAGGATATCTTAATTTTTCTTTCTTAGTAACTTGCGTAACTTCAAATTTATCCCCATCTAATTGTGTTGTAATTTTTTGTACGTCTTTTTCATTTTTTAATTTAACGAGTTTACTTTTCTCATGTAAAAACTTCGCACTAAATGTTTTAGTTTTATGTTTAAATAAACCTTCAATTGTCCAGTATTCTTCTGGATTAAAATTATTAATTTCGTTTTCACGATCTATAACGAGTCTTAATGCAACAGATTGTACACGACCTGCTGACAAACCTTTTTTAACTTTTTTCCATAACACTGGAGAAATGTTATACCCAACAAGTCTATCAAGTACACGTCTCGCTTGTTGTGCATCAACTAATTCATGTTCTATTTCTCTAGGATGCTTAAAGCTATCTTTTACTGCATCTTTTGTGATTTCGTTAAATACGACTCTTGATTTTTTATTTTCATCTATATCTAATATATGTGCTAAATGCCACGCAATTGCTTCACCTTCACGGTCGGGGTCACTTGCGAGATAAACGTTTTTTGCTTTTTTTGCATAGCGTTTTAAATCTTTTACAACTGGCCCTTTGCCGCGAATCGTAATATATCTAGGTTCATAATTATTTTTAACATCTACGCCCATTTGACTACGAGGTAAATCTCTAACATGCCCCATAGATGCAACGACTTTATATTTTTTTCCTAAATATTTTTCAATGGTTTTTGCTTTTGCGGGCGATTCAACGATGACAAGATTTTCTGCCAAAGTAAGTCCCCCTTGCTATTCTATTGATTACAAATGTAAATGATAAACTGATAAATTCAGCTTTGTCAATTAAAACATTTTATAAAATTTATTTTTGCTTAGTAAATATACAATAATCCTCAATGATATCTTGAGCATTTTGTACGAGCTTGGCACCTTCTTTTATTCTATTATTGCCGCCTTTACTTAAAGATTGAAAAATCGTGCCTGGGCAACAATATACATTTCTATTTTGTTCCAATGCCAAGTCTATCGTGATTAAAGAACCACTGTATATTAGTTTTAAAATTGTTTGTTGATAATCATTCATAAATGTACACCTCTTATAATGTAGATTTTTTCTGTTTTGGGCGGGCGGCTAACGATCTTGTTTTGGTTTCTTGGACGTTAGAATTTCTAACGATCTTTTTTCTCAGTCTTGATCGTTAGCACCGCATCACCTACTAAATTCTTCTAAGTAATACGTCTTATACCTTTGACCTTTACTCTTAAAATGTTGATTGCATATTCTTTTTACAGTTTGAACATTATTTGCCTCACACCATTCAACTGCTTCTGGTATTATAAATCCTTCTTTTCCTTTTATTATGCCTAGTTCTATTATGTTGAAATAGTAAAGTTCCACTCTTCTAAAAGTTTTCAAACAATTTTTACAAGGTATAATCTTCTTCTTTTCTTCAATTATAATAGTATGTAACTTTTTACATTCTGGACATTTAATACCTTTAGTTATCTTATTAAAAGCAACTCTTTCGACTGGTTTAAATCTATGAGAAAATATTTGCTGCTTAGCTATAATTTGCTGAAGTATTTGATTATCTTTATCGATTTGTTGAGATTGAAATAGCTTTGGAAATTTATAGAATTCTGAGCGCAATAGTACTTGCGAGCGGTTAGGTATGTGGTTTCTTAGTGTAAATGTGGGATTTGAAAATACTAAATAGTGATTTATTGGTAGGTTTAGATTCATTTCTTGAAGTATTGATTGGAGGGTATTTTTAGCTTTGTATAATTGTACAAATGGTGATGTGTAACGTTTATTGTAAGAATTCTTTATATAGTTGTCATAGATTTCGAAATCACCATAGTAGTGTTTAACTTCTAATATACTTATATGACTGTTATGTATGATTAAAAAATCTATTTGTACTGCATTTGAAGATACAAATTCAAGATTATGACTAAACACAATTTGATGTTGTTGCTTTAGTAGATTTTCTACTATTTGTTCGCCTTCATAACCTTTAAATTTATTCATGATTTCAAAATCATGACTGTCTTCATTTAATCTTGATGGTAGTGCATTTACATATGCTGTTTCATTGTTGTGATTCATGCCTCACTCCTGTTTGTTAATATTTTACATATATTATAGTTTATGCATTTAATATTGTCTACAAAAAAACCACTAACAAACTAAAATTTAGTTCATTAGTGGGATATATAAATTTAAACACCAAATAAGCACAGTGCTTTTCTATTGAAGAAAGACACTGTACTTATATATATGGTTATTATTTAACTGTTAGACATTTTTCATATAAACCGTCTTCTTTTTTAATGCGGTTTATAAGTGTTTCAGCGATAACAGATGGTGTATCTGCTGTATCAATACCACAGTCATTTAAAGTTTTGATTTTTTCAGATGCGGTACCTTTACCGCCTGAAATAATTGCACCAGCATGACCCATACGTTTTCCTGGAGGTGCTGTTTGACCACCAATGAATCCTACTACTGGTTTTGTCATGTTAGCTTTAATCCATTCAGCTGCTTCTTCTTCAGCTGTACCACCGATTTCACCAATCATAACAACTGCATATGTTTCGTCGTCTTCATTAAATGCTTTTAATACATCAATGAAGTCTGTACCATTAACTGGGTCTCCCCCAATACCAACAGCTGTCGTTTGACCGATACCTGCTTGAGTTAATTGATGAACCGCTTCATATGTTAATGTACCTGAACGTGAAACTACGCCTACGTGACCTTTTTTATGGATGTAACCAGGCATAATACCAATTTTACATTCATCTGCAGTGATCACACCAGGACAGTTTGGTCCTACTAAGCGTGTCTTCTTACCTTCTAAGTATCTCTTAACTTTAATCATATCAATAACAGGAATATGTTCTGTGATACAAATAGCTAAGTCTAATTCAGCATCTGCACTTTCAATAATTGCATCAGCCGCAAATGGAGCTGGTACATATATTACTGAAACAGTTGCGCCAGTTTCAGCGACTGCTTCTTCTATAGTGTTAAATACTGGTACACCTTCAACAACTTGCCCACCTTTACCAGGTGTTACCCCAGCAACGATTTGAGTACCGTATTCTAGCATTTGTTTAGTATGGAAAAGTGCTGTTGCACCCGTAATACCTTGAACTAATACTTTTGTATTTTTATCGATGTATACACTCACGTAACTCTCCGCCTTTCTTATCGTTCTTGAACTAATTTAACAATTTTTTGAGCACCATCAGCCATGATAGATGCTGGCTCGATTGCTAAACCAGATTCTTTTAAGATTTGTTTACCTTGTTCAACATTAGTACCTTCAAGTCTTACAACTAAAGGCATATCTAATTCAACTTCTTTAGCAGCAGCTACGATACCTTCAGCAATGACATCACATTTCATGATTCCACCGAAGATATTTACAAAGATACCTTCTACTTGTGAATCACCTAAGATGATTTTGAATGCTTCAGTAACTTTTTCTTTTGTTGCGCCGCCCCCAACGTCAAGGAAGTTAGCCGGATTACCGCCAAAGTGATTAATTGTATCCATCGTAGCCATAGCTAAGCCAGCTCCGTTTACCATACAACCGATGTTTCCATCTAGCGCGATATAAGATAAGTCGTATTTAGAAGCTTCGATTTCTTTTTCATCTTCTTCTTCTAAATCACGCATTTCAACGATATCTTTATGTCTGAATAAAGCATTATCATCGAAGTTTACTTTTGCATCAAGAGCTAATACTTCACCACTACCTGTTGTAACAAGTGGGTTAATTTCAACAATTGAGCAGTCTTTTTCTACAAACACATTATATAAAGACATCATTAATTTAACAGCTTTGTTAACTGATTCTTTAGGGATGTTAATATTAAATGCTATTCTTCTAGCTTGGTAAGGCATTAATCCAGTAACAGGATCAATCACTTCTTTGAAGATTTTTTCAGGTGTTGCTGCAGCAACTTCTTCAATTTCAGTTCCGCCTTCTTCTGAAGCCATTAAAGTAATTCTGTCTGTAGCTCTATCGATAACGAACCCAATGTAATATTCTTTTTGAATATCGCATCCTTCTTCGATAAGAAGACGTTTTACTTCTTTACCTTCAGGGCCAGTTTGATGTGTAACAAGTACTTTGCCTAATAATTCTTTAGCATATTCACGTACTTCATCAATTGATTTAGCAATTTTAACGCCACCAGCTTTACCACGTCCACCAGCATGGATTTGCGCTTTAACAACATATACATTTGAATCTAATTCTTTCGCTTTTTCTACTGCTTCAGCAGGTGAAAAAGCCACTGAACCATTAGGTACAGCTACGCCCATAGAGCGAAAAATCTCTTTACCTTGATACTCATGGATATTCATTCTCCATCCTCCTAATACATACAATAATGTTTGCTTACTTCTCAATTATAGAAAATGTAAGCGTTATTGTAAACAAGGAGAGTCCAATTTTACGAATTGTTAGACTAATATTTCACTTTTGATTTGATAGGTTCGAAAGTTTTACGATGTATAGGTGTAATACCATAATTTTCGAGACCTTCTAAATGTGTTTTTGTGCCGTATCCTTTATTTTTATCAAAATCATATCCAGGATAATCATTATGGTATTGAGACATTAACTTATCACGATATTCTTTAGCAATCACACTCGCTGCTGCTATAGAAACACTATTTAAGTCACCCTTTATAATAGATGTTTGTGGAATGCCATTATCTAGCTTCATCGCATCTATTAATAAGTGATCTGGTTTAACTGACAATTGGTCTATTGCTCGTTGCATCGCTACCTTTGTTGCTTCATATATATTAAGTTCATCAATTTCTTCAACTGTAGCAATGCCAATACCTACTGAACGTGCACGATTATATATTTCTTGTTCGAAATAAGAACGTTTAGCTTGTGATAAAGCTTTCGAATCTGTAATGCCTAAATATTGATGGTCTTGTTCAAGAATGACCGCACTTGCTACGACTGGGCCTGCAAGTGGACCTCTCCCTACTTCATCAATTCCACAAATAACAGCATCTTTGTTTAAGTCTAATACTTGTTTTTCATATTGATTCATTTGAATATATTTATGGTGAAGTTGTTCTATTTTTTCTAACTGCTTGATTCTTTTGCTTAAAGCATTTTGAACGCCTTTACGTTCATCTTCGTTATAAGGTGATGCTTCAACTTCTTGAATCGTTAAAAATTGATTAATCTCTTCAACAATTTCTTTAATGCTCTTCTGTTTCATGCATGCCATCCTTCATTTCTTCATATATATCGAAGCAGTAATGACCAATTTTAGCATTACGTAAATCTCTAATAATCAACTCAGTAACAGACTCATAATCTACTTCGTTACCACGTTTTAACATGCCTCTTCTTTTACCTATTTGATCGAACAAACCAATAACGTCACCGTCTTCAGGTAATTCAATTTGATAAAATTGTTTTAATTTTTCTGGATCATAATCGATTAAAAAGTTTAATCCATATATCGCAACTTCATCTAAATGTACAATGCTGTCTTTAATTGCGCCTGTTAAACTTAGCTTTTTACCGATTGTTTGGTCTTCAAATTTCGGCCATAAAATCCCTGGTGTATCTAACAATTCTAATTCTTTGCCTACTTTAATCCATTGTTGTTTTTTCGTTACACCCGGTGTATTACCTGTTTTAGCAATTGATTTTTTGGCTAATTTATTGATAAGTGTGGATTTACCTACATTCGGAATACCAACTATCATAGCTCTAATTGCTCTCGGACGAAGACCTTTACGTTTTTCTCTATCAAATTTTTCTTTAGTAGCAGCTTGTGCAGCTTTCATAAGCTCACCTAAATGCTTACCATGTTTCGAATCAATTTGAACTGGGAAAAAGCCTTGATTTTTAAAGTATTGCGTCCATTTATCTGTTTCACTTTGTTTAGACATATCTTTTTTATTAAGTATTACAACACGAGGTTTTTGTTTAACAATGTCATCAATCATTGGATTTCTTGAAGATAGCGGAATACGTGCATCGACTAATTCGAATACCACATCTACCATTTTTAATTGTTCTGTTACTTCGCGTCTCGCTTTGGCCATATGACCTGGAAACCATTGAATTGTCATTTATATTTATCCTTTCTTATCTTAAACTATCGAAATATGATATATTAACCATATCTATATAGGAGGTTTGTTATGTTTATTTCAATTATAGTTCCTCTTTATAATGAGGAAACTAACATCTCTATTTTACATGAAAAAGTATCAAACGTCTTTTTAAATTTGCCTCATCAATTCGAAATCATTTTTGTTGATGGTGGTTCTACAGATGCTTCACTAAATTTAATTCAAACACTATCAGAAAAAGACGAACATGTTAAATACATATCTTTCTCTAAAAATTTCGGCAAAGAATCTGCTATGTATTGTGGCCTTGAGCACAGCATAGGCGATGCTGTTATCATCATGGATTTAGACCTTCAACACCCACCTGAGATAATCCCACAAATGATTGAATTACACCTTGAAGGCTATCAACAAGTCGTCGCATTACGCAATCGCGACAAAGAGTCATTTTTAAAAAGAATCCCAGCTAAAATTTTCTATAAATTATCTAGAAAAATGATTGATGTTAAATTAAAAAGCGGTGAAGGTGACTTTCGCTTAATATCTAAAGAAGTTGTTGAGTCTATCATTAAAATGACAGAATATAATCGCTTCTCTAAAGGTATATTTGAATGGGTTGGTTTTAATAAGACAACTATTACATATGATCATCTAGATAGAAATCAAGGACGTTCTAAATATTCCAACTTTAAATTAATCGATTACGCAATAGATGGTATCGTTAGTTTTAATAATAAACCGCTTCGACTATGCTTTTATTTTGGTGGTATTACAATGTTTATCTGTCTTCTATATATTTTAATTACATTTATAAATATTATGATTCATGGCATCGAAGAACCTGGTTATTTCACAATTATTTCCGCCATTTTATTCCTGGGCGGTCTTCAATTATTTAGTTTAGGTGTTATAGGTGAATACATTGGCCGTATTTATTATGAAACGAAAGATAGACCAAAATATATTATTCAACAAACAAACCTTAAATCTCACGAATAACACATATAGGTGAATCAAATGATAAATAAAATAAAAACATTTTTAAATAACAACGCTATTTTCAAATACATTTTGCTTTTCGGTATATTAGCCATTTTAGGTCATAGTTATATACTATACCGCTATTTTAAAGATGGTATTATTTTCACTGGTCCAAATGATGGTATCGAACAAATGGTACCAATTCAAATGTATTTATATGAACATTGGACACATGGAACATTTTTCTATTCAACTGATTTAGGTCTTGGTGGAGATATGTTTATGGATTTGTCTTATTACTTCTCTACGAATATTTTGTTCATTATAAATGTTATTTTTATTTGCTTAGGCTCATTTATCTTTCATTTCAATACGGACCATATGTTATTTTGGGCTCAGAATGCCATTGTCTTATCAATCGTAAAGTCATTTTTAATTATGAGTTTTACCTTTTTATATGTTAAGAAGATTGGCTTAAATCGAACTGCTTCAATAGTTGCTGCTTTTCTATTTGCAGTTTCTCCTATTTATTTTAGGTTTACTGTATATTGGCCATTCTTTAGTGATGTCTTTATGCTATTACCATTATTATTATTCAGTATTGAAAGATTTTTAAAAGATAAAAAAATAGGCATGTTTATCCTAATCGTTGCCTTAACGTTTATCAATAACTTTTATTTTGCATACTATCAATTTTTAACAGGACTCATTTACTTTTTCTATCGATTTATTTTTCAACATAAGGCTGATATCGTACCAAGAATGCAACAACTTAAATTACTTGTAGTAGCGAGTATACTTGGTCTTGGAAGTAGTTTATTTATATTCTTCCACTCTGCCCATAGTTTCATTGGAAATAATCGTGCAATTTATAATGGAACGATTCCATTACTGTCTAACTTTAATAAACACGACAATATATTCTATGACAATTATTTAATTGTTGTACTTTTTATAGCCATTCAGGCGCTTTTAACAATAAAGCTTTACAAACATTATTATTATAGATTATTTAGTATCTTCACGATTATCTTAATGATAGCGAGTTTCATACCTTATGTAGATAGTATTTTTAATGGCTTTTCTGCTCCACAAAAAAGATGGCACTATTTATTAACGTTCTTTTCTAGTGGTTTAATTGCGAGTTACGTATATTACTTTAAATCGATCAGTATCAAGCAATATATCATCACGGCTATACCAGGTTTTGTTGTTATCTTTTCAAGTTATTATATAACTAAAGATTATGTCAGTTGGATTTGGATGGTACCTATTCTATTTATAATAGGATTGCTCGTATTAACCATAAAGCGTTTTACACGTTTATTAACACTTGTATTTGCGACAATGATTTTGTTAACTTCTTTCTTAGTTTCAAAAGATCACAGTAAGAACCAAATCTATCACGATGATCATGAAAGACGTGCGAATAATTTCTTTATTCAAGCAAGTACGTTTGATAGTGGTTTACAACGAAGTCATGTATCACATTTAAACCAACAATTGAAGCCTGATGAAAGATTAGGATGGCGCGTATTAACACAAGACAACACACCTATGTATCAACATTTTAAAGGTCTTAGTTTATACTCGAGTATATTTGATGGTGGTTTGAATCAATATCTTTTTGAAGATGCAAAAGTTAATCTACAGAATGAATCATTAAGTCGTTATAGCGATATGCAAGATCGATCTAACTTATACAGCCTTTGGTCAACAAAGTATATAATGAAGAAATCGTACCAGAAATCATCGCCAGCAAACTTTAAATTAATTCAAGACGATGGCAAATATCAAATATTAGAAAACGAGCAACCATTACCTGCTGTTAAAGTAACCGATCAATATTATGATGCCCATGATATTGATAATCCATTAGATCTTGAACATGCCATGATAAAAGGTGTTGTTACAACAGATAAAAGTAAAGTTAATTCAGAAATAAACAAAGCACCGAATCTACTAAACCAAACGACCATTACAACGCGTGATGCGGATTATCAACACAATATGTTGACCGTGCCTCAAAATGGAGATGGTTTAACGATTCAGCTTCCTGAAAAGTTAACGAATCAATATCAAGATTTATATTTGATGTTACATTCAGAACGTGAATTACCGCAATCAAACTTTACGATTCAAGTAAATGATTATCCAAATAATCGTCTCTTCCAAGATTCGAAATATCGCATGAATCAAGATGATTTACTTTATCGTGTGCCAGTACCTAAAGATGGTAAAATATTTATCTCATTAACGAATGGAAAATATAAATTACAGTTACAAGGTTTATATGGTGAAAATTATCAAACATTGAAGCAAGCTCATAAAGAGAAGCGTTATACTTACCATGAAACAAACGGGAAAATTAATATATCTTTAAAAGAACACAAAAAAAGGGACCGCAGTCATCAATATACCGTATAGAGAAGGCTTAAAAGCTAAAGTAGACGGTAAAGATAAAGCCATTCATAAGGTTAATCACATTATGACAGGTATTGATATAGAACAACAAGACAAAGATATAGAAATCACGTATCACCCACCCTATTTTAAAACGATGATCTTGGTTTCAATTGTTTCAATTATTTTAAGTATTGTCTTCACAAGAAAAGTGAATTCAAAGCAGCAAACCTAAATATATTCGATTCATTTTAGTAAATAAAAAATAAGCATATCACCAGCAACTGAGTAATCAGTTCAGTGATATGCTTATTTATTTTGTGTCAGGATACATGTCCTAATCACTTAAACACTTAGCAAGCAATGCCAAGGTTTATATTATCTAATTTCTTTAATACGAGCAGCTTTACCACGTAGGCTACGTAAGTAGTAAAGTTTCGCACGACGTACTTTACCGCGACGTTTAACTTCGATTTTCTCGATTTTTGGAGTGTGTACAGGGAATGTACGCTCAACACCAACACCGTAAGAAATTTTACGAACTGTAAACGTTTCAGAAATTCCGCCACCACGACGTTTAATAACTACACCTTCAAACACTTGGATACGTTCGCGGCTACCTTCAACGATACGTACGTGTACAGTTAAAGTGTCACCAGCACGGAATGTTGGAATATCCGTACGTAATTGGTCTTTTGTTACTGCTTCGATTAACTTATTATTACTCATTATATTCTCTCCTTCTGACTATGTTCTTGCCCAATGTAATTGTTTCATATAAATGCTAGCAGCGGATCATAGTGAATTTGTGCTCACACACTTATATCAATATATCACATTGCACAAGTTAATTCAATCTATTTTTTGTTATCATTTAAGAAACGTTTATCCGCTTCTGTTAATGGATAACTATCTAACAAATCTGGTCTTCTCTGTTGTGTTCTTAACAATGATTGTTCATGTCTCCATTTTTCAATGTTTGCATGATTCCCAGATAATAATACATCTGGTACTTTTAAGCCTTCATAATCTGCTGGTCTTGTGTATTGAGGATGTTCTAATAATCCAGATGAAAATGAATCATCTTCATGTGATACTTGATTGCCTAGTACACCTGGTAATAGTCTTACGATTGCATCTGTCATTGTCATGCTTGCAAGTTCTCCACCTGTTAATACAAAGTCCCCAATCGATATTTCATCCGTTACACAATGTTCTCTAATACGCTCATCATAGCCTTCATAATGACCACAAATAAAAATAATATGATCACTTTCAGATAAAGACTCGGCTTTCGCTTGTGTGAATGGTTCACCTTGTGGACACATTAAAATCACACGCGTGTTTTCATCTTTATCTAATGAACGAAGTGCATTGAATACAGGTTCTGGTTTAAGAACCATACCTTGTCCGCCACCATAAGGGTAATCATCAACTTGTGAATGTTTATTATTCGCAAAATCTCTAAAATTCACTGTATTAAATTGAACAATTTCTTTATCTTGTGCTCGTTTCATTATGGAATGATTGAGTACACCTTCATACATTTCTGGAAACAGTGTTAAATAATCAATCTTCATCAGTCTAATAAACCTTCTAATGGTTCAATTTTAATAGTCTTCAGATCAACATCAACATGTTTAACAACATCTTCAATATAAGGAATTAAATATTCTTTATCTCCCTTAACGACCCATACATCGTTAGCACCTGTTTCCATAATTTCAATTACTCTACCTAACGCTTCTTCTTCAACAAACACTGTACAACCAATAATATCTGAATAATAGTATTCATTCTCTTCAAGTTCAATCGCTTCATTTGATTGTTCTTGATAAATTTTAGAACCTTTTAGATGTTCGATATCGTTGATGTTATGAATGCCTTCAAACGTTAATAGATGAAAATTCTTATGGATTCTATGTGATGCTATAGTAAATGAAAATGATTCATTATTTTTCTTAACTGTAATAAGTTGACCTTTTTGAAATCGTTCATCGGTAAAGTCAGAATCTGATAATACTTTCACTTCACCTTTAATACCATGTGTATTAACAATTTTGCCTATTTCAACATTCATTGAGCTGTGCCTCCTCAACTGTTTCTTTCATTATTAACATAAAAAAGAGCACCAATTAGGTACTCTTAATTAACTTCTACAAACACTTTCTTGCCTTGCTCGTTCATTGAACCAGACAGAATTGTACGAATTGCTTTAATCATTCTGCCCTTCTTACCAATAATTCTGCCAATGTCTTCTTCATGAACGTCTATATTGAACGTAATGCTAGAATCTTGTTCATCTTTAGATATATTGATGTTCTCCGGATAATCTACGAGCGGTACTATAATTGTTTGTATTAATTTTTCCAATATAATCTACGCTTTACTTAGAAAGTTTAGAATTATGGAATTTCTCCATGATACCTTGAGTTGATAAGATATCACGAACTGTATCAGTAGGTTTTGCACCGTCAGCTAACCATTTTAAAGCTAACTCTTCGTCAACTTTGATTTCTGCTTCTGGTTTAGCAACTGGATTGTAAGTACCGATTGGTTCGATAATACGACCATCACGTGGAGAACGTGCATCTGCTACTACTATACGATAGAATGGGTTTCTTTTTGACCCTTTACGTGTTAAACGAATTTTAACTGCCATGTTTAAAAAACTCCTTACTCATTTATAATTTCTTTTCTACAAGTAAATACTATAACAGGATATAAATTGTTTGTAAAGTGTTTTCTCTTTACCAATTTAAATTTCATGCAAAATAAGAGAGCAAAGCTGGCATTATCACTTAAAGATAGCTGCCATAACTTTGCTCTATATTATAGATGCGTCACGCTTCTATTAGAATGGTAAGTTCATGCCTTGGAAAGGATTTCCGCCTCGTTTACCTTTTTTACCTTTTTTATTGCTTCCTGTAAATTGTTTCATCATTTTCTTCATATCGCCAAATTGTTTGATCAATCTATTTACTTCTTGTAAAGAACGACCTGAACCTTTAGCAATACGACGTTTTCTAGAAACATTTAAAATGTCAGGATTATTTCTTTCTTCTAAAGTCATAGAACGGATAATCGCTTGAACATTATCGATTTGTTTAGGATCCATGTTAGCATTTTTCATGCCTTTCATTTTGTTTGCACCTGGAATCATATTCATCAGATCATCTAACGAACCTAAACCTTTAACTTGTTCTAATTGTTCTAAGAAATCATCAAACGTAAATGAAGATGTTCTCATTTTCTTTTCTAATTCTTTAGCTTTTTCTTCATCGACACCTTGTTGGGCTTTTTCAATTAAACTTAATACGTCACCCATACCTAAAATTCTAGATGCCATACGTTCTGGATGGAACAATTCAAGTCCATCTAGCTTTTCACTCATACCAATAAATTTAATTGGCTTTTCAGTAACAGAACGGATTGAAAGTGCTGCACCACCACGTGTGTCACCATCTAATTTAGTTAATGTTACACCTGTTACATCTAATGTATTATCAAATGATTCTGCAACATTTACAGCATCTTGACCTGTCATAGAGTCTACAACAAGCATAATTTCATCTGGTTTAGATACTTCTTTAACGTCTACAAGTTCATTCATTAATGGTTCATCAATATGCAGACGACCTGCTGTATCGATAATAACAAAGTCTAAATGTTCTTCACGCGCATATTTCAACGCGTTCTCAGTAATTTGTTTCGGACTTACTTGATCGCCTTCAGTATATACAGGTATATCAATTTGCTTACCAACAGTTTGTAATTGTTGAATTGCAGCTGGTCTATAAATATCACATGCAACAAGTAATGGTTTTTTGTTATATTTTTTTCTCATTAATAATGCTAATTTACCTGCAGTTGTTGTTTTACCTGCACCTTGTAAACCGACCATCATTACAACAGTAGGTGGTTTACTGCTCATGTTAATTTTACTATTTTCTCCACCCATTAAAGTTGTTAATTCATCTTGAACAATCTTGATGACTTGTTGTCCTGGTGTTAAAGATTGCATAACATCTGCACCTAACGCGCGCTCAGATACTGTGTTTACAAAAGATTTAACAACTTTAAAGTTAACGTCTGCTTCTAATAATGCTAATCGTACTTCACGCATCATTGCTTTAATATCTGACTCTGTAACTTTACCCTTACCTTTGATGCGTTGCATCGTGGCTTGAAGTCTTTCGGATAACCCTTCAAATGCCATAAATTTCTCCTCCTATTCAAGAATTTCTAAGCGTTCAATCGCCTGATTAAGTTCTTGATTATCTCCTGACAATCTTTTTAATTCATCAATAATAGATTGTCTTTCTTTAAATTTTTTAAAGAGTTGTAATTTCGTTTCATACTCTTCTAATAATTCATCTGTTCGTTTTATATTATCATATACTGCTTGTCGACTCACATGAAATGTCTCTGCAATTTCACTTAGTGCATAATCTTGTAAATAATATAACTCTAAATAATTGCGTTGTTTTTCAGTTAATAAACCTTGATAAAAATCAAATAAGTAATTCATTCTCATTGTTTTTATAAGTTCATTATTTTCCGTCATTTTGATCAGCTTCTTCAGTAGTAGTATTTTCAACAGATTCATTCGCATCTATCATATCTGCAAATAATCCATAAACATAGCTTTCTGCATCAAATGGTTGTAAGTCATCAAGTTTTTCACCGAGTCCTACAAATTTAACTGGAATTTGTAATTCATTACGTATCGCTAACACGATACCACCTTTTGCTGTTCCGTCAAGTTTCGTTAATACGATACCTGTAACTTGTGTCACTTCTTTAAATGACTTAGCTTGAGATAATGCATTTTGTCCAGTTGTCGCATCTAATGCTAATAACACTTCATGAGGTGCGCCAGGTACGTTACGATCAATAACTTTTCTAACTTTTTGTAATTCATTCATTAAGTTTGCTTTATTTTGTAATCGTCCTGCCGTATCACAAATTAAAATATCAGCACCTCTATTTTTAGCGGCATTTACAGCATCATACATAACTGCTGCTGGGTCAGAACCTTCTTTTTGACTAATAACTTCTACGCCAACACGTTCTCCCCATACTTTCAATTGATCAATAGCACCTGCACGGAAAGTATCTCCAGCTGCTAACATGACTTTTTTACCTTCTTGTTTATAACGGTGTGCTAATTTACCAATAGTCGTCGTTTTACCGACACCATTAACACCAACCATTAATATAACATTTAATCGGTCATTTTCAATATTCATTCGATCAATATCTTCATCATCTTGTACATAAATTTCGACTATTTTTTCAACGATGACTTCTCTTAATTCAGATGTTTCACTAATATTTTGGCGTTTAGCTTCCATACGTAACTCATCAACAAGTTCCATAACTGTGTTAAATCCAACATCTGCTTGAATTAACATTTCTTCTAATGCTTCAAAGAAATCTTCGTCAACTTTACGATAAACAGCTAATAAATCATTTAATTTATTTTGGAAGTTCTCTCTAGATTTTTCTAATCCTTGTTTGAACTTCGCACCAAGTTGTTCTGATTCCCATTCTTCAAACTCATCTAATGACATTAAGCCGTCGTCAAACTGAACCGCTTCAGGATTTTCTTTTTCATTAGACTCAGGTTCTAAGTCTTGGACTGGTTGTTCTTCTTGGTTTTCAATCTCTTTGTTTTTTTCTTCACTAGGAGAGAATCGATCCTTTAATCGTTTAAAAAAACTCATGATTGTAATGCCTCCAATTCTTCTTCTTTAATTGATTTTAAGTTAACACTCACAAGTTTAGAAATGCCCGCTTCTTGCATTGTAACACCATATAAGCTATCCGCGTATGACATTGTACCTTTTCTATGTGTAATGACGATAAATTGAGTTTCTGTTTTAAGTTGATCTAAATATTCTGCATATCTTATGACATTTTGTTCATCTAATGCAGCTTCAACTTCATCTAGAATTACAAAAGGCGCTGTACGTGCTTTTAATATTGCAAAGAGTAAACTAATAGCAGATAGCGCACGTTCCCCACCACTCAGTAATGATAAGTATTGTCTGTTCTTACCTGGAGGTTGTACGACAATTTCAACTCCTGCATCTAAAATATCTTTGTCTGTAAGTTGTAACTCAGCACGTCCACCATTGAAGAGTGATTTAAACACATGTCCAAAATGATGATTCACTTCGTCAAATGTTTCTTTAAATCTAGTCGATACTTCGCCATCCATTTCTAATATGACTTGTTCTAATGTTTCTTTTGCTTCTAATAAATCTGTTCTTTGATCACTTAAGAATGTATATCTTTCATTAACTTCTTTAAATTGTTCAATCGCATTTAAATTTACATGTCCAAGTTCATCTATAGACATTTTCGTTAATTTAACAGTTTTTCTTGCTTCTGAAATATCTTCAGGCATTTCATACAATGATTGTGCTTTTTCAAAAGTTAATTGATACGTTTCATTTAAATGTGTCAATTGATGCTCAATCATAATATCTATTTTCGAATGCTTACTAACCATATCTTGTAAGCCTGTTTCTAAACCAGAAATACTTTGATGCATAGATTGCGTATCGCGCTCTATTTGCTCGATTTCTTCTTGAATAGATTTATATTTATCTTGATCATCCATCATTTTCGTTTCTATTTCTTGCTTTTTAGCTGTAAATAGTTGAATTTGACTTTCGACTTTTTCAAATTGACCGCTACCCATATAATCATCAGAATTGATTAATTCAATTTGGTCATTAATCTTAGTTAACGTATGTTCATACTCGTTTAAATCTTCTTTAAGTCGTTTTTTGTCTTGTTCTTTCAAACGATTTCGTTCTTTTTCAACGGCAAGATTCGAACGTTTTTCATTTAATGTATTTTGAATTGTTTTTTCGCTATCTTTACTATGTGAAAGAGATGCATTTAATTGATTGATTTCGTTATCAATTTTCTCTATATCTTGTTTAATCGTTACAAGTTTATTTTGCTTTTCTTGTAATGTTTCTTGACCTTTCACAAAGTTATAGCCATCATTTTTTTCAAATTCAAACGTTTCATTTTCGTCTTTCAATCGTTTTTCTTTAGCTAATACCGCATCTAATTGCAATGTTACTTCATGCTCTTTAGCTCTTAATTCAGTACCTTTTTCTTGCGTTTCAGTTAAGGACTGTTCGATATTTTGAACTTCTTGTTTTAATGCTTTAACATTCTCCTCAATTTGAGTTGTTTGTTGCATAAAGTTCTGATACTTATCTTCAGTCGTTTTCAGTTCATCTTTTTGTGATAACAAACTTGCTTTCTTCTCTTTGCCACCACCAGTCATAGCACCGCCTGGCGTAATCACATCGCCTTCAAGTGTCACGATTCTATGCTTGAACTGAATTAACCTCGCAAGTTGATTGGCAGTTTCTAAATCTTTAGCAATAATTGTACTACCTAACAAATGCTCTACAGTATTTCGATATTTCTCGTCATATTTAACACCTTCAGAAGCTACTGTAATGAAGCCTTGTTGATCATTAATTTGCTCGATAACAGATTGTGGTATAAATCGTTTTTTAACCACATTCATTGGTAAGAATGTAGCACGGCCTAGCTTTTTATCTTTTAAATATTTAATCGCTAATCGCGCATCTTTCTCTTCTTGTACAATAATGTGTTGCAAAGAAGCACCTAGCGCTATTTCAATAGCTGTTGTCAATTTCGAAGGTGTATCGATAATTTCAGCAACTGCACCTTCAATACCATTGAGTGACTTTTCTTTCAGCACATGTTTAACACCAGAATAAAATCCAGAGTATTCATCTTGCATACTCTTTAACGTATTAATACGTGTCTTCATTTGTTCTGTATAACGATACGCTTGATACAGTTTTGATTCCGTATCTTTATATGCTTGTTCTTTACTTTTTAACAACTTATGGTCAGCTTTATATTTTTCAGTTGTTTCTTGAATTTCTTTTTCAACAGATTGTAACTTTTCTGTATATAAAGCTTTATCTTCCCAAACACGTTGAAGTTCTTCGTATACTTCTTTTTGTCTGCCATCTAATCTTGATTGTTTTTCTTGATGTGTTGCTAATTTGTCTTCTAAAAATCTAATATCATTATTAATGTCTGATTGCTCTGTCATTAGTTGATAATAACGATTTTTCAGTTGTTCAATTTTCTCTTCAAATGTACCTTCTTGATTCGATAATTGACCTTCAAGTCCATTAATTTCTTGCACTAATGCTTGATATCTATCTTTAAATTCTTTCAATTCCACATCAATTTCTTTAATTTGTTCAGTAATTTTGTTAATTCTCGTTTGAGAAGCTTGCTTTTCTTCTTCAAGTCTTTCATTTGTCGCATCACTATTTTTTTGACGTTCTTTTAAGACTTCTAATTGACCAGTAAATCGTTCTAATGATTCAGTCGCTTCAACTAAAGCCTTGTTATCATTTTGAATTTGATTAGAAATCTGATCTCTCGATTTTTTCTTTTCATTTAATTCAAATGTCATAGCGTCTAATTCATTTGTTTTTTGTTCCTTTTGATATTGAAAATGCTCAATTTCTTGTTCAAGCTTTTTAAAATCTTTATTTAAACTTTCAATATCATATACCGTTACAGTAATATCACTCTTTTTCATTTCTTCTTTTAAAGCAATATACTCTTCAGCAATCGCAGCTTCTTCTCTTAGTGGCTCAACTCTAGCTTCTAAATCGAATACAATGTCTTCAACACGATTTAAATTTTGTTCTGTTTCGTCTAATTTTTGCGTCGCTTCTTTTTTACGTTTTTTATATTTTAATACGCCAGCAGCTTCTTCTATGAGATATCTTCTATCACTAGGTTTAGCATTTAATACTTCATCAACTTTACCTTGAGAAATAATACTAAAAGCTTCTTTACCAAGACCTGAATCTAAAAATAGATCAAGGACTGATTTTAAGCGTGTTCGTTCTTTATTTAAATAATATTCACTGTCACCATTTCTATATAAGCGGCGTTCAACTGTTATTGTATCTTCATCTATATTTAATTTTCTTGAATGATTATCCAATGTTAATTTTACTTCTGCATATTGGCACTTTTTACGTTCTTTCGACCCATTAAAGATGACATCTTCCATCTTAGATCCACGTAAACTTTTTGCTGATTGCTCACCGAGAACCCATTTTATAGCATCCGTAATATTACTTTTACCACTACCATTTGGGCCGACAATAGCTGTTACACCATTATCAAAGTCTACATGTGTATGTTCAGCAAAAGATTTAAATCCATATGCATCTATTGATTTTAAACAAACCATAAACTACCCCTTATTGACCATTATTCAACGCTTTTTTAGCAGCATTTTGTTCTGATTCTTTTTTCGTTCTACCTTTTCCTGTTTCTAAAGGTTTGCCATTTAATAGTACTTCAGAAGTAAACATCTTGTGATGTGCTGGACCACTTTCATCTAATAAATGATACGTAATATTACCTTTATTATGACGATGTATAAATTCCTGCAATTCTGTTTTATAATCACGATTCGCAGTATAATTTTCATCAACGACATGTGGAAATACAACTTTTTCTAAAAATTGCTCTACAATTTCAAGTCCTTTATCTAAATACAATGCACCAATAAATGATTCAAATGCATCGGCGATTAATGATGGACGTTCACGACCACCTGTTTTTTCTTCACCTTTACCAAGTAAAAGTAATTCGTTCATATTTAAACTCATTGCAAATGTTACAAGTGATGGTTCACATACAATTGATGCGCGCAGTTTAGTGAGCTTACCTTCTGGAAGTAATGGAAATTTCTTAAATAAAAACTGTGACACCGTCAATTCTAACACCGCGTCTCCTAAGAACTCTAAACGTTCATTGTGACTTAACTTATCTAATTTAAAGTCATTGATAAAACTTGAATGCGAAAATGCTTGAACATAAATATCATATTGTTCAAATTCGATATCTATTTTTTTCATAAACACATCGAATTGAGCTTTAAATTGTGCTATGATTTGTGCTTTATTTTTAACCATGCCTATCCTCCCTAATATTATGTTTCCTATCTATTTTACGTTATATTTCATAAAAAAAAAAGAATATTATCATAAACGACAATATCCATTGACATGATATATAAAACACCTGAACAAATTGCATTGTTCAGACGTTTATATTATCTTATGTAATCATCATTAATTGTTTAATTTGGTCTTATAAACCACATTTCAGTTTCATAATCATGCGTGATACGTTGTGCAACTTCTGTCTTGCCAGCGCCGCCACCATACCAATTTTGATCTAAACTTGTAAATTGCATGACGTTACCATCTGCATTACCGTTTAACACAATCGCTGTATGTCCAGCACCTGATCCGAAATCTTCATTAAATACAACAACGTCTCCAGGCTGTGCTACAAATGATGGTGTGTTTTTGTACACTGTTGCTTCACCACTAAAATTATTAGCAGTTGGAATATCTTTTGCATAGTCACCATGTAAACCGTGACCATATAAATAATTCCAATAATAATTCACTAAATCAAAACATTGCCAACCGTAGTAGCCATCAAAATCCCAACCCTTCCCTTCCAATGAATAAACATAATTCATGGCAGCCGATGAAGATTTTGCAACTTCTTTTTGGACCTTGCTCGATTTCTTATCATAATCTCTATGTTCAACCTCTACGTTCTGTATCTTAGGTGTCTTATCTTTAGATGTATCAATACCGCCGCCATCCTTAGCGTCAGCATGCAAATTCAAATTCAGTGCAGTCAAGCTCGTAAATGCAATAGCTAACAATAATTTGCTTTTAATCTTCATACATCCCCCTAATAAATATGTATTATATATATTCTTAAATAATATATTAAAACATTTTATCATATATAAAATATACTGGATAGGTTATAAAGATAATGAAAATCTTCGATTAGAGAATGCTTATTTAAAAAAGTTGAACGCTTTTCGAGAGAATCCGAGTGCCTTTCTAGAAAAGCACAAGCAGCAGTGGCATTCGAACTCAAAGAAGAAGGATTCAAATTAAAAGATATCTTAGTAAAGGTTGGTATACCAGAAGCAACCTATCATTACCATGCCAAACAATTACAAAAGGAAGATTTAGATAAAGGTTGGAAGAAAAAGATCATTGAACTTTTTCAAAAACACAACGGTAAATACGGCTATCGTCGTATATATTTAGCTTTGAGAAATCAAGGTTATCTCATTAACCATAAGAAAGTACAACGAATTATGCGAGAACTAGGATTAAAATGTCAAAAATTCACACGTAAATCACGCTATCAATCATACAAAGGTACAGTTGGTAAAGTGGCTGAAAATCGCTTGAATCGTAGATTCCATACATCTATTCGACTTCAAAAATTAGTGACAGATATCACTGAATTTAAATGTGCTGAAGAACAAAAATTATATCTCAGCCCTATTATGGATTTATACAATGGGGAAATCATTTCTTATGGTATATCCAGAAGACCAACATTAGACTTAGTACTTCAATCATTGGATAAAGCAGTTACAATCATTAAGCATGAAGCACCATATCGTACGACGATACATTCTGATCAAGGTTGGCATTATCAGCATAATGCATGGATTAGAAGATTATCGGAACAAAGGATTTATCAAAGTATGTCACGTAAAGCGACGTGTGCGGATAATGCTTCTATGGAGAATTTCTTTGGCATCATGAAGCAGGAAATGTATCATGGAGAAGAACTTGTTAACTATGAAACATTAAAAAGAAGAATTGAGGATTACATCTATTGGTATAACAATGAACGTTTGAAATTAAAATTGGCTGGACGAAGTCCAGTACAATACCGAACTCAATCCAGCCAATTAATAGCATAATGGAAACTCTAACTTTTGGGGGGCACTACCTTAAGGCGGGGATATTTTTACTTTGTCTTATCATATATAAAATCTCCAATAATTTTAGAAGATTGACCTTTTTCTATTGAACAGAATTCATCGTAAAATTTTTCTATTTTATCTTTATATTTTTCTTTATGTTTATCAATATCTTTTAATTCCTCAGCTAATTTAAACTCATCTGTAATGATTTCTCCAGGTAAATCATTCATATAATCCATATAAAATCCTCTCAAACCTTTATCATATTTCTCAATATCATAAGCAAAGAAATATTGTGGTCTTTTTAGAATTCCAAAGTCAAACATGACTGAAGAATAATCTGTAATGAGTGCATCAGATATTAAATATAATTCGGAAATATCATTATAATTAGATACGTCGATTGCAAAATCTTCATATCCACTTAAATCTAGTGCATTTGAAATTAAATAATGCATTCTTAGTAAAATGACAAATTCATCACCTAGTTCTTTTTGTAGGTTTTCTAAATTTATTTTAAATCGAATAAATATTTACCTTTTTTAACAAATTTATCATCTCTCCATGTTGGAGCGTACATAATAATTTTCTTATCTTTTGGTATGTTTAATTCTTTTTTCAGTTTTTCTATATATTCTTGATCATTACTTCTATTAACTAATATATCATTCCGAGGATATCCTATTTCTAAAGTTCTATTCTCATCCATCCAAAATGCCGTTTTAAAAATGTTCGTTGAGTACCTATTAGGAGAAATTAAATAATCCCATCTTGATGTTTCAGCGTAGAAATTCTTTTTATATTTAGGTGTAGTTGTTCCTGTCATTCTTACTACCTTCATATCATTAGCCAAACGCTTTAATGGTGTTCCGTGCCATGTTTGTATGTAAATTTGGTTATCTTTTTTATTTAAATACAGTGGTAACCTTGCATTCGTAACCCAGAATTTAGCTTTTGAGTATGCATCATAATATTCTTTAGATCCTTTTTTAACCTTTACTGCATTACCTGTTATGACATTTTGATTGGGATTTTTAAACACCCATATATAGTTTAATTTAGGATAATGTTTTTGCATATATTCATAAATATATTTAGGACTATCACTATAATTTTTACCACCGAAAGATTCAAAAACGATAGTTTCATTATTAACAGCTTCTTCTTTATCTAATAGTTGATATTTTGATCTATTCTTCATTTTATTATTCTGAACTATATTTTTTACATGTCTACTTACACTTCTGATATTATTTATATATTTAGCATTGTCAATGTCGTCCATAGATAAAAACAATAATTCTAATTTATAGAGTATTTTCCCATCTTTTATAATGTTCCACTTTAGTGTTTTAACAATATTAATTAAAGGTTTCTCAAGAACACTATATCTTATATTGATATCTCTCAGAGATGGATCAAACCCTTTTTTAATTTCCTGTTTCATTTTTTGAGATAAAAAGTTTAGAATTTTTATATTATCCGTTCTTTTAATTGAATCAAGATAACTATTAACATAATCTTCGAAAGTAAAAATGAAATCTTGATCACTTAAAGTATTACCTTCAAATGGATCATAAATTTCACCCCTATAATAAAAAGGAAAATTACGTAACCTTACAAACCTCTCTACGTATTTAATATATTCAAGTGTAAATGAAGTATCGATATATATTTTTAAATCTTCATTAAATCTAATGTTATGCGCTTTGACAATAGAAGTTTTAAACAAAATATTACAAACTGTATTTTTTCTTAAAAAGGAATTAGGATTATTATCTTTAGTTAAGTAGTCAATTCTAATTTTATCTTTATTTACATATTGAGGTTTTTTTAATGAGAATTTATTTATTGGCCCAATTAAGCCGTCTAATCCATTGATTTTAGATAAGTAATACTCAACTGAATAGCTTGCAAGTTGGTCATCAGCATCTAAAAACATAAAATATTTTGTTTCAACATTTTCTAAAGCTATATTTCTAGCATAGGCGTGCCCATAGTTTCTTTCTAAATTAATGTGATTTATATTTTTATCATAATTATTTATCGCTTCATTAACTAATCTATTAGATGAGTCTGTAGAGCCATCATTAACTATGATTAAATCAAAGTTTTGATTTCTTTGGCTTTTAATACTATCAATACAATCAAGTATATAATCTTCTTTATTATAATAAGTTATGATAATTGTTAATTCATTCATGATATTTCTCCTTAAAGTCTTTTAGTATAATTAATATAAAAATATAATGCGTACTCAAATTTTTTATGACGACTTTAGTCATTCTTTTTTAGCGCTCGAGTAAAAGTACTACCTAAGTCATTTATTTGAATATCTAAAAAATAAATCAATGTATTATTAGGAGATTGGCTAATATTGAGTTTTAAATATTAATTTTACATTATATTATTATAGACCCTTAACACTATTTGGCAATATTAATAAACAAAAAAACTTAACTGAATGAATTATCCATTTACTTATTTGAATTATTGTTAAATTTTCCATAACTATTAAAACACTAAAAATATAGATTTTACACCTTCTATAAAAAAGCATAATAAAAAGCCCGTAGCCAATGGCATACGGGCGATAGGAATCTAATTATTTTTCTAATGATTCAATATATTTTACAGCGTCACCAACTGTGTTGATTTTTTCTGCTTCCTCATCAGGAATTTCCATATCAAATTCATCTTCTAATTCCATTACTAATTCTGCGATATCTAAAGAATCAGCACCTAAATCATCTTTAAATGAAGCTTCAGGCGTTACTTTTTCAGCGTCTACACCTAGACGATCTACAATAATGTCTTTAACTTTGTCGAAACTTGCCATTCCATTCACCTCCTTTAAATGATTTAAATCTTATATAATAAGAAATTCAATTTCTCTTACTATCCTATTCTACTATAAAAGTAGCTTTTATTGCATATACATTCCGCCATTAACGTGAATTGTTTGACCAGTAATATAGCTTGCTTTATCACTTGCAAGAAATGCTACTGTATGTGCAATATCACTATCTTCCCCAAATCGTGCAAGCGGAATTTGTGATTTCATTTGTTCTTTTAATTCATCAGATAATTGATCTGTCATATCTGATACGATAAATCCTGGTGCAACTGCATTACAAGTAATGCCTCTAGATGCTAATTCTCTAGCAAATGTTCTTGTCATACCTTCAACACCTGATTTAGTTGCTACATAGTTCACTTGTCCTGCGTTTCCTAATGATCCTACAACACTTGATAAGTTAATAATGCGACCAGATTTTTGTTTTAACATTGGTCTAGTTACTGCTTGAACACAGTTAAATACACCTTTTAAGTTTGTATTGATTACGTCATCCCATTCGTCTTGTTTCATACGCATCAATAAATTATCTCTTGTAATACCTGCATTATTGACTAGTACGTCGATAGTACCAAATTGAGATGTTGTTTCTTTAATCATAGCTTTTACTTCATCTTGCTCACTTACATTTGCTTGAAAAGCAAATGATTCTACACCAAATGATTTAATTTCAGAAACGACTTCTTCTGCTTTTTCTTTATTTCCTGCATAGTTTACAACTACATTATAACCTTCTTTACCAAGTTCTAATGCAATTTTACGACCAATACCTCTAGAAGCACCTGTAACGATAGCTGTTTTTGTCATTATTCATTCCATCCTTTAATATCATCAATTGTTTGAATTGATGTTATTTTAACATCACGACTAATTTTTTTAACTAACCCAGATAATACTTTATTAGGACCGACTTCGATAAAGTAATCTACACCTTGATCAATTAAATACTCAACAGATTGACTGAATTCAACTGGTGAGAATAATTGTTTAACCATGTTCGCTTTAATAACTTCATGATCTGTTTCAGGTTTAGCATATACATTTTGTACAATTGGGTGTTCTGCATCATTCCACTCAAATTGATTAATGTAGTTTTCAAAATCATCTGCTATAGTTTTCATCATTGAAGAATGAAATGGACCTGAAACTTTTAAAGGCATAACACGTTTAGCACCTAGTGATTTACCTTCTGCCGCAAGTTTATCAATGAGTTCTGCATGACCAGATACAACGATTTGACCTGGACAATTGATGTTTGCTGGTTCAATAAGTTTGTCCTCTGTTGATAATTGTTCACAGATTTCTCTCACTTTTTCAATATCTAAACCTAGTACTGCTGCCATAGAACCTACACCTTGTGGAAAAGCTTCAGACATTAATGTACCACGTTTATGTACGATTTGAACGGCATCTTCAAACTTTAATACACCTTCTGATACTAACGCTGAATATTCACCTAAACTATGTCCTAATGCGTAGTCATAATTCAAATCTTTTAAAGCATTCATTAAAGCTGAACTATGCGTCAACAATGCTGGTTGTGTATATTCAGTTAATCCAAGAATATCTTCTGGATCTTTAAACATAATTTCAAGCAAATCAAATGATAAAGATTCATTTGCTCTTTCTAAAATTGATGTTGCATTAATTTCTTCTTGATATAAATCTTCTGCCATTCCAACTTTTTGTGACCCTTGACCAGGGAACATGATTGCAACTTTACCCATTTATTTCACCTACTGCTTTCTTCATTTTATCTACTATTTTAATATCTGCAGCTAGCTTAGCTTGTTTAATTGCATTATAGAATGCACGTTGATCTGATGATCCGTGTGCTTTAACAACAACACCATTTAATCCTAATAGTACTGAACCACCGTATTCTGCATAGTCCATTTTATTGCTGATTTTTTTAATATCTTTTTTCAAAGTGAGTGCAGCAAGTTTATTTTTAGTTGAAGCAGTCATCGCTTCTTTTAACATTTTAAATATACCTGTTGCTGTACCTTCGATTGTTTTTAACACCATGTTACCGTTATAACCATCTGATACAACGACATCACATGCATCCAACAATAAAGATTTTGCTTCAACATTACCAATAAAGTTATCAAATTGTTCTTCTTTAAGTAATTGATAAGTCTTTTTCATTAAAGCATTACCTTTTGTTTCTTCAGTACCAATATTTAAAAGTGCTAATGAAGGTTTTTCAATACTTCTAATTTGTTTGGCATAAATTTCACCCATTTTAGCATATTGCACAAGATGTTCAGGTTTAGCATCTGAGTTTGCACCAATATCTAAAAATACAAATCCTTTACCTGTAACAGTTGGGAAAGTCGCAACTAATGCAGGTCTTTCAATACCTTTTATTCTGCCGACAATAAATAATCCACTACTCATAAGTGCACCTGTATTACCAGCTGATACACATGCTTCAGCTTTACCTTCTTTAACAGCATTCGCCATTAAAACCATTGAAGCATTTTTCTTTTTCTTAATTGATCTAACAGGTTCATCATCCATTGTTATCTTTTCATCAGTATGATAAAAAGTGATACGATCATGTTTGTAATCAAATTGTTTTTCGTCACCATATAACAAAATCTCTAAATCTGGAAAATCATTAACTGCTTGTTTAACCGCTTCTATTACGATACCTGGCGCGTCATCTCCGCCCATCATATCTATCGCAATCTTAACCATTATTTTCACCCTCGCTCGAATAATACATTTCAAATTGTCCTTGGAAAACAGTTTCTCCATGAACAGTGCTTGTGACATCAACTTTAGCTATATGTTTCGATTTATGAATCACAGTAGCTTTAGCAATGACTCTTTCATTTAGTTTTACTGATTTTTTGAATTGAACATTACTCTTAGTCGTTAATGCTAATTCATCATTAATCAATGCTACACATAATGAGTTAGCTTGGGCAAATAAATAGTGTCCTCTAGCAATACCGTTACGTGTAAAAACATGTTCTTCCTTAATATCTATAATAGATATTGCTGATTTATCTAATTCAATATCTATAATTTCCCCAATGACATCTTCAATGGGTAATGATTTAATTTCATCATGATTTTGTGTTGCTACATCTTTGATGCGGCGTCTTAATTCTGGAATACCTAGCTCCATTCTATCCAGTCTAATAGTTTGGATGCTTACTTTAAAATATTCACTTAAAGTTTCGTCAGTTATGAAAGGTTCAGCTTTCAAACGATTTGTTAATTCCCTCTGGCGATCTGCTTTTGATAATTTCATTTCATCCAAATCCATTCTATTATGTACTTATAGCTAAAATTAGCACCTGCTATCATGACCTACCTTACTTATACTAACACGGGTATAACAATATACTCAACAAATTATACAATAAAAAAGAACGAAATTTAAAAATTTGGTCATAAGACTTAAATAATAAGATGTGAATACATGGTGGAATATGTGAATTTGAGGAGGTTGGGGTTATTTTGGGTGCAAGGTTAGGTGTTGGCGATTGGGAGCTGAGGCTTAAGCTATCTCTTGGCTTAATGTAGTAATTAAGCTATGACTTGGACGATCTCTTGGCTTTATTTGGGACTTGAGCCATGACTTGGGCGATCTCTTGGCTTTATTTGGGACTTAAGCCATGACTTGGAGTCAAGTCCATATGTTTGTGTAATATCTTTAGAATGTAATCAACCTTTGGTTTTTTAATGAATCGAACAACCATATTTGTTTTGAAGTTTAAACAGATATAGTTGTTTGATCACTACTTATTTTTTAAAAAATAAGTAGCTTAATTAAGAGATAAATGGTCTGTTAGACTTATCAAATCTTTCTTGAATATCCATAAGTACTGCGCCAATTAATCTAAAAGCTGAATCTAGATTAGGGAATGTTTTAACTATTTTTTCTCGTTTTCTGAGTTGCATATTAATATTTTCAACTGAATTAGTAGTTCTTAGATTTTTATGATGTTGAGCAGGAAATCTATAGAATTGTGAGGCATCTTCGAAGCCTTCATCCAATATTTTAATAGCTTCCACATACTTAGGATTACTTTCATATTGTGCAATGAATTCATCTTTGAGCTGAACAGCGTGACGATATGTTGGTGCTTGGAATATTGATTTAAGTAACATTCTAGCTTCTTTAGAGTTCTTTTTAGGAAATCTCTCTACAATATTTTTAAGAAAATGGAATGTACAACGTTGCCAAGATGAATCAATAAACTGTGACTTAATAGATTTAATAAGTCCAGAATGCGCATCAGAGATAATAAGTTCAGGTGTTGTTAAACCACGCATTCTTAAGTCTTCAAAAAACTCTGACCAAGCTAATTCTGACTCTTGATTAGAAATTTTAAAGCCAATAATGTCGCGTTTTCTATTTTCGTTGATACCCATAGCGATATAAACACCTTTAGAAACAATTTTATTATTCTCTCTTACCTTAATGTGCATAGCATCAACAAATACATACTTATACTGATGACTAACAATAGGTCTACCAGCCCATTCTTTAATTTCAGGATCTAGGTTTTTTATTACGCCTGAAACAGTTGATTTAGACACAGATTTTCCCGTTAGGGATTCCACAATTTTATTAACATTTCTAGTTGAAACACCATTAATGTATGCTTCTGTCATCGCTAAAATAAGCGATTGGTCAGAACGCGAATATTGATTAAATACTTCAGTTGTAAATTCACCGTCACGTGTTCTTGGAACTTTTAATGTCAGATTGCCAATAGGCATCAGGAAATCACGCTCATAATAGCCATTACGTTGTGCGTTTCTTCCTGAATTCTTTTGTTTATATCCAGCATTAACATACTTGTCTCTTTCCATTTCCATGTATGCATTTATGACAGTCATAGCTATTGTTTTCATAGACGCATTCATATCACTTCCAAAAATAGCACTTGCCAATTCTTCATAATCTAAGTTAACATTTAATTGAGTCATATATAGTCACCTCTACAATTTTTTCTTAGTCGATTACATTGTACCAAAGTGAGCTATATGTGGCTCTTTTTTTATTACACAATTATATGGACATATTCTGACTTGGGCGATCTCTTGGCTTTATTAGGATGTTAAGCTACGACTTGAGCGATCTCTTGGCTTAAGTTAGGAGTTAAGCTACGACTGTACTGAACCCAAAAATCTAAACCTTAATTAGTATATTATTTCAAAGGTTTGTCTCCTGTAATTTTTGGGAGATAAGCCTTTTAATTTTGATTTGATTCTTTCGTTATTATAAAAATCGATATATCGATGAATAGCTTGTTCAAGGTCCTGAAAATCTTTAAATTCTTGGCCATAATACATTTCTTGTTTAAGTAACCCAAAAAAGCTTTCCATAACTGAATTATCTAGACAATTACCTTTTCTAGACATACTCTGAAATATTTTATGGTCTTTTAATAATCTAGTGTATTGTGAATGTTGATAATGCCAGCCTTGATCTGAATGAATCGTTAAACGATGATCTAGGTTTGGACGACGCTTTATCATTTCTTTTAATGGATTGATGACTATATCTAATGTAGGACGACTTGAGATTTTAAAGCTGATAATCTCTGAACTATATAAGTCCATAAAAGGTGATAAATATAATTTCTGACCATTCATTAATTTGAACTCTGTAATATCTGTTACGACTTTTTGAAATGGGAGACTTGTTTTAAATCTACGATTTAATATATTTTGAGCTACTTTACCAACTTTACCTTTAAAGGAACGATACTTACGACCTCTATGTGTGAACTTTGTACAAGTTAGATTATGTTCTTTCATAATTCTTAGTACTTTTTTATGATTTACGATAAGACCTCTATTTCTTAGTGCTTGTGTAACACGACGATAACCATAGGTATGGTTCGATTCTTCACATATTTCTTTTATTACTTGAATCAATGTTTCATCTTTATCAGCTTTACTAAATTTATTTATCCAATAATAGTATACAGATTTAGCTATTTGAGCGACTTTAAATAAGATACTTAATCGTATATTATATGTTTCATTTAGTTCCTTAATGACCTTTACTATTTCTGATTTTTGCTTCCGTAAATGTCGGTCAAGGCTTGTAACTTTTTTTGATAAGCTATACCTGCCTTTAACGTCTCATTTTCATTTCTAAGTCTTTCAAGTTCTTCACGTTCATTTTCATTTAAAGGTAAATTTTTATTATCTGATTTAGATCGTTTTTTAGTCATAGTGTGAGATCGTCCCTTTTGTTTATTATCTATATCAAGACGACACTTTTCATCAAATTGATGTTGCCAATTGGCAATGATAATAGGATTAATAATTCTAAAGTGATTCGCAGTATCTTGATAAGACAACATATTTTCTTGTCTAAATTTTAAAACAGATAATTTAAATTCGCTAGTATAAACAGTATTTCTACTTTTTATTTCTAAACCTTCTTCTCCAAACTCTTTATATTGATTGACCCAAATCCGAAGGACAGACCAACTTGAAATACCATATTTTAAAGCAATTGTTCTATAACTTTGATGTCCTTCTAAATATTCTTTTACAAGTTTTAGTTTGAATTTAAATTCATATTTTTTCCTCATTAGAATGCACCCCAATATTTTGATTTGTTTAGTTCAAATATTTGGGTTCACATCACGACTTGGACGATCTCTTGGCTTAATGCAGGACTTAAGCCATGACTTTGGTAATTTTTTAAGTAATCAAAAATGTTCATTTCTATATAATCATTTAATTTTTGAAAAGATGTGAGTTTACTGCCTCTTTAACTCACATCTTCTCGAATATCTCACATTCTCCCATACCCACTCCATCCAACTCATTTCTCACAACAAAAAAAGAGCAAAATTTGAAATTTTGCTCTCCTCTATCATAGTTATGCTGCTTTTTCTTCTACTGCTGTAAATATCATGCGCTCTTCGAACAATAAAGTATCTGGATTATAATTATCACATGTTATTAATGTTAATTGATTCGGTTTACCTTTATGTTCATCTAATACTTCTACTTGATTTGGCTTCACATTTTTAATGTTTTTAATTATATATGTTTTTTTACCTTTTAATGTGATGAGTTCTACTTTATCGCCAACTTTTGCGCGATCGAGATAGTTAAATCTTATTCCCGCACCTTCTACACGATGTCCTGCGATTGCGACATTTTGCTCACTTAACTTTTCATTCTCATCTACTAAAGACAATCCGTTTTTTAAATTTTGTTCTGTTGCTGGCCCTTTAAATATAGGCTCTGATATATCTGCTGCTGGTACTTTTAAATAACCAACCATATGTTCATTTACTTTTAAGTTATCTGTTTCTGTTTTTGTAATCCATGATTCTATTGGATTTATTTTAACGCTGTCATCATGATTTTCATACGACTCGATGACTTTATCATTAACACGGTCTGTAAAATACGTTCTAATATCATTCCAGAAGAAAATAGATATTGCCGTCATGATTAATAAGATACCTATAATTTTATATAACCATCTCATGTTTCTAACCTACTCTCAAAATATGGTAATTCAAATTTATACAATACGTGTTACAATGTCAATCAAAATTTTGTTCTGACATAGACTCTTGTACTAATAATCTCAATTTATCGTATTCAGGTTTGAAAAATTCACCTGACTGCACTAATTCACTCGCTTCGTCTCTTGCGACTTCTAACATTCTATAATCCTCTACGATATTTGCAACTCTGAAATCAGGCAAACCACTTTGTTTAACGCCAAAGAAGTCACCTGGTCCTCTCATTTCCAAATCTCGTTCTGATAAATAAAAGCCGTCAGTAGATTCAGTCATAATGTGCATACGTTCTACACCACTCTCAGTTTTAGGTGATGCTACTAACGTACAGTAACTTTGATGATGACTTCTACCGACACGTCCTCTTAATTGGTGTAATGTAGATAAACCAAATCGGTCTGCATCATAGATAATCATAAATGTTGCATTAGGGACGTTCACACCAACTTCAACAACTGTTGTAGAAACTAATATCGCGATTTCATTATTACTAAATTTATTCATGATTTCATCTTTTTCATCTGCATGCATTTTACCATGCACAAGTCCAACTTTATCAGCACCGAAACGCAACTGTAATTGCTCATAAATTGCGACCACATTTTGAACATCTAATGCTTCACTTTCTTCTATTAATGGACAAATGACATACGCTTGTCGACCTTTTGATATTTCACTGTTTAGTTGATTTAGTACATGATCAATTTCTTCATGTTTAGCCCACGATGTCAAAATTTCTTTTCTACCTTTAGGCATTTGTTTAATTGAAGTTACATCCATTTCACCGAACGCAGAGATAGACAATGTTCTCGGTATTGGTGTTGCTGTCATAAATAAGACATTTGTATCTGCACCTTTTTCACGCAACTTCTTACGTTGATTTACACCAAATCGATGCTGTTCATCAATAATAACTAATCCAATATCATTGAACGCTACATCATCTTGAATAAGTGCATGCGTCCCTACAATGACGTCAACTTCTCCTGCTTCCAATTGTTCAAGTAATAATTTTCTTTTTTTACCTTTAACTGAACTTGTTAATAAAGCGACATTCAATTGCCCACCAAACAACTCATCTAAACTGATTGCATGTTGTTCAGCTAATATAGCTGTTGGGACCATAAGCGCACTTTGCTTACCTGCATTAAACATTGCATAAATCGCAATAGCTGCAACAACTGTTTTACCCGAACCTACATCACCTTGTAATAATCGATGCATTTTAATAGGTGCTTTTAAATCTCTAAAAATTTCATTCACACTATTTTTCTGAGCATCTGTTAATTCAAATGGTAATGTTTCGATAAAAGATTTCACCGCATTAACATCATAATTTAAACCTTCTATTTTATTAGATTCTTTTTCTAATTTGCTTAACCATTTCATCTTTAACTGAAATAAAAATAATTCATTAAATGAAAATGTGCGACGTGCTAATTTGAGATGATTAAATTGAAGTGGTTTATGTAAAATTGGAATGACATCTTTTAATGGCATTAATTTGTACTTATCCATTAAATTTGGAGATAACCATTCATCAATTTCAACAAGTTGTAATGCTTGTTCAATGTATTTATTAAGTTGCTTTTGTTTTAAGCCTTCTTTTAATCGATAAATAGGTGTTAACGCGTTTCCACCGTCTTCTTTTTCAGCCATTACTTTTTGACCAGCAATAATTTGTTTCTTTTGATCCCATTTACCTTTAATCGTAACTGATTCACCCATAATGAGTCTTTTTTTCAAATAGGGTTGATTAAAGAATGTGACTTTAACGGCAATTTGATCAATCAACATATGGCACGTTAATTTAGATTTATTTCTACCAAAAAATGCAACTGTCGGACTAGAGTACACTTCTCCAGTAACAGTGACAACATCACCATCAGTTGCTTCGTTTAAATTTATGACAGATTCATCTTCGTAACGTGTTGGTAAATACAACACTAAATCTTCTAATGTATAGATATTTAATTCATTTAATAACTGTAAACTTTTTGGTCCAACACCTTTAAGTTCTTGCAAAGTTCGCTCTGTATATATTAGATGTTGCTTATTCATTTTTATCACCTATATTTATTAATACTCTAATTATAGAACAGATACATGATATAAACCAATCGATTTCATCAAAATGAGCTTGATACAAACAAATAAAGACCAGGACAATGAAATATGTCCCAGCCTTATAAATTAATGTTATAGTTAATTACCAAATATCTCTTGTTTTAATCTTTCACCTGTTGGCGTACCTGCTAAACCACCACGACCTGTTTCACGTAGTGCTGAAGGCATTGTTTGGCCAATCTTATACATAGCTTCTATTACTTCATCAGTAGGAATTCTTGATTTTACGCCTGCTAAAGCCATATCAGCTGAAATAATTGCATTTGAAGCACCTGCAGCGTTTCTCTTAACACAAGGTACTTCTACTAAACCTGCAACTGGATCACAAACAAGTCCTAACATATTTTTTAAGCTTATTGCAAAAGCTTCTGCAGATTGTTGAGGTGTACCGCCTGCCATTTCTACTGTTGCAGCAGCGCTCATCGCAGCCGCTGAACCAACTTCAGCTTGGCAACCACCAGCCGCACCTGATATAGATGCGTTATTCGCAACAACAAATCCAAATGCACCTGTTGTAAATAAGAAATGTAACATATCTTCTCTAGTTGGGTTTAGTCTTTTTTTCAGTGCAAATAATACACCAGGCGCAACCCCTGCAGAACCGGCAGTTGGCGTGGCACATATTTTACCCATTGCTGCATTCACTTCGTTCGTCGCAACAGCTTTACTTACTGCATCAATCATTAAATCACCCGAAAGTGATTGACCACTTTCTAAATAATCTTGTAAAAGTACAGCATCCATTCCAGTTAAACCTGTTGTTGACGTTACACCATTTATACCACGTTCAATTGCTTTTTCCATTGTATCTAAATTGCGTTCCATATTTTGATAAACTTCTTCTTTAGAGAGTTTAGACACACGCATTTCTTGTTCAATCATGACTTCATAAATTTTTTTATTTTCTCTTTCACAAATTTCAATAAGTTCTTTTACACTTTGAAACATGATAACCCTCCTTTTATGATTCCCCCATTAATGTGACTGTTTGTACACCATCAATTTCTTTAATTTTATTTAAGACTTCTTGTGGAATATCATCATCTAATTCACACGTCATTAATGCAAGCTCACCTTTTTCTTTACGAGCCACTTGCATACTACCAACATTAATACGATAATCACCAAAGACATTGGTCACTTTCCCGATTGTGCCAAAAGTATCCTTATGAAAAACAAGTAACGCAGGATAATTTCCACTAATGGCAATTTGGAATCCGTTGATCGCAACGATTTCAACTTTACCACCACCAATAGAAATACCTTCTACTGAAATTTCCATTTCTTTATTTCTCATGTTGATAATTGCAGTATTCGGATGTGATCGCTCTTCAAACATTTCGATAAAGTTTACATCAATCTGTTGTTGCTCAGCATCTTGAAGACTTGTTTTAATTCGATCATCGTCTGTATCATAGCCTAAAATACCGCCGACTAATGCAACATCAGTTCCATGTCCTTTATAAGTTTCCATGAAAGACCCATATAAATATATATCAATATGTTCAGGTTTACCATCAAATAAACCTCTAGCTATTAATCCAATTCTTACTGCACCAGCAGTATGTGATGAAGATGGTCCAACCATTACTGGACCAATAATGTCAAAGACACTTCTATATTTCATCAATAATCACTCGTTTCTCTTTTAATTTCACCATACCATTATAACAACTTTCGCTCGTTTTGTAAGCGTTTTACAACACAAAAGACAACAACGCTTTTGTTTAACATTGTTGTCTTTTATCTTGAGATTATTCTACTGAGAATAAGAATGAGTAAATTGGTTGGTCACCTTGATGTACTTCTACTTCAACTTCATCATAGTTTTCTTCAACATATGATACTAGTTGATCGACTTCTTCATCAGTAGCGTCTTCACCTTTAATAATTGTTAAAATTTCACTGTCTTCATCAATCATTTCATCGATAAGCTTTTTACTAGCTGTTAGGTGGTCAGCATCACTTACTTTAATACTACTTTCATGGATACCCATGAACTCACCTTTTTTAATTGTAATACCATCTATATTTGTGTCTCTTACAGCATATGTTACAGAACCTGATTTTACAAAACGCATTGCATCTTCCATATGCGCTTTATTCTCTTCGATTGATTGCTCTAAGTTAAGATTTAACATTGCTGAAAGACCTTGAGATACTGTTTTTGATGCGACAACAGCTACAGGTATATCAACTAAATGTTCAACTTGCTCAGCTGCCATAATAATATTTTTATTATTTGGTAAGATGATTGCATTTTTACAACCTGATTGTTTTACAACTTTTACGATATCTTCTGTTGAAGGATTCATAGTTTGGCCACCGCTGATGACATGTGTTGCACCAAGTGATTTAAATAATGTTGTGATTCCTTCACCCATTGAAATTGTAATAACTGCTGTTTCAATCTCTTCTTGCTGTTGTTCTTGTTTGATCTTTTTATCTGCGTTTTTACGAAGTACTTCTCTATGTTGTTCACGCATATTTTCGATTTTAATTTTAATGAGTTCACCGTATTGGCTACCGTAAGATAATACTTCACCTGGTGTTTCAGAATGAACATGTACTTTTACGATTTCATCATCAGAGATTACAAGCAATGAATCACCGAATTGACTCATATCTTCTCTGAATTGTTCTTCATCGAATGCTTTTTTATCTTTTCCAAAGCGAACCATAATTTCAGTACAGTAGCCGTAGACGATATCTTCAGTATTTATGACACCACCGAAATCATGGTCATCATTAATAAATTTGTCTGTATCTACTTTTTCTTTAGCTGGTTGAATTCTTTCGCCTTTTAATGTTGCTAAGAAGCCTTCATAAACAAACATTAAACCTTGTCCACCACTATCCACAACATCTACTTCTTTAAGTACAGGTAGTTGGTTTGGTGTGTTTTCTAATGCTGTTTGACCTTCTTTAATAACTACTTCCATAACTGTTATAACATCTTCTGTTGATTCAGCTGCTTTAACAGCCGCTTCTCCAGCTACTCTCGCAACTGTTAAAATCGTTCCTTCAACTGGTTTCATTACAGCTTTATATGCTGTATTCACACCTGCTTGGAACGCTTTAGCGAATTGTTGAGCATCAATTTCTTGTTCATTCTCAATCGATTTTGAGAATCCTCTAAATAATTGAGACAAGATAACACCTGAGTTACCTCTTGCGCCCATTAACAATCCTTTAGAAAATATTTTACCAACCTCACCGATATGTGCATTACTATGAGCTTTAACCTCTGCTGCACCTGATGACATTGATAAATTCATATTTGTTCCTGTATCTCCATCTGGTACAGGGAACACATTTAAAGAATCTACAAAATCTGCATTGTTTGATAAACTATCTGATCCTTGTACGATCATATCAGCAAACAATTTGCCGTCAATCTTATTCATACTGTATTTGCCTCCCTATGCTTCCTCATCATCATTAATAACTCTAACACCTTGGATATATATGTTGACTGCATTGACTTTTAAATTTAATGATTGTTCTAAAGTATATTTAACAGCAGATTGGACATTGTTTGCTATTTCTGAGATTTTCGTACCATAACTCACAATTATATACATATCTACATCAAGAACACCTTCGTTTTGAGATACAATAACACCTTTGGCATAATTATCACGCCCAAGAATTTCTGCAATGCCGTCTCTAACTTGATGTTTACTTGCCATACCAACGATACCATAACATTCTACGGCAGCTCCGCCAGCAAGCGTTGCAATAACGTCATTTGAAATATCGATACTTCCATACTCATTTGTAATTTCTAAAGTCATGATTACGTCCCTCCTACACATTTAAATTTTTTCGTTTTATAAACTACTTTTATATGTTCTGTTTAATTATACTTAATATCACATTCACATCGCAAGAATTCATCATTTTAATCACGTTTTTTATACAACGTTTTCACAAGATATTATTATAACAAATAAATTGAACTTTAAAATACTTTTTTCGAAATTTGTTATTATTTTTTCGCTAAATTGCAAAAAAGCCGTTGAATAAATTAAAAGTGCGTGTTATATTATTAAAGTGTGTAAACGTAAATAAATGTGTATTTATATTTCATTAAAGGAGGATATTTATGGCTAAAGAATGTTTCGTAACAGGTCGTAAAGCTAGAACTGGTAACCACCGTTCTCACGCATTAAATGCTAACAGACGTCGTTGGAACGCTAATTTACAAAAAGTTAGAATCTTAGTTGACGGTAAACCTAAACGTGTATGGGTTTCAGCTCGTGCGCTTAAATCAGGTAAAGTTACACGCGTTTAATGAATATAAGTCACATATAATAAAGAGAACCTTTGTGTGGAAGGTTCTCTTTTTTTATTTATCTTTACTTTGTACCATCAATATATTGCCAAGTTCAACTGTCACTAATGGGTTTTCATGACCGGCTTTAAACTCATTGCTAATTGTTAACGTTGAGCCTTGTGCCAAAGTAGTAAATGGCAAATCATATTTAAATTCTTCTAATTTTATTCTAATATTCGTACTTAACGGAATAAACGACACATATTTCATGCCTTCTACTTGTGAAATTCGATGATTTCCTGCTTTTAATACTGTAATTTCATTCTGCTCATCTACGAGCGTGATTTGAATATTATCTTCCAGAAATTCTGGTTTCGTTAATATTTGAACAGCACCCATAAAATGATCTAATCTGCCACCTGTCGCACCATATATTCTAATTTCTTCATATCCGAGTTCTACTGCTAAGTTAACCGCTAATGCAAGATCCGTATCATCCTTTTCTTTATTAACCGGATCAATATCGATATGATTAATAATTTGTTGATACTCTTCATCTGATACCGAATCAAAATCTCCTATAGCAGCAACAGGTTTAATATCATGTTTAATTAATTCAATTGTGCCTCTATCTACACCTATCCAATCAATGTGCTTTTCATCTTGAAGAATATGTTCATTGATATGACGCATACTACATAATAGATTTACTTTCACGATTAATCACCCTTTAATTTGTGTACAGGTTCTTTGTAGTCTTCATGCTTGAAGTAATAAGATCCTGCAACTAATATGTCTGCTCCTTGTGCTTTACATAACGCACCTGTTTCTTCATTAACACCACCATCAACTTCAATTTCAAAGTTTAAGTCATGTTCATTTCTATATTCGTCTAACCAAGAAATTTTACTTAGCGTAGATTCTATAAAGCTTTGACCACCAAATCCAGGATTCACAGTCATAATTAAAACAAAGTCCACGTCTCCTAAAATTTGAGTTAATGATTCTACAGGCGTTCCAGGATTGATCACAACACCTGCTAATTTATCATACGCTTTGATTTGTTGTATCGCTCTATGAATGTGTGGCGTCGCCTCGAAGTGAACAGATACCATGTCACTACCCGCTTCACAAAACGCGTCAATCATTTGTTCTGGGTTCTCGATCATTAAATGTGTATCAATCGTCATATCAGTTACTTTTCTTAATGATTCTAAAATAGGTAAACCAATTGATATATTCGATACAAACTGACCATCCATTACATCAAAATGTAAAATGTCTGCGCCAGATTCCTTAACGCGTGTTACTTCTTGTTTTAATTCTGCAAAATCACAAGCTAAAAGTGAAGGTGCTATTTTTACCATTAATATCTTACCTTTCTATTTTGAATTTCTTCGAATAATGTCAAATAGTGCTTATATCTTAACTGATAAAAATGATTGTCTTGTATGCTTTCTTTTACTGCACATTTAGGTTCATTAATGTGCGTACAATTTCTAAATTTACACTGTGATTTAATAGCTTCAAATTCTGGGAATAAATCTGCAAGTTCTTCCTTTTCAATATGTGAAAAGTCTAATGCGCTAAATCCAGGTGTATCCGCTAAATAACCACCATCTAGCTCATACAACTCAACGTGTCTTGTCGTATGTTTACCACGATTAAGCGCTTTTGAGATTTTGTTCGTTTCTAAATTCAAATCCTCGAATAATCTATTCATAATCGTGGATTTACCAACACCAGATTGGCCGCTTAACACGATTATACCGTCAATTAAAGGTTTAATCGCATTTGATACATCATCTTCTTCGCCTATAAATAAAGTTTCATATCCAATTGATTGATATTGAGCTAATTTATCTTGAATTTGTTGAATTTCATCATCAGTAGCGAGATCTTTTTTAGTTACACATATTATCGGTGTAATATTGTATGAATGAACGACTACGAGAAATCTATCTAATAATTGTTGACTAAACGCTGGTTCTGATGCGCTCATCACGACAATAACTTTATGAATATTTGAGACTGGTGGTCTTAATAATATATTCTCACGTTCATGAATATGTTGAATATACCCACCCGTTTCATTTTCAACTTGAAAATCAACAATATCTCCGACAACAGGAGATGTCTTTTTCTTTCTGAATAACCCTCGAGCTCTCGTAATATATATACCATCGTCAGCTTGTACTGAATAATCTCCACTTATTGATTTAATAATACGACCCGTTTTCAATATAACACCTACCTCATTTTATTTTAATTATACCAAATCATACTGCTTAAATAATCAATTATTTATGTTGCTTAAACAAAATCGTTACTTCCGTCCCTTTATCGACTTCACTTTCGAAGAAGATTTGAGCATCATGATGTTCAATAATTGAATCCACAATTGATAAACCAAGACCGTTACTATCAACATGAATATTATGTGATTGATCGCCTTTATAAAATCGATCTTTAATATGTTTCAGTTGTTTCTCAGTCATGCCATAACCTTCATCAATAATAGAAACTTTTACAAATTCATTTTCTTCTTTAAGATCAATTTGTATCATACTATGTTTAGGTGAGTATTTAATAGCATTATTTAATATATTATAGAGCGCTTGATAAAGTAATTTATGATTACCTTTAATAGTTAAATCATCCATATCAAACAGAACTGAGATTTCATTATCTTCTAATAAGAAATTCAGATTTTGAACGACTTCTTTGATGACTTTTTGAACATGTACTGTTTCATTAAATGATAGATGTTCACTATTATCTAACTCCGATAACAGCAGTAATTGTTTCGTTAAATTACTCAAACGGTATGCCCTAGCATATATATCTTCTATAATTTGTATTTTGTTATTTTCATCTTGTTCATGTTCAAGTTCTCTTAATAAACTTAAAATAGATTGAAGTGGAGATTTAATTTCATGAGATACATTTTGAACAAAGGATTGTCTCATCATTTCTAGTTGTTTAAGTTCATCTCTCATCTTAATAAATCGATGTTGTAATATACCTATTTCATCGTCACGTGTTACTTTGATATCCACATCAAAATCACCTTTACGTAATGATTCTGTTGTCTTCATAAGTCGTCTAATTGGGTTTGCCAATGAATAACTTGAAAATAGCACGAGCACTAATGAAATAACGACAAGTAACACAAGTAATATCGCTAAAAATATTCTAAATTCACCTAACATAGAACCGACACTAGGTCTTAAGAATAAGGCATAATCATTACCTTGATGTTGAATCTTGATACCGACAGTGTTTCTCGTTTCATTATCAAAGAATCCTGTAATAAAAATATTAAACGGTCTATTCTTAATACCATGATACGTTTTACCGTCTAATACATCTTCAACTGCTTGATTATCTAAATTATATTTTCTAAAGTTATCACCATAGTAAGTCGGTTTCAACTTATCGTTATATATTACAGCCTGATAATGAAGTTCGCTTAAGTGATTTAAATAATTATCTAACGACATTTCATTGTCATGATCAATATAATCTTGAACATCTTTTAAAGTATTAAATACTTTGTGGTCATTTTTTTCTTTTAAATCTATATGATAATAAATATTTGTCAGAATGAACCCTAAAATAGCACTTACGAGCATCACAACTATTGTATAAATCGTTATACGTTGCGCTAAAGACTTAAACCTCATGAGCAAGCACCGCCTTGTAACCAACGCCTCTCACGGTTTTAATCAAGACATCGCTCTCTAACTTTTCTAATCGCTTTCTAATACGTTTAATATGTACATCGAGCGTCCGCTCGTCTCCCTCAAAATCAATACCCCATACAACTTCAATGATTTTGTCTCGTTGTAATACTTTATCTTTGTTACGCATTAAATAATCTAGTAATGCAAATTCTTTCTTTGGTAAAAGCATTGTTTTCTGATTAATCGTTATTTCCATATCAACACTATTAATATGTGTATTACCTATTTGAAGTTCATTGGATGAATTAATTTTAAATCTGCGTAGTACAGCTTTTATTCTAAATATTAACTCTTTAATTTCAAATGGTTTTGTTACGTAATCATCTGTTCCTGCTAGAAATGCATTTTCTTTATCACTCAACTCATCTCTTGCAGTTAACATGATAACTGGAATATCAAAACTATCTTTAAGTATTTGACACAATTCAAAGCCGTCCATACCTGGCATCATAATATCTACAACAGCAATATCAATATATTTATGCTCTACAACTTCTAAAGCTTCCTCACCACTGAGACTTGTTATAACATTTATATGTTCACGTTCAATTTCTCGCTTCAAATCATTTAAGATAAATTTATCATCATCTACAACTAAACAAGTTACCATGTCATCACCTCTTTACCTATGATACCAAATATCTTTGAAAATTTTCATATATACATGAATTAAGGGGAGCGGGACAGAAATCTAATTTGTAAAAAAAGATTTCGTAGTCCCGCCCCGGCAAGGATGACTAGAGTTGAAAAAGCTTGATACAAGCGCATTTCAATTCACTCATCTACTGCCAAGATACTAAAACATACTAAGATTAGTAGCGAAGTAATCTACGACGGTAGATGAACTTCGCTACTTTTTTCATATTCTTTTTCATACCGTTGGTACTTATTTTAAGAATATGAAATAGTAGAAGAGAGAAGTACTCCGATCGGTCTCTAGGGTCATAGAACCCGTAGCAAAAACTGGAGAACTTCACTCTCCTTATGAATTCGATTTTAGTATGTTGGGTCCCTTGAAATCGTGTACAGGAAAATGAACTAAGTAAGGCTAAGTGAAGTTAAAGCTTCTTAAATTTAATAACTTAGGAGTGATTTTTATCGAATATTTTGGTATAGATGTTGGAAAAGGAAAGAGTTTTATTGCACATTATTCAAACAATGAATTTGTTAAAGAATTTGAAATTACCCACGATAATAATGGTTTTGAGTCACTAAACAAATATATAAAGGATTTCGCAGGAGTATATTTTTTATTTGAAGCTACTGGTATATATTCAAAAGTGTTAGAGAAATTCTGTACAGTTAACAACATTTCATTTTGTGTAATTAATCCTCTTGAGGCAAAATTACTAACTAATTCTTTAAGAAATTGGAAAACAGATAAATCTGATGCACATAAACTTGCCGTTTTAGCTAAAAATATAAATAAAAAACCTTCTAGAAATTTAATGGAAGAAAAATACGTAAAACTGAGAGAACTGACAAGATACTATGAAGAAATTAACAATCAACAAAATTACTTAAAAAACCAATTGATTCAGTTACTAGATATGACTTTTCCAGAATTACAAAACCTATTTAAGGATAGATATTCAAAATTGGCTTTACAAGTAGCTAGTAAGTTCCCACATCCTGACTTTGTTGATTCTAATGAAATTGAAGAACTAAAAAATACAATTAATAGTTGTACAGAAAAAAATCTATCAGAGAAAAAGAAAGCACAATATGCAAAAAAACTCGTAGAGTTCTCTATGGTCAGTTATCCTTCTGTTTCTAAAGATTCATTTTTAACAGATAAATTAATTTATGTGATTGAAGATTTATTAAATCTAATGAAACGGCATGCTTCTATAAAACAAAGGTTATTAGTGTTAGCTGAGGAATTCGAAGAATTTAAAATAATTAAATCTATTCCTGGCATTGGTGATTTAACAGCCATAATGATTATTGGCGAATTAGGTGACATCAAATCCTTTGATTCTCATAAACAATTGAATGCATATGTAGGCATTGATATAAAAAGATATCAGTCTGGTAAAACGCATTTTAAAGATAAAATTAACAAACGTGGAAACAAACATGCTAGATCATTATTTTACTTAATCATTAAAAATTTCCTGTTGGGTCAAAGGTTATTTAAAAATCATATTATCGACTATTATTACAAATTAAAAAAGCAGCCTAATGGCAAAGGCCACAAGACTGCTTCAATAGCTTGCGTTAACAAGCTACTTAAAACCATTCATTATCTAGTTATAAATAATAAAGAATATGATTATCACTTGTCTCCACACTGATAATCTATTCAAATAAATCATAACATATTGAAAAAATTATTAAATAATAAAGGCTTATTTAGTGATGCCAATTTTAAATACATTTTACTACGTAGTAGTTGACAAATCGTAGGAAAAAGACTGAGACATTACATTATGTCCCAGCCTCTTTATCTATTTATCGCTTTAATCTTTCTTTAAATTTATTAATTAAGTTACTTCTTTTACTCGTTACAGGTCTCCCTATATTCAAATGAGACTTTCTCATTTCTTTCCCTGCTAACATTGCCTCATCCATTAACATTTCTTGTGAGTTCATATGTTTATTCCCTGCATCATTGTATTGATATACACCTTCATTATTTTGAATACGTCCTTTTAGTCCATCATTGAGTTGTAAATCAACAATACCTTTTAAACGTTTAACTAAATTAGGATCTAATACTGGGAATAATATTTCTACACGTTTAATCATATTTCTTGTCATCATATCAGCTGAAGAAAGATACATTTTTTCTTGTCCATTATGATAGAAATAATAGATTCTTGAATGTTCTAAAAATCTACCTACAATACTGATGACTTCGATATTTTCACTTACACCTTTAATACCTGGTTTAAGACAACAAATTCCTCGGATAATCAGTTTGATTTTAACACCACATTGTGATGCTTCAAATAATTTTTTAATTACTTTTTTATCTGTTAACGAATTCATTTTAGCGATAATGAGACCATTGCCATGTTCTTTATGAGACTTCATTTCTTGTTCAATATGTTCAACAAAGAAATCTCGTATTTCAAATGGTGCGACGATTAGCTCATTATAATCAGGCTTTAATGAATAACCACTTAAATAGTTAAAGAAGTTAATCGCATCTTGCCCTATTTGTGGGTTTGTCGTAATAATACCCATATCTGTATATATTTTAGCTGTCTTATCATTGTAATTTCCTGTTCCTAAATGAACGAAAGGTGTCACTTTTCCTTTAACTTTCTTAATAACTAGCGTAATTTTACTATGTGTTTTAAGGAATGTCATACCATATATAACATTACAACCTGCATCCTCCAACATTCTAGCCCACTGAACGTTGTTTTCTTCATCAAAACGCGCTTTTAATTCAACAAGTACTGTAACTTGTTTACCATTTTCAGCTGCATTTTTTAAAGCTTGAATGATCGGTGAATCACTACTCACACGGTAAAGTGTTTGCTTAATAGCAAGTGTATCTGGATCTTCTGAAGCTTCTTTTATAAATTCAACAATCGGCTCAAAAGATTCATATGGATGATGGAAAAATACGTCTCTTTCCAATGCTAATTCAAAAACATTATTTTTACTTAATGAGGAAGGTAATTGTGGTGTATATGGTTTAAATAATAGTTCTGGGAATAAATCTTCTAATTGTCCTACAAGAGAGAATAACACTGTTAAATCTAGTGGACCATTAACTCTGTAAATATCTTCATTTGATAACTCAAGTTCATTCATTAAGAAAATACTCTTCACTTCTGAATCTATATGTCTACGATCAATTTCAAGTCTAACTGCTGCACCACTTTTTCTTTCTTTCAAAAATCGTTCAATTTCTATTAATAAATCTTCTGCACCTTCTTCATGAATTGTTAAATCTGCATTTCTTGTCACCCTAAATGTGTACGTATTAATCACTTCATACCCATTAAATAATTGTTTTATAAATAATGAAATGACGTCTTCAAGAAATACAATATATTTAACCCCTTCATGTTCTAACTTAATAATTCTATCTAATAATGTTGGAACGGGTACGATTGCTGATTTAATTTCACCATCATTTAACCTAATATCTACAAACAAATTCAACATTTTGTTATTTAGTTTTGGGAATGGCCTGTATGCATCTATCCCTAACGGTGAAAGTGTTGGTAATATTTCAGTGTTAAATTGATGTTGAAGCTGCTCAATCAATGGTTCTGGCAATCTTTCTGGTTGTGTAATAAATATTTTATAGTTCTTTAACAAATCTTTTAATTCATTAAATCGCTTATATTGAAGCTCGACGTTCACTCTATTTTTCTTTTCAATGCCGATAAGTTGTTCTTTAGGTGTCAATTGCGCTTTATTCTCTGGTTCATTAAAATTCATCTTAACTTGGTCTTTCAACCCCGCTACTCTAACCATAAAAAATCCATCTAAATTAGAACTATGAATTGCTAAAAATTTCAACTGTTCTAATAAAGGATTGTTAGGATCAATTGCTTCCTCAAGAACACGATAATTAAAGTCTAGCCAACTTAATTCTCGGTTGTTGTAATATTCTGGATTGTCTAAATAAAATTGTTCCGCTTGTGCTTCCATAATTATCTCACCCTTTACAAATTTCCAATCAAGATTATAAAATCACACTACTTCATTTAAACGTAAGTTTATTAATCTTGTGTAAATATAATATTAAGTTTTTTCGGTAATAACTTTTCTAAATGTTTTTTCTGTCTATCAGATTGATATTCTTCAGCGATTGGGTCTGTAACGTATTTGGCTCTTAATTCAAATTCATTTTTCTTTTCAATTAATGCCATTGATTCGATGCAATCGGTATTAGAAACATTTAAAGCATGTGCAAACTTAATGATGCCGCCAAGCTTTTGAATAAGTTCAATTTCTTCATCTTCAAACCAAGGCGTCCCCTTTATATAGAATTTTAATAATGTCTTGTTTTTAAAACTTGCCAAAAGTGCTAATTTAACCCTTTCTTTATGCGATAAGCCATTAATACTTGAATTGGCTATAATATAATACGTATGTTGTGAACTAGAATCTGCATCTATAAATGAACCTAAATAATATAAATATGCCGCTTCATTAAATATATCTCTATCTTCTTTTGAAATTTTGAAGCTAGTGATTTCTTCTAATTTGTTTAACAAATCTTCAGCTAATTTCATGCGCTGTTTACCATTTGAAGCATTGATATTATATTCATTTGCTATATGTTTTAATGCATCACTTGTGACATTATTTTTATTAAATGCCTTTGAAAATTCTTCTTTAATTCTTGTCATCACTAAACCTTCACGAAGACCTTTTCTTGAGAATGTAAAACGATTTGCATCTGCGATATCATATAATGTATTAAAAACAATAGAACTAGGTAAAATGATATCTGTACGGTCTCTACTTAAACCATCTAAATCTTTCAATTCACTTTTATCAGATTTTTTCAATACATCAAACACTTCTTCAAGCCCTTTTTTAGTCATGTCATAGCCATGTACACCAGCAATTGGATAATTATTTAAAGACTGATGTATACGCGCATTATTTCGGGCAGATCCACCAATTCCAATAATAGGAACGTTTTTATCCTTTATCCATTTTTCAGATTCAAACTGTTCTTTAACATACTTCTCACATTTTTTAATCGCATTTTTATCATTGTGATCTTTATCAGCGAAAAACATTTTCTCTAAAGTTACAACACCGAAAGGAAAACTTATTGCCTCTTTTAACTTTTTATCTTCAAAATAAGTTATTTCTGTTGAACCACCACCTATATCAACTGTAATACCATTATTTATATTTAAAGTATGTGTTGCTGCATAAAATCCATAAAACGCCTCATCTTGTTCTGGGATAATTTCAATATCAAGATTCGTTTTGTCTTTTACACTTTTTATAATTTCATCTATATTTTTAGATTGTCTGACTGCTGCTGTAGCTGCAGGGACAAGTTCTTCCACTTGAAATTTTTCGGCAACTTTTTTAAAACTATTTAAAGTTTCTACTAAAATATTGATTCCATCTTTATTCATTGTTTTATCTTCTTCTAAATATTGACTCAAACGTGCTGGTGTTTTAACGTTTTGTAGTTCATTTAAACCTGTATCTTTAGAGTATTCAAAAATAACAAGTCTTATAGTATTGGAACCTATATCTATTAATCCTAATATCTTCATAAATTGCCTCCAAAGTTATATTTTGATACAGAAAAAGGTGCCTATAGCACCTTTTTTCTGTTCTTTATATTTGTATCTTAAAGCTGCTATTATTTTTTAGAGCTTATCATATCTTCTGGTTTAATCCATTCATCAAATTGTTCTTCTGTTAGAAGTCCAGATTCAATTGCTGATTCTTTTAATGTTAATCCATTTTTGTGAGCATTTTTCGCGATTGCTGCTGCATTTTCATATCCAATATGTGGATTTAATGCAGTAACAAGCATCAATGATTGATTTAAATATTTATCGATATTTTCTTCAATCGGTTCTATTCCAACAGCACAATTGTTATTAAATGTTTCAATACCATCTGTTAATAAATAAATAGATTGTAATGTATTGTATAAAATAACTGGTTTAAATACATTTAATTCAAAGTTACCTTGTGATGCTGCTATGCCTACTGCTGCATCATTTCCTAGTACTTGAACAGCAACCATTGTTAACATTTCACATTGAGTTGGGTTTACTTTACCTGGCATGATTGATGAACCTGGTTCGTTCTCTGGAATTGAAATTTCAGCTAATCCAGCTCTTGGGCCAGAAGCTAACCATCTTACATCATTCGCAATCTTCATTAAGTCACTTGCTAATGCTTTAAGGGCGCCATGAACATAAACAACTTCATCATGAGCAGTTAATGCATGGAATTTATTTTCAGATGATACAAATGGATAGCCTAATTGTTCGCTAATTTGTTTAGCTACTTTATCGCCGAATTCTGGATGTGCGTTGATACCAGTACCAACTGCTGTACCACCAATTGCTAAGTTTAATAATTGACCTTTAGATTCATTTAATAATGATTCACATTTATCTAACATATATCTCCAACCACTAACTTCTTGACCTAAAGTTAAAGGTGTTGCATCTTGTAGATGTGTTCTACCGATTTTAATAATATCTTTGAAATCTTCTTCTTTTTTCTTAAATGTATCTCTTAACGTACCAATTGCTGGTAATAATTTAGATTCAATTTCATGATATAAAGCAACATGCATTGCAGTTGGATATGTATCATTTGAACTTTGAGACATATTAACATGATCATTTGGATGAACGGACTCTTCTGAACCTTTTTCTTTCAAGTATTCATTTGCAACGTAGCTCACAACTTCGTTCACGTTCATATTACTTTGTGTACCACTACCTGTTTGCCAAACTACTAGAGGAAAATGTTCATCTAAGTTTCCATTTAAAATTTCATCAGTAGCATATACAATGGCATCTTTCTTATCATCAGATAATTTACCAAGTTCATGATTTGAAATCGCTGCTGCTCTTTTTAAATGTGCAAATCCATAAATCACTTCAATTGGCATTTGTTCTTTACCTACTGGGAAATTCTGTTTACTTCTTTGTGTTTGTGCTTTCCAATATTTATCGCTTGGAACTTTAATTTCACCAAATGTATCATGTTCAATTCTGTAACTCATTTCAATACTCCCCTTTATTTCTTGAATTCATCATTCTTTATTCAACTCTATTATATCGTATAAAGAAAGCGATTTAAACTCTCAGTTGTCAGATAATTTAAATTAACGAAAAAAATAAAGATTGAGACATAGCGTATTGTCTCAATCTCTATTTTAAGACTCTTGTTCAGATTTCTTTTCTTCAAAAGCTTCGTCATTTTGTTCTGATATTTGTTCCATTTCTTTACCTAGTTCCTTAACATCTTCTAGGTCTTGAACCATTTCATTTTCTTCTTCTAGATTTTTATTCAAATTTCTCACCTTCTTATGAAAATTGAATTGAGAAGTAAGATCTAACGTCTTCAGGTAAGCCTTGTGCCGCTTCATTATCTAATACAACTGTTACCATTCTATGTTGTTTTAATTTAGCGGATTCAACAGAACCATTTGCAGGTTCTTGATATAACTGACTTACTGCTTTAGCTTTTTCTTTACCAGTGACAAGTACGATAACTTCTCTTGCTGGGTGAATTGCTTGATCATAGTCTAATCCAGTTCTGCTATCTTCAGTTAAAGTGACAACATCTAACATTAATTTGTTTTTCTTTTTGTCAGTATTCACTTTTTCTTTAATAAATGCTTCAACATCACTACCGACATCAGTTTTTAATACTTGTTTAGCAGGAACTCCTAATTCTGTGTAATAATCTTCTTTACCATCAAAATCTAAAATATGAATTTGACTGAAGTTCACAGGATTTTTCTTAACATCATCTAATAGTTCATCGAAAAATGATGTTTGCTCTGCTTCTAAATGTACACCGACAACTGAAGTGCTGTCTGAATTAAATTGTTTGCGAACTACATCTGCAGCATATCGTGCAGCAATATCTTTTGTTTCAAATACTTTAAAGTTTAAAGTCATTTTGTCCACTCCTCATTTCAACTTGTATATTTACAAAAATCATAACCTTTAGTCATTATCTATAATATACCCTTTTTAATAGTAGTTAAAACATTTAATTCTGAATCAGCTATAACAAGATCTGCTTGTTTCCCAACTTTGATTGAGCCAATTCTATCATCAACTTTCAATCGAATAGCTTGGTTTAAACTTGCAGTACGCCATGCTTCTTCAAGCGGTATATTTGCAAAGTCCATTAAATTTTTTAAGCCTTTGTTCATAAGTAATATACTTCCTGCAAGTGAACCAGTTTCTAATCTAGCTTCGTTATTTTTAACAAATACATCTTGGCCACCAAGATCGTATTTACCATCCTTCATGCCTTTTGCACGCATTGCATCTGTAATAATGCAGAAATTCTCATTTCCTTTAGCAAGATATGCTAATTTCACTGCAGCAGGATGAGAATGAATGCCATCAACAATAACTTCTGTTGTTAATCTTTCATCAGTCAGAGCGGCACCAAATACGCCTGGTTCTCTATGTGTAAATGTTGTTTGTGCATTATATAAATGTGTAATATGCTTAAGACCATTTTGAACTGCTTTTTCAATACCATCGTAATCAGATACGGTATGTCCTGCTGAAAAAATAACATCTTCATGAAGTTCTTTAATAACTTCCTCTGCACCTTCAACTTCTGGCGCAATTGTCACTATTTTAATCGCGCCATTTGCTTTATCTTGAAAATCTTTAAATTTTTGTACTGTAGGTCTTGCAACAAATGCAGGATTTTGAGCACCAACTTTATGTTCTGAAATAAATGGACCTTCTAAATGTACACCGAGTATTTCAGCACGTTTATCATCTATCGGTTTATAGTTTGCAACATTTACTAATGCAGCATTGATGGCTTCAGTTGACTGTGTCATTGTAGTGGCTAAAAAGCTAGTCGTACCTTCAGACAATAATTTCTCAGATAATAAATCCAATGTTTCTGGTGTTGCATCCATTGCATCTTGGCCATAACCGCCATGAATATGTATATCAATAAATCCCGGAAGTACATGTTGACCATTTGCATCTATCGTTTGTAATCTACCTGTATATTCCCCTTCTTGAATATCGTGAATACATCCATTACGCACTTCGATATAGCCATGATCAATTTTATATGTTTCAGTATAAATTTGTGCGTTTTTCAAAATATAATTATCCATATCAATGTCTCCTTAAAAATGTATTTAATTATTGCCTTAATTCGTATATAATAAAGATAACATAACATTACGAGGGGGCTAATTAAATGAACACGCTATTAATCTGTATGGTTGGTGTAGCATTTATTACTGCGATGTTAACTGCTGGTCGCGATTCTAAAGACTATGGTCTTAAGGAAGAAGATTTAAACAAAGAACTTGAATCTTTAAAATCAAATAATAATTAATAACTGAGACCATATGGCCTCAGTTTTTTTATTTCTATGATAAATTAGGATAATTTTGTTGTCTTAACGCTTCATAAATTAATATTGCAGCAGTATTAGATAAATTTAAAGATCTTACATTATCATTCATTGGAATTCTTAATGCTGTATCTTTATATTTTTCTTTAACCCAATCAGGAAGTCCTGTTGTTTCTCTACCAAATATAAAGTAATGATTTTCTTCAACATTACTGTAATCAAACTGAGTATGTGGTTGAGTACCAAACTTCGTTAGTAAGTAATAGTTGCCACCTTCAGTCTTTTCGAAAAATTCTTCAATACTATCATAATAAACAATATTTACAAATTTCCAGTAATCTAAACCCGCTCTTCTTAACATTTTATCATCCGTACTAAAACCTAAAGGTCTAATTAAGTGTAAAGTTGTATCTGTTGCTGCACAGCTACGTGCAATATTTCCAGTATTCGCTGGAATTTCTGGTTGATATAAAACTACATGATTTGTCATAATTTATTTTCTCCTAATCTCTAATCCTTTTATCATTTCTTCTTGGACTTCTTCTATTTCACGTTCATAGTGTGACATTATGAATGGTCTTGCCTCTTCACCTTGTATTTGACCGATAGCCCAAAATGCAGTACCTCTTATCATTGGTCGCGGATCTGTTAACGCAACATCTTTCAATTCTGGTATTGCACTTTCTTCATTAAAGTGAGCTAGTGCGACAATCGCATTTCGTTGAATCGGCTTTTTACCTCTCCATGCACCAGCTAAATGTCCATAAGTATTTTTAAATTCTTTATTAGACATTTTAAGTAGTGGGACAAGTCTAGGTTTCAGTACCTCAGGTTCTAATATAATGTCGTCATGTTCAGTATTAATTCCTCTATTTCGCGGGCACACTTGTTGGCATGTGTCACATCCGTATAAACGATTTCCTATTTTATAGCGGTATTCATCTTTTAAATAACCTTTTGTTTGTGTTAAAAAGCTGATACATTTTTGACTATTTAATTGACCATTACCTACTAAGGCACCTGTCGGACATCTATCAACACAAATGTTACAATCACCACAACTATCTATAACTGGATCATCAGGTTTAAATGGAATACTGACTAACATTTCACCAAGATAACTCCAAGTACCAAGTTCTTCATTAATAATAAATCCATTTTTACCTGCAAATCCTAAACCAGCTCTTTCAGCTACTGAACGGTCAGACAAGACACCAGTATCGACCATTGATTTAATTTCTACATCAGGCACTTTTTCTTTTAGGAATAAACTGAGTTTATCAAGGCGATTTCTCATAATAGTATGATAATCTTGGCCCCATGAAGCACGCGCAAACATACCTCTTCTATCTCCTCTAACACTTTTAGGAGCACCCTTTAATTTATTCGGATACCCTACAGCAATTGCTATAATTGAGCGAGCAGATGGTAATGATAATTTAGGGACTGTTCTTAACTCAATATCACTTTCTTCAAACCCAGAAGCATATCCTTTAGAATGATAATCTTCTAACTTTTTCTTTAATTCATCAAAAGGATCAGCAGTTGTAAATCCAATACTATCAATACCAATAGAATGTGCATAATCTATCACTTCTTGCTTCAATTGATCTAAATTCAAATTTATTCACCTCACTATCAAACATGCTAATACATTTTAACACATTTAATAAATAAATTTACGGTATTCGTATTAATTCAATTAAATAAGTATATAAAAAATTGCTTTCATATAATGTGTGGTAAATGGTATGGCAAGACAGTATTTTGCTTGTTTGTGGTTGAGGCTGTTGTGAACACTTTCGCCCAAACTTGTTTATAACGGGGGCGTTAATTACAAAACTCGGCCAAACTGTTACTATGGACCGTCTTAGTTACAAAACTCAGCCGAAGTGTTACTATGGACCGCCTTAGTTACAAAACTCGGTCGAAGTGTTACTATGGGCGGCCTTAGTTACAAAACTCCTGAGAATTGTAAACAAGACACTCGTTATTTGCACTTCTTTCCAAAACTGCTAATAACGACACCACTATTTGCACTTCTTTCCAAAACTGCTAATAAGCGAACAAAAAATCCGACAGTGCCCAAAGACTCTGTCGGATTTTTTACTTTATAATGTAATTGTTGTACCTATTTTATTTGAATGAGAACTTTTTAATAATGCATGGTCTGATGATCCTGAAATAATCTTGACGCTTTTACAGCCTTCTTTTATTGCAGAAATTGCGCCAGTAACTTTAGGAATCATACCGCCATATATTTCAGTTGTTTCTATATAATTATGAATATCATTGATACTTAAATGGCTTTGTACTTCATCTTTAATCAGTACTCCTGGAATATCACTTATTAAGAATAAGTCGCCTTCCATTTCACTCGCTATTTTATATGCAAGGCTATCTGCATTAATATTATATCTTTGACCAGTATTTCTATCGATACCGATTGGTGCGATAACTGGAATACTGTTCGAACATATATTAGCCAGTGTTTCTTTATTAACGGATGTACATTCTGCTACAAATCCATATTTAGAATCTAATGGTTTTATATCAAATAAATTCATATCGATGCCATTTATACCTAATGCTAATGAGTCATGTTGATTAATTTGAAACACAACTTGTGGGTTGACTTCACCGATCAATGTACTTGAAGTTTGTAGTAACACTTCTTCATCAGTAACACGTAAGCCATCTACAAATTTACTTTCGATACCAATTTTAGTTAGTTGTTTATTAATAAACGGGCCGCCACCATGGACGATGATTGGCATATAATTTTGACTTTTTAAAGTAAGTATATCTTCTATTATCGTTTGACTTAAGTTGCTTAATACACTACCACCAATTTTAATGACTGCATACTTCACTTTATGACCTCCTATTAAGTTCTATATAATGCATTAATTTTTACGTAATCATAACTCAAATCGCATCCGAAAGCAGTAGATGTATGAGGAGAATTTCCAACTTTCGCTTCTATTTCAATTGTATCTTGCTCCATTTTAGCTTTTAAATCTAACTCATCAAATGATACATTCATACCTTTACTAACTAATAAATGTCCACAAAGCCAGACGTCTACTTCGTTAGTATCTACAGTATGATCTGCATAACCAATTGATGTTACGATTCTTCCAAAGTTTGGATCAGCACCGTGTATCGCTGTTTTCACTAAGCTTGAACCAACAATTGTTTTAGCAATTGCACTATTTTGAGCTTTCGTCTTAGCACCTTTGACATTAACTTTGATTAACTTCGTCGCCCCTTCACCATCTCTTGCAATACTTTGAGCTAAAAATTGATTCACATATTGGACAGCTTGAGCGAACTTTTCCCATTCTGGATGTGATTGAGTTAATGTTTGACCACTTTCACCATTAGCTAAAAGTATAACCATATCATTTGTACTTGTATCACCATCAACTGTAATCATATTAAACGTTTCATCAACAGATTCTTTTAGTAAGCCATTCAAATCTTCAGAGTCAACATTTGCATCTGTTGTCATAAAGCCAAGCATTGTAGCCATATTTGGATGAATCATGCCTGACCCTTTACATGAACCGCCAATCGTAATCACTTCATCATCAATTTTAATTTGTACTGCTATATGTTTAGTCTCTTTATCAGTTGTTAAAATAGCTTCATTAAAATCAGAAGAATGTGAATTATTGAGAATATCAATATTATTCACACCATATTCAATTTTTTGCATAGGTAAAAATTCGCCAATCAAACCTGTTGATGCAATTGCGATTTGATGTTCAGGTAGTTGTAGTTTAGATGAAATCCATTTCTGAGTTTGCTTTGCATCATCTAAACCTCTTTGACCTGTACAAGCATTTGCGATGGCAGAATTAATAACAATTGCTGAAAGTTTATGTTCAACATTAATACTTTCTTCAGTAACTTTTAATGGGGCTGCTTTAAAAGCATTTTGTGTATATACCGCTGCACAATTAGCTGGAACTGATGAATATAACCAACCAAAGTCTTTCTTTTCTCTACGTAATCCAACATGCATGCCGCCAGCAATGTATCCTTTAGGTGATGCGACATCACCTTCTTCTATAACGATCATTTCAGAGTCAATTAATTCTTCAGTCTTATCTAACATCAAATTCCTCCTATTCTATGGGTATATTGGTAATAAATTTAAACCTTCAACTTCATTAAATCCAAATAATCTATTCATGTTCTGAATTGCTTGACCACTTGCACCTTTAACGAGATTATCGATAACTGCAACGATAATAGCTTTTTGTCTATCTTCATCAACATAAATGCCAATATCGCAGTAATTACTACCTAGAACTTCTTTGGTTGTTGGGAATTCGCCAAGGTCTCTTACACGAACAAATGGTTTTTCATCATATTTCTGTTTATATAATTGATGTAATGCTGCTTCACTTGTTTGATCTTTTAAATCTACATAAATAGTAGCCAATATACCTCTTGTCATAGGAACGAGATGAGGTGTGAATGTCACTTTTATGTCTGATTTCGAGACTTGTGATAAATACTGTTCAATTTCTGGTGTGTGCTTATGGGAACCTAATTTATAAGCTGAAAAGTTTTCATTTGCTTCGCCAAAATGAACATTTTGACTTAATGTTCTACCAGCACCTGAAACACCAGTTTTAGCGTCTATTATAATCGTGTCTTTATTAATTAAGTCACTTTCTAAAAGAGGGTGTAAAGATAAAAGTATTGCAGTTGGGAAACAACCCGGGTTTGCAATAATTTGTGTCGATGATACGTCTACATTTGACCACTCAGGCAAGCTATACACCGCTTCATCCAATACACTCTGAGGAGCTGGCTTTTCTCCGTAATATTTTTCATAAATTGTGGGGGCTTTCAACCTAAAGTCTCCAGATAAATCGATTACTTTAATACCACGTTCTATTAATTTAGGAATAAAATTCTTGCTCACATTTGAGGGGGTCGCAAAAAATATTAAATCACATTGCACTGTTTCTACATCTAAACTTGTGAATTGTTCAATAATATTATTTTGTAAATGTGGATATGTTTCCTTTATATCTTGACCAGATTTCGAATGTGAGAATACATATTTGATGTTCACGTCTTTATGCTGATTTAATAACCTCATCAATTCTATTGCTCCGTATCCACTACCACCGACTATACCTATATCTAACACGAAAACACCTCTTCTATTTTTAGTATTATAATACTTTAGATAAAAATTGTTTCGTTCTTTCGTTTTGAGGATTATCAAATATTTGTTCAGGTGTACCTTCTTCTTGAACTATACCTTCATCCATAAAAATTACATGATCGCTGACATTTTTAGCAAATCCCATTTCATGCGTTACAACGACCATTGTCATGCCTTCTTTGGCTAAATCTTTCATAACACTTAACACTTCACCAACAACTTCGGGGTCTAATGCTGAAGTTGGTTCATCAAATAAAATAACTGCTGGGTTCATTGCTAACGCACGGGCAATCGCTACACGTTGTTTTTGTCCACCTGATAATTTAGATGGATAAACATCTGCTTTATCTTCAAGACCAACTTTTTTAAGTAATTGTTTAGCCTGATCTTCTAATTCGGATTTTTGTCCTTTTTTCAAAGTTAAAGGTGTTAGTGTAATATTTTCGATTACTTTTTTATGTGGAAAAAGATTAAAACCTTGGAAAACCATGCCCATTTTTTGTCTTAATTGATCCAACTTTGCACCTTTAGTATTTGTTAATTCATTATTTTCAAATACAATCTGTCCTGAGGAAGGTTCTTCTAATAAATTCAAACATCTAAGAAGCGTACTTTTACCACTACCAGATGGGCCGATAATCGCAACAACTTCCCCTTTTTCAATATTTAAATTAATACCTTTTAATACTTCATTTTTACCAAATGATTTGTGTAAATCGTTAACTTTAATCACTTACACTAAACCTCCTTTCAGCAAAGTACATCACTCTAGATAACGTAAACGTTAAGATAAAGTACAATATTGCTGCTACTAATAATGGTGTAAATGGATCAAATGATGCCCCTTGAACAACTTGAGCATTAAACATCAATTCACTTACGCCGATAACAGAAACTATAGAAGATTCTTTAATAACTGTTACAAATTCATTACCTAATGCAGGTAAAATATTTTTAATGGCTTGTGGCAAGATAACTTTAGTCATAGCCTGCGTTTTATTTAATCCTAATGATCTAGCCGCTTCCATTTGGCCATTATCTACCGCGTTAATACCAGCTCTAATAATTTCTGCAATATATGCACTACAGTTAATGATGAGTGCGATAATACCACAAATTAATGCTGATAAATCTAGTCCAAGTACTGCTGTTGTGCCGAAATAAACTAAGAATACTTGAACGAGTAATGGTGTACCTCTTATAAATTCGATGTAAACTGAAGCAATCGATTTAAATATCTTACTATTACTTAATTTCATAAGCGCTAAGAAGCAACCAATTAATGCTCCTGCTACTACACCTAAGAATGATAATAGAATCGTATACCCTACACCGTGTAAGAAATATGAGCCATATTTACTGAAGAAAGAACCATCATCGAACATCGCTTCAGTTGCTTTATCTTGATAATTTTTAATCAAATTATTGTCTCGAACTTCTTTAACACTCTTATTAACCCTCTTCATTAATTCAGGTGAATTTTTCGGTAATGCAATAGCTGTTGTCTTGTCTGCATCTGAAAATGTAACATCTGAATATGTTAAATTAGGATTCTTCTCTAAATATGCATCAGCAACAGGTCCTTCAATAATCATGCCGTCTACTTTTCCAGAATTAAGTGACATAATAACTTCAGGTACTCTCGTTAATGAGCTAATTTGAGATTCTGGCATTTCTGTTTTTGCCAATTCTTCTTGAGTCGTTTGCTTTTGCACACCGACCATTTTTCCTTTAAAATCATCAATCGTTTTTAATTTATCTTTATCTTTTTTCTGTATAATCATTCTTTGGTTAACTTCCATATAATCATCAGAAAAATCAACTTGTTTCTTTCTCTCAGGAGTCGGAGCCATACCAGAAATAATCATATCGATTTTTCCAGTTTTTAAAGCACCTAGTAAACTATCAAATTGCATATTCACAATTTTAAGTTTAATATCATTGTCTTTTGCAATTTTTTTAGCAAGTTCTATATCTATCCCAGCATATTCACGTTCACCATCTTTAGTGTGCTCAAACTCATAAGGTGCATAATCTGCTGATAACCCTACTCTTAACTCGCCTCGTTCTTTAGCTTTATCCCATTGATCAGTCTCTGCAGCTTGTGACTTTATGGGGGCTAAATAAGGAATTGTAAGTAGTAAACAAATTGTTGCTATAACTACTTTAGTAAATACATTTCTTTTCAAATTCGTTACCTCCTGAATTAATAATATTCATTATTATACGAATTTATGTAATTTTATGCAATAGCTTTTTATAAAAAAAGTATGAACGAATGTTCATTCACACTTTACTTAATTGAACTTCATTTTCACTATATCCAGTTGTAATAACTTCAAGTGCACTATCCAATGAAATTTCAACCATATTTTGTACTGCTGTATGTGTATAAAATGCAATATGAGGTGAAATTAATACATCGTCACGTGACATCAATTCTTTTAAAGTACCATCTTCAATTTCTTTATCTGTATAATCATATGAGAAATATGCAAACTCATTCTCATATACATCTAACGCGACACTATGTATTTTACCGCTATTTAATGCTTGAATGACATCATTAGTATTCACTGTCGCACCTCTAGCTGTATTCACTAAATATGCACCATTTTTCATATATTTAATCGTCTCTTCATTAATAATATGTGCGTTTCTTCATTTGCAGGAACATGTAATGTGATTAAATCCGCTTTAGATAGCCCTTCTTGTAAACTTTGTACATATTCAATTTCGCTTACCGATTGATCATATGGGTCATAACCAATAACTTCCGCACCAAATCCTTTAAATAATTGTGCTGACACTTTACCAATTCTACCAACGCCAATAACCAGTACCGTCATATTTCTTAGTTCTTTAGCGATAACTGTTTCATCCCAAGTAAAATCTTGACGTTCTACCTTTTTATTTATTTTATTCATGTTTCTTATTAATTCTAATGCTCTACAAACTGCAAATTCCGCTATCGCATTTGGACTATATGAAGGAATATTTGTAATTTTTATATCATGTTTTGCAGCTTCATCTAAATTAAACATATCAAAACCAGCAGCACGACCTGCAATTTGTTTAATACCAACATCCTTAAGTGCTTCATATATTCTGTCATCAAACTTAAATAACTGTTGAGTACTCACACCATCAAAAGACGATAAAGTATGTACATTGTCTAAAGTTAAATCCTCCTCCGTACATTCAATTTCATGACCATTAGTTTGACCCCACTGATATGCATAAAGCTTTTCATCTTCTCTTATATTAAATAATTTAAATCGCATAATTCGTACTTCCTTTCAGTAAAAAATAAATAATGATTAATTCTACAACACTTTATGAAAACAAATAATCTATTTTTTCATAATATTCTTACAATTAAAAGTGTATGTATGTTGTATGGTTAATAACATATTTATCAAGAAGTGATACTAATAGCGTCCTTGTGAACAGTTTTGTATAAACTTGTTCATAACGGGATTGTTAGTTACAAAACTCGGCCGAAGTGTTACTATGGACGGCCTTAATTACAAAACTACTGAGAATTGTAATTAGTGGTCTCCTTATTTGCACTTCTACTCAAACTTGCTAATAACGCACCTAGTATTTGCACTTCTAACCCAAACTGCTTTTAACGGCACCAGTTTTCAGCCATATTTAAAGGCTGAGACATTTTTTCTTGTCTCAGCCTTCTCTTCATTCTAATTATTTTCTTTAAATAAAAACATTTCTTGATTGTATTTTGGAAGTATTATTAAACAAACTTTATGTACGATATATGCAAATACAAACGGTATGATGAAATATGCTACGCCTAGTATTAATATATTTAAGAATACTGATCCTTCCATAAATTTTAATGCGTTTGCTGGTCCAACAAACCCGGTATAACCAAATCCTGTAGACATTGGCGTACCTTTTATGCCGACGAAATAAGTGAGTAATCCACTCATTAATCCATTTATGATTAATGGTACTGCGATGATAGGATTTTTGAAATATACTGGAATCATCATTTTAGTAGCTCCGATGATAAGTACGATATTGATACCTTTATCGTTTACTTTCCATGAGCCCATTAAGAAAGTCACACATGCTGCAACAATCCCCATATTGCCAGCTCCTGAACTTAAACCATTTAAACCGACCGCAGTAGCAATTGCGACAACTGAAATTGGGGTTACCATTAATAATGCATAAGTAATCGCGATCAATATACACATCATTAAAGGATTCACTGTAGAAAATTGTTCTATTAATTTGCCTATACCTTTAGTTACATTACTAACATATGGAAGTGTCAGCATACCTATAAATCCACTGACAACTGAAATGATTATTGGCATAATCAACATATCTAAAGAACCAAATTTTCCTTTCAATTTAATCATCAAATAACAACTGATAATTAACACAACGATTAAATTGACGACATCCCCTATACTTACAAATATAAATTGACCATTTTGTATTTTCACAGCGCCTGAACCTATTAATCCTGCAGCGCCAATCATAACTGCATCAGTAGCTTGGAATTTAAATTGATGTGCAACAACTATGCCAATTATAAAACTCATTGCAAACTGCATGAGTAATAATGCTTGGTTAAACATTTCTAATAGCGGATGAAACTGTGATAAATAACTAAATAACACACCAAGTATGGCGTTTGGTATTAATGCTATTACAATACCTATACCTATACCATTTAAAATATTAGAGAAAAATTCCTTTACTGAGAAATGTTTATCCATAAAATGCCTCCTGAAATCATATGTATTAATGATATATGACTTTATTTTCATAAACAATGCTATTTTTACTATTTTACTTTACTTTGGTATAGATTAATGTAATAGTCTAAATAACAACGTTGTTATAGGAGGCTATTTACATGTTTAATTTGATTTCACAAGATAAAAATATAATTGTAATCAGTGACAAGCAAAACGAGCATTTCTTTACAATCCACATATTAGAAGATTACTTAATCAATATTAAATCTTCTTCAGAGAAAGATATCACTTTACCAACTTGGACCATTACACCTGGTGATACTGACTTACCTTTTGAAGGAATTTCTAGATATGATCAATCTAACTTTTCATGTCCACAATATGAAATTTCAGAAGAACAGCACCATATTATAATTAAGACAAAGTTATTAAAACTCGTCATTGATAAAGAAGATTTCTATTGTAGTTGGTATGATTTAAGTTCATCTGACAAAGAAATTGAAATCATGCAAGACCGTAAGACAGGCAGTTATCATCATCAAATATCAAAAAATCATCCGACTTGTCATTATTTAAATAGAGATAAAAATGAAATGTATTTTGGACTCGGAGAAAAGAGCGGAAAAGTAAATAAGCATGGCAGACGATTTAGAATGAAGAATATAGATGCTATGGGTTATAATGCTGAAACGACTGATCCACTTTATAAACATATTCCTTATTATCTCACATACAAATCTGACGAAAATATAGCATTTGGTATCTTCTATGATGATTATCAAGACTCCATTGTAGATCTTGGACAAGAATTAGATAATTATCACGGTCACTATAGATATTATGAAACTAAGTCAGATTTTCTTGATTATTACGTCATTGCCGGTCCGACTATTCAACAAGTAACGACGCGTTTTAGTCATTTAACAGGTAGACCAACACTTATGCCTGAATGGAGTTTGTCTTATTCCGGCTCAACAATGCAATATACAGATTTGCCAAATTCAGATGAAAGACTATTATCTTTTCTAGATCAATGTAACACACATAATATTACGATTAGATCTTTCCACCTTTCATCAGGTTATACATCGATTCATGATAAGAGATACGTTTTTAATTGGAATTATGATAAATTTAAAGACCCAAAATCTTTTGGAAAAGCTTATACAGATCAAAATGTAGAATTAGTTGCGAATATTAAACCTAGCCTACTTACAGATCATCCTTTACTAGATGAAGTATTAGCCTTTGATGGATTTATTAAAGATATGAATGGCCAACCGCTTCTTGTACAATTTTGGGATGAAAAAGGATACTACCTAGACTTTACAAATAAAGACACTATTAAATGGTGGCAATCTAAAATAGAACAACAATTATTATCTAATCATGTTAACTGTACATGGAATGATAATAACGAATTCGAAATTTGGGATGATAAGGCTAAAGTAAATGGTTTCGGCAATGAAGCAAATTTCCAAGATTATAAAGCAATCATGCCTATATTAATGATGAAAGCATCAAGAGAGATACAGCAAAAATATCATAAAGAACAATATTCATATATCATAAGTAGATCTGGTGCAGCTGGTATGAGTAAATATGTTCAAACTTGGACAGGTGATAACTATACGAGTTGGCATACATTAAAATATAATAATGCTATGGCAATTGGGTTAAGTCTATCTGGTGTTTATAACTTTGGACATGATATTGGCGGTTTTTCTGGTGATAAACCAGAAGCAGAATTATTTTTAAGATGGGTGCAATGTGGTTCTTATTATCCAAGATTTTCAATCCACTCATGGAATGATGATGGTTCTGTAAATGAACCTTGGATGCATAATGAAGTCTTGTCTGAAGTTAAACAAGCCATGCACTTCCACGAAAAACTTAAACCATATCTTCAGTCATTAGTTGTACAGGCACATGAAGCGTATGAACCAATTATTAGACCAACTTTTTACCAATTTGAAAGTGATATAAGTACTTTTGAAGATAATGATGAATTTATGTTAGGTGACCATATGTTAATTGCCCCTATCTTAGAAAAAGCTCAACAAGAAAGAACAGTCTATTTACCTAAAAACAACAAAGGTTGGATTGATTTTCATAGTGGCGAACAATTTGAAGATGGTCAAACAATAACCGTAAAAACAACTTTACAACATATCCCAACATTTGTAGTAAAAGGCGCAACGATACCAGTTTATCAAGATGATCTAAAAACAATTGAAAATCTACAGTTCTAAATAAATAAGAACCTAAGACAACATCGTCTTAGGTTCTCTAATTTTATATAGCATCTACGCCTTCGATATTATAGAGTGATACGGCGTTATTAAAGCAAATATCCTTAATGATTTCAGTAAGAATTTCATCATCATCAATGATTTCTCCTCTTTCTACACGTTTACCAATCATTTTACATAAAATTCTTCTAAAATATTCATGTCTCGTATATGATAATAAACTTCTTGAATCAGTTAACATACCAACGAAAGTAGATAATAATCCAACATTTGCGTATTCTACTAAATGTTGTTCCATACCTTCTTTAGTATCATTGAACCACCATGCAGCACCAAGCTGCACTTTAACTTTATCTGAAGTAAAGTTACCAGCTGTAGCTTGCACCATTAAGTGATCATTAGCATTATTAGGATAAATAATTGTATCTGATAATGCATCATTTTGATTTAAATGATCTAAAAATCTATTTAAGTCAGAAGAACTGAGCATATCACCTACACTATCAAATCCTGCATCTGCCCCAACTTTTTCAAACAATAATGTATTATTATTTCTCACTGGTCCAAGATGAAACTGTACAACCCAATTATATTTTTTATACGTTTTACTTACTTCAGTTAAAATATATCCAGATAATCTACTTAAATCTTCCTCATCTATGTGTTTACCTTGTTTAATTTGTTCAAAATACTGTTCAGCTTGGTCTTTAGTTACATCCACTTTAAGTACTTTAGCAAAGCTTTGATCAGAACTTCTTGCGCCATTTTGATGGAAGTATTCAATTCGTGCATTGAGCGCATTAATATATTCTTCCAAATGATTTATTTTTGTTTCTGTAGCAATTTCTAATTGGTTAATAGATGCTTCTACATTATCTTTCGTTAAAGCGATATAACGATCAGGTCTAAATGTTGGTAACACTTTAACATCAAAAGACTTATCCTCACGAAGTAATTGATGATATTTCAAATCATCACATGGATCATCCGTTGTACAGATAATTTGGACGTTGCTTCTTTCTATTAATTTTCTTGGAAGAAATTCTGGTTCTTGCAAACTTTCATTTAACTGATTATATAATTGATCTTTATCGATTTTATTTAAATTTTCATTGATGTTGAAATACCTTGCTAACTCTAAATGACACCAGTGATACATCGGATTCATAATACTTTTAGGCAATAAACTTATAAATGCTTCGAATTTTTCTTTGTCAGATTTATCTCCTGTAATATACGACTCATCTATTCCATATGTGCGCATTAAACGCCATTTATAATGATCACGTTTTAGCCAAACTTCAGTAATCGTATTAAAAGGTTTATTCTCATAAATTTCTTTCGGATCTAAATGACAATGAAAATCAAAAATTGGGATATCTTTAGCTATATTGTATAAAGCCTGCCCTTTTTCAGATTGAACAATAAAATTTTCTTTAATTAAACTCATAAATACTCACCTTTCCTATAGCCCAAGTAATTTTGGTAAGAATAACGATAATTGTGGTACGAACGTAAATAATAACAATAGAATAATTAAAATAATAAAGTATGGTATTAATGTCTTAATGACACTTTCAATTCTTACATTTGCAACACTACTACCAACAAATAACGCACTACCTACTGGTGGTGTTATATTACCAATGCATAAGTTAAATGCAATCACAATACCGAAATGAACTGGATCTAATCCGATACTTTCTGCAATCGGTAAGAAAATTGGTGTGAAGATAAGTACTGCTGGTGTTATGTCCATAAATGTACCAATGATTAATAAAATTAAATTCATTAACAGTAATAATAAAATAGGATTTTCAGTTAATGATAATATACCGTCAGATATCGCTTCTGGTAATCCTGTGAAATTCATTACGAGTGAGAACAATGCAGATGCTGTAATTAAGAATAAAATCATACCTGTAATTTCTACTGTTTCTATAATAATCGCAGGTATATCTTTAATTTTTAAATTTTTATAAATGAGTGAAAGTATAAACGCATATAGAACTGCGACTGCTGCACCCTCTGTTGCTGTGAATATTCCAGCTACAATACCACCAATTACAATAATTATTAATAGTAAACTTGGAATAGCATCTAAAGTTAAAAATAATTTATCTTTCCAACTCACTTTTTCAGAAACTGGATAGCCATGTTTTTTAGCTAAAAAGTAAGCAACAACCATACAACCTAGACCCCATAGAATTCCAGGAACGTAACCTGCAATAAATAATGCAGCAATTGATGTTCCACCACTTACAAGTGAATAAACAATCAATAATGAACTTGGTGGAATTAATAATCCTGAAGGTGCTGAAGCAATATTGGCAGCTGCAGAATATGATTTTTTATAACCTTGAGTTGTTTCCATCGGTGTCATAATTCTACCCATAGCGGCAGCTGCTGCTACACTTGATCCTGAAATCGAACCAAACAACATATTCCCCACAATATTCGTATGTGCTAAAGAACCAGGTAATCTACCTACTAACACTTTTGCAAAGTTAATTAATCTAAATGCAATACCACCGTTATTCATCAATATTCCAGCAAGTACAAATAGCGGAATGGCAAGCATTGTAAAGTTATCAATACCAGTTACCATTCTTTGGGCAGCAGTAAGTATTGTGACATCAAACGGGAAAATAAGTATTAACGTTAATATTGAACTTAAAATAATTGAAATAGCGATTGGAATACCAAAAGCTAAAAATATTGCTAAAGATACAAATAATACGATTCCAGCAATTGTCGTCATTACACTTCACCGCCTTCATCATTTTCTGGTAACTCATTCGTAATAATGCCTCGAATTGAATAAAATGCAATAAAAAGTCCTGATATAGGTAACGCACCATACATTAGCGCCATTGAAACACCTGTAGCTGGTGCATATTGAGTCCAAGTAAGTGCTACAATTTTAATACCACCATATATCATCAAAATTAAAGCAACTAATAAAATAATGATATTCGTGAGTCTTTCTATAAATAACTGTGCTTTAAGAGGAAACTTTTCTCTTATAAATAAAATTGCAATATGCTTTTTCTTACCAAATACATATGCTGCACTTAACAATGCAAACCAGATTAACAAGAAGCGAATGATTTCTTCACTTGTCGTACTTGGCGTGTTCAATATATATCGTGTTATCACTTGCCAAACTGATAAAATGACCATTACAGTTATCAATACACCAGACACAGAAAGCAAAGTTCTATCAATATAATGTGTTAATTTATTCATTTTGTTCTGGCTCCTTAATCAATTTGTATTGTTTTTCAGTTCCTTTATTATTTTTAAATTCTTCTTGTAGAGGTTTTACAGCCTTTTCGAATGAAGTTTTATCTACATCATGGAATTTAACATTCATGTCTTTTTTAGCTGATTTGATTGCTTCTTTAATGGCTTTATCCCAGATGACTTCGTGTTTTTCAGTAGATGATCTTGCTGCGCTTTTTATCCATCCTTTTTCTTCTTTCGTTAAATCATTGTATGCATCCTTGTTCATAATTAAAATATCAGGAACGATAGCGTGCTCTGTATTATAATAATTCTTTGCGACTTCTCCATGTTTATTGTCCGTCAATGCTGTTTCATTATTCTCAGCTGCATCAATAACACCAGATTGAAGTGCAGTATAAACTTCACCAAAAGCCATAGGAGTTGGCGTACCACCTAATGACTTAACAAGTTGCACACTTGTTTTACTAGGTTGAACACGAATTTTCAAACCATGTAAATCTTTATTCGTCTTTATTTCTCTATCTTTTGTATAAATATTTCTTATTCCAGCATCATAGTAAGTAATACCTACAAATCCGTTATCTTTAGTTGTATTAAAGAATGAATTTTGTACTTCAGGTTTTTTCATAATAGATCGGAAACTATCTTGAGATTTAAATAGATATGGCATACTAAATAAAGAATACGATTCAGAGAAACTTTCAAGTGCACTTGCTGACACTTTTGTAAATTGAATGGCATTTGTTTGTGTCATTTCAATTGCTTCCCGTTCACTTCCAAGTTGTCCGTTCGCATATATTTTAATTTTTAATTTACCATGAGATTCCTTTTCTACTTCGTTTTTAAATTCTACTAACGATTTATGTACTGGATGTGTTGTTGATTGATTATGTGCTAATGTTAAAGTCTTAACATCTTTATCTTGTGCGTCACTTTGTTGGCATCCATACAAAACAGTGAATACGCTTAGAATTAACAGTAAAAATTTTTTCATCTCTCCATCCCCCATTAATTTTAAAAAAGTAATCTAATTGACTACTTCTTTAATACTTATTGATAAGTATAAATCAAATGAAACAAAATAACAACGTTGTTATTTATAGAAAATGTGTGCTTATGGTATAATGTAGAAAATAATATTTAAAGGAGACTCACATGGCTGTAACATTAAAAGACATAGCAAATGCCTGTGGTGTTAGTTATTCAACAGTAAGTAAAGCTTTAAAAAATTCTCCTTTAGTTACTGCTGAAACAACAGAGCGCATACAACAAAAGGCAAGAGAAATGAATTATATTCCTAATAATTCCGCTCGCTCTTTAGTCTCAAACAAGAGCCAAACAATTGGACTCATCTGGCCATCAGTAGACAGAGTTGCAGTTTCAACTCTTGTTTCAGAAATCAATAACTTTTTAAAGAATACTGGATATTTTATGTCTGTATCAATCGATGATGTGGAAACTGCTGCACATAAATTTTTAGAATTACGTTTTGATGGCATCATCGTATTTGATGAAGGTGAAGCTTCTACCTTACCAAGTATCATTAGTTCAAATATCCCAGTAGTAGCTTATGGTACAGACCGAGAGCTCGAATACCCTATTGTAAATGTAAATCATAAACAAGCAATGATTCTTTCTTTAGATGATTTAATGCAAAATAATATAACAAATATTTGTTATATTGGTGATCTCAACACTGATGATATTCGACAAATTATAAAGAAAGAAACTTTTGAAAGGTATTGTAAAGAACATAATCTTGAATATAATATGATTGATTCAAAAGGACTATCTGCTGAAGATACATTTTTTGCATTAAAATCATATTTAAACAATCATACTTTACCAGAAGGTATCATTTGCGGAAGTTATGATATTACTTTAGGACTCGTGCACACTTTAAAAGATTCACTTGATCAACATATTGTGTACTCATACGACAACGTACCTCAATTTGACCATATGGATACAGTAATTCATTCAGTTGGTGTCCCAACTAAGAAAATTGCTGAAACATTAGTTAATATCCTTATCAATGCTATTGAATCTAAAGAAAATCAACCAAATGTCTATCATCTTGAGCCTGAATTAGTAAAGCGGAAATAAAGACAAAAAAATGACTACAATTTTGTAGTCATTTTTTTACTGTTGTTCCTTGATGGAATCTCATCTTCCACTCAGATTGCCTTCTAATCCATAATGTACTTCGCTTAGTTGTAATATGATCAGTTTTATTGATTAATTCATAAGTCGTTAGTACAATACCTTTTTGAATTTTTTCAACTATAAAATCCGAAATCTCATAATCAAATGTATGTAAAGTGCCCTCTTCAATATCTCGTTTATATATCATTCTGCCAGACTTACCTATTTCTTTAAAAGGTGGATTTTATAATCAACTTAGCCACCTTTAGACAAAAAAACGCCACGTGAATTTCATGTTATTATTGAGGCTACCAGACCAAATCAATAAAGGAATGAATTCACATGACGCATACTTATTCTAACATGACAAACCATAAAGGAACACACTTAAGTTATGAAGAACGTGTTCAAATAGAAACACTTAAAAATTTAGGTTTTTCAAATCGTGCAATCGCGCGTGAATTAGGACGTGCACCTCAAACAATCAATAACGAAATTCATCGAGGAACAACACGTCAAATTAAACGACAAAAACAGCAACATAAAGTCTATGAATATGAGACGCAAATTTATTTTTCTTCACTAGGTCAACAACGTTATCGACAAAACAGACAACAATGTGGTGCTCAGCCCTTATGGAAGAAGAACCCATTATTTATTCCATGGGCAGATCACCTCATGAAAAAGAAACGCTGGTCACCTGAAGCAGTCGTGGCATATGCTCACAAGGAACAATGTTTTGAAAGAGAAAAAATCCCTTCAACAACGACAGTATATGCTTGGATAGATCAACAAATCATGGAAACTAAGAATATTGATCTACTAGAAAAATTAAAAAGACGTCATTCTACTCAGAATAGCTACCATAATCATCCACACAGTCGAGTGCTCGGTCCAAGTATTGAGACACGTTCTAGTGAAATTGAATCACGTCAGTCTTTTGGTCACTGGGAAATAGATACCGTAATAGGAACTAAAGACAAGTCAAAGCCAGTTATCTTAACACTTGTTGAGAGACAAACGCGTTTTGAAATACTAGAAATAATAGAGAGTAAAAGTGCTGATGCAGTGTCTCACGCATTGAAAAACTTATTTGACTCCTTAGGCGAAAAAGCACCAAAAATCTTCAAATCTATCACATCTGACAATGGTTCAGAATTTGCATCGCTGTATGAAGAATTTGGCCATATGATAGAAATATACTTCACACATCCATTCTCATCATATGAACGTGGGACAAGTGAAAACCAACATAAAATGATTCGTCGTTTTATTCCAAAAGCACATGATTTATCCAATGTTCAAAAACGCTTCATAAAAGCCATACAACAATATATGAATGACTATCCTAGAAAGACTTTAAATTACAACACAGCTCATCATAATATGGCAGAAAGTTTAAAGCACCTCAATCTGTATGAATCTTTCCAAAGCTAAAGTCTTAGCTTTGGTTACCTGTTGAGTATTAATTGATTAAAACCAATCAATCCTCAACAGGTTCGAATACGGTTAACCCTTGTGTACACCTCAGTCATTATAGGTGGCTAACTTAAACTTGAAATCCTCGCTATTTCTTTAAAATCATCATCAAGTAAATTTAAGATAAACGATTTATCCTTTCTATTACTCGCATCCAAATGTGCACATTCTAATTCATAAAATTGTTGTTTAATAAATTACACCTACTTTATCTTTGTAAATATAGTTCAACTTATATGCTAAAATAATAACATAGTAATAAGTATAATCGAGGGGGTAAGTAAATGACAAATTTAAAAGAAGTAGCTAAACGAGCTGGCGTTTCACCAAGTACCGTATCACGAGTAATTAATAACCACCCTTATGTTAATGAAGAAAAAAGACAAAAAGTACTTGATACTATAGAAGAATTAAATTATATACCAAATATCAATGCAATTCATTTAAAAAAAGGTAAAACAAATTTAATAGGTGTTGTATTGCCGTTCTCTAATCACCCCTATTTTTCACAATTAATTCAAGGTATTTCTGAAGAAGCGATTAAATCAAACAAAAAAATTGTTTTATTCCAAACTGCCTATGATACAGATCAAGAAATTGACGCTTTGGAAATGTTAAAATTAAAACAAATAGACGCACTTATTATTTGTTCAAGGAATATTTCATTAAATATAGTTGAACAGTACATAGAGTATGGACCAATTTCTATATTCGAAAATATTTCAAACTCCAAATTTAGAACAACATATATTGATCACTACAACGCCTTCAAACAAGCATTAAATCATCTATACAACAACGGACATAGACATATTGCATGTGCCATAAATAGAAGAAATAGTACTAGTTCAATTTTAAGAATAAAAGCATATAAAGACTTTTGCAGTGAGAATGCTTTACCCTTCAATGATCAAGATATATATGAGAATTTTGTATTATTAGAAGATGGCCAAAGACTTGCTCAAGGAATTGATAATAAAGAAAATACACCTACAGCAATTGTTGTTTCTGGAGATAACACAGCTGCTGGATTGTTTATTAGCTTAAATGACGAGCAAAAGAAAAACATATCTATCATTGGATTTGAAAATCATAAAATATCTAAATTGCTAGACCTTACTACAATAGAGATTCCCCTCTTCCAAATTGGTAAAAGTTTGTTTAATCAACTATATGAAGATAAACTGAATAACTATTTATTTGAAACAAAACTTATTAAAAGAAACTCAGCATTTAAATTAAACCATTGACATGAAATGCATTTCATAGATTATCCTTTAATCAATCACAAATATTAGGGGGTAATTAAAATGAACAAACAAAAAGTTGGTATTGATGGTTGTAATATTACTTCAGAAATTTATGTAGAAATACTTCAACACACTAGCAATATTGATATTGTCGCTTGTACTGATGAGAGCCTTTCAAAAGCAATTAGTATGAAAAACAAATATGATATCCCTCAAGTAATGACAAGAAGTAAAATGTATAAAGATAAGAAAATTGATTATATTATTAAACTTTAAAAAACTCTAAAAAAATAACATCTCATTCTACTGATCTACAGTAAAAATGAGATGTTATTTTTTAAATCTACGATTTTGTCCGTGTATGCTTGCCTAGGGTATGATTCGAGCCTGTAGTCTCTCACTCATACTTTTCCCTCAGGCGTCAGCACTTCCAAAATCGTTAATATATCTGCTTTTATAGCCCTAACTGTGACCACAAAGTGACCAAAAATTTGAACTTATATGTTTCTAAATGGTTGATTAACAAACAAAAAAGCCGTAAAATCAACGTTTACGACTTAAATAGTTCTAAAATGGTTTATTAATATATACCGGTGGTCGGGTTCGAACCGACACGTCCTCAACGGACACGGGATTTTGAGTCCCGCGTGTCTGCCAATTCCACCACACCGGCTTAATAAAAATCCTACAAAAAAATCTTCCCAATGGAAGAAATAAATGGAGCGGAAGATAGGACTTACACCTATATCTCATTCCGGGAAGGAATGTATTCTAAAAGTTGAAATACTCCCGCAAAGTTATTAATGGAGGCGGCAACCGGATTTGAACCGGTGAATAGAGGTTTTGCAGACCTCGGCCTTACCACTTGGCTATGCCGCCAGAATACTGGGCTAGCTGGATTCGAACCAGCGAGTGACGGAGTCAAAGTCCGTTGCCTTACCGCTTGGCTATAGCCCATTAATATAAAATAAGGGCGGCTGATGGGAATCGAACCCACGAGTGTCGGAACCACAATCCGATGCGTTAACCACTTCGCCACAGCCGCCATGGCAGGGGCAGTAGGAATCGAACCCACACCAAAGGTTTTGGAGACCTCTATTCTACCGTTGAACTATGCCCCTATTAAATTAAAATAATAATGGTGGAGGGGGGCAGATTCGAACTGCCGAACCCGAAGGAGCGGATTTACAGTCCGCCGCGTTTAGCCACTTCGCTACCCCTCCGTTAGATGGTGCCGGCCAGAGGACTTGAACCCCCAACCTACTGATTACAAGTCAGTTGCTCTACCAGTTGAGCTAGGCCGGCAAAAAGTTAAAAGATGGCTCAGGACGGAATCGAACCGCCGACACAAGGATTTTCAGTCCTTTGCTCTACCGACTGAGCTACTGAGCCATACATTAATTTTTAAAAAATGGCGGTCCCGACGGGAATCGAACCCGCGATCTCCTGCGTGACAGGCAGGCATGTTAACCGCTACACCACGGGACCATCATTAAAGCTATTGCGGGAGGCGGATTTGAACCACCGACCTTCGGGTTATGAGCCCGACGAGCTACCGAACTGCTCCATCCCGCGATAATAATATTAAGTTACAAATATAATGGCGGAGGAAGAGGGATTCGAACCCCCGCGAGCCGTTAAGCCCCTGTCGGTTTTCAAGACCGATCCCTTCAGCCGGACTTGGGTATTCCTCCAATATATAAGTATGGACCTTGCAGGACTCGAACCTGCGACCCAACGGTTATGAGCCGTTTGCTCTGACCAACTGAGCTAAAGGTCCAAAATTTAAAATATGTATCATATTGAAAATTTTAATGGCGGCGGAGGGGATCGAACCCCCGACCTCACGGGTATGAACCGTACGCTCTAGCCAGCTGAGCTACGCCGCCATAATGGTATTATTTTTAAATGGTGGAGACTAGCGGGATCGAACCGCTGACCTCCTGCGTGCAAAGCAGGCGCTCTCCCATCTGAGCTAAGCCCCCATTTAATATTTAAATTTTTAAAGAGTCGGGAAGACAGGATTCGAACCTGCGACCCCTTGGTCCCAAACCAAGTGCTCTACCAAGCTGAGCTACTTCCCGTAACCAAAATGGTCATTACGCGCCCGAGAGGAGTCGAACCCCTAGCCTCTTGATCCGTAGTCAAACGCTCTATCCAATTGAGCTACGGGCGCATATTAATATGGTGCCGAGGACCGGAATCGAACCGGTACGGTAATCACTTACCGCAGGATTTTAAGTCCTGTGCGTCTGCCAGTTCCGCCACCCCGGCAAATAATGGAGCAGAAGACGGGATTCGAACCCGCGACCCCAACCTTGGCAAGGTTGTATTCTACCGCTGAACTACTTCTGCAAAATTAAATGCTTAAATCATAATAATAATAATGCGGGTGAAGGGAGTCGAACCCCCATGCCTTGCGGCGCTAGATCCTAAGTCTAGTGCGTCTGCCAATTCCGCCACACCCGCTTAAATGGTGAGCCATAGAGGATTCGAACCTCTGACCCTCTGATTAAAAGTCAGATGCTCTACCAACTGAGCTAATGGCTCTAAAACATGGTGCCGGCCAGAGGACTTGAACCCCCAACCTACTGATTACAAGTCAGTTGCTCTACCAGTTGAGCTAGGCCGGCTTTAAATGGTGGAGAATGACGGGTTCGAACCGCCGACCCTCTGCTTGTAAGGCAGATGCTCTCCCAGCTGAGCTAATTCTCCATTTAAAATTATGTAATATTATTACTTGCCCGGCAACGTCCTACTCTCGCGGAACGTAAGCCCAACTACCATCGGCGCTAAAGAGCTTAACTTCTGTGTTCGGCATGGGAACAGGTGTGACCTCTTTGCTATCGTCACCAGACAAATAGTAATAACTTATGATGAATGTATTGTACATTCAAAACTAGATAGTAAGTAGATTTTACGGCTAAAACCGATTTAAATTTGATTAAGTCTTCGATCGATTAGTATTCGTCAGCTACACACATTACTGCGCTTACACCCCGAACCTATTAACCTCATCATCTTTGAGGGATCTTATAACCGAAGTTGGGAAATCTCATCTTGAGGGGGGCTTCATGCTTAGATGCTTTCAGCACTTATCCCGTCCATACATAGCTACCCAGCTATGCCGCTGGCGCGACAACTGGTACACCAGAGGTATGTCCATCCCGGTCCTCTCGTACTAAGGACAGCTCCTCTCAAATTTCCTACGCCCACGACGGATAGGGACCGAACTGTCTCACGACGTTCTGAACCCAGCTCGCGTACCGCTTTAATGGGCGAACAGCCCAACCCTTGGGACCGACTACAGCCCCAGGATGCGATGAGCCGACATCGAGGTGCCAAACCTCCCCGTCGATGTGAACTCTTGGGGGAGATAAGCCTGTTATCCCCGGGGTAGCTTTTATCCGTTGAGCGATGGCCCTTCCATGCGGAACCACCGGATCACTAAGTCCGTCTTTCGACCCTGCTCGACTTGTAGGTCTCGCAGTCAAGCTCCCTTGTGCCTTTACACTCTGCGAATGATTTCCAACCATTCTGAGGGAACCTTTGAGCGCCTCCGTTACTCTTTAGGAGGCGACCGCCCCAGTCAAACTGCCCGCCTGACACTGTCTCCCACCATGATCAAATGGTGCGGGTTAGAAAGTCAACACAGCCAGGGTAGTATCCCACCAGCGCCTCCACGTAAGCTAGCGCTCACGTTTCAAAGGCTCCTACCTATCCTGTACAAGCTGTGCCAAATTTCAATATCAGGCTACAGTAAAGCTCCACGGGGTCTTTCCGTCCTGTCGCGGGTAACCTGCATCTTCACAGGTACTATGATTTCACCGAGTCTCTCGTTGAGACAGTGCCCAAATCGTTACGCCTTTCGTGCGGGTCGGAACTTACCCGACAAGGAATTTCGCTACCTTAGGACCGTTATAGTTACGGCCGCCGTTTACTGGGGCTTCGATTCGTAGCTTCGCAGAAGCTAACCACTCCTCTTAACCTTCCAGCACCGGGCAGGCGTCAGCCCCTATACATCACCTTACGGTTTAGCAGAGACCTGTGTTTTTGATAAACAGTCGCTTGGGCCTATTCACTGCGGCTCTTCAAGGCTTGCACCCTAAAAAGCACCCCTTCTCCCGAAGTTACGGGGTCATTTTGCCGAGTTCCTTAACGAGAGTTCGCTCGCTCACCTTAGAATTCTCATCTTGACTACCTGTGTCGGTTTGCGGTACGGGCACCTATTTTCTAACTAGAGGCTTTTCTTGGCAGTGTGAAATCAACGACTCGTCGGATACATAATCCAACTCCCCATCACAACTCAATCTTACGAGTGCCGGATTTGCCTAACACTCAGTCTTATTGCTTGGACGTGCACTCCAACAGCACGCTTCGCCTATCCTACTGCGTCCCCCCATCGTTCAAACAATCATAGGTGGTACAGGAATATCTACCTGTTATCCATCGCCTACGCCTATCGGCCTCGGCTTAGGTCCCGACTAACCCAGAGCGGACGAGCCTTCCTCTGGAAACCTTAGTCAATCGGTGGATGGGATTCTCACCCATCTTTCGCTACTCACACCGGCATTCTCACTTCTAAACATTCCACATGTCCTTACGATCATGCTTCGACACGTTTAGAACGCTCTCCTACCATTATCCTTACGGATAATCCACAGCTTCGGTAATATGTTTAGCCCCGGTACATTTTCGGCGCAGTGTCACTCGACTAGTGAGCTATTACGCACTCTTTAAATGATGGCTGCTTCTAAGCCAACATCCTAGTTGTCTGGGCAACGCCACATCCTTTTCCACTTAACATATATTTTGGGACCTTAGCTGGTGGTCTGGGCTGTTTCCCTTTCGACTACGGACCTTATCACCCATAGTCTGACTCCCAAGTTAAATTATTTGGCATTCGGAGTTTGTCTGAATTCGGTAACCCGAGAGGGGCCCCTCGTCCAAACAGTGCTCTACCTCCAATAATCATCACTTGAGGCTAGCCCTAAAGCTATTTCGGAGAGAACCAGCTATCTCCAAGTTCGATTGGAATTTCTCCGCTACCCACACCTCATCCGCTCACTTTTCAACGTAAGCCGGTTCGGTCCTCCATTCAGTGTTACCTGAACTTCAACCTGGACATGGGTAGATCACTTGGTTTCGGGTCTACGACCAGATACTCATTCGCCCTATTCAGACTCGCTTTCGCTACGGCTCCACATTTACTGCTTAACCTTGCATCAAATCGTAACTCGCCGGTTCATTCTACAAAAGGCACGCCATCACCCATTAACGGGCTCTGACTATTTGTAAGCACACGGTTTCAGGTTCTATTTCACTCCCCTTCCGGGGTGCTTTTCACCTTTCCCTCACGGTACTGGTTCACTATCGGTCACTAGAGAGTATTTAGCCTTGGGAGATGGTCCTCCCAGATTCCGACGGAATTTCACGTGTTCCGCCGTACTCAGGATCCACTCAGGAGAGAAATGACTTTCGACTACAGGACCTTTACCTTCTATGGTTGGCTTTTCCAAAACCATTCGTCTAATCATTTCCTTTGTAACTCCGTATAGAGTGTCCTACAACCCCAATAGGCAAGCCTATTGGTTTGGGCTCTTCCCGTTTCGCTCGCCGCTACTCAGGGAATCGAGTTTTCTTTCTCTTCCTCCGGGTACTAAGATGTTTCAGTTCTTCGGGTGTGCCTTCTCACATACTATGTATTCATATGCGGATAACATGACATAACTCATGCTGGGTTTCCCCATTCGGAAATCTCTGGATCAAAGCGTACTTACAGCTCCCCAAAGCATATCGTCGTTAGTAACGTCCTTCTTCGGCTTCTAGTGCCAAGGCATCCACCGTGCGCCCTTAATAACTTAATCGTGTAAAAGCTTGGTCAAACGAATGTATCAATAATGATACTTGTTCACCAGTTTTACGAGTTATTAATCTGTGATGTCGTCTATAAAGACGACGCGCGATTATTAAGCTTGTTGAATTTCGTTAAAAATTCACTCGGTTTTTTGCTTGGTAAAATCTATTTTACTTACTTATCTAGTTTTCAATGTACAATATAATATGGTGGAGACTAGCGGGATCGAACCGCTGACCTCCTGCGTGCAAAGCAGGCGCTCTCCCATCTGAGCTAAGCCCCCTAATTGGGAATTAAATTTTAATGGTGGGCCTAAATGGACTCGAACCATCGACCTCACGCTTATCAGGCGTGCGCTCTAACCAGCTGAGCTATAGGCCCATTCTTAAATTGAATGTTATAAACATTCAAAACTGAATACAATATGTCTTCGTTATTCCATGACCTAATGGTCATTCCGTAATATCCTTAGAAAGGAGGTGATCCAGCCGCACCTTCCGATACGGCTACCTTGTTACGACTTCACCCCAATCATTTGTCCCACCTTCGACGGCTAGCTCCTAAAAGGTTACTCCACCGGCTTCGGGTGTTACAAACTCTCGTGGTGTGACGGGCGGTGTGTACAAGACCCGGGAACGTATTCACCGTAGCATGCTGATCTACGATTACTAGCGATTCCAGCTTCATGTAGTCGAGTTGCAGACTACAATCCGAACTGAGAATAATTTTATGAGATTTGCTTGGCCTCGCGGATTAGCTGCCCTTTGTATTATCCATTGTAGCACGTGTGTAGCCCAAATCATAAGGGGCATGATGATTTGACGTCATCCCCACCTTCCTCCGGTTTGTCACCGGCAGTCAACCTAGAGTGCCCAACTTAATGATGGCAACTAAGCTTAAGGGTTGCGCTCGTTGCGGGACTTAACCCAACATCTCACGACACGAGCTGACGACAACCATGCACCACCTGTCACTTTGTCCCCCGAAGGGGAAAACTCTATCTCTAGAGCGGTCAAAGGATGTCAAGATTTGGTAAGGTTCTTCGCGTTGCTTCGAATTAAACCACATGCTCCACCGCTTGTGCGGGTCCCCGTCAATTCCTTTGAGTTTCAACCTTGCGGTCGTACTCCCCAGGCGGAGTGCTTAATGCGTTAGCTGCAGCACTAAGGGGCGGAAACCCCCTAACACTTAGCACTCATCGTTTACGGCGTGGACTACCAGGGTATCTAATCCTGTTTGATCCCCACGCTTTCGCACATCAGCGTCAGTTACAGACCAGAGAGCCGCCTTCGCCACTGGTGTTCCTCCATATCTCTGCGCATTTCACCGCTACACATGGAATTCCACTCTCCTCTTCTGCACTCAAGTTTCCCAGTTTCCAATGACCCTCCACGGTTGAGCCGTGGGCTTTCACATCAGACTTAAGAAACCGCCTACGCGCGCTTTACGCCCAATAATTCCGGATAACGCTTGCCACCTACGTATTACCGCGGCTGCTGGCACGTAGTTAGCCGTGGCTTTCTGGTTAGGTACCGTCAAGACTTGTTCAGTTACTAACAAATTTGTTCTTCCCTAACAACAGAGTTTTACGATCCGAAGACCTTCATCACTCACGCGGCGTTGCTCCGTCAGGCTTTCGCCCATTGCGGAAGATTCCCTACTGCTGCCTCCCGTAGGAGTCTGGACCGTGTCTCAGTTCCAGTGTGGCCGATCACCCTCTCAGGTCGGCTACGTATCGTCGCCTTGGTAAGCCGTTACCTTACCAACTAGCTAATACGGCGCGGGTCCATCTATAAGTGACAGCCGAAACCGTCTTTCACTATTGAACCATGCGGTTCAAAATATTATCCGGTATTAGCCCCGGTTTCCCGGAGTTATCCCAGTCTTATAGGTAGGTTACCCACGTGTTACTCACCCGTCCGCCGCTAACATCAGAAAAGCAAGCTTCTCATCTGTTCGCTCGACTTGCATGTATTAGGCACGCCGCCAGCGTTCATCCTGAGCCAGGATCAAACTCTCCATAAAAGAAGTAAGCTTGATAAGCTCATTTTGATTGGTTAAGCCAATTGCTCTGAAGTACTTTTAGTACTCAATTATTGGAATTAACGTTGACATATTGTCATTCAGTTTTCAATGTTCATTTTAATCGCTACAAGAAACAATTATACTAGTTATTAAATATCAAGTCAAGTATTATTTTTAGAAAATAATAATTTATTTTGTTCGGTTTGACTCAGCTTTTCAAGTGGTCGTTTCCGTTTCAATCAACTTGCATAATTTATATTACATTGTTATTTAGTTAATTTCAAGCGTTAAATTTACACTTTATTAACCTTTTTAACAATCGTTTTATTTTGCGATGTCTGTCTGTTTCGACGACTTTTATATAATATCAAGATATATACTATACGTCAACGATTTATTTAAACAAAATTGTGTATTATTTCGCTTTATTAGGGACTATATATTTTAATAGAAATTATGCTATACTTTATCAGTATTAATAAGTATGGAGGGAATAGATTTGAAGCTATTTCGCAAAAAACCTACTAGTAAAATAAATAGAATTAGATCTTTTGCATTAGGATTAATCTTCTTAGGTATGATTGTTATGTACATAGGTGTATTCTTCTTTTACTATTTTAAGAGCCAAATTGTATTTAGTATTTTCTTAGTTTTAGGAATGTTAGCTCTTGGTCTTTCATTTATAGTTTACTTTTGGATTGGCATGTTGAGTTCTCGGACTATACAAGTGCAATGTCCAAACTGTGACCATTATACAAAAATGTTAGGACGAGCAGATATTTGTGCTAATTGTAATCAACCTCTTACATTAGATAAGAATTTAGAGGGTAAAGCCTTTAATCAAGATTATAATAATAAGCGCAAATCTAAGAAACTAGAAGAGCAGCAAACTGAAGAACATAGTGAAGAAAAGAAAAAAAGCTAAAGGCATCCGCCTTTAGCTTTTTGTTTTATTTATTCTTGTTTTGACATTCTGGACAAACACCATATATTTCCATTCTGTGGTGCGTTACTGAAAAACTAGTGACATGTTGTGCCAATTGTTCTACTTCATCTAATCGTGGATAATGAAAATCAGATATCTTACCACATTGATCACAGATAATATGATAGTGATTATGTGTTTCAAAATCAAAACGACTTGAAGCGTCACCATACGTTAATTCTTTAACAAGCCCAGTTTCTTTAAAAACTTTTAAGTTATTATAAACTGTAGCAACACTCATATTTGGAAATTGTGGTGAAAGTGACTGATAAATTTCATCAGCAGTAGGATGACTATCTGTTTCGATTAAATATTGAAGTATCGATTGACGTTGTGGTGTAATTCTAACACCAGTACTTCTTAAAGTACCAATTGCATCGTCTAACATATGTTCAACATTCTCAATATTTTGTTGCATCCTTACACCCACCTTCTAATTTATAATGATTATTATTTATAATATATCCCTTTTAGTAGTATTTTGTCAAACAATTAATCAGTATCCCACTTCTGTGTTAACAATGTTTATTAACTGATCTAGTTCATCATTTTCAATATGTTTAAGGTTTTCAATTAGAATATCTGTACTTCTCTTTAAATTGTTAAGATCATTACCTGTAATATGAGCTGTGATAAACACATTATCTAAATCATATAGTCTAGAGTTTTCAGGTAATGGTTCCTCTTCAAATACATCTAAAGATGCATATCTAATTTCTTTACTATCCAATGTTTCATATAAGACACTTTCTGATACGACTGTACCTCTACCTACATTTATAAAATGTGTATCTTCATTCATTTGTTTAAAGTCTTCTTTTTGTAGTAAATGTATCGTATCTTCTGTTTCAGGTAATACATTCACAATAAAGTCAGCTTTATGATATACATGACGTCTTTCTTCTATAGAATAAACTTCATCAAATCCTGGCACTTCATGTCCGGTTGTATTAATACCAATAACCTTCATATTAAATGCTTTAGCTACTTCAGCAGTTCTTTGCGGAATCTTGCCTGTACCTAAAAATAAAATCGTCTTTTCATTTATTGAATCTGGTTTGAGCTTATGATTGAATTCACGTTTCTTTTGAGATTTATATGAAGTACTGAATAGTTTAATATCATTTAGGATATATGCAAAAATAAATTCAGCGATTTGAATGGCGTGAACCCCTCTTGCATTAGTCAACTTAATTCCTCTATCTTGTATGTAATCTAAAGGTAATTGATTCACCCCTGTTGCAAACCATGCGATCAGTTTAATGTTCTTACATTTATTTAAAAATGAAGGATTTACTTCTCCATGGTAACTAACTAGTACATCAACATCTTCTAAATCTTCATCACGTGCTTCATTCGGATGCTTATAAAATTTAAAATCTACATTAGGAAACGTTTCTTTTAATCTCTCTTCTTGTTCTTTTAGCCTCATTAAAGTAACGACTTTCATTTATATCATTCCTTTATAAAGTTTTTTAAGTCTTCAATTTGAGTTTTAACTTTTACTTTGTCAATTTTATGTATGACAGTACCTTCTTCATCTAAAACAAAAGTCGTTCTAACGATCCCCATTGATTCTTTACCAAATGATTTCTTTAATTGATATACGCCTACTTCTTCAGAAAGCTTATAGTCTTCATCTACTAGTAAATCAAAATTCAAATTATGTTTATTAGAGAAATTAGCATGTTTCTTTTCACTATCTCCACTAATACCATAAACTTTCGTATTTAATTCATTAAAATCTTCTAAGTTATCTCTAAAATCACATGCTTCTGTCGTACATGTCGGTGTGTTGTCTCTAGGATAAAAATAAACAACGACTTTAGACCCTTTTAAGTCCTCATTACTAATTAATTCACCATTTTGATTTTTTAACTTGAAATTCGGAAATTTTTCACCAATTTGTATCATATTTTACACTCCTTATAAACGATAGATGTTTAATTTTATGATACGATATAAATGAAAATAATTAAATTAAAAGAGGTTGATAATATGGAATTTACAAAAAGTGAGTACTTACAAACACTTTCTAATGAATATATTCTTGGTGGTGTCAATTCACCATCTCGTTCATATAAAGCTGTAGGTGGTGGCGCACCTGTAGTTATGCAAAAAGGTAAAGGTGCGTATTTTTACGATGTTGATGGTAATAAATATATTGACTATCTTCAAGCATATGGACCAATCATAGCTGGACACGCACATCCACATATAACAGAAGCCATTAAAGCTGCAGCTGAAGATGGTGTATTATTCGGTACACCTACTGAATATGAAATTACATTTGCTAAAAAACTACGTAACGCTATTCCATCGTTAGAAAAAATTAGATTTGTAAACTCTGGTACTGAAGCTGTTATGACAACTATTAGAGTTGCACGTGCATATACTAAGCGAGATAAAATCATTAAATTCGCTGGATGTTATCATGGACATTCTGACTTAGTACTTGTTGCTGCAGGAAGTGGTCCATCTCAACTTGGCACACCTGATTCTGCTGGAGTACCGAAAAGTGTAGCACAAGAAGTTATTACAGTTCCTTTTAATGATATAGATTCATTTAAAGAAGCTATGGAACATTGGGGCGATCAAGTTGCTGGTGTATTAGTGGAGCCAATCGTTGGAAACTTTGGTATGGTTGAACCTAAAGAAGGCTTTTTAGAAGCAGTAAATGAAGTAACACATCAATACGGTGGTTTAGTTATTTATGATGAAGTTATTACAGCTTTTAGATTCCATTACGGCGCTGCACAAGATTTATTAGGCGTTTATCCTGACTTAACTGCATTTGGTAAAGTTATTGGAGGCGGTTTACCAATCGGTGCATATGGCGGACGTCAAGAAATCATGGAACATGTTGCACCACTTGGTCCAGCATACCAAGCAGGTACAATGGCAGGTAACCCACTTTCTATGAGAGCTGGAATTGCATTATTGGAAATATTGGAACAACCTGGTGTATACGATAAATTAGATCAATTAGGTCAACAATTAGAAGACGGTTTATTGGATTTAATTAAAAAGCATAACGTTAAAGCAACAGTTAATAGAATCAAAGGTGCTTTAACACTTTACTTTACAGATGACAAAGTTGAAAACTATGTTCAAGCTGAAAATACTGACGGCGAACAGTTCGCAAAATTCTTTAAGTTAATGTTAAATCAAGGTATTAATTTAGCACCTTCTAAATATGAAGCATGGTTCTTAACGACTGAGCATACTGAAGAAGACATAAAACAAACATTAAATGCAGTTGATTACGCTTTCTCTCAATTATAAACTTGAAAAGTTAGCCAAAACGTTGTATAACCAATATATACTAGGCTTGTGATATTTGTTACAACCCTGTTTTAAAAATAAAAAGGAATGGTTCTATGAAATTTGGGGCAAGAATATTTAAAACTGGTATCGCGATTGTCCTAGCAATATTTATAGCTAATTTACTGCCAGGACCAGCAATGATAACAACAATAGCTGGTGTTGCTGCAATGGTCGCCATGCAACCAAGTGTCTATCGTTCGTTCAAAACAATTGTAGAACAATTTCAAGGTAATGTTATTGGTGCGATTACGGCTGTTACCATATTCTCTATCTTTGGGAACAATGTTGTATTTATCGGTTTAACAGCGATTATCATTATTTCAATACTTTACAAATTTAATCTACAACATGTTTCTAACTTAGCAGTTGTTACAGCTTTAATCATACTTGGACATCACGAAGGAGATTTCTATATCTCTGCATTCTATCGTTTTGTCTTAGTTATGATTGGTGTGTTAAGTGCTTTCCTTGTTAACTTTACGTTTCTACCACCGAAATTCGAAACTAAAATGTATTATAACTCACTTAATATTTCTACTGATATATTTAAATGGTTTAGATTAGTGTTAAATGGTACAACTGAATTTCACTACGTAAAACAAGATTTAGAAACAATCAGAACACGTATCGTAAAGCTTGAACAATTTTATTTATATTATAAAGAAGAAAGAGCCTACACTAAGAAACAAGCTTTTAGCCAAATGCGTAAGAAGATTCTTTTCAAAGAGATTATTGCATCAACACGAAGAGCATACGAAGTTTTAAGGAAAATGAATCGTTACGAAAACGATATTCATAATTTAAATGATGATCTCAAAGTACAAATGAAGTTTGAACTGGATGAACTGATGGCGCAGCATGAACAAATATTAGTAAGGATATCACAAAAAGCTAAACACGAAATTGATCAAGTTCCCGATTATTTAGTAGAACCTTATAAAGAAGATTTAATGGAAATATTTATTAAAGATATTATGGAAAATCCTGATCAAGAAGATTACTATATTGAGAATGTCATGCAAGTTATTTCAGCTATGTTAGATTATAAAGCGACTATTTTACATTTAGACAAATTATCTTCTAGTTATTTCAAATATCATCCAGAAGATAGCGACATTCAAATTGAAGATGAAGATTTTGATTTATAAAAATAGACCTGAACAGATAACTGTTCAGGTCTATTTTTAATTCTCTTTATATATGGATTTTTTATATTGATTTACATTCATGACATTTCCATTAGCACTTCTATATAATAAATGGTTTTCATTTATTTGATTAGGACTTTTCACACCTACTGCTGCTGCTAAATTAAATAATCCTTCATGTAAACTCACAATATAATTTGAAACTCTGTATTCTTTTTCTGATACAACTAAAGCAGATTCTTTTTTTGGATCTGTAGTAGCTACACCTACAGGGCAATTATTTGTATGACATTGTTGAGCCATAATACAACCTACATTAATCATTAAACTTCTTGCTACATTAACGAGATCTGCACCTAACGCTAAAGCAATAGCAATTTGATCAGGTGTAATAAGCTTTCCAGATGCAAATACTTTCACTTTATCTCTTATTTTAAATTTTTTAAGTTCAACATCTAATATTGGTAATGCAGAAAATAATGGCAAACCAACAGTATCGACAAGTTCTTGATATGTCGCACCTGTTCCACCTTCTCCACCATCGACTGTAATAAAATCAGGAATAATGTTTGATGATACCATTTCATGTATTAATTTCTTTAAATCACTTATGTTTCCGACAACTATTTTTATGCCAACTGGTTTATCAGATAGTTCTCTTAACTTCTGAACAAATTGTAATAACTCTTTATTATTATGAAGAAACTCAAATCTATTAGGTGAGTTAACTGTTTCAAAAGGCGTTACATTTCTAATTTCAGCAATTTCTTCTGTTACTTTTGCCCCTTCAATATGTCCGCCTCTCGTTTTGGCACCTTGCGCTAACTTTAATTCAAATGCCTTCACTTGTTTCATGTTAGCTTTTTCAATAAATTCTTTCTCATCGAAATTCCCTTCTTTATCTCGAACGCCAAATAAACCTGATCCTATTTGAAAGATGATATCACAATCTCCACTTAAATGATGATTGCTTAATCCTCCTTCTCCTGTATTCATCCATGAACCGCTTCTGCCCAATCCTTTTGACAATGCAGTAATCGCATTTTTACCTAGTGCACCATAACTCATACCTGATTGTCCAACCAATCTATTAACAATAAAGGGATGTTTTAAGTCACCACCTATAATAATTTGGTTGTCTGTTGTTAATTTATATGGATCAACATTTTTTTGTTTTTGTTCTTCTTTACGATCAAAAAGTCCTTCATTAGAAATTTCATAAATAAAAGTAGACATTTGTTCATCTTGGTTAATTTCTAATTCATCATGGTCTACTGGAAACATTGTATTTTGTAAATAAAATCCTGGCTCTTCAAATTTTCTCAACGATCCAAAACTTTCGATTCTATTTTTATATTTTCCTGGCATGACGATATTCAAATATTGCTTTCTTGAAAATGGTTTTCCAGCATTATCATTTAATATTAAATACTGTCTAAGTTCTGGTCCTATACTTTCTAAAAAGTATCTCACTCTACCAAGTACCGGGTAATTTCTTAAAACACTATGATGCTTTTGCCTTTTATCTATAACATATAAAGAAATACAAGCAATAATACCCCCAATAATGATGACAAAGAATAAAATATTCACAATCAATTGTAGTATGCTTAAAAAAGTCATAAAAATTCCCCCTCAGTCTATCTCTATTAAATTAATAATAGCATAGAATGAGGGGGCGTTGTAATTTTACCCGAACGATTGAATATTATATAAGTTGTAATAACTTCCTTGTGCTGCCATTAATTCTTTGTGTGAACCAACTTCTTCAATTTGTCCATTTTGAATAACAACTATTTTATCTGCATGTGTAATCGTTGATAATCTATGCGCAACTATTAAAGTCGTTCTTTCAGTACTTAATATTTCAAGCGCATCTTGGATGATTTTTTCACTTTCTAAATCAAGTGCACTCGTCGCTTCACCAAGTACTAATACAGGAGGGTTATTCAAGAATATTCTCGCAATAGAAACTCTTTGCTTTTGTCCACCTGATAATTTCACACCACGTTCGCCGACTTCTGTATCATAACCATTTGGTAATGACATAATAAAGTCATGTGCATTCGCTTTTTTACTTGCCTCTATAACTTCTTCGTCAGATGCATCTGGTTTACCTAATAAAATATTTTCTTTAATAGAATCAGAGAATAAAATATTATCTTGTTCAACCATACCAACTTGATTTCTTAGGCTTTCAGTTGTGAAATCTTTAACGTTATGATTATCAATACTAATGCAACCTTTTGTCACATCATAGAATCTAGGCAGTAAACTAATAAGTGTTGATTTACCGCCACCACTCATACCTACAAATGCGACCGTTTCACCTTTATTAATATCTAAGTTAATATGTTTAAGCACTTCATCTTCATAATCATTATATTTAAATGATACGTCATTAAACGTAATGTGCCCTTCTTTAATGACAATGTCTTGTGCGTCATCTTCATTTTTGACATCATATTTTTCATCAAACAAATGAAATACTCTGTCCATTGAAGCGATACTTTGCGTTAAAGTTGTAGATGATGAAACCAATCTTCTTAAAGGTCCGTATAACTGTTCAAGATATGCTACAAATGCTGCTAATGTCCCAACAGTTAAATTCCCTTGAATAACAAGAAAACCACCGATACCTACTACCAATAACGGACCAATATCTGTAACTGTATTAATAACTGCAAATGATTTGGCATTCCATTTCGTATGATCAGTTGCTTTAGTTAAGAAGTTTTGGTTGCTTTAGTTAAGAAGTTTTGGTTCCTTTTATCAAATCGTTTTTCTTCATTTTTTTCTATAGCAAAACTTTTTATAACAGACATCCCTGAAACACGTTCATGAAGAAATCCTTGAAGTTCTGCTAAACTTTGCGATCTTCTTCTCGTTAAACTTCGTAATTTTCCGAAGAAGTAATAAATACTAAATATAAATACTGGGAAAATCGCAATTGCCGTAAATGTTAATTTAATATCTAAAACAAACATAATACTTAATGCGATGACGATTGTCACTAAATCTAACCAAACCTTCATAAGTCCTGTAAGGATAAAGTCTTTAGTTTGTTCAACGTCATTAATCACTCTTGATATAACTTCCCCTGCTTTATTATTCGCATAAAATCTTGAACTTAATGCCTGTAAGTGAGTGTATAATTTTTTACGAATATCATACAGAATTTTATTAGATGTCCATTGTGCTAAATATTGTCTGAAATATTCTATAGGTGGTCTTAGTACAACAAATATGAATCCCATAATTAACATTGCATATGTTAATTTTTCTGTTTTTTCTCCAATTGATAGTGCGCCATTATTAATTACATCATCGATTACATATTTAATCAGTAATGGAAGTAATAACGGGATACCAAATTTTAAAATTCCAATGATAATCGTACCTACAATATGCCATTTGTATGGTTTTACGAATTGTAAATACCTTTTAATCATTATTGTTCCCCCAATCTTAGTCCAAACGAAACAGCCTAGCTTTAGCTAGGCTGTGATATTTTCATTCTCAAGAATTACGTCTATCAATTGAATGAAATCTTTCTTGCCAAACTTTAATAAAGTCTGGCGCAAATGGTCCTTTCTTGCGTTCAATCCATTGTTGTAGAATATCAACATTTCTTCTAAGTATTACATCAATGTCTTTAGGATAATTCATTTGTTTCATATGTTGTTTATACTCATCTTCATCCAACAAATGATACTTGCCGCTTGGATAAACTTTAATGTCTAAATCATAATCGATATATTTAATCGCTTCTTCATCACAAACAAATGGTGATGATAAATTACAATAATAATAAACACCGTCTTCGCGGAACATACAAATGACGTTAAACCAATATTCTGAATGGAAATAAACAATCGCTGGTTCCCTTGTTACCCAAGTTCTACCATCACTTTCTGTTACGAGTGTACGATTATTCCCACCGATAATAACATGACTCGTACCTTTAAGAATTGTTGTTTCAGACCACACACGATGTATATTACCATCATGCTTATAACTTTGTATTTTAATTACTTGGCCTTCTTTTGGTATGGATTCTTTGACCATGTTCCACACCACCTTTTAAATATTTACCAAGTTATTATATCATATTTAAATAAATAAGCTAAAATTATGTTTCTTATCATTATCCATTGAGTTGATTAAAAATCTTGCTCATAGATGTTGAAAATGATAACTGGTCTTTTTCTTCTTTTTTAATCCATTTATATGGGTAATCAAATGCGCTTTTTTGAGTATGCGCTCGGTACACATTCATATTCCATGTCATATGTGTAAAAACATGCTTAGTCGTAAATTCAGGCGTTTGATTAATATCAATGACTGCATCTAATGCTTCTTCAATGCTGTGTATACTTTCATCAGCCTCAAACATTGGAAACTCCCACATGCCATTTAATAATTTCGTATCTCTTTGGCGTACTAATATCTCTCCAGAACGATTCGTGATATATAATACGTTAAAATCAATTGTCTTTTTCTTTATTTTTTTCTTTTTAACCGGTAATTCATCCACTATACCATTAGCAAATGCATAACAATGTTTTTGAACAGGGCACATAATACACAAAGTCTTTTTAGGTGTACAAATGGTTGCTCCTAATTCCATCATTGCTTGATTAAAATCTCCTGAATGTTCTTCTACAAATGGCTGTAATTCATCTTCATATATTTTTTTAGTCTTCGGGGCACCTATATCACTGTCATTACCAGTCAATCTACTCCACACTCTTAACACATTACCATCAACTGCTGGTATCGGATGATTATGCACGATACTCATAACTGCTGCATTTGTATATGGTCCAACACCTTTTAACTTTTTAAAATCATCAGGGTTATCTGGTACTACTCCGTGATAACTACGGTGAACTTCTTTAACCGCTTCTTGAAAATTTCTAACCCTAGAATAATAACCTAAACCTTCCCAATATTTAAGTACATCTTCTTCGTTTACTTCACTCAAACTTTCTATAGTTGGGAAACGCTCAATAAATGCTTTGTAATATGGTCGAACCGTATTAACCTGTGTTTGTTGCAACATTACTTCACTTAACCAAATATAATATGGATTTGATGTTTCTCTCCATGGCATTTGTCGTTTATTTTTATGGAACCAATTAAGCAAATCGTCTTTAAATTGTTTCGTTTCTATCATTTATGACACTACTTTCTTGTGAATTGCTTCAGATTACTATGCATATGCTATATAATATATATCATATAGATTAAAGTAAAGTGGTGATTTTTATGGATACTGGTACACACGTTGTTATGGGTGTTGCGTTAACTGGTCTTGCGACATTAGATCCACATGTTACACCTACATTTGCTGCAGTGGCAACTGGTATAATGGTTGGATCACAAATACCTGATATTGATACAGTATTAAAATTAAAAAATAATGCGATATATGTAAAAAACCATAGAGGTATAACACATTCTATACCTTTTACATTATTATGGCCTTTAATATTAACGTTTCTAATATTCGTTATCTTTCCAGGAGTTGATGTCTTGCATATTTGGTTATGGACGCAATTTGCCGTATTCTTTCATGTTTTTGTAGATATTTTTAATTCATATGGTACACAGGCGCTTAGACCGATATCTAATAAATGGATTCAATTAAGTATCATTAATACGTTCGACCCCATTATTTTTGTAGCACACTTAGTTGCCATACTGTTCTGGACACTCGGTGTTAATGCTGGCATTGCCTTTGGTACATTATACTTCTTGTTAATATTCTATTATATTGTTCGATTCATATTACAAAAAGCGATAAAAGACCAAGCTTTAAAACAAATACAACAAGAAGATAATCCCGTTAAAATATTTGTTGCACCCACAATACGATTTATGGAATGGCGAATTGCCATTCAAACTGAAACACATGATTATGTTGGGCGCAGTTATGGTCGTAACGTAGCATTTAATGATGTATTCAAAAGACAAGCATTCCCGAATGACCATATAATGGCTTATGCTAAATATGATGAGAATTTAAGATCTTTCTTAAGTTTCAGTTCTATTTATCGATGGGAAGTTACAAGAATAGATAAAAAAACAACAGAACTAAGATTTATTGATTTAAGATATTTGAAGAATGGTCATTACCCATTTGTAGCTATACTACATTTAGATGATGATATGAAAGTGACAAACTCATATATCGGCTGGGTATTTACTGAAGAGAAATTAATGAAAAAACTTGAAGCATAACAAAACAAATAAGGCTGAGACGATTAAATCGTCTCAGCCTTATTTGTTTATTTAAAGTATTCAGTTTTATAAGCTTTATTAATATTAATCCAAGCTAAATAGATAAATGCTACTTCAAAATAGAACAGAATATGATATGGCAAATTCGTAACGGATGCGTTACCTAACACCATTGATTGTTGGAACCCATTAATAATATAGAATAATGGATTGAGTTTTAGGACATTGACCCAAACTGCATACATATTATTAGGTACGTACAATATCGGTACGACAAATAATAATACAATCAATAATCCGAAAACAATAAACCGAGCTGAATAGACATATTTACCAAACACGCCAATAATCGATGCTACTGGTACAAGTAATATGTATGCCATCACTAAATAATAGAAAAATCCTAAATGGTTAATTTCGATTAAATTTGATGTCGAAAATGTTGAAACAATCCCAGTAAGCGTTACAACAATCAAGAATATGATCATCGTTAAAAATACTTGTGAAGAAGCACCAACATAGTACGGTACTGATAATCTATTATAAAGTGCCCCTTGTTTTCTGACTGTCTTTTCAGAATTAAAAAGTGATAAAAAGACCCACATGTAAGCGAAAAAGCCAATCAACTTATAATAAGACGTTGATTGTTGTACATCTATCGCATCAGTAAACCATAACTTTAAATATGTGAAAATCAATAATACTAACATGATAGCAAAAGCAGAAACATAATATTTATAATGAGTTTTAACTTCATAGAAGCAATATTTAAGCATATGTGGAAAATGTTTAATATGTTGTTCAAATAATTCGTTCATATTGACCTCCTATAATTGTATAAAAATCCATTTGTTTTCTGCTAAGTCTGTTATCATAAAACCGTCTCTTGATTTAACAACCCAATTGTCACTTGTAATATTATATTTCTTAACTAATTTAGCTTTGTTTTTCATATCAAATGTAAAACCAGTTAGTTGATTATCACTGTCGAAAACCATATGTACTTTTTGGCCTTCCATTTGTTCATTAAATCGGTTTGCTTTATCAGCTGTGATCGTTTCGGAAACTTTCTTATGTGATTTATGCATAAAACTGTTATAAAAATCAATATAATTTAAATAACTATCATCAACATAATCTTCTAAATCTGACCAATCAACGTCTTCATATAGTCCTGCCGGATTGAAAAAGTACAAGTTATTCTTCTTAGAGATATAAGTCTTGTCATCTACTTCAAGTCTATAATTAGATTGATTTTCACCTGTTACATCTACAAAACTATATTGAGGTAATTTCAACTTTGAGCTTTTGGACGAAGGTGTGAGTTCTGTATCATGTTTCAGCGATAGGACATAAGCTGACTTATCTATGTATTTAGGTTCACTATTTGTTGTGATGACCTGTTTTGATGTAACTTCTTTTTCTGTAGGAGAACTCCCGACACCTATAAACATAAATAGCGCTGCTAATGTAGCACCAAAGATAAACGTAAAGCCATAAAATATCATTTTCTCAACAGATTTCGGCACTCTACCGTATTGATATTTACGCATTCTTTTATAACCTTCGCCATGCGCTATAGGAAGTTCTTGTTGAGCCATCCTCCATTTAAGATCGTAAAGTTCTTTTTGGTCTTTATCTTGAATTTGATTATATTTCTTATGGTATTCTCGGTAGTGACTTAGCACTTCTTTAACGGTGCCTTCTTTTCTAACTTGTCCATAAGTTAACCAGATAAGATAGTTACTCATCTTCTCAATTGAGTGTATATGGTCATCAATTACGACAGCTGCACGATCATATTCTTTTTGTTCATTTAAAAATTCATGGAACTTCTTTTGAAATGATTCGTCTAAGTATTGAATGATGTTAGTAAAAATTGCAACAGTCGGTCTCATATATTTAGCTATACTAACTAACAACTGAGCATATTCCGCTTCATTAATATCTTGGCACGTCTTTGAAGCTTTATCCGATAATTTAGCAAAGCTTAATATTTGTCTTTGAATCGTCGTAATGTCTCTAATTTCTACACCGGATAAACTCAAAGTACGAATAATCATTTCATTTAATGTTTGATGATCATCAGCTTTATGTCTAACATCCGCTAAAAATGTTTGGGCATGGTTTGTTACTTTACCTAAATTAGGTGCAACTTCTTTAATCATTAATTTACTGATCATTTCTTTACCAGACTGATCATCGCCGATAATGCCTAGCACTTCGCCTCTATAAAGATGCACGGTAACATTTTTAAGTACAATGTCTTTATTAAGGTGCTTTAACTTAAATAATGATTTAAATTTATTCTGTTCTTTACTTATATAATAATATTTAGTTGCGTTAACAACTCTTAGTAATATTTGCTGTGTCATTCTGCACCACCATTATAGTTGTAGAAGACTTACAGGAATGCCTTCTTCAATTTTTGATCCTTTTAATCTAAATCCCCAAGCAAATACACCATTAATGCGTTCTACTTTAAAGTAACTAGGTGTGTCACCTATTAAGCCATATACTTTACCTACTTCTATTTTTGAAGTGTCGACAAGGTAACTTTCTGCTATGAGCGCTTTTCTCTTATATACTTCATATTCATTTAGTATACCCCTCATTTCTGATTTTCTCATCTTTTCGCGATATTCAGCAATTGCGTTTTTAAGTTCATATTCTGTCATTTCAACAAATTTTTTATCATTATTCATCTACAATACCACTTTCTACTAATTTGTCATTAATCATTTCAAATGTATACCCTTTTCTTACGAGTGCTTGAATAACATGTGACTTAAGTTCATATCCATTATATTTCTTTTGATATTTATTATATACCTTTTCCAAATCTTTCATCAAAATATTTTCAACATCATCAGATGTCGGTTCAATATTCAAATCTGTTAGATGTTCATTGATTAATGAAAAAGCATAGCCTCTTTGTTGAAGTGTTTGGACAATCGTTTGCTTTAAACGGTTAGGAGGTTCTTTCTTTTTTTGCATAATCTTTTTGGCGATATTCGGAATGCGATCTTCCGCCATTTCCATTTCAAACTTTTCTTTGAATTCGTATACTAAATCTTGTTCTATACCTTTTTCTTTAGCAACTCTTTCAAAATGATCAGGACCTTTATCCGTTGTTTTTAAAATGGTGTTTTTTAAACTTTCAATATAATCTTTATGGTCTATGTATTTATTAGATTGACAATATTCTATCACTCTATCAATTAAGCCACTGCCATATTCTTTGTCTGTTAAATATTTTTCTACTTCATATTTCGTACGCTTTTTATGTGATAAATAGACAATCGCTTGATTAAGTGCCTGTCTATATTGATCGTAGTCCTTAATTTCTTGTAACTTACTTTTTGTAATTTCTAAATCTTTTCTTAAATTAAAGTAGATGTATGTTGCTTGATCAATACCCATTTCAAATTCATTATTAATAAATAAATTTAAACGTTCTTTGTTTTTCTTTTGTACTTCAAGTTTAGTTATTTTAAGCATTTTACATCCCTCCACACATATATATAGGATACAATAAAACACACTGAGTTTAAAAGTTTAATCTCTTAACTCAGTGTGTTTATTATTGATTTAATTCATTTATAGCTTCAGTATACTCTGATTCAGTAATATAATTCTGTTGTTTCATTTTTTCAAGTGTTGTTTTGATACGTGTCATATAACTATCACTAATATTATTAATATCGAAATTGGATGGTGCATTTACGACACTAGCTAAAATTGCACTTTGTAATACAGTTACTTGAGGAAGGTTTGGATTATTTTTATCGACTGTCGCACCGAAGTAGTAATTTGCCGCTTCTTCAATCGTATAATTATTTTGACCGAAATAGATATTATTGACATAATAACTCAAAATATCATTCTTACTATACTTATCTTCAACACGTTTCGCCACAAACATCTCTTTCACTTTTCTTGTCAGTTGCGTTTCATTCGTATAGAAATAGTTTTTAACGACTTGTTGTGTAATCGTACTACCACCTTGCGTAAGTTCTCCATTTTTCAAACTTACAGCAAGCGCACGTGATACACCTCTTAAGTCAATTCCATCATGATCATAAAATCGTTTATCTTCAACTGCTACAAAAGCATTTTTAGTATAATCAGGCATATCTTCAACTTGAACATAAGATTGTTTATCTTCAATTTTAACTAAATCATCAACATCAGATGTTCTTGACCACATATACATAACTGCTAAATAAAAAACAATCGCAAGTATAATAAGTATTGTTACAAGACCAAATAGCTTTGAAATTCTTTTCCTCTTTCTCGGCTGTACAGGTTCTTGATAATAATGTTGATATCTTCTATATTGAACTTCTTCTGAATTAGGTTGTGGTATTTCATTCTTCTTATTCTTAAATAGCCCCATCTGTATTCTCCCTTATTCATATTTCTTACATCATTATAGCTTGTAATCATGAATTTAAACACTTCTTTTTACTGAAAAACAACAAAATCAGTCCTGAGTCTTATTTATAAGTATAACTTTTAGCGTATTTGGGTATAGATAACGATAAGGAGGAATTTTATATGGCAAAAATTAAAGCAAACAAAGCACTCGTACAAATGTTAAAGAATTGGCAAATTGACCACGTATATGGCATACCTGGTGATTCAATAGATAAAGTCGTAGATGCACTTAAAACAGAAGAAGATAACATTAAATTCTATGATGTAAGACATGAAGAAGTTGCAACTTTAGCTGCTAGTAGTTATGCCAAATTAACAGGCAAGATAGCAGTGGCATTAAGTATTGGTGGTCCGGGCGCAATACATATGTTAAATGGTATGTATGACGCTAAAATGGATAATGTCCCTATGCTCGTTTTAGCAGGTCAAACAGATTCGAAATTATTGGGTACGAAATTCTTCCAAGAAGTTAATTTAACAGCCCTTTTCGAAGATGTAGCCGTTTATAATAAACAATTAGAATCAGCTGAAAATGTACATGAAATTGTAGATGAAGCTATCAAAACTGCATATGCTAAAAAAGGTGTTGCAGTATTAACGATTCCAAGTGATGTTCTAGGTGAGAAAATTGAAGACAATGTCCCAAGAGAAACTTATAAATTTGAAAATGCAGTAACTTACGCTAAAGATGAAGATGTTAAAAAAGCTGCAGAACTTATAAATAAAAGTGAAAAACCGGTCGTCCTTACTGGTGTTGGTGCTAAAGATGCCAAAGACGAATTACTTAATTTCTTAGATCATATCGATGCACCTGGTTTAATTACATTACCTGCAAAAGGTATCATACCGGATAAACATCCTAATTTCATGGGTAACTTAGGTAAAATTGGTACTAAACCAGCATTTGAAGCGTCTAAAGATGCTGATTTATTAATTTTAGTTGGTACGAATTATCCATATGTAGATTATTTACCTGATAAAGATATACCATGTATACAAATTGATATTAATCAAACAAATATTGGCAAACGTTTTAATGTCGATGTCGGCTTAATAGGCGATACAAAAAATGTATTAGCTGCTTTAACAGAAGCATCTGAAAAAGTAACTGGTCGTAAATTCTTAAAAGCATGTCAAGAAAATATGAAAGCATGGAACAGATGGTTAGAAGAAGATAGAAATAATGACAGCAAACCAATCAGACCAGAATTATTAATGTCTGAAATCGAAAAAATTTCAACAGATGACACAGTATTTTCAGTTGATGTCGGTACTTCAACAGTATGGAGTACACGATATTTACAACTCGGTCATAATCACAAATTTATCACGTCATCTTGGTTAGGTACGATGGGCTGTGCATTACCAGGAGCGATTGCAAGTAAAGTCGCAAATCCAGATAAACAAGCGATTGCTATCACTGGTGACGGTGGATTTGCAATGGTTATGCAAGACTTCGTTACAGCGGTACAATATAAACTACCTATTATCGTCGTCGTACTGAATAACCAAGAATTAGCATTCATAAAATACGAACAACAAGCAGCTGGTGAGTTAGAATACGCTATTGATTTAGGCGATATCGACTTCGCTAAATTTGCAGATAGCTGTGGCGGTATAGGCTATAATGTCGTAGATGTAGAAGATATCGCCCCTACCCTTGAAAAAGCTAAAAATGCAAATAAACCTGTAGTTGTAAACGTAAAAGTAGATCCAGATGCTGCCCCATTACCAGGTAAAATAATATGGGACGAAGCAAAAGGATATGCAAAATTCGAAATTAGAACAGCATTAGAAGAAAACAGACTTGAAAAAATGCCACCACTCAAAACACTAATAAGAAGATTCTTCTAATCAAAATAAAGAAGCAGTGAAGTTTATGCCGAACTTCACTGCTTTTTGTATTAGGTTAAATTTAAGTATTTTCAATAAAATTTTTAAAATAGCGCGCTGAGATGTGGAATTGTATAGATTGTGATGGAAGTTGTTAGGGGGTGTTACGGACATTTCTCGGAATTCTGTCCCTAACGACCTTACATTAAACTTCATATCATTAGCTTAAATAGTATTTTTTATTTCTAGCACCTTTACTTAAGAAACATTTATCACAAATTCGTCTAATTGTTTTACTATTCCCTCCTAACCACCATACTGCTTCGGTGATAGTGAATGGCTCTTGTTTTAAATAATACAGTTCTTGCAAATTATATTCATAAAGATACTTTTTATCCATGACAGACTCACAATATTGGCATGTACATTTCTGTTTGTCTTGATCAATTTTCACTGTGAACATGCGATGACATCTAGGGCATTTGATACCTGGTTTGATTTGTTCAAACGGTATTGTCACACCTTTATTGTATTGTGAATCAAATGAATTTCTTACAGTTAATAGTTTCTGTTTAATTCTTATATTTTCTGATTGATTTTGATTTTTAAAAAGTTGTGTAATGGAGCCTAATTCTGAGGGTAAGATAACTTGATCTTTTAAGAGGTTTCTATTTTTAAAGTTAAAGTAAGGATTGGTAAAGACTAATTTAGAAATAACAGGTTTACCAATTTCTATATAGCGACATAGTTTACTAAATTCATTTCTAGCTCGTTCCATTTGTATGAACGGTGAGGTAAATGAACTTCCAAAATTATTTTTTAACAACGTGTCTTCTAAATAATAAATGCCTTTATAATTCTTTATCTCGAATAAATATATTGCTTGATCATCGATGACGATTGTATCTATTTGAACTTGACTATTGTATGTAAATTGAAAGTCATTCAAATATATTATATCCGTATCACAATCTAAAATAGCATTAAAATAATTTTCGCCATCGTTTCCACTTGATTTATTTTGGATTGATTTCAAAACATTTTCGGTTAATTCAGCGCGCCCTATTAATGACTGAAAATACTTTGTATCATGCTTACTTTCCATAAACCACGCTCCTTATATATTATAAAAAAATTATATAATAGCCTACGCAAAAAAACCACTCACTATAAAAGTGAGTGGCTCATCAAAGCATCTATTGAAGCAATGCAAGTGATTCACGGTTAAAGTCTTCTAAGTCGTCTGGAGTTCGACTTGTGACGATGCCATTGTCAACGACTACAGATTCGTCAACGACTTTTGCACCTGCATTTTGTAAGTCTTTTCTAACTGACAAGAAACTAGTAACAGTTCTGCCATTTAATAAATCTGTATCAATTAATAATTGAGGTCCGTGGCAAATTGCAAATGAAGGTTTTTCATTTTGTACGAAATGTTTAACAAATTCGCCAAAACGTCCTTGTTCATCTCCACGTAATAAATCTGGTGAAAATCCGCCAGGAATTAAGACTGCATCATAATCTGCAGCATTTGCTTCATCAATACCAACTTCTACTGTAACTTTTTCGCCTTTTTTACCAGTGATTTCTTTACCTTTTTCTTCACCAATAATCACAACTTCATGTCCAGCGTCAGTTAATGCTTTTTGTGGACTTGTTAATTCAACGTCCTCGAATAAATCTGTTACAACTGCTGCTACTTTTTTACTCATAATATCAATCTCTTCCTTTCATAGTATATCTAATATCTATATACCACTTTTGAAAGGTTTTAAACTTATTTTGCAACTAATTTTGCTACGACTTCTACTTGTGCTGTTTGTGGAAACATATCAATAGGTTGCATGCTTACGACTTTGTATTTTTTAGATAAGTGTGCTAAATCTTTCGCTAAAGTTGATGGATTACAACTTGTGTACACAAATGTTTTTGGATGAACGGATTTAATAAGTTCAACAGCTTTAATACCTAATCCAGTTCTTGGCGGATCAACTGTTATCACGTCTGGTTTAAAGCCTTCTTTAATCCATTTATCCATAACTTTATATGCATCACCAACTTCATAGTGTACATTATGACGATTATTGAGTTCAGCATTTCTCTTAGCGTCATCAATACCTTCTTTAATGATATCCATACCTCTTACTTCTTTCGCATTTTTAGAAAGCCAAATACCTATTGTACCTGTTCCGCAAAATGCATCTACAACTGATTCATTACCTGTTAAATTCGCTTGAGCTTCAATTTCACCGTACATTTTTGTAGCTTGTTCCGGGTTTAATTGGAAAAATGAATCTGGCGATAAATCATAATAGTATTGACCAAGCGTTTCTGTAATTTGTTTTTTACCACTTACATGAATTGTTTGGCTGCCTAGTACTCGTGATGTCTTCTCTTTATTAATATTGATGGATAAACTTTCCACGAAAGACAAATTCATGATTTGATCAATAAGAGACTGATTATACTTCAATTGATCGTCCGTACAAACTAATGTAACTTGTATCTGTTGACTATGCTTTGCTACTCTCGTAACAATATATCTTAGCCCTTGTTCTTTATTTGGATTTCTAGATACTTTAACTTGTAAATTCATCAAAATATTTCTCAGCTCATTCGTAACTTGAATCGTACGTTTGTCTTGAACTGGACATTTTTTAATATCAATTAATTGATGACTGTCTTTTTCATAAAGGCCTGCAATGAGTTGATTTCCTTTCTTCTGAACAGGAAATTGATTTTTATTACGGTATCCCCAAGGGTTATCCATACCGATTGTAGGTTTTACAATTTTTGTTGGGATATTTTTCGCATATTTAGTTAACGCATCTTTTACAATTTGTGATTTAAATACAAGTTGCGCATCATAATTTAAATGTTGCAGTTGGCATCCACCACAAATATCATAAACTTTACATTTAGGTTTAACCCTTTCTTTACTACGTTCACGTATTTTGACTACTTTCGCTTCGATAAAGTTTGGTTTCGCTTTTACGACTTGGACAAGTCCAACTTCTCCCGGCAATAAACCTTCTACAAATGTTATCTTCTTTTTATAATAACCAATACCTTCACCATTAATACCTAATCGTTTGATTGTTAAAGGAAACTTCTGTCCTACTTTTACTGAAACATTCATCTATGCTCACCATTAATCATGCATAGCTTGAACTTTTTTCTCAAGTTCATCAAGCAAAGCAATCCATTCATCTACATCAGATACTTCCATATCTTCAGGATTCATTGCTTCCATTTCATCTAAAAAGTCTGATAACCTTTGTTTGATTTCATTAAGTGATGTTTTTTTACTCATTTTAATACTCCTTTATTTTTAATAATATTATTATGAATGATAACAAGTATAAAAACAATCATAAATCAGTATTGGAAAATTTGATAACAAGTGTTACGCTCATAGATAGGAAAAAATTCAGAAAGAAGGATATATCATGATATACGACTTGAAAAGTCCTATTTCAATAAAAAACGACCCGTGGGAAGCCTATAACGACATAGATGAACATGGTTCATTACAACTGAGTAATATAGAATTTACAACGACTACACTCTGTAATATGCGTTGTGCTCATTGTGCAGTAGGTTATACGTTACAATTACGAGACCCTGACACGTTACCGATGGATTTAATTTTAAAGAGACTTGATGAAGTTCCTCACTTAAAAACAATCTCAATTACTGGCGGAGAACCAATGTTCAGTAAAAAATCAATTCGAGAAACTGTCGTTCCTTTATTAAAATATGCGCACAAAAGAGGCATTTATACGCAAATGAATTCTAATTTAACTCTACCACTTGATCGTTATTTGGAAATTGCTGAGTATATTGATGTTATGCACATTTCACACAACTGGGGAACAATCGATGAGTTCAGTGAAGTTGGTTTCCATGTAATGGACAAGAAACCACCTTTAAAAGCAAGATATCGACTATATGAACAAATGATTCAAAACTCTGCCACACTATCAGAACAAGGCATGTTTGTATCTGCTGAAACGATGTTAAATAAAAGTACTAAACCTTATTTACAAAAAATCCATAATGAAATTGTTCATGATATGAAATGTAGTCGTCATGAAATACATCCTATGTACCCTTCTGACTTTGCGAGTCAGTTAAATATTATGAGTTTAGATGAAATGAAAGATACTATTCATGAAATTTTAGACTTTAGAGATGAAGATACATGGATGTTATTTGGTACGTTACCTTTTTACCCTTGTTTCATGAATGAATCAGACCAGAACTTATTATCTAGATTAAAATCATCTAAAAATGTAAGTTTAAGAAATGATCCAGATGGAAGAAGCAGATTAAACGTAAATGTATTTTCTGGAGATGTAATCGTTACAGACTTCGGCGATGAAACGGGATCTATCGCAAATATTAAACAAGATAAACTTGAAGATGTTTATCAAACATGGATGAATTCATCTTTAGCAAAATCACTTAACTGTCACTGCCCTAAAGTGAGATGTTTAGGTCCAAATTTACTCGTAAAAGATATGTATTATAAAGATGTTGACTTTAAAGCAAACGAATTAAGAATGAATCAATAATATAAAGGGCTAGTATAACGATTGTTGTCCTAGCCCTTTTTTTAATTAGATATACAGTTTTGTAGACATGAAGTCTAATGTTTTCTTGCTTTCTTTTCTTCTTTCTTGGCGTAATTTCACTCTATCTTGTGCACTTTCATAGAACCATTTTTCATCATCTGTTTCAGGATAAATTGCTGGAACTTCTGCTTTATTCCCTTCTTTATCTAAAGCAACAAATGTTAAAAAGCTATACGCTGCTAAATGTTTCTTTTGATTAATATTGTCTTCACTAATGACTTTTACACAAATCTCCATAGATGATTTACCTGCATAAGTGACAAATGATACTAACGATATCACTTCACCCGTTCCGATTGGTTGTAAGAAGTCTACTGAATCCGTAGATGCTGTTACAACTGAATTCCCACTATGTCTCATCGCTGCGATTGCTGCGATTTCATCAATTTCCGCCATTAATTTACCACCGAACATCGTATTGTGGTGATTTGTGTCCTCTGGAAATATTTGAATGGATTTGACACTTCTTGATTCTTTCATTGGTTTCTTCGTTTTCATATTATAACCCCGTTCGATTTTGCTTATTTTTATTGAAAAAAATAGCCAGGTTTCCCTGGCTATTCATTCTTATTAATGATAATGTTCCTCATCATCAAAGACTTTCTTCTCTAGTGCTTCTTCAGCAGTATCAATTCGTACAGACTCTCTACTATCGAATGTTTGAATAAGATACATCATTAATGCTCCGCCAAATGTAAAAATTGCGAACACAAATGCGATCATTACACTCCATTCCATTGGTGTACTCATGATATCCCCTCCTTTGAATGGCTATAAAGACTTTATTTATCTTTATTATACATGATGTATTCTTAAATGGCTATCTTTTAAAATGCCCAATTACCATCTCTAAATACTGGTTCTTTTTCACCATTTTCTAAAATGCCATCAATTGCTAAATCTTTGCTACCAATCATAAAGTCAACATGTGTTGTTGAATCATTTAAACCATTTTCAGCTAATTGTTCAGCTGACATATCTTTACCACCTTCAATACAAAATGCATATGCTGAACCTAATGCAATATGACAAGAAGCATTTTCATCAAATAGTGTATTATAGAATAACGTGTTCATGTTAGAAATTGGTGAATCAACAGGTACTAATGCTACCTCACCAAGTCGTTTTGAACCTTCATCTGTTTCTAGAATCGATTTCAAAATTTCTTCACCAACACCGGCTTTATAGTCTACTACTTCACCATCTTTAAATGTTAAAGTAAAGTCATCAATAATATTACCAGAATAACTTAAAGGTAATGTATTACTTACTGTTCCATTAACACCATTTTTATGTGGTGCAGTAAATACTTCTTCAGTAGGCATATTCGCTACAAAGCTGTTGCCTTTTGAGTTTACAGAACTAGCACCAGACCAATATTGACCGTTTGGTAATTCAATTGTTAAGTCAGTACCTTCTGATTTGTAATGCAATGCTTTATATTTTTTGTTATTTAAATAATCCGCTTTTTCATGTAATAAGTGATCATGTTCTTCCCAAGCTTTCACTGGGTCTTCTTGATCAACTCGTACTGTTTTTAAAATTGTTTCAAGTAATTTATTGACCGCTTCATCATCACTTAATTCAGGGAACATCATTTTAGCCCAACCTACTGATGGATATGAAGCTACACACCAGCTCATGCGATCACTTTGAACAGCAACCATATAGTCTTTAAATGCTTTCCCGTTTGCTGCCATAGCTTTGCGAATTTTATTAGGATCTGCATCTTTCAAACTATCTGGACTAGATGAAACAATTGATAAGAACGCTGCTTTTCTATCTAAATAATCCATTTTTTCATCAATATCATATTGTTTAACATTCTCAAAAAATGCTTCAGGTTCATATTGATATTTAAGCTGTGCAATTCTATCATCTTTGTAACTAACTTTTACGTCTTCTGCCCCTATTTTGTATGCTTCCTCAACAACTAAATGTACAAATTCACTTGCATCAATTGAAGCTTGAATATATACAGGTTCTTTTTCCTGAACATTCAAACCAACTTTAACTAATAACTCTGCATATTTTTGAAGCTGTTTTTCATAACCCATTTGTTTAACCACCTTTGTTTATTTTCTAAGGTCACCTAAAGCTTGTGTAATAGCTGTCATTTCACTAGCTGAAATGTTTTTTCTAGACATGACCATAGTATGTATTTCTTTCAATTCTTCTTTCTTTTCTTCAGGTATTGCATCTTTATTCAATACACTTGTATTTACTAATCGAAGCTTGCCTTTTAAATCATCTACCATTTGTTCTATTGATTCAGTCATATTTTTTATCATCCTTTCAAAATTTAGTTTAGCAAAAAGTAATTATAATTAAAACTATCAAACTTATATATTCACTTTACAATTTATATAAATATTTTATACAATAAACATGAATTATAAGGTGAGGAGTGATTCTAGTGGCTGTTCAAGATATACTTTCATGGACGCTTTTCGAACAAGTTGCAGTTCCAGATAATATTTCGCAATATCTCGTTGATGGCGAAGAAGCATATAGTGCTTTTAAGACGTTCAGAGATACTGCCGTATTTACAAACAAACGAATTATCATTCGAGATATGCAAGGTATCACCGGTAAGAAAATAGAAACTTACTCTATACCTTATAACATTATACTGATATGGTCTACTGAGAATGCTGGTAAACTACTTGATTTAAACGGTGAAATCACATTATGGACGAGAGCTGGACATTTTAAAATTAAAATAGGCAGAAATTTAGATATTATGCCTTTTGAAAAGCTATTGTCTAATGCACTATTATAAACTACAATTGTGTTTATATCTCTAAATTTATGGGAATAAACAACATTAGTGATATTTATAACATTTATTAACGCCTATATTCTCTAATTTGAGATCCATATGTGATATGATATGTAGGTCAATGTTAATTTAAAGTTATATTCTTGAAAGGGGAAAAACATTATGCAAAACAAATTAGTTCCTGCTATTTTAATAGGTGGTACAATTGGCGCAATTATTGCATTAGCTGATAAAAACACTCGCCAATCGTTATCAAACCAAGTGCAAAACATTAAAGAAGGCAACACTTCAAGAGAACCTTCTAAATTAGATCAAATTAAAGATGAAGTTCTATACTGGAAAGATGTAATCGAAGAAATTCGTCGTAAAAATCCAGAATTAGAACAATCAATTATGGATGCTAAAGATACATTCATTGAGAAAAAGAATCAAAGACAAATCTCAGGTTCAAACCATTCATAATTTATATTAAAGACTAGGCTTATTCATCTAACCTAGTCTTTTTTAACATCATATTAAATTAGGAGAATTTATATGGGAAATGATAAATCGAGCTCAAAATTTTTAGAACAAGCTAAAAACTTTAAAGACGAACAAAAAAAGTCTATTAAGAAAGAATATTATATTCCACCACAAAAATTTGAATCTAAGACACCAAAGAAAGATAACCAAATATTTTATGTTTCAAAGATTAATAAGCCAGCTAAATTTACGAAAGACGGTAATATTTTATCAACTTTAATTTACAGAATCGGTAAGGATAATGCTACAGGACTTGCAGCACAGCTTTCATATTACTTCTTACTTGCGTTATTCCCTACTCTAATATTTGTGTTAACGTTGATACCGCTATTCCAAGTCAATCCTGATACAATTACAAATATGATATCAGAGAATGCACCTGGTGATACGGCAAACTTAATTACTGGCATAATTGATGACGTTATGAATAATGCTAGTGGTGGCTTATTCTCATTCGGTTTAATCGCAGCATTATGGTCTGCATCAAATGGTATGACTGCTTTAATGAACGCATTTAATGTCGCTTATGATGTTGAAGATGGAAGAAATGCTATCATTCTTAAAATCATGAGTGTCTTCTTCACAGTTATTATGGTTGTTGTATTCGGTATTGCAATAGCACTACCTATATTTGGTCAACAAATCGGCAATTTATTATTTGGTCCTTTAGGATTAGAATCTGAATTACGTTGGATATTTAGTTTAATTAAAGTCGTACTACCATTAATTGTGACATTTATCGTATTTATCACACTTTATACACTTGCACCAAACATCAAAATTAAATTATTATCAGTTGTTCCTGGTGCAACTTTTACAACAATTGCATGGTTAGGTTCAAGTGCATTATTTGGTGTATATGTTAATAATTTCGCTAACTACTCTAAAACATATGGTAGTATCGGAGGTATTATCGTACTCATGATTTGGTTATTCTTAACAGGATTAATTATTATCATCGGTGCAGAAATAAACGCAGTACTACATCAGAAGAAAATGCTTAAAAATGGATCACTAGAAGAACAAGCATTTAATAACTTAACAGAAAACGGTGATATGACTAATGCCTCTATTGAATGATATTTTAGAATATAATGCAGCTTTTATAGAAAATAAGGAATATGAAAATCTTATAACAACAAAGACACCTAACGCTAAAGCAGTATTGCTCACGTGTATGGATACACGATTAACAGAACTTTCTACGCGTGCATTAGGCTTTAAAAATGGCGATATCAAAGTTGTTAAAAATGCTGGCGCAACAATTTCTCATCCATATGGTTCTACAATGCGAAGTTTATTAGTAGCGATTTATGCACTTGGTGCTGAAGAAATCATTATCATGGGTCATAAAGACTGTGGAATGGGGAATTTAGATGTTGATTCAGTAATAGATACTATGAAAAGTCGTGGTATCACAGATGATACACTTAACACAATCGAACATTCAGGTATTAATATTCATCAATTCTTAAGAGGATTTGATGATGTAACTGAAAATGTTCAAACAAATATACAAAAAGTATATAACCATCCATTATTTGATCAATCTGTTCCGATACATGGACTCGTTATTGATCCACATAATGGTGATTTAGAAGTTATACAAAATGGATATGAATTTACTAAATAAAAGAAGTTGAGCTCCTTTCTGGAAGCTCAACTTCTTTTATTATGATATTAAATTATGTTGAAAGGCGTATATAACAGCCTGTGTTCTATCTTGTACTTCTAATTTACTTAATATATTACTAACGTGCGTTTTAACTGTCTTAATCGTAATATGTGAAGCACTTGCTATTTCTTGGTTTGAATAACCTTTAGCGATTAATAATAATATTTCCATTTCACGTTCAGTCAACATTTCGAATAATTCAGCTTTCTGGTTCATTCTATTTCTCATTTTTACAAGTACTTCTGGTTCAAAAATAGACTCTTTGTTGTACGTCTTACGTATCGCATTTGCGATATCATCTGCAGAAGTCGTCTTTAATATATAACTATCAACACCTGCATCTAAGGCTTGGTAGACTTCATTATCTTCAATGAAACTTGTTAACATGACGATTTTAACACTTGGTTGATGCTTTTTTATATGTTGTGTTGCTTCTATACCATTCATATCATCCATCACTAAATCCATTAAAATGACATCGGGTTCTAATTCTTCAGCTTTTTCAATACCTTCTCTTCCTGATGCTGCTTCTCCTATGACGGAAATATCTTCTTGTGTAGATAAATAACTAGAAATTCCGATTCGAACCATTTCATGATCATCTACAAATAATACTCTAATTGTCATATTGTTCCTCCTTATTATTTGGTACCTTAACTTCAATACGCGTTCCCGATTCAGGCATTGAAATAATATTGAGAGTGGCTCCAATTTCTAATGCTCGTTCGTTCATAGTATTTAGCCCATAACTCTGTGGATCTCTTTTAGATGTGTCAAAACCTACACCGTCATCTTGTATACGTAATATAACATAATCATTCGTATCTATTAACTCTATTGAAACTTTTGTACCTTTAGAATGACGTAACGTATTAGATATGGCTTCTTGAGTTATACGGAATAGATGGTCTTCCGTACCTTTGGCTATTTCTATATCTTCTATATCATAAACAACTTTCATTGGTATTTTTTGTTTCAAGTCGACTACTAAATCTTTAATACCTTCACCAAGAGATTTATTTTTTAATCCTAAAGGTCTTAAATGTAATAATAAAGCACGCATTTCTAATTGCGAATCTTGTATCATTTTTTCTAATAAGTCTACTTGTTTAGCTAATGGCTCTTTTAATTCTGATGATTTAATTGCAGATAACATCATACTTGCCGCAAATAATTGCTGACTTACTGAGTCATGTAATTCTCTTGCTAATCTTTGTCGCTCATCTTCTATGATTTTTTTAACGACGGGATCTTGCATTTGATACGATTCATTAATAATTTGTTGAGACTTTAATCTCAACGTGTATAGTTCTTCGTGCAAAGGAATTAATGTTTGATAAATTTCTAATGTTTCTTTGTGCAAATCAATTTCATGGTGATTCACACCTAACATTTCTCCTTGAAAAGATCTTTCGATTTGTTCTTTAATCCAATGATGCTGTTGATTAATTTTGTAAGCTACTGCTGTCCCTATTATGATACATAGTAAAATCACTACAATATTGATAAACAGAAATGCTGGTACACCTAATATTTGAGTGTAAAATAAACCTTGAAAATATATAATATTAATAAAAATTCGGTCTAAGAAAAATAAAATGCCGACAATTGTATAAACAAGAATAAGCATTGACCCTATAATTCTCGTGTAGTTATTCATCGATAAATCACCTCAACATCTCCCATAAATGTTGAGAAGAATATATTAACTTTAAAAGAATTTTTATGACTATTTTCCTCATAATGTACTGTTTCATTTTTCACTCTGTACACTTGATCATTCATATATAATCTGCCATATAAAGCAGTTATATGTACATGTACATGGTAATTATATGGCACTATAACTTGTGTCTTTCCAATATATTGTCTCACGACAATAACATTATGCTCAGATAAATTAGCAGCTAAAGATAAATCTAATTCAATATCTCCAATTGCTTGTTGAATTTGTATATCTTCCCATTTATAAATATAGTGTGGTGCCTTTTGTGGGGAGAACCATCGCTGTTTTATAAATGATTCGTTAATATTTTCATTTGATGTTTGATCGACATGTTCTACTCTTAATGGTTTCTTACGATATAGAAGATATCTAATAACTAAAAATACTAAGAATAAAAATAAAATGGCAAGCATGTATGGATTAGAAAGTAATGCATAAATCATTAAAATGGCGCCTATCCAAAATATAATTAATCCCCGTAATTTATGAAAATATAAATATCCTATATATATAAATATCGTACCCATTACAACAACGAGTAATAAGCCTATTTTCTCAAAGAAAATATAGTAAATGTTTGATAACAAAATCAATACAGATAATACGATCAACAATTCAGTTGATATAAATTTATTCTTCAACATACCACTCCTTTTTTAGAGAAGTGAATTCATCTGAGTAAGCATCGTACGCTCAGCTATAGTATCAGCAATTTTATCTAAAGTACTTTTCATAGCTTCGTCAATTTTCGCTAATTCACTTTCTAACATATTAATTTCCTTTTGTAACCATTGTAAATCATGATCTTCTAATTTCTTAGCACATTTAATTTTAAAATCTTCTATCTTGTCCATATACTTATTGTCTAATTCTAAAGTATATTTATCAATTAATTTACTTAATTGACAACGTTTTTCTTCGAGATACGTGATGTACTGTTTCATAGCTTTAATTTTAACATCTAAGCGTTTAGCACATGTATCTAAACTTTCATAATACGAAACAAGAATTAATTGCTTTAATTGATCTGAAACAACATTAAACATAGAATCACCTACTTCTGTCATATTAGACTCTATTATAAAATGTTATTTCAAATCTAAAAATGGACCTAGGATTGAATTTTCAATAGGACCTTAGTCTTAGAAAAATAAAAAGGAGTAGTATAGAATCTTGTATGTTTAATCAATTCTATCCACTCCTCTTATATTTTTAGTCTTCTAATTTAGTTAATAATAATGGTCCTTCTTTAGTTACAACAATTGTGTGCTCAATTTGAGCGACGAAACTTTTATCTTTCGTTTCAAATGCCCAATCATTTTTACCGTCGCTAACGATTGTTGCGTTTGATGAGATAAATGGTTCTACTGCAAGTACCATACCTTCTTTAAGCAATTGTTTTTCTAATGGATCATAATAGTTCATAACATGTTGTGGTGAATCATGTAATGAACGTCCAACACCATGTCCAGTTAAGTTTTTAATAACTTTTAAGCCATTTTTACGTGCAGTAGCATTTACTGCTCTACCAATTTGAGATAATTTAGCACCTGGCTTAACTTTCTTCATTGCTTCTTCAAAAGCCATAGCTGCTACATCTACTACTAATTGTTTTTTCGGATCATCTGCATTACCAACAACAAATGAAATACCTGTATCTGCATAATAGCCATTTTTACGAGCAGAAACGTCTATGTTTACAAGATCGCCTTCGTTAATCACACGTTTACCAGGTATACCGTGTGCAACCTCTTCATTTACACTTATACATGTGTAACCAGGAAAATCATACTCTGCAATAGGTGCTGATTCTGCTTCTAACTCTTCAAATCTTTCCTTTGCGATGTTATCTAATTCTTTAGTTGTAATTCCGGGTTTAGTTGCTTCTTTTAACTCATCACGAATTATTGCACAAATTTTACCTATTTCTTTTAGGCCTTCAAGTTCTTCATTGTTTTGAATTATCATTTAAATCCCGTTCTTTCTTTTAAATTTTTTTGTCGTTTATCATTATATCAGAAAATGCATGTTATACTATAAAAAAATGATTTCGGAGTTTTGAATATGAAAGAAAATTGGTTATCTCGAATTATCGGTGCAAGAATTATTAAAACTGGATTAGCAACATTTTTAACAGGTTTAATATGTATGTCTTTAAATTTAAATCCTATATTTGCGGTTATCACATCTATTGTGACAATTGAACCTACAGCTAAAGCATCCTTAAAGAAAGCATTTGTGAGGTTCCCTGCTTCTATACTCGGTGCATTTATAGCCGTTATTAGTACATACTTTTTTGGGGAATCACCTTTAAGTTATTCATTAGCAGCAACCGTAACAATTTTAGTATGTTATAAGCTTAAATTATTTGATGGTATGTTGGTAGCTGCCATTACAGCTGTCGCAATGGTTCCTGTTATCCATGAAGCATTTGTATATAATTTCGTGTCACGTCTAGCGACGACTACAATTGGTCTTGCAACAGCAGGCATCGTCAACTTCATTATTTTGCCACCTAAATATATAAATCAAATAGAAGACATCAATCATAAGATGGATCAAAGTATATTGGAAATATACATAGCTAGACTTAAAGAACTTTTATTAGGTGAATATGAATCTACCCTATCCATGAAAAAAGTATCAGCATTGGAACAACAAGCTACTAAAATTGAACAACTTATAAAATACCAAAAAGAAGAATACAATTACCATAGAGCAAAGAAAGAATCTAAATCTCACATTAGAAAAGTCGAAATGAAATATCACATTAACCGACTACTAAAAGCACATTTATTAAACTTAGTATATTTGCCAGAGAATACGCACATCGTCTTTACGGTGAAAGAACGCACAGCAATCTCAAATTTCATTAAATCCTATGAACATTTAATAAAAGCAAATGAATATAAAAAACAAAAAAATGCAGCATCCACATTAAAAAATAGTGTTAAAGGACTGAATGAATTTGATGAAAACCAAATAAAAAGTCACATTATTTATGAAATACTCATGATTAATAAAATTTTAAACGATAGATATTCAAGATTAACAAAATAACTAAGATAAAACATAGTAAAGCGGCTAGGACATTAAAATATGTCCCAGCCGCTTTTATTATTTTGCTTTTAACAATCGTTTTATAATAGCTTGTTTTGCCGCTTCTTCAACTGTATTGTCTAGTTGTTCTGGTTCGAATGTTATACCTTTTCGGATACATGCTTGTTTTAATAAGTAATCCGTGATTTCATGGTTTTTAGGTAATATTGGTCCATGTAAATATGTACCTAATAAATTCTTATAATGGATACCTTCTTTCTTATCTGTATCATTGTTACCATAACCATCAACGACTTTACCTAATGTAGGATATTCGTGATATGTTCTACCTCCATGATTCTCAAAACCGACGATTTGTCCAAATGTTTCTGATTCAATGACAATATCTCCTATTAGACGGTCTTTCTTAGATTCTGTATAAATATCAAGAATGTTTAAACCTTCTAATCTTGTTCCATCTGGTGTTACATATTCAGATCCTAAAAATTGATAGCCTCCACATATTGTTAAGGTTGGCATGCCGTCTTCAATTGCATCTTTGAGTTGTGTTTTAATTTTCTTTAATTGTTCTGTTGCTAAACTTTGTTCTCTATCACTTCCACCGCCAATAAAGAAAATGTCACAATCATCTAAACTTAATTGATCAGTATCTGTTATATCTATTACTTCTACTTCTATATTACGCCATTTCGCACGTTGTTTCAGTGCAATAATATTGCCAATATCGCCGTATAAATTTAATTTATCTGGCATAAAATGAAATATTTTTATTGCTGACATTATGCTTCCTCCTTGAAGGCTTTATTCAATGTTCGATGCATTGGTGATAAAGATGTATAGTTTGGAATTGCAACTGTAAATTGACTGTATGTCATTGATAGTACCGTTGCCTTTTCTATTGAATGTTCTATAATAACTTCCGCTTCAACTTCAGCATATTTCAGTCTTAATGCTAATTCTTCAGCTCTTTGTCCTGTACAGATGATGGTTTTGATATTCTGTCTAGATAATTTTTCAAAGTCTGCATCATAAATCCATGAAATATCTCTTCCATCTGCGCCGTTATCATTCAAACTGATTAAATAAACTTTTTCTCCATCAATTTGTTCACCAACAGATAAACTTGCATTCAGACCTGCAGGGTTTTTAGCTAAGTTAATAAGTGCTTCTTTTTTACTATTTCTATAGTATTGCATACGCCCATTATCAGAAGTATATGTTTCAAATCCAGCTTTAATAGATTGATCATTTAAACCTAATTCTTTTAATACTGAATAAGCTGCAATGACATTAAATACATTAAAATCACCAGCAATCTTCATATCAAAATATGCATCATTTAAGCCTACATGTATAAATGGTTCTTGTTTAAATGCAGTCACTTCATATTGTGGAGTCGCTCTATTAAATCCACATTCACACGTATAATGACCAATTTGATTGTAATGAATATGACTATAATTTAATAATCTACCACAATTAGGGCAATATTTACTTTCAACCATTGTACTTTGTTCAAAGTCGTGTATGCCTTTTTGCATACCATAATATACGATGTCATCACTTTCTATTTTCAATCGACTTACGAAAGGATCATCTGCATTCAGTAATAGTTTGATCCCTTTATCTTTGATTGAGTTGGCGATATTATCTACCATCGTATCGATTTCACCAAATCTATCCATTTGGTCTCTAAAGAAGTTTGTCACTACCATCATAGAAGGTGTCATTTCTTTTAACACTCTTGGTATAGAACCCTCGTCTATTTCTATAACAGCAATTTTAGTATTTTTATTAGATTGAACAATAAAGCTTGAAGTAATCCCTGCTGCCATATTGGCACCTTCAGTATTATGTATAATTTCAATATTGTTCTTCTTTAATGTATAACCTATTAAATTCGATGTCGTCGTTTTACCGTTCGTACCACTAATCATCACGATTTCATCTACTTCATTTGCTAACTTTCTTAAAATAAGCGGGTCTATTTTTCGAGCTATTTGTCCCGGAAGATCCGTACCTTGTTTACCTACTTTTCTACTAGCATATCGAGCTAGCTTTGCTATATTTTTCGCAACATACTTCTTCATACGTTACCTCCTTGTTATGTCACATCATTATACCACGTTCAAAAGCTTTAAAAAAAGTGTTTAACTGTATCAAATCGTTGGTTTCATTTTGTTGTTATTGTATAATAAAAATGTAAGTTAAAAATATTATAGAAGGGAAGATTTCTATGTTATCTAAAAATATTTTAGATGCTTTAAACAATCAGTTGAATCATGAATTTTACGCAGCACATGCATATATGGCAATGGCAGCTTATTGTGCAGATAAGAGTTACGATGGATTTGCAAACTTCTATATTCAACAAGCTAAAGAAGAACGTTTCCATGGTATGAAAATATATAACTATATTAACGATCGTGGTGAAAAAGCTATTTTCACAGCTTTAGATGCACCTAAGACTGAATTCAGTTCTTTATTAGAGACATTTAAAGATGGATTAGCTCAAGAACAAGATGTTACACGTCGATTCTATAATTTATCTGAAATTGCTAAAGAAGAAAAAGACTTTGCTACAATTTCATTCTTAAACTGGTTCTTAGATGAGCAAGTTGAAGAAGAGTCTATGTTTGAAACACATATTGACTACTTAGAAAGAATTCAAGAAGACAATAACGCATTATTTATCTATGAAAAAGATTTAGCTTCTCGTCACTTCGATGAAGATGCTGAATAATTTATAAATTTACAATACTTAAATGAAGACCATCTCCGTGAGCTACTCATGGTGGATGGTCTTTATTCATTGTGAACACAAACTATCATCATTTACATTATTCCAACAAATGTTTATAATAACTTTCTAAAGGAAGTGATGGCATGTCTTCATTTGTAGCACTTGATTTTGAAACAGCAAATGGAAGTCCGGAAAGTATTTGTTCTGTTGGAATGGTCAAAGTAATTGATCATCAAATTACAGAAACTTTTTATACATTAGTGAATCCCGAAGATTATTTTTCAAATATAAATATTAAAATTCATAAAATTAAACCTTCTGATGTGACAAATTCACCTACTTTCGATGTCGTGTTTCCATATATGATGGATTTCATCGGTACACTACCAGTTGTAGCACATAATGCTAAATTTGATATGACTGTATTGTTTAAATCACTCATTAAACACCAAATCGAAATTCCTGAATTAACGTATTTTTGTTCATGTATATTAGCTAGAAAAACAGTCAACAATCATAGATATGGACTTACGCCAATGATGGATTATTATAATATTGATTTTAAAGGTCACCACCATGCGTTAAATGATGCTAAAGCATGTGCGATTATTACGTATCGATTGTTAAAACATTACCCAGACTTAGATTCTGTATTGAGTATTTACGGCAAAACATTAACCGATAAAAATATGTATAAATAAAAAGCTTCCAGGATATCATGACGCATCCTAGAAGCTTTTATTTTTTATTTACTCTTTGTGTTGGAATTCTTTTTTTATGTCTCTTTTTAAACTCGCTTTATTAACAGGTCTTTCTAATTTTCTATCAACCCAGAATAATAATATTGCTATTGCAATAATACCTAGTAATTTGATAATATCGAATGAACCTGTTTCAATAGAACTTTTAATAAATAAAATGATTAATAATACTGTAATTGCAATAATTGAAAATTTAAATTTCATATCAATCTCTACTTTCTTATTATAAGTATTAATAAATACCCACTTCTCGTGTAGTCGAAACGCGCATTCAACAATATTCAGAATACTAAGGATACATGATGATATCAAGTAAATCGGTTTAAATAAAATCATATATTGTTAAATTGCGATAAGTCCTCGAAACTAAATTCCCGATTGATACACCTACTAAACGTATAGAAGTCTCGGGGTCTTTTAATGAATTATATAAATCATATGCTATATTATATATTTCAACTTCGTCATAGACTGGTGTATGACTACTTGTTTGTTTAGATAATGTTTCAAAGTTATGTGTTTTAAGTTTAACTGTTATCGTTCGCCCTGCTAGTTCATGTTTATCAGCTCTATAGGCAACTTCAGTACTCAACTTTCTAATTGTATTGAGTATAAAGTCATCATCATTTTGATCTGTTTCAAAAGTTGTTTCACGACCGATTGATTTTCTAACACGTGTTGGTTTCACTGGAGAATGATCAATACCGCGTACTTTATTATAAAAGCTTACACCACGTTTACCGAATATTTGAATCAATTCCATTTGGTCATATGCATATAAATCTTTACCACTATTAATTCCCAATGATTTCATCTTTTCTTCGGTTACTTTTCCAATACCCGCGAAATCTCCTATAGGCAACGACATCAACAAATCATGTACATTCTCATAATCTATTACCGTACGCCCACTCGGTTTATTCATACCACTAGCAAGCTTTGCTAAAAATTTATTATAAGAAACACCTGCTGAAGAAGTAAGATGCGTCTTATCATAAATATCTCGTTGAATGTATTGTGCAATCGTTGACGCAGGTAAGTCTTTTCTCACAAGTTCAGTTACGTCTAAATAAGCTTCATCTAACGATAACGGTTCTACAATATCTGTATAACTTTTAAATATTGCCATTATATCATTCGACACTTCTCGATAATAATTAATTCTTGGGCGTACATAATAACCATCCGGACAAAGTTGATGTGCTTGAGCCATGGGCATAGCTGAATGAACACCAAATTTACGAGCTTCATAACTAGCTGTCGAAACTACCCCTCTACCTGAAGCACGTCCACCTATAATCACTGGTTTTCCTTTTAATTTTGGATTATCTCTTATTTCTACTTGAGCAAAGAAAGCATCCATATCAATGTGAATGATTCGCCGTTCCATTCTATACACCTCTACAAAAAAATAGGAAGTTGGTTGCCCAAATTCCTATATATTATATCAAAAATCTTTTTAACTTGTTGATTGAACGTCTTTATTATCCGTGAATAAATTAATGCCTACTTCAGTATCTTCTACATAATTCATCTGCTTATTACTATATATCACTTGCGCCATGTAAAAATCACCGATACATGCTGCACCATGAAAAGCAAACACATAAATAATAGAAGTGACTTGAAGCCATAATAATACAATTAATAATCCTATACTAATTAAAACAAAAGGTGCTAATAATATGATATAAAATTGTTTTCTTGTAAAAATAGCATTTGGCATCGTTGCATAAAACATGCCTTTCATATATCCATATTTAACCTTTCCCTTTGGGTTAAATATTTTAAAACAAATAGCGTGTATTAACTCATGGATAAACACTAATATAATTAAACCAACTAACCCGACTATTATATTTCTTACAAAGCCTTCTTCATAAATATATATGATATTCGCAATTAACTTAAAACTAATTAATATTAATGAAAGAAATAAAACAAATTGTAAAAGTGCTAACCTTTTTAATACAGATATATTGTTAACTAAGTCAATTTTAAGCATCCAATACCCCCGTGAAACCATTTCTTAATAACCTTTACATAATGATTATAAAATATAAATTCAATTTATACTAATGATTTTATGCTCGGTTTGAATTATGAATTTAATTGACTTAGTGAAACCTTATACATCTTATCATCATTTTGAGATGGATTACCCCTACCATCTGTATTGTTACTTACAAAATATAAATCATCATTTACAATGTAAATATCTCTAATTCTTCCAAATTTAGTCGCTACTTTTTTCATTTCTTCTTTTTCTACATCAAATTTCATAATACCTTCTCCACGTAACGCAGCTGAATAAATAATCCCATCTTTAAATGCGATGCCTGAAGGTGCCCATGTATCATCTGACCCAGAAGTAAATATCGGTGTTTCCATATTATTATTTTTTTCTTTACCTTCAATTACTGGCCATCCGTAATTATGACCTTCTTTAATCTCATTTATTTCATCATTAGCCTGATTACCATGTTCACTCGCATACATCTGTCCATCAGGGGTCCATACAATTCCTTGTGGATTTCTGTGACCATAACTATAAATATATGAATTAGACATCGGATTATCTTTAGGCTTACTACCATCAAGATTAATTCTTAAAATTTTACCACCCAAAGTATCTTTATCTTGTGCATTTTGTTCGTCTGAAGCATCTCCAGTTGTCGCGTATAATTTATCATCCGGTCCAATTTTTAAACGACCACCATGATGATATAGACCACTCGGTATTTTATCAATTAATACCTCATCCTCTTTCCACGTATCATTTTCTAATTTTAATTTTACGATACGATTAAACTGGCCATTATCTTCATATGTGTAATACGCATATGCTTCTTTAGAATCTTTAAAATCAGGTGCAAGAACGAATCCTAATAAACCCGCTTCAGCAGCAGTAGAAACTTCCTTCTCTAAATCCACTTGTTGCTCCGTCTTTTTATTGCCATCGATTTTAATAATTTTACCAGGTCGTTCTGATAAATAAAACACATCATTTAATCTCGCAATACTCCACGGTGTATCTAAACCTTGAGCTACCGTTTCAATACCTTTAGTTTCCTTACGTTCTTGGTTGTCATTTGATTGACTCTGTTCATGTTCTATTTCATTCTGAGTTTGCTTACCTTTATCTTCAGTTTCATCACGCGAATCATTACCACAAGCAGATAAAATAAAACTAGCCGAAATCGCACTGATCATTAGTCGCTTCATAAACAACCCTCCTTACATTATTTATACAGTTGTAAACACTTTCACACAAACATAACGCTCAAACACCCAAGCCAACGTATAAGTTGGCTTGGGTGTTTAGTGAATTCTATTCTGTTATTTTTTCGATTAAAGCTACTGTTTCGACGTGTGTTGTATGTGGAAACATATCCACTGGTGTGATTTCTTTAAGTTGATAACCGCTATTTTTCAACAATTCTACATCTCTCACCTGAGTTGCTGGGTTACATGAAATATATACGATTCTTTTTGGTGATAATTCGATTAATGTTTCAATAAATGTTTGATCGCATCCTTTTCTTGGTGGATCGACCATTACAACTTCTGGTTTAATACCTTCTTGTTGCCATTTTAAAATGATTTCTTCTGCTTTTCCTGCTTCCCATGTCGCATTGTCTATATGGTTGATTTGCGCATTTTCTTTTGCGTTTTCTATAGCTTGTTCTACGACTTCCACGCCATAAACATGTTTTGCTTTTTGTGACATGTATGAACCGATTGTCCCAATACCACAATACGCATCAATGACCGTCTCTTCTCCATCTAATTGTGCATATTCTAGCGCTTTATGATAAAGCTTTTCTGTTTGTGTTGGATTAATTTGATAGAAAGAAGTGTCGGATATTTTAAATTCATATTCAGAAAGTTTATCTGTAATTGTATCTTTCCCATATAAAGTATGTGACGTATGTCCCATAATAACATTTGATTTTTCTAAATTAATATTATGTTTAATGCTGACCACATTTTCAAATTCTGTTTGTATAAAATCAATTACTTTATTTTTATGGCTAAGTTGTTTACTATTCGTCACGAATATAACCATAGTTTCCCCAGTATAATAGCCAGTTCTCAAGATGATATGTCTTAATTCACCTTTATGTTTTTGTTCATTATAAATACTGATGTTTGTTTCATCTAAAAGTTGCTTAAGTTTCTTCATAATTAAATCATGCTTTTCATCTTGAATCATACAATGATCTATATTCACGATATCGTGACTTCTTTGTCTATAGAATCCTAGTTCAATTTCACCAGATTTATTTTTCCCGACTGGTATTTGAGATTTATTACGATAATGCCACGGATTCTCCATACCAACTGTATCGTGAATAATTGTATCTTCAAAATGTGATTTTCTCTTGAATAGATTAATCACTTGTTCTTTTTTCATTTCTAATTGTGCATTGTAGCTTAAATGTTGAAGTTGACATCCACCACAAACTTTATAATATTCACATGGTGGTTCAATTCTGTCCTTTGATGCTTCTTCAATCGAGATTAATTTTCCAATAGCAAATTGCTTTTTCACTTTGATGACTTTAAATGAAATGTTTTCATCTTTAATTGCATTTGGTACGAAAATTGGATAACGATCGAATTTTACAACACCATGCCCTTCATGTGTAAAATCGATAACCTCTCCAGTATATATTTCATTCTTATTTACGACTCCTGCCATATTAACTCCCTCTTTCACGATAAACATAGAAAAAAGGGACAAAATAATGTCCCTATGTATTTATTCTTCTGTTTGTTCTTCGTGTAGTCTTTCTCGTTCTCTTTCTACTGTTTCAATGCCGTGCTCTCTCTTAACCCTTTCAAGTTTAGAAAAGACTTGTATATGTTGTTTTAAGTTTAAGAAATTAGCAGGTAATACGCCACCAAATTCACCATCAACATTTAATTGAATTTGCTCAAATGATGAGACATTAATTGTTTTAGCTTTTGTGTAATGTACTTTCGGATGATTGATATGATCACCTCTAGAAGCCAATGTCATAATATGTCCAAGTTCTGCTATATTCACTTTCTCTAATATAAGCAAAGTAAAATTACCATCATTAATATCAGCATCTGGTACAAGCTTTTCAAAGCCACCTATTGAATTTGTTAAGCCAATTAAAAACATCATCGCTTCGCCTTGGAATACATTACCATCATATTCGATACGTATATCAGTCGCTTTAATTTGTGGTAACATCTCTAAGCCTTTAATGTAATAAGCGAGTGGTCCAACCATTGTTTTCAATTTACTTGGCGCTTCATAAGAAACTTCTGTTATTTTACCGCCACCAGCAATATTAATAAAATAGCGATTGTTCATTTTACCAACATCTACAGGTACAAGATCACCTTTAATGATTGTATCTACAGCTTCCATTATATTGTTTGGAATAAGAAGTGCTCTACCAAAATCGTTAACTGTCCCCATAGGAATTAACCCTAGTTTAGGTCGCTTCTTTGCTTCTGCAATACCATTGATAACTTCATTTAAAGTACCATCTCCACCAGCAGCAATGATAACATCATAATCATATTTTAGAGCTTCCCTAGCAGCATGTGTCGCATCTCCAGCACTTGTTGTAGCATGAGCGCTTGTCTCATAACCAGCCTGTTCTAACTTAATTAGTACATCAGGTAATGTTCTTTTAAATAACTCTCTTCCTGATGTTGGGTTGTAAATGATTCTAGCTTTTTTCTTCATTATGATCCCTCTTGTATATTCTTATATCTTTATATTAAAGCATATACTAAATATAAGAAAGCAAAAAATAATTAGCGTCTTTTCGTTCCAAATATATTACGTACGATTTCTCTACCAATTTGTCTTCCAACTGTTGATAAGAACTTAGTCGCTTCTTTTTGGAATTGTGAAGGTTTTTCTTTCTTTTTAGATGTTGTTTCTTTCTTAGTTGACTGTGATTTCTTAGTTTTTGGTTCTTCTTCAGGTTCTTCTTCAGGTTGTTTTTCAATTTTATTTTGTAACATTTCATATGCACTTTCACGATCAAATGTTTCTTTATACGTTTCATTTAATGGCGCATTTTCTATTAAATCTTTTTTAACAGATTCATCGATTACACCAATTTTACTTTCAGGTGGACGAATAAATGCACGTTCAACAACATTCGGTTGGCCATCATCATTTAAGAATGAAATCAACGCTTCCCCTGTTTTCAATTCTCCGATTACTTGAGCAGTGTCGAAGCTTTCATTTTGACGGAAAGTTTGTGCAGCACTTTTAATTGCTTTCTGATCTTTAGGTGTGTAACTTCTAAGTGCATGTTGTACTCTATTACCTAGTTGTCCAAGCACTGATTCTGGAATATCAATTGGATTTTGAGTTACGAAATAAATACCTACACCTTTAGAACGGATTAAACGTACAACTTGTTCAACTTTTTCAATTAACTCTTTTGAACTGTCATTAAATAAAAGATGTGCTTCGTCAAAGAAGAAGACAATTTTTGGTTTTTCAGGATCGCCTACTTCTGGAAGACTTTCAAAGAGCTCAGATAATAACCATAATAAGAACGTTGCATATAATTTAGGCTTTTGATATAAAACAGGTGTATCAAGAACATTGATCATTCCTCAGCCTGAATCATCAAACTTAATAAAATCTTCTAATTGTAAAGCAGGTTCTCCGAAGAATGTTTCAGCACCTTCAGATTCTAATCTTAATAATGCACGTTGAATTGCACCAATTGATGCAGAAGAAATATTACCGTACTTTTCAGCATACTCTGCTCTGTTTTCATTAATTTCTTTTAAGAGTGCTTTAAATCTTTCATATCAATCAGAAGCAGACCATTTTCATCAGCAACTTTAAATACAATATCTAACACACCTAATTGAGTATTATTTAAATCTAATAATTTACCGATTAATAGCGGACCCATTTCTGTGATCGTTGTACGAACAGGTACACCCGTTTTTTGAAATACATCAAACAATGTTACAGGAAAAGCATTATTTTTGTAATCGTCAATTTTCATCATATCAATACGTTCTTGAATCTTATCATTGATAGAGCCAGCCTCTGCAATACTTGAGATGTCCCCTTTAACATCTGACATAAAGACTGGAACACCAGCTTTAGAAAATTGTTCAGCCAATACTTTTAAAGTAATTGTTTTACCAGTACCAGTAGCACCAGCAATCAAGCCATGTCTATTAGCTTGGCCTAATTCTAAATTGATTTCATTTTCATTTTTAGCTATTTTAATTTGTGTCATATGTAGTTACTCCTCCATCATCATTTTGATTTAATACTATTGTACTTCAACACACCAACCATGCAAGTAATTAGATATAGAATTTGTAATTTAATAAAATCAAGAATTAATGGTGGTGTATCTTCCATTATTCTGAATTCTGGTAATTAGAGTCGGCTAACTTCCATTATTTCGAATTCTGGTAATTAGAGTCGGCTAACTTCCATTATTTCGAATTCTGGTAATTAGAATGCACGCTCTCTTACGGACATTTCTCAGAATTATGTCCCTAACAGCCACGCCACCATCTCATTCAACAAAAAAATCTCGTCACGAGTACTTCACTCTGTGACGAGATTTTCATAATATTTATTATCTTTTTTCTAATTCTGATTTTAGTAATTGGTTTACGATTTGTGGGTTTGCTTGGCCTTTTGAAATTTTCATAATTTGACCTACTAAGAAGCCCATCGCTTTGCCTTTACCATTTTTGAAGTCTTCTACTGATTGAGGATTATTATCTAATGCTTCTGTTACGAATCCTAATAGTGTTGCTTCATCAGATATTTGTACAAGACCTTTGTCTTTCATAATTTGATGTGAGTCTCCACCATTTTCAGCTAATTCAGGGAATACTTTCTTAGCAATTTTACTACTCATTGTACCATCTTCAATAAGTTTAATCATACCTGCTAAGTTTTCTGGTGTTAATGCAGTATCTTGTAATTCGATATGATTTTTATTTAAGTATTCATTAACGCCACCCATTAACCAGTTAGATGTTAATTTAACGTCTGCACCATGTTCAATTGCTGCTTCAAAGAAATCTGACATTTCTTTAGTTAATGTTAATACATGTGCATCATAAGCTGGTAATCCTAATTCATTAACATAACGTTCTTTACGTACGTCTGGTAAATCTGGGATTGTTTGACGTACACGTTCTTTCCACTCATCATCAACGTATAATGGTACTAAGTCTGGCTCTGGGAAGTAACGATAGTCATCTGAACCTTCTTTAACACGCATTAAAATTGTTTCGCCAGTTGATTCGTTGAAACGACGTGTTTCTTGTAAAATTTCTCCACCAGCTAATAATACTTCTGCTTGGCGTTTTTCTTCATGTTCAAGACCTTTACGGACATAGTTAAATGAGTTTAAGTTTTTAAGCTCAGCTTTTGTACCGAATTCTTCTTGACCATACGGACGTAATGAAATGTTGGCATCACAACGTAATGAACCTTCTTCCATTTTACAATCTGATACGCCTGTATATTGAATAATTGCACGTAATTTTTCTAAGTAAGCATATGCTTCTTTAGGAGAACGAATATCAGGTTCAGAAACGATTTCGATTAAAGGTGTTCCTTGACGGTTTAAATCAACTAAAGAATATCCATCTTTATGAGTTAATTTACCTGCATCTTCTTCCATGTGTAAACGTGTGATACCAATACGTTTAGTTTCTCCATCTACTTCAATATCAATCCAACCATTTTCACCAATTGGTTGATCGAATTGAGAAATTTGATAAGCTTTTGGATTATCTGGGTAGAAATAGTTTTTTCTATCAAATTTAGATTCTTTCGCAATATCCATATTTAATGCCATTGCTGCACGCATAGCCCAATCAACAGCTGTCTTGTTTACAACTGGTAATACACCTGGGTATGCTAAGTCAATAACGTTTGTATTTGTATTAGGTTCCGCACCAAAATGAGCGGGTGATGGTGAAAACATTTTTGATTCTGTTTTTAATTCGACGTGAACTTCTAGGCCGATAATTGTTTCAAAATGCATTCAGTTTCACACTCCTTGTAAAGTTTTATAGTCATCATGTAAGTTATATTGTGTTTCATATTGATAAGCAACTTTGTATATCGTTTTTTCATCAAATGGTTTACCAACAATTTGTAAACCAATTGGACGACCATTTGATTTACCACAAGGAATAGAGATTGATGGTACACCTGCTAAGTTAACTGGAATCGTTAAAATATCATTAGCGTACATTGTTAATGGGTCATCAATTTGTTCACCAATATTGAATGCTGTCGTTGGTGCAGTTGGTCCTACGATAACATCATAGTCTTCAAATACTTTTTCGAAGTCTTGTTTGATTAATGTACGAACTTTTTGAGCTTTTTTGTAGTAAGCATCGTAATAACCAGAACTTAATGCGAATGTTCCAAGCATAATACGACGTTTAACTTCATCTCCAAAGCCTTCACCACGAGATTTTTTGTATAGTTCTTCTAGTGTATTTGCTGATTTTGAATGATAACCATAACGGATACCATCAAATCTAGCTAAGTTAGCTGATGCTTCAGAAGATGCAATAATATAGTAACTTGCTACACCATATTTAGTATTTGGTAATGATACGCGATCAACTGTTGCACCTAAAGATTCTAAAGTTTTAACCGCTTCATTTACTGAATTCTTAACTTCTTCAGATACACCAGAGCCAATGAATTCTTCTGGTACAGCTACTTTTAAGCATTTAATATCTTTACCAATTTCAGACGTAAAGTCTACATCTTCGATCGGTGCACTTGTTGAATCATGTGCATCATGTCCAGAAATCGTTTCTAAGATTAACGCATTATCTTTAACGCTACGTGTAATAGGTCCAATTTGATCTAATGAAGAAGCAAATGCTACTAGACCAAAACGTGATACACGTCCATATGTAGGTTTCATACCAACAACACCACAGTATGATGCTGGTTGACGGATTGAACCACCAGTATCAGAACCTAATGCAAACGGTACTAAGCTTGCTGCAACTGCTGCTGCTGAACCACCTGATGAACCACCTGGTACGGCGTTATGATCAAATGGATTAACAGTTGTCTTGAAATAAGAGTTCTCATTTGAACCACCCATAGCAAATTCATCCATGTTAAGTTTACCAACTAAAATACCATTTTCAGCATTTAATTTATTCATAACTGTTGATTCATATATAGGAATAAAGCCTTCTAACATTTTACTTGCACATGTAGTTTCTACACCTTCAGTAATAATATTGTCTTTGATACCCATTGGAATACCAAATAGCTTACCTTCCATTTTACCTTCAGCTTGTAATTTATCTTGTTCTTCAGCTTTTTTAATTGCTTGTTCTTTATCTAAAGCTAAGAATGCTTTAATATTTGCGTCGTCTGCTTCTATCGCATCAAAAATATCTCTAACAATTTCAGATGGCTTAATTTCATTATTTTTAATCATTTCTGATAAACGTTCAATTGTTTCATAACGAATTGTCATGCTTTAGTCCTCCTCATTCATAATTGCTGGAACTTTAAATTGCCCCGCTTCTTTTTCTTTCGCATTAAGTAATGCTTGTTCTTGAGGAATTCCTGATTCACTCTTATCTTCTCTTAGAACATTTTGTAAGTCTAATACGTGGAATGTTGGTTCAACATTTTCAGTATCAACTTCATCTAATTGTCCTGCAAAGTTTAAGATCTTTTCTAAAGATTGTGTTAATTCATTGACTTCGTCTTGTGAAACTTCAAGTCTAGCTAAATTAGCAACATGTTCAACTTGCTCAGATGTTACCTTCGTCATGTGCGACGCCTCCTTAGTTAATCTAACATCATATAATTTTAACAAATTTTCATATAAAAATCTAAAGTTATTAAAAATTAACTACATGAAAGCGCATACATTGTGTATAATAAATTATCAGAATTTTTTTCTGAATTTTATGTCAATGAGTGAGAGGTGGTTTTTCATGTTTATACTTGGAAATACTTTTAAGAATGTTAAAGTCGAAACTTCTTGGGAAACATATGTCATGATTGCTATTTATTTTGCCATTTTATTAGCATTTGGATTTTATGCTTACAAACGTTCGACAAGCACGCTTGATGAATATATGTTAGGCGGCAGAGATTTAGGTGCACTTGTTACTGCCCTATCAGCAGGTGCTTCAGACATGAGTGGTTGGATGATTATGGGCTTGCCGGGATCTGTATATAGTATTGGTCTATCAGCAACTTGGATTGCGATTGGTCTTACAATTGGTGCTTGGCTTAATTACATACTCGTCGCTTCACGTTTGAGAATTTATACTGAACTGACTGATAACGCTATTACTTTACCTGACTTTTTTGAAAAAAGATTATCAGATCATACAAGAATCGTTAAAATCATTTCAGGGATAGTTATCGTTGTATTCTTTACGTTATACACACATTCTGGAATGGTAGCTGGTGGCGTACTATTTAATAGTGCATTTGGACTAGATTACCATGTCGGTTTATTTATAGCCGCTAGTATTGTTATTTTGTATACACTTTTCGGCGGTTATTTAGCTGTATCATTAACGGACTTCTTCCAAGGTGTCATTATGATCTTAGCATTGGTATTAGTGCCTATCGTTGCGCTGTTAAAGTTAAACGGTCTCGACACATTTAGTGAAGTTGGTGATTTAAAGCCTACGAATTTAGATTGGTTCAAAGGAACAACTACAGTTGGTATCATCAGTTTACTTGCTTGGGGATTAGGATACTTCGGTCAACCACATATTATAGTACGTTTTATGTCTATCAAAACGCATAAATTAATGCCTAGAGCACGTAGAATTGGTATTTCATGGATGGCAATCTCTTTATTAGGTGCTTGTTTGACAGGATTAATTGGTATTGCTTTTGTTGAACACTCTAATATAGAAGTTAAAAACCCAGAAACAATCTTTATCGTGATGAGTCAAATTTTATTCCATCCACTCATTGCAGGGTTCTTCTTAGCAGCAATTTTAGCTGCGATTATGAGTACAATTTCTTCACAGCTTCTTGTAACATCTAGTGCATTAACGCAAGACTTTTACATGTTATTGCGCAGAAAAACTTTGCAAGATAAAAGTCATGAAAAGGAATTCGTTCTTGTAGGACGCTTATCTGTTTTACTTGTATCAATCGTTGCGATGTACATCGCGTGGAATCCAAATGATACAATTTTAAATTTAGTTGGTAATGCTTGGGCTGGATTTGGCGCAGCATTTGGACCTATAGTTTTATTATCACTATATTGGAAACGTCTAACTAAATACGGCGCAATTGCAGGAATTTTGACTGGTTCATTAGTCGTTATTTTCTGGATACTCATGAAAGATCATGGTGGTATTTTTGAATTTTATGAAATCATACCTGGATTTATTTCATGTATGATCATAACAGTTATTGTGAGCTTAATGACGAAACCACCTGTTGAATATGACCTTAAAAAGTTTTACGACATGGAACAAATTTTAAAAAGCTAAAAATTTTAAAAAAAGTTTACATCGAAATTTTATGAGCAAAATACGTCATAGGCAAATCCTTTGTAAACATTTACACCGCAAGGCATAGAGCAATATTAAATATGAACAAATTGTGACATCATTCTATATAAATGATAAACTGAATATACGGATAATTTACTTTTTACCCTTTGATTATTATTTCATTTGTGTATAATGGTCAACGTGCAACTTTAAAATATAAATATAAAGGAGCGGGAATATGTTTATTTTAGGACAAATTGATGCGAGCACTGGAGTAGCTTCAGGCTGGCAAACTTATTTCATGATTTTAGTCTATTTTGTTGTTCTATTAGCAATTGGATATTATGCTTATAAACAATCAACAAGCAATTTAGATGAGTACATGTTAGGTGGCCGTAGTATAGGTCCTTATGTAACAGCATTATCCGCTGGTGCATCCGATATGAGTGGTTGGATGATTATGGGACTTCCTGGTGAAGTTTACAATGTTGGATTATCAGCAACATGGCTTGCTATCGGTTTAACAGTAGGTGCATGGTTAAATTACATATTAGTAGCACCGAAATTACGTGTATATACTGAACATACTGGAAATGCTATTACGATTCCAGATTTCTTCGAGAAACGTGTTGCAGATAATACACATGCTTTAAAAATTATTTCAGGTATTATCATTGTAGTATTCTTTACACTATATACTTCAGTTGGTATGGTTTCAGGCGGTACTTTATTCGAAAGTGCATTCGGTATGGATTATCGTCTTGGTATTATATTTACTGCTGGTATCGTTGTAATATATACATTCTTCGGAGGATATTTAGCTGTTTCACTAACAGACTTCTTCCAAGGTGTGATCATGTTAATAGCGATGATTATGGTACCTATCGCGGCATTATTAACTTTAAACGGGTTAGATACTTTCCACACTGTAGCAGAAGTTAAACCAACAAACTTAGATTGGTTTAAAGGAACTTCAGTTGTAAGTATCATAGGATTAATTGCATGGGGACTTGGTTATTTTGGACAACCACATATTATTGTAAGATTTATGTCTATTAAATCACATAAACAATTACCAACAGCAAGAAGATTCGGTATTAGTTGGATGGCAGTTTCATTATTAGGTGCATGTTTAGTTGGTTTAACTGGTATTGCATACATTCATGATACAAGCCAAACAATTGATAACCCAGAAACAATCTTCATCTTAATGAGTCAAGTGTTATTCCACCCATTAGTTGGCGGGTTCTTCTTAGCAGCAATTTTAGCAGCTATTATGAGTACAATTTCATCTCAATTACTCGTTACATCAAGTGCTTTAACACAAGACTTCTATAAAATCATAACTAAAAAACGTGGTAATGAATCAAATAGAGATAAAGAATTTGTTTTGGTAGGTAGATTTGCTGTATTAGTTGTAGCAGTTGTGGCAATATTACTTGCTTGGACTCCAAACGACACTATCCTTAACCTCGTAGGTAATGCTTGGGCAGGATTCGGTGCAGCATTTGGACCACTTGTATTATTGGCATTATACTGGAAAGGCTTAACAAAAAACGGTGCAATCGCAGGTATGGTTACTTCTTCAATCGTCGTACTATTCTGGATTATGATGAAAAGTCATGGTGGTATTTTCGAATTATACGAAATTATCCCAGGATTCTTCACAAACATTGTCGTTACAGTTATTGTAAGTTCATTTACTAAAAAGCCAGATAAAGAAGTTACCGATAACTTAGATCGTATGAAACGTATTTTAAAAGAAGATTAATATAGAAGAGACTGGTACATATAATGTGCCAGTCTTTTTCTTATGGAAAAATAGCTGTAACTTTAGGGACTATGTTGCTTGTTTAGGGAGTCTTGCAATATATGAGGCTCATATTTATCTTGTTTGGGCAGTCTTGATAAATACTAAGTCCTGAACATTGCTTGTCACGCCTCACTTGCAATATTCAGACTTCCAACATTGCTTGTCACACCTCACTTGCAATATTCAGACCCATATTTCTAAAAATACGAAAAGAGTCTAGAACATTTCTGTTCCAGACTCTCTTTTTAATTATTTATAAATATGAATTTGTGGTTCGTCATCGTCTTTAGTCTTTGTAATTAGTGCTTGTGGTTCTTCTCCGTCTACGATAGATATTTCTAAATCATCTATACCTTTAAAGTATTTTTGAGATAGGTCTGCTACGTACTGAGTCACACCAATTACTTCTGCTTTTCCATAATAATCAAGTGGTACTTTTATTTCAAGTTCTGTCAATTTATCGTCATCAAATTTACCTGTTCCTACTGATTGTGTAAAGTTCGGGAAGTATTTTTGTAAGTCTTGATTGAACTGTTCAAAATTAGAATTTAAATTTTCATCTAAATCTGCTGCATCGTTTGATGGGATTGTGACATATTTTTGGTTCATTTTTTCCCAACTTTTAACGTTACGCTTACCGCCTTCACTAGAAGCATAAGAAACGAATTTACCTGGTTTGATGTCACCTTCTCCAGACTGTATGAATATACCAAAGTTAATTGGAATATTTTTGAGGTCATCTCTTACACGAAGTCGTGAAAGGATTTCTTCAGCCATCTCTTTACCTTTTTTCTCTACTTCTTTGTTATCAAGTTTCTTCGTATATGTTTCGCCGTATTCTTCTTTTTGGTAAACATATTCACTATTCATCGCTAAACCAATTGTCATACCAGAAATCTTTTGTTTTTTAGCATCACTTTCTGTGAAGTAATCTTGTTCGATGATATGTGATAAATATGTAGGTGAATTCTCAGCTATTTTTTCAGGATCTGTTTCTCCTTTATGAGTTGGATTCAAACCTAAGTTTTCTCGTGCATTATTTTGTTCTTTTTCATCATCACTCATATCTTTGATTTCTGCTTTTGTATATTTAGGTGCTAAATATGCTCTCACAGTATCTTTATCTAAGAATTGGCCATCTCTGTATAAGTAATCATCAGGTGAAAATGTTTGTTTACTTATATCTAACAATCCACTTTCAAATGCTTCACTGTTATAACTAGAGGTCATATTATCTTGTGTTAAACCTCTAGCAGCACTTACTTTAAATGGTAGTAATGTTCGATAATAATCACTGGAAATTTGCATACCTGTAGAAATTTGCTTTGTTTGCTCTTTTTCTTTATCTGAATTATCTTGATTATCTTTTTGGGTAGTATCTGATGAACATGCTGTAAGCAATATTACAGACGCTAAAATAAGAAATCCTTTTTTCATATCTTTAACCTCTATTCATTGATATTACGATATTTGTTTAACCAATCTTCTTCTGACCAAACTTCTATATTTAATTTTTCTGCTTTTTCAAGTTTGGATCCAGCATCTTCACCAGCAATAACAACATCTGTATTTTTAGTGACACTTCCTGTTACTTTTGCACCTAATGATTGGATTACTTTTGTTGCTTCAGGTCTTGTCATCTCTGTCATTTTACCAGTTAAGACAAATGTTTTTCCAGTAAAATCTGGATGACCTTCAATTTCAGATTGCTTAATACCTGTATAAGTCATGTTAACATTTTTCTGTTTAAGTTTATCGATTAATACTTTTATATCATCATTTTCCATATATGTAACAAGTGATTGAGCCATCTTATGCCCCACATCTGGAATTTCAGTTAAATCTTCTATCGTTACTTCGAATAAGCGATCAATTGTTTCATATTTTTCAGCTATTACACGGCTTGCTTTCGTACCTAAATGTCTCACACCTAAACCAAATAATAAATGTTCAAGTGATTTTTCTTTAGAAGCTTCGATTGCTGTTAATAATTTATGAACTTTCTTCTCGCCCATTCTTTCCAATGGTAGTAAATCATCTTTAGTTAAATAATATAAATCTGCAACGTCTTTAATTTTATCATTTTGATAAAGTTGTTCGATGATTTTATCTCCTAAACCATCAATATTCATTGCTTGTCGTGATACGAAATGAATCATACCTTCTACTAATTGAGCAGAACATTTAGGGTTAATACATCTTAATGCAACTTCACCTTCTATTCTAACCAATTCATGCTCACAACTTGGACAGTGTGTTGGCATATGATAAACTTCACTATCTTCGCTTCTTTCTTCAGCAATACTTTTAACGACTTCAGGTATAATATCACCTGCTTTTTTGATGACAACTTTATCTCCTATACGGATATCTTTTTCATGGATTAAGTCTTCGTTATGTAATGATGCACGAGAAACAGTAGTTCCTGCCACTTTAACAGGCTCTAATATCGCAGTTGGTGTCACAACACCCGTTCTACCTATACTCAATTCAATATCTGTTAATGTAGTTAATACTTCTTCAGCTGGGAACTTGTACGCAATTGCCCATCTAGGTGATTTCTGAGTAAATCCAAGTTCTTCTTGCTGACTTAAATCGTCAACTTTGATCACAATGCCATCTATATCATACGATAAATTATTGCGTTGTTCAGTCCACTTACTTATAAAAGATAATACGCCTTCTATATTATCATAAGTTTCTCTTTCTTTGTTTGTCTTAAAGCCAAGTTCATCTAAATTATTTAATGCCTCTGATTGACTATCCGCTTCTATTTCCGTTAAGTCATTAACACTATATAAGAATATATCGAGCTTTCTTTTAGCAGTTAATTTAGAATCAAGCTGTCTTAATGAACCAGCAGCAGCATTTCTAGGGTTTGCAAATAGTTGTTCACCGTTTTGTTCTTTTTGTTCATTTAAAGAAACAAAAGATTTTCTTGGCATGTATGCTTCACCACGAACTTCAATAGAAAGAGGTTCTTTAATTGTTAAAGGAATGGCATGGATCGTTTTTAAATTTTCAGTGATATTCTCACCAGTTGTACCATCTCCACGTGTTAATCCTTGAACAAATCGTCCGTTTACATACTTTAAAGATACCGCTAAACCATCAATTTTTAATTCACAAGTGTATCGAACATTGTCTACTTTTTCTCTAACTCTTTGATCAAATCTTCTTAAATCTTCTTCATTAAAAGCATTACCTAATGACAGCATAGGTGTATCATGATTAATTTTTTCAAATTGAGATAACGGTGGTCCACCAACTCTAACAGTTGGTGAATCGTCCGTTTTTAGTTCAGGGTGCTTTTCTTCTATAGAGATTAACTCATGCAATAATTGATCATATTCACTGTCCGGAACAGTTGGATTATCTAAGACATGATATTCATGGTTATAACGATGTAACAATTGATGAAGTTCTTTAACTCTTGATTTTAAATCTTCCATAGTTTACTCCCCTTTCTTCTCAATAGGTGCAAATTGTGCTAATAGACGTTTTGGTCCTTCTTTTTTGAAAATGATATCTAATTCAACAGAACCATTTTTATCATTCACAGCACTTACCATTCCTTCACCCCATGATTTGTGAGTTACTTTATCCCCAACATTCCAAGATGTTTCTGGTTTTTGCTTCGTATTCATACGACCTGCAAAACTACGTTTAGGTGTTGATGTTTGTTTTTGCTTGAATGATGTTTTTGGTTTCACGCCATCCAGTAAATCTTCTGGAATTTCTTTTAAAAATCTTGATTTTAAGTTCGCTTGAGATCTACCAAACAATGTACGAGTTGTCGCATGAGATAAGTGTAACTCTTCTTCAGCTCTCGTAATAGCTACATACGCAATTCGGCGTTCTTCTTCCATTTCATGTTCTTCACCTGATTGAAGACTTCTAAAGTGTGGAAAAATACTTTCCTCCATACCAATGATAAATACAACTTTGAACTCTAGACCTTTCGCTGAGTGCATTGTCATCAATGTTACACCCGCTTCTAAATCTGCATCATCAACATCTGCAACGAGTGATAAATCTGTTAAGAAGTTCATCAATGATTGCTCTTCAACTGGTGTGTTTTTCTCATAGTCTCTTGTTACTGATAAGAACTCGTCAATATTCTCAAGTCTACTTTGTGATTCAATCGTTTGTTCGTTCTCTAACATACGTCTATAACCAGATTTTTCTAATATTTGTTCTACTATTTCAGTTACAGATAAGAACTCTTGTTGTTGCATAAAGTTGTTCATCATCTCATAAAATGCTGCGCCTTCTTCAGTAACTTTTTTAGATAAACCAATAAAATCCACTTCTCCTAACGCATCAAAGTAACTCAATTGATTCATCGCTGCATATTGCGCAATTTTTTGAACAGATGTCGGTCCAATACCTCTTTTAGGTACGTTAATGATTCTTTCAAAACTGATATCATCATTGCTATTTGAAATTAATCTTAAATAACTCAAAATATCTTTAATTTCTTTTCTGTCATAGAACTTTGTTCCGCCAACCATTGTATAAGGAATATTAGATTTCATGAACGTTTCTTCAAGTACACGTGATTGCGCATTTGTTCGATATAACACGGCTATGTCTTGGTTTTTATAACCTTCTTGTTTTTTCTTTAATATTTGACGAATAACATATTCTGCTTCATCTCTTTCAGTTGTTGCTTCATAATATTTTATCTTTTCGCCTGAGTTATTATCAGTCCATAATGCTTTAGGTTTACGTTCAGCATTATTACGAATCACTTCGTTTGCTGCAGTTAAAATCGTCTTTGTTGATCTATAGTTACGTTCCAAGAAAATTGTTTGTGCATTTGGATAGTCTTCTTCAAATGATAAAATATTTTTAATGTCTGCACCTCTCCAACCATAAATTGATTGGTCAGAGTCACCTACGACACATATATTTTCAAATTTACTTGCTAATAAATTAACAAGCGTATATTGTGCTTTGTTAGTATCTTGATACTCGTCGACATGAACATATTGGAATTTATTTTGGTAGTATTCCAAAACTTCAGGCACTCTATTAAATAATTGAATTGTCATCATGATTAAATCATCAAAGTCTAATGCATGATTTCTAAGCAACTTTTCTTGATAGCCTTTGTATACACTAGCGACCATATTGGCATGAAAATCACTAACTTCTTTTTCAGCATCTTCTGCTGTTTTTAATTCATTTTTTAAATTAGAAATCGCACCAATAAATGTTCTTGGGTCATATTTTTTACTATCTATATTTTGTTTTTTCAATATTTCTTTAATAACTGATTTTTGGTCAGTCGGATCTATAATTGTAAAGTTTCTTTCAATTCCAATTCGGTCAATGTCTCTTCTTAAGATTCTTACACACATTGAGTGGAATGTAGATATCCAAATACTTTCAGCTTCAGGACCAACTAAATGGCTAATTCTTTCTTTCATCTCTTTAGCTGCTTTATTAGTAAATGTAATCGCCAAAACATTATAAGGAGAAACATCTTTCTCATCTAATAAATACGCAATTCTATGCGTTAATACTCTCGTTTTACCACTACCTGCACCTGCCATAATCAGTAATGGCCCTTGAGTTGTTTTGACTGCTTGTTTCTGTTCGTCATTCATTCTATCTAACAATGCGTTCATAAAAACCTTCCTTTATTGTTTTACTTTTACTGTTTGTAAAGCTTTTTTCAAATCTTCATAAATGGCATTACCGACTACAATTATGTCAGCATATTCTGCCATTTCTTTCGCTTTGTCTAAATTATCTATACCGCCACCATAAATAAGTAAGGCGTTTTCTAAATGTTCTTTAACAGCTTTAACCTCTTCCACTTTTCCATACTTACCACTGTATTCTAAATAAAAAATTGGTAAATGATAAAGTTTATCTACCATTCTTGCATAACTGATTAAATCTTCTTCATCTAAATCCGTTTTCGCACTAGTCAATTGCGCTACTTTACTGTCTTCATTCATGACAACATAGCCTTCTAAGAAAATTTCATCAAAATCCATCATATAGCCATATTCCTTAACAGCTTTTTGAAGCAGACCATTATGGAAGTCAACATTATTACTATTTAAAACACTCGGTACAAAATAAAAATCAAAACCAGGCACAACACTTTCAATATTAGAAATTTCAAGTGCGCATGGTAGCGGATAACGTCTAATTCTGCTCATTAAATTTAGTACATTATCTTCCGTAACATTATCAGTACCGCCAATTATAATAGCATCCGTACCAGATTCACATATTTTCATTAAGTCCTCATCTGATATTGATTTCGCTGGATCTAATTTAAATACGTGACTCCACAAATTTATATCGTACATACTTAAACTCCTTTAATTATCATAAGATTAATTATAGCATTTTTAAGATTAAATTCCGAAATGAAATAGGACAATTATCATAAAAAAAGAAGCGAAAAATTTCGCTTCTCAGAGTGTCGACAAAGTCTTAGACTTTGCCGGCATTTTTTTATGCGCATGCTTTCCGCGGGCATGTTCTCAGCCTGTAGTCTTCGAATCATGCTGTTCCCGCAGGAGTCAGCGCTAAAAAAATACCAAAAATTAATAATCCATTTTATAATATAGTTGAAATTTTATTTAGGAGTTGATTCTATGTTAAATAAATCCGAGAATAAACGTGACCAATATGAAATGATTTCTGTTTCAGAGTTAGTACCTAAAAATCATTTATTGAGAAAAGTTGATAAAGTATTAGATTTAAACTTCGTTTATGAACTTGTTGAAGATAAATACTGTTTAGATAACGGACGTCCTTCTATTGATCCTGTTATCTTAGTTAAGATCTTACTGATTCAAAGATTATTTGGCATAAAATCAATGAGGCAAACTATTAAAGAAATTGAAACTAACGTAGCTTAGGTACTGCACCCCTAAAGTTAGAGTAAAAAAACTAACTTTAGGGGGTGTTTTAATATGACAAAATATAGTGATGAATTTAAGTTGAAAGTTGTAAGAGATTGTCTAGATGGCCATTATGGTTATCGAAAATTAGCTAAAAAATATAATATACCTGATAAAATTATTATACGAACATGGGTAAAAGCCTTTCAATCATTCGGTGTAGATGGCATTAAAAAGAAACAGAAAAAGACAGTTTATTCTGTTACATTCAAAATAAATGTATTAAACTATATGAAAAGAACAGGCGATTCCTTCCAAGATACAGCGATTAAATTTGGCCTAAATACCCCATCTATTATTGTGCGATGGAAAAAGATATATGACAAAGAAGGTGTGGAAGGACTCGAAAAGCCGAAATGATGTGAACCCAAATATTTGAACTAAACAAATCAAAATATTGGGGTGCATTCTAATGAGGAAAAAATATGAATTTAAATTCAAACTAAAACTTGTAAAAGAATATTTAGAAGGACATCAAAGTTATAGAACAATTGCTTTAAAATATGGTATTTCAAGTTGGTCTGTCCTTCGGATTTGGGTCAATCAATGTAAAGAGTTTGGAGAAGAAGGTTTAGAAATAAAAAGTAGAAATACTGTTTATACTAGCGAATTTAAATTATCTGTTTTAAAATTTAGACAAGAAAATATGTTGTCTTATCAAGATACTGCGAATCACTTTAGAATTATTAATCCTATTATCATTGCCAATTGGCAACATCAATTTGATGAAAAGTGTCGTCTTGATATAGATAATAAACAAAAGGGACGATCTCACACTATGACTAAAAAACGATCTAAATCAGATAATAAAAATTTACCTTTAAATGAAAATGAACGTGAAGAACTTGAAAGACTTAGAAATGAAAATGAGACATTAAAGGCAGGTATAGCTTATCAAAAAAAGTTACAAGCCTTGACCGACATTTACGGAAGCAAAAATCAGAAATAGTAAAGGTCATTAAGGAACTAAATGAAACATATAATATACGATTAAGTATCTTATTTAAAGTCGCTCAAATAGCTAAATCTGTATACTATTATTGGATAAATAAATTTAGTAAAGCTGATAAAGATGAAACATTGATTCAAGTAATAAAAGAAATATGTGAAGAATCAAACCATACCTATGGTTATCGTCGTGTTACACAAGCACTAAGAAATAGAGGTCTTATCGTAAATCATAAAAAAGTACTAAGAATTATGAAAGAACATAATCTAACTTGTACAAAGTTCACACATAGAGGTCGTAAGTATCGTTCCTTTAAAGGTAAAGTTGGTAAAGTAGCTCAAAATATATTAAATCGTAGATTTAAAACAAGTCTCCCATTTCAAAAAGTCGTAACAGATATTACAGAGTTCAAATTAATGAATGGTCAGAAATTATATTTATCACCTTTTATGGACTTATATAGTTCAGAGATTATCAGCTTTAAAATCTCAAGTCGTCCTACATTAGATATAGTCATCAATCCATTAAAAGAAATGATAAAGCGTCGTCCAAACCTAGATCATCGTTTAACGATTCATTCAGATCAAGGCTGGCATTATCAACATTCACAATACACTAGATTATTAAAAGACCATAAAATATTTCAGAGTATGTCTAGAAAAGGTAATTGTCTAGATAATTCAGTTATGGAAAACTTTTTTGGGTTACTTAAACAAGAAATGTATTATGGCCAAGAATTTAAAGATTTTCAGGACCTTGAACAAGCTATTCATCGATATATCGATTTTTATAATAACGAAAGAATCAAATCAAAATTAAAAGGCTTATCTCCCAAAAATTACAGGAGACAAACCTTTGAAATAATATACTAATTAAGGTTTAGATTTTTGGGTTCAGTACACTCTTGGCTTTATTCAACACTTAAGCCACGACTTCAGCGATCTCTTGGCTTTATTCAACACTTAAGCCACGACTCGGACGATCTCATGACTATATAATCTCTTACAACTTCTACTTACCGTAATCAAAGTATTCTTCTAATGTTGTGTCTTGTTTATAAATTTTTTCTGCTAATTCTTTACCGACATATCTTAAATGCCATGGTTCATATTGATATCCTGTTATTTTTTCTTTGCCTAATGGATATCTAATGATAAAACCATATTGATGTGCGTGTGTTTTAATCCATTTTCCTTCGTTTGTATTACCGAACGACTTTCTAAAATCATCAGTTGCTGAGTTAGAACCTACATCAAACGCTAATCCTGTCTGATGTTCTGATTGTCCTGGTTTAGCACTATATTGGTTAGCTGCTTCTTCTCCATCTCTTGCTACATAATCATTATATAGTTGTTTTTGATTTTCATAAGAACGATATCCGCTTCTAAATACTAAGTCTAAACCTTCATTCGTTCCATCTTGTATTAGTTTATTTAATTGATTTCTTGCAGTACTATTTTCACCTGGGGCATAATCATGTGGTAAGCCTACTTTTTTGTTTACAAAAATATGACCGTCAACATAAGTGATGCCATCTTTCTTTGTAACTTTATGTTTCTTCTCTTCTTGCTTTTTAGATTTTTGTGCTGTCTCTTTTTTATCTTTTTGAGTATGTTCTTCTTTAGTAGATTGCTTATCTGTATTCTGATCATCACTACATGCGCTTAATACTAAAGTAGATATGCCAATTATTAAAAATAATTTCTTCATGCGTAAAGCTCCTTATTTCATAAAATTTACTATTTATATACTATTTTAACTAATTAAGGCTGAGACATCCATTAATGTCTCAGCCTCTCATACATATTTATGATTATTTTTCGAAGTCAATATTCATTCTTTCAAGAATCATCGTATATGCATCATTACCCCATTGCAATGAACGTTTAACTCTTGAAATTGTTGCAGTTGACGCACCTGATTCTTTTTCTATATGAGCATAAGTGTATCCTTGTTTAATCATTTTAGCTACTTGTAATCTTTGTGACAATGACTGTAATTCATTTACTGTACATAAATCATCAAAAAATTGATAACATTCTTCTCGCGTTTCTAGTGTAAGAATTGCATCAAATAGTTCATCTAATGCTTTTCCTCTTAATTTTTCAATTTGCAAAAAATCAACCCCTGTTTAATATAAGTTCATTAATTGCATTTTAACGCACTAATCTATTAAAGTACAGTAAAACGTGTCTTATTCTATACCTGCTCTTCTAAATATTGTATCGACTTGATTTAAATGGTGTTTCTCATTGAAGCATTCATCTAATTCATCAGCACTTAACAAGTTTGTAATTTTTTCGTCTTGTTCTACTAATGTTCTAAATGGTGTTTGAGTTTCCCATGATTCCATTGCTTTTGGTTGAACGATATCATATGCTTCTTCTCTTACCATACCTTTATTAATTAACGTTAACATAACACGTTGTGAATAAATTAAACCAAATGTTTTATCGATATTACGTTTCATATTTTCTGGATATACTGTTAAACGATCGATGATATTCGTAAATCTATTTAATGCATAATCCAATGCGATTGTTACGTCTGGTAACATAATTCTTTCAGCAGATGAATGAGAAATATCTCTTTCGTGCCATAATGGTACATTTTCATAAGCGGTCGTAATATATCCTCTAATAACACGTGCTAAACCTGTCACATTTTCAGAACCGATTGGATTACGTTTATGAGGCATTGCTGATGAACCTTTTTGACCTTTAGCAAATGCTTCTTCAACTTCACGTGTTTCAGTTTTTTGTAAACCACGAACTTCTACTGCAAATTTTTCTATAGATGTTGCGATTAATCCTAATGTCGCAATGTAATAAGCGTGACGATCACGTTGAAGTGTTTGCGTAGAAACTGGCGTACAACCTAATCCTAATTCTGTACATACATACTCTTCAATTTCTGGTGGAATGTTTGCAAATGTACCAACAGCACCACTCATTTTTCCAACTTCAATTTCTTCACGAACTCGTTTAAATCTTTCTAAGTTACGTTTCATTTCTGTATACCATAGTGCCATTTTAATACCAAATGTTGTTGGTTCAGCATGTACACCATGTGTTCTACCCATCATTAAAGTTGTTTTATGTTCAATTGCTTTATTTTTTAATACTTCTAAAAATCTTTCTAAGTCTTTTTCAATGATTTCATTTGCTTGTTTAATGACATAACTTAAAGCTGTGTCAACAACATCTGTTGAAGTTAAACCGTAATGTACCCATTTACGTTCTTCTCCTAAAGTTTCAGAAACTTGTCTTGTGAATGCCACAACATCGTGACGTGTTTCTTGTTCAATTTCTTTAGCTCTATCAACGTCGACCTTAGCATTTTGTCTTATAAGCTTTACATCTTCTGCAGGAATGTGTCCTAATTTACTCCATGCTTCACAAGCTAGTATTTCAACTTCTAACCAAGCTTCAAAACGATTTTGTTCTGTCCAAATATTAGCCATTTCTTCTCTTGAATAACGTTCAATCATTGATAAATTCTCCTAACATATTTTAGTCATTTATAGTATAACAGACTTCGTTGAATACGTACATTTTTTGTAAAAAATACAAAATTGTTCGTTATTTATATTTTTATTCCTAATATCTTTCATTATATATTGTAACAGTAGGAGAATAAACTAAAAGTAGAAAAAAATCTGGGCCACATTCTCATGTCCCAGATTTATAATCATTCTTTGATTTTCTTACCTACGAATTGTATTTCTTGTTTAAGAACTTCAATGTCACCATTTTCTTTCTCAATAAATACAGGTTTTTCAAATCTTTTTACGGGTGTATAACCTTGAGCTTTCATTCTTTTGAGACACATTTCAATCGTTTCGTTGTCTTCTACTCTAAACTTCATCCGTATCATACGCCTTTAATTTTTTGCTTCGTACACCTTTAACCCAGAATCCACCGTGTATATTCTTAGGTTCATAAGCGATTACAAAGGCTTTAGAATCCAATTGCTTAATTGTATCCATTAATTTTAATTCGAATCTACGTGGTGTTAAAATTTGCATCACTAAGCGATCTCCATCTCGTCCTTTAGCAACGTAATGTGTTACACCGTAACCTAAATCTCTTAACGTTCTTGGTAAATCCGTTTCATATTCAGCTGTTGTAACATTTACAACAATATATCCTAATGCAATTTTCTCTTCAATTTTCATGCCGACAATGATGCCTGCAGCAAATCCAAGCGCATAAGCTAATATATTCTGAATTTGGTCAAGACTATTGATAACTAAACCTAACCCGATAACATAAACAACTACTTCAAGTACACTAACAGCAGCGGCCACATATCGATATCCTTTTAATGTTAAAATTGTTCTCATTGTTAAACAAGATACATATACTATATTAATGACAAATATAGATAGCACCATTAACCATGGATTATCTAATATAGCTGACATTTAAACCCTCCATAAATCAAAATACTGGAATCATTTTATCAAGCAAACTTATGAAAGTCACGAATTATTTTGGCCATGTATAACGGTTATAAGGTATTTCTCGTTTATGCGCATTTCTTACATAGTGATTTTGAATAATTTCTTGATCTTTCTCACTGATTTTTTTACCTTCTAAGAAGTCATCAATTGCATCATAAGTCACACCTAACGCTTCTTCATCTGGTAAAGCAGGTTTATCTTCTTCTAAATCAGCAGTTGGTACTTTATTGATTAAATGATCTGGACCACCTAAATATTTTAAAATTGCTTTGCCTTGGCGTTTATTAAGTCCAAATAACGGCGCAACATCACAAGCGCCATCTCCAAATTTCGTATAGAAACCTGTAATATTTTCAGCAGAATGATCCGTACCAAGCACGAGTCCGCTATTAGCAGAAGCAATTGAATATTGAACTTTCATACGTTCTCTCGCTTTTTCATTTCCTTTTTGGAAATCTGTTAATTCAACGCCCGCTTCTTTCAAAGATTGAATACTCGCGTCCACTGCCGGTTTAATATTGACTGTTACACGTTTACTAGGATTGATAAAATCTAATGCATCTTGTGTATCTTGTTCATCAAATTGTTCACCATAAGGTAACCTTACTGCGATAAATTCATATTGATGATTCTCTTCAGCATTTAATTCATCTACTGTTAATTGCGCGATTTTACCTAATAATGTTGAATCTTGCCCGCCAGAAATACCTAACACTAAAGATTTAACAAAACTATGTGCTTTAACGTAAGATTTTAAGAACTGCTTTATTTCTTCATATTCCTTTTTGGGATCAATTGATTTTTTAACATTCATTTCTTTGACAATGATTGATTGTAAATCTCTCATGACTCTTCCACATCCTTTATCGCTTCTGCAACTCTTTCTGCCACTTCGAATATCTTTTTATTTTTATTATCCCAACATGCTTTACTTAAATCTACTGGATATTCTTCAGGATTTAAGTAACGTTTATTTTCTTCCCATAGTATATCTAAATTATTAAATGCAAATTCCCTAATTTCTTTAATTTCTGGAAGTGTGTACACACGTTTACCGTCTTTAAAAATGTCATGATGTAAATCGACAGCTTTAAAATGTTTGATGTATTTCATTTTATAAGTATGAACTGGATGGAACATTTTTAGTCGTTCTTCTTTATTCGGCTCTTCATCTTCTAAAGTAATATAATCGCCTTCAGATTTATTCGTTTTAGTATTGATAATTCTATAAACATTTTTCTTACCTGGTGTTGTAACTTTTTCAGCATTGTTAGAAATTTTGATGCGATCTGATAATTCACCATTTTCTTCTTCGATTGCTACAAGTTTATATACTGCACCTAATGCTGGTTGATCATATGCTGTTATCAGTTTCGTACCGACACCCCATGCCGTTACTTTAGCACCTTGTGCTTTTAAACTTGTAATTGTTTGTTCATCTAAATCATTTGAAGCGAAGATTTTTGCATCTGTAAAGCCAGCTTCATCTAACATTCTTCTTGCTTCTTTAGATAAATAAGCGATATCTCCTGAGTCTAGTCGAATACCGATAAAATTAATTTTATCTCCTAATTCTTTCGCTACTTTAATCGCATTTGGCACACCTGATTTTAAAGTATGGAAAGTATCTACAAGAAACACACAATTTTTATGTCTTTCAGCATATTTTTTAAACGCTGTATATTCATCATCGTATGTTTGAACCATTGAATGCGCATGTGTTCCTGAAATCGGAATACCAAATAATTTACCTGCTCTAACATTACTTGTAGAATCAAATCCACCAATCATCGCTGCTCTAGCACCCCAAATTGCAGCATCCATTTCTTGCGCTCTTCTAGTACCAAATTCCATTACTATTTCATCACGAACAACTTGTTTAATTCTACTTGCTTTAGTCGCAATTAATGTTTGGAAATTCACGATATTTAAAAGTGCTGTTTCAATAAGTTGTGCTTGAATAAGTGGCGCTTCTACTCTAATGAGTGGTTCATTATTGAAACAAAGTTCCCCTTCTCTCATAGCTCTAATGTTCCCTGTAAATCGCAATGATTTTAAATAATCTAAATAATCATCTTGATATCCAACTTCTCTTAAATACTCAATATCTGACTCTGTAAATTTGAAATGCTCAATAAATTGCACAATTCTTTCTAACCCACTAAAAATAGCATAACCGCTATTAAATGGCATGCTTCTAAAATACAAATCAAAAATAGCAGTACGCTCATGAATACCATCATTCCAATAAGTTTCACCCATATTGATTTGATATAAATCCGTGTGTAACATCAAACTATCGTCTTCATATTTATACATTATTCAATACTCCTCAGGTTATCTAATTTTATATTATTTTATCATACTTTTTAAATTAAAAATTAAAAAGTAACTTAAATATATAAAGTCATTTACCTCTGTGATAAAATACTAAAGATGTAAAATTTAGAAGGAGGCATACAAATGAAAAATTCTTCATTCAAAAAATTATTTATTATACTTTCAATTATTGTAGCTGTCTCTGGTTTTTCACAAGGAATGCTCTTACCACTTATATCGGTCATCTTTGAACGAAATGGTATTTCAAGTTCATTGAATGGTTTACATGCAACTTCATTATATATAGGTGTATTCTTATCATCATTCTTTATCGAAGGGCTTGTTAGAAAGTCTGGGTTTAAATATATGATATTAGTTGGTGGAGCCATAGTTGCCTTATCTTTATTGTTATTTCCAACTTTAAAGACATTATCTATTTGGTTTATTTTAAGACTATTAATTGGAATTGGTGATAATATGTTACACTTTAGCACGCAAACTTGGTTAACACATATTACACCTAAAGAAAAATTAGGAAGAACGATTTCTGTTTATGGTTTCAGTTTCTCAGCAGGTTTTATGTTAGGACCCCTTTTAGCTAAACTTGTAGACGTTTCGGAAGCTTTACCATTTATCCTTTCAGCAATACTTTCATTAATAACAATTTCATTAGTCCTGTTAATACACAATGAATTCCCATCATCTAATGTTAGACCAGTCAGTATATTAAATACGTTAAAAAACTTTGGAGATGTTATAAGAACATCATGGATAGCGTTTATGTTTCCACTATTATATGGATTATTTGAAGCAGGATTACATAGTAACTTCCCTGTTTATGGTTTAAGAAATGGACTTGATGTCACAAGTATTACGTTAATCTTACCTGCTTTTAGTCTTGGTGCTATTCTTTTCCAAGTACCATTAGGCATGTTTAGTGACATTCATGGTAGAAAGAAAGTATTAACTGGATTAACATTGATCGGCAGCATCGTGTTTATGTTAGGTGACTTTTTACCAACGAGTACATTTATTATGATGGGATTATTCTTAATCGCAGGACTATTTACAGGATCTTTTTATGGATTAGGTGTAAGCTTTATGACAGATTTAACACCAAAGCATAATCTACCAGCTGGTAATTTAATGATAGCCATGTCATTTAGTGTCGGTAGTATCATTGGCCCAATGCTTGGTGGAACGATTATACAATTATCAAATGGCACATTATTCTTTACGATGATTGCTGCGTTTGTATTTATCGTGTTTATTCTATTACTTGTTCATAGAACACCTACAAAAATTGAAACGTAATTTAAGGTATTAATAAAAATTAAAATCGCATCGTTAAAATATAATGAGAACCCATAGACTTTGATCAATTCAAATGTCTATGGGTTTATTTTATATATATTTTTTTGATATTTTAAATATTCAGAACTTTCAATTGATATGTTTCGTTATGCATGTTATAGTATCATTTATAATTAAATAAATACTTTAACTTGGTAGAGAGTAAAAGCGAGGTTTATAATATGGATTATGTAAAATACAGAGATGACGTTATTCAAAAGAAAGAAAAAGAACTTAAATTTCTAAAATATTTTAGTGCTCGAGATTTCGAAGTGATTGATATGAGCTTCATAGAGAAACTTCATTGGAAACAGTTAACGCAAGATGATTTGAATAGTTTAGATACTAGAAGCATTTGGAAAAATGGCGATGCATTTTATAGTTTAAGAAATGATTGGACAGATCAAATCCAACATTATAGTCGTGAATATAATCTTGATGCACGTTCTGTAACATATGCTGGCCCTATCGCAATTAATGAACATATATATACGAATTTAGGTGTTGAAATATTTAATCCTAAAAGGATTGACATGTTGCAATGTTATGAATATATACATGACTTTATCCAAAATGAACTTGATTTAAATGTTGATTTTGCTGTTATTGGACATTATCAATTATTTGATCTTTTACTTTCTAAAGAAGAACAAAACGAAGAATTATTTACGGCTATTAGTGAAAGAAATATTTCAAAAATTTCTAAACTACTATCACAAAATCATTCACTCGTACAATTACTTAAAACACCTACTCATCAACAATTAGACTTTTTAACAACTTTTGCTGATACTGACCATCCAACTTATAAATCTTTACAATATTGGAAAGCAACATTAGAAGCATCAGGTATTAACCATATACATTTAGATATAACAACAATGCCCCCAAAATCATATTATGTTGGGAGCTTCATTCAGCTTTATGAAAATAACAATCGAAATCCAATCGCTTCAGGCGGACATTATAACGGTACGTTAGAAGGTTTTGGATTTGGTATTCAACTATCATAGGAGGTCATTATGTTAACAGTTGCATTAAGTAAAGGACGTTTATTAAAAGATTTCATAAAATTTATTGATGAAAATGGTAACCCGAAATGGGCAGACGCATTAAATAATAGAGAACGTAAACTTCAAATAGAAGTTGAGAACGTTAGATTTATTCTTGTTAAAGGAAATGATGTATCAACATATGTTGAAGAAGGCATTGCTGATATTGGTATTACAGGCAGTGATATTCTTGATAAAAAAGATAAACTCAATGTAAACAACTTAGTTGATTTGCCATTTGGTTATTGTCACTTTGCTGTTGCAAGTAAACCTGAAGTAACAGAATACAAAAAAATTGCGACGACTTATGTTAAAACAACGAAAGCATACTTTAAAAATAAAGGTCAAGATGTCTCAATTATTCCATTATCAGGATCTGTAGAATTAGCAGCAGTAGTGAATATGGTTGATGCAATCGTAGATATCGTACAAACAGGTACGACTTTAAAATCTAATGGACTCGTTGAAAAAGAATATATTAGTGACATCAATGCTAAATTGATTACAAATAAACATGCATTTTTTAGTAAATCAAATATGATTGAATCATTTATAGAAGAAATCGGGGTGTCGATGAATGCTATCTAAAACGGAATTCATAAATAAATTTGAACAAGATAGATTAACAGACGAAAGTAATACTGAAGATGTTAAAAAAATTATCCAAGATGTAAAAGAACATCAAGACGAAGCTTTATTTCGCTATAACAAGAAATTTGACAATGTTGATTTAGAGCAACTTGAAGTCCCACAATATGATATAAAAAACAGCATCAACCTTATATCAGACACTTTAAGATCAGCACTTGAGACAAGCTTTGAACAAATTAAAAATTTCCAACAAAAAATTAAACATGAAAATGTAACAACAGGTCAGACTTACCAACTTTATCATCCTATTGAAAAAGTCGGCATCTATGTACCAGGTGGAAAAGCAAGTTACCCATCAACAGTTCTGATGACAGCTATCCTTGCTAAAGTAGCAAATGTTCAAGAAATTATTGTTGTTACCCCACCTCAAAAAGATGGTATCGATCCGGCAATACTAGCTGCGTGCCATATTACGGGTGTTAATCGTGTATTCCAAGTTGGTGGTGCTCAAAGTATCGCTGCATTAGCTTTCGGTACGGAAACAATTCCGAAAGTAGATAAAATTGTTGGACCTGGTAACCAATTTGTCTCACTAAGCAAACAGTTATTATACGGTGTAGTTGGTATTGATCAAATAGCTGGACCAAGTGAAATTGCGCTAATTGCTGATGAAAATTCCAATGTAGATTACATCATTCAAGATATATTAGCGCAAGCAGAGCATGATGAACAGGCTAGAACATTTCTAGTATCAACAGATTCTTCATTCTTAACAAAAGTTCAACAGAAACTACAACAAGCTATAGATCAAGCACCAAGAAAACAGATTATCGAACAAAGTATCAAAAATTATCATTATCCAATTTTAACGCGTGATATTCATGAAACGATAGAAGTCATTAATTATATTGCGCCAGAACATTTATCTATTCAAACGACTGATCCAAGTAAATATATTGGTAAAATTAAATACGTCGGCGCAATGTTCTTAGGTCAATACTCACCAGAAGCAATTGGTGACTATGCTGCCGGACCAAGTCATGTATTACCGACTGATAAAACAGCAAGATTCTCGAATGGCTTAACAGTCAATGATTTCTTAACGAGTCATTCAGTCATTCATTTAGATGAACACACTTATCAAAGTATCGCACCTAGTGCTATAGCTTTAGCTGAACAAGAAGGTTTATATCAACATAAACAATCTTTAGAAGTGAGATTAACAAACAACGAGGAGTCGTGAAACATGATTAGAATAAACAAGAATGAAAGTCCTATTCCTGCATTAGATGATGCAACTTTAAAAAATATTATCGCCAATTCAAATTTTAATTTTTATCCTGATGAAGAATATGATGCCTTTACCAAGTCTTATGCAGACTACTATCAATTATCACCTAACGAAGTTTCTGCAGCGAATGGTTCAGATGAGTGGATCCAAAAATGCATGATTGCATTACCAGATGGACCAGTCCTAACGCTTAATCCAGATTTCTTCATGTATACTGCATATGCACACCAGATTAATCGCCCTATTCATTATGTAGATGCAGAAGATGACTATACATTCTCGTTAGATAAAATTAAGCAATCAATCCAAAAATTAAAGCCAGCATTTTTCATTATGAGCGTGCCTCATAATCCATCAGGCATTCAATATCCTAAAGCATTTTTAGAAGAAATTGCGAATGAAATGAAGGCAATTGGTGGTTATTTTATTATTGATGAAGCTTATTTAGATTTTGGAGATGCATATGATATCAAATTACAAGACCATATCATTCAAATGCGTACTTTAAGTAAGGCATTTGCAATAGCTGGTTTAAGAGTCGGCATCGTCATTTCAACTGAGAAGACCATTCAAACTTTAAATCGTATTGCACATCCATATCCATTAAACACATTAACCTTAAATATAGCGACTGAAATTTTCAGCAACAAAGAACTTGTACACTCATTATTAACGCAACAAAGACAATTGAGTATTCAGTTAAGAAATATTTTCGAACAACATGTGAGCGATGTTATCCATGTCATACCTTCAAAAACAAATTTCGTATTAACTTATGGAGATTTAGCAGAATCATTAGGTCAGTATATCTATGACCATGGCTATTTACCAAGATTTTATGATGAACCAAACATGCAACAAACTGTTAGATACTCTATTGCTACAGAATCTGAATTAAATGAACTTGAAAAAATCGTTAAAGAATGGAGACAAGAATATGACTTATCAAAAAGAAAGATCAACTAAAGAAACAGATATCAAAATTCAACTACGATTAGATGGGGAAGATTCACACATTAATACAGGTGTTGGTTTCTTAGACCATATGTTAACGTTGTTTAGTTTTCATAGTGGTATTGCATTAAATATAGAAGTTAATGGAGATACACATGTAGATGACCATCATACTGTTGAAGATATTGGCATTGTAATAGGTCAATTACTGCTTGAAGTCGTTAAAGATAAAAAATCATTTACGAGATATGGTTTATTCTATATACCAATGGATGAAACTTTAGCACGTGTTGTAACGGATATTAGTGGCAGACCATATTTATCATTTAATGCGACATTTTCTCGTGAAAAAGTTGGCACGTTTGATACAGAACTTGTAGAGGAATTCTTTAGAGCACTTGTGATTAATGCAAGATTAACGACACATATTGATTTAATTAGAGGTGGCAATACACACCATGAAATCGAAGCAATCTTTAAAGCATTTGCTAAAAGTTTAAAAATCGCATTAACACAAGATGATTATGCAGGTATCCCTTCTTCTAAGGGTGTGATTGAATAATGATTGCAATCATTGATTACGGACTTGGCAATATTAAAAATATTGAACGGGCCCTCTTACATTTAGGATATGATGCCATATTAACTTCAGATGAAGAAATTATAAAAAATAGTACACATGTTATTCTTCCAGGTGTCGGGCACTTCAAAGATGCTATGACACAATTAACATCAAGTGGTTTAGACAAAGTGATTAAAGATATTAAAGATACACATAAAATCATTGGCATTTGTTTAGGTATGCAAGTTCTATTTGAATACAGTGCGGAGGGTTTATCAAATGGATTAAATTTATTGCAAGGGAACGTTATACCTATAGAGAGTCCCTACCCTGTTCCACATTTAGGATGGAACAATTTACAAAGTGAACATCCACTTCTTGATGGTGATGTTTACTTTATACATTCTTATCATGTCTCTACTGATTTACCTATAGTTGCTACTGCAGACTATGGACAACCAATCACTGCAATCGTGCAACAAAAAAATATTATTGGTATACAATTCCACCCAGAAAAAAGTGGCGATTACGGACTCAAAATACTAGACCAAGCATTGAAAGAAGGTTTTTTAAATGATTGAAATTTGGCCAGCAATAGATTTAATAGACTCCACAAGTGTGAGATTGACTGAAGGTAAATATGATTCTAAAGAATCTATGCCTAGAACTGCAGAAGAAGCAATTACTTTCTATTCAAAATTTAAACAAGTTTCTAGAATTCATGTCATCGATTTAATCGGCGCTAAAAATCAACAACCAACAGAAGCAGATTACATAGAACAACTCGTCAGTTTAACTCATTTACCAATTGAAGTTGGTGGCGGTATTCGAAGTGTTGAAACGATTGAATCATATTTAAATAGAGGCGTTGAGTACATTATCGTCGGCACTAAAGGCATACAAGACTTAGACTGGTTAAAAGAAGTAACGCAAACATTTCCAAATAAAATATATCTATCTGTCGATGCATATGTTGAGAAAATCAAACTAAACGGTTGGCTCGATGATGCCGGAATAAACCTATTTGATTTCATTGAAAAAATCAACACATTCCCTCTTGGCGGAATTATCTATACAGATATTTCAAAAGACGGCAAATTATCTGGGCCAAATTTTGAATTAACTGGCAAATTAGTCCAATCAACATCTATTCCTGTCATTGCATCTGGTGGTATAAGAAATAAAGATGATATTGATCAACTGGATGCATTAAATGTGCATGCTGCTATTGTTGGAAAAGCAGCAAATACCGATGCATTTTGGGAGGGTATTGAATGATCAAAAAAAGAATCATCCCATGCTTAGATATTAAAGATGGACGTGTCGTTAAAGGCATAAAATTTAAAGGTTTGAGAGATATTGGACATCCAGTTGAATTAGCTGAATATTATAATCAAGAAGCGGCAGATGAGCTTGTGTTCTTAGATATTTCTAAGACAGAAAATGGACATCAAATGATGTTAGATATCATATCAGAAACAGCTTCAAAATTATTCATTCCACTTACAATTGGTGGTGGTATTAGTACACTTGAAGATATTTCGGTATTACTTAATCATGGTGCTGATAAAATTTCATTAAACTCAAGTGCACTACGTAACCCATCATTTATTCGTGAAGCGAGTGATAAGTTCGGAAAACAATGTATCTGTATCGCAGTTGATGCTAAATGGGAAGAAGAACATCAAGATTGGTACTGCTATACTCATGGTGGTAAACAGCGCACAGATAAACGTGTGTTAGATTGGGTTCAAGAAGTTGAAAATCTCGGCGCTGGTGAATTATTAATTACCAGTATGGATTACGATGGTGTTAAACAAGGATTTGATCATCGTTTATTAACCGAAATTAATCAACTGGTTTCTTTACCTGTTATTGCATCAGGTGGTGGCGGTAATAGTCAGCATTTTGTTGATTTATTTAAACAAACGGATGTATCTGCAGGTCTTGCTGCAAGTATTTTTCACGATAAAGAAACAACGATACAAGCAGTCAAAACACATTTATCTAATGAAGGAGTGAATGTACGATGAGTGAATTATCACCTGATTTTTCTAAAGGTCTTGTACCAGCCATTTTACAACATTACGAAACTGGACAAGTATTAATGTTAGGTTATATGAACGAAGAAGCTTATAGCTTAACCATTCAAGAGAAAGTCTGTTGGTTTTATTCAAGAAGTAAAGATCGTCTATGGAAAAAAGGCGAATCATCCAATCATATCCAGCATGTTATCGATATACAATTAGATTGTGACCAAGATACAATTTTGTTACAAGTCAATCCTGATGGCCCTACTTGCCATACTGGATCTGTTAGTTGTTTTAATACTGAAGAACCTTACACGCTCGAATCATTAGAAACGACTATTCAAGAAAGTGTTGATTCAAATAATCCAAAATCATATACAAATTATTTACTTAATAAAGGTATAGATAAAATTTCAAAAAAATATGGAGAAGAATCATTTGAAGTTGTTATCGCAGCGATGAAAAATGATAAATTAGAACTCACAAATGAAGTCGCTGATGTACTTTATCATTTATTCGTATTACTACATGATAGAGGCGTTAAATTTGAAGATGTCATATCAGTATTGAAAGAACGTCATAAAAAGTCAGGTAACTTTAAAGGTGAACGACAAGATATCAATAATTGGTAAATTGTCATAATTCATATATTGTCAAAAAATAGCAGTCGCTTATACTAGTACATAGAGGTGTATTTATGTTACGAGATAAAGCGACTGCTTTTATTAATGATATGTATAAAGAATTAGAAATATCAGAATTACAAATGAATAAAAGAATACAAGAAATAGAACATGAAATTTCTCAAACTGGTACTTATACCCACACAAATGATGAATTAGAATATGGTGCAAAAGTAGCTTGGAGAAATTCAAATAGATGTATTGGTAGACTTTTTTGGGATAAATTGACGGTTAGAGATTTAAGACATATTCAAGATGAACAAACATTTATCACTTCAATTGAAGATCACATTAAAGACGCTACAAATGATGGAAAAATCAAACCAATGATCAGCATATATAACAATCAAATAGAAATTATGAATGAACAACTGATTAGATATGCAGGATACGAAGATAAGGGCGACCCTAAATCTATTGAAATGACGAAATTAGCACACCATTTAAATTGGGAAAGTGCTCATACTGATTTTGATGTACTCCCTTTAATGTATCGAATTAATCAACAACGCCCTAAAATTCATCAATATCCTAAAGAACTCATTAAACAAATTGACATCACTCATAAACAGTATCCTAAGTTAGCATCACTACAACTGAAATGGTATGCAGTACCCATCATTTCAAATATGGATTTAGAAATTGGTGGTATATATTATCATACTGCCCCATTCAACGGGTGGTACATGGAAACTGAAATAGGCGTTAGAAATTTTACAGACGAATATCGTTACAATAAATTAAAAGATATTGCACAAGCATTTGATTTTGACACGACGACAACATCAAGTTACTGGAGAGATAGGGCTTTAGTAGAGTTTAATTATGCTATTTATCATTCGTATAAAGAAGCGGGTGTTGCAATTGTTGATCATTATAATGCTTCTAAACAATTTAAGAAATTTGAAGAAAATGAATGTAAAGCTAATAGAAAAGTGACTGGAAAATGGAGTTGGCTTGCACCTCCTCTTTCACCTTCACTTGTACATAATTATCATAAAGGCTATGATAATGAGATGAGAAGTCCAAACTTTTTATATAGACAAAATCAAAAAGGTTGTCCAATGCATTAGAAAGGAAGTCATTTATGAAGTTATATTATTTAGGACCACTAGGTACATTTTCACATATGGCAGCACTTAAATATAAGCCAGATGATATTAATGAATATATTCCTAAGTCAAATTTATACGAAGTGGTTAAAGCAATTGAAGCTGACCCACAAAACATCGCAATTGCCCCAATTGAAAATTCTATCGAAGGTACAATCAACATCATTGCCGATTCATTAACAGAACAGAAAATCCACGTTATAGACGAATTACATCTAGATATATCATTTTCTCTTTATGTTCAAAAAGGCGCAAAATTAGAAGATATTAAAAAAGTTGTTTCTATTGCCCCAGCGATCAATCAAACATCTAAATTTATTAAAAATCATAACTTTGCATACAGATATTCTGACAGTACTGTTCAAAGTTTAGATGAAATAGATGCACATACTGGCGCAATAGCACCAATTGATTTAGAAAAATCTAATGACGATGTTGAAGCATTACATGAACATATCGAAGACTACCCACATAATACAACAAGATTTTTGATTTTATCAGCACAAGAAAAACATGTTGAAAAAGCAACAGATAGTATTTTGTTAATTACACCTGACCAAGATAAACCAGGCTTATTAGCAAGTATATTAAATACATTTGCTTTATTTAATATCAACTTATCATGGATTGAATCTCGACCACTCAAAACGCAACTCGGCATGTATCATTTCTTTGTTCAAGCAGATTGTAGCGCTGAAGATGTAGAGATGAAAAAAGTCATCACAATCCTAAAAACATTAGACTTTAATGTCAAGGTGCTAGGTAATTTTGATAAGCGAATTACATAAATAAATCGTTTGGGATATAATTCCTAACTAAAATTAAAAAACACCTTATTTACTGATTTATTCAGTAAAAGGGTGTTATTTTATAATCTACGATTTTGTTCGTGCATACTTGCCTAGGGGTATGGCTCGAGCCTGTAGTCTCTCGCTCATACTATTCCCTCAGGCTTCAGCACTTTACAAAATCGATACAAATCTCCAATTTTATGCATAAAATAAATCAAACTCTTATAATTTAATTAATCATCACAAAAACTATTATTTTTGATTTCTATGTCCTGATTCATATTTTTGTATCCATTCATCTATAGTGACTTTTTCACACAGCTCACCTATTAAAGTAAAGGGTATGTTTTTATTGTTTGTGAACCTAATACAACTTTTTCCCATGTTTAATTTAGTTGGTACTTGTTCACTGTATTTATTCTCAAACCATTCTTTCAATTCTTTCATCCCATATAACCCCATATGATATAGTGCAATATGATTTTTTTGAGCAGCAAGACTCATGAATGGAAGTGGTTCGTCTGCTCTATTTAAATAACCTTTTGGATATTTCTCTAAAGGTACTACAAATGTCGGCATACCGTATTGCATGACTAGTTCATAGCCAGGTGGTAAATGTGTTTTGATTGTATCTAGCAAATGAATATATGCTTCTTTTTTCTTTTCATCAATTTGTTCGATATAACGGTCTATGCTATTCATCATGTCCTCCAATTTAATTAAATATGAATAAGGTTCTCAACTTGATCTTGTTTGATATTGCTTAAATTACGGTTATTGTATAAATAAATATCTGTCGTCTTAATGAATTTAATATTATTTGAAGATTCTCCTTCAAAATGATTATTATAAATATAAATATCTTTATTCATAACGTCTTCATAACTTTTAATTAAAATACTTGGTTTACTTTTAATTTCTTTAAATGTATTATCACCTATCAAAATAGTTGACCCTGCTTGTCCGCCTCTATTTAATTTATGGATATCTAATGAATATTTACCTGTTGGTACAGCTAAATATCTTACGCCACCCTCACAATTTATAAATTGATTGTGTGTAACAGTTGAATCTTTCGCTTTTAATAAAGTAACTGCGAAATCCCCTAACCCTTCAAATGTATTATGTTGAATATTTATATTCTCATAAAACACATCATACATACTTGCATGAGATCCGACTGCTCTATTCCAAGGTAACATGTTTGGATCACCTGAATTTCCGAAATAACAGTTTTCGATTAGTGCATTTTTAGTTATCGTACCATCTGCCGCTCCAAATTTAGGAAATGCCCCTTCAGTTTGAATATCTATTTGAACTGCTTCACTAAATAATCTCGTTCCACTATCGTCGCGGAATCCAAGGAACTTACATTCATTTACATAAAAGCCATCTAAGCCACATGCATCAATCGCATGTCCACCTACAACATTCTTAAATGTCACATTATGTATTTGAATATTGCGCGCATGACCAATAGACATGATTGTGTTATTTGTATTATTTGTGTGTCCATATGCATCAAATGTCCCACCGATAATATTGATATTACCATGACCGTCATAGCCATAGTATTTTTTCAATCTATGTCCGTTTTTCAGCATAGCTGTAGGCGATTTTCTAATTAACACTGCTTCATCATGTAAAATAAGCGTTGTATTCTCATATATCACTAATTCATAAATAATATGATAGACACCTTTAGGTATATAAACAGTTACTGGTCCTTTCTTAGCTTGTAACAAAGCCAATTGAATACCAACTGTATCCGTTATTCCACAACCACCTTTAGCACCATAACGATTTACATTAACAATATGCTTCATACTTCATAACCACCTTAATATAGCGTATACTTGCATGTATATTTATATTACACTGAAAACATTTTATAAACAATTAGGGGGAATATAATTGAAGAAAGCACTCATTATCGTTGATTATTCAAATGATTTCGTTGCGTCAGATGGTAAGTTAACTTGCGGAGAACCTGGTCAAAAAATTGAACAAAATATTCACCATAAAATCGAAACATACAACTCGAATGAAGATTTAATTTTTTATTTAATGGACTATCACCATGAGAATGATCCATATCATCCTGAAACAAAATTATTTCCACCTCATAATATCATAGGCACAGAAGGTAGAAATTTATATAACACATTAAAGCCTCAATACGATTCAATCAAACATTCTAATCATGTATTTTGGATAGATAAGACAAGATATAGTGCATTTTTCGGTACAAATCTTGATAGTTTATTAAGAGAACGACATATTGATACTGTTGAAATTGTCGGCGTTTGTACAGATATTTGTGTGTTACATACTGCTGTCGATGCTTACAATTTAAATTATCATATTATCATTCCGAAGAATTGTGTCGCTTCTTTTAATCAAGCTGGGCACGATTGGGCGCTTACACATTTTGAAAATAGTATAGGCGCAGTTGTAGAATAGACAAGGTGTTCATGTTAAAATAAAGTGACAGAATATTCAAAGCAAAAGGAGAAATTACATTGGTAAACACATTTATATTTGGACATAAGAATCCTGACACAGATACAATTGCTTCAGCATTAGTAATGGAAGATTTACAAAAAGAACTTGGAAATGACGTACAAGCAGCAAGACTTGGAGACGTTTCAGACGAAACACAATTCGCATTGGATTATTTCAAAGTTCAAGCACCTGCATTATTAGAAACACCTTTAAAAGATAAAGACGTTATTTTAGTCGATCACAATGAATTCCAACAAAGTGCTGATGATATTACAGATGCTACAATTACAATGGTTGTTGATCACCACCGTATCAGCAATTTTGAAACAGCAGCTCCATTATATTACAGAGCTGAACCAGTTGGTTGTACGACTACAATCCTTAAAAAAATGTACGAAGAAAATGGTATTGAAATTAAACCTGAAATTGCTGGTCTTATGATTTCAGCTATTATTTCTGATACATTATTATTTAAATCACCAACATGCACAGAACAAGATAAACAAGCTTGTGAAGCATTAGCTAAAATTGCCAATGTTGATTTAAATGAATATGGTTTAGAAATGTTAAAAGCTGGTGCTTCAGTAAAAGGTAAATCACCTGAATTCCTTTTAAATATGGATGCTAAATCATTCAACATGGGTGATAAAGTCGTACGTATTGCACAAGTTAATACTGTTGATGTAAACGAAGTTCTTGAAATTCAAGAAGAAGTTGAAAATGAAATCAACACAATTATTGCAAAAGAACAATATGACTTATTTGTATTTGTTATTACAGATATCTTAAACAGTGACTCAACTGCTATTGTTTTAGGTAAAGAACAACAAGTCGTAACAAAAGCATTCAACACTGAATTAAATGGAAATGTCGCTGTATTACCTGGCGTTGTTTCTCGTAAGAAACAAGTCGTTCCACCTATTGATGAATTATTAGGTAAATAATTTATAAGGAGTGTGCTTTAAATGGAAATCAAACAAGGTACAAACAAATTTTATGTAGGCAATTCTGAGAATGATTTTGAAGCGGAAATTACGTATCAAGACTTAGATGGCAAGACACTTGTGGTTGATCATACATTTGTAGATCCTTCACTACGAGGACAAGGTATTGCTAGAAAATTGGTTGATGTTGTTATTGAAAAAGCAAGATCAGAAGAGAAAGTAATTGATCCAGTTTGTCCGTACGTTAAAGATGTTATGACTAAAGATGAAAGCACACACGATGTATTAAAGAAATAATCAAAAAATCCTGACGAAAAGATATCATTTCGTCAGGATTTTTTATATTTCTGTACTTTCTAATAACCGTTTAAGCAATGATTTATATTGAGGCTTTGCCTTTTCTTCTGTGCACGTATTCATAGGCGTATATTTTAAATCTTGAGCATCTTTATATGTTACTTCATCGATATAATTTGATGCTTTTTCGTAGTCATAACAACTCGGAAATGCATACTTATGATTAAAGTGATCAACGACCACTCTTGATGTCGATGATGGATTTTGTTTAAATGGCACAAATGCCACAACTAACAGTAAAATGATAATAATCACAGCCGTAATGATGGAGTACTTTTTAGACATTAAATTGAACTCCGATTTGCTGTCTAATTTTATCTAATACTTTAATCGTTTCTAATGATCTTTGATGTGTATTAATAGATGACTCTACCTTATGATTCTGTACACAATTAATAAATTCAATTATTTCATCTTTCATTGTAAACGGTGAATCATTATTATATTCTTTCTGTAATACCCCTTCTCTATTAAATACTTTAATATTTGAAGGTGCACTTATTTTATCAATTAATACATAACCATTTTCCCCTACTATTTCTGAAGGGCTGGGGCGGTCACATATTTTTGAATAACTAATCGTTGCTTGGAAAGTATGATAATCTAATATCGCATTACCTTGTCCATCTGCTCCAGTATCTAATTTAAAGCCATTTGCTTTAATATTTTGTGGCATACCAAACAAATGTATCATCGGTGCTACTGCATAAACACCTAAGTCCATTAAAGCGCCGTTCCCTAACTCAGGTTTAAAAGTATTTTCTATGATGCCTTGTTTATAGTTATCATATCTTGAAGAATATTGGTGATAATGAAAATCAGCATATCTAATTTCGCCAATATCAATTTGATCATTTGTAAATTCTACAAATGGCGGTAATAATGTTGATTTCATCGCTTCCATAACAGTAACATTATATTCATAAGCAAGTTTAGATAATGCTTCAAATTGCTCTTGAACAATTGTCGCTGGCTTTTCGATCAAGACATGTTTTTTATTTTTAATCGCTATTTCTGCTTGTTCAAAATGAAACGCATTTGGTGATGCTATGTATACCGCTTCAAAATTAGGTGATTGACAAAATAACTCTAAATCTGTGAACGTTTCAGTAAGTTGATGTTTCTCCTTATAATAGTCTGCTCTTTCTTCAGTACGTGAATAAACAGCATAAGGTTCAAACGCTTCAACTTCTAAACCATTCTCTATAAATTTATCACTTATCCAATTGGTACCTATAAATCCAAATCTCATATTATTTCACCTTTTCGTTATTTTTTTAAAAATAAAAATTTCATAAATAAACACTTCGCTTTTAATTATAACTATTGTTAAAATATAAACAATAGAAGTATAAAGGAGACATCCATATTGACTATCGCGACTCAATTTGAAAACTTACAATCACTTTTTGATAGTGATGTAACAAAAGATATTAAATTCAGAAAAAAACAGTTAAGAGCACTAAGAAAATCTATTAAAACAAATGAAAGTGCCTTAATTTCAGCATTGCAACAAGATTTAGGTAAAAATTCTGTTGAATCTTATGCTACTGAAATAGGTTACATTTACAAAAGTATCTCTTTCATGCTAAAAGAAGTCAAGAGTTTAGCAAGTAGAAGAAACGTGAACACACCTGTATTTTTATTTCCAGGTAAAAGTTACACAATTAATGAACCATATGGCACAGTCTTAATCATCGGTCCGTTCAATTATCCGTTTCAACTTGTAATAGAACCTTTAATTGGTGCTATTGCTGCAGGAAATTGTGCAGTTATCAAGCCTTCAGAACTCACACCAAATGTTAGTGTTGTGATAGAAAAAATTATACAAGAAGCATTTAATCCTTCATATGTATCTTGTAGAACTAGAGATCAAACTGTAACTGAAGAACTGTTAACTTACCCATTCGACTTTATATTCTTTACGGGCTCTACTAAAGTTGGACAAATCGTTTACGAACAAGCTAGTAAACAACTGATTCCAGTAGCACTTGAATTAGGCGGAAAGAGTCCGGCAATTGTAGATAAGACTGCAAATATTAAAGTAGCAGCAGAAAGAATCGCATTCGGTAAATTCATTAATGCCGGTCAAACCTGCGTAGCACCAGATTATGTCATTATCGATGCATCGATTAAACAACAATTTATTAAAGCGATTCAAGCAACTATTCGAGAGTTTTATACGTCAACAGCACAAAATAGTGAAGATTATGGCCGAATCGTAAATGAACGTCATACAGATCGATTAGTGAATTTACTTAATCAAACTAATGGTGACATCATATACGGTGGTAGCTCGGACAGAGAGAATCGATATATAGAACCGACTATTGTCGATAATGTTAAATTTGATGATATTCTGATGGAAGATGAAATCTTTGGTCCAATATTACCTATTATGACGTATGAAGCATTCGGCGACGCCATTCAATTTATCAAGAATAAACCAAAGCCACTATCATTATATTTATTTAGTGAAGACGAAAATCATACTGATGAAGTCGTAAGAAGAATATCATTCGGTGGCGGTTGTATCAATGATACACTTTTACATTTAGGTAACCATAACTTACCATTTGGTGGTGTCGGTCATTCAGGAATTGGTAAATATCATGGCAAAGCTTCATTTGAACTCTTTAGCAATAAAAAGAGCATCATGTTTAAAACAACCAAACTAGAAACTGGCGTTCTTTTCCCACCTTATAAAGGAAAAGCTAAATACGTGAGAGCTATGTTTAAAAAGTAATGCAGAAGTGTTACTAACGGCGACACAATTAAATTTAAGCATATAAAATAAGCATATGGTATAGACATTCATTAACGTCTTAACCACATGCTTATTTTTATTTATATTGACTTTCAATGAGCTGTTGCTTTTTATTAAATAAAGTTGGAAATGATAAGAAACCTAATATCACACTCGTCATTGTAGCGCTTGTTAATAACATAAATACGATTAATATTTGAAAGAGTACCGCTTCAATTGGATCTGCCCCACCTATGATTTGACCACTCATCATACCGGGTAATTGGACAAGTCCTATTGTCTTTTGTTGTTCTATAGTTGGTATAACACTAGACTGTATAGAAGTGATCAGTTGCTTATGTATTGCTTGTTTAGGCGTACCTCCCAAACAAAGAACAAGCTCTATCACATTTTCATTTTGTTTAACTTCTGACATAAATCTATTTAAGAACAATATACTTAATACCATCGCATTACCAACGATCATACCACTTATAGGTATGATGTATTGAGCTGTTGGTGGTGTTATTTTAAATCCTAATAAGATACCTTGTGTAATGACTTCTATTGCTACAAAAGCGAGTAATAATTTCCAAGTGATGCCTGGTATTTCCAAACCTTTTTTCGTGCATTTTGTGTTGCTGCACCTATTATGAGCATGACCATTAAAATGATAAAAATATGGCTTTCTTGATCAAATATGAATTGTAAAATATATCCTACAATTAACAGTTGAACAAATGATCGAATAGCTGCAATTAATGTATCTTTCTCTAATCCTAAATTAAAACTTTTCGAAATAACTATCGGAATAATTATAAAAATAAACATTAACACGATTGATGTTATACTCATATTAATTTTTCTCCTATAAAGCTTCTGACGTTTGGTTGTTCTGTATTTTTAACATTTTCAGCTGTATCAGCTTGTGCAACTTCTCCATTGATCATAACCCATATGTAGTCGCTCATTCTAAAGGCTTGATTAATATCATGTGTAATCCATATCATCGTAACTTCGTGTTCTTTAATAATTTTTTGCAATAGCTGTTCAATTGCATGTTTTGAGTTTCGATCTAATGCCGATGTCACTTCATCTAGCAATACCACTTTAGGTTTATTAACGAGTGATCGTGCAAGTGATAACTTTTGTTTTTCTCCACCTGATAATTCTTTACTATTTTTATTCAAGAAATTTTCTGGCAAATCGACTATCTTCAAATAATATTTAGCTTCTTCATCTGTCATTTTTTTATTTTGAAGTATTAATGGCAGTTCTAAATTATCTTTTACAGTTCCTTTAATCATCGTTGCTTCTTGAGAAACCAATTGTACTTTTCTTCTAAGTTCCATTGGATTATATGTTTGAATAGATTGTTGATCAATGAATATTTCTCCACTTGTACTAGACCTTAACAAATTAATTAAAGAGAGCAGTGTTGACTTTCCAGCACCTGATGGTCCGATTATAGAAGTGAGTTTACTTTTATAAATGTCACCTGTAACACCTTTTAAAATACGAGACTGTTCTATTTCATATGCTACATTTTTAAATTGGACTGCTACATTACTTTCCAAATAAATCATCTCCATGCCTTTACAATTTTCTGTCTTATAATTGATTTTATACTTTTTCTACAAATGTTCAATATGACATTTGTAAGATAAGTAAGAAGAGACTGGGACAAAATATCCCAGTCTCTAACTACATCTTCCTAATATAAATCAGTTCTTAAACTATTGAAAATAGGAATAGCTTCTCGAATTTTTTCTTGCGAATCAAAGTCTATATCAACGATTAATGTATCTTCATCATAGTATAAACTATCAATTAATGTACCATCTGGTGCATATGCTAAACTGTGTCCACCAAATTCATTATCATCACAAGTCCCCGCACTATTACAAGCAATAATATATACTTGGTTCTCAATTGCTCTAGCACGTAATAATACTTTCCAATGATCAATTCTTGATTTCGGCCATTGAGCCGCAACAAAAATTACTTTTGCATCTTCTAAAGCTAATGAACGCGTTAATTCTGGGAATCTTAAATCATAACAAATAATCGTTCCCATCTCTATTTCATCTAACTCATATACAGTTGATTTCTTACTACCTGAAGTTAAGAAATGATGTTCATTAAACATTGGCACAAGATGTGCTTTGTCGTAAGTATTAATGCACTTACCTTCATTATTGACGACAATTGTTCGATTATAAATTTCATTTCCTTTTTTATATGCAATTGAACCAGCAACAATATGTTTGTGGATTTCTTTTGCTTTTTGCTCTAAGAAAGGTAAAATTCTTTGACCATCTTCATCAGCAAGTTCGGTTAACTCATTTAATCGATAAGAAGTGTTCCACATTTCAGGTAACACTGCTATGTCAATTTCATCATCTAACTCATCTAACCATTGATTAATTTTTTTAATATTTTTTTCTGGTTCTCCAGGAATTACATGCATCTGATATAGTACTATTTTCAACGTTCATCACCTACCATTATATAAATTGAACACAAACGCCTTCTGCAGCTTTTTGTTCATTCTCTATTTCTGTCAGCTTACCAGTTTCTTTATTTCGACTAAATAATACTAAATTATATGAATGTTCATGAGCAACAACTATAAATGAATCACTTGGTGTGATATTTAAATCTCTTGGCCATGTTCCACCACTCGTTACAATTTCAACTAATTCAACATTTGCGCCATCACCTAATATTTTATAAACAGCTATACTATTATGTCCTCTGTTAGAAACATAAATAAACTGTCCATCATGACTTAATCTAACAGCAGCAACTTGTGAATTTAAATCAAAGTCTTCTGGAATCGTTAATAGTGCTGGACTGATTGTCGCAAACACTCCATTTTTATATGACAACACTTGAATCGTATTGCTCAGTTCATTTACTAAGTATGCGTAAACACCACTTGGATGAAACGCAATATGTCTTGGACCGCTTCCAGCTTGAACTTCTAACGTTTCATATAATTCCAATCCTTCATCAGAGAATTTAAATGTTCTGATCACATCTGCACCTAAATCAACTGTAACGATATAATCTAAATCTGGTGTCTGTTCTGCAAAGTGTATATGGCTACCTTCTTGTCTTGCTTCATTTGGTCCATGACCTTCACCTTTATACACATCTATTAATTCAATAATTTCCCCATTTTCAGCGTTTAATTTATAAAGTCTTACATAACCACTTCCATAAACAGCTTCAAATAAATATTGACCGTCTTCAGAAACTGAAATATGACAACCCGTTCCTTCTTGTGAAGCTAAGCAATCATTTATATATGTTAAGCTACCATCTTCATTAATATTAAAACTTGCAACACCGCAATCATCGCCATCTCTTTTAATAGCATATAAAAATTGACCATGTTGTGTTAAATATGTAGATGCTTCAACTTCATAACCAACTTCAACTTTCTCGATTGTTTGATCATTCTCATCAACATCAAAACGATAAATCCCTTTTCCTTCTTTCTTCGTATAACTACCAATATAACCTTTCGTTTTCATAAAATTAAATTCCTCCCTAATTTGTTCTTTAATATCATTCTACATGAAAACGCTCAATAACTATAATAAAAACGCATACCAAATGGTACACGTTAAAATATTTATTATATGAATAACCACGTATCAAACACAGCAGATATTTAAGTAAACAACCCATAAAAAAGTTCCACTAACCAATTAAAAATACTACAAATAGCATTAACGATATCGCCTGCCATAAAGGAGCCTCCTTTATATTTAAACTTTTTAATTTATCATAAAGAATTATATATTCATTAAATATATTATAGTATTTCAATAATAGAATTTTATATTTTCCCTAAGTCGTTAATTTAAGTTCTTAACTGCATTAAAATTATGTTAAAATACAAATATATTATAAATTCAAACAGTTAGGCATTGAAATAATACAGTTAGGCAAAAGAAGTAAAATGTAAATCAATTTGTTCTATAATCATAATGAAGGAGGGGCGCTATGTATCAACCTGTCCAAACACAAATAGATAAAATTGCTGCAAGTCTTCAAAATTCAAATAATCTAGATCATGTTAGTTATTTAAAGGTAAAGTATGGACTAGAAGTATTTGTAGGGAATATCATGAAGACCATAGTTATATACGGCGCTGCCCTTCTATGCCATATATTTTTATACACACTTATTGTACATCTTAGTTATTTTGCCATTCGATATTTCGCGTTTGGCGCGCACGTTAAGTCCACATTTCTATGTACGATACAAAGCCTAATTATGTTTGTCGTTGCACCACTTATAATCATAAATACCAACATGCCCTATTGGCCATTCTTATCCATAGCGTTAGTCGGATATCTTATCATTATAAAGTACGCACCAATGCAAACAAAGAAACACCCAATATTAGGCAAATGGAAAAAAGGACTTAAACTAAGATCAATCCTAGCAGCAACAATTTTGATAGTATTAACCTTATTCCTTAAAGAACCCTATCAACAATTAGTATGTTTAGGATTAATCTTTGAAGCAGTATCACTATTACCTATATTTTACAAAGAGGAGGAAACATTATCATGAATTTATTATCTAGCCTATTTTCAAAATCAGTATCAAATATCCTTTCAGCAATCGGTGAAAAAGCTGTAATTAGAGGTTGTATGGCATTTTTAGATGAAACAGAAGTTCCTGCAGAATTATTAAAAGAAAAACAATAAGATTGTTTTAGGGAAGTGTAAGGGTATATGGAACCATTTACAAATATAGAATCTTTACCATTTGGCATATTACAAATTTTATTATTTACGATTTTATTAGCTATAACTCAGAATTATCGTTATAGCAAAAGGGATTATGTTATTCTTTCAACGGGATACATGATCCCTTCTCTTGCTTTTTATTATATATTTGGAATGAGTGCAATAGTATATGTATGCCTATTCTATTTTATTTTCTTCTATAAAAAATTTAGATTACTAGGCATTATAAACACACTTATTGTTATATTAATCTCAGTAGTTTCAGATTATATGTCTGTTTTTATCACCAAATATTTAATTGATAACTTAAATAATGTACCACAATTTTTCTTGTATTATATGATGTTTCACAGTACATTCACAATCATAATAGCATTTTTAATAAGACGGTTAATGAATCGATTAAAGATCAGTTATTTGTATAATAATAGAGTTTATTTATTATTGATAGCTGCTTTCTTAGCTATATCCTTCATGGTGTTCTATGTATACATGCCAAAGTCTTACAATACTGAAAAAGAGTTTGAATTCCAAACTTTATTTTATGTGATTTATGTATGTGTTGCTGCTATTTTTATTATTTTAATTTCTTTCACGGTTATTAGAGAGATGGCTTTGCAGCGTACGAAGAAAGAAATCAATCAGTATTATAAGTATACGTTGCAGATTGAGCAGATTAATAATGAGATGCGTAAGTTTCGTCATGATTATGTAAATATTTTAGCGACGTTATCTGAATATATTAGAGAAGATGATATGGATGGTTTGAGAACATACTTTGACCAAAATATTGCACATCTTCATGATGATATGAAATTAAATGCGATAAAAATTAATGGTCTTCAAAATTTACATGTTAGAGAAATTAAGGGTTTATTAACGACGAAAATTATTCAATCTCAGGAACAGAATATCAATATTAGTGTTGAGATTACTGAACAGATTGATCATATAAATATGAACATTGTTGAATTAAGTAGATGTATTGGCATCATTATGGATAATGCAATTGAGGCTTCAGAGTTTGTTGATAATCCAACGATTCAAATTGCATTTATTAAAAATAAGGAATCGATTTTACTTGTATTCATGAATAAATGTTCTAAAGATACGCCTAAGGTACATAAACTATTTGAAAATCATTATTCTACTAAAGGTCGTAAGCGTGGTATTGGGTTAACTACGTTGAAAGAAATTACTGAGAAGACAGACCATGTTTTCTTAGATACTTTTATTAATAATCAATACTTTATTCAAAAGCTTGAAATTTTAAATGATAGCAATGAGGAAGTGATTCAATGAAAATCATCATTTGTGAAGATGACCCGAAACAATTAGAGCGCATGCAGACGATTATCAATAATTATATTATGATTGAAGAAAAAGAAATGTCTATTGAACTAGCAACACGTGATCCGTATGAATTGTTGGAGCACGTTAAATCTTCAAATGATATAGGCTGTTACTTTTTAGATATTCAATTAGATGCTGATATTAATGGTATTACTTTAGCAAGTGAAATACGTAAGTATGACCCTATTGGTAATATTGTTTTTGTCACAAGCCACAGTGAACTGACTTATTTAACATTTGTTTATAAAGTTGCTGCGATGGATTTTATTTTTAAAGATGATCCAGATCAACTGAAGACAAGAGTGTTAGATTGTTTAGACACTGCATACATAAGATTAGGTATGCTTTCTAAAAATACAAACGTTGAAAAGATAGAATTAACGAGAGGTAGCAATTCTGTATATGTTCAATATGATGACGTTATGTTCTTTGAGTCATCATCAAAATCACATCGACTAATTGCTCATCTAGATAATAGACAAATTGAGTTTTATGGCAGTTTAAAAGATTTATCTAATTTAGATGACCGCTTCTTCCGATGTCATAACAGTTATGTCATTAATCGTAATAACGTTGATACTATTAACACGAAAGATCGTGCAGTATACTTTAGTAATGGTGAGCATTGCTATGCATCTGTACGAAATATTAAAAAAATATAAACAAAACAGCGTACATGATTTATTTCAAATGTACGCTGTTTTTTATTAATGATTTAAATTTTATTCATGGTTAATAGCATTTCTAAATGATTCAATATCTTCTATGTAATATTTCACTTCGCCGCATTGTAAACATACTGCTGCTTTCGGTATTGCAATCGCTTTGTTTAAAATATCTTCATTCTCTTCTTCTTTTATTAATCTAACATCAACTAGAGTGCCTGGAACATTCGTACGAAGATCATCTACCATTTCTTGATTACAACTTGCACATTTCATATAAGACATCCCCTTTTAGATTATGCTCGTTCTGATTATATTTTACTCTTTTATTTTATCACTTGCAAAAAGATTCAAGCGTCCATTCTCAAAAATTTTGACTGACATATATAGGAAGATTTTAGTTGTGTTAAAAATTTTATATAAAAAGTATAAAATAATAGTGGCATATCTCTTAGGTTTATGGCATAATGATAACAGATGATTATCTAATAAATTAAGAGATGAAAGGAGGTCAATATGAAACCTTTCTCAATCTTTTTATTTAGTATTGTTTGTATGGTCGCTACATCATTCAATACGTCACGAATTGCACACGCTAATAATGATATGACACCTATTGGTTTTCAATTTTATGCTTCTGATAATACCCCGATATCTAATGAAACTTTCCAATTACAGTTAGATCAAGAAGTTAAATCATTAACAACTAAATCTGACGGTTTAGCATTTATAGAAATTCCTAATAAGAATATTAAACCTCATTACACTTTAACCACTTCAAATAATCAAACTTTTACTGTAGAACCTAACAAGTTATATAGATTGACTTCTTCTAGCAATATCCAACGCAATACACCAAATACAAATAATCAATCCATTTCAATTAATGTACTTTCAAAGACCTATCACCCTTTAAATAATGTGGAAGTAAAACTCATTGCAGATAACCAAGAACTTTCTGGCATAACAGATCAGAACGGTAATACTACAATCAATATACCCAATACATTTATTAAGTCTACTAAATTTAATGTGAAGATTAACGGCATAGATAGCCACTCAACAATTTCACTAGGAGAGGATAAATATTATACATTTAATTCTGACGACAAGACCACTTCAACTTTTGAGCAAAATACAAATCAACCTACTCAAATAGATCAAGGTCAACAAAGTCAAATTACGGATAATTCAAATTCTAATCAAATTCCAAGTCAAAATCAGACATACCAAATCTCAGTCATTAAAGACTCTTTAATTCCTAACCCTAATAAACTTACTAACGATCACACTCATAAAGAAAAAAAGACCAAATCAGAAACATCAAAGCTTCCTGAAACTGGTCAAAGTTCAAAACATTTCTTGAATTATTTAATAAGTGCATTACTCATATGTATTGCATCAATTCTATTTTTTATATTCAAAAAGAAGCGGTCTAAACAATAGCATTGTATCTTGAAATGATTTTACCACCCTCGATTATAATTGGTTTACCGAGATGATTAATACTTTTAATATGTTCGAAATATTTTTCACCTACTATTTGAAACATCGTTTGGGACAACAACGCGTTTGAACAATATGTTCGATTAGCATCCCAACTTTCAAATCTATATAATCTTTTTAACAAATTGCAGAAACCTATATGAGATCCTAATATTATCCACGCATCTGGTTCATACTTCATAAATTTATCAACATATTTTTTAGAAGAACCAACATGATTCTTCCAAATGACGATATTCACATATACTTCAGATTTTTTTCGTTCGTACCACATATACTCTATGATTGTTTTTAAATGAAATGCTGTATTAATCATCTCTTTTTCATTACTCGTTCCAATTGTAATCGATTTTAAAAATGGTTGGTCATATTCAATGCTTTCAAGTATGGCATACAATTCATCTTCGTTTGGTACTTTGAGATTATGAGATAAAGCTTTTAATTGATGACACTTGTCATTTTCTAGTCTTGGGGATATTAAAACATTACGCTCATATCGCAAATATAAACCCTCCTAATTTTTAATTAAAATAAAGGAGCAATCACAGAAATATTGTGATTGCTCCTTTATTTTAATTATTAGATTCGATTTCAGATACAATTTCTTTTGTTTTTTGTTCTAATTCTTCAAAGTCTTTTTTAAATACAAATGCTAAGACAGCAATACCTGCCCCAACAGCAACTGTTGTTATAGCAATTAAGATGAAAAAGAATTTGAATATCCCTTTAATACAATCCATTGAAGTCACCTCATTCATCATTTTCTACCTCTTTCATCATAACATAATATTTAAAATACATAAAAGATATTATCCTTTTCTAAGGGAGATATTATCGATATATAGATATTTTAGTATAATTTCACTTAATATATGTATCATTTCATCAATAATAAGGGAAATAAATAATTAATTCAAATAAAGTATTGAAATTTTTTTGTATTATTGTTAATATTCTGATTATTATTTAATTGGAAGGTGTATATATGAGTAATATTAAGAAGTTCAGTCAGTTTATCAATAAAACATTTGTATTTTGGATGCTTTTAGCAGCAGTGCTAGGCTTTAGCTTTCCAAATGCCATTGCTCAAATAGCACCTTACATTCCTTATTTATTAGGAATTGTAATGTTTGGAATGGGCATGACTATTTCTACAAATGATTTTAAGGAAGTATTTAAATCACCCAAAAGCGTATTAATCGGTGTTATTCTTCAATATACCGTAATGCCTGTAACTGCATATTTATTCGCTAAAGGGCTTAATTTAAGTCCTGACGTAGCATTAGGCGTTATCTTAGTAGGTTGTTGTCCAGGTGGAACTGCATCAAATGTTATTAGCTATTTAGCTAAAGCAAATACTGCATTATCCGTTTCTATCACAACTGTTTCTACATTATTGGCACCTATTGTTACACCTAGTTTAATATATTTATTTGCTAGAGAATGGTTGCAAGTATCATTTGCTTCTATGTTTATATCAGTAGTTCAAGTTGTACTGATTCCAATTATATTAGGTTTTATCGTTCAAAGATTCTTTAGACCAGTAGCAGAAAAATCTATTGATATTTTACCTATTATTTCAGTTGTATCTATTTCACTTATTCTTGCAAGCGTCGTTGCAGGTAATAAAGCGCAAATCATTGAAACTGGTGTTATTATGTTTGGCGTTGTCTTACTTCATAATTTAAGTGGTTTAACAATCGGTTATTTATTAGCGAAATTATTCAAACTTAATCGACCTGATAAACGTGCAATTTCAATTGAGGTGGGAATGCAAAATTCCGGACTGGCTGTGTCACTCGCAACAGCACATTTCAATCCCCTATCCGCAGTTCCAGGTGCAATATTCAGCTTTATCCACTTAATCACTGGACCTACAATTGCTATTATATGGTCTAAACAAACTAAAAAGACAAACAAAGCGCAATCTTATACAACATCAACTGATCAAATATAAAGACTAAGGAGCAAGAGACAATTTAATGTCCCTTGCTCCTTTATTTCAAAAATATATATTCTAGCTGTTCTATAAGCGTCATTTAATAGATTATCTTCTATACCATTCTTGCCATATCTTCTTTACGTAAATATATCCTTGATTCCACATTTTACATACCCCCTTCTCACATAATCTGTGAGATAATTGGTAATTCAAATATAACATGGTAATAAATTACATAGGTTAAGCGATTATTACAATCTCATTAATATCATATTTCCAATTATTTGAGAGGATTTACGTGACAAAGTACATAAGTTCAATCAAAATAAATATATGAGGAGTGATAATGTGCAAAATGTTAAGATGCAGACATTAGAGTTTAGAGGTAACCATTATGATTATGGCGTTGCTCAAGCAGAATGGTTAAAGTCTACTAAAATGTTGCAAAATAGAGAAAAAGAATGGCGAATTAGAAGACCCCGCTTCGATATTAATATAGATGAAACAAAAAATATATATCAAAAATTCGCACCAAAAATTTGGGACGAACTAATGGGGATTCAAGATACTTTGAAATTTCCGTTAGAAACAATCTTGCTAAACTACGGTCATTATAGAGTTTATGCTAAAGATAGTGGTTGTTCCATCTTCTTAGGAGAAGATTATATGGTTAGAAACTATGACTATAGTCCTGCTACATATGACGGGAGATTTAGTCTATTCCAACCTACAGATGGTGGATATGCACAAATCGGTCCTACTTCCAGAGTAACTGGCAGAATGGATGGCATGAATGAACATGGTCTAGCGATGGGCTATAATTTTATGCATCGTAAAAAACCAGGAGATGGATTTGTTTGTTATATGATTGGAAGACTGATCTTAGAAACATGTAAAGATGTCGATGATGCTGTTAGACTATTAAATGAAATTCCTCACCGTAGCTCATTTAGCTATATTTTAATGGATAAAACAAACAAGAGAATTACTGTAGAAGCGACACCAAGAAAAGTTGTGACTAAACAAAACAATTTATGTACCAATCATTTTGAAATATTAAGTCATGAGAATCGAAATTATATTAAAGAGTCTGTCGAAAGATATAATCGAATTGACCAAATCACAAATGACCAAATGTCTTTAGAAGATGCTTTTCAATATTTTAATGATCCTCAATATGAAATATACAGCAAGTTATTTAAAAGTTGGTCAGGTACGATACATACATCGGCATACATACCTAGCCAATTAAAAATGAAAATAGCACTTGGTGAAAATGGCACCATACATTCATTTGATTTCAAAGAATGGTTAGATGGTAAATCTATTACACTTCCTACAATAACAGGTCAGATCGATTCAGACATTCTATTTGCTAGTGAGTGAATGAAAATAAGCTGAGACTTAGATGTCTCAGCCTATTTCTTTATTATTTTATAGAAATATCTCCGTTATCTGTGTAACTTTCAATAACGTGTTTCCCTTTACCTACTTTTTCACCATTAAATGCTTTATTTTCAATTTTAGTATTGCCAGATTCAGATTGAAGTTGTGATAAAGTATTTTTAGGTGGATTCATATAAGAAATTGAAATATCTCCGTCTTCAGTAGATGATTTAATATCGCATTCATTTTTCAGTTGGCTAATATTAATATTACCGAGAGACGTAATCATTTCACTATTTACTAGACTACTTTTATCGACAGATATATTACCTGTTTTAATTTCGCCTGTAAATTCCGTTAAATCTGAATGTTTAACTTTAACACTGCCTAAGTCTGTCATTGCTTTAGCGTGTTTTAAGTTTACATTATGATAAATAATGTCACCTGTATCCGTAATCATATTACTATTATTACTTTTAGCATCACGAACTGAAATGTCTCCTGTATTTGTTGTAATGTTAAATGATTCGTAATTTTTAGGTGGTAGCGTGATCACTAAGTGATTAATGGTTTTTCTATATGGAATAAAGTTAGCATTAAATTTGTATTTATTTTCTCTTTCCGTAAAGTGCAATAAATTATTTTCTACGCTTTCTTTAATGTCTTGATTACCATTATATTTAATACCTAAATATTTGCCTTTCTTAACTTCAACATTTGTATTTTGCCCATTCACGATAACTTGTTCAACTTGATTGTTTTTATATACTTTTTCATACGTTTCTTGCTTTTCATATTTATTATTAACTGTAAACCAAAGTATCGTTCCTAAAATGCCAAAAATTAAGAAGATGCCTAGACCAGATAAAAATAACTTCTTCATGATTCAGCACGCCCCTTAACGAGTTTCACACACCATCTTAAATATTTTAAGATACCTTTGTAACTCACTTCTATTAATTTAAGTCCTGCTATTAACAACATCAGTCCCAATCCCATGAAAGAGATTGAAAAAATGATATTTGTAATATCTATCCAATAAAAACCATGAACAAATACATTGATCACACTAACGATTGGACCTAACATCATTAAAGCACCGATTACGACTACGATGAGCAGTACAAAGGCAATGATAAGAAATGGAATGATAATAAAAAATATATTAAAAAAGCTTAGTCCTAATGTTGCTAAAATTGCTTGAAATACATTCTTAAAATTGGGTGATAACTCTGCATCATGAATGGCACTTGTTGCATATATTTTCTTGGCAATTGCTTTAGGTTCACCAAGTTCTTGTATTAAACTTTGTTCATCTTTTGATTCAAAAAATTTTGTTTCATATTCGTACATTATTTTATCTCGCTCTACTTTAGGTAGTCGAGATAATTCATCCTCAAGGTAATTAAGGAAGGTTATTTTATCCATAGAAATACCCCTTATATTCTGAAGTTAACCTTACATTATTCATTATTTTACCATTCTTTTTACAAACAAACTTATATTATCATTTGAATTATTTGATTTCAAGTTATACCCATATGCTATACTAATTTCAATATACAAATAAGGGGGTAATGATGTGAAAGAATTAATAAAACCGAGTAAGCTTTCTAAAGGTGATACTGTAGCAATTGTCTCTCCTTCTTCAGGTTTAGCTGGCGAAAAAGACATATTATGGAGAACTGAAGTTGGTATACAAAGATTAAAGGATAAGTTCGGATTAAATGTCAAAGTCATGCCACACGCATTAAAAGGCGCTGACTATACATATAACCACCCAGAAAAACGTGTAGAAGATTTACATCAAGCACTTCAAGATCCAGAAGTTAAAGCTATTATTTGTACATTAGGCGGAGATGATTCTGTTCGATTGTGGCCATACATAGATTTAAATATTATTAAGGAAAATCCTAAAATTTTCAGTGACTATTCAGACACGACTGCACTTCATTTTATGTTTTATCAAGCAGGTGTTTCTAGCTTTTACGGACCATTGTTATTAACTGATTTTGCAGAAAATGTTCAATTGGATGACTACACTGTTCAATCGATTAATCAAACGTGGTTCCAAAATGGTGTTATCGGTAATGTACCTACTTCACCACAAATTAGAAAATTCGGTTTACAGTGGGATGAAAAGAATAAAAATATTAACCGCGAATCTTTTGACAATAATGGATATGAAATTCTAAATGGTTCTGGCAAAGCTACAGGACATCTTATTGGCGGTTGTATGGAATTATTCCATTCCTTAAAAGCTACTGACGTGTTCCCTAATAAAGGTGTCTTTGATGGTGCTATTCTTTTCATTGAGACAGCTGAAGTTCATGCCCCACCTTGGTTGATGGAAGATTATGTTCGTGCATTTGGTTCTATGGGTATTTTTGATAGAATTAATGGCGTTATTATCGGAAGACCTCAAGACGATGTATATTATGAAGAATATAAAGAAGTCTGGGTTAAAATGTTAAAAGAGTGGCATCAAGAAGATATGCCTGTTTTCTATAATGCTAGTTTTGGTCATAATGAACCAAAATGCATTATTCCATACGGAGCACAAGCTGAATTAGATGTTGATAATAAGACATTTACGATAATTGATAATGCTGTAGATTAATTATCATTCTAAAGTATTGTACTTTGCGAAATATTTCGGAATTGTTATAATATTAAGTATATCAAAGGGGGATTTTTATAATGACAAAGTTAGCTACATACTATGAACAAGCACAACCCATTAAAGAATACGTTAATGAGATGACAACAAATAAAGAGCAATTACTCGATATTTATCAATCTTTCCAATTACCTAAAAATGATGAACGATTAGATAAAATTAAAGATAAAAATTATAAAGTACTTGTAATTACTGAAGATTGGTGTGGAGATGCAATGATGAACATACCTGTTCTATTAAACATTGCTGATTACGCTAATATTGAAGTGAAAGCTTTCCATCGTGATGAAGATACTAATTTAATTGATCAATACTTAACAAATGGTACTGCTCGCTCTATACCTATTTTTGTATTTTTAAATGAAAAGCATGAACAAGAACATGTTTGGGGCCCAAGAGCAATCAGCGTCCAAAAATTTGTAGAAAATATTCGTAAAGATTTACCAAGTAAAGATGATCCAACATATGCTGAAAAAGAAAAAGAAGTACATTATAGCATCCATGAAACTTATCAAAATAAAACAGAATTTTGGGATGACGTATACGAATCAATCGTTAGTTCAATTTCATAATTAAACGTATAAAGGCTCGGACATATAGTCCGAGCCTTATTTATGTATGTATGCCCCTATTCACTTAGGAGAAATTCTCGCCATCCCCATGGCTACTAATATAACTATACTTCAAATCAATAAAAACTGAAAATTCATGTTATTAAAGTTAACATATAAAAATTGGCAAGTGAAAAGCGCTCGTCCGGGAATTAACGAGCGCTTTTCGGGGAAGGGTTATTAATTAAGGAAACATGTATTTTTATAAAACCGGGAAACTTTATAAAAATATCTTGAATCATTTTATGATCCATTTCAACGTTACAATTACAGATAACTATCAAAACACGTTCTACACAAAGTCATTTACAATCATGAAAAAAACATATACGAAATAGTTTTGAGGAATTGAATGGATTGTGCTTCGTGTTGTGTTATCTATGACTAAAGTATATCAGTGAGATAGGAATTTTTGTTGATTCATTCTTAACTCAAATATTTCATTTCTTAAGTGTATTTTACAACTATTTTTTTAACAGTTAGGCATTCCTAACTGTTAAAAAGACGATGAAATCAACATGCAATAACGCTACCTAACTGTTCAGTAATGTTATTTTATTAAAATTTTGATTGCTGAAAATTCTGAATTTAGCTATAATGACATAAATTGGACACAATTACGATAGGGGGAATATGATGAACAAGAAAATCAAAAACAGGTGGCTCATTGCTGTTGCAGCTGTTGGAATACATATTTCAATAGGATCTGTTTATTCATGGAGTGTATTCACGAAACATATTCAAAATGATTTAGGCTTTACATTAAGTGAAGTATCAAGAATATTTAGTATCGCAATATTATTTTTAGGACTTTCTGCAGCTTTTATGGGACATTTCGTTGAGAAATTTGGTCCACGTCTATCCGGACTTGTTTCTACGATATTTTTCATCTCAGGATTGTTACTTTCTAGTTATGCGATTTCCGTTGAGAGCTTGCCCTTACTTTACTTAGGATATGGTGTATTCTCAGGTATTGGGCTTGGTATCGGTTATATTGCACCTGTATCTACATTAGTGAAATGGTTCCCCGATAAGCGTGGTATGGCTACAGGATTAGCAATTATGGGATTTGGATTCGCATCAATGATTGCCAGTCCAGTTATAGAATTTCTCATAACACATTTTAATCTTGTATCGACTTTTATCATTTTAGCAGTCGTATATTGTATTATCATGCTGATCTCTAGTTTATATTTAGAAAGACCACCGGAATATTATAGACCTAATAATTTTAATCCACAAAAAGAAAAAAAGAAAAAATCAGACTTAGTTCAAATGTCTGCTAATGAGGCCGTCAGAACTAGAAGGTTTTATTATTTATGGTTAATGCTCTTTATTAATGTTACTTGTGGTATAGCGATTTTATCTGTCGCAAGTCCAATGGCACAAGAAATTGTAAACTTAACACCTGCTCAAGCTGCCACAATGGTTGGTATTATCGGTGTGTTTAATGGTCTTGGTCGCCTCATTTGGGCTAGTATATCTGATTTTATTGGTAGAACAAATGTCTATACAATTTTCTTTGTCATACAAATCGCATTATTCTTATGGTTACCAATCGTTGATAATTCAATGCTATTTCAAATTATTCTGTTCATGATCATTTCTTGTTATGGCGGTGGTTTCTCTTCTATCCCCGCTTATATCGGTGATATATTTGGTACGAAACAACTCGGTGCCATACACGGCTATATATTAACTGCATGGGCAGCAGCTGGATTAGTTGGACCTTTTATATCGGCAACTGTCAGAGAAGTTACTCAAAGTTACATGGCAACGTTATATATTTTCGCAGCATTCTTTGTTGTAGCATTAGCGATTTCATTCTTAATCAGAGTAGATATTAAAAGAATTAAAGAAATGCAAGCGCAGTAAACATCAAATAAAAACACATAACAAAACCTCCAAATCTTTAAATAAACAGATTTGGAGGTTTTTATATTTATATTTAAATATATTAAACAAATAGACTTATAAATAATATAAAGATAATACCTGAAACTGAGATAACTGTTTCAAGAAGCGTCCAGGATAAGAATGTTTCTTTCATCGTTAAACCGAAATATTCTTTAAACATCCAGAAACCAGCATCATTTACGTGTGACGCGATTACACTACCAGCACCAGTTGCTAATACGACTAATGCTAAATTAGCATCTGATGATTCTAATAATGGCATAACAATACCAACTGTTGATATAGCAGCAACTGTTGCAGAACCTAACGCTAATCTTAGTACTGCTGCAACGATCCAAGCTAATAATATTGGAGACATTGCAGTATCTGTAAATAGTGACTCAACTGTTTTACCTACGCCGCCATCAATTAATATTTGCTTAAATGCACCACCACCACCGATGATTAAGAGCATCATACCGATTGGATAAATGGCATTTGTTAATGTATCCATAACTTCTGTAACTTTATATCCTCGTTTAAGACCCATTGAATAAATAGCGAATAATACTGAAATTAACATTGCAGTACCCGCTTCACCAATAAAACTAATAAAGCCTAAAATACCTTGTGGGTTTTCTGGTGAGCCAGTTAATAAATCTACAATAGTTGAAATAAGCATAATAAATACTGGTAATAAAGCTGTTAAAGCAGAAATTCCAAAGCTAGGTGTTTCGTCTATATTGAATGTCTTTTGTTTACCTAATGAAGCTAAGTCACCTGACTTAGTAAATGCTTCTGGAATTGCTTTTTTCGCAAATCTTGTAAAAATAGGGCCTGCAATAATTGTTACTGGTATTGCAACAATAATGCCGAATAGTAATACTTGACCAATATCTGCACCAAATTCTTTAGCGATCATGACTGGACCTGGATGAGGTGGTAAAAATCCATGTGTAACAGATAATGCAGCTGTCATTGGAATACCTAAGTATAATGTTGAAACTTTAGACTCTTTAGCAATTGTAAAGACAATCGGAATTAATAATACTAACCCTACTTCGAAGAATAACGCTATACCAATAATAAATGATGCTGTTACAACTGCCCATTGAATACGTTTTTGACCAAATTTATTAATCAATGTATGTGCAATTCTAGTTGCACCGCCACCGTCTGCTAGTAACTTACCTAACATAGCACCGAGACCAAATATTAAAGCAATGTGACCGATTGTTGACCCCATCCCTGTTTCAATTGTGCCGATAACTTTGCTTAGTGGCATACCAAGCATAATACCCGTTAACATAGCCGTAATAATCAGAGATACAAATGTGTTAAGTTTTAACCACATAATTAAACCTAATAATATAACAATTGCGAGTGCGACAATTAATAATGGTGCAATTTCTGAAAACATATAAACATCTCCTTATGAATGTGTTGATTGAAATTCTGAAATTAAATCGTATTCTTCATTTAATTTACGACTTAAATTGATATAAATCGGAATTAACGATTGGTAAATATCGACATCCTCTTGATTAGGTTCATGTTGATATGTTTTACCGACCATTTTGTTTAAAACTTCAAAATCCTCAATTTCCCCAATAGCTTTTAATCCTAATATGCAAGCGCCTAAACAAGAACTTTCGTAACTTTCTGGTACTTCAACTGAAGTATCAAATATATCTGCCATCATTTGGCGCCATACTTCACTCTTAGCAAATCCACCTGTTGCTTTAATTTGTTCAGGCGCTTTATCCATCACTTCTATTAAAGCAAGATACACTGTATATAAATTAAGTAGAACGCCTTCTAACGCAGCACGTATCATATGTTCTTTTTTATGAGACAGTGTTAAACCAAAATAACTACCTCTAGCATTCGCATTCCAAAGCGGTGCTCTCTCACCAGCTAAATAGGGATGGAATAACAAACCATTTGCGCCAGGTTTTACTCTACTTGCAATCTTAGTTAAAACATCATATGAATCAACGCCGAGTCTTTTAGCTGTTTCAACTTCACTTGCTAACAATTCATCTCTTAACCATCTTAGAACGACACCACCGTTATTCACTGGTCCACCGATGCAATAATGATCTTCCGTTAATACGTAACAGAATATTCTTCCTTTATCATCTGTCTTTGGTTTATCAATAATTGTTCTAATAGCACCGCTCGTTCCAATCGTTACGGCTACTTCTCCTTCACGATAGCTATTAACACCTAAATTGGACAATACGCCATCTGAAGCACCGATTACTATCGGTGTATCTTCATTGATGCCCATAATATCAGCATAATTCTTTTTAACTTGTTTCATAATATGTGTTGTAGACACTAATTCAGGTAATTGCGTTTCATTAATTTCAAGTAAGTTTAAGACATCTTTATCCCAATTTAATGTATTCAAATTCATCATACCTGTCGCTGAACCAATTGAGTGGTCCATAACGTATGTTTCAAATAATTGATAGAATACATAAGTTTTAATATCTATCCATTTCTCTGTGTTCTTGAATATATCGGCATGTTCATGTTTTAACCAATAAATTTTTGATAATGGAGACATTGGATGAATAGGTGTACCCGTTCTTTTATATATTTCTAATCCGTTATGTTCATTATTTATCTTATCTGCGTATTCACTTGCTCTATTATCTGCCCAAGTGATACATTCAGTTAATGGCTGATTGTCTTTATCCATTGCTATCAAGCTGTGCATCGCACTACTGAAACTTAATAATTTGATTTCTTCTGGCTTAGCACCAACTTCTCTAATCACTTTTTTTACTGTAAATAGTACAGCGTCGAATATTTCTGCAGGACTTTCTTCAGCAACGCCAATCTCATGGGTCGTCATTGGATATTCTATATTATGTTTTTTCAAAAAGTTCCCTTCGCTATCATAAATAACAGCTTTAGTACTCGTTGTACCAATATCTACACCAATCATATATTTCATTACAAAATCCTACTTTCTATCTATATTAGTTTGAGAATTCCATAAGACATCAATTTGTTCATCAACGTCATCGAAATTTAAATGAAATGCTTCTTTCATTTTATTTCTGTCTTTATTTTCAATCGCTTCAATATATACTTTATGGTTATGAATGACTCTTTTAAAATCTTCAGGTTCATTCTGCATTCTTTTTCTCATTGAAATTAAAACTAAACATACCATAACAGGTGTTAAATTGTGCCATATCATTTCAATGTATTGATGGTGAATAGCAGTGATCATTGATTCGTGAAATAGTAAATCCAATCTTGTGAATTCATCTGCATCTTCAAATTCCACAGCCACAGTCATCATTTTTAATATTTTATTCAGCTGTTTAATCACTTCATCATTATTTTCATCTTGTAACCTTTCAAATACAAATGACTCTAACATTAACCTAATATCATATATTTCTTTTTGGTTAGCTTTAGATAACCCGGTAACAACTGCTCCCATACGTTCTAAAGATATGAGCCCATCTTGTTGCAGGAGTTTAAGTGCATCTCTTACTGGCGATCGACTCACTTCAAATTGTTGAGCAATTTTATTTTCACTTAACTTATCGCCTTCTTCTATAATCTTACTTATAATTGCTAGCCTAAGTTCACTCGCTACTTGCTCTCCCGTTGAACGATGCTTTAACCATTCGCTTGGATAATGATAATGATGTTTCATAAAATACCTCCAAACTTCGTATACTTGTATACAAGTTATTGTAAACGTTTTCGAATTATTTGTAAACGATTACTGCTTATTTTTTAAAATACAAAAAAAGAGTTCAGGATATTTTTGTATCCCAAACTCTTATAAATATAGCGTTATTCTATTGATAATCGGTTTAGTACAACTTCCCCTAATGCTTTACTCGCCGTTAATAAAGCATCTTCATTTACGACAAATTTCGGACTATGGTTAAAGTGGGCTTTATCAATTCCATAAGGTTTACATCCGACAAAGAAAAATGTACCTGGTATTTTTTCAAGATATATCGCAAAGTCTTCAGAACTCGTTAATTGTTCATGTTCTTTTAATGATTCAAAATAATCACCTTGACTCGTTGCCAAAATATCTATTAAATAATCTGTTTGTTTATAGTGATTGACTAGTGGAATACAATCTAATTCATATTTAAACTCACATTGAATATTAAAAGTATCTTCTAATCCTTTAATTAACTGTTCGATTTCATCATGGATTTGATGACCTATACGGCTTTCCATATATCTTACATCACCAGCTAATTCAACACTATCTTGGATAACATTTAATGAACCTAGACCATTAAATGAACTAATCGTTACAACACCCATATCAAATGGATTTAGTCTTCTCGATACAACGGTTTGAACATTCGTAATGAAAGTACTTGCTGCCATTATCGCATCATTCGCAAGGTGTGGACTTGATCCATGTCCACCTTTTCCTTTAACTTTAAGATGAAATAATGATCGACCACCCATTGTAGGACCTTTCCTATATGAAATAACATCAGGTGTATAATCAGGGAATAAATGAATACCATAGATTTCATCCACACCATTTAAATAACCTGACTGCATCATGTCAATTGCGCCACCTGGTGCTAACTCTTCTGCATGTTGATGGATAATTATAATCTTACCTGGTAAATGCGGTTTAAGTTCAATCAAACATTCTGCAAGTATTAACAAATATGCAGTATGTGCATCATGCCCACAAGCATGCATCCATCCTTTATTTTTAGAACTAAATGGTAAACCCGTATCTTCAGTAATATTTAAAGCATCAAAGTCTGCTCGTAATGCAATTGTTCTTCCCGGTAAACTGCCTTCAATCTCTACAATCAGTCCGTAATTACCACCAATGCGATTATGTATAACGACGTCTTTATTTTCATAAAATGCTTCTATATATTGTGATGTCTTCACTTCATTAAATGACGGTTCAGGATATTGATGTAAATATTGATAATGCTTAATCATATCTTGCTCTTTTTGTTCCAGCTTTTTAAATAGTAAACTACGTAACATAGATTCACCCCCTCAATTTCATAAAAAGTAACTACCACAAGATGTAGTAGCTACTTTTTTTCGTTTTTATCTTTTAATTTATCTGGATGTTCATCAACTTTATCTTCTTTTTCAAACTTTGCTAATACGGCTGTTAGGAAAAATCCTAGTCCAGCTCCGAGCATTAATGAGCTAGGTGTACCGTGAAAAAAGAAACTTGCAACAATACATATTATACCAATAATGATATAATGTTTAATAAATTTTTTACCCAAAAATATCCCTCATTCTTATGTCTAATAAGTTAAATTTAACATAGAAATGAGGGATAAACCATTAAATATTCTTATTTCTTATCATGTAATGATTGATACCTGTGAATATAGCAATACATACTACAGATATCCATATTTGTGCTACTTTCATTTTTAGTAAACCTTGATTCAATATTTTAGGTAAAAAGTCTAAAGGATTGTATTTCATCATTTTTGATAAATCTTCCCCTATTTCAGGAATAAAAATCAATGCATCAAAGATGTTAGGTAAAAATAATATTAATATGATGGCAGTAGTATAAATAACTGCTGATTTACCAGTTAATAAATTAAGGATATTTAATAATGTTCCGTAAAATAGCATGATAAGTAGAAATTCACCAAACATTTTGAAATAGTCAGATACACTTAATTCGCCTGCATCAATTATAGTTGATGCTAATAATGTAAATAACGTACCTAAAATCGTAAATATAATAACAATGCCGATAATAGATAGTAACTTGCCGTATAAATACTTCACTCTATTTGTTTTAGAATTTAAGAACAACTGAATCGTACCATACTGCATATCACGTACTATCGTTCTTATAGAGAACATTAATAATACAAGTCCACCAAATACGAAGAACATAGCCAATACAACTTGTGCATCAAATGGTCCATCTAAAGTTTTAACAGAAATCATGATGGCTATTCCTGGAAACAATGAAATGAGAAATCCTAAATAGCCTAATGGACTTTTAAATATTCTCGTTAAATCATATTTTACATGTTGAGCGATATTCATGATACTTCAACTCCTTTGTTAATATTAAAGTATTGATCTCTTAAAGTCGTTTTATTATTTTGAATAAACTTAGGATAAATATTTTTAACGCTTAACGTTTTTAACACTTCTTGATAATCCTCTAGTGCTTCTACTGAAATAATCGATTCTTGTTTATTACTTGTTACTACTTTGTAATTCATCGTAAGAAGATTAAGTGCTTCATTATAATTTGAACGGTCAAAGATAAATTTGGTAACGTCTTTAGATTGAGCTTTCATATCATAATCTTCAACGATCGCACCATCTTTCATAAATACTGTTCTATCACATATCAATTCAATATCTTCTAACTTATGACTTGAAATGAGTACTTTAATATTTAAATCTTCACTTACTTTTTCTAATGTTTTTAAGACATCAATTGAACCGTCTGGATCCATTCCATTTGTCGGTTCATCTAAAATCAAATATTGTGGTTTATTCATAAGTGCCACCGCAATAGATAACTTCTGCTTCATACCCATTGAATATTTTTTTACTTTTTTATCGATATAAGGCTTAATGCCAAATGACTCGATTAACATATTGATATAATCATCATCTACATTAGTCCCTAATACCTTTCTAAAGAAGTTTAAATTATAATAGCCTGTTTTATTTAAATATAATTTAGGATTTTCTATTAAATAACCCACTTTGTCACTATTTTCTTTGTTGAAATTCCCATCATACTTCATAATATTCTGGTTCATAATTTTCATTAATGTAGTTTTACCTACGCCATTTTTACCGATCAATCCGACAATTTGGCTATCCTCAAAATCAAAGTCAATATTCTTGAGGATATGTTGCTTACCGTAATACTTTTGTATATTATTTAATTTCACGATTATTCACCTCTCCTTTAAATTGTAATTGCATGCTTTCGTGCTTTATTGATTGAAATGATATAACTCACGATAAATAGAATGATGGAACAGCCTAAGAATATTGACATATCGTGTGTCTTAAATATATGCGATTGTATTGAAAAGAATTTAAGCACGGAATCTATAAACTGTATTGAGTTTGGTACAATCACTCCGACTATTATCATCCAAAAAATAATAGGAATTTTGATTAATCTTTTATACTCTGCAAATGGCAAGATTAAACTAATCGTCAACAAATTCCCTGCAATACTCAAACACGTTCCTGAAAGATCATATGAAATTTCCATGCCTGGTTCTTGTATTAATAAAGCTACTATCGTACATAAACCAAGTAGTAATTGTGTGAATAAAATAAATATTAATCCTGTTAAATAATGAGCATTAATCACTGTTGATTGCTTAACAGGTAGACTTAAAAATGTATATTCAGAATGATTTTTATTGATTCTATTAAATAGAAAATACATTGGTACTAAGAACACAATATGGATCATAACAACGATTATTCCTAATAAACCTATTCTAATAAATCCATTAAGAGGTATTACGACTATTAATGGTAGTAACAATGCTGTAGCCAACATTAAATATAGGTATGATTTTGATAAAATTAAGTTTCTATATAAGATTGCCTTCATTTTATACCTCCATAAACCGTAATTTGATCTTGTTTCGCTTGTTTGATAGCTCTACTAAACTGAATCGACCATATAATCGCAACGATTACCAATATGATAGCTGGTGTATAGTATAAAAATATTTTCCAATCTAAAACTTCAGCAAATGGATAATGTCGATTCGAATATATCCCAAAGTAAAACATTGTGAATATGCCATACATAGCAACTAATATCCAAGCACCGAACTGATTAATATTTAAATGTGCAAATGTTGGATAAACGATGCTTAACGTAAATAAGTTCGTTGCTACAATAAATAACCCAGCTTGTAAAAATATTGTGTCTTGTTTCACGAATGCTATGACCATTATCATCATAAATGAAATACCTGTTACTAATAAGTTATATAAATAATGCCCTTTTACAATATCAACTTTAGAAATCGGTAAACTCATATAAAAGATTTGACTGCTTTGTTTATTTAAAAATATCGCGTGATTAATACTATGAATTGAAACGACTGCGACAAAATATACCTCTACTACATTCTTGAATTCTATACTTTGATAAGATAAAGTAAATTTCGTTAACAATACTAATCCGAAACAGATTAAATAAAGTAAGTAATACCCTTTCTCATATTGAAAGTTCCGGTAGAAAACAGCTTTCATTTATACCACTTCCTTATCGAATTGATTTTTCTCAATTCTTACCATGATATCCTCTATTGATGGTGTTTCAACGACTACTTCATTTCCAAATAACTCAACAAATACTGAACTTTGTCTTGTTAATCCTGAGAAACCTGTATTCGTTTCTTTCACACTGATTAATAACGCTCTTAATTCATCATCAAGTATAGATTGGTCTCCTTTAATAATTCGATAACCATCTGTTAAATCTTCTACACTTTCATTAATTACAATGGATCCATTTTTTAAATAAACGATATAATCAGCAATTTTCTCTAAATCTGAAATAATATGTGTAGAGAAAAAGATTGTTTTTTCTTCATCTATTAATTCTCTTTGTAAAATTTCAAGCACTTCATTACGTACGACTGGATCAAGCCCTGCAGTTGGTTCATCTAGAATGTAAAGTTCAGCATGGTGACTTAATGCGATTGCTAATGACAATTTCATTTTCATACCTGTTGAAAATTGCTTAATCTTTTGTTTATAAGGTAATTTGAATTCTTTAATATAACCTTCAAATATATCGTGATCCCATTGTTTATAATATTTACTGATGACTTTCTCGATTGTTTTAATATTCCATTTTTCATACATATATAATTCAGAATAGACAAAGCCGATTTTATTTTTAATATCAACTGGGTTTTCACTTAAATATTCTCCAAGTATTTTTAAATCTCCACTTTGTTCTTTAAGTAGACCCATAATAATACGTATAATCGTTGTTTTACCTGCACCATTCGCACCAATAAATCCCGTTACATAACCTTTACGTACTTCAAAGTTAACATCTGATAATTTAAGATTTTTATGATTAAAATTTAAATTTTTAACCTCTATCGCATTATCCATTTTATTCACCTTCCTCATAAATCAAATTAACGATTTCATTGAGTTCTTTAACATCCATTCCGATTAACTTTGCTTGTTTAGTTAAATCTCTTGCTAAATCCTCTATGACAATAAATTGTTTTTCTTTCATGATTGAGGGATCTTGTGATTTTACAAAAGTACCTTTCCCTCTTATCGTCGTGACAAATTGCTCTTGTTCTAAATCAACATATGCACGTTTAGTTGTTATTAAACTGACACCTAAATCACTTGCTAACTCTCTCATAGAAGGTAATGAAGCACCCCGTTCTACTTTACCTTGTAATATTTGTGCTTTGATTTGTTCTTTAATTTGTTCATAAATTGGTTGATTACTATTATTTTGAAGTAGAATCTTCATGTTTAACCTCCCTCTCTCTAACTGTATATAAACAATATACACACTATACACATAATTGTCAAACTCATTTAGTAAAAAGCTTATAAATCAACGTTTTTAGACATAAAAAAACAGAGTGTGTATACGTATTGTATATACACACTCTGATTAATTTTATTATTTTAAGTCATTGATTGCTTTAGCGATAGATTCAAATACATGTTCTATATCAGATTTTTCAATACAGCTAAATGCAATACGAATATCAGTTTTATTTAAAGCAATAATACCGATACTATACTTATCAATTAAATATAATCTCAATTGCTCAGGGTCTACACCTAACACTTTAAGTGCCATAAAGTAACCTGAATTAAATGCATATGGCGTCCATAATGATTTAAATTCATCACGATAAGCAACTTCTTTCGTTACTTCATATCTTTCTTTTAGAATATTCACGTTATGATCAACTTGATCTTGGAAAGAAGGATCTTCCATTGCATGAATAATTGCAGTTTGGCTAGGTAAAGAACAACTTGATAAGTTACTTCTAATTAAACCTTTTAATTTAGCTACTAACACATCTTTAACAACATCATTTTGACTACCAAATGTTAAGAAACCAACACGGAAGCCCCAAGAGAAGTATTCTTTAGTTGCGCCATCAATTTTAACCGGCATAATATTTTCATGATTTAACGCTGTTAATGCTGTAAATACAGATTGTTTATAAACATCTTCAAAGAACAATCCATAATAAGCATCATCCACTAATGTAATGACTTGCGTACCTTTATCAGCTAATTGTTTAATAGCTTCAACCATTTCTTTAACTTCTTCAACTACTGGTGTATAACCAGTTGGATTATTAGGGAAGTTTAACACGAGAATAACTTTTTCTTTATTATATTGTTCTAAAGCATGTTTGAAATATTCTAAAGTGTAACTACCATCTTCTTCAAAAGCTTTGTAAGTTTCAATGTTCGCACTATGTCTTACACCAAAAGCTAATTTATAGTTACCCCAGTTATGTTCTGGTAATAAAATTGTATCTTGGCCATCTACAAATAAATCTCCAGCTAAAGATAAACCGTGTGTTAATGCATTTGTTACAACTGGTTTAGAAATATCATCAGCACTTAAATCAGGATTGTCTTTTAAAATTTTCTGTTGCCATAATGTACGTAAACGTTCATCACCTTGTGGCGGTGCATATGGGAATATATCACTTGGATCTTGGTCACCAAATTGATTATATAAAGCATCTGTGTACATAATACCTTCATCAGTAGTTGCCATACCGATCGTTGCATTATACTTTGTACCTTTTGCTTCTCCAGATTGTGATAAAATACCCTTTGGATAATAAATAGATTTACCTAAATCGGAAAGCATATCTAATACAACAGGATATTCTTTTTTCAGTTGTTCATTTAATTCTAATGCTAGTGGGTTCATAGAAAGTCATCCTCTTTCATTGTTATGATACTTCTATACTAGACGAGAATTATGAAAATTAAAAGTGTGTTCACTAAATTTCATCATTTAATTTTAGAAAATCATCCCTTTTTGGATAACAAAGAAATAATTGATATAATAAATCATGTAAAGGAGCAAATCATATGTCTACAATTACAAAAGTTCTTGTCGGTATAGCTATAATCTGCTTAATTATTGGAATAGGCATTCAAATAAGCGGCAACTCAGGCATTCAATTTACATTTGCATCAATATTATTTTTAATAGCCGCATTTATAAGTAGAAATGGCGACCGCAAAAAAGCTAATAAAAAGAAGTAATACAATAAAGACTAAGATTAATTTGAGATAATCTTAGTCTTTATTTTTACTATCTACACCAACTTGGAAATATAAGCCTTCTAATAGTAATCTAAAGTCAATCAAATTTATATATGTTAAACTCTCTTTAGGAGTGATGATTATGGCTTTATATCGAAAGTTAATTCAAACGAATGCTGGTGAAATGTTAGCAATTGCTAATAATGAATATTTGTTAATGTTACATTTTACGAATAAACCTTCGTTAGAAGATGAATTACAAATTGTACGTAAACAACTTAATTCAGAAATTAATGATGAAAGTAACCATGTTTTAGATAAACTTGAGGAAGAATTAACTCTTTATTTTGAAGGTAATCTTTCTACTTTTACAACACCTCTATATTTTAACTTTGGTACACCTTTTCAACAAAAAGTGTGGCCTGCTTTATGTGAGATTCCATTTGGCGAGACGATATCTTATAAGCAGTTAGCTGAGAATATTGGTAAACCTACTGCTTTTCGTGCTGTCGCTAATGCAAATGGTAAGAACTTTATTACGATTCTTGTTCCTTGTCATCGTGTAATAGCTGCTGATGGTTCAATTGGTGGTTATTCTAGTGGCGTAGAGCGTAAAGAAATCTTGCTTGATATTGAGAAAAATAAAAGTAACATCGGCTAATATTATCAACCGATGTTACTTTTTAATTTATTATAAATGTTTAATCATATATTTATAGTCATGTCCGCTTAGTTTTCGATCATACGAAGGCTCGAATCCTAGCTTCTCATATAGTTTCATTGCACCTTCATTATCAAATTCACAATTTAATGATACTTGCTGAAACCCTCTTTCTTTAGCTCGAACAAAAGCATCTGCTATAAGTTTAGAGGCAATACCTCTACCTCTATATTCTGAAAAGACCGCAACTGAATCAATATATAAATCACCATTATCCGCTTCTTGTTCAGGTAACGGCGTTCCTTCTAATTTAAATGAATCTTTAAATGCAATATTGTGCCAATTTTCTTCAAGTGGTTTTTCATCACTGCCACTATAGCAATTAAGAAAGCCTGCTACTTTTCCATCAATTTCATATACTTGACTATGCTTATAATGGTTTCTATATTCACTATCAACACTCGCTTGTTCAAGTAATCTTAAAACAGTTTGCTTATCATTTTGAACAACTAAAGGTAGCTCCATATCATGCCAAATCATAAACATTAACTCACTTAATTTTTTCGCATCTTCTTTAACAGCAGGTCTAATCATATTCTCTACTCCTTTAATACAAATTAGATTCATTTTAACATAAAAATCATCCAATTAAATAACCCACCAAGTAAGGTGGGTTTATTAATGTATAAAAAAAGAGTGCATACTACTATATATTCGAGGACGGATAACGCCTTTATGCTTCTAAAATGGAGCACGAATTATATAGGTTTACATATGCACTAGAAATCACTTAATTATGACCATTTTATGACCAGTCAATACTAAAAACATTGATATGACGGCGTTTAATGGTCTTTTTACATCATACCTGGCATTCCGCCCATGCCGCCCATATCTGGTGCTGCTGGTTCTTCTTCTGGAATGTCTGCTACTACTGCTTCAGTAGTTAAGAACATTGCTGCTACAGATGCTGCATTTTGTAATGCTGAACGTGTAACTTTTGTTGGATCGACAATACCTGCGTCTAACATATTTACCCATTCGTCTGTTGCTGCATTGTAACCAATACCTTCGTCAGCGTTTTTAAGTTTTTCAACTATAATTGAGCCTTCTAAGCCAGCATTTTCAACGATTTGACGTAATGGTGCTTCAAGAGCTTTCAACACAATGTTCACACCAGTTTCTACATCGCCTTTTGCTTCAACTTCAGCTACTTTATTATAAATAGATACTAATGCTGTACCACCACCTGCTACAATACCTTCTTCAACTGCAGCACGTGTAGAGTTTAATGCATCTTCAATTCTTAATTTACGTTCTTTTAATTCTGTTTCAGTTGCAGCACCTACTTTAATAACTGCAACACCACCTGCTAATTTAGCTAAGCGTTCTTGTAATTTCGTACGATCAAAGTCTGAAGTTGTTTCTTCAATTTGAGCTTTAATTTGACCAACACGAGCGTCGATGTTTACTGAGTCACCTTGACCTTCAACAATTGTAGTGTCGTCTTTAGTAACTTGAACTTTACCTGCTTCACCAAGCATATCTAGAGTTGTTTCTTTTAAATCTAAACCTAAGTCATCAGTAATCACTTGACCACCAGTTAAAATTGCTAAATCATCTAACATAGCTTTACGACGGTCACCAAATCCAGGCGCTTTAACTGCTACTGCTGTGAATGTACCACGTAATCTGTTTAATACTAAGTTTGTTAATGCATCTCCATCAACATCATCAGCAACAATTAAAATTGGTCTATTTGTTTGTAAGATTTTTTCTAAGATAGGTAAAATATCTTGGAATGAAGAAATCTTTTTGTCTGTAATTAAGATGTAAGGATTTTCTAATTCAGCAGTCATTTTGTCTGAATCTGTCACCATGTATGGAGAAGTATATCCTCTATCAAATTGCATACCTTCAACAACTTCTAATTCTGTGCTGAATCCTTTAGATTCTTCAATAGTAATAACACCGTCATTACCTACTTTTTCCATTGCTTCTGAAATAAATTTACCAATTTCTTCATCGGCAGCAGAAATAGAACCAACTTGTGCAATTTCTTCTTTTTTCTCAACTGGTTGTGAGATATTGTGTAATTCTTCTAAAGCTACTTTAACTGCTTTATCAATACCTTCACGAATACCAACTGGATTTGCACCACTTGTTACGTTTTTCAATCCTTCTTGAATCATCGCTTGAGCTAGGACAGTTGCTGTAGTCGTACCGTCACCTGCAACATCATTTGTTTGGTTTGCAACTTCTGCAACTAATTTGGCACCCATATTCTCATATGGATCTTGTAATTCAATTTCTTTAGCGATTGTAACACCATCATTTGTAATTAATGGTGAAGTGAATTTTTTATCTAAAACGACGTTACGTCCTTTAGGTCCTAAAGTTACTTTAACTGCATTTGCTAATTTATCAACACCAGCAAGCATAGAACGTCTAGCGTCTTCTGAAAATTTTAGTTCTTTAGCCATTTATAAAAACCTCCATAAAATATCTTCAAAAATATTATCTAAATTATTCAATAACTGCTAAAATGTCATCTTCTGAAAGGATAATATATGTTTCTTTATCACGTTTAACTTCTGTTCCTGCGTATTGTTGATATACAACTTGATCACCTACAGCAACATCTACAGTAAGTCTTGTACCATCTTCTAGACGCTTACCTGGTCCAACAGCAACAACTTTTCCTTCGTTAGACGATTCTTTAGCTGAATCTGTCAATACAATCCCGCTAGCTGTAGTTTGTTCTGTTTCTGTTTTCTCAATAATAATTCTATCTCCCAATGGTTTTAACATTTATAAAATCCTCCTTGGCGCTAATAATATTAGCACTCTTTATACTTAAGTGCTAACTACATTTTTATAATAATCAAATTTGGTCAAAATTACAAGCAATATAACTTAAATTTTTCTCTTTTTCTGCTAAATAAGGTACAATGTTTACATGTTTATTTTTGGAGGAATTGAAAATGCAATTTAATCGATTAACTGTTAATATTGCTACCCTATTACTATTTGGTGTTGTACAAACCATCGCAATTATTCCAAATAGTTTATACGCTGATTCAGGATTATCTAAAGTCACAAGATTAGAAATCAGCTTAACTTGGATGGCAACAACAGCTATCATTACTGTTTTATTATTATGGTATATGAACTCAAATATTAAAAATCCAACTCGATTAGAACAACAGAAGAAAGAACCATGGGTATACGTGATTTTCTGGAGTGTTGCAGGTATTATAATGGCCATGCTTGGACAAATCATCGCCGCTTTGATTAATACATATATATTTAATCAACCAGTAGAAAGTGGCAATACCCAAAATCTCATGAAGATTGCACAACAATCACATATATTAATCATTTATATCGTATTAGCAGGTCCAATATTAGAAGAATTAATATTCCGTAAATTAATTTTCGGAGAGATATACAATATGATCAAAGCACCTAAGTGGTTAAGCTTTATCGTAGCAGTATTAGTTAGTTCATTTATCTTCTCATTAGCACATTCAGATCCAGAACATACATTAATTTATGTTGTAATGGGAACTGTATTTAGCGGACTTTATGTATTAACGAAACGTATCATCGTACCAATGGTTGCACATATGGGAATGAACGGTATTGTTGTTTTAGGACAAATTGTATTTAAAGATCAAGTAAACGAACAATTAGAGAAACAACCTCAAATTTCACAACTGATATATCATACAATCTTGAGCATGTATAGCTAAGTGTAAATAAATAAGCATATCACCGAACTGATGAACTCAGTCTTAAGTGATATGCTTATTTTTTGTATTTAGAGGACGGCTAACTTCCATTATTCTGAATTCTGGTAATTAGGCGGGCGCTCTCTTACGGACATTTCTCCAAATTCTGTCCCTAACATACTCTAATATTGTTTGACGCCCCATAATACTTCTTCACATTTTTTAATAATGTATTTGATAACTTCGACTCTAGCTGATTTTTTATTGTCTGCTGGTACGACAAGCCATGGTGCATGATCTGTATTTGTGAATTTAATCATATCGTGACTTGCTTCTATATATTGATCCCATTTTTCTCTATTTCGCCAATCTTCGTCTGTGATTTTCCATTGTTTTTCTGGTGTTTCTTCTCGTTCTTTAAATCTTCTTAATTGTTCATCTTTATCTAAAGTTAAGAAGAATTTTAGAATAATTGCACCTTCGTCTGTCCACATTTTCTCAAATTGATTGATTTCTTCATAGGCACGTTTCCATTCTTTTTTAGTAGCAAATCCTTCTACTCTTTCGACTAATACTCTTCCGTACCAGCTTCTATCGAAGATTTCAATGTGGCCGCTTCTTGGCATATCTTTAGCAAATCTCCATAAGTAATGATGATTCAACTCTACATCTGTTGGAGCACTTATTGCATTTACTTCATAACCGGTTGGATCTAATTTTTCTCTAACTCTTTTAATATTGCCACCTTTACCGGCTGCATCCATGCCTTCGTATACTAATATTAACGGAATCTTTCTTTCGTATAATGCAAATTGCAATTCTTTCAGTCTATCTTGTAAGTCACCTATAAGAGATTTATATGTCTTTTTATTTACTTTATCTATAGATTGATCAAATAGGTCTGTTTTAAAATCTTCCGTAAAATCACCGTCAATTACTTTGTCTTTCTTTTTATGTAATTTAATCGCTTTGTTCAAACGATTGATGATATGTTTATACATCAAATTGATAGCTTCTTCTCTCTCCGTATAATCAATGATTTCCCATTCATCAGGGGATGCTTTAAGTATTTTATGCATTTCTTTATGATATACATCATCATTAATGGCACTTTCATATTCTTGTGCTTTCCAACTTGTTAATGGATTTTCTTTCATTTCTTTTAAATGTTCTTTTCTCTTTTTATCGCTAATCTCAATATAAAACTTAATAATTTCGTAGCCATCATCTTGGACCATCGATTCAAAGTCTTGGATTTGTCTTCGTAATGCATGATATTTGTTGTATATAGAATGTTTTATTTTGTTTGCTTGATATTCTATATAATATGCATACCAACTTCTAAAATAAATATTGATATCACCTTTTGAAGGTAAACTGTTCCAATACTTCTGTAAAAATTGATATCTTAGATCGTCTTCTGAAGGTGATTTCATCGGTACAAAGTGTGTGTATTTAGCATCAAGTGTTAAAAGAAGTTCATTTGATAGTCTCGTCTTACCTGATGCGGGAACACCTTCAAATACAATCATGATAGGAATTCCAAGTTCTTTTGTCTTCCTCGTTAATGCTGCTACTTCTAAAGATAATTGTTCATTATTTTTAGTCATTTATATACACCTCTTTTCATTTCATATTATATGCTTTTACCTTTATTCTCGCAATTTTCAATAAGATTACAACTAAGAAATGTTATAATAAATGTATTAGGGGAGGTTTTAACATGACGTTAACTTTTAAAGATTACCAATATGAACAAATCAATATTGAAGAAAAAGAAAAGCAAACCAAATCACTATTAAACGAATTCGATAATGCAGAAACGGTCGATCAAGCAATTGAGACGATTAGTGAAATTAATAAGATTAGAAACCATACTGATACGCATTATAATCTAGCTTTCATAAGAGCATCTATCGATACAAATGATGAATTTTATAATAAAGAAAGAGATTTCTTTGATGAAACAATGCCTAAAATACAACATTTAGACCATTTATTCTATCAATCTTTATTAAAATCTAAATTTAAAAATGATTTAATTGAGCATTTTGGACAACAACTATTTTCTTTAGCAGAAGTTGCTCTCAATACATATAATCCTTCTATTAATGACTTACTTGTTAAAGAAAATAAATTAGTAAGCGAATATGATAAATTAATTGCGTCAGCAGATATTGAATATAACGGCGAACATTTGAATTTATCACAATTCAGTAAGTACTTAATCAATGAAGATAGAGAAATTAGAAAAGATGCTTTTAAAGCGAGAGAACAGTTTTTTGCAGATCATCTAGAGGATTTAGATCGTATTTATGATGATCTTGTAAAAACAAGACATGAAATAGCTCTAAAATTAGGATACGAGAACTTTGTTCAACTAGGCTATGATAGAATGCAAAGAATTGGTTACAACGCAAATGATGTAAAAATTTTTAGAGAGCAAGTAAAAGAACATGTTGTACCTATTACTGAAGACATTAAATCACAGCATGCAAAACGTATTGGAGTTGACAGTTTAAAAGCTTACGATAATAATTTCACTTTTAAAACGGGATCGCCAAAACCACAAATATCAACTGAAGAAATCGTGAAAAATGCTAAAAAAATGTACCATGAACGTTCTAAAGAAACTGGTCATTTTATAGATTTTATGATTGATAAACAATTATTTGATTTAGAAGCTAAAAAAGGAAAAGAAAGTGGTGGTTATTGTACAATCATAAATGATTTTAAATCACCTTTCATTTTCGCAAACTTTAATGGCACACAAGGTGATATTGAAGTTATGACACATGAAGCCGGACATGCTTTCCAAGTATATGAAAGCTTGAAGTATTCTGTACCAGAATATTACTTCCCTACTTCAGAGGCATGTGAAATTCATTCTATGAGCATGGAATATTTAACTTATCCATGGATGTCATTATTCTTCAAACAAGATACGGATAAATTTAAACTAGCACACTTAGAAGATAATATTAAATTCTTACCATATGGTGTAGCAGTGGATGAATTCCAACACTTTGTTTATGAAAATCCAGACATATCTTCAGAAGAACGAAGAAAAGCTTGGTCAGATTTAGAAAATAAATACTTCCCAAGTGTAGACTATGACAATATTCAACATCTTGAAAATGGTGCATTCTGGCATAGACAAGGTCATATTTTTGCATCACCATTTTATTATATTGATTATACATTAGCGACAATTTGTGCAATGCAATTTTTCATTAAACAAGAAGCTGATCCAGAACAAGCATGGTCTGATTATTTAAAAATATGTCAAATCGGCGGTTCACAATCATTTATTGATATTATGGCATCTGTTCAGTTACAATCTCCATTTGAAGAAGGTACTGTAAAATCCATTATAGAAACATTATACAAAGCAACACAGAATATTGATCAAAGTGAATTTTAATAAAAAAGTTGGTGTGGGACAGAAGTTTACCGCCAAGATACTAGAAGAGACTGAGACATTACATTATGTGCCAGTCTCTTTCCTACGATTTGTCAACTACTACGTAGTAAAATGTATTTAAAATTGGCATCACTAAATAAGCCTTTATTATTTAATAATTTTTTCAATATGTTATGATTTATTTGAATAGATTATCAGTGTGGAGACAAGTGATAATCATATTCTTTATTATTTATAACTAGATAATGAATGGTTTTAAGTAGCTTGTTAACGCAAGCTATTGAAGCAGTCTTGTGGCCTTTGCCATTAGGCTGCTTTTTTAATTTGTAATAATAGTCGATAATATGATTTTTAAATAACCTTTGACCCAACAGGAAATTTTTAATGATTAAGTAAAATAATGATCTAGCATGTTTGTTTCCACGTTTGTTAATTTTATCTTTAAAATGCGTTTTACCAGACTGATATCTTTTTATATCAATGCCTACATATGCATTCAATTGTTTATGAGAATCAAAGGATTTGATGTCACCTAATTCGCCAATAATCATTATGGCTGTTAAATCACCAATGCCAGGAATAGATTTAATTATTTTAAATTCTTCGAATTCCTCAGCTAACACTAATAACCTTTGTTTTATAGAAGCATGCCGTTTCATTAGATTTAATAAATCTTCAATCACATAAATTAATTTATCTGTTAAAAATGAATCTTTAGAAACAGAAGGATAACTGACCATAGAGAACTCTACGAGTTTTTTTGCATATTGTGCTTTCTTTTTCTCTGATAGATTTTTTTCTGTACAACTATTAATTGTATTTTTTAGTTCTTCAATTTCATTAGAATCAACAAAGTCAGGATGTGGGAACTTACTAGCTACTTGTAAAGCCAATTTTGAATATCTATCCTTAAATAGGTTTTGTAATTCTGGAAAAGTCATATCTAGTAACTGAATCAATTGGTTTTTTAAGTAATTTTGTTGATTGTTAATTTCTTCATAGTATCTTGTCAGTTCTCTCAGTTTTACGTATTTTTCTTCCATTAAATTTCTAGAAGGTTTTTTATTTATATTTTTAGCTAAAACGGCAAGTTTATGTGCATCAGATTTATCTGTTTTCCAATTTCTTAAAGAATTAGTTAGTAATTTTGCCTCAAGAGGATTAATTACACAAAATGAAATGTTGTTAACTGTACAGAATTTCTCTAACACTTTTGAATATATACCAGTAGCTTCAAATAAAAAATATACTCCTGCGAAATCCTTTATATATTTGTTTAGTGACTCAAAACCATTATTATCGTGGGTAATTTCAAATTCTTTAACAAATTCATTGTTTGAATAATGTGCAATAAAACTCTTTCCTTTTCCAACATCTATACCAAAATATTCGATAAAAATCACTCCTAAGTTATTAAATTTAAGAAGCTTTAACTTCACTTAGCCTTACTTAGTTCATTTTCCTGTACACGATCTCAAGGGACCCAACATACTAAAATCGAATTCATAAGGAGAGTGAAGTTCTCCAGTTTTTGCTACGGGTTCTATGACCCTAGAGACCGATCGGAGTACTTCTCTCTTCTACTATTTCATATTCTTAAAATAAGTACCAACGGTATGAAAAAGAATATGAAAAAAGTAGCGAAGTTCATCTACCGTCGTAGATTACTTCGCTACTAATCTTAGTATGTTTTATTTGGAAAAATCAATATAAGTGGGAGCTTCTATGTTGCTTGTTTGGTGTATCTTGCAACATACGGAACGCATATTTATCTTGTTTCACTAGTCTTGATAAATACAACGCGCCTATTTATCTTGTTTCACTAGTCTTGATGAATACAACGCGCCTATTTATCTTGTTTCACAAGTCTTGATAAATACGAGGCCGCTATTTATCTTGTTTCACCAGTCTTGAGAATATGTCCATATAATTGTGTAATAAAAAAAGAGCCACATATAGCTCACTTTGGTACAATGTAATCGACTAAGAAAAAATTGTAGAGGTGACTATATATGACTCAATTAAATGTTAACTTAGATTATGAAGAATTGGCAAGTGCTATTTTTGGAAGTGATATGAATGCGTCTATGAAAACAATAGCTATGACTGTCATAAATGCATACATGGAAATGGAAAGAGACAAGTATGTTAATGCTGGATATAAACAAAAGAATTCAGGAAGAAACGCACAACTTAATGGCTATTATGCGCGTGATTTCCTGATGCCTATTGGCAATCTGACATTAAAAGTTCCAAGAACACGTGACGGTGAATTTACAACTGAAGTATTTAATCAATATTCGCGTTCTGACCAATCGCTTATTTTAGCGATGACAGAAGCATACATTAATGGTGTTTCAACTAGAAATGTTAATAAAATTGTGGAATCCCTAACGGGAAAATCTGTGTCTAAATCAACTGTTTCAGGCGTAATAAAAAACCTAGATCCTGAAATTAAAGAATGGGCTGGTAGACCTATTGTTAGTCATCAGTATAAGTATGTATTTGTTGATGCTATGCACATTAAGGTAAGAGAGAATAATAAAATTGTTTCTAAAGGTGTTTATATCGCTATGGGTATCAACGAAAATAGAAAACGCGACATTATTGGCTTTAAAATTTCTAATCAAGAGTCAGAATTAGCTTGGTCAGAGTTTTTTGAAGACTTAAGAATGCGTGGTTTAACAACACCTGAACTTATTATCTCTGATGCGCATTCTGGACTTATTAAATCTATTAAGTCACAGTTTATTGATTCATCTTGGCAACGTTGTACATTCCATTTTCTTAAAAATATTGTAGAGAGATTTCCTAAAAGAACTCTAAAGAAGCTAGAATGTTACTTAAATCAATATTCCAAGCACCAACATATCGTCACGCTGTTCAGCTCAAAGATGAATTCATTGCACAATATGAAAGTAATCCTAAGTATGTGGAAGCTATTAAAATATTGGATGAAGGCTTCGAAGATGCCTCACAATTCTATAGATTTCCTGCTCAACATCATAAAAATCTAAGAACTACTAATTCAGTTGAAAATATTAATATGCAACTCAGAAAACGAGAAAAAATAGTTAAAACATTCCCTAATCTAGATTCAGCTTTTAGATTAATTGGCGCAGTACTTATGGATATTCAAGAAAGATTTGATAAGTCTAACAGACCATTTATCGCTTAATTAAGCTACTTATTTTTTAAAAAATAAGTAGTGATCAAACAACTATATCTGTTTAAACTTCAAAACATATATAGTTGTTCGATTCATTAAAAAACCAAAGGTTGATTACATTCTAAAGATATTACACAAACATATGGACTTGACTAGTCTTGATAAATACAACGCGCTTATTTATCTTGTTTCGCCAGTCTTGATAAATACAAATCTCCTATTTATCTTGTTTGGGCTGTCTTGATAAATACGAGGTCCTGAACATTGCTAGTCGCGCCTCACTTGCAATATTCAGACCTCCCTATTTCTAAAAATACGAAAAAGAGTCTAGAACATTACTGTCCCAGACTCACTTTTATTTTATTTATGATTTTGAAAATCTTCGCATAATGAATAATATAATGAATCCTAATACAAGTACGATGGCGATTGATATACCAATGATGAATGGTTTAGAAACACCTTTGTCGTCAGAAGCTGTTTCAAAACTTTCTGTCGTAGTTTGAGTTGTTTCTGTTTTAGTATCATCATCATCATCTACAGAAGTAGTTTCTGTCGTTTTATTAGTCTTTTTAAATTTTGGTTGTGCTAAATCAGGTCTACTACCAACTTTACTTGTTACGAGCTCTAACACATCTTCATCCAATTTACTATAATACGCTTCTGAATGGCCAGGTATAAATTTAGGCGCTTTTTCATCAGTGTTTTGCGGATTGTAATATCCATCCCCTACTTCATTTGTATTTGGATATGCCGGCATTGTTTGTTTGTATTGATTTACATTTTGATCATTATTGCTATTTGAATTTGGTTCATTAGTTTTAGGTTCTTCAGAAGATGGTTTCCCACTATTGGATTGGTTCGGTGGTGGTACTTGATGATTGTTATCATTACTTGAAGCTTCTTCCGTGCTCGGTTTTTCGCCAGATTTTGGTTCAGTACTTGGCTCTTCTGTTGTTGGTTCCTCTGAAGTTGGTTTATCATCTGTCTTTGGCTCTTCTGTACTTGGTTCTTCCGTGCTTGGTTCTTCTGTTGATGGCTTCTCTGTACTAGGCTTTTCATCAGTCTTCGGTTCTTCTGATGACTGTTCCTCAGTGCTTGAATCTTCTTCTGACTTCGGTTCAGTAGTTGTTTCCTCAGTTTTGCTATTTGAATCAGTTTCATTGGATTGCTGTGCTTCTATATTTTGATTCGATTGTTCTTGAGTTGTGTTCGGAGAAGTATCTTTTGTACTAGATTCATTGCTTTCTATAGCGTCTATATTATTCCCATGTGCTACTCCAAATGCCATAGAAGATAAAAGTAATGTTGAAATCATAGCATTTTTAAATATCTTCATAAAAATTCTTCCCCTCCTCTACATTAATTAATAGTTAAAGTATAAAGGAATGTTTCTTTGTTTTCTATGCTTGTACGTCATATGTTACACAGAATTAATATTTTGTAATAACTTATTCATATTTCTTACAATTTACTGATATTAAAATAAACACTTGCTGTATTAGAACAACAAGTGTTTTTATTCGTTTAATTTTTTAATTGTAAGTCATATTTCGTAAACTTCAAGTAAACTTGTCCAGACTCTGTAGAAGTTCTGAAATTAACAGCATCTTCATCAGGGAATATTCTCGTTGTTAATACTTTTTCTCCATCGTTAACGAAAATTTCTAAACTAGATGTATCGCTATAAATTCTCAATTCTTTTAAGTCGTTATCTAAAGTTGTTGTACGAGTTGTCTTCTCAACCGCTTCACTTACAATACCACTTTCAAATCGATCTAAAGTAAGTTGTTTAGAACGTGTATTATAAATAATTTGCGTTGAACATTTTTTAGAAACTCTTAAATCAAAGTATATTTCACTAGCTTCATTCTCTAGTATCTCAATCATTAATTCAAATTGTTTACCTTCATATGGATGAAGTTTAACTGAATGTTTATTAGCATAACCTTCAGCAGTTTCTTTATTTGTTCTTAATTTTTCTAATGCTTTTATAGGTCTTTGTTTCAGTTTATCATCTTCAATTGTGAGCACTCTTGGAATCGTTAAACAATGTGCCCAACCTTCTTCATCTGTAGCATAATCTATTTCAGGAAGACCCATCCAACCAATTAAAATTCTTTCACCATGTTCATCTAAAAATGTTTGTGGTGCATAAAAGTCAAATCCTTGGTCTAATTCAACAAAATTCTGATGCTCAAACTTTAACGATTCTATATCAAAATCACCAATTAAATAACCAGATTGATAGATGTTCTCGAATTGGTTATTTTCCGCTTCAATACCTTGAGGTGAAAAGATAAATACATCTTTATCATTTAACTTAAATAAATCTGGACATTCCCACATATAACCGAAGTTTTGCAGTTGTGTTTCAATTTCGCCTTTAAAGGTCCAATCTTGAATATTTTCAGATTCATATATAACAGCTGTACCTGTTTCATTCTCTCTTTGAATCCCAAATATTGCATAGTATTTTCCATTCTCAAACCATACTTTAGGGTCTCTAAAATGTTCAGTATATCCTTCTGGCTTGTTTGAAATAGCTGGTTGATCAAACTTTTTAAAAGTACCATCCTCTAATTGTTCTGCAATCATTTGGACAGATTTACGATCCCAATTTTCATTACGTACATTTCCCGTATACATTAAATATAACTTGCCACTATAGTCAAAAGCACTACCCGAATATACACCGTGACTATCATATTCTGTATCAGGCGCTAAAGCGATTCCCTCATCTTTGAATTCTAATAAATCTTTACTTGTATAATGATACCAATACTTCAAACCATGTACTGCACCAAGCGGAAACCATTGATGAAATATATGATAAACGCCATTATGATAAACCAAACCATTTGGATCATTTAACAACCCTGTTTTTGGTTGAATATGAAAAGTTTGACGCCATTTTGATGCATTTACTTTATCTATTAATTCATTGTATGCTTCATCAGATATGTCTGATAATTTTTTATATCTTTCTTCTCGTGTCCAATTTACCATTATCATTCTCCTTACATCCGATTTAGACCGGTCCCATAATATATATTTTAGCATACTTGAAAGGCTTAATTTTTTAACCATTCAAATTGTGTTTCAATAATATTTAATTTTTCTACCGTTTCGTGATTAATACTTTTATTTAATACATGAACAGCTGTCTCACCAGCTAAATAATAGTTAAACTTTACAGTACCAATATGTGGTGCCACAATTTCTGTCATCTTATTTCCGCCAAATCCAATAATCGTTGGCATATCAACTTCTCTTTTTAAAAGTGTATGGTATATACCTAATGCTATATTATCAGTAGCTGCGACAATAACTTCGTCTTCTCTCAACTTAATGTCATTACCCAATATCTGAGCATCTTTAATACTGAAACTACTTTCAATAAATGTTGGTTTGATGCCTTGATCCTTTAGTGGAATAAACAAACCTTCTTTTCTCGTCTTACCAACTGCAATGTCATGTTCAGAAACACCGATATATGTAATATTGTGCTTTTGATGTTTCAATAGCCATTGTGCTACTTGATTACCTGCTTGGAAATCATCATGAACAATCGACAATAGTGATTCATGCGATTGACCAACAATAACAATTGGACATTCAACTGACTCAATTGCTTTCATATGTTCTTCAGAAATGTTCGTTGCCATCAAAATAATGCCATCCACTTTACGCTTAGCTAACATATAAATAGAATCAATTTCTCTATCTTTTGATAAATCTGTATTCACAATCATTGTTTGGACATTTTGTTTAAGTAAAGTTGTTTCAATACCTTTTAACGTTTCAGTCGTTGCATATGAATCTAGCCTAGGTACAATTGCACCGATCAGACCTGTTCTCTTAGCCTTTAAACTTTGTGCAAATTGATTCGGTTTATATCCTGTTTCTTCTACTACTTTATGTATTTTTTCTTTTGTACTTTTACTAATGGAGCCGCCATTTAAATATCTTGAAACTGTACTTTTAGAAACACCTGCCATATTAGCAATATCTTTAATTGTCTTCATGTATACACCTCTCAGTCATTCATTTTATCATAAAACCGTTTCCAATTCTTTATAAATAAAATACAGCTTTAAACAAAAAAACCTAGAAACAAAGCCTAATGTCTTTGTTTCTAGGTTAAATGTAATTTATTGTTTTTCAATCGTTATTGTCCATGAAGCATCTCCAAGTTGTTCATAATTCGTAACTGGATAGCCATTTTCTGCTGCCCAATTTGGAAGTGCTTCTGTCGCTTGCGTGCAATCAAAATCAATTTTCAATTGTTCGCCTACTTGTAATTCATCCATTTTATTTTGTGCTTCTATTAATGGGAATGGACATACCATTCCTACTGTACCTAATTCATGTACCATATATATTGACTCCTTTTATTAAATACTTTGTGTACTTACTTTTGTCTTAGTTTGTCTTGCTTTTCTAGGTTTAACAAAGATGAAATAACTCATAAACCATGCACCAACGATCATTGATGGTAAAGCAACCCAACCTTGCCAACTCATAGCTGCTGTTGAAACTAAACCATTACCGATTGAACATCCACCTGCTAATGATGCACCAACACCCATGCAAGCACCACCGATAACACTGTTTCTTATAGTTTTAGTATCTGGCATTCTCCATTTGAATTCTCTTGAACCTTTTGCAGCAATATATGAACCGATAAATATACCAAGTACTAAAAATACACCCCAGTTTATAAATGAAGCATCACCTGTAACTAAGTATTGTACGATATTTGCTGAAGGTGTTGTAATACCAAGGCCAGCAATTCTTCCTGTTGAAGCACTCATTGGCCAAGCAATTAAAGCTATTATCCCTACTGCAATAGCAGCTGCAAATGGGTGATATCTTTTTTCAAATAAGATATGACGAATGCCTGTATATTTTTGTTTTAATTGAGGAATTGCTACTTTTGGTTTTTTTAGAGTCTTTGTCACAAAATAAACTGTAACAATCACTAAAATAGCAATCAATACCCATACAGGTACATTAAGTGTTTCTGCCATATTTGAGTTAACGACACTATATGAATTAATTTTTTCTTGAACAGGGTTTAATGGTCCAGATTTCATAATTGCTGCTGTTACACCATATAATACTAATGCTATCCAGCTTCCAATTAAGCCTTCGCCTGCTCTGTACCAAGTCCCAGTCGCACATCCACCAGCTAAGATAATTCCGATACCAAATACAAATGATCCAAATATCGTACCTACTAATGGGAATGTTTCTGCTTCTAACTTAAATACGCCTAATCCTACTAGTGTAAATAATCCAATACTTTGAATAGAGATCGCAATTAATAAAGCATAAAACATTTTATTATTTTTCTGTACATACATATCTCTAAAACCGCCCGTTAAACAAAAACGCGTTCTTTGCATAACAAAGCCAAGTAATATTCCGACTATAAGTCCACTTATAATCATCCAAACCATATAAACAACTCCTTATTCCTATTACAATGATAGGAATAATAATATATCATATACGACACATATTCAAGTTAACATTTGATTACAAATATCAGACAATTCAAAAAACAGCCATAGCATTAAGCTACAGCTGCTCCTTATCTTCTTCATCCATCCCAAGTTCTTCTTCCATTAATTTTTGCTCTGCTTTTAAATATTTTTTATAGCCTATTTTTGAAATTACAATGCTGATTTCATAAAGTAAAATCATTGGTAAAGTAAACAACATATGTGTCATAAAGTCAGGTGGCGCGATTAATGCAGCCACAACAAGTAAAATAAAATACGCATATTTTCTATTTTTCTTTAAAAACATCGGTGTAACGATACCTAATCGCGTTAAAAATAGTAATAAAATTGGTAATTGAAAGACAAATCCGAATGGTATTGTAAATTTAAACATTTCACTAAAGTACTCTTTAATCCCGATTGTTTGCTTAATCCCCATATCATCGGCTAATCCCATTGTGAACGAAATTAAATATGGAAAAATCACAAAGTATGAGAATAATAAACCACCTACAAATAAAATCAAACTAAATGGTATATAACTTAATGTCACTTTTTGTTCTTTCGGATGTAAACCTGGAGATATAAATGCCCATAATTCATATAAAATGACAGGCGATACTATGATAAATGCAATTACAATTATCATTGTTATGTATATCGTTAATGGATCCGTTATTCTAAATGCATTGAGTTCTAATGTTTGTGTAAAATCATCATTTGTTATATAAAAAATAACGGGTTTAGCTACGAAAAAGCCAACGATGAGACCACCAATAAGGAAATATGCAATGATCATAATACGTCCACGAAGTTCTTCTAAGTGTTCGACAAATGTTAAATTGTCTTTATCCACCGTCTTACCTCCAATCTAAAAAAGATGTGGCAGGAAACCCGCCACATTCTTGGGAACATCTGTTAAATAAAATTCTATTTAACTTCTTTATCTTTGCCATCTTCTGGAGTGCTTTTCTTCTCATCAAAGTTTGTCATGCCATCAGTTGCATCTTTAAATTCTTTCAAAGTTGAACCCATTGCTCTACCGAATTGTGGTAATTTCTTTGGTCCAAATATAATTAATGCAACTACCCCTATAAATAATAAACTGACTGGTCCTGAAATACCAAGTGTGTTAATAAACATTAAAGCTTCCATTTGATACCCTCCTATTGATTCTTCATAAAGAAGATTAAAGATTGTAATTCAATTCCTAAATCTATATGATGAACCTGCACTTTCTCAGGTACATTTATTCTTTGAGGTGTAAAATTCAAAATACCAGTAATACCCGAAGATGTTATACGATCCGCAACTTTTTGAGCTGCTTGTTGTGGTACTGTTAATATTACAACTTGTATACCTACTTCTTCAACTACCTTTTCAAAATCATCCATACTATCCACAGTTAATTTACCAACCATACTTCCAATGATATCTTCTGATTGATCAAAAGCAGCTACAATTTGCATTCTATCATTAACAGTAAAGTTATAATTCACAAGTGCAGTACCTAAATTACCAACACCAACGATTGCGACTTTAGTCATATCATCTTGTTCAAGCGTTGTTCTAAAAAATTTAAGTAAATAACTAATATTGTAACCATAACCCTTTTTACCTAATTCACCAAAATACGAAAAATCTCGACGAATAGTAGCTGAATCAATTTTAAGTCCTTCACTTAATTCTTTCGATGAAACACGATCTATGCCAGAATTATGCAATGTGCTAACAAATCTATAATAAAGAGGCAAACGTTTCAAAGTTGCTTTAGGGATCTTCACATCATTCTTTGCCAAAATCCTCACCTTTTCCAATATAAAATAATGTGATTGCGTTCACATCTAATGGCTTAATTATAACAAACTTCACGTAAAATAACTATATAAATATTGTATGTGATTTACATACAATTATCACTCGTTTTCATGTAAAATAATAACTAATAGAGAGGTGTAAACATGATACTTTTACAAATAAATAAATTAGAGAAATCTTATGATGGAAAAGTTATCTTTTCTGATGTAGATTTCGAAGTAAAAACCGGTGAAAGAATCGCTATTGTCGGTAGAAATGGCGCGGGAAAAACAACATTAATGAAAATCATCGCTGGTGTCGAATCGTATGATGAAGGAAATATTTCTAAAGGTAAACAAGTTACAATGGGATACCTTACTCAACAAATGACATTAGATTCTAATGACACTGTTATGAATGAAATGAAGAAACCATTTAAAGACGTTATCAATATTGAAGATAAAATGAAAACTTTAACAGATTGGTTAAGTATTCATGCTGATGAGTATGACCAAGACATATATAAAGAAAAATTGTCACAATACGAAGCGTTATCTAATCAATATGAATTAATAGATGGCTATAATTACGAAAGTAAAATTAAAACCGTATTAACAGGTTTGGATTTTAAAGAATCTGACTTTGATAGACAAATTCAATCATTTAGTGGCGGGCAAAAAACAAGATTATCCATGGCTCAAATGTTATTAAGTGAACCTGATTTACTGTTACTCGATGAACCTACGAACCATTTAGATATGGAAACAACTGAATGGCTAGAGAATTATTTAACACACTTTAAAGGTGCGATTGTTATTATCAGTCATGACAGATACTTTTTAGATAAAATAGTCAATCAAGTCTATGATGTCGCTTTAGGTTCTGTTAAAAAGTATGTCGGTAATTATAGTAAATTCTTAAAAGAACGAGATGCACATTACGAAAAAGTCATGGCTGAATATGAAAGACAACAAAGTGAAATTAAAAAGTTAGAAACATTTGTCGAAAAAAATATTACACGTGCTTCAACAAGCGGCATGGCAAAAAGTCGTCGTAAAGTACTAGAAAGAATGGAAAGAATTGAAAAGCCGAGACTTGATGCTAAAAGTGCACAAATAAATTTTGAAATAACTAGAGCTACAGGTGAAGATGTCCTTAAAGTTCAACATTTAGATATCGGTTATTCTAAAAGCATTACACCGCCTATCAACTTAGAAGTGAAGCGACATGACCGTATTGCGATAATTGGTCCAAATGGTATTGGTAAATCTACGTTGATCAAAACAATTGCTCAAAAAATACCTGCTTTAGGCGGTAATATTGTTTATGGTTCTAATATTCAAATTGGTTATTACGACCAAAAACAAGCAGAATTTACTTCTAATATGACAATCTTAGACTACGTTTGGAATCAATATGCACATATGCCTGAGAAAGATATAAGAACAATTTTAGGTAGATTTTTATTTACTCAAGAAGAAGTAAAAAAAGTCATCAATGATTTATCTGGTGGAGAAAAAGCCAGACTTCAACTCGCTTTACTCATGTTAGAAAAAAACAATGTACTCATTCTAGATGAACCTACCAATCACTTAGATATCGATTCTAAAGAAATGTTGGAACAAGCTTTGCAAAATTTTGAAGGTACACTACTCTTTGTATCACATGACCGTTATTTTATTAACGAACTAGCGAATAATATTTTCCACATCACACAAAGTGGAAATGAATTATTTAGAGGCGATTACCAATATTATTTAGAAAAGCTAGAACAACGTGAAGCTATTAGTCGTTATGAACAAGAAGACATCCAATCTACTGAAACGCCTAAAGACGATCAATATTACGCAAATCAAAAACAACTAAAAAAAGAAAAGCGTAAACTCGAAAGACAGTTAGAAGAAATTGAAAATAATATTTCCACATATGAAGAACAAATCTCTGACTATGAACATCAACTGACGTTACCAGAGATATTTAATGATATTGAAAAAAGTAATGAAATTAATAATTTACGAGTTGAAGCAGAACGTTTGCTCGAAGAATACATGGAAAAATGGGAAGAACTTGAAAGTAAGTTAAATTAACGAAAAGCGACTGAGGTAAATTTTACACCTCAGTCGTTTTTTTCTGAAATAATTAAGCACATCTTTATACACATCAAAAAGTCTTATTTTTCAAGTAATCCACAAAGTTACCCTAGTTATCCACAAGTAAAATGTAAAATATCAATCAAAATCACCTATTTTATCCACAAATATTTAAAAGCTTATACTAATGTTGTCCACAAAATGTGGTTAACTTGTGCACAAGTACAAATGTTCTGTATTGACTTTATGATGAATACCTTACAAACCTTTATATGACAGTGTTTTCAGGTAGTTATAACTGTTCGTATTTATGCGAACAAAATATCTATTTTAACCCTATATACCCCCTATTTATTCCCAAACTGTCGGAACAACTGTCGGAAGACAAAAGTATCCACAATTGTTACTTGTCCAAGTAAGAAAGGTTTTGTTGATAAGTGCCCTCGTACTTAGAAATAAAAGAGGTTGCTGAATGTAGATTTTTTTAATATGTCGGAGACTTGGGGATAAGTTATATATACTACTCAAAGTTATAAGTACCATATATAAACACATGATACTAGTAGTAGATACTAATAAAAGCACCCGTATAATCAACAGGTGCTTTTTAATATATGTTTTTAATTTTGATCTTTATATTTTGATTTCTTAGCATAATGTCTTATTCGCATTAATATTGAGTAACCAAATAGTAATACCCCTATAGATGAATAATTTAAATTTATAACAAAAAAGATGCAACAGTCTGTAGCAGCCACCTCATATATACTTCTAACCTCTTTCGCCTAATTAAATTATATCATAAAAAAAGCCCACCAAGGTAGTGACCCCCCAAAGTTAGAGTTTCCATTATGCTATTAATTGGCTGGATTGAGTTCGGTATTGTACTGGACTTCGTCCAGCCAATTTTAATTTCAAACGTTCATTGTTATACCAATAGATGTAATCCTCAATTCTTCTTTTTAATGTTTCATAGTTAACAAGTTCTTCTCCATGATACATTTCCTGCTTCATGATGCCAAAGAAATTCTCCATAGAAGCATTATCCGCACACGTCGCTTTACGTGACATACTTTGATAAATCCTTTGTTCCGATAATCTTCTAATCCATGCATTATGCTGATAATGCCAACCTTGATCAGAATGTATCGTCGTACGATATGGTGCTTCATGCTTAATGATTGTAACTGCTTTATCCAATGATTGAAGTACTAAGTCTAATGTTGGTCTTCTGGATATACCATAAGAAATGATTTCCCCATTGTATAAATCCATAATAGGGCTGAGATATAATTTTTGTTCTTCAGCACATTTAAATTCAGTGATATCTGTCACTAATTTTTGAAGTCGAATAGATGTATGGAATCTACGATTCAAGCGATTTTCAGCCACTTTACCAACTGTACCTTTGTATGATTGATAGCGTGATTTACGTGTGAATTTTTGACATTTTAATCCTAGTTCTCGCATAATTCGTTGTACTTTCTTATGGTTAATGAGATAACCTTGATTTCTCAAAGCTAAATATATACGACGATAGCCGTATTTACCGTTGTGTTTTTGAAAAAGTTCAATGATCTTTTTCTTCCAACCTTTATCTAAATCTTCCTTTTGTAATTGTTTGGCATGGTAATGATAGGTTGCTTCTGGTATACCAACCTTTACTAAGATATCTTTTAATTTGAATCCTTCTTCTTTGAGTTCGAATGCCACTGCTGCTTGTGCTTTTCTAGAAAGGCACTCGGATTCTCTCGAAAAGCGTTCAACTTTTTTAAATAAGCATTCTCTAATCGAAGATTTTCATTTTCTAGCTCTAACTCTTTTTCTCGTGATAGGTTTTGATTAGATTTCTTCTGTTTCTTCTTTTTCATGGGAGGTCGTCCTTTCGGCTTTTCGAGTCCTTCCACACCTTCTTTGTCATATATCTTTTTCCATCGCACAATAATAGATGGGGTATTTAGGCCAAATTTAATCGCTGTATCTTGGAAGGAATCGCCTGTTCTTTTCATATAGTTTAATACATTTATTTTGAATGTAACAGAATAAACTGTCTTTTTCTGTTTCTTTTTAATGCCATCTACACCGAATGATTGAAAGGCTTTTACCCATGTTCGTATAATAATTTTATCAGGTATATTATATTTTTTAGCTAATTTTCGATAACCATAATGGCCATCTAGATAATCTCTTACAACTTTCAACTTAAATTCATCACTATATTTTGTCATATTAAAACACCCCCTAAAGTTAGTTTTTTTACTCTAACTTTAGGGGTGCAGTACCCAATTAAGGTGGGTTATTATATTTCAACTAACTCTTTTTCAAATTTAAAAGTAACTTGTGCATTTAATTCTTTTGAAAAAGTTTTTAATAATTCTTTTTCTTCGTCCATACCTTGTTCCAAAATCAATACTAAATCTTGATTATTAAAATGTGCATACATTATATAAGATCTTGCATTATGAATTGCTGTATTATTTTTATTTAAATACTTAAACAATATTTTTTTTCCCGTTTTATCTTCAGCAATAAAATCAGGTGTAAATTTATCCAAAGAATGAACGCCATGTATGACATGTTTCGAACTAATATTCTCGTATTTACTTTCTAGATATTTCATAGTATATTTACGTTTCTCTTGGTTTTTAAGTCTTTCTTTTTTATCTAAACCTAAATGTAGTATATATTTATAAGTAACTTCAATAAATTCTAAAGCATCTTCTAATGTATTAAATATTCTGTAATCAATCTTTTCGAAATAAAAATTATTAACAAAACGTTTAACATAATCTCTAATACTTTCGTTTGTATTTTCAAACTCATCTTTGATTCCATTTAAAAACAAATTTACAACATTTAAATTATCAAGTTCGTCATCGAATGATAATAATTTTTTTCTTTGTGTAATTAACTTTACTTCATTTTTGAAATAATCTTCCCCAACTATTTGGAAAGCTACTCCGACCGCAATATTACTTTTTAGATACAAATCTGGATAATAACTAAGTATAGAATATTCTACACGATACATTGGCTTCACTCCTTTCCTAATTTACTTTTTAACATAATTATAGCATCATCAAAGTTAGCCGTCATATATGAAAAATAAGTCTCCAATAATTCAAAATGACTTTTATCCAACCTTTCAATCAATTCTCGAGGAATTTTTCCATAGATTTCATCAATCTTTAATAACTTTATTTTCTCTAAAAATACAGCACCTGATTTTTCAATTGTCCTAGACATTATCCTACGATTTGTCAACTACTACGTAGTAAAAAATATTTAAAATTGGCATCACTAAATAAGCCTTTATTATTTAATAATTTTTTCAATATGTTATGATTTAGATGAATATATTATCCGTGTGGAGACAAGTGATAATCATATTCTTTATTATTTATTACGAGATAATGAATGGTTTTAAGTAGTTTGTTAATGCAAGCTACTGATGCAGTCTTGTGGCCTTTGCCATTAGGCTGCTTTTTTAATTTGTAATAATAGTCGATAATATGATTTTTAAATAACCTTTGACCCAACAGAAAATTTTTAATGATTAAGTAAAATAATGATCTAGCATGTTTGTTTCCACGTTTGTTTATTTTATCTTTAAAATGCGTTTTACCAGACTGATATCTTTTTATATCAATACCTACATATGCATTCAATTGCTTATGAGAATCAAAGGATTTGATATCACCTAATTCGCCAATAATCATTATGGCAGTTAAATCACCAATGCCAGGAATAGATTTAATTATTTTAAATTCTTCAAATTCTTCAGCTAACATTAATAATCTTTGTTTTATAGAAGCATGCCGTTTCATTAGGCTTAATAAATCTTCAATCACATAAACTAATTTATCTGTTAAAAATGAATCTTTAGAAACTGAAGGATAACTGACCATAGAGAACTCTACGAGTTTATTTGCATATTGTGCTTTCTTTTTCTCTGATAGATTTTTTTCTGTACAACTATTAATTATCTTTTTTAGTTCTTCTATATCATTAGAATCAACAAAGTCCGGATGTGGGAACTTACTAGCTACTTGTAAAGCCAATTTTGAATATCTGTCCTTAAATAGGTTTTGTAATTCTGGAAAAGTCATATCTAGTAACTGAATCAATTGGTTTTTTAAGTAATTTTGTTGATTGTTAATTTCTTCATAGTATCTTGTCAGCTCTCTAATTTTTACATACTTTTCTTCCAATAAATTTCTAGAAGGTTTTTTGTTTATATTTTTAGCTAAAACAGCAAGTTTATGTGCATCAGATTTATCTGTTTTCCAGTTTCTTAAAGAATTAGTTAGTAATTTTGCCTCTAGAGGGTTAATTACACAAAACGAAATCTTATTAACGGTACAAAATTTCTCCAATACTTTTGAATATATACCAGTAGCTTCAAACAAGAAATATACTCCTGAGAAATTCTTTATATATTTCTTTAGTGAATCAAAACCATTATTATCATGGGTAATTTCAAATTCTTTAACAAATTCATTGTTTGAATAATGTGCAATAAAACTCTTTCCTTTTCCAACATCTATTCCAAAATATTCGATAAAAACCACTCCTAATCTTCTAATTTAAGAAGTTTTAACTTCACTGAACCTTACTTAGTTCATTTTCCTGTACACGATCTCAGTGGACCCAACATACTAAAATCGAATTCATAAGGAGAGTGAAGTTCTCCAGTTTTTATTACGGATTCTTTGACCCTAAAATCTATTCGGAGTACTTCTCTCTTCTACTATTTCATATTCTTAAAATAACTACCAACGGTAAGATAAAGAATATAAAAAAGTAGCGAAGCTCATCTACCGTCGTAGATTACTTCGCTACTAATCTTAGTATGTTTTGATCTATTTTCTATCAAATATTGATAATATCCGGAAGAAAACATGTCTTCAATAATTGATTTGATAGAATAATCATTATTCTTTAGTATATCAGTCCATATACATCTTCCTGGTAAAATATGAGTGTAATCAATTGGGAATAACTTTGACGGAAGCTCAACTAACATATTCCCTAAGTTCCTATCTGTATTATATATAAAAATATCAAATAATAATAAATTTGTAATTTCACTTTCATCAACGAATAGTGTCATATTTGGAGAAGTAATGGGTAAAGATTTTTTTAGCCACACAGTGTATGAAAATAAACTATTATTTTTATATGATTTATCATTTTTCACTTTAGTTTGCTTTTCATCAAATACTGCGCAACCAAATTCAGGATGCCTAATACCAAAGTAGCAAGCAAGATTATATCCTAAAAGTTCATTAAAAAGAGAAATAAATCCTTCATCATTTTCAATGTACTTTGCTACAATTCTTTTATCTCCAATCAATCCTCTTACTGGATCGGTTACACCATTTCCTACATCTTCGGTTATTTCACTTAAGACCTCCATTTTCGCACCTCATATACTAGCAAATTATTTATATTATACATTTATTTCTCAATTTTTAATAGAGCAATATATCTTTTTTAATATTTACATATTCGATTGGGGTTATTCTTTCCAGAAAAATAAACCCCATCACTATTGTGACAGGGCAAGTTAATGGTTATTTATATATGAAAATCCAGCACTATATAAGTGCTTATATATAGTAATACTACACTTTAGGTGTTAAATCAAATAAATAACACCCCACTTATTAGTGAGGTGCAAAAAGGTTTTATCAAATATGAGTTTAAAACTAAAACGGAGATAATAGGTTTAAACTGTTTTTAGTATATCATTTTGTGGAACCAATTCAAAATAATAACCTACTCAATTGTATGAGTAGGCTCGCCGTCATATTGTGTTTAATATGTCTGTTTAAATGGTATCATATATGTTGGCATAAGTAAAAAAATAACCCTACCTAGTTTCCGCTAGATAGGGTTTAATAATGTACGACGGTTCAGTCGTAACCAAGTAATAGCTAATTAAATTATATCATATTTACTACTTAAATGTACCCCAAGCACTACCAACTCGTTGTCCTTTACCGTTCGACTTACCAATTGGCATATAAACAGTTGCACCACTGTATACTTCCCAACTAATCCAGATATAACCTTCATAGTCTTGTATTTCATTGTAGTTAACAGATTGATTAAATTCTAATCCACCAGCAATTGGATTATGAATACTAGGACCTTTATATCTTGTAACTATTCCATCTTTAGCTTTACAAGTGAACGTACCTTTTTCTTTTTTCCACAAGATACCGTATTTATTTTTCTTCCAACCATTTCCTACATTTTTAGAAACAACTGTATTTGTTTTAGCTTGATTTGGTTTAACAGTTGATGGTTTTGTAGCTTTCACAACTGCATCAGTTGATGGACTACCTGCAGGTAATGATGGATCGTTGTAATACTTTGTAATTTCTTTAATGAAATAATCTTTTAACTGATTAACAATATTAGATGGTGCAGCACCTTTTGTAACTGGATTCCAACCTGTATGAATTGTCATACTTCTATGTAGACATGCAGTTGGTACAAATTCACAATGTAATCTAACTGTAGAACGATTAACAGGTAAACCATAATATAGTAAATCAGCAGCTGCTTTTTTAAATGTTGCTTGTTCGTTTGCTAAGAAATTTTTATCACTAGCATTTAATGACTCATTCACTTCATAGCCAATATAACTATTGTTACCGTCTTGATTAGCAGTATGCCACGCTACACTGAATGTATCTATTGCACGCCACACTGTATTTCTATCAATATAGTAATGTGCAATACCAGCTTCATAACGAGCAACAGATGTGCTTTGAAGATTATTATAATCTTGTTTAGCAGTAGCGCTACCTGCTGTATTATGAATAACTACACCCTTTAAATTGCCTGCACGATTAGCCATTTTATAGTTTATCGTGTGGTTAATCGTTTCTATTTTAGTCGCTTTCTTAACTGCACCTTTTTCGGCATCTTCATATGGTGGTCGGATTACACCTAAGAAATTGGTATATTCATGATCTTCTACAAATGCTGCGGGACTACCTTTTGTTAAGCTTTCGTTATACCAGTTCTGGTCAATACTATTAAAATACTTAGCGTTTGCTTCAGTGACAATACCTGTATGACCATACTCTCCACCGAACACAAAAATATCTCCTGGTTGCGGTATTTGGTTTTTACCTTTAATAACTTGGAAACCTTTTGGCCATTTATAATTGATAAAGTCTTTTGCGTTACCTTTAGGATGTACATCCCAATATTTTTTAGTAAACTCAATTATAAAAGTTGCACATTGTGCGCCATATGGTTGACCATCTGTAAGCCTATTACCTATATTACTTACTGCCCATTTAACACCGTCACGTTTTTTCATTATTTATTACACTCCTTTTAATATATTAAAAAAGCCGACTGATTATTTGGCCGACTTATTTTGGTTCGTTATATTGTTGTGCTTGTTCACTATCTTTGATACCACGCGTTGTTGGGTCTTGCACCACACCTAGTAACACCAACACGCCTAACACACTGTTAACGATATTCGTTATTTGGTCTGTATACACTGTGATGTCATAATCGAATGCGCCCGACACTTGTTGCACAAATAAAAGGATAGCCGATAATATGGCTACCCAAAATGATTTTTGTTTAATACGTACTTTCCAATTAATTTTCATGTTATTTCCTCCTTATTATTTACATTTCCCAAACCAAAAGCACTCCCAAAAACTTACGCCTAATAATTTAAGCATCTGTTCCACCTCCTTATATACCAAATAACATTTTGATTGATGTAATGATGAGTGAGCCTGCTATTGTACCTACTAAGCCTAGAACCCACAATTTGATGTCTCTTATATTTTTGTTATTTTCTTTTTTATTCTCTTTCTCTATTTCACGTTCTCTATTTAAGGCATCTAGTGTAAAATCTAACTTTTGATTCACAAGTTCTTGCGCGTGTTGCCCCTTTTTGATTTCGTCTAAAGAAGAAAATATTTTTTCATCATTGTCCTCGAGCCGTTTAATTCTTCTGTCATAATCAGCTCTTTGGAACTCATTACTCATGGGATCACTCACTTTCTGTTAATTTATCTGTAATAAAAAGGCATTGAACCTAATCAATACCTTGGTTTTGTGCACTTAATTCTGAATTACTTTCTTGAATATCTTCTTCTGTACTTGTGGATGGTTCAACATAGTCTGTTCCATCAGGATTATGTTTAGAACGCTCAATTTGTTCAGCTACATAATACGTTTTAATGTTAGTGCCAAATAACTCAGCTAACATATTTTGTGCTTTACATGCAGTTTTGGCATCTTCTTCTGACTTAAACTTATGCGCTGATTGAGGTGTAGCACCACGATTAAATCCACTACCATAATTTTTCACTAAACATGTTTCCTTACCTGTTTCATCTCTTTCTACTAAAAAATACTGTGTAATTGTCATTTCCATTTAAAACACTCCTTTAAATTTTTTATATAAAAAAACACCTTACTCGTTTTGAGTAGGTGCTTTATTATCAGCTTGTTGTTGTTCATTTTGTTCTTGCAATATTGCTTTTAAAATTGCATTCTCATGCGTAAGTCTTGAATTTTCCTGCACTAGATTGCTTATAACAATTTGTGGGTTTGCTTGTATGCTTTGTTCATTCATAATTTTGCCTCCAATTCCGTTTCTAATGCACGGACTTTTTTAGTTAATTCTTGTATAGCTTTAAGACACCATGCCGTCATTTCATAAGAATCGACACCGTCTCCGTTTTTCCATTCGTCTGGCGTTTCTCTTTCTAAGACAACACCATGCCTAACTCGTTGACTGTCTTCTTCCATTTCTGAATATAGCTTATAACTATATAATTGCACTCGATCAACCAAATGTTCTAATACATCTATATCCCAATTCTCAATATCATATTTATAACGTTCAGAGGACGTCCACGTTGCACTTGCTGCTCTAATAGGTATATATGAATTAGTGGAATTCCGCTTTGTAATACGGACTTCGTTATTCGCTCTTAAATATAAATTAGAGGCGTTTGTATTCGGATTGATTTCCAAGAAATTTGCATATAGTCCATTGGCAGCTAAGTCGCGCCAAATAATATCCCCACCATTATATAGAGAACGTCCAGTGATTCTAACGCCATTATCACTTCCGATATAAAAGCGAGCGTTTGAATCTCGATGAGATACTGATGCTAGCCAACCCGTACCACCTCTTATATCAACATAGCTATCTGTCGTACCTCTAACAGTAAACCTCACCTCTGAGCCTCTGTCAGGTCGAATATAAATATTTTGGCCCGCTGTGACATAGTTTGAATCTAAATAATTACCATAAAAACCTAATGCTCTAACATCTCTATAAATCGTATCTGTACCATTATATCCACCACGAGATGTCACACGTACTTCTGCATCACTGCCCAAGTAAAGATTAGTACCTCCATTAGTCATAACCTTATTACCTATAAAACTATCTGCTCTAATGGGTACATAGCGATAACTATCCCATGCACCGTCACTTGGTATTTGTGTAATGTCAACTGCTCGAACTTCAAAGCCTTGTTGAGCTGCTAAATACACATTGGAATTAGATGTTCCTAATGCTGCACTTGTAACCAATAATCTATCCATACTAAAACGTTTAGACCCATCGGGGTTTAACATCTCAATACCATTGATACCCATATCAAGTTTATGACCATCTGCTCTAGTCATAGTTATAGTGCCATTTTCAATATTTACTGACGCTTTATTGTCTTTCGCCTCAATACGTTTTGCGGTAATATCAACACTGTTTAAATAATTGATAGTCGCTTGTTTAGAGAATAGTTTATCTATATAAGCGTCCTTAATTGTTGTGACACCGTTTTTAACGATAACGTCCCCGTCGTTTATCTCAAACACATTCGTATTCAGTTTAACGCCGCTTGGTCCAACTGTAACATCACTAACCGTACCATTTTCGTCATACTTTAATGTCACGCCTGTTGTCGTGTTCACTAAAATTTCGGCTGCAATTTTAGATAGCGTTTGTTTTGTCTTGTTCAAGTCTGTTTCTTTGGCTCTTAAGGATATGTCTATACCATTTTGTTCAATGCCTGTTTCCATTGTTTTAAGACGTTCTGCTGTATCTTCTGGCGCTTTATTATAATCTGTATATATCGTACCTTTTTCGACTTGTATCCACTGAATTGTAGCGTTGTAGTTACCGTCTTTCGGCATGTCATATATACTTACTTGTTTAGGTTTATTTCGAGTAGACGCTTTCGCAACACCTGTACCTATCCATAAATCTAATTTTTGATTATATTCTAAATTGCACAAATGCGCATATCCGTCATCTGTATATACACCAAAAAAGTGATTGGTATTAGGTTGACCTTTAATTGTTACGGTATAAGTTTCTCCTACTATCCAATCTTCTGACAAATCATAAAATTTTCCATAAGTCGTATGATTTGTATACTTCCCATAGCTATCCAGAACTAAATTTTTTCCTCCGACTTTTAGATTATTTATTTTATCTTTTGTCGTCTGATACTCATTCAATGTCACTCTATCTCTTATTTCATTACCTAATTGAGTACGTTCAGAATCTGCTGTATTCAATCTACCCACTACATTGTTCATATCCGCTGTATATTGCGACTGCGACACTTTGGCGGCTATCTGACTAGGTAAGATATCAAGCGTAGCTTTTTGTTGGTTTACTTGCGTTTGCAATGGCGTTAAATAGTTATCGTATATCTTAGTAACTTCTGTGCTATCAGCTTTTAATAAGATGCCGTCTTTTAATACTTTGATGTCTGCTGATTGTGTTTGAACAGATGTCTTAATATCGGATAATTGCTTGTCGCTATCTTCTGGTGCGGGCGTCCATGCTGTTGCTATGTTACCTTCTTCAAGTTTTAAATTAGTAATTCTGACTTTGTTGTATGTTACAGGTAAACCGTTAGCCGTTCCGTCTGCTGTATATCTACCGGTATATGCAAGTAACCTATAGTCGTATAATGTGTTGATAGTAAAAGTATGTTTTACTATCATTTTATTACCGATTTCACGTTCTAAACTTTGTCGAGTATTAATAAAGTTACTACGACTACCGCCAACTATATGGAATAACATTCCATGACTTTTACTATATGTCATTTCAGATGTGGCTAACGCTGTTATTTCTAATTCAAAAGAAAGTGTATAAGTTTTTCCTTCTTTTAAGACGTTTTTAAGATAATTGGCACTATATAATTCAGTAGCCCAACCAGTGAAATCAAAAGATTGAGTGCTTCTTATATTAGGGTTAATATTGTTTCTGTCTTTCTCAGTAAAGGACTGTAACAAATTCCTGCCACCAACTTGCATTCCGTCAACTTTCTTAGTTACCGACGTAATACCTGCACTTAATTGTTCTTCTGTGCTGGTAATACGTTGATTCGTTTGTGTAATACCATTTTGCAATTCTTGTAACTTTGCTTCGTTCTCTTGCGACATGTTATTCATTGCACTTTCGATTGTCACGCGCATTTCTTCAAGCGTTTCTTTACTTGGTATATCAGCTATCAATTGACCCGTTTCTGCGTCATAAGTACCACCAATTACGTCTGCAACCTTTTGCATTGCCTCGTTGTATTTTTCATCTGTGTATTGCGATTGAAGTAATTTAAAACGTTCATCAATGGCTTGTCTTGCATTAAGCAACGCTGTATTTAGTGCATACGCTTGACCACGATATTGAACAATCATAGCTTGCGTATCCATTAATTTCCCTATCGTCGCTGTTTCTTGCGTCATGCTATCTAGTGATGAAGAAATATTTGAATAGATTTCAAGAAGTATATTTAGTTCATTGTTAAGCCAATCTCTTATATCCTCGTCAACTAAATATTCGCTATTTAAAACCTCGTATACTTCATTAGTTACTTTGGCATGTTGAACAGATATAGAAAGAAATGTGCCGTTAATCTCGTTGTAAATAATAGCCTCTTTCGTCATACCGCCGATTTGTTCAACGTCGTGTGCTGATGCATTTCGCCATTCACCGTCTACAAATTCACGTAACACTGCGACTTTTGGATTGGTTGTGTCATACCAGAAATCGCCTTCTTCTGGGCTTGGTGGTGGTGTGGCACCTCTATGGATAGTTCTTTGTAATCTTTCAATTTCTTCTTCAATTCTATCTGTGATGATCGTATTAGAATTGTTGATGTTATTATTTAATTTCTTTTCGATTTCTTCCATTCTACTTCTGAAGTATTTAAGTAAATCGTCTTCTTTGTATTCAACAATATTGCCAAAGTTCCATGTTAATTCGTCTGATATTAATTCATGTGTGAAACCAATTACTTCACTTTCTGCATACAAACTAGGTGTATAATCTGGGTTCTTAATTCTTACAATGTCACCGAATCTTATTATTTCGTAGGGATATTCTTTCTCTAAATCAAATGCTTCAATCTCATAACTAAGAGCTGAGGACTTACGCTTATTTAGTTCTGTTTTTGTGAGTGTTGTCAATCTCTCAAGTGTCATGTTTTGATCATCAGATTCAGGTTTATAAAATCCCCAAAGATAACGTTCTGGCAAACCAAATTGTTCTTGCGCATCTTTATCCACTATAGCCACACTTATTCTGGATCCATCTTCTTTTTCTGGACCTTCTGCATATAATGCAGTTTTAACTTCTGACATATCAACAGTACGTTTCATAGAAATTAAATCTTTACCATATACAATCTCTTTACCTTCAAATAAAGGTTTAGGTTGTAACATATTCACTTTTCTTCTAATGACTTCATTGCCTTCTATTTCTATTTCATAATCTGGCTCTAATTTATAAGTTGTGGTTAACTGACCAATCATTTCATGTGGTGTTCTAACAGATGTCCATGACATGGATTTAATACCACCATATTCACATAAACCTTCTTCCCAACCAGAATCTCTTAAAGTTTCTGATAATGCTTCATTCACTGTCATTTTGGTGAATTTACCTGCAGGTATTGGCTTAGCTTTTCCGATATCTTCGACATAAGATGCATCACATTCAATTTCTAAATACTTACCTTCTTCTTCAATTCGATTAATAATAAACTCTCGATAAGCATTGGTTTTATCCTGTATGATGACACGATTACGCTCTTTAAAATGTTCAGCACGCTCAGAAAGAAGTGTGATATTTAACAGTTCACTTTTGTCTTCTTTACTTCTAGTGTGTTTTGCACGAATGATTGCAGAATCATCTTGACTGATAAAATCAATAATCTCACTATTGAAATTAAGTACATGTATCAAATTCTCACCTCCTTCTTAATGGTATCTATCACGCCAGATTACTTTTGTATCAAACTTTCCAGCAGGTTCAATTATTAATTCCGACAAACCACTATCTACATTAAAATAATTAGATCCAAAATCTTTCATTTTCAAAGCACTCTCATCATTTAATGTAACGAGATTTTGTCCAGTATCTATTACAATCAGATCTCCTTGCCTAATCACGATTGGTGTTACGTCTGATTGTTTTGGTAACAATTCCTGAATAGAGAACCCTAATAAATTTACATACATTCTTTTTTCATATTTAACAGACTTTCCAACATACATTTGTGCTATTCTTGCCTTGCGTTGATAAAAGTTACCACTGTCCTTAAAAGTCTTTGAATCTTTATCGAGTGGTTTTCGTCGACCTTTATCTTTACCATAATCATATTTACACGTTTCAATGTATATCTCATTGCCTTTACGTTCTAATGTCATAAAGACATGCATATTATCTATTTTTAAATATTTAAATGGCGTTTCTCTAGCATAAATACGTTGTGCCTCACTATGTTCATTATATGCATATGCGATAATCTGACCGAAGTTACGACTAGTTGATGTATTGACATAACCGATACTGAATAACGTTCTATTATTCTCATCAACTATATAGGTAAAACCTTTACCAGGACCTGTATCTGCATGATATCTCACAAGTACTTTGAACTTCACTCTAAAATCTCCTAAACTTTTACCAAGTGATTTATAAATTGCTGCACCATGCCAATTAGTTGTACTTGCGGTCCCATAATTTGAAGGATATATACTCTCTTTCAATTCTGAAACCCCGAATCTTCCCCCGTTCGCATCTCCACCATCTAACTTATTACCAAATGAAGTATTTGCTGCAACATAAGCCCAATTACCTATACCTGTATGAAATTCATCATTGAATAAAAACGGTTCTTCATCTTTGTTAACTTTATTCGCATCTTCTGATTTACCAATCATAAAATAATCTTCTGCTACTCCATTTTGACCTTTAGCAATCATATAAGATGTACTGTCTTTCAATGCTCTTGCTTCAATTATGACTGGTGTAGCTGCGGTACCTTTATTATGAATTGCAACTTCATCTGATATAGCTGTGTTTTCATATTCATTAGATGAGTATTTAAATGGATCTGTTAAAATAACTTTTATAGAAAACCTAATAAACTCTTTAGGATTTTTTGGGATTTCTATAGGGCCGTCAAATCTTGCTTTCCAGTACCATGATTTCGACTTAAATCTTAATTCAACTTCACCGTCATAATTAAAAAATCTCACTAATTCATTTACTATCTCATCATGACTTTTTATTCCACCAGGCGATAAATAATCATTTCTCACAATTAAAGGTAATTCAAACTCTACTTCATCAATATTTCTTGATTTTTTACACTACCTGGTCTACCATTAACTTTTTCTCTTTCTGTAGCAAAATTAAAAGAGGGTATATCAAACCCTCTTGCTACAACAAGCCAATCAATTTTCTTTCCATTTACTAAAATAGTATCAAGCATTTATACACCTCCTATTAAGTCGCTGGATTATATCTACCTTTTCTCTTTTTAATGCGTTCGTATTTCTCAATCAATTTAAAAACTTCATTTTCAAGCGAATACTTATCAATAACATGTTCATAATCTTTATTTGCTATTTCTTCGTTAGTTGATACTAATTTAGAAACCAAACTTAATAACATATCAAATTTCTTTTCAAGATTTGAATTACTACTACCTGAACCAGTTGAAGGATTTGGTAAATTATTAGGTCTCTTACTTTTCGGTGAATTTTTCTCTAAATCATTAGCTGCTAATGCTATTATTTTCCAAGCATCATTACTTCTGCTTGGGTCTGTAGGTACAATCCATTCTGGATAACCTTCTTCAGCTAAATGATATAGTCCATTCCAAACCTTACCACCTGTAGCAAATCTACGACTACCAGTTGGACCCCAACCAGATTTTCCGTAAGGTAAATTCCTTCTCCAGTTAGAGTTATTAAAAAATGCTAGTAACTGATCATATCCAGATTTAATATTTCCGTGTCCTTTCATGGCATATGCTTTAAATGTACTAGGTACATATTGTAATAAGCCTTGTGCAGGTGTACCTCTTAAGTTATTAATATCTCCAATATTACCTTGCGTTACACTTGCATCTCCACCGCTTTCACGTTGAATTTGTGCAATAATACCATTCACCTCTTTGCTAGATAAATTTACTTTCATTCTTCTTGCTGCTCTTTGAATAGTAGAACGCCATTGTGAAGGTGCTTGTTTACCTCCACCTTTTCCAGATAAGAATTTAGCAGGATCCACTGTATTTCTGTTCGTAATATCTGCTGAATGACCTTTCTCTACTTGGTAATGTAAATGAGGACCTGTCGTCCATGCACCACTGTTGCCTGTCTTCGCAAACTTGTCACCTTGTTTAACTCTACCTGTCTTTAATATGCTAGATAAATGCATAAAGAATTGAGTGAACTTACCACTTAATAACTTAGCAACTAAGCCACCACCATGATTGTGTAACTTAGATACAGTACCGCTAGTTGGCGCTGTCAGTGTTGTACCGACTGGAGTTGCATAATCAATTCCATAATGTCGTCCACCGTTAAATCCATAACCAGCTACGGCTTTGTTAGGACTATATGGTGTTGTAATAGCGTACTTCGTGAATGAACTACCATCTCCACCACCACTATCTTCAAGCCATCCGCCAAATAAATCTTTTACGCCTTCTTTTAGTTTTTTATACATTCCTGCCATCATTTTTCTAGGTAATTCAGGTAGACTACCGAAATCTACACCAAAATGAGACATGACCTTATCTACTAGTTTTCCTGGATTGGATGCAAAGTCCCAGACATCACCTATAGCTTTATCAAATCCTTTTTTCAAAGCTTTAGCAGTGTCTTTGGTACCATTAATAATTTGCTTACCTGCATTATTTGCTTGAGCCATTTTCTTACCAGCATATTTACCTGCATCTTTTTTCTTATCATCAAGCCAACTACCTAGACTAAACCTTGGTAATGTACCCGTGCTAAACTGTGGCGTATTCAAATAATTATAAGTTGCTGTTCCGTTATGAACTCTTGAGCCTTTTGGCAAAATAACCTCTGTGTCTGTTTTAGGTGTCATTGCTAGGCGTCCATTCGGATACTCAATCATTTCATGTCTAAATCCACCTGGCCCATTGCCTGGTCCTTTATCGCCAACTATGGCTCTCGTATGTTGTTTCAAACGACCCTGACTATCGGATAAAGCATGATTATGTTTTACAGTACCAGTAGATAATTTAATATGTTTGAATTTATCCATACCAATTTTGGTCGCTACTGCATTGACACCATCAATTAATTTGTTTAAACCTTTTTTAACACCTTTGACCATACCACCTATATGATCTTTAATTTTCCCTACTATACCTTTTAATTTATCCCTCATTGATCTAAAACTTCCAAGCACAGCATCTTTAATATTTCTTGCCATTCTTGTCGTTTTATCTTTTATTCCACGCCAAATATTAGACATGAAATCTCTCAACTTTTGATTAATACTCTTACTACTTGAAAATAGACGTTCAAACTGATTTTTAACACTTCTATATAAAGAGACCACTTTATCTATTGTATTTTTTCGAATTTTTGTCCATATATCGCTTAAATAATTACGTAACTTTCTAAATATATTGGCTGATTTATCATACAGTCTAGTAAAACTATTTTTTACATTGACGTACAATTTTGTAGATAAATTAGAAATTGAATCTCTTAACTTTCTCCATAAACGCACTGCAAAATCTCTTAATTTACTAAATATATTTTTTGTAGAATTGAACGATTTAGTAAAAGCACTTTTAATATTTGTGTATATTGATTGAACAATATGTTTAATTCCATTTCTCATGGCTTCTAAAATTTTGTTTACGGTCTTTCTCATGAGAGTAAAAATATTTTGTGTAAATTTAAAAGTCTTTGTGAAAACACTAGATGCTGAACGGTAAATGAAACCTAATGAGTTTTTAAATATACTAACTATAGCCTTCCATCCACCACTAAAGATTTGTTTGATGCCCTCCCACATTTTTCGGAAGTCTCCAGTAAATAATCCAGAGAAAATTTTGATTGTACCCATAATTACATTTAATGCGCCTGAAATAACGCCTTTAATATTACCCCAAACTGAGACTACTAGCCATTTAATACCTGGCCAAATAATTTTCATGAGGTTCCAAATCAAAGTCATGATCGGACGTATTATGTTACCCCAAATAAATTTGAAAACAGTTGATATAACATTCGCTATATTTTGGACTGCTTCAGTAATTTGAGCACCGTTTTGATTCCAAAAACTAGTTAATTGGCCACCAACTTGACTAGCAAAACCTTTTATTGCATTCACAACTTGAATGAATGTATTTTTTATTTTATCTGCAAAGGATGTTATTCCGACTACTACATTCGGTGGAAATATTTTAGATAGAGTAATGATTCCATCTTGTCCATTTCCTTTGAATAATTGGAAGAAACCTTGAAGTGCAATCTTTGCTGCTTTAAAAACATTCATTACACCTGAAACAGCTTTATTTACAATATTTCTAAATGTTTCCGACTTCTTATAAGCGACAGTGAATGCGATGCCTAAGGCTGTTAATCCACCGACAATCCATAATAACGGACCGCCTGCAAAACTTATTGCAGGACCAAGCATAGGAAATAGCTTGACTAATGTAGCTACTTTTCCAGATAGAAATGCCATAACTCCACCAGCTTTACTAATACCAATTAACAATGGTCCTAATGTTGTCATTGCACTACCAATCACACTAATAAACGAACCAAATATAAACACCACCGGTCCAATTGCAGCAGCTAACGAACCAACAACAGCTATTGTTATCTTCATACCACTTGACATGTTAGACATACTTTTTAAAACGCCTGTTAGTCCCTTAGCTAACTTTACAACGATTGGCGCGATAGCATTTCCTAGCGAAATACCAAAAGCAACGACATTGTTTTTCAATATTTTTAATTGAGATGCCATTGTTTTATATCTTTGATTTGCTTCGTTTGATAAAGCTTTATTTTCTTTCCAACCCTTACCAGAGATTTGTACAGCTTTCCCCAATAATTTGTGATTATTAGCCATTCTTAAAATGGTATCTGATTCTCTAATACCTTTGATACCTAAATCAGCTAACATCTCAGAAAGATTGGCTCCTTCTTTTTTAGATTTGGCCAATCCACCAATAAATGTATCTAATGCTTTTACCGGGTCTTCTTCCCATTGTTTCTTGAACTCAGCTGACGAAATTCCACTAGCATCAGCAAATGCTTTTAATTCTTTTCCGCCTGCACCAACTGCTTTGTCAATCTTCTTAAGCACAGTTGTCATAGCAGTACCACCTGCTTCTGCTTCAATACCTAAAGAAGACATTGTCGCTGCAAGACCTGTTATATCTGATTCTGTCATGCCTACTAACTTACCTTGTGCAGCTATTCTCATGGACATACTCATAATTTCTGATTCTGTAGTTGCCATATTGTTACCCAAAGCGACGATACTTGAACCTAATCTACTAAATGATTTTTGTGGCATATCAACGATATTGGCAAATCTAGCAAACTCAGTTGCTGCTTGTTCTCTTGTTAAGTTCGTTGACTCACCTAAATCAATTATTGTTTTAGAAAAATCTAATATATTACTTTTCTTGATACCTAATTGACCGGCCATTTCTCCTACTTCAGCAATATCCGTAGCTGCAACAGGTAGGTTTTTAGACATTTTGATAATTCCGTCGGATAGTTTTTTGTAGTCTTTTTCACTACCATTTACTGTTTTTCGAACGCCTGCAAAAGCACTTTCATAATCAATAGAAGCTTTAACTGCAGCACTAAAACCACCTACAATAGGGGCTGTAACATACATACTCATTGACCTACCGACGTTTTTCATTCCATCTCCCATCGTTTTTAAATGAGGTCCAAATTTAGAAAAGTTATTCCCTAATTTACCAAGAGTAGTATTTAAGGCTCTTTGATGGTCTTGTAAAGATTTAATATGTTTTTTAGCTTCTTCTAATTCATGATCGTATTGATTTAACTTAGCTGCTGCTTCATTATATTTAGATGCTGCAGCTTGTGTTTTTGCACTGTTTTCTCCTGTTTCAGAACTTAGTTTTTCATAGTTTTGACGTAATTCTTTAGTAATTCTTGACTGTACTTGTTGACGTTTACTTAATCCATCAACTTTAACTTTTGATTTTTCTAAAGAATTATCATATCTACTAAATTTAGATAAATTCGCAGACATTTCTTTACTGACCATTCTCATTTGCCGATTTAAACCTGTTACACCTTTATTAAAGCCTGAACCGTCTAAATCAACTTTTATGACCATATTTCCAATAGGACTTGGCATAAAATTCCTCCTTTCCTTCTAAAATTAAATAAATAAAAAAGTCACTCATAATGTTTGAGTGACTTAACCAAATATATCTTTAAAGCTTTTGGCTTCTTTTTTATTTTCGATTTTTGATTCTACAATCTCCAAGAAAAAATGAATAGGCATATTCGCTATTTTTTCAGGATCCATTCCATCTTCCATTAATTGTTTTGAAACTTTTAAATAGTTGTTATATACTCCTTCTGGAGTTAAATCTTCTTCTTTTAACTCGTCTTCTCGCTCACGAACTTTTTTGTATCACTGGGTTCTCCACCACTTGTTATATTTCTTAATATAGTTCCTAGATATTCAAAGCCATCTTGACCACTAGGTAACCCTTTTTGTAACTCTATTGTTGTAAATTGTTCGTCAAATGCTTCAGTTATAAATTCAAACACTTCATCTAAAACGTCCATTTGAGACATTACTTGTTCAGTATATTCTTCCTGTAACTTATCGTATTCTTGTTTTTCTGTTTCAGATAATGCTTCGTATTGTTCCTCTGTCAATTCATCGAAGTTTGGCTCTTTAAATACTTTTTGCATTTTCATAGATAATTTAGAACCTTGCATTGTTTCAAATAATGTAAGAATTGGTTTTGCTAAATACTTTTTATATTGTGGTTTACCTGTTTTTGTAAAACCTGTTATTAGTTCAATTGATGTACGTTTCATTTGTTTTCCAACTTTCTATTGTTATTTTTAATTTGACCAAAATAAAAATAAGTAGAGGACAATAGTCCTCCACTCTTATGCTCCAGGTACTACTCCACCAGAAACAACTGGTTTTTCAACTGCAGGAACAACTTGTTCTCCAACAGTAGACATAAATTCTTCATATGTTTTACCGAATGTTTCCATAAACACATAGTCACGACCTTTAGTTTCACCTTTTGCATCATAACCTGTAACATGTGAAGCTTCGTCGAAAATACGGTCAACAAAACTACCTTCAACTTCGTCATTTTGGAATTCTACTTTATCTTGTTTTGATTGTCCTTTAATAGACGGTCTAGTAAATTTACCTTTAAATAAACCAACCCATTCGCTAGAGCCATCATGATTACGACGTTCAAATACTGCTCCTACGTCTGGTAGAATATCTTTCGCACTATATTTAAATCCACCAGTACCTTTAGTTGCACCCGATAAGAATGCTTTTTGTTCAGCTGGTACAGTAACAAAAGTAGTTTTAATTTCTAATTTACCATTAGAAACGGCAGTTGCAGCAACAATATCATCACCATAATCGTCTTCAGATTCTTGAGGTCTTTCCACTTCAATTTCTTTTAAGAATCTTGTTCGAGTCCCGTTACCGTATTCGATACCTTCTTCACTATCTTTTTTAATTGGTGCCCAATAAAAATTAGATACACCAATTGCAATCCCTGTAACTCCAGTGCTTGAAGCAAAGTGTTGTAGGTTTAATTTTAGTAATCTTTCAGATTGTTTTAAGTTTTTTAACATGTTTAACTCCTCCTAATTTTCTCTTAATGAAAAAACCGTACCTTTTACACGAATGATTTCCCTAAATGTAAGGGTCTCTATTTCATATAACGGTTCACGGTAATATGCTTGGAAATTCATTTTTCCCAATAAAAAAACAAGCATTTCTGCTTGCTCAAATGGTTCGTTTTCTGACCACCAAATATCAATTTGATAATCATATTCTCTTGAAAGTTGCTGATCATCAGCGTAATCTTCTGGTGAAAAAGGTAAAGGAACTATTCTCACTATTGGATTATCTGTTTTTTTATGAAAATTTTCAGGCACGATGTATTTAAAAACATTATCTGCCAGTGTTATCTCTTTGTTTTTGATTATCTCATTATAAATTTCACTCGTAATGTTTTTAATCATCGTAACCCTCTTTTCATTGCAGTCTTCATAGCATTGAATACTGCATTTCTGCTTTCTCTTTCTGATTTTGTAATAAATAATTGTGGCCTTTGATACATTGTGCCGAATTCAGTTGTATGAATACGATGTGAATACCCTTTTTCATATCCAACAGCGACATACTTTTCAGATGTACTTCTATCTGTTTTCACATTAGATATAGCAACATGACTCCGAGCATGTCTTCTCTGTTCACTAAGTGGTGTATTCTTTCGAAGAATTGGAATGATAGTAGATGCTCCAGCTTTCAAGACTCTCTTTTCTAGTGTAGACATTTGTAATAATTCTCTCTTTAATCCTTCAGCAACCGTATTTTTAACGATTTTTCCACCCATTAAAAAGTAACCTCACAATAAACACGTATAAATGATTTATCTATATAATCAGGTTTATAATATTTAATATTATATTTATAACCTTCATGTAAGACATAGTGCTTATTGCTCGGTTTGTAGTCGCCTCTTGGATCACGAATTATAATTGTTTTGATAAACTTGCTTTCGTTTGAAAGTGCCGTTTGAGTATCTGTCTCTTTAGAGTCTTGGATACAAGCAAAGCAATTATATAATTCAACTGTTTTAGGTCTAGATGGTAAACCATTAACAGATTTACTAATATCTTCGCAAAAAGATACTCTTTCATTCAGATTATTTGAGTTAAATTTCATTTTCATCACTTCCAATGTAATCAATAAACCTACTTCTCAAACGATGTACTACACTCATTACCATATGTGGAGCATAAGATAATGTTCGTTCGTTAAAAGCTATTCTATTTTCATAATAGTACGCTGTTAGTGGAAAAACAGCAGTTCTAAATGAAGTCTGATTATCAAACCAATCTTTATGTTTTTCATATTCATCAGTTACTGCACTCGCAATATCTTCTTTTGACCACTCATAATAAGCTTTTAATAAATCATCTTCATAGTGATGATCTACCTTGCAGTGCATTTTTAATAATTTAAAATCTTCTTCAGTGATTGTCATTTAATCACCTCTTATTTTTTATCTTCGGATTTCACATCTACTTTTTCTTCAACTTTTTCAACACGTTCTAAAATAACGCCATGCTTTTTTAATTTCTCATTAATTTCATTCGCACGCTTAACTGTCATTTTTACAACATCACCAGGTCTAAAAACTTTCCCAATTTCAATATCTTTATAAATATGTTTCACTTTAAATTCTGTCATTTTATATTCCTCCTAATTTTGTTAAATTAAAGAGGCTTAAAATTAAGCCCCTGGTATTACAGTTGCATCTGTGTAATTAATAACAATCGCTGCTTTATAATCAAGAATTCTTACATCTTGACGCGTAGCAACCATTAAGCATTCACCGAAATGCATGTAGTCAGTCCATGATGCTTGATATTGAGATCGATCAAATAACACTAATGCATCTTTTAAGTTACCGAAAATAAGTGTTTCGTTTCCTTTGTCGCCAAGCATTTCATCCGGTAAAATCTCAACTTTTGCACCCAAAAGACGTTGTTGTGATTTTTCTTTGATATCTGGTTGGATTAGGTAATTACCGTTTTTGTCTTTTAACTTATCTAACTTCGCAAACATAGTTTGTGACACGATTGCAACGTTATGCTCGTAGTTAGGTTTGATATTTAAGTTAACTGCATCTTTTAAACCGTCAACACCCGTTGCTTCAATTGTTTCAAGTTTAGTAGAATCACCTTTTTCGCCAGGTCCACCATTTTTAATAACGTCAATGATCGCTTTGTTACGTGTAGCAGCAATCGTACGTGCTAACCACATTTTTAATTCTTGCAATACATTGATTTGACTATCTTCAATAGCTTCACGTGAAATTCGGAAGTATCCACGACGAGTTTTGATATCATACGCTAATTGGAAGAACGGCTTAACTGCCAATTCTGGGTTTTCAGCCAATTCTTCAACTTCCGGTAACGCTGCCACTTCTGATTGACGAACGACGGGGTATTTACCTGAGCCGTTATTAACTTTTTTAACTGTTACATATTTATCTAAATTGAATTCAACTTTTTTCAACTTCAAAATATCTGTAACGATTTCCTCAGGAATCACGACGAAACCAGAATCAGTTTTAAGCGACCCGCCTTTAATGTCATCACGTGATTCTAAATAAGCTTTAAAGTCACGCACTTCTTGTGAAGTTACTTTCGTTTCAGGCATTACACCTAAATCAAACGCGTTGAATTGTGAGCGTGTAGAACGTCCATTATTTTCAACAGTAACCGGTTCAGGGTTTGCGTTTTCTTCTTCTTTCGATTTAGCTAATTCCTCTTCCTTATCTTTCAATTCAGAACGTAAATCAGCGATTTCTTGTTCTAATTTTTCTGCTTTTTCTAACTCGTCACTGTCAAGTGCTCGTGTTGCAAATTTAACTTTTAAATCGATTTGACGCTTGGTATCTTCAATCATTCCAAGCAAAATTTCAATTTTATCCATTTGTTTTCCTCCTAAAATTTACATAAAAAATAGACGTCTAAAACGTCTTATGGTTGTATTTTTTACGGTGTTCAACTTCACCGAGTTTTCATTTTTTCAAGTCGTTGTCTGATTTCGTTTTTGCGTTTCTCGTGTTCAAAATTTTCGATGCTTCTGAGTGCCGGTTTTACATCTGTGTCTTTATAAGCAGGATAAGTTACTACTGACACATCTGTCAGTTCCCGAATTGCCTTTAATGTACGTTTGTAGATGTTTTCTTTTTCATCAAAACGCATTTCATCACCATCAGCATCAAGCATAAAGCCAAATGAACATTGATTGATGTTACCTACACGCATATTTTCATACAAGTCTCGTGCGAATGTCGTGTTAGGTAACTTACAACGATACTTTAAACCTGTATCATCAACAGTTAAATCGAGTGTACCTGCCGTCGTTCTACCAATGATTTGAGATGGCAAGTGGTCAACTAAGCAACGCACATCTGATAAATCAGTGTTTTCTAACGCTTGTTTTGAGATGGTTTCTTTAAAGCCCCCCAAATTTTCCGACCATGTATCAAATTTTAAAGCGTAGCCCTCAATAAATATGTCATTATCGTCGTTAGAACGTACTTCAACAATATTACCTTTTCTCGTCTCCTTCTCCATTTTCCTCACCACCTTTCAATTTATTATCAGTACCACGCGATTTATTCATCTGATAATCATCAACTAAATCAATATTTACGTGGTTTAGATCCACACGATGTACGCTACCCTTTCCACCAGGAATAGGCGGTAATCCGTCGCGCTTTCGAACTTCATCAATATTGGTTTTACCGCTATCAAGATTAATCTTGTCAATCTCAGCTTGCGTTTTTTCATCAACCACACGTATTTCAGTAGTATCGAACTTAAACTCGCGTGCTACATCGGTTCTTTCATCGTTAAATTTGAAATTCAACTCCGCACATACACACGTTGTATAAGGCTTAAGTGTGGATAGATAGTCTAAATTTGCGTCTGTTATGCTCATATTCGTTGTTTCAATACCAAACTTATGCAACGGTATGCCGAACCCCCCTGCAATCTCACGTGTGGATGATTTGTTTTCACGGATCAGTTTTAAAACTTCCGTATCAACTTCCAATTGGTCAAACGTCATTGACTCATCTAGTACAACGACTTTACCTGCTTGCTTTGTACCACTAAATGCTTTGTGGAATTCTGTTCTTGCTCTCTCGCGTGCTTTTTTATCATTAAGTACACCTTTCATCTTAAGTATTCCGCCTACGTGTGTACCGTTTCTTAAAAAGTTGTTTAGAAAGTCTTACCGTTGTTGTCTGAATCGATAGTTTTGCTCAATGTATCAAGTAGCGATAGTCCGTTAATACCATCTAACGAGTAGAATTTAATATCGAGCATATCTTCAAACTTAATTTTGCGTGATGTCGATTTGCCGTTATCGTCTATTTTTTTGAATTCGTAATAATACTTACCTGATGGGCTAAGTTTTAACTCAATTTCAGATGTTTTCCGAAATGCAAGATTGACGGGATTACCTTTGTAATCTCTTGCGATTTCAATGTATCCGTGTGATGTGAGTAGAGAGTTAGCAAACACGACTAACTTAAAAATATAGCCGTTATAAAAAGGATTAGGGCGTATATTCAAAAGTTTTGTAATCTTGTTATTAAAATCAATCTCGCCGTTGTTTGTTAACCGAATAGGCATACGTGCTAAGTCGGATGCAATCATCATGACAGCAGTAAAAATATCACTGTGTTTAATAGCCTCCACATCTGCATACTTTCTCAATGGTTGCCCTTGGAATCCCGGCAACGTTTGTACCATCATTTGTAAATCATCTTCGTTATACTGTAATTCTCGTTTTTCTCTATAAAAGATTCCCAATTAATTTACCTCCTTTCTTGCGATTCACGGTCAATAATCAGTGCGATTATAATCAGGAATGAACCAGTAACGATTAATCCAATCACTGTACCATAACCGATGTATACTGCAAAATTGACCGTGATTAATCCCAATAAAAAAAAGATACTAACAATGTTAGCGACCAATATCTTTAAAAACGTATATAATTTATCAAAATTCATTACGTCACCTCCTAAAAATCAAATTCTTCACTTTCATAAATAGATGACCAATCTGTCTCAAACTCATGCATTCTCGCTTCGCTAAATGCAGTAATAACCGAAATGATAGGGTCAATCTTCTGTCTGTTCAATTTCTTATTGATTTTTACATTATCTTCACCGTCATACATCAACACGGCATTATTAACCGCTATTGTAAGAAGATGTTTTCCAAAATGTCGTACCTTTTTATCTGCTACCCACATTCTAAATTGCTTGATAGTTTGTGACAGACTTTTAAAACTTTGTCCAACTTCGATTAATGGCCAGTCAATCATCATCGTTTCCAAACTCGTAATAAACGATTGCGCGTTCCACGGATCATAACAAACTGCTATTACATTTAAATCATATTCTTCAACGACTTGCAAAATGTATTCAATCACACGTTTATAATCAATCATGCCACTTTCTGAGGTCGTTGTTTCCGCTTCACCTTGATTAACTATATATTCATAATTAATCTTATCCCGCTTCGTTTTTTGTTCTAATGTGGTTCGTAATCCTATAAACGAATAACTATCGATTAATACCGATTCGTTATCATTTGGAAAGATAAAACCGACAGAAGTCAAATCGTCTAAACGTGATAAATCGACACCAATATAAACATCACGACCATAAAGATTATAATCCGCTTTATTAACTTCTACTGATTCCCATTCAGAAATATTAATCAAGCTATCTTCTTTGTTAGCTTGCCACAAATTAAAGTTTTTAATCAGAATCTTATGAAACGATGTACCTTTTTCAAGCTCATCTTGAATATCTGACTTAATGTTACGCAATATAGTATCTCTATGCTCTTTCGATTCGAGTAGTGGCATTGCTTTAATCCACTGCGATTCATCGTTAACCTCGTCTTCTGAGTCCATTTCAGCGCAATAAACAAAATAACTGTCTGCCTTAACTTCCCCTGAAAGAATTTTAGTAATGTATTTGTATTCTTGATACATCTGACTGTTTAAGTTGTCGCCCGCTGTCGAAATCAAGAGAGTGAGAGGGTTCTTTTGCAATGTCATACCTGTTTTAAAACGCGAATACATCTCGTCGTCTGGCATACTTGCCAACTCATCTAAAATCGCAACAGTAGGGTCTTTACCATCTACCGCATCAGGATTGTTTGACAGTGGTTCAAACACACTTTCTGATGCAATGTGTGCTAAGTCCGTTTTGCGTACGTCTGTCGATTTTCGAATGTAATCACTTTTAGAGCGTAGCAATTTGATTTGTTGACTTGCCATTTTGAAAATCGTTTGTGCTTGTTTATATGTTGAAGATGATACATAGATTTGTCGATTAAACTTAGGGTATTGACCGAACAATAGCCCATTTAACGACATACCTGAGACGATAAGTGATTTACCCTGTTTACGTGCCATGCTGATATACGCTTTTGTATATCTTCTAAAGCCTCCTTTTCTACGCCAACCATAAATGCTACCTACAATAAATTTTTGAAATAACATTAGTGGCATAGGTTCGTTTGTTTTAGGGTCCGGCAACATCTCAATAAATTTTATTGCTTTATTTGCCTGCTTAACATCCCAATAACAATCTTTTGGTGGATTTTTCAAATCTTTTAAATGGCGTTTAGCGACTCCTATGTTCTTTTTACTTGCTAAAATATCGCCATTAATAACCTTTTGTGCATAAAGTGTTGTATAATCAACCATCATTCATCACTCACAAATTCTTTGAATGGATCATCATCTTCTTTTTCTTCCGGTACAACAATACGTAAGCGACTATCAATGGTTAAGCCCAATGTGTTAGCTGCTTGTTGCATTCGTGTACCCGCTTTTTCTTTTGCTGTAAATGCAGGGTTAACTTTAAGCCCTCTATCGGTTTCAATAACCACACCTCCTGTTTCTTCTATCAAATGAGTTGCTTGTACAAAGTCACTGTAAAAACTACAATATTGTGCAAGTTGAGCTCGGTCTAAAGTAGAAATCGGCAAATCTTGCATATATGGAATTACCCGTTTGTATTCTTGTCTTGCTATATCGTCCAAAAAACCAGGTGGTTCAGGGTCTATTTTCGAAAATTTATTCAATTCCGCCTCTTCACGCTCTTTTTTGATAATTTCTTCCGACGTATAATTCTTATTTGAGTTATGAAGTAATTTTTTAGGTCTACCGGCCATAAATCAACACCTCCTACTGAAATTTAATTAATTAAGGGAAATCTTTAAGAAGAAAAGTTCGCCCCGTTCCGGGGAAAAATTTTTCCTCGGCCGTCAAAATTGGTGGGGGACTTTTTATTTTTTCGTATTTTCATTTTCTGAATTTTTGTTTTTTCACTTTTTTACTTTTTATTAATTTCGCCCTTTTAAATCTTCTTGTGTTTTTTTGTTATGACATTCATTACATAATGGTTGAAGGTTTTCTTCATCCAATCTCTTTGACCAATCTACTTTTGTTGGAATAATATGGTCTACTACTTCAGCAATTCTTCCACAACTACTACATAAGTAATCATGTTTCAGAAGTATTCTTTTTCTCATAGTTAACCAAGCATTTGATTTATAGAAGTTGATATATTCTGGATCGTTTCTTCTTCTAGTATCGTTATATGCTTTGTTTGTATATGTTTTGTGCTTATCACAATATGTTTCGTCTCTACTTATCAATGTATTACATGTTGGATGATTACATCTTCGCATGATACCAATATCAATCACTCCTTCATCACATAATAAAAGGACCAACACAATGTGTCAGTCCTAGTTATAATTTTTCTATGCTATAACAATATCATGATTAATCAATAGTTTGTGTAGAATGTTTGTTGACAACGTTGACTACTAACTAATGAACTTGATTCTCTTGATACACTCAGCATGCTTCTTTCTAATGTATTGTTCACTATAACCTAAGTCATATGCAATCTCTTGTAATGTCATACCATCTACATATTTCTTTCTAAGTATCTTGTGTTCTATACCTTGGAAACGGTCCAACAAACTTAATACTCTTTCCTTCTGTTCTTCTAACTTTTTTATCCTCTCATTCAATTCCTCTAACTCCTCCTCAATACGGCTGACCTGTTGTAAGCGAGAATGAAAGTCATGCTTCTTTCCTAAGTCTGCTCGTGCATAACTTATTGAGTGCCACCTCTCCATTTCTTCAATGCATATATCTTTTTTTATCTCTAATGCCTGCTGTTGCATATCCAAGTTCTGGTATAACTCTAGCCACTCGAACAATACATCTCACCACCTTTATTAAGAAGAAACTAATTACAGTTTCTTTACATCATATACATTAACTTGCTGATCATCGTTATCGTTACTAATCAATAATGTATTTCCAATTACATCATCCACAATATATTGGCTATTACTAAATAAAATTTTATCTCCTGGTGAAATGTTCTCTACTCGATTAATACTGTGCTGTTGATTAAATCCACCTGGATATCTATTAGATAATTTATTTAAATTATGACCTACCACTTCATCGAGTTTTACGTCACACATACTAGCGAGTGAAGATAAGTACCAAAGAACATCGCCGAGTTCTTTAACCATTTCGTCTTTGTTTAACTCATGGCCATGGAATATATGTTTCTTAATGTTGTCTGCAACTTCTCCTGATTCACCTGTTAAACCTAATGCATAATTAGTTAAAGCTTCGCTCATGTTTTGTTCAACGTTATGAGTTCTTAACGCTATCTCTTGATATTTATTTAGTTCCATTATTTTCTCCCTCCATCTTCATCTGTAAGATAATAAATTTAAATGCTTGTTCTTCTGTAAACTTTGCATTTACTAATTCGTCAAATAGTACTTTCATTTGTCGAAAACCTAATCTATTCTCATCAGTTTGTACTTGCTTCTTAAAGTCTTCTATAGTTAATTCAAACATCATATTTCTAATGTCTTTGTTTAGCATTTAGAATCCCCCTCATAATTATTAACTATCATATAAACTTCAGGCATCCAATCTTCTGGATACTCTATCCAATGTGCATTGATTGCATTGTGAATTTCATTATATTTTTTCGCTTTTTTGTACACATCATAAAGTTCCTCTAGGCCATCCTTATCACCTAAATAATTATAATAACCATGCAATACTTGCTTATTCGTAAATTCATATTCGTAAGTAGAATCACAGGATGTCATTAATGTTTCAGCTTTAGACTTAATGATATTTAATTCTTTATCTATTACTTCTTCGAAATTATCACCATATGCTTTGTTAGATAAAATGAAATATTCATTAATCAGCCATTTAATCAATTCATCTTTAGTATTAATTTCTTTAATTTGCTCTTGTACTGTTGCCATTTCTTATCCCTCCTTAACTGCCATAATAATTAATGCTATCAGTATTGCTGCGAATAGTATTAATCCGAATATCAATGTCTACCAACTCCACTGAACCATGTTTCTGCCTCTTTATACTTATCTGATTCATAATCAATAGCTGCCTCCACTTCGTCCTGCACACTCGCATACTTATATGATCGTTTGATAAATGTGTATAGTGCTATAAGCGATATTGTTATTGTGATTAGATATAGTTTCATAAGTTAGTCCTCCTTTTAATTTTTTAAATTTTGTTGTTTTTCTCTTTAAAATAATTTATATTTATATCCAGGAGGTGCAAAATGTCAAAAATTTCTAAATTAGTAATATTTATTACAGTTTTTGTTTTAACTTTAACTTTTACTGCTACTGGTTATGTTCAAGCTAGTGAAAATGAAGATTATCCATCAGAGGAACAAGTTAATAATGATAAATACATAGCTCATTTATCTGATGAAGAAATAGCCGATTTATATGAAATAATTAGTGATGATTCCGAGGAACCAACTATAACGCCTCGTATCGCTCCAATTATTCCATATCTTGCTTCAGCAGTGATCAGTATAGTTGTCAAACAAGGTGGAAAACACCTTGTAAAGAAAATTTCAAAACACGCTTTACAGCGTGCTGCTCAAAGAGGAATTACAAAGCAACAATTCGCACATACAATGAGATTTGGACAAAAATATACTGATAAAAAAACTGGTGCTAAAATCTTATATGATAAAAGTTCTAAAACGACTTTAGTTCTAGATAAAAAAGGTAAAACTGTTGTTACAACGTATAAACAAAAAAGTCCTAAAAAAGTCTGGAGAAAGGGGCACTAAATATTGTCTATGATTACAACAATGTTAAAAGATATTGATTTCAAAGAAAATAACATAGTCTTATCTCTTAAACATACCAAGTCTTCAACTACCGATGATATAAAACATACTTACTTCAAGTTAATGGTTACTTATGAACAATCTTGTATAGAAAAAGAAATAGTATTATTAGATGATGAAATTCAAAACTTGAATATTAGTAATTTCACTAATGATTCTCCAGATTACTTTTTTAATGAACCAGATTTTTGGTTAACAATTATTCAATTAAATGAAAATGATTTAATTTTATATATAAATTTTGACTCTGGTTTGAACCACATGAATATGGCCACTGAATCAGGATTATCAGTACGTATGAACGTAACAAAAGAGTCCTTTATCACTTTTACTAATAATTTAAAATCTATTATTTAATTTTTATTCGAGCCATTCGTAAATGAATGGCTCGAATTTTACATATTGGAGAATGAAATTATTAGTAAATTTTAATTACTCAATTTCTTCTTTTGATAATTCTTCAACTTTCTCTTCTCCACCATCAAATAATGTTTCGTTTTCTGCTTGCTCTTGTTCTTCTTCACTGTCTACATCTTCTAATGTTAATTGATCTGGATTTTCTACTTCATCTTTAAATAATTCTTGTCTTATATATTCAACTCTTCCATATTGTTGAGTAATAAAACCATTTGGAACATTATCTCCAGAAACTTTAAATTTAGTTCCAGCTTTACTTGCTGTACATACAATTGTTGCTTCATAAGCGAAGAACTCAATTGACCAAGTCACATGTTTATCAGTAGCGTTAAATTGTTTTCTTACTACTCCATCTTGTTCATTTTCTCCAAAAGTCTTTTTAATTAGTTCATCTGCGAATTGAATATTTCTCATTATAATTCCTCCACTTTCACTTTTATTTTTGGTACTTCTGCATATCTTTTAGCACAATGAATTTCAACCACTAGGGCATCATCTGTCCATATCTTTTGGTTTGCAGCATCCATAAATGTCTTAATTAAATTATCTATGTCTGGCTTATTCTTTTTGAATGCATGTATCATTCTTTTAATTAATGATTTAGACCATGATTTGTTCATTGGGAATTCAAACAATAAAGTCAATTTTATTGCATCATCGATATTTAGTTCTGGCATTTGCTCTTTTATAAATTGTTTGTGTTTTACGTAATTAGTTGGCATGTATGTTTGAATAAACTTTCCAACGTTCCTAAATCTTGGCCTAGGAGATGCCATTGGTTTATCTAAGTGTTTTGTATCTTTTTTGAACAGTATCGTAAATGAATGAACCGTCATGATACTTCATTTACTTTCTGGTAATATAACAACGCATGATCTTTATAAAATGCTAGTTCATGTTGTATTCGTTCAATATCAACTTCTGTTTGTTCTGTATGTCTTTCGCTAAGCAGTGCTAATTTGTTTTGATATTCTTTGTTTGCCTTACGGTATTTCTTAGCTTCTTCTAAAATATTATTAGATTCCTTAACTAATTCATCTAGCTGCTGCTTGTATGTCTCTTTATCTTCGTTAATCTTCTGATAATCACGTGACAGCTTTTCATACTCATTTCTCAGTTCCGTCTTTTCATCATTAATCACTTTTATTTCGTCTTCAAGTAGATTAATACGACCATGTAATTGATTCTTTTCAGATGTTAGCTGATTTATTTTTTTATTAAGTGACTTATTTTCTTTCTCTAAAACCATTTTTCTAGCAATAGCAACCTTTGTTGTTGACTCATCATTTTGTTGATTAATAACATTTTTATCTGGTTTTATAATTCTTGAAGTTAATTCTGGATTAGTTAATTTGTTTTCATTTTCTTTAAGTTCCGACTCTGCTTTTAATTTTTTAAATGCCTTGTGATTTTCTGATCTAAAACTATAAACTGCACCAGTAGTTACTCCAATTCTTTCAGCTACAGCTTTAACAGATTTTAGTTCCTCTAATAATTCAAATACTTCACCTATCGTTTTACCTTTAAGTAGTACGCCCAAATTCTTCACTCCATTCAATTATTTCTTTTTCCATTTGTTTTTTTGTTTCTTCAAAAGCTTTACGTTCTTCCGTTGACATTCTTTCCTCTTCACTACTTCTCTTGTTTTTATAGCTGTTATCTGAAACCCATTGCGGCGTTTTTTCAATTGACTTTAATATATAAGGCTCATTGCTCTTATTTTTATAATTGGTCATCTTTTGCTTTTCATATGCGCGTACCTCATCCATTGATTTAAGATTAGACTTTAACCAATCCTTTAAAATAGCTTTAGCATATCCCCAGTTCACTTTATTTCTATCGAGTGCTAACTTTAATGCTGCAGTTACTATTTCATCTGAATCATTCTCAAAGCTTTCTAAGTAATAAGTGATATCTTGTGCAGTGTATTGATTAATAATTCCGAATCCTGATTCTTGATAAAAGTCGTAGACGGTGGACACCTTCTTCTTCTCATTCTTTTCATTCTTTACATTCTTATCCTTCTTTACATTCTTAGTCTTGTATCGTCCGCTGTCCTCTTGTTGTTCCGTCTGTTGTTCCGTTGGGTGTTCCGCTCGTTGTTTCGTTGGTTGTTTCATTGGCTGTTTTTCTTCTTCATTTTTCCCTTGATAAACCCCGTAGTTATGGACTTTTATAGTTGTTCCGTTTGTTGTCTTTTTTGTACTTATCATGTCGTCATCTTCTAACAACTGTAAAAACCTTCTTACTCTGTTTCTGGAAACTCCCCAACGTTCTGAAAGTTTTAATTCTGAAGTATGAAATGTACCTCTTCTAATAGTGATGAGTTCTCCACCAATTACAGTTTTTTTATCAGTGTGGTTAGTTAATAGTATTATTTCCATCCACCACTTAAACCTTTCCGCATCTTCCCAAATCCAATGATCCATAACTTGACGGTGTACTTTAATCCAACCAGTCATAACTCCACACCTCACTTTCAAAACTGGTTAAATTAAAATGGCAAATCATCGTCGTTGATATCTATCGGTCCATTGGCATTTGAAAATGGATTACTGCCATTTGATTGATACGAACCTTGATTCGTTTTATTTCTTTGGCCACTTTGAGCATTACCTGATTGATTAGTACTATTAGTAGATTTTTCTTTATTCAAAAATAGAACTTGTGAATTAACTTTACTCACTTTCAATTGCGTACCATAATTAATCGTGCCATCTTGACGTTCACGATTATTATTTTGTATCTCGCCTTCAACACCTATTAAATAGCCTTTCTTTGCATAGTTGTTTATAAATTCAGCAGTTTTATTAAAGGCAATACAATTAATAAAATCACTCTCATATTCATCTTCATTATTTTTAAATCTTCTTTGAACCGCAATATCAAATAGTAAGTACTTTGTGCCATTTGTTGATTCTCTTAGCTCTAAGTCTTTTGTTATTCGGCCAATAAACTTACAATCATTATTATCCATTTATAAACCTCCGATATAGACAGGTACACCACTTGCTTCTTGTACCTGCTGTTTGATTAATTGAGCATCAGAATTGGTATTACTAAGGTGTATTAGATGAATCTGTTGCAACTGTGTTAAATCATTCACCCTCAGTAGTTTTAATGCATATTCTAAGCTAAAATGTGAATCCATTATCCTGTTAGCCAACCCTTGATGAATAGAGCCTTTTTGCACATTCTCTTGCATTTTTTCGTAGATATAATTCACTTCTAACATCAAGTGCGTTAAACCTTTAAAACTATACTTACAATACTTTGTATCTGTTAAGTACAAGACTTTATAACCTTGTGTACTTTTTAGTAAAAAGCCAACTGGTTCAGCTGCATCATGTTCTATTTCAAAAGGTAAAATTGACCATGTACCGATTCTAGTTTCCTGTTTAGCTTTTACTGCATGCAGTCTGTGACTTTGAATATTTTTTGCTTTCATTGTTCCCCTGGTCATGTAACAATTAATTCCGTTCTTTAAATACTGGTCTGTATATTTAGCATGATCACCATGTTCATGAGTGATGAGACAACCTGCTATATCTCTTGTTCTGTATTGAAGGGCTTTTTGTACCTTTTCAAACTTCACTCCTGCTTCTAATAAAAGTGTGGTTCTGCCATCTGAAATACGATAGCAGTTACCACTTGAACCAGTTGCTATAATATCAATTAAAATGGTTCTTCATCCTCTGTTGGATGTTGTGCAGGTTCTTCTTTAGTCTCTTCTACTTCTTCAAAATCTGTAACATCGGTTGCCTCTTTATGTGGTACTTCTTCGAATTCTAATAGCTCTTTATTCGCATTTGCTTCTTCTTCAGCATCTAAAATTTCTTTACGTTGTCTATTGTCTCTATTTTTAACTTCACTAGATAATAAACTACTATCATCAGAACTATTTAATAGTTTCTTACATGCTCTATTAATGACGGTCTTTTTGGCCATTTCTTGAGGGAATCTTCTATGCGTTCCATCTTCCTTAAACTTGCCATCATATACCATTTGAGATTGTTTCCACGCCTCTTCAATTTCTTCGAAGCTCATAATCTCTGTATAGTTTTTACTTTCATCCTCAAATACAACAGTTGCATAAGCACCAATGATTTTTTTACTATCTCTGTTTCCAAATGATTGAGAATGTTCTAAATCGACAATTTTACCGTTCTTTGTTTTATATTTAACTTCATCACCTTCAAAGATAACTTCAGCATTTATTTCTTTAGCACCAGTAACTCGTCTTGTAACTGCCATTGTACCTAGATATGATCTTTGGAACTGAACGTTATCTCCGTACATAATGAAATAACCTTGATTCTTAGCTGGATTTAGTCCTTGTACGACCATATCCATTAAAGCGTTAGCAATACTGTTTGGATTAGCGAACTCAAGCGCTGGCTTATAACCGTCTTTCTTAGAACCTTTTAAATCCTGAAGTGTTAACATTGCGGATTTCATTGCGTTTTCAGGTGAATAGTTTTCTGGAAACTTTAAATCTCCCTGTGTTTCTAAACTCTTAACTCTAGCGAGGACGTTGTCTCCCATTTTTTGATTTTTTACTAATACTTCGTTTTTATTTGTCATATATATAATCTCCTTTATTGTGTATAATTAAATTAATTTATTATGAAAGCGTGGTGAAAAAACATGTTAGACCCAAAACCTAATAATAAGAAGTCCTTACTAGGATGGGAAGATTTAAATAGTAAGCTTCAAGCTGTGTTTGAAAAAAGCTACAAAACAGAAGAACCTGTAGCAGCAATTAACTCAGATGAATATTTTATGTCAATTGATGAAATAAAATCAGAAGCTGAAGAAAAAGGTTACAAAGTTAATGTGATTGGTAATTTCGTTGAATTTCGTTAACATCAGTTTCTAATTTTGCAATCTTGTTATTAATTTCTAAAAGCTTTATTATGAGTTTATTAACACTTTTAATCTCCTCCGCCAAGATGATGATTAGGAGTGTTAATTTTAATACTTTAAGTTTCATCTTAATTCCTCCACGTCTTTAATTAATTGCATATCTTCTTTACTTACTTCATACAGGCAATTCATTCTTGTTGCTACCAGGTATACATCAATAACTTGAGGGTTATAAACTTGAATGAACTCTGCACCATCATCAAGAATTTTCATTACTTCTTTTGCTTGTGTACAGCCGTACCTAAAACCAGCAATAAATCCAGTTTCCTTACAATCTATTTTCTTTCTAATAACAACAGTCTTAGCATCTTCAATCTTTAAAGATTCCTCGTTCAGATATTCTTTTGTCTTCTTCCATCTCTTGTTAATTTGTACATAATCACCTAATTCGTATTTCATACGCTTTTCTCCATTCTCAATGTATCGTCTTCTTTACTAACAACTAATCTAATCTGTTGTGATTTTGTTGGTAATATATCAATTACTGATTCAGCATTATCAATAAAGATTGGTGCATTAATTTTGTAGTGATCACACAATGTATTAATGATATCTAATCCTGCATTAAGCTTTTTAGCACTATTTAATCCCCTGTGATACTCAATACCATTTACAGTTGTTTCACATGTTTCTTTAACTTCTCCATCTACTTGCGTATAAAATAATTTGAATTTCACGTATTTAAACTTTTGATTGATGTTATCTGTTAACTTATTGATTTTTGTAATCGTAAATTTGTTCAGTTTATAAAGTTGGCCAGAATAAATTTCTTTCTCGTCTAATAACTCATCTTCTTTATTCCTTAATTCTTGAATACGTTTTTCGATGTTCTTATTAGATGCAGCAATAGACTTCAATTTATCTAAATGTTCTTTTGCAGCATTCAATTCATTTAACTGTGAATCTAATTCATCAAGGCGATCATCTACTTCTTCTTGAATGTTCATACGTTTCTTATTGAGTTTGTCAATATCTCTTTGAACTTCTTGGTATTCGCTTGATTGCGTTACATCTGTTATTTGTGATTTCAGGTTATCAATCTTACTTTTAATTCTTTTAGACTTCTCTGTAGCTAAATCTATTAATTTTTGATGTTTATTATTTTCTTCGTTTAGTGCATCAATGATTGGTTTAATCTTTTTACCGTCTTCCAACACTCTTTCCATAGATCCTGTAATAACCTCAAGTTGAAGTGACTTTTCTTTGTTGAATTTTTTGAGTGCATTTTCTCTTGTCTCTTCAACTTTTTCATTCGGTAAATCTTGGCCACAACACGAGCAAACTTTTTCATCTACATATTCAAACTTGTGATTTTTAGCCTTTTCTAAATCAGACTTTAATCTTTTATGCTCTGCTAAAAGTTCTTTTCTTCTACCTTCTTCATATTGAATCTGAGTTTGGTTATTCTTCATTTTTGATTTGTAATTCAAAATAGTACTTTCTTCTGCGTTAAACTCATTCATAAGTGAATGAATTCTTGATTCAGTAGTAGATGAGTGGTCTCTTTTGATTCGTTCTAATTCTGATTGTTTATCTTTTACTTGATTACGTAACTCAATTTCTGCACTTCCGTTCTGCAACTCGTATCTCTTATTAACGAGTGTTTGAATGTTATCTTCTAGCTGCTTGTACTCAGATGCGTTCAATTCTTCTACTTCAACCAATGAATGTGATGCTTCATTGATACGTGTTAGTATATCTTTAATTTGTTGATTTATTTGTTTAATCTTATCTCCGACTATCTTCTTCTTTGTTTCAATATCATGATCAGTAAGTAATTCTTTCAATCCCTCAAGTTCTGAATCGCTGGCAATGACATCGTCATCTGTAATGTCATCTGCAATTTGGAATAATAGTTCCCTACGCTTTTTCCAATCCAGATTATTAAAAGCTGTAGGATTTGTTATAAGTTTAAAAACTTCTTCATCTACAACCTCAGCCACTCTATTTTTGCAATCTGTAACTTTTACCTTTTCATCATTCACATATTGGTACTTTGTTCTACTTCTGGTATATTCTTTACGATTTGTTTTTTGATTTGTAGAATATTTTGGGTGTGACTCTTTCTTAAGTGTTAGTAATCCACCATCAATCTCAAATTCAGCAATAACTATAGGGATTAGTTCATATAGTTCTTCTCCATTTTCATCTTCAGGTACAGGATTAAAAGATTTAGTTGTCCCGTCTAATCCTTTATCAAATAGCAACCATTGTAACGCAGTAGCTGTTGTTGTTTTACCTGTACCGTTTTGGCCAAAAATATCTGCATCTTGGCCATTAAATTCAAAAATTTGATTTTTAAAGCCTGCAAAATTCTCCATTACTAATTTGTTTAATTTTAATTGCATTGCTAAATATCCTCCTTCGTGATATTCTGTACGTGTATTTTTATTTGAAATTGTGCCTTTTCCAATTGCCGTTGGATTAGGCTTTTTTAATATCGTGCCTTAATTTTAAAATCATAAGGTTTGTTACTGCCCTTTAGTATTTCGACCATTAGTGCGTCTACTTCGCTTGTGTTGTCGTCAATCCAACTTAAAATTGTCTCATTAATTTCTTCAAAAAGACCTTCAGCTGTATCTTCAACATGTACTTCTGCAGCAAATATCAAATCATGATTAGTACTAAATACCTTCACTAAAATTAGGGCATCCCCTATAACTTCATAGCGATGTAAAAATTTAAATCCGTAATGATATTCTGTTTTCGTTACTTGTGAACCTGTTTTAAAATATGACATTTACATTTCCTCCTTTTTTAAAAATATTTGATCAGCCATTTCAAATCCTGCTACTGTCACTATCCAAAATAGAAACGAATGCTCAATAGGTGTTGTACTAAATGACGATATAATAAAGAACTCAACTACAATTGCTAGTGTAAGTGCTGGGTATTTGATAAAGTTCCAAGCTATGTTCATACATTTTTCCTCCTTTTGAGTATGCTCCCCAAGTCTCCAATTTGTTTAAGCATCATACTCGTACATTATTTGTATACATATATCTTTTGCTTTGTCGGATGGCCACCAGGATTTTCTGTTTGTTTTTTTAATCTCAATAGCTTTCATCCGACTATCTTTTACGATGTGATTTCTAAAGAATTTCTCTCCAATGCACATTCGCTCTTTAATTTCTTCAGCATCAACTAGCCAGTCTCCTTTCGGCACGAAAGACCACATCCTTTTTTATTTTTCTTTTGGTATAATTTAGTTATCAATTAACAAGGTGGTGATAAATTTGGATATCATTGCGATTTGTATAGCTGTTTTCAGTCTCTTACTAACTGCTCTTAAATATTATTTGGATTATATGAAAGACGCCCTTAACATAGAAGTCATACCAACCAGAAGTTTTCATTACCTAGGGGTAAATAAATCAAGTTATAACGATTTAACATTTGTCAATTTTACAAAGTTTCCAATTTCTATAATTGATGTTAAATTCGACATTAAAAACAAAGTTGGTGAGCAAAAGACTTTTGACGTGATTCCTTATGAAAACAAAAATTATTCTATCCCTTTCACTTTGGGACCTTATGAAAGTGTTATGTGTACTTTTTATCTTGATGAATATCCCGTAATATGGAATTGGGATGTGACTATTAAAGTTACTACTAATAAAGGTATTTATACAAAACCTATTACGATAGAATCATTGACAGAATTCCAAGAAACAGGGCAATTAGTGACAGAGATAACATCAATAAATAAGGTAAGTGATCTTTCCAACCCCAAGGGTGGTTTTCTAAAGAAATTTTTATCTCATTTAAAAACTTGAACATTTATATCTCTCCTCTATGCCACTCTTGAATTGGGGTGGCATCAATTTTTTTATCAAGTATCTCTTCTACTTTTTTATAAATAGTGATAAGTGGCATTGTCTCACCATTGGTACCTGAATGTATTCTGAGCTCTTTCAACTTTTCTTTAGCTTCTTTGATTGTTTTACTGTTTGATATAACATCGTTAAATATATCGTTTACTAAACAATAAAACTGATTCATATGATCTTCTTGGATAATTTCTAATGATTCTAATTCTTGCTTGGTTAATGTTATTCGTTCCATCACTTATGCTCCTTTCTGGTATAATTTAGTTGTCCCTTTATGAAGGGAGGTGTTAACTATGGACAAAATTAAGTTTGATCCACAGCAGTTTGCAAATGCATATTTAAGTTCTCAAAATTTTGATTTAAAAGAGTATGAGAACGAAAAAGAAATGATAGAAGAAGCATTTGCTATTTATTTAATGGCTTTCGAACGTGCTAGAGAGTTCGTTGAGAAGACCCAAAAGAACGATTAGTTTTTGGTATATTAATTTTCCTTAAATCAATACTAGGCTTTCTTGTATTACTCTCAATTTTCCAAACCTTACAAGTCACAACTGCTATTGTGATGAGGAGGGTTATTTTTTGTAATTTTTGCATATCGTACATGCCCCTTTCGTGTATAATATTGTTATCAGTTAATAAGTGTGTTGTTATTGTTAGATGTGTAGCTTGATTCGAGAAAGAAATCTGCAGACCCCAAATTTGGGTTTTGTAAAATCACACCTAAGTAGTTATCTATATCTCTTACTAAATGGTCATGTCTCTTCCCTACCATTTTTGATACTTCGCGACTATCTACATAAAATTCATTGTTTTGTTCTACTACTTGTAAATCTTGCATATAGTTATGCTCCTTTCTGATATACTCCTTATAGAAGGAGGTGATAAATTTGGATATAAATTTCTTACAATCTTTAGATTTTTTAATTCAAAAAGCGAATAAAAAGGCTGTAACGAAAAATTGGAATATTGTTTTCGATTTAAATAACAAGTTATTTACTGCTAATTTCATTAAAAATACTGTTAGCGAAAATGCTGTTTTCAGTAGTATAGAATCAGATGATGATAATGAAAAAATAGCTTTAATGACTGAACAGTCATTTTACAAATTACGTGCTGTCAATGACTTCGAAGAAGCACCTTTAAAGAAAATAATTCGTTATTTAGACACAAGAGATTCTTTTGACATATATAGATTGTTAAAATCATATATAGAAAAATTTGATCTTGATTCGTCACAATTGGATAATTTTGCTTTCGACGTTAAGAATCTAAAAACTGGAGAAACATACTCATTCATAGAGTTTAATGAATCATCAAAAGTACAATTCGTCACATTGGCTACTGATGAAGATTTACAAACTCTGACTCATGTTTTAAAGTAAGATAAACTAATTGAAGGACTGCGTATGCTTCTCTATACGTAAGTTCTTCTTTTTTCAGTTCTTTTAAAATTTTGTCGTGCATTTCAAATGTTATTTGCGTGTTTTCTTCTTTCGCTGCTCTCATTGCTTTTTCATAATCAGATTTCAGACCGTAAATTCTCCATTCAGCATCATTCATATATTCTTGGTTTTCTTGCATTGTTATTCCTCCTTTAAGTTGGTTGTTCTCCTAAAAACTTATTAACAAAGTACTGCTGTCCTTTTCCAGTAACTTTTGGTGTCTTACTAATTGATGTATGCCCATCTGAATGACTGATTGTTGTTTCTTTGATTTCAAATAGTTCTCTTTCCATTGAGTACTGTGTCGGCATGTTGTAATCAATGCCCTTACGTTTAATGAGGAATCCATTTTGGCGTAACCATTCAAATAATCTACGTTGACCAATATCTACACCATTTTGTTTGATAATCTTCGCTAACTCACCAACCAGAATTGATGTTTTAGTAGTAGCCACCGCATCAGCAAATACGATTTTAGGTTTGTCTTTCTCAATCTTTGCTTCAAGTTGATTGATTGTGTTATTAGCAATCTTCAAAGCTCTCTGCATTACCATTTCAGGACTGTTCCATGCTTTTTCGACTTGGATGAAATAGTCGCGAAATTCAAATCCTTTTTGAGTGCCTGACATCATCGCGATATGCTTTGCCACATCTAGTGTTAAAGCGTAATCATCTAATTGTCTTACCGCACCGTTGTTAACAACCGTACTTGTAAGTACACTTGTAAAATCTTGGTCTTTTTTAAAATGTTTTAAATTTGTTTTAGCCCATTCGCTGAAACGTTTTTTAACATTCAAAGCACCATATAGTTCTCTTGCACTAATAGCAATTTCTCCATTTGCTTTTTCTTGAATATTGAACATCTTTCCGATGTCAGGTTTGGTCTGTAAATCTTGCATTGTTTTATCCTCCTTTTAAGTCAGGTTTGGCTTTTTGTGCATTTTTGGAACTTGTTTGAAAAAAAAATATTCTGGAAACAACTCTTGAATGGGGATTTTGAGTTCTTTAGAAAAAACCATAGCTTCATCTAAACTGATTGGTATTTCCCCACGTTCTCTTTTTCCATATTGTTGACCTGAAACACCTATTAGCTTCCCCATATAGTCTTGATTTTTTTTAGCTGTTTTGCGAAAGCTATATAAATCTTTGTGCATTTTTGGAACACATCCTGACAACAATACTAAACCTATTGTTCCAAAATTGCAAGTGTTTTTAACATATTTTTTTACTCTACACATTAATTTATGTTTTTGTTGCATTTTTGGAACTTTAGGCATATAATGAAGTTATAAATTTCAAAACACGTTTAAAGGAGATAAAAAATGACATCATTTTCTTCGAATTTAGAACGACTTATGAACAGAAAAGATATGAGTGATAGTGATTTGGCTGCTTTAGTAGATGTAAATCGTACAACTGTTACAAGATGGAGGAAAGGTATTAGAAGTCCTAAGTTAGATAAGTTACCTGAAATCGCTAACGTTTTTGGAGTCGAACCACTAGATTTAATTAGTGAATCAAACAATCAAGATATCATAGTTAAAATCAACGATGTTTCTTCTCAACTCACACCTCTTCGCCAACAAAAAGTCCTTACATACGCTGAGAAACAACTCGAGGAACAAAAACGAAGAGATAAATCAAATAAGATATCATCTATCGAGGAATACAAAATAAAATATAATAATAATAGAACGGAAAATGAAAAGATAGCTTTCCCTAGAATTGGTTCTACTGGTGCTGGTATTGGAGAAGATTTATATGACGATATCATTGAAGAAACAGTATATTTTGATAGAAATGAAGTAGATGAAGAGCTACTTGAAACTGCTGATTTTTGTATCTATGTTAATGGTGATTCTATGGAACCTGCCATAAAGAGAGATACTTATTCTTTTGTTAGAAAAACAATTGAAATTAGAGATGGTTTAGTCGCTTTAGTTATCTATGATGGAACAGTATTGATTAAAAAGATTGAAATAACAGAGGCTTCAGTTAATTTAGTATCATTAAATCCTAAATATGAAACAATAAGAGTTGAACCACACCATCAATTCAAGCTGATCGGTAAGATAGTTCAATAATTTTTTTACTTTAACAAAATAATTTATGATAAATCACTGTTTGTGATTAATTTTTTTGTTAAGTTTTGAAAGATAAAATATAAGATATATGGATAGAATGCTGGTTTTTCATATATAACCTACACTTATAGCATATACATTCTATAATTCCAACTTATATTAGTATTGTAAATTAGGTGATATTTTAATAAATACCTATCTTGCTACGGAACTATAAATCGAATATGCACAGATAACTACTGATACTATCAATTTTTTATTAACATCTAGTAAATAAAATAATTTATAGAAGATAAAATATAGTATGTACCGATGAATAGTTGCAACATAAAATAGTGTTTAAACATATAGAATTTGAATAAAGGAGGCTTTGTCCAATGCAAAGTGAGAAATATAAAGTAATAAGAATATTAAGTCTAAATGAAATTGTGATTAATGCAGGCAAAGAACAAGGAATTACTGAAAATGATGAATTTGAAATATTTAATTCAGATTCAGAAAAAATTGTAGACGTTGATACTGAAGAGGTTCTCGGCTATATTCCTACTAAAATAGACACAGTGATTATAAGTAGTCTGTACGATAAATTTTGCGTATGTACTCCCAAACCAAACAGAGTCTACCCAGAATTGTATGGTTTAACTAGAAATACAACAGGATTCAAAAAAATTTCTAGAAATTTTAGAATTGATGAAGATGATATCGAGCCTTTAATCGATAATGATGAAACTTTTATTAAAAAAGGAAATACGGCAATTAAAAAATTGCATAATCAAAATTAATATTATATAATAATGCCATAACTGAGATACCTATTCATCAGAAACGGGGAAGCGAGACCCAAGTTGGCATTAGTCAACTTGGGTCTTTGTGGTTTTAAGGAGGATAACTGTGTTCGACAAACCATTTAAAACACTAGATGAACAAATTGAATTGTTAAAATCTAGAAAATTAATTATACAAGATGAAGAATATGCAAAATCTATTCTAATTACTACTTCATATTACACGTTAATTAATTCTTATAAATCCATTTTCTGTGAAAATGATGTTTTTAAAGACGGTATAAAATTCAATGATTTAGTTATGTACAATCATTTTGAATATGACGTACAAATGTTAATATTCAAGCAGTTATTAAGTCTGGAAAATAGCTTTAAGACAAAGACATCTTATGTCTTATCTCAACAGTTTGGTGTACATCAAAAGCAATATTTAGATCCCAAAAATTTTCATAATAGAAATGGTAAATTATTATCAAAATTAAATTTTATAAATGAAATTATAGAAAATGATGAAAATTATCCAATTATACATTACCAATTAAATAAAAATCATATACCTGCATGGATATTAATGAGAAATATGACATTTGGACAAGTACTTATATTTTACACCCAATTTAATAATCATACAAAAAGCGAAATAGAAAAATACTTTCCTGAAATACTCTCTCCAGTGACTATATATTTAGGAGTAATAAAAAGCTTTAGAAATAAAATTGCACATGGTACACCTATAACTCTATTCCAAGCAGACACTTCTTTAACTTATGATTCTATTCCTACCGAAATCAAAACATACTATAATATATCAAAAACTAAATTTCGTAAAAAAGGATTAGGCAAAAACGATTTACTAAGTTTGTTAATCTCACTATTAATTCTTAATAATGACAAAATGGAAAAGTATGCATTTCTGTTAGAATTCCGATAATTATTGAATAGATATAATATTGAAAATCTACTACCAACAAATATAAAACAAATACTTTGTGTTAATTCTATTGATTTTCTTATTAAAAATTTTACAAATGATTAAAAAACAATAATGTTTAAAATAATAAATATTTATAATTAAAAATAAACAGAAATTTAGTTACCTCACATGTGTGGGGGTTTCTTGTAAAAATCAATTGAAAGGTGGTGATAACCTAAGACTTAACAACCTCCCCAAGTCTCCAAACTTAACTGGAGGTAGTTTCAATGAAATATATTAATTCGAAAAAATATGAAAATGTATATAGTTATAAGACCACAAATGGTGATAAACGTTATTGCTATAGACTCAAATACTACTTAGATGGCAAACGAAAAGAAAAACAAAAAAGTGGATTCTTAACTGAAAAAGCTGCATATAGAGAAGTTTTGTTATTAAAAACAGATATAGAAGAACAAGATTATTCAGTTATAGAAGCAGACAAGATTACTGTTAAACAGGCGGCTGAAATGTATTTCGAGTTTAAAAGCCCCAGCTGGGCAAACTCAACGTTAAGAAATAACAAAAACTATATTAATAATCACATTATCCCTTTAATAGGTAAAACCTATTTATCCAGATTAACACCATATGAGGTACAAACTAGTCTAATCAATCCGCTTCAAGATAGAGTGAATTATAGGACAACTTATAACATCTATTGTACTTTTATTGCCATACTGGATTTCATGGTCGATAACGAAAAATTAAAACGAAATAAAATATCAGGAAAAATGCATTTTAAAGAAGAAGATACCCAACCAATTTTTTATAATCAAAGTACCTTAAAATGCATATTACATTATGCTGATAGTATGGAGCCTGTTTATAAAACCATTGTTTATACCCTCACCTATACAGGAATGAGAATTGGTGAACTACAAGCATTGAGATGGACAGATATTGATTTCAAAAATAATACAATCAGTATTAGAGAATCTAGAAATGACCATGACAATTTTACAAAAACAAAAACGAAACGTTCAAAAAGAACAATTCACGTAGATCCTGAATTGATAAAAATGTTGAAAGAATATCAAAAATACATCGAGAATAAATCGTTTTATCGTAATGCACCTATCGATATCCATTCAGCAATTTTTGTTGGTAATTATGGATTAAAGCCTATTTCTAGGACAATCATTTACCAAGCATTCAATCAGATGTCTGAGGATTTAAATATAAAAATCCATGCACATGCTTTTAGGCATTCTCATGCTACATTACTATTAAAAGGTAATCAGTCTATATTCTATGTTGCTGAACGTTTAGGTAATACACCTAAGATGATTGAGTCTACTTATGGCCATATTATAGATAGTGCCAAACGTGATGTTTCAGATGCTTTTTCAAAAATACTGTCGGAAGAAGTGTCGGAAGTCATTCCATTCAACGCTCAATCCCTTTGATACCAAGGGGTTTAGGCGAACATGCTTGACTTTTTGCACAAGTACAAATGTTCTGTATTGACTTTATGATGAATACGTGACCTTCATGTATTTCGTGTAAATATTTTAAATTCTAAATGTTGAAATGACTAAAATATTAATATATTTATCAATTAGGCTAGATTTAATATCAATTAAGACTTATAATTTATGTAACCAATTTTCTTGTTTATAGACTTTAGTTATAAATTCTACTTTTATTTTGAAGTTAATGATGTGCTTAGAGTTAAATTTCATTGATTAATTGGTCTTGTGTATGCTACAGAAGGGATGATGATTTATGAAACAATCTAACATTGAAAATTATACAACGAAAGCTAAGGAACTATTGAAACATAAAATTATAACTAAAGAAGAATATGATCAACGTATAAAAGATTATACTGACTATACGAATAGTGAAGGCAAATACGCACGCAAATAAAAAAGGACGTTCAAAATTTTTGAACGTCCTTTTATCTTATTCTGTATATGCATTTACCATCCAAGTTACACCAAATGGATCTTGGAATGAACCAAAGAGAGGTGACCACTCTACCTCGTTTAAAGGCATATCAATTTTACAACCCGCTTCTTCTGCTTTCTTAAACAATTCGATAACAGCTTCTCTATCCTGTTCATCGTTATAATTAAACTGAAAACATGCTTGAGCGCCTTCGTTATTGATATCTTTATTTTGCCAAGTGTCACTACATAAAAATGTCTTCCCTAATAAGTTAAAGCTCGCGTTCATTGTAAAAGATTCGGGCAATTTAAATTCATCAGGTGCATCTTTAAACATCTCATGGTTACCCGGAACTCTCATAATATCCGTTGCACCTAATTTTTCTTCGTAGAACTTTAATGCTTCAATACTATTTTTAAAATTAAAATAAGTATTAACTTCCAATTTAAAACGCCTCCTCAATCTTTTTATATCATATTGAGTATAACGTCTATAGTGCAATATTCCAATTATTGTGTATTAAAACACTTCAATATCTAGAGAACTTTTACCGTTTAATTTCATGTTCGAAAAGCGATTATTTTCATACAAGTAATGAGCTACTGACCCTATCATAGCAGCATTATCTGTACATAAATTTAATGGTGGAATACTAAGATCTATTCCTAATTTGTTTGATTCTTGCTCAAGTGCATGACGTAAACCTTTATTCGCAGCTACACCACCAGCTACAATTAATTGTTGAACATCATAGTCTTTAACTGCGGCCATTGTTTTGCCGACAAGTACTTCTACAACACTATTTTGGAAACTAGTCGCAACATCTTCTTTAATGATTTCTTCATTTTTTTGCTTTTTATTATGCAATGTATTAATAACCGCACTTTTCAACCCACTGAAACTGAAATCATAACTGTCTTTCTCTAACCATACTCTAGGGAAATTCAAAGTATCTTTACCGATTTGTGCAAGTCTATCAACTTCAGGACCTCCTGGATATGGTAAACCTATTGTTCTAGCAACTTTGTCATATGCCTCACCGACTGCATCATCGCGCGTTTCACCTATAACTTCAAAATCTAAATGATTTTTCATGTAAATCAGTTCTGTATGTCCACCAGAAACGATTAGTGCAATTAAAGGAAATTCTAATGGTTTAACGAGATGATTAGCATAAATATGCCCTGCAATATGATGAACTGGAATAAGTGGCTTTTGATGACTAAATGCTAAGGCTTTAGCACTTGCAACACCGACAAGTAAAGCACCAATTAATCCTGGACCTTCTGTTACGGCTATTGCATCAATGTCATCCATTTGCATATTTGCATTTTTCAAAGCTTCATCAATCACTGTTGTCATCACTTCAACGTGTTGACGACTCGCTACTTCTGGTACTACACCGCCAAATTTTTTATGTGTCATCATTTGTGTAACAACTTCATTACTGATAATTTCATTGCCGTTTTTTATGACGCTTGCTGCTGTTTCATCACAACTTGTTTCTATACTTAATATAATTGATTCAGACATTTTTTAGACTCACCCACATCACTTTAGCATCCTCTCCATCGCCATAATAATTTTTCCTAACGCCACCATACGTAAAACCAGCTTTCTCATAAACGTGTCTGGCCGCTTCATTATCCACTCTTACTTCTAAGCTCATCGTTGTACAAGTTGCACTTGCAAAAGTCATCACATACTCTAATAACATTTGTCCTATTCCATTACCTCTATATTGCTCGGCAACAGATATTGTCGTAATTTGTGCTTGATCAATAACTAACCACAATCCACAATATGCAATGATTTCTTCACCTATAGATACAACAAAATAATGCGCAAATTCATTTTTCTCTAACTCATGATAGAATGCGTCAATAGACCATGAACTTTGTGTAAAACTATGATTTTCTATTTCGTATACTTGAGGGACATCTTCAATTGACATTTTTCTGATTTCTAATGCTTCGTTTGATTGTTTTTCCAATTTTGTTCCGCCTCTGATAATTTTAGATATCTTGGTTTTAGTTCATGAACATTTAACACCGGTTGTTCCTTAATTTTATACATTATTGAAGCATCAGGTAATTTTGAAAGACTTCTACCTTCTAACTTATCTTGTAACTTTAATACATCGTGACCAATAAATATATATGGATGATTTTGTGATTTTAAAAATTGATTCAATGCTTCAATAGATATATAACTATCTTCTTTGATTGTTTCTAATTTATCATCTTTATATTGATATACACCAGCAAATACATGATCTCTTCTAGCATCAAATAAAGGTACAATAAGATCATTTTCGTTGTTGTATGTTGCTGCTAACGCTTTTAAAGATGAAACTTCATATAAAGGAATATCCAAAGTATATGCCATCGTTTTTGCAGTTGTAATACCAATTCTTAACCCTGTATACGAACCTGGTCCATTGGCAACTACTATATCTGACAATGATTGAGGTGTTAATTGCGCTTCATCCATTAACGATTCAATAACGGGCATTAATTGTAATGAATGATTCTTCTTTATATTGGACTGATAATTGATTAATACATTTCCATCTTTAACAAGTGCTACTGCTAAAGGTTGATTAGAAGTATCAATTAGTAATGTTGTCATCATTTAGCACTTCCTTTATCTGTTTATAATGTTCACCTTTAGAAATAATTTCAAACACCCTTTTATCGGCGTCAATATACTTAATGTTGATTTCTAAACGCTCTTTAGGTAAATATTCTTGAATAAATTCACTCCATTCAATAATCGTAACACCATTATCATTAAAGTATTCATCAAATCCTAAATCTTCATCACTATCTTCTAATCTATAACAATCCATATGATGAAAAGGCAATCTCCCTTTGTAAGACTTTATTATATTAAAGGTAGGTGAATTAATGTTTCTTTTAACGCCTAAAGCCTTTCCGAAATATTGGCTAAAAGTGGTTTTACCCGCTCCTAAATCTCCATTCAACAAAATAATATCATTTTCAGTTACAACTTGAGCTAATTTTTCAGCAATTTGCTGCGTTTTTTCTAATGAGTCAACTTGAATAATCACTAATTTGGCACCTACCTTTTCTTTACTTAAACTAACTGAACTATTATAACAAATATTTATTTAATTGGGTAATGAATGGTTTATTTATCAGTAAAGCGCTTACATTATCTAAATTTTTAGAAAAATCTAAATCTTCTGTTGACATGCATTCTGATATGCGTTAAATTTAGTACATAAATTTTTTAACTATTCAAAAATCTTAACTAAAAATATGGTTCACATTTGAGAAGAAAGGACGAGTTGTAATGAAATTCACAATGACGGCAAATAAACTGACAATCGAATACAGCATATTAGTAATTTTATTACGCTCAGAAGGACTCGAACAACAGTAAGCTTCAATTTACTGTATGGTTTAAGTCCTATTTCTACTTGAATGGGACTCGAAGCAACGTCCCATATTTATTGGGACGTTGCTTTTTTATTTTTCTAGAGGAGTGTAATTATGAGAAGTGACATGATCAAAAAAGGTGATCACCAAGCACCTGCAAGAAGCCTATTACATGCAACAGGGCAAATCAAGAGCCCGACGGATATGAATAAACCATTTATTGCGATTTGCAATTCTTACATTGATATTGTCCCAGGACATGTTCATTTAAGGGAATTGGCGGATATCGCAAAAGAAGCGATTAGAGAAGCAGGTGGTATTCCATTTGAATTCAATACAATCGGTGTTGACGATGGTATAGCAATGGGTCACATCGGGATGCGCTACTCATTACCAAGTAGAGAAGTTATTGCTGACGCAGCTGAAACTGTTATTAACGCACACTGGTTTGACGGCGTATTCTACATGCCAAACTGTGACAAGATTACACCTGGTATGTTACTAGCATCTGTTAGAACAAACGTACCCGCTATCTTCTGTTCTGGTGGCCCAATGAAAGCTGGTTTATCTGCAACTGGTAAAGCATTAACTTTATCTTCGATGTTTGAAGCTGTTGGATCATTCAAAGGTGGTTCAATGACGAAAGAAGAATTCTTAGATATGGAAAAGAACGCATGCCCTACTTGTGGTTCATGTGCAGGTATGTTTACAGCAAATTCAATGAACTGCTTAATGGAAGTATTAGGATTAGCATTACCTTATAACGGAACAGCTATTGCTGTAGGAGAAGAAAGAAGAGAATTAATTAGAGAAGCAGCCTTTAAACTAATGGACTTAGTTAAAAAAGACATTAAACCTAAAGACATCATTACTAAAGATGCAATTGATGACGCATTTGCTTTAGATATGGCAATGGGTGGTTCTACAAATACAGTCCTTCATACTTTAGCTTTAGCAAATGAAGCTGGTATCGATTATGACTTAAATAGAGTAAATGAAATAGCTAAACGTACACCTTACCTATCTAAAATTGCACCAAGTTCTTCATACTCAATGCATGATGTACATGAAGCAGGCGGTGTACCAGCTATCATCGGTGAATTACTCAAACTCGATAATGTTTTACATCCTGACCGTATTACAGTCACAGGCAAAACATTAAGAGAAAATAACGAACATCGTGAAATTAAAAATACAGAAGTCATCCATACAAGAGATAATCCATTCTCTGAAACTGGTGGCTTATCAATGTTATTTGGAAATATCGCGCCAGATGGTGCTGCTATTAAAGTTGGTGGTGTTGATCCATCAATCAAGAAATTTGTCGGTAAAGCGATTTGCTTTAGTTCACATGATGAAGCGGTTGAAGCAATTGATAACCACACTGTTAGAGAGGGTCACGTTGTTGTCATTCGTTATGAAGGCCCTAAAGGTGGACCTGGAATGCCAGAAATGTTAGCACCTACTTCTTCTATCGTCGGTAGAGGTTTAGGTAAAGATGTTGCATTAATTACAGATGGTCGATTCTCAGGTGCAACAAGAGGTATCGCTGTCGGCCATATTTCACCAGAAGCTGCCGCGGGTGGACCTATCGGACTCATCCAAGACGGTGATGAAATTATCATCGATTTAACGAATCGTACATTAGATGTAAATGTTTCTGAAGCAGAATTACATGCTAGAAAACAAAACATTGAACCATTTAAAGCTAAAGTTAAGACTGGTTATCTTGCAAGATACACTGCCCTTGTAACAAGTGCAAATACAGGAGGCATCTTGAAAGTACCGGACGAACTAATTTAAGGAGTGATTTGCATGGCACTAACTACTAAATCATACAAAGAACCAGATGAAGCAACTAAAGAAAAGACAATAACTTACACAGGGGCAGAATTACTTGTCCAATCCTTTATTGATCAAGAAGTCGATTACATCTTTGGATATCCTGGCGGTGCTGTCTTACCTTTATATGATGCCTTTTATGAAGGTAAAGTGCCTCATATTCTTACGAGACACGAGCAAGGTGCAGTTCACGCAGCTGAAGGATATGCAAGAGTTACCGGTAAACCAGGTGTTGTAGTCGTTACAAGTGGACCTGGTGCAACTAATACAATTACAGGAATAGCTGATGCTATGAGTGATTCAATTCCATTAGTTGTACTTACTGGACAAGTTCACAGACCAGGTATTGGTAAAGATGCTTTCCAAGAAGCGGATTTACTCTCTATGACAACACCTATTACAAAGCATAATTATCAAATTACAGATGTAAAAGATATTCCAAAGATTATTGATGAAGCATTTCATATTGCTTCAACTGGTCGTAAAGGTCCAGTTGTAATCGATTTTCCTAAAGATATCGGTGTTCTAGAAACAGTTGAAGTTTCTCCAAGAGAGCTTAATTTACCTGGATATCATATTAACTTAACGCCAGAAGATAAAGAGATTGAACAAGTTATCCAAATGATTCGTTTAGCTAAGAAACCAATTATACTTGCTGGGGCTGGTGTTAACCATGCAGAAGCGTCAAAGGAACTTACAGCATTTGCTAATAAATATAAAATTCCTGTTGTAAACACTTTGCTTGGATTAGGTTCTACCCCTTACTCTGACCCATTATTCTTAGGTATGGGCGGTATGCATGGTTCATATGCAAGTAACATGGCATTAACAGAATGTGATTTGTTAATTAACTTTGGAAGTCGATTTGATGATCGTCTAGCAAGTAACCCAGATGAATTCGCAAAAGACGCTAAAGTTATTCATGTAGATATCGATCCATGTGAAATTAACAAAATCATTCCTACAGATTTAGGTATTATTGCCGATGCAAAACAAACATTAGAAGCACTATTAGAATATGATGCTCATGAGCTTATCCATCATGAATGGTATGAACATTGTCTATCTAATAAAGCAACATATCCATTTAGATATGACAAACCAACTGATGACTTCATTAAGCCACAACAAGCAATTGAGTATATCGGAAAGATTACAAACGGAGATGCCCTTGTTGCAACTGACGTAGGTCAACATCAAATGTGGGTTGCACAATATTATCCATTTAAAACACATGGTCAAATTATTACAAGCGGTGGTTTAGGAACAATGGGCTTCGGTATTCCAGCTGCTATGGGTGCCAAGTTTGCACACCCTGACAAGACAGTTGTTGCCTTTGTTGGTGACGGTGGTTTCCAAATGACTAACCAAGAAATGGCCATTTTAAATGAATTTGATAATGACATCAAAATTGTATTAATCAACAATGGTGCTTTAGGTATGGTTAAACAATGGCAAGATAAATTTTATAGCCAACGTTTTTCTCATTCAGTATTTGCTGGGCAGCCTGACTTTATGAAGCTTTCTGAAAGCTATGGTGTTAAAGCTTTCATGATTGATTCTAACGACAAATTAGAATCTACACTTGATGAAGCATTCGCTCATAAAGGCCCAGCCTTAATGGAAATTAGAATTTCCCCTTCTGAACCAGTACTTCCAATGGTTCCAAGTGGACAACCAAACTACAAAATGGAGGGCGTTGAATAATGAAAAGAACAATTAAGACTCAAGTACTCGATAGAGCGGGTACACTCAACCGACTTACAAGTATTTTTGTAAGGAGACAATACAACATTGTTTCTCTTTCTGCAACGCCTACTGAAACAGAGGGCATCACAAATATTACATTTATTGTGGATGTTTCAGATGAAAGTAGTACAGAAACAATTATTAAGCAGTTAGAAAAGCAAGTAAATGTAATATCTGCCCTAGATATTACAGATAACAACCTATTTAATAGAGAACTTATTTTAATCAAGTTAGGACACCCTGACGATTATCAAACGTTCGAAAAAATCATTAAGCCTTATGAAGGTCAATTAACCATTTTAAAAGATTTAGAAGATTATATTTATATTCAAGCAATTGGAACCCATCAAACAATAGAAAATCTATTGGATGATTTAAAAATATATCCTGTGACACAAGTGTCACGAACAGGTTCTGCAGGATTACTATAATACAAAATAAAACAAATTAATGGAGGCATTTATTATGACTAAAGTATTTTATGACAACACGGTAACAGAGGACGCATTACAAGGTAAGAAAATCGCAGTAGTTGGATATGGTTCACAAGGACATGCACATGCACAGAACTTAAAAGATAACGGTTATGATGTTGTAATTGGTATTCGTCCAGGTAAATCATTTGATCAAGCTAAAGAAGATGGTTTTGAAGTATATCCAGTAGATGAAGCTGTAAAACAATCTGACGTTGTAATGATTCTATTACCAGATGAAATTCAAGGACAAGTTTATAAAGAAGAAATTGAACCTAACTTAGATGAAGGAAATGCTTTAGTATTTGCTCATGGATTTAATATTCATTTTAAAGTTATTCAACCACCAGCAAACGTAGATGTATTCTTAGTTGCACCAAAAGGACCAGGTCACCTAGTTAGACGTACATTTACTGAAGGAAGTGCTGTACCTGCACTATACGCTGTATATCAAGATGCTACAGGCAAAGCAACTCAATTAGCATTAAGCTATGCAAAAGGTATCGGTGCTACTAGAGCTGGTGTTATCGGTACAAGCTTTGAAGAAGAAACTGAAACTGATTTATTCGGTGAACAAGCAGTACTTTGTGGTGGTGTAACGAAACTTATCCAATCTGGTTTCGAAACATTAGTTGAAGCTGGCTACCAACCAGAAATTGCTTACTTCGAAGTATTACATGAAATGAAATTAATCGTTGATTTAATTTATGAAGGCGGAATGGAAAACATGCGTTATTCTATTTCAAACACTGCAGAATTTGGTGATTATGTATCTGGTGAACGTGTTATCACACCTGATGTTAAAGAAAATATGAAAGAAGTACTTAAAGATATTCAAACTGGAGCTTTCAGTGATCGCTTCATTAAAGATAACGAAAATGGCTTCGAAGAATTCCTAAGAATGCGTAAAGAGCAACAAGGACATCAAATCGAATCAGTAGGTAGAGAATTACGTGACATGATGCCATTCGTTAAAGCTAAAAGTATTCAAACTAAATAAAAGTAGTAGAATTTAAGGAGAGGATTATTATGTCAGACCATATTCAAATATTTGATACAACACTAAGAGATGGAGAACAAACACCAGGCGTCAGTTTTTCATTTGATGAACGCCTCAAAATTGCTAAACAACTAGAAAAATGGGGAGTCGATGTAATAGAAGCTGGCTTCCCCGCTTCTAGTGAAGGTAGTTTTAAATCAGTAGAAAGTATTGCTAAAGCATTAACAACAACTGCAGTTTGCGGATTAGCTAGATGTAAAAAGTCAGATATCGATGCTGTACATGAATCAACAAAAGAAGCACAACATAGACACATTCATGTTTTCTTAGCAACTAGCCCTATCCACTTGGAATATAAATTGAAAATGACTGAAGAACAAGTCTTAGCATCTATTACTGAAAATGTAACTTATGCAAAAACATTATTTGAAAAAGTTCAATTTTCACCTGAAGATGCTACAAGAACACCTTTACCATTTTTAATTAAAGCAGTGCAAACAGCAGTTGATGCTGGTGCAGATATTATCAATATTCCAGATACGGTTGGTTATTCTTATCCTACAGAATATGGTCAAATCTTTAAGACACTTATTGAAACAATTAAAAGTGATCATGAAGTGATATATAGTTCTCATTGTCACGATGATTTAGGTCTTGCTGTAGCAAATGCCCTATCTGCTTTTGAAAATGGTGCACGAAGAGTTGAAGGTGCAATTAATGGTATCGGTGAACGTGCTGGTAATACTGCTCTTGAAGAAATTGCACTTGCACTACACGTTAGACAAGATCATTACAACCTATCTACTAATATCAATCTAGCTGAAACTAAAAACACAAGTGACATGGTAAGTAGATATTCAGGTCTTCGAGTCCCTAGAAACAAAGCGATCGTTGGTCAAAATGCCTTCAGTCATGAATCTGGTATTCATCAAGATGGTATTTTGAAAAACCCAGAAACTTATGAAATTATGACACCTCAACTTGTCGGTGTTGTTAAAAATTCATTACCACTTGGTAAACTATCTGGTAAACACGCATTTAGTGAAAAGTTAGTTGAACTTGGATATAATCTCTCACCAGATGAACAAGTGGAAGTATTTAAACAATTCAAATCAGTCGCAGATAAGAAAAAACAAGTAACTGATCGAGATATACACGCTATCCTTCAGGGTAGTGAACATGAAGAAAATGCATACTATAAAGTAAATGCACTTCAACTTCAATTTGTATCGAATGGCTTACAAAGCGCTGTTGTCGTTATTGAAGATAAAGAAGGAAATACTTATAAAGACTCATCTATAGGTTCAGGTTCAATTACATCAATTTATAATGCAATTGATAGAATTTTTGATTACACACCTGAATTACAACAATATCGAATTGAATCTATTACAGAAGGTACGGATGCTCAAGCTGAAGTACACGTTCAAGTAGAATTTGAAGACGAAGTATATACAGGTATCGGTATTGACTACGATATCCTATATGCTTCTTGTAAGGCATATGTTGAAGCACATGCTAAACACAGTGAAAACAAATTGAAAGAAGGCGTAAAGTCATGACATACAAAATCACTGCCCTACCCGGTGATGGAATCGGTCCAGAAATTTTAGAAGGTAGTATTGAAATACTAGAATTATTATCAAAGAAATTTAATTTTGATTATGAAATAGACACTAAAGATTTTGGAGGTATCGCCATCGATAAACATGGCGAGCCTTTACCTCCAGAAACTTTAAATGCTTGTCAAAATAGTGATGCAATATTATTAGGAGCCGTTGGTGGTCCTAAATGGACTGATCCAAAAAATAGACCAGAACACGGACTATTAGGTATAAGAAAAGCATTGAAATTATTTGCTAACATTAGACCAACAATTGTTACTGAATCAACTGCACATTTATCACCATTAAAAGAAGAACTCGTCAAAGGTACTGATTTTATTATTGTACGTGAATTAACAGGTGGCTTGTATTTTGGAGAACCAAAATATTTTGATGATGAAAAAGCAATTGACACACTTGCATATACTAAAGAAGAAATTACAAGAATCGCACACGTTGCATTTCAGCTAGCTACTAAACGAAATAAAATCGTTACATCAGTAGATAAAGAAAATGTACTAAGCTCTTCAAAACTTTGGAGACAAACATTAGAACAAGTTTCTAAAGAATATCCAGATGTCACACTTAATCATCTCTTAGTAGACGCATGTAGCATGCATTTAATTACAAATCCTAAACAGTTTGATGTTATTGTAACTGAAAATTTATTTGGAGATATTCTAAGTGATGAAGCTTCAGTTATTCCAGGATCACTTGGCCTTTCACCTTCTGCAAGTTTTGGTGAGAATGGACCAAGTTTATACGAACCAATACATGGTTCTGCACCTGATATAGCTGGTCAAAATAAAGCAAACCCAAGTGGTATGTTACTATCATTAGCAATGTGTATTAGAGAAAGTTTACATCAACCTGAATGCGCTCAGTATTTAGAAGATATCGTATTTAGCACAATCAAGAAAGGTATTGCAACTAAAGATTTAGGTGGAAATAACAGTACATCTGAAGTCTTCGAAGCAATCAAAAATAATATTTAGAAGGAGGAAAACGACATGTCTCAAACATTATTTGATAAAGTATGGAATCGACATATAATAGCTGGTAAAGAAGGTGAACCCCAATTATTATACATCGACTTACACCTTATTCATGAAGTTACATCTCCTCAAGCATTCGAAGGCTTAAGATTACAAAATAGGAAAGTAAGACGTCCCGATCGAACGTTTGGAACATTGGATCATAATGTACCTACAGTTGATATATTCAATATTAGAGATGAAATTGCTAATAAACAAATTAGTGCTTTGCAAAAAAACTGTGAAGCATTTGGTGTAAAGTTATTTGATATGGGTTCAGATGAACAAGGTATCGTGCATATGGTTGGCCCAGAAACAGGTTTAACACAACCAGGTAAAACTATCGTATGTGGAGATTCACATACTGCAACGCATGGTGCATTTGGAGCTATTGCATTTGGTATAGGTACAAGTGAAGTAGAACATGTTTTTGCAACTCAAACACTATGGCAAACTAAACCAAAGAACTTGAAAATTCAAGTTGATGGTACATTGCCAACTGGTGTTTATGCTAAAGATATTATCCTATACTTAATCAATCAACACGGAGTTGATTTTGGTACTGGTTACGCTTTAGAATTCGCTGGTGAAGCTATTTCTAATATGACAATGGATGAGCGAATGACAATTTGTAATATGGCAATCGAAGCTGGTGCTAAATATGGCATGATGAAGCCAGATGAAACAACTTTTGAATATGTAAGAGGACGTAAATATCAACCAGAGAACTTTGAAGCAGCTATTGAAGATTGGAAGACTTTGTATTCAGATGAAGATGCTACTTACGATAAAGTAATTACTGTAGACGTAAGTGATCTTGAACCACAAGTCACTTGGGGTACAAGTCCTGAAATGGGTGTTAGTTTTAATACACCATTCCCAGAAATTAAGGATTTAAATGATGAAAGAGCCTATAATTACATGGGCCTTCAACCAGGTCAAACTGCTAAAGATATTCCTCTAGGTTATGTTTTCCTTGGTTCTTGTACAAATGCAAGACTTTCAGATCTTATTGAAGCAAGTAAAATTGTAGATGGTCATAAAGTCCATCAAGATATTACAGCAATAGTCGTTCCTGGATCTAGAAGTGTTAAACTTCAAGCAGAAGCGCTTGGTCTAGATAAAATTTTCAAAGAATCAGGATTTGATTGGCGTGAACCTGGATGTTCAATGTGTCTAGGAATGAACCCTGACCAAGTTCCTAACGGTGTTCACTGTGCTTCAACAAGTAACCGTAACTTTGAAGGTCGTCAAGGTAAAGGCGCAAGAACGCATCTTGTATCTCCTGCAATGGCAGCAGCAGCAGCTATTAACGGAAGATTTGTAGATACTAGAAAGGTGGTCATTTAAATGGAACCAATTAATACTTTTAATGGTAAAACAGTTCCCCTACTCAATGATAATATTGATACGGATCGAATCATTCCAAAAGCTTTTTTGAAAAGAATTTCTAAAACTGGTTTTGGCCCCTTCTTATTTGACGAATGGCGTTATTTAGAAGATGGATCTGATAATCCAGATTTCAACTTAAATAAACCAGAATACAAAGGTGCAAGTATACTCATTTCAGGTGATAATTTTGGTTGTGGCTCATCAAGAGAACACGCAGCTTGGGCATTAAAAGACTTTGGATTCTTAATCATCATAGCAGGTAGTTTTAGTGATATATTTTATATGAACTGTACTAAAAATGGTATGTTACCTATTGTAATTGAAAATAAAGAAGACAGAGAAGCAATAGCGCAACATAGTGAAATAACGATTGATTTACCTAACCAACTTATTATTACACCTGAAGCAAAATATCATTTTGATATAGATGCTACATGGAAGAATAAATTGGTTAACGGTTTAGATGATATTGCTATTACATTAACTTATGAAGAACAGATCAACCAATATGAAAAACTGCACAACTAATTGGGAGTGGTAGAATGACCTTAAAAACACGTTTAAGTGCTGAAGATATAGAAGAAGCATTTTTAAAATTAAAAGATACAGTAAAACAAACACCTTTAGAAAAAGATATGTATTTATCACAGAAGTTTGACTGTAATGTATATTTAAAAAGAGAAGATTTGCAATGGGTACGTTCCTTTAAATTAAGAGGTGCGTACTATGCAATTAATCAGTTAACAGACGAAGAACGAGCAAATGGCGTTAGTTGTGCGAGCGCAGGTAATCATGCACAAGGTATCGCATTCACGGCTAAACAACTCGAAATCAAAGCTGTTATATTTATGCCAGTAACAACACCAGCTCAAAAAATTAATCAAGTTAAATTTTTCGGTGGTGAATTTGTACAAATAGAATTAATTGGCGATACTTTTGATGATTGCTTAAAACATGCGTTAGATTATACTGAACAATTTGGATTAAGCTTTATTGATCCATTCGATAATATTAATACAATTGCTGGTCAAGGTACGATCGCTAAAGAAATAGTAGACTATGCAGAAGAAGAAGATATCAAATTTGATTATTGCTTCGCTGCAATTGGTGGCGGTGGCTTAATTTCTGGAGTAGGCACTTATCTTAAAGATACAATACCTACTACACAAGTCATTGGTGTAGAACCACTTGGAGCAAGTAGTATGGCTCAATCTGTTAAAGCTAATAAAATTGTTACATTAACGGATATCGATAAATTTGTAGATGGTGCTTCAGTAGGAAAAGTTGGACAATTAACATTCGAAATTTCAAAAAATGTTGTTGATGATTTTGTGGCTGTAGATGAAGGTGAAGTATGTAGTACAATCCTAGATATGTACTCTAAACAAGCTATTATTGCAGAACCAGCTGGCGCATTAAGCGTCACTGCACTTAATCATTATAAAAATGAAATTAAAGGTAAAAATGTTATTTGTATTGTTAGTGGTGGTAACAATGATATTAACCGAATGAAAGAAATTGAGGAACGCTCACTTTTATTTGAAGATATGAAACATTACTTTATTGTTAACTTCCCACAAAGACCAGGAGCATTAAGAGAATTTGTTAACGAAGTACTTGGACCAAATGATGATATAACAAAATTTGAATACTTAAAAAAATCGAGCCAAAATACAGGTTCAGTTATTATAGGTATTCAACTAAAAGATCATAACGATTTAGACCAACTTTATAAGAACGTTAGCGAATTTGATCCTAAATACATCTATATTAATAAGAATAAAATGCTTTATTCATTGCTAATATAAGTACGTACCCCAATTAAAACATCTCATTTCTCTGTTTATTACAGAAAGAAATGAGATGTTTTTTTGATATAAACCCTGTTATATCATTATTTATTATGTGCTGTATACATGCCCTTTATCTTCTACTTTATTTCAACTAAATTTAATCATAAAAAAGAGACCTAACAGGTCTCGAGTGCGGCTCATCGCACCCATTTATAAATATTTGCCCGGCAACGTCCTACTCTCGCGGAACGTAAGCCCAACTACCATCGGCGCTAAAGAGCTTAACTTCTGTGTTCGGCATGGGAACAGGTGTGACCTCTTTGCTATCGTCACCAGACAAATAGTAATAACTTATGATGAATGTATTGTACATTCAAAACTAGATAGTAAGTAGATTTTACGGCTAAAACCGATTTAAATTTGATTAAGTCTTCGATCGATTAGTATTCGTCAGCTACACACATTACTGCGCTTACACCCCGAACCTATTAACCTCATCATCTTTGAGGGATCTTATAACCGAAGTTGGGAAATCTCATCTTGAGGGGGGCTTCATGCTTAGATGCTTTCAGCACTTATCCCGTCCATACATAGCTACCCAGCTATGCCGCTGGCGCGACAACTGGTACACCAGAGGTATGTCCATCCCGGTCCTCTCGTACTAAGGACAGCTCCTCTCAAATTTCCTACGCCCACGACGGATAGGGACCGAACTGTCTCACGACGTTCTGAACCCAGCTCGCGTACCGCTTTAATGGGCGAACAGCCCAACCCTTGGGACCGACTACAGCCCCAGGATGCGATGAGCCGACATCGAGGTGCCAAACCTCCCCGTCGATGTGAACTCTTGGGGGAGATAAGCCTGTTATCCCCGGGGTAGCTTTTATCCGTTGAGCGATGGCCCTTCCATGCGGAACCACCGGATCACTAAGTCCGTCTTTCGACCCTGCTCGACTTGTAGGTCTCGCAGTCAAGCTCCCTTGTGCCTTTACACTCTGCGAATGATTTCCAACCATTCTGAGGGAACCTTTGAGCGCCTCCGTTACTCTTTAGGAGGCGACCGCCCCAGTCAAACTGCCCGCCTGACACTGTCTCCCACCATGATCAAATGGTGCGGGTTAGAAAGTCAACACAGCCAGGGTAGTATCCCACCAGCGCCTCCACGTAAGCTAGCGCTCACGTTTCAAAGGCTCCTACCTATCCTGTACAAGCTGTGCCAAATTTCAATATCAGGCTACAGTAAAGCTCCACGGGGTCTTTCCGTCCTGTCGCGGGTAACCTGCATCTTCACAGGTACTATGATTTCACCGAGTCTCTCGTTGAGACAGTGCCCAAATCGTTACGCCTTTCGTGCGGGTCGGAACTTACCCGACAAGGAATTTCGCTACCTTAGGACCGTTATAGTTACGGCCGCCGTTTACTGGGGCTTCGATTCGTAGCTTCGCAGAAGCTAACCACTCCTCTTAACCTTCCAGCACCGGGCAGGCGTCAGCCCCTATACATCACCTTACGGTTTAGCAGAGACCTGTGTTTTTGATAAACAGTCGCTTGGGCCTATTCACTGCGGCTCTTCAAGGCTTGCACCCTAAAAAGCACCCCTTCTCCCGAAGTTACGGGGTCATTTTGCCGAGTTCCTTAACGAGAGTTCGCTCGCTCACCTTAGAATTCTCATCTTGACTACCTGTGTCGGTTTGCGGTACGGGCACCTATTTTCTAACTAGAGGCTTTTCTTGGCAGTGTGAAATCAACGACTCGTCGGATATATAATCCAACTCCCCATCACAACTCAACCTTACGAGTGCCGGATTTGCCTAACACTCAGTCTTATTGCTTGGACGTGCACTCCAACAGCACGCTTCGCCTATCCTACTGCGTCCCCCCATCGTTCAAACAATCATAGGTGGTACAGGAATATCTACCTGTTATCCATCGCCTACGCCTATCGGCCTCGGCTTAGGTCCCGACTAACCCAGAGCGGACGAGCCTTCCTCTGGAAACCTTAGTCAATCGGTGGATGGGATTCTCACCCATCTTTCGCTACTCACACCGGCATTCTCACTTCTAAACATTCCACATGTCCTTACGATCATGCTTCGACACGTTTAGAACGCTCTCCTACCACTATCCTTACGGATAATCCACAGCTTCGGTAATATGTTTAGCCCCGGTACATTTTCGGCGCAGTGTCACTCGACTAGTGAGCTATTACGCACTCTTTAAATGATGGCTGCTTCTAAGCCAACATCCTAGTTGTCTGGGCAACACCACATCCTTTTCCACTTAACATATATTTTGGGACCTTAGCTGGTGGTCTGGGCTGTTTCCCTTTCGACTACGGACCTTATCACCCATAGTCTGACTCCCAAGTTAAATTATTTGGCATTCGGAGTTTGTCTGAATTCGGTAACCCGAGAGGGGCCCCTCGTCCAAACAGTGCTCTACCTCCAATAATCATCACTTGAGGCTAACCCTAAAGCTATTTCGGAGAGAACCAGCTATCTCCAAGTTCGATTGGAATTTCTCCGCTACCCACACCTCATCCGCTCACTTTTCAACGTAAGTCGGTTCGATCCTCCATTCAGTGTTACCTGAACTTCAACCTGGACATGGGTAGATCACTTGGTTTCGGGTCTACGACCAGATACTCATTCGCCCTATTCAGACTCGCTTTCGCTACGGCTCCACATTTACTGCTTAACCTTGCATCAAATCGTAACTCGCCGGTTCATTCTACAAAAGGCACGCCATCACCCATTAACGGGCTCTGACTATTTGTAAGCACACGGTTTCAGGTTCTATTTCACTCCCCTTCCGGGGTGCTTTTCACCTTTCCCTCACGGTACTGGTTCACTATCGGTCACTAGAGAGTATTTAGCCTTGGGAGATGGTCCTCCCAGATTCCGACGGAATTTCACGTGTTCCGCCGTACTCAGGATCCACTCAGGAGAGAAATGACTTTCGACTACAGGACCTTTACCTTCTATGGTTGGCTTTTCCAAAACCATTCGTCTAATCATTTCCTTTGTAACTCCGTATAGAGTGTCCTACAACCCCAATAGGCAAGCCTATTGGTTTGGGCTCTTCCCGTTTCGCTCGCCGCTACTCAGGGAATCGAGTATTCTTTCTCTTCCTCCGGGTACTAAGATGTTTCAGTTCTCCGGGTGTGCCTTCTCGCATACTATGTATTCATATGCGGATAACATGACATAACTCATGCTGGGTTTCCCCATTCGGAAATCTCTGGATCAAAGCGTACTTACAGCTCCCCAAAGCATATCGTCGTTAGTAACGTCCTTCTTCGGCTTCTAGTGCCAAGGCATTCACCGTGCGCCCTTAATAACTTAATCTATATTTTCTTATACATAATGTTTAAGAAAATAACTGTTATTAATCTGTGATGTCGTCTATAAAGACGACGCGCGATTATTAAGCTTGTTGAATTTCGTTAAAAATTCACTCGGTTTTTTGCTTGGTAAAATCTATTTTACTTACTTATCTAGTTTTCAATGTGCAATGTTGAATGTTATAAACATTCAAAACTGAATACAATATGTCTTCGTTATTCCATGACCTAATGGTCATTCCGTAATATCCTTAGAAAGGAGGTGATCCAGCCGCACCTTCCGATACGGCTACCTTGTTACGACTTCACCCCAATCATTTGTCCCACCTTCGACGGCTAGCTCCTAAAAGGTTACTCCACCGGCTTCGGGTGTTACAAACTCTCGTGGTGTGACGGGCGGTGTGTACAAGACCCGGGAACGTATTCACCGTAGCATGCTGATCTACGATTACTAGCGATTCCAGCTTCATGTAGTCGAGTTGCAGACTACAATCCGAACTGAGAATAATTTTATGGGATTTGCTTGGCCTCGCGGATTCGCTGCCCTTTGTATTATCCATTGTAGCACGTGTGTAGCCCAAATCATAAGGGGCATGATGATTTGACGTCATCCCCACCTTCCTCCGGTTTGTCACCGGCAGTCAACCTAGAGTGCCCAACTTAATGATGGCAACTAAGCTTAAGGGTTGCGCTCGTTGCGGGACTTAACCCAACATCTCACGACACGAGCTGACGACAACCATGCACCACCTGTCACTTTGTCCCCCGAAGGGGAAGACTCTATCTCTAGAGCGGTCAAAGGATGTCAAGATTTGGTAAGGTTCTTCGCGTTGCTTCGAATTAAACCACATGCTCCACCGCTTGTGCGGGTCCCCGTCAATTCCTTTGAGTTTCAACCTTGCGGTCGTACTCCCCAGGCGGAGTGCTTAATGCGTTAGCTGCAGCACTAAGGGGCGGAAACCCCCTAATACTTAGCACTCATCGTTTACGGCGTGGACTACCAGGGTATCTAATCCTGTTTGATCCCCACGCTTTCGCACATCAGCGTCAGTTACAGACCAGAGAGCCGCCTTCGCCACTGGTGTTCCTCCATATCTCTGCGCATTTCACCGCTACACATGGAATTCCACTTTCCTCTTCTGCACTCAAGTTTCCCAGTTTCCAATGACCCTCCACGGTTGAGCCGTGGGCTTTCACATCAGACTTAAGAAACCGCCTACGCGCGCTTTACGCCCAATAATTCCGGATAACGCTTGCCACCTACGTATTACCGCGGCTGCTGGCACGTAGTTAGCCGTGGCTTTCTGGTTAGGTACCGTCAAGACTTGTTCAGTTACTAACAAATTTGTTCTTCCCTAACAACAGAGTTTTACGATCCGAAGACCTTCATCACTCACGCGGCGTTGCTCCGTCAGGCTTTCGCCCATTGCGGAAGATTCCCTACTGCTGCCTCCCGTAGGAGTCTGGACCGTGTCTCAGTTCCAGTGTGGCCGATCACCCTCTCAGGTCGGCTACGTATCGTCGCCTTGGTAAGCCGTTACCTTACCAACTAGCTAATACGGCGCGGGTCCATCTATAAGTGACAGCCGAAACCGTCTTTTACTATTGAACCATGCGGTTCAAAATATTATCCGGTATTAGCCCCGGTTTCCCGGAGTTATCCCAGTCTTATAGGTAGGTTACCCACGTGTTACTCACCCGTCCGCCGCTAACATCAGAGAAGCAAGCTTCTCTGATGTTCGCTCGACTTGCATGTATTAGGCACGCCGCCAGCGTTCATCCTGAGCCAGGATCAAACTCTCCATAAAAGAAGTAAGCTTGATAAGCTCATTTTTGATTGGTTAAGCCAATCACTCTGAAGTACTTTCAGTACTCAATTATTGGAATTAACGTTGACATATTGTCATTCAGTTTTCAATGTTCATTATAAAATAATTTGGAGCGGGTGATCGGAATCGAACCGACAACATCAGCTTGGAAGGCTGAGGTTTTACCACTAAACTACACCCGCTTAGCTATATTAAAATTGATGAATGGTGCGGCCGAGAGGACTTGAACCTCCACGGGATTTCTCCCACTAGGCCCTCAACCTAGCGCGTCTGCCATTCCGCCACGACCGCGCATGGTTTGCAGTACTCAATCAATTTATTATTTAAGTGACTGTCATTAAGTATATTACATTAAGTTTACAAAGTCAATACAAACGTTTAACTTTTTAATGTAATTTTACATTGAATAACTCGTCTTATTATTTGTTACGTTTCGTTCAAGCAACATTAACTATAATACGCCGGATCTTTTATTTCGTCAATGGTTTTTTATTAAAATTTTAAATAAAAAGTACTACACTCGCATATTTTTAGTGTAGTACTTTCCCAATTATTCTTTATGTTATATTTTTTAACTTTCCACCACATCGTCCACATCTGTATTTACGTGTATTAACACGTTTAATACGTTTGAATTCTGTTTTACATTGCCCACATTGATATAAATAGTTAGCACGTTCTTCATAACTTTGAACGGCTTTACAAAATCGTGGTGCACCTACTTCGTTACTTAAATCTTTAAATGCTTTGTCTTTATGCTGGTATCCTTTACCTTCAATATGTAAATGATAATGACAAAGTTCATGTTTAATAATATCTATAAGTGCTTCAACACCAAAATGTTCATATTGTTTCGGATTAATTTCTATATCATGACTTTTTAATAGATACCTTCCTCCAGTTGTTCTTAACCTTTTGTTAAATACTGCATTGTGTTTAAAAGGCTTATTAAAATATTCCATTGATATATTAGACACAAGTTCTTGAAGTGCCTTATTGTCCATTAGGGTCTATCATAGTTAATGATACTTTTTGTTTATCTTGGTTTACATCTAATACCCAAACATCAACTATATCTCCTACACTTACAATATTCATAGGATGCTTAACATATCCTTTAGATAATTTAGATATATGGACAAGACCATCTTGTTTGACACCTATATCTACAAACGCACCAAAGTCGATAACATTTCGTACTGTTCCACTTAAATCCATATTTGGTTTCAAGTCTTCCATAGAAAGAACATCTGATTTTAAAATTGGTGTTTCGAATTCATCTCGTGGGTCTCTTAAAGGTGCTATTAAAGAAGCAATGATATCTTCTAGCGTTGGTATACCTATATTTAATGTTTTACTTGTATCTTGTATATCTAATTTATTTAGTTTTTCTTTTAATACATCTGAACCAATATCTTCTTTTTGTAAACCAACATATTGAATCAACGCATAAGCCGCTTCATAACTTTCAGGGTGAATAGCGGTTTTATCAAGTGGTTCGCTTCCATCTATTATTCTTAAAAATCCAATACTTTGTTCAAATGTTTTATTACCTAATCTTGGAACTTTAGCTATTTCTGAATGATGTGTAATAACACCTTTTTCTTCTCTGAATTTAATAATGTTATTTGCAACTGTATTGCTAAGACCAGATACATAACTTAGTAACGATGGAGATGCAGTGTTCACATCAACACCTACTTGGTTAACGGCAGTTTCCACGACAAATTTTAAAGTTTCACTTAGTGCCTTTTGATTTACATCATGTTGATATTGACCAACACCGATTGATTTAGGATCTATTTTAACAAGTTCGCTTAATGGATCTTGTACACGTCTACCTATAGATACAGCACTTCTCTCTTCAACTTTAAAATCAGGAAATTCTTCTCTAGCTATATCTGAAGCTGAATAAACCGAAGCACCAGCTTCGTTGACGATCACAAATTGGCAAGGTAAATCATGCTTTTTAATCATTTCAGCAACAAATTGTTCTGATTCTCTACTTGCTGTTCCGTTACCAATCGCAACTAATTCAATATTATGTTTCTTGATCATATCTACAAATATCTTTTCCGCTTGATCAGTTTTAGATACTGGAGGATGAGGATATATCACATTTTTATCAACAAACGAACCATATTCATTAATAACAGCCAACTTACAACCCGTTCTGTATGCTGGATCTAGTCCTAGAATTTTTTTACCTTTTAATGGTGCTTGCAATAAAAGGTTTTTTAAATTCTCAGAGAAGATTTCAATTGCATGTTCTTCAGCTTTTTGTGTTAACTCACTTCTAATCTCTCTTTCAATAGAAGGTAAGATTAATCTTTTCAAGCTATCTTGAATAGCTTCTTTAATGACTTCAATATGTTTATGTTCTTTTTTCACAAATTGAGTTGTTAAATAACTTTCTAATGAAGCAGTATCTATTTCGAATCCTACTTTCAATATACCTTCTGATTCTCCACGGTTAATAGCCAGAACTCTATGAGGTACTATTTTCTTAATTGGTTCTTCATATGTATAGTACATTTCAAAGATATTTTTCTCATCTTCAGCTTTCTTTTTCTTCTCAGTCACTAATTTACCTTGTCTTTCAACACTGTTTAAAATATATTTACGGTATTTAGGCTCATCTGAAATCATTTCAGCTATAATATCTTGTGCACCTCTAATGGCAGCTTCATGAGATGTAACTTCTTCAGAAATATATTTTGAAGCTTCTTCTACTAAATCAATATTAGAAGTACCTTCAAGTATCCATTTAGCTAAAGGTTCTAAACCTTTACGTTTTGCTTCTGTAGCTCTTGTTTTTTTCTTTTTCTTAAATGGTCGATATAAATCTTCTATTCTTTGTAATTTTGTTTGTTTTAAAATATCATTTTTTAAATCATCTGTTAATAAACCTTGTTCATCAATTAATCTGATGACTTCTTCTTTTCTATTATGCAAGTTAAGTGCATATGTATATTCATTTTCAATTTGTTTAATTTCAACTTCATCAAGACCACCAGTTAATTCTTTTCTATATCTTGCTATAAAAGGCACGGTATTCTTATCTTCTAGTAATTCTAGTACAGTTTTAATTTGTTTTTCTGTAAAAGGATGATTTTTCTTTATGATTTCTATTAGTTCTTGATTCATAATTGCCTCCTAAAAATAGTTATATTTTATTTTAACATAAATAGAATATAACCATTTTTGATTTTGAAATAAGAAGGGAGCGGGACAGAAATCTGATTTGTATAAAAAAATTTCGTAGTCCCGCCCCGGCAAGGATGACTAGAGTTGAAAAAAAGCTTGTTACAAGCGCATTTCGGGTTCAGTCAGCTACTGCCAAGATACTAAAACATACTAAGATTAGTAGCGAAGTAATCTACGACGGTAGATGAACTTCGCTACTTTTTTCATATTCTTTTTCATACCGTTGGTACTTATTTTAAGAATATGAAATAGTAGAAGAGAGAAGTACTCCGAATAGATTTTAGGGTCAAAGAATCCGTAATAAAAACTGGAGAACTTCACTCTCCTTATGAATTCGATTTTAGTATGTTGGGTCCCTTGAGATCGTGTACAGGAAAATGAACTAAGTAAGGCTAAGTGAAGTTAAAGCTTCTTAAATTTAATAACTTAGGAGTGATTTTTATCGAATATTTTGGTATAGATGTTGGAAAAGGAAAGAGTTTTATTGCACATTATTCAAACAATGAATTTGTTAAAGAATTTGAAATTACCCACGATAATAATGGTTTTGAGTCACTAAACAAATATATAAAGGATTTCGCAGGAGTATATTTTTTATTTGAAGCTACTGGTATATATTCAAAAGTGTTAGAGAAATTCTGTACAGTTAACAACATTTCATTTTGTGTAATTAACCCTCTTGAGGCAAAATTACTAACTAATTCTTTAAGAAATTGGAAAACAGATAAATCTGATGCACATAAACTTGCCGTTTTAGCTAAAAATATAAATAAAAAACCTTCTAGAAATTTAATGGAAGAAAAATACGTAAAACTGAGAGAACTGACAAGATACTATGAAGAAATTAACAATCAACAAAATTACTTAAAAAACCAATTGATTCAGTTACTAGATATGACTTTTCCAGAATTACAAAACCTATTTAAGGATAGATATTCAAAATTGGCTTTACAAGTAGCTAGTAAGTTCCCACATCCTGACTTTGTTGATTCTAATGAAATTGAAGAACTAAAAAATACAATTAATAGTTGTACAGAAAAAAATCTATCAGAGAAAAAGAAAGCACAATATGCAAAAAAACTCGTAGAGTTCTCTATGGTCAGTTATCCTTCTGTTTCTAAAGATTCATTTTTAACAGATAAATTAATTTATGTGATTGAAGATTTATTAAATCTAATGAAACGGCATGCTTCTATAAAACAAAGGTTATTAGTGTTAGCTGAGGAATTCGAAGAATTTAAAATAATTAAATCTATTCCTGGCATTGGTGATTTAACAGCCATAATGATTATTGGCGAATTAGGTGACATCAAATCCTTTGATTCTCATAAACAATTGAATGCATATGTAGGCATTGATATAAAAAGATATCAGTCTGGTAAAACGCATTTTAAAGATAAAATAAACAAACGTGGAAACAAACATGCTAGATCATTATTTTACTTAATCATTAAAAATTTCCTGTTGGGTCAAAGGTTATTTAAAAATCATATTATCGACTATTATTACAAATTAAAAAAGCAGCCTAATGGCAAAGGCCACAAGACTGCTTCAATAGCTTGCGTTAACAAGCTACTTAAAACCATTCATTATCTAGTTATAAATAATAAAGAATATGATTATCACTTGTCTCCACACTGATAATCTATTCAAATAAATCATAACATATTGAAAAAATTATTAAATAATAAAGGCTTATTTAGTGATGCCAATTTTAAATATTTTTTACTACGTAGTAGTTGACAAATCGTAGGAAAAAGACTGAGACATTACATTATGTCCCAGCCTCCTTCAAATATATTATTTATTTCATTGCAGCTTCTTTTAATTTCTTTATTGCTGTTCTTTGAAGTCTTGAAACATGCATTTGACTGAGACCTATTTTTTCTCCGGTCTCTTTTTGACTTAAGCCCGAAATAAAGGTGTATTGAATTATTTCTCTTTCTCTATCCGTTAAAATAGGCAGAATTTTTTCTAATATCATTCTTTTTTCAGTTAAATCATAACCTTCTTCTGATTCTCCCATAATATCCAACAACGTAACGGTCGATCCGTCTTTATCCGCTTCGATAGAATAGTCAACACTTAAGGCATTATAACTTTGACCCATTTCCATTGCTTCTAGGACATCTTCTTCTGTCACTTCTAGTCTATTTGCAATTTCAATAATTTTAGGTGACCTTCCCAATTCATTGGTCAATTCTTCATTTGCCTTTTTTATTTTAGGACCAATCTCTTTAATACGTCTAGGTACATGTACACTCCAAGTTTTATCTCTTAAATATCTCTTTATCTCACCAATTACAGTTGGAATTAAAAATGCTTCAAACTTTCTTTCAAATGAAACATCGAATCTTTTTATAGCACCTAATAAACCAACCATACCAACTTGAACAAGATCTTCATGATGTGCTTGGCCTTTGGAATATTTATATGCTAAAGATTCTACTAATTTTTGATAATGTAATACTAGCTTTTCTTGAGCTTCACTATTATCATTTTCTTGGTAATCTGCTATCCAAGCATTAATGTCTTCTGGAGAAACTTCATTATAAACTTTGGACTCTTCCGTCATGTGTTTGCACCTGCTCTTTAGATAAATACTTTGTCATACTTATTGTAACACCAGCATCTTTTTGGACACTTACTTCATCCATTAATGACTCAATAAGAAATAGTCCTAATCCACCTTGTCTCAAGAAATTGATATTATCACTTTCTTGGTATGGTCCAAGCACTTTTTTAGCTTCTTCATAATTAAAGCTTTTACCTGAATCTGATACAATGATTTCTATTTTATCTTCAAATACAAGGTAACCTATTAATATTTCACCTTCAACTTTATCACTATATGCGTGTTTCACTGCATTTGTTACCGCTTCTGACACTGCAATTTTTGAATCTTCAATATCTTCATATGAAGCACCAGCTCTATTAAACACGCCAGATAATGTTAATCTGACAAGTCCAACATATTCTGGAGCTGCAGGGAATCTCATCTCTATATAATCATAGTTAGATGTCATCTCATTATACCTCCGTTCCTTTGTTGACATGCATTAATTCTTTAAGACCCGTAATATCAAATAATCTCTCAATTCTATCAGATACACCAAGCACATATAGTGATTTATCATGTTCATTGAGTGATTTTAATGTGCCAACAAACAAACCTAAACCAGTAGAATCCATATAACTTACGTTCTCCAAATTAACATGTATATCATGTGTTCCTTTTTGTCTAATCGGTTGTAATACGTCTTGAAGTTGAGGCGCAGTGTACACATCCAATTCTCCGCCAACTTTAATTTCATAGTAATTTTCATGTTCAGTAGTTTCAATGTTAAGATTCATTCCTTGTTACACCCCTAAATGTATTAGACTTTCATCATTTATTTTTACCCGTTTTTAAAATGTTTAATCTTATTTAACACATCTTAAATATTTTTAACTTACACCTATTTAACTCTTTTAACAATTAATATCGTTAAATCATCTCTTTTATTTGGATTCTGTAGTTTAACTAGTTCTTCATATAAGATTTGAACAATGTCTTGCGGATGCAGTTGTTTGTACTCATCAATCATACTTAATAAATCTGTCGTTTTGATAAATTCATTTTGCTGATTGCGCAGTTCTGTTACACCGTCAGTAAACACGATAATCATATCTTGTAATTCTATTTTTATTTCACTCTGCTTATAACGTGTATGTTTATTAACTCCAAGTACAATGCCTCGTTCAGACATTTCTTCAAATTCTCCAGTCTGACTTCTATATATGTACCCTGGTTCGTGACCTGCAGAACTATAATAAAGCATATTATTTATTTCTTCATATAGACCATAAAACATTGTTACAAACATATTTTGATTAACGTTCTTTTCTACAACTCGATTCAAACGTTTCAAACCGTCACTTGGTAATTGAGAATGACCGTATGAATCCATGCCAAATTTAATCATACTCATCGCTAATGCTGCCGGTATACCTTTACCGATAACATCTGCTACTGCAAAACTCATTGTGCCATCATTATGATCAATTAAATTAAAATAATCTCCGCTTACTTTTTCTGCTGGAACAGAAATTGCCCCAATTTGAATACTATCAAATTGAGGGACTTGAGGCTTTAGCATCGTTTGTTGCAAACTAGACGCAACTTCCATTTCTTTATCATGAATTTTAATCTTATTTAATAACTTCTTATAATCACGGTATGTAAAGCCATAGCCAATCATGACTTCTAAAAGAACATCAAATGAACGAATGATTTGTTCTTTAGTCAGTTCTTGTTCCTGTTCCATAATATTTACATGTAATTGTACTATCTCCTCTGGTGAAACATTATCTTCAATGGCCTCAGTTGAAAATGTTTGGCAAGATGATAAAATTTCGTCATCATTTGTTTGAACATAATCAAGTAATAATTGAAGATACTGTTGTTTCTTTTGTTCTGACACGAAGTCACCTCGTTTCAAATATACTAAAAAAGCTTTAGGTTAATCCTAAAGCGGAAGACGTTTTAAAGTAATATTGATTCTTTTAAAACAATTTCATTATGTATTACCTAATGTATCAAATTTTTGTTGCAAAGTTAGATTGAGGCTGATGGCAATAGCAGTATCAACCTCTTTCATCTTTGCATCAGATAAATATGTTAATTTTTCTTTCAAGCGTTTTTTATCAATAGTTCTGATTTGTTCAAGCAAAATTACGGAATCTCTGTCTAATTTATATTTCGCTGCCTCAATTTCTACATGAGTGGGAATTTTGGCTTTATTTATCTTACCAGTAATTGCTGCAACAATCACAGTCGGGCTATATCGATTACCTGTATCATTCTGGATAATTACGACTGGTCTTGTTCCCCCTTGTTCAGAACCTGTAACTGGTGAAAGATCTGCGAGATATACATCTCCTCTTCTCATTTATTCACCTTGCTGAGAGGCTAAATGCGATTCATTTGAATCACAAGCTTCACATTCACTATAGTATGCTTCAGATGCAAGGGAGAGATTTAAATCGGCCATTGAACGGTAGCCTTCTTTCAGTGTTTGTTCTAAACTTTGTGTACGATTTTGCGTTAAAGATGTCATAACAAATACCTCCTGATAAAATAAATGTAAATTTTGTTGATTAAGTTATTAATATCATAACAAATGTAACTCTATTTGACTATGCTATTTTAATAATTCGTTCGTAATTTCAATATTTTCACCATCATGATAGATACGTGGTAATCTCTTTTTCAAGTTGCAAAGTACTTCATAATTAATGGTATCTTGTGCTTCAGCAATCTTTTCTGCTGATTGTTCTGAATCAACATCATTATCCATGAGAATGACTTTATCACCTGTTTGAACATCATCTGGTACTTTAATCATCGTTTGATCCATACATACTCTACCTATGACGGGACAATTCACACCATTTACATTCACAAGTGTATCTTGCATCTTTCTTAAGTAACCATCTGCATAACCTATTGGTAATGTGGCCACTTTAATACGTTCACCAGCAGTAAATGTTGCACCATAACTCACTGTTTCGCCTGGTTCTAAATATTTTGTTTGAACGACTTCTGTTATTAATTGTGCAGAAGGCTTTAATTTTAAATTAGAAATTTCTTGAATATATTTTGATGGATAATATCCATATAATGAAATACCAAATCTAACAGCTGTACAAATAGAAGCATCATATCTTAAGGCACCTGCTGAATTTTGAGCATGTATATATTCAGGTGTTTGAGAAGACTCTACAAATTCTTCAAATAATTCATATTGCTTTTTAGAGAAATCATTTGGTTCGTCTGCAGAAGCAAAGTGCGTATACACACCTTCAAATATAAGGCGTTCATGCTGTTCTATTTTATGAACGACATGTTGGTAAGTTTCAATATCTTTTAATCCAATTCTACCCATGCCTGTATCTATTTTTACGTGCATCCATAAAGGTTTATCAGAATCATCATCTATTGATTCTATTGCATCATCTAACCATTGTTCTGATGGAACGGTTAATGCAACTCTATGTTGAACAGCTTTATTAATATCTTTAGTATTAATAACGCCGAGAACTAATATTTTGGCTTTAATACCATGCATTCTTAATTCAATTGCTTCATCTAATGTCGCAACTGCAAAGAAGTCTACACCTTCATTCATTAAGTAAGTCGCAATTGGTACACTTCCTAATCCGTACCCATTTGCCTTAACGACTGCCATAATCTTCTTATTTGGATGAAGTCTTCCTACTGCTTGATAATTTTCTAGTATTGCCTTTAAATCGACGTTGATATAAGTTGGCCTATAATATTTTTCGGACAACAGCAAGGCACCTCCTCTTATAATATTTGTATTTTATCATATAGAAATCAATCTTGCTTAATATTTTCTATAATCACAATGGCTTCTGCATAATGTTTTGTGTGTGTAATGGACGGATGAACACGATACCCTTCACATATAATTTCTGGTTTTCCATTTTCATCTGGTAAACAATTAATCGAATGAAAGCCGTATTTTTTACCAATACCAGTACCCATCGCTTTACTAAATGCTTCCTTCACAGCAAATCTACCAGCGATAAATTCGATTTTTCTCGATTCTAATTTAATTTTGCTAAAAATATTTATTTCATCTTTTGTTAAAATTTTATTAACCATTTCTGGTCGTTTCGTATACCAATCTTGTATACGTTCTATTTCGACTAAATCTATACCGACACCTTGAATCATCGTTAACACCTTCATTTTCACTGATTAAAATCATTTTTCAATTCTATTTTGTATCGTGTGTTTAATACGATTGGCTTTTTCTTTATTTAAATATTGAATCGTTCGATTCCCTCCAGCTGTAGACAATGTAATATTAGCCAGGTTAAACTTTCTCATTATGAATCCTTCATATAAATCAACATTTTGAATTCTACCCATAGGTATCGTTGTTTCTCTAATCATAAAAACACCTGATTTAATGTTTATTTCATCATCATTTATTTCATATCTGAAATTTCTATACATGTAATAAGGCTGGATGATTAAACCATATATAGCTATTACCAAGATGAGCACTACTGGAATAAGCAGAAACCATTTTGAAGCTGTCGTCCACCATAAATTAAAAATTACTGCCATGACGATTAATATAATGATGAGTATTGAAATTGTAATGAGCGATCCAATACGTTCAACGACCATTCCCTTTTTATCCATTCTATATCTAGGAAGCATCTACGTGACCTCCTTTATCTTTATACCATTTATAAACATTTAACGTATCTTGTTTATTAATAAATCTTAATCCTTTAGACAACACACCATTTCCATATGCTATTTGAATTGTGAAATGTGCAATATTTTTACGTTTAATAATTGGATTTTTATGTAATTCAAAAGTTAATATCTTATTTCTATTCGCCCAAATTGTTGTATATACAAACGGTGTTGCATTAAGTATGACGATTGAGTCGTCATAAATTTTATATCCAGATTTCAACGTAATGATACTTGCATAAAATAGCATAACCAAGAATATTACTAATCCGATCATCCAAGTATAAGACCATAAATATATTTGAATAGGTATCACAATTAACAATAAAATAATTGTCGGGATGAACACTCTTCTACGAATACCTTGTTTAGGTAAGCCTTTTTTAACGGAATGAAACTGAAATTGCGGAATAATATCTTCAAGTAATTGATATGCTTCTTTCTTCTTCATAAATGGCAAGATTGTAACAGTACCGACATCACTATCTTCTCCATTTTCAAAATGTCCATCTGAAGTAATTATCGCTGATATTTTAGTGTATCCGATCACTCTTCTGAATATAGATTCTTCTTCTTTTAATGCTTGTATTCTTCTAATTGGAACGGTACGCTTTTGAACAGTTAACAAACCATATTTAACCGTTAAAAGTTCCCCATCAAATGTTAATTGATATTTATAATTTTTAATAAATACAATAAGTGATCCAATGACATAACTCAATATAATAAATAATAGTGTGATTGATATGATAACAAATGTTAGATTAACAACTTGATTAATCAGTGGACTGATGTAATCCTCGATATCGATTATTTGCGTGAAAAATCCAAGTAATGAGCCAAGTGCCGCAAAAACAATCAAAATGCCACCACTTGTAAAACTCATCTTCAATAAATCTTTAGTAGATAATCTAAAGAACACGACTTCTTCTTTTTCATTAATGACATCATGTTGATCAGAATCAGACGACGTTCCATGTTCCTCGTTTAACTCATCTTCGCTTTGCTCTTTATTTTTAATAGCATATTTTCTTTCTTTTAAATATTTTGAAAGACTATCATTTTGTGACTTCGTAATCGTATCTAATTCAATACCATCACTCGGCGTTTTAATACTTAAACTCACACCACCTAACAACTGATGTACAATATTTTGAGAAGTATCAACAGACTGAATCCTTTCAATATTTAACTCTTTACGATTTTTTGAAAAGACACCCCAAGTCATAATCAATTGATCATTCTCAATCCAATAACGTGTATTGTAAATCTTAATTGCTTTAAAAATACTACTTATAAGTGAAAAAATTAAAAGAACAATTGGAAATGTAAGGTCCCAAAAATTATCAAGTCCGCGTGTTACAACAATAAACACAGCGATTATTAATGGAAATACATTTTCTTTTAAACTGGCTAAAAAGCCACTAACATAAGATATTGGATGTAATTTTTGAGGATCAAACATCATCAATCACCTCTTTAACCTTAGTCATGATATTTAATCTCGTTTGGTCAGCTATCTCTCGGTTGACCATTGGTAACACTTCTAAATTACCTGCTGTTACAACAACGACAAAGTAAATGTTAAACAATCTTGAAATCGGTCCGTGCTTTATCGTTACATATTGTATTCTGTCATATGGTTGTACAAATCGCTTTTGATAATAAAGCCCGCTTTGTACTTCAATATACCATTCTCCAATTTCAAAAGATGTTCTTTTAAGTCGTATGATCGGACTTATAAATCCTATCGCAATGATCAACAGCGCAATCGGTGTCACAATATAAATGAGAAATGTCCACCAATCATATTTATGCCATAAAAATACAAATATACTGTACAAAACTAAGATAACTATGACATTTATAATATGATTTACATACTCATATTTTATAGACTGTTTTGGCATTTTATGTTCGGGTATTGGTTTATACATATAATCTCCTCTATCGTTCAATTTACGTGTATTATATCATAAAAAAAGTGTGCGTAACCTTAGAGATTACACACACTTCTTGTTTAGTTTTTATTTTGAATGCTCAGCAAATGTTCTACCTGAGAATTGTTTTTTTGAACGTTGTTTGTTTGGTTTATTGTTTTTACCTTTGTTACGGTCAAATTGATTGTTTTTATCATTTCCGCGACGTTTGTTATTTTTACCATCAAATCTAGTTCTAGATTTACCACGTGAGTTACCACCACGGTTACCTTGTTTGCCTCTATGATTAGATTTTTTAGATAATGGTTTTTCAAATGTTAATTGAATTTCTGCATCGTTGTTAGAAGTGATTAACTCTTGTAATAATGCAGCAACTAATTTTTGGTCACCGTATTCTTTAATTAATGATTCAGCAATTTTTTCAATACGGCCTTCGATTGGACTTTCTACCCAACCTTTAACTTTATCTTTAACATCTGATTCTTTCGCTTTCATAACTTCACCAGGTGTTGGTGGACGTAAAGCGCTCATTTGACGTTTATTAGCTCTTTCGATTTGACGGATATAATCCATTTCGATTGGATTTACAAATGTAACGGCAACACCTTGTTTACCCGCTCTACCTGTACGACCAATACGGTGTGTATAACTTTCAGTATCTTGAGGGATATCAAAGTTATAAACGTGACTTACGCCAGAAATATCTAATCCACGAGCTGCAACATCTGTAGCTACTAAAATATCGATTTGATCATTTTTGAATTTTTTCAATACTTCTAAACGTTTAGCTTGTGTAATGTCACCGTGTAAACCTTCAGCACGGTATCCTTTAGTGATTAAAGCACTTGTTAATTCATCAACACGACGTTTCGTACGACCGAAGACAATTGCTAATTCAGGATTTTGAACATCTAATAAATTCGTAAATGTCTCGAATTTTTCTAATTCTTTAACGATTGTGTAGAATTCATCAATTTGTGGATCTGACAATTCGTTAGACATTGTTTTAACAATTTTTGGACTCTTCATGAATTTTTGAACCAATTCTTGAATAGCTTTTGGCATTGTTGCTGAGAATAGTAATGTTTGACGATTTTCAGATGGAAGTTTAGACATTATAAATCTCATATCATCTATAAAGCCCATGTTCATCATTTCATCTGCTTCATCTAAGATCAATGTAGAAATTGATTCTGTTTTTAATGTTCTTCTATTTAAGTGGTCAATCACACGTCCCGGTGTACCTACTACGATTTGTGGACCTTTTTTAAGTGATTTGATTTGTCTGTCTATTGGCATACCACCGAATACAGTTACGACACTTACGTTTTGTCCTTTACTAAAACTACGTAATTGCTCTGCCACTTGGTTTGCTAATTCACGTGTTGGTGCAAGAATCAATGCTTGTACACCTTGTTTATCTGCTACTTTATCAATTAATGGAATACCAAATGCACCAGTTTTTCCTGTTCCAGTTTGTGCTTGTCCTAGCACGTCCGTACCTTGTAATGTATGTGGAATACTTTCGATTTGTATTGGTGTTGGTTCAGTAAATCCCATTTTGTCCAAAGCATTTAAGGTAGCTTCAGAAATACCTAACTCTTTAAATTTTTGCAAAATAATTCTCCTTTTATATAGTTAATTCATCTCGTCTTTTTTATTCAACTTCTATATACTACCACCCTTTTACCAATAGCGCAATGCGATTAAATCGTCGTTTACATTTAATTTTCATAAACAAAAACATAAAAAAACTGCACTAAAAAGGGATTTAGTACAGTTTCACTTCTTTATTTATTTTTAAATATAAATTTTTCAACTTCATAAAAAACTTTATAATTAACTTTTGATAAACAAATTTCGTGTGGTCCTTTATCAATTTCAACTAAACGTGCATGCTTTATTCTCTTCACTAAATTTCTCGATTTCTCAATTGGAACGAGACCATCTATTGTGCCATGTATGATTAACGTTTTTGATGCTATTTGTTCTGGAACATATAGCGCACTTTGCTGTAATTTTTTAAATGCCACAAATGATTTATAGTTTATTTTGATTGTACGTCTCACCATAAAATCAAGAATCTTCAAATCTGCATATCTCATATTATTGATAAATGTATAAGGAGACTTCACCAAGTATTGTATATTGATATTTTCAAAAGCTGGTGCAATTAACACTAATTGATCGGGTTGTTTAATTTTAGCTAACAAACCTGCAATTATGCCACCCATTGAAAATCCAATCACAATGACTTTATCTGATTTCTTTCTTAATATTTCATAAGATTGTTTCGCTCGCTCAAACCACATATCTTCATTTGTATCTTTAATCAATAAATTCAAGCCATGTCCTGGGTATTCTGGTGCTTCAATTATAAAATCATAGCGACTACTCAAATATTCAATTAATGGTAATAACTCATAACGACCACCTGTATAACCATGTAAAAACAGGATACCTAATTTCATATTAGCGCGTTAATAATCGTTTCGAGTGACATACCTCTAGAACCTTTAAACAAAGTGATAGAGTCTTCATTTAATTGATTTTTTAAATAGTCTGTTATTTCCTCTTTATGCTCAAAGTGATAAGTTTCAGGTATATATGCTTTCGCAATATTTGATATATGAGCCGCTTCTTCACCATATGTGATTAACGTTTGTATAGCTTTATGTTCTAAATAATAGCCAACTTGCTCATGCATCTCTTTACTCATTTCACCTAATTCTAATACATCCGCAAGAATAAGTGTCTTATCCGTTTGTTCCATATTATGCAGAGTATCAATTGCTGCTTTCATACTTGTTGGACTTGCATTATAGGCATCATTAATGAGTAAACCATATTGGTTAGTTTCAATTCTTTGCATGCGCATATCCGTTAATACAAGATCATCTAGAGAACTTTGAATAACGTCTTCTGTTACACCTAAATGTTTAGCAACTTGTATTGCATATGTGGCATTTTTAACATTGTGTTCACCTAATATATTTAAATGATAAATGAAATGACTATTATTCAATTGAAAATTGATACCATGACTTGATGATTGATTCGTTTTGATAATCACATCATTATCATTCGCTATCCCTACAGATAGTTTGTCATGTTTCATTTCAGATACGAAAGGTTTAAGTAATGGTTCATCACCATCGTATATGAATAGTCCTTTATCTTTTAGACCTTCTGTAATTTCAAATTTGGCTTTTGCAATACCTTCTCTAGAACCTAAATCTTGCATATGAGACTCACCAATATTCGTGATAATGGCAACATCAGGTTCAGCTAAATGTGTTAATTCACTAATTTCACCAAATCCACTCATACCCATTTCTAGAATGGATACTTCAGTATCTTCATCTAAGTCTAGTATCGTCAATGGACAACCAATCTCATTATTATAATTTCCTTGTGTCTTCTTAACTTTAAATGATTTATTCAACACACATTCAACCATATCTTTAGTTGTTGTTTTACCATTTGAACCAGTAATTGCCACAACTTTAGGATTTACATATTTCAAATATGCTTTAGCTAAACTTTGTAATGCTGCTAAAGTGTCATCAACAAAAATAATGGGTCCTTCTGGCGGATTTGGTACATCTTTTTGCCAAAATGATGCACCTGCACCATCATCAAGTGTTTGACGTACAAATTTATGACCATCTACATTTTCACCTTTAAATGGTATAAACAAATTTGATTTAGCAATTTTTCTTGAGTCTATACATGTACCTTGAACAACGACATCAAGGTATTCGTCTTGAATGTCACAATCAATCCACTCTTTAATTTTACATAAATTAATATTCATTCTATTTACCCTCAGTCAATTTTATATTTGATATTCTTCTTGTTATCGTATCGTTCAATAGCAAGTTCAATCAACTTAGTTATAAGCTCTGTATAGCTTAAGTTCATGTTCTCCCATAGTAATGGATACATGCTGTATTGTGTAAATCCTGGCATTGCATTTGTTTCATTAATATAAATTGTATTATCTTCTGTTAAGAAGAAGTCTGCTCTTACCAATCCAGAACAATCTGTTGCTTTAAAAGCTTCAATAGCCATATTTCTTAAAGTTGTTGCTGTTTCTTCATCTACATCAGCAGGTATTTGAAGTTTAACTTTGCCATCTTTATATTTCGATTTATAATCATAAAATTGTACATCTTTAATAACTTCACCTGGTAAAGTTGTTTCTGGATAATCATTTCCTAATACGGCTACTTCAATTTCTCTTGCATCAACACCTTGTTCGATAACAAGTTTACGGTCAAATTGAAATGCTTCTTCAATACCAGAAATTAATTCTTCTTTATTCGTACATTTACTAATACCAACACTAGATCCTAAATTTGCTGGTTTAACGAATACAGGATATTCAAGTTTATTTTGAATAAGCTCCACTATATTATGTTCATATTTCTCGTATTCACTTTTTAAGAAACTTACATATGGTAATTGAGGTAATCCTCTGTGAGCGAATAAATGTTTCATCACTAATTTATCCATAGAACTTGATGCTGCAAGTACACCATTACCAACATAAGGAATATCCAATACTTCAAATAAACCTTGAATTGTACCGTCTTCTCCGTTAGGGCCGTGTAATAAAGGAAATACTGCGCTATATGCGTTTCCATCATTACTCGCTTCTAATAATTTAGATATCGGTGTTAATGTTTCGCTTGATAATTTTAATTGTTCTATATCTTCGACTTTTCCATCGATAGATTGCTCGCTTTTAATCCAATCCCCATCATTTGTAATATAAATAATATCAATTATGTATTTAGATAGATCAACTGCATTGATCACATTTTGAGCCGTTAAAATTGATACATCGTGCTCTGCACTTTTCCCACCATATATAATGCAAATATTTTTTTTAGACATATATAAGCCTCCAAGTAGATTATTAGCCTATATTTTATCATGTTTTTAGCTATTGTTGCACGTATCAACATGACTATTTTAAAAATAACGCTTTTCTGAATAGCAAAAATGTATCACTTTATGTACAATCAAGTTATAATGAAAATTATGAAATTTAGTGTTAATTAAAGGAGTCTTTTAATGGAAACTTCTACTCGTACATTAAATAAATCGTTTCTAGAAAGAATAGATTGGCGATTAATTACGATTATTCTTATCTTATTTGGAACGAGTTGTTTAATAATCAATTCTGCAATGTCTGGCGGACAATATGAAACAAACTTTTTACTTAAACAAGTCTTATACTATGTGCTTGGTTTTATTTTAGCCATTGCCTTAATGTTCATATCTCCAAAGACACTGAGAAAATATGTTTGGATTATATACATAATTGGAAACTTATCATTAGTTGGACTATTAATCCTGCCTGAATCTAGCTTTACACCTATTATTAATGGTGCTAAAAGTTGGTATAGACTAGGACCTGTCAGTATCCAACCATCTGAGTTTATGAAAATCATTTTAATTATTACGCTAGCTAATGTTATCTATCAACATAATAGATTTACTTACAACAAATCATTATCAAGAGACTTTAATTTATTACTAAAAATTGGTTTAACTTCATTAGTACCAATGTTATTAATACTTTTGCAAAATGATTTAGGGACAACACTTGTATTAATTGCGATCATTCTTGGTATCGTTGTTGTTTCTGGCGTGACATGGAGAATACTCGCACCAGCATTTATCGCTTTATTCGGAATTGGTTCAAGTATCATTTTATTAATGATTTTTAAACCAAATGTGATTGAGAAAGTTTCAGGTATTAAGACGTATCAATTAGGACGTATTAATTCTTGGCTAGATCCATATGCATACAGTTCAGGTGATGGATACCATTTAACAGAATCATTAAAAGCCATTGGTTCTGGTCAAATATTTGGTAAAGGTTTAAATAACGGTGAAGTTTATATCCCTGAGAATCATACCGATTTTATTTTTTCAATCATTGGTGAAGAATTTGGATTTATTGGAACGATGGCTGTACTGATTATTTTCTTAGCGTTATTCATACACTTAATTAGAATGGCTACTACGACACGTCATCCTTTTAATGTAGTATTTATAATCGGATATTTATCATTCGTACTATTCCACGTTGTACAAAATATCGGTATGACCATTCAATTACTACCTATCACAGGTATCCCATTACCATTTATAAGTTATGGTGGTTCAGCTTTATGGTCATTAATGGCAGGTGTCGGTATATTACTATCTATCTATTACCACGAAAAAGAGAAATTTACTGAATCCGACCAAAAAGCCGGCATATAAAAAACCGCATCCTCAATTTGAGGACGCGGTTTTTAGTTTACCCATTTATTTCAACTTGTTAGTTGCAACATTCGGCAAACTACGCATTATTTCTAATCGTGACTTAGTTTCTGTTATGTTTACGCCTAATGATGATAAAAGTTTGACCACATTCTTTACCTTTGACTTAGGTTGATTCATGGGTACCACCTCTTATTCAATTTAATTACCTTAAGTTCATTCTACTCTAAATTAAGTAGTTTGACTATAGTTCATTCGGCCTATATTGTTATTTTTTTGTTTAATTTGTTATTTTTTTATAATAATTATATGAATGATATCTTAAACAACTTCATATCCAGCATCGAAAATAGCATTTTCGATATTATCGATACTTGCAGGATCTTCATAAACGACACGTACTTGATTATCATCAGGACTAGCAACAACTTCTTTTACACCGATTAATTGGCCTACTGATTCCTCAACTGCTTGTTTGCAATGTCCACAAGACATACCTTCAACATTAATGATTTGTTCTTTCATTTATAACACTCCTATATATTTAAATGATATTTTAACTGATGCCTTTTCATAATCATTATATGCATATGTTTTAGAAGGGTCAAATACAACCTTTTCAATTTTAATTTAAATGTATTATACTAGTTTAAGATAAAGAAACGGAGGCATTGATATGAACTACTTCTCATATTTTTCATTTGATTTTTCCATCATAGTATCAGTGCTACTTATTACAGCATTTATTCTGAATGTTGTGTTTGGATTTATTATCATTTTCTTAGAACCTAGAGAAGCTGGTGCAATTTGGGCTTGGTTGTTAGTGCTTTTATTTGTTCCGATATTAGGATTTATACTTTACTTGCTATTTGGGAGACAAATTCAAAGAAAGAGTATTTTCAACTTAGATGAACAAGATAAAATAGGTCTTGAACACATCATAAATGAACAAATCAAAGCAATTGATGAAAATAATTTCGAAATTGATAAGCCTGAGATTTCTAATTATAAGCATCTGATTCATATGTTGCTTTACAATAACTCAGCCTTCTTAACGACTGATAACAAAGTTGAAATGTTTACAGATGGACATGATAAATTCGATGCACTTATTGAAGATATTAGAAAAGCTGAGTCATATATTCATATTCAATATTATATCTTTAAGAAGGATAACTTAGGTAAAAAGATCTTATTTGAACTTGAAAAGAAACTTCAAGAAGGATTAGAAGTTAAAATGTTATACGACGATATGGGTTCTCGAAAATTAAATTTATCTTCATTTAAAAAATTTAGAGCTCAAGGTGGAGAAGTTGCAAGTTTCTTTCCTTCTAAACTACCACTCATTAACTTTAGAATGAACAACCGTAACCATAGAAAGATTGTTGTGATTGATGGAAAAGTTGGTTACGTAGGCGGCTTTAATGTAGGAGACGAATATTTAGGTTTAGATAAAAAATTTGGTTATTGGCGTGATACGCACTTAAGATTAGAAGGCGACTCAGTCAATGCATTACAGCTTAGGTTTATGTTGGACTGGAACTCTCAATCTACACGTGACAAGATGCGCTATGAACCCAAATATTTCCCTGATGTTGAGTCTGGCGGAAAAGTTGGTATTCAAATTGCATCAAGTGGCCCCGATGAAGAATGGGAACAAATCAAATATGGTTATTTAAAAATGATATCTGAAGCTAAAAAGCATATTTACATTCAAACACCTTATTTCATTCCAGATTTATCATTTTTAGATGCGATTAAGATTGCTGCCCTATCAGGCGTAGATGTTAATGTGATGATTCCTAATAAGCCCGATCACCCATTTGTTTATTGGGCAACATTTGCCAATGTCGGAGAATTAATAAAAGCTGGCGTCAAAGTTCATATTTATGAAAAAGGCTTTATACACACGAAGATGGTGGCCATAGATGATGAAGTTGTAAGTATTGGTACAGCAAACATGGATAATAGAAGCTTCGTATTAAACTTCGAAGTTAATGCCTTTATTTACGACGAAGAAATCGCAAAGAATTCACGATTAGCTTATGAGAATGATATGACACATTCATCATTATTAACAGTTGAAAGATATGAAAATAGAAGCACGTGGATTAAATTAAAAGAAGGTATAGCACGTTTACTATCACCTTTACTATAAATTCTAAACAGGTAGAAGAGATGATTGATCAAACTTTTCTACCTGTTTTTTTAAGGAGAAAGATATGAATAAAGAACAGATTATTAAAGAAGCAGAATCATATGTTAGAACATTACACCAAAACGATACGACTGGTCATGACTTTGAGCATATTCTAAGAGTAAGACATCATGCTCTAGATATTGCACAGTTTGAGGACGTGGATTTATTCGTAGTTGAATTAGCAAGTTTACTACATGATGCTGTTGATAAGAAATTATTCAAAGATGCGAATACAGCGTGGCAACAACTTTATCAATGGATGAATGACATGGATATAAGCGAAACGATTCAAATAGAGATTATCCATATTCTAAAGTATGTTAGTTATAATGGTGGTAAAAATGAAGGTAAACTTACAAGCTTAGCAGGAAAGATCGTTCAAGACGCAGACCGTATAGATGCGATTGGCGCGATAGGAATAGCTAGAACATTTCAATATGCCGGTCATTTTAAAGAACCTATGCATATCTCTTCTCAACAACCGCGTAATTTAAATGATCTACAAGAAGGTCAATATCATGATGAACCGAATACGGCAATCAATCATTTTTACGAAAAATTATTATTATTAAAAGATTTAATGAATACTAAACGAGGCAAACAAATCGCTGAAGAACGTCATCTATTTATGGAAAACTTTTTAAAACAATTTTATAAAGAATGGGATGTCACTAAAAAAACAAACTAATCACGATGATTAGTTTGTTTTTTTGCTTTTATTTCTTTTTCTTTTTATTAGATACGAGTTTAGCTGGTTTCTTCTCTTTGTTAGCTTCTTGTTGATTTCTTTCATGTGCTTCAATGATTGGTTTCATTTCTTCTTCAACTTTGTTGTTATAGAAGACATTACCTAACCATGTTTGAACAACTAAGAATGCACCACCGACTGCCCAGTATAAACCTAATGCAGATGCTGAAATGTATGACATCCAAATAATCATAATTGGAGAAATAAACATCATCATTCTCATCATATTTTTCTGTTCATCTGGAACATTCGCATACTTCATAGAAACAAATGCTTGTAATGCATAAATGATACCTGCAATGATCGTAATAATTAAATCAGGTTCAGTTAAATTAAACCATAAGAAATTCGGATATTCTGTAATTCCGCCTTCAGTAGGATATTTTAATACATAGAATAATCCCATGACGATTGGCATTTGTATAACGATTGGTAAACAACCCATGTTCATAGGATTAATACCATGTTTTTTGTATAATGCCATCATTTCTTGATTGGCTGCCATTTTTTCTTCTTGAGTACGAGCACGTTTAACTTTTTCTTGAATTGCTTCCATTTCAGGTTTAGCAAGTTTCATTTTTTCACGCATTAACTTTTGATTCTTGTACGTCTTCATCATAAATGGGAATAACGCAAAACGAACAATTAATGTTATAACAATAATAGCTAGACCATAATCGTGATTCAAATTTGTACCAAGCCAATGAATAACACTATCCATCGGTTTTACGAATGTATTATAAAAGAATCCATCCCTATTCTCAGGTTTAGAATAATCACAACCAGCTAGCACAACCATTACACCAAATAATAATGGCCATAAAGCTTTTTTCTTCATTTTTCCACCTCTATTGATATACTCACATAAAACTCATTCTATCATAGAATAGCGACAACATAAATCAATATATTAATTTTATCAAATATTTTTATACTGTTTATGAAAGCCCTTCACAGTTTGTTCAATATTTTGACTTTTCGCTATAGCAGAAATAACACTTACACCATTTGCGCCAGCTTTAATAAGCGGTTGTACATCAACTTCAGTAATGCCACCGATTGCAACGATAGGAATATTTTGATTGATTTTTCTCATGTTCTCAATCATTTGATATCCACCTTCTTCTCCTGCATCAGCTTTAGAATTTGTAGAATGTATAGGTCCGGTTCCAATATAATCCACTTCGGATATATCAGATTGATCATATTCCATTTTATTTGCAACACTCAAGCCAATGATTTTGTCTTTAAACTTATCTTTAAAATCAGATACGTTTCGGTCATCTTGTCCAACATGAATACCATCAGCATTTAATTTAATTGTTAAATCTACATCATCATTAACGATAAATGGAACTTGATATTGCTTGCAAAGCTCAAATAAAGATTGCGCAAGGGCTTCTTTTTCTGCCCCTTTTTTACTCGTCTTACCTTTTTCACGAAACTGAAACATCGTGATGCCTGCCTTTAAAGCTTCTTCAACAACTCTTATAAGATTACCATCAGTAATGTCTTGACTGCCTGCTATAAAATATACTTTTAACGTTTTTGGATCAAACATTTAGTTCACTTCTTTCACAATCTTTTTCTCTTTAACAATTTCTTCTGTTATAACATTCAGTTGATCTATAAACGAAATTTGGAATGTACCAGGTAAATGTGCTCCAGGTTGTTGATATGCCAACTCACTTGCAATATTATATGTTGATAATGCTTCTTCTAATACGTCTATTGTGATGTTTTTTTCATGAGATAAGAATGCAGCAATTACCCCACCTAATAAACAACCTCCACCAGTTACTTTCGTTAACATCTCACTACCATTGTGCAATTCAATGATTTTATTATGACATGCAATGACATCGACTTTACCAGTTATGATAATCGGTAGCTTTAATTGTTGATGTGCTTTTTTCGCAATTTTAACAGCATCAAGCGTATCATCACTATCTGTACCTTTCATAATCGTATCTTCTTCTATAAGCGCTAATATTTCTGATGCATTGCCTCTTATAACATCAACTACTTCATCATTTAATAATGTCGTACAAAAAGTCTTTCTTAATTGTGATGCACCAACAGCAACTGGATCTAGAACTACTGGAACATCACTTTGATGCATAATTTCAGCATATTGCTTCATATCATAAGCTTTATCAGTCGTAATCGTGCCTATGTTAAGAAGAAAAGCACCTGCTGCTTTTGAGAATTCTTCTGCTTCTTCAGGTTCTTCACTCATTGCTGGACTCGCACCTAATGAAATTAAACCATTAGCTGTAAAGTTTTTAACAACATCATTTGTATAACATACGATTAATAGACTATTTTCTCTAATATTTGTTAATTTACTCATAATCTAATCCCTCTATCTTTTGATATGCAAAGTGGTTTACTGGACCTCTACCTTTGCCTATTTCAGGTGTATATTGAATAGCTAAAGTAATAAATCTTTTAGCTACTTCTACCGCTTCTTCAATTGTATGACCTTTAGCTAATTCTGCTGTTATCACTGCACTAAATGTACAACCTGTTCCATGTGTATGTTTCGTATTAAATCTTTCACTTTTCCGACTTTTCACACCATTTTCAGTAAATAAATAGTCGATTGCATCACCTTCCAGATGCCCACCTTTTATAACGACACCTTTAGATCCAATTTCATTTAAGAAAAATGCACCAGCTTTTTTAATTTCTTCTTCAGTTTGAATTTTAAATCCAGTAATATCTTCTGCTTCTGGAATATTTGGTGTAACAACTGTAGCTAATGGTAATAATATTTCTTTAAGTTTCCCTTTCCCTTCATCACCCATTAGCGCATCACCACTTTTAGCAACCATGACTGGGTCAATTACATACGGCTTACCAGATTGTTCAATAAATGGTTTAATCGATTGCATCATTTCTTCTGATGCAATCATACCTGTTTTGATAGCATGTGGTACTTCGTCATCAAAGACACTTTTTAATTGGTTTTCAATAACTTCAACAGGTAAATGGTAAACATCTTGTACACCTAGACTGTTTTGAGAAACGATACTAGTAGCAACTGCCATTCCATAAACGCCTGACGCATGAAATGACTTCAAATCTGCCATAATACCCGCTCCACCACTTGGGTCCGTTCCAGCAATCGTTAATGCTATATTCGGTTTTTTCATTGTAATCCACCTCAAATTTATATTTATAATCCTTTTATCTATAACTTCATAAAAAATGACCTCTTTCATAAGAAAGAGGTCAATTAATAGTTGTAAAAACGTTCATCGACCACTTTCCTACGTTGGCATTATCCAAATCAGGTGTTAAGGGACTGAATTAAATCATCTCAGCCAATTGGCGCCCCTAGCAGTCACTCATATATTCAGTTTATTTAAGATTATCAAATAGACGTATTGTGGTCAAATTAAAAAATCGCCTAGGATATTTCCTAGGCGATTGGATAAATTAATTTATAGCCACTTTAGATTAAAGTGTGTGGCTTACCACCATCCGTTAGCTTGACGGAAAGCAATAGCAGCTGATTCTGAACCGTAACGGCTTTTAGCGTAGTTTAACATACCTTTAGTTTGTGTAGCTACTGAACCAGTACCCCAAGATTCTTTAGTTTGGCCAAGACCACGGTATCCAGCTGGGTTAACTGCATTTGGATTACCACTTGATTCTGGTAATACAATTGCATTCCACATAGCTTCTGAACCACCAGCAGCTAAGAATTGAGCTTTAGTAGATCCACCAGTGCTAGCTGTTGAAGTTTGAGTAGTTCTAACTTTTTGAGCTGGCGCTTGGTATGATTGTTGAGCTGGTGCTTTATATGTTTGTTGTGCTGGCGCTTGGTAAGATTGAACAGGCGCTTGGTAGCTTTGTTGTTGAGCTGGAGCTGCAACTTGTTCTTGAGTTTGTTGAACTGGCGCTTGTTGTGCTACAGGCGCTTTGGCTGGCTCAGCTGATTGAGCTGGTGCTTGTAATGATAAAGTTTGTCCAACAATGATTAGATCTGAAGATAAGTTGTTCCATGCTTTTAATTGAGATACAGTTACATCGTATTTAGCTGCGATTTCACCTAAAGTATCTCCTGCTACTACAGTGTATTCTGTAGTTGATTCTGAACTTTTCTCGTTAACCTTGATTACTTGGTTAGGGAAGATTAAGTTAGATTTTAAACCATTTTCTGCTTTAATAGCACTTACTGAAGTACCGTATTGTTGTGAAATACTACCTAAAGTATCACCAGATTTTACTGTATGTGTTGCTGCATCGGCTGTAGCTGTTACCCCTGTAGTAACTGCAACTGCCGCAGTTGAAACTGCTAATAATTTTTTCATGATTGAATGTTTCCTCCTGTAAGGTTTTCACTTTTTATATGATTTTTACTGTTTAAACTATACCACTAATTTTTATGTCATAGGTTACAGCTATATGAAAAAATTAGAGCTAATATTACAGTTAGATTACGTTGATTTTCAGACAATATTCTGAATATTAATGATTAAAATAGCTAAACAAAGGGATTTATAAAGATTGAACAAAATTAATTATCAGACAATTTGTCATATTCATGTAATTTTTTAAACAATTACTTTTAATTATGTATACTTGCTGCCCTACAGCAAGACAGCAAGTCTCGGAATTTAGAATCAAGAATATTTATTTTCGGAAGTATTTCTATAAACAGTTTTTATTGAAGTTTAATGCTACGAGGTTGTTACTTTTGATGCATCAGCATCAGGAGTTTGTTGTTCAGTTTCTTTAATAACGTCAACGACATTATGATATTCGCTATATAACTTTTCATCTAAGTTATTTTCACCATTTTCTTTAGCTAATGCTTCAGCTCGTAATTTTTCTTTTGCTACTTTAGATGAAAGGTCACTAGCATAACTTTCAGCACTTTCACTAATTAATTCACTCATTTCCTCTTTCGTTTGAGGGATCGTTGATTTACTTGATGCAGGCATATTTAAGAATTTAATCGTTTCACATATAATTTCTGTTATATAGTGTTTCTTATCATCTTTAACATATGCTCTTGATTGAATTTGCCCCGTTAATGCAACAAGCTGTCCCTTCTTAGTATATTCATGAATATTATGTGCAAGTTTACCAAATGCTTTACATACAATAAAATCAACAGCAATCGTGCCATCTTTAGTCTTATATCCGCGTTCAACAGCTAAACAAAATGTAGAAATGATAATTTCGCCTTTCTTATAATATGCAGGGTCCTTAGTTAAACGTCCAACTAATACAGATTTATTTAACATATTCTCACCTCCTTATACTTATAATATAATGAGTCAATTTTTTTCAGTCAAAGTCCGATAAATCATAAAATAAACACTTATTCTTCACTTTATTTTATGATTATTGTTATTTCATCCAAAAGTGCTTTATAATAGATAATAAAGTTAAACATTCGTAGATTTAACGATAAGGGGGATGTTTATGAAAACATTTAAAGCCGTACGCTTTCAAATTGTAGATGATGAACAGATTACAGAATATGAATTATTAGATGGTATCATTATAAATAAAGAAAATAGTGGTACAGGATGGCTACTAGAGATTTTAATTTCAGATATCCATTATGAACAAATGAAAGAATATCACGATAACCAAACCTTACTTGATACACGTGTCGTAATAACTAGACCTTCAAACGACCCAGCATTATTTGATGCAACCATCAAATACATAGAACAACTAGACGATAAAATATCCGTCGTATTTGAATGTCATATCTATACATTACGACAAGTATATGCAGAACGATTATTAGAGCAGCTCATAGATGAAGGCTTATCAGGAGATGAGCTTAAAACATCATTTAATAGATTGATGCAATCTAAACCAAAATTAAAAGACGAAAAAAGCAATATATAAAGAAAAAACTAGGACAGCTAACGGTCCTAGTTTTTTCCTACGATTTGTCAACTACTACGTAGTAAAAAATATTTAAAATTGGCATCACTAAATAAGCCTTTATTATTTAATAATTTTTTCAATATGTTATGATTTAGATGAATATATTATCCGTGTGGAGACAAGTGATAATCATATTCTTTATTATTTATTACGAGATAATGAATGGTTTTAAGTAGTTTGTTAATGCAAGCTACTGATGCAGTCTTGTGGCCTTTGCCATTAGGCTGCTTTTTTAATTTGTAATAATAGTCGATAATATGATTTTTAAATAACCTTTGACCCAACAGAAAATTTTTAATGATTAAGTAAAATAATGATCTAGCATGTTTGTTTCCACGTTTGTTTATTTTATCTTTAAAATGCGTTTTACCAGACTGATATCTTTTTATATCAATACCTACATATGCATTCAATTGCTTATGAGAATCAAAGGATTTGATATCACCTAATTCGCCAATAATCATTATGGCAGTTAAATCACCAATGCCAAGAATAGATTTAATTATTTTAAATTCTTCAAATTCTTCAGCTAACATTAATAATCTTTGTTTTATAGAAGCATGCCGTTTCATTAGGCTTAATAAATCTTCAATCACATAAACTAATTTATCTGTTAAAAATGAATCTTTAGAAACAGAAGGATAACTGACCATAGAGAACTCTACGAGTTTATTTGCATATTGTGCTTTCTTTTTCTCTGATAGATTTTTTTCTGTACAACTATTAATTATCTTTTTTAGTTCTTCTATATCATTAGAATCAACAAAGTCCGGATGTGGGAACTTACTAGCTACTTGTAAAGCCAATTTTGAATATCTGTCCTTAAATAGGTTTTGTAATTCTGGAAAAGTCATATCTAGTAACTGAATCAATTGGTTTTTTAAGTAATTTTGTTGATTGTTAATTTCTTCATAGTATCTTGTCAGCTCTCTAATTTTTACATACTTTTCTTCCAATAAATTTCTAGAAGGTTTTTTGTTTATATTTTTAGCTAAAACAGCAAGTTTATGTGCATCAGATTTATCTGTTTTCCAGTTTCTTAAAGAATTAGTTAGTAATTTTGCCTCTAGAGGGTTAATTACACAAAACGAAATCTTATTAACGGTACAAAATTTCTCCAATACTTTTGAATATATACCAGTAGCTTCAAACAAGAAATATACTCCTGAGAAATTCTTTATATATTTCTTTAGTGAATCAAAACCATTATTATCATGGGTAATTTCAAATTCTTTAACAAATTCATTGTTTGAATAATGTGCAATAAAACTCTTTCCTTTTCCAACATCTATTCCAAAATATTCGATAAAAACCACTCCTAATCTTCTAATTTAAGAAGTTTTAACTTCACTGAACCTTACTTAGTTCATTTTCCTGTACACGATCTCAGTGGACCCAACATACTAAAATCGAATTCATAAGGAGAGTGAAGTTCTCCAGTTTTTATTACGGATTCTTTGACCCTAAAATCTATTCGGAGTACTTCTCTCTTCTACTATTTCATATTCTTAAAATAACTACCAACGGTAAGATAAAGAATATAAAAAAGTAGCGAAGCTCATCTACCGTCGTAGATTACTTCGCTACTAATCTTAGTATGTTTTATTAGATATATATTTGGGTGTTTAACGATCATTATTCTGAATTCTGGTAATTAGAACGCTGTAACTTCCATTATTCCGAATTGTGGTAGTTAGAACGCTGTAACTTCCATTATTCTGAATTCTGGTAGTTAGAACGCTGTAACTTCCATTATTCTGAATTCTGGTAGTTAGAACGCTGTAACTTCCATTATTCTGAATTGTGGTAGTTAGAACGCTGTAACTTCCATTATTCTGAATTCTGGTAGTTAGAACGTGCTAACTTAGAGACATTTCTCGGAATTCTGTCCCTAAGAAAATCAAATCATATTCAAGCAGAAAAAAAGAGAAAACAGGCGACTGTTTTCTCTTTTCTATTTATTGATCTACAATAGCAAAGCTAATTTCACAACTACATGCAACTTCTCCATCTACTGTTGCTTTTGCTGTTCCTTTTCCTATTGGACCTTTTATTTTGTTTATTTCTACTTCAAGTCTTAGAGTGTCACCTGGTGTAACTTGTTTTTTGAATCGACATTTATCAATTCCTGCAAACATTGCTAGTTTTCCTTGGTTTTCTTCTAAGCGTAACATTGCAACTGCACCTGTTTGTGCTAATGCTTCTACGATTAATACGCCTGGCATTACTGCATAATCAGGAAAATGTCCTTGGAAAAATGGTTCGTTACCTGCTACTTGTTTAATACCTACACAACGTTTTCCGTCTTCTAATTCTACTATTCTATCTAATAATAAAAATGGGTAACGGTGAGGTATAATTTTTTTAATTTCGTTAAAGTCATAAATAGTTTCCATTATGAGCTCCTTCCAGTTAAATCAAAGATGTGTTGCCAAGTTTCGGGATTAAACACCCCAAATGGATTATGAAGTATACCGTATCCAATCATAGTTCCAACAATAAATAATAAAATCATTAATACTAATAATATAAGTAATTTAATCCATAATGGAATGACACGATGCTCCACTTCCACTCCTTGAATTGTTTCTACTCTATTTCTTTGAAGTTTCTCTTTAACAGATTGATAAGTTGACTTTCTTTTTTTATCGTCAGATCTTGATGATTGTGTTTCAGCCATACTAAACCCTCGCTTTATCGTTTAACTTGCCATTATCATTGATGCGTTCAACATCTGCACCTAATGCTTTAAGTTTACCATGAAAATCAACATAACCTCTATCTAAATGTTTAAGTTCTGTAACGTTTGTATATCCATCAGACACAAGTCCAGCAAGAATCAATGATGCACCCGCTCTTAAATCTGTAGCTTTTACATCTGCACCTTGTAATTTACTGTTACCTGTAATCATTGCACTTCTACCGTTAATGAAAATATCTGCATTCATACGTTTAAATTCTTCTACATGCATAAATCTGTTTTCAAATACTGTTTCAGTTACTTTACTAGTTCCATTAGCTGTTAATAATAAAGCCATTATTTGAGATTGCATATCTGTAGGGAATCCTGGATGTGGCATTGTTTTAACATCAATTGCTTTAATTTCACCAGGTACTTGAATATTTAATCCATCTTCGATATCAGTAATTTGAACACCAGCTTCTTCTAATTTAGAAATTAGGCTAGTCATATGTTTTCTAATTGCACCAATAACATTGACGTTCCCTCTAGTAATCGCTGCTGCAATCATAAAAGTACCAGCTTCAATTCTATCTGGAATAATAGCATGTTCTGCACCGTTTAATTGACTAACACCTGTGATTCTAATTGTGTCTGTGCCAGCACCGTGTACTTGTGCACCCATTTCATTTAGATAGTTAGCTAAATCTACAATTTCTGGTTCTCTTGCTACGTTTTGAATTTCAGTTTTTCCTTCTGCAAGTACTGCTGCCATCATAATATTTTGAGTAGCACCTACACTTGGGAAATCTAAATAAATTTTAGCCCCTTTTAAGCCATTAGGTGTTGTTGCTTCAATAAATCCGTTATGTAGTTCAATTTCTGCACCTAAAGCTTCGAATCCTTTTAAATGTTGTTCAATAGGTCTTGAACCTATTGCACAACCACCAGGTAAAGCGACTCTAGCATGACCTTCTCTTGCTAATAAAGGACCCATAACTAAAATACTCGCTCTCATCTTACTTACGTATTCATATGGTGCTTCGATTTTTAATGTATTTGATGCATCTATTTTTACAGTGTTTTGATCTGCATCATATTCTATATCTGCATTTAAATGCGTAAGTACTGTGTTAATTGTATCTACATCACTTAATTTAGGTACATTCGTTAATACACTTTGACCAACACTTGGTAAAAGTGTAGCTGTTAATATTGGTAATACTGCGTTTTTTGCCCCTTCGACTACAACTGTGCCATTAAGACTTGCTCCGCCTTTCACGACGATTTTATCCATATAATTATCCTCCAAAAAACTTCACTTTTATTTATTTTACAAATGTATATATTTATTTAATACACATTTTTCTTTATTCCTAAACATCACCAAAATATTATACTACTTTTTTGTTCTTTTTTCATATATTTATGTAATTTTTTCTTATTATTAGAATAGCAATCTTAATTGTAGCGAATATTGGAGTATATCTAAAATAAAACGACTTACAGCCGTACCTAATATGATAGATAAGATGATAATAAATGTTTGAGCTTGTGCAACGTGATTTTTCTTAAAAATTTGTTCTAATCGTACGCCTTGGAGTGCCCAAAATGCTAAGCATACACAAATGACATGTAGTAAAAGTCCGATAATACCTAATTGACCATAATATTCCATATTAACAACTCCTTCTAAAAATACAAGAGTCTGAGACATTACGTTATGTCCCAGACTCTTATATTTTATCTAAATTTAGCCACTTCAATTCGATTAATTGCACGATGAAGTGCACGTTCAGCACGTCTAAAGTCTACTTCATCACGATTCATTTTCAATCGTTCTTCAGCACGTTCTTTAGAATTAATCGCACGGTCTTTATCTATTTCATCGGCAGTTTCAGCCGCTTGAACTAGAACTGTAACTTTATTAGTTCTTACTTCAACAAATCCTTCGGAAACAGCTAAATACTCCGTACCACTTGCTTTGTTTACTTTAACGTATCCTGTTTTCAAAGCTGCAACAGTTGGAATATGTCCAGCCATTACACCCATTTCACCAGTTTCAGTATGTAAAACAACAAGTTCTACTTCTTTTGCTGAGTAAACAGATCCATTAGGAGTGACAACATCTAAGGTAAATGTATTCATTTTCCATTCCTCCTAATTATTATTAGACCTCTACACCCATGTTTTTAGCATTTTCAAGAACTGCTTCAATACCACCGACTAAACGGAAAGCATCTTCTGGGATATGGTCATATTGTCCTTCTAGAATAGCTTTGAAATCTTGTACAGTTTGACTAACTGGTACGTATGAACCTTTTTGACCAGTAAATTGTTCAGCTACATGGAAGTTTTGAGATAAGAAGAATTGAATACGACGAGCACGTTCAACTGTTTTCTTATCTTCATCAGATAATTCATCCATACCAAGTATGGCAATGATATCTTGTAGCTCTCTATATTTTTGTAACGTTTGTTGTACACGACGCGCAACATCATAGTGTTCATCTCCAACAATTTCTGGAGTTAAAGCACGTGATGTTGAAGCTAATGGGTCAACGGCTGGATAAATACCCATTTCCGTTAATTTACGTTCTAAGTTAGTAGTAGCATCTAAGTGAGCGAAAGCTGTTGCTGGCGCTGGGTCAGTATAGTCATCGGCAGGTACGAATACTGCTTGGATAGATGTAACTGATCCTTTATTTGTAGATGTAATACGTTCTTGTAATTGTCCCATTTCAGTAGCAAGTGTTGGTTGGTAACCAACGGCAGATGGCATACGGCCTAATAATGCTGATACCTCTGAACCTGCTTGTGTAAAACGGAAGATGTTATCGATGAACAATAACACGTCTTGTCCTTGCTCATCACGGAAGTATTCTGCCATTGTTAAACCAGAAAGTGCAACTCTTGCACGCGCACCAGGTGGCTCGTTCATTTGACCGAATACCATCGCTGTTTTCTTAATAACACCTGAATCGCTCATTTCATAGTATAAGTCATTTCCTTCACGTGTACGTTCACCTACACCTGCGAATACAGAAATACCACCATGTTCTTGCGCGATGTTATTGATTAATTCTTGAATAAGTACTGTTTTACCTACTCCGGCACCACCGAATAAACCGATTTTACCACCTTTGATATAAGGTGCTAATAAGTCTACTACTTTAATACCAGTTTCAAGAATTTCTACTTTTGTAGATAAATCTTCGAATTTAGGTGCTAAACGATGAATTGGATCGCGACGTACGCTTTCATCAATTTCTTCACCTAAATCAATTTTTTCTCCTAATACATTAAAAACACGACCTAATGTAGCATCACCAACTGGTACTGAAATAGGTCTTCCTGTATCAGTAACTTCTTGTCCACGTTTAACACCATCAGTTGATGCCATTGCTATAGAACGTACAACATCATCACCAAGGTGTAATGCAACTTCTAATGCTAAGTCAAAGCTTGATCCGTCTGGACGTTCAACTTTAAGAGTTAAAGCATTATTAAGTTCTGGCAATTCACCATGTGGGAAGCGTACATCAATAACTGGCCCTGTAATTTGCGTTACTCGGCCTAATCCCATGTAAATTCCTCCTAATCATTATTCGAGTGCAGCTGCTCCGCCTACAATCTCAGTAATTTGTTGAGTAATTGCAGCTTGTCGAGCTCTGTTATATTGTAATGATAATTCATCAATTAATTCTGTAGCGTTATCTGTTGCATTCTTCATAGCTGTCATTCTTGATGCATGCTCACTAGCTTTACCATCTAATAATGCACCATAAATTAAACTAATTGCGTATTGCGGTAAGATAACTTTTAAAATCGTTTCTTTATCTGGTTCAAATTCATAACCAGCCATCATACTAGAACCTTTTCCAGTATCTTCATCAGATAATGGTAAGATTTTTTTAGATTTCACTTGTTGTTCAAGCACACTCACGAAATGACTGTAGTAAATTGTTAACTCATCATAAAATTCTTCATTAAACAAGTCTACAGCTTTTTCAGTTAAAGCTTGTACATTTTTAAATGTTGGTTGGTCAGGTAAACCTACATACTCTTCAATGATGTTATAACCTCTAGCTTTGAAGAAGTCTCGGCCTACTCGTCCGACAACAATAATGCCGTATTCGTCACTATTGTTGTTATGTTTTTCTTTAATATCGTTAACGACATTTTTCAAAATGTTAGCACTATATGGTCCTGCAAGTCCTTTATCACAAGTAATAACTAAGTAACCAGAACGTTTTACAGGTCTTGTTTTAAGCATTGGATGATTAACATCTGTACTCTTAGACGCAATAGCTGTTACAGCATCTTGAATCTTATCCATATATGGTTGAAATGCTTTCGTGTTCTCTTCTGCTTTACGCAATTTAGAGTTTGAAACCATGTTCATTGCTTTTGTAATTTGACTAGTCTTTTGAGTAGAAGTGATTCTACCTTTGATTTCTCTTAGTGAAGCCACAATTTCACCACCTTTTATTTAAAGCTTAATATTACTCTACATGAGATTTATTAAATACTTTTTTGAATGCATCGATTGCTGAAACAAATTTATCATCAGATGGTAATTGTTTTGTTTCACGAATTTCTTTAAATAGATCGCTTGCATTTGCATCAATCCAATTTAAGAATTCATCTTCGAATCGTGTAATATCTTCAACTGGGATATCATCTAAATGACCTTTAGTTAAAGCGTATAAAATAACAACTTGACGATCTACAGTCAATGGTTTGTTTTGATCTTGTTTAAGTACTTCTACTGTACGTTTACCACGTTCTAATTTAGCTTTCGTAGCTTGGTCTAAATCCGAACCAAATTGAGCGAATGATTCTAACTCACGGTATGATGCTAAATCTAGACGTAATGTACCTGCTACTTTTTTCATCGCTTTAATTTGAGCTGAACCACCAACACGTGATACAGATAAACCAGCGTTGATCGCAGGTCTTACACCAGAGAAGAATAAATCTGATTGTAAGAATATTTGTCCGTCAGTAATTGAGATAACGTTTGTTGGAACGTATGCTGAGATGTCCCCTGCTTGAGTTTCAACAAATGGTAATGCAGTAATAGAACCGCCACCTAAGTCATCATTTAATTTAGCAGCACGTTCTAATAAACGACTGTGTAAGTAGAATACGTCACCTGGGTAAGCTTCACGACCTGGCGGACGACGAAGTAATAGTGATAACTCACGGTAAGCTGCTGCTTGTTTTGTTAAATCATCATAAACGATTAATACATGTTTACCGTTAAACATGAATTCTTCTGCCATACTTACACCAGCATAAGGTGCAATGTATAATAATGGCGCTGGTTGAGCTGCTGACGCAGATACAACGATTGTATAATCTAAAGCACCATGTCTACGTAAAGTTTCTACCGCTGTACGAACCGTAGATTCTTTTTGACCAATTGCAACGTAGATACAAATCATATCTTCGTCTTTTTGGTTAAGAATTGTATCAATCGCAACTGTTGTTTTACCAGTTTGACGGTCACCGATGATTAACTCACGTTGTCCACGTCCAATAGGTACTAATGCATCAATCGCTTTAATACCAGTTTGTAATGGTTCATCAACTGATTTACGATCCATAACACCTGTTGCAGGTGATTCTACAGGACGAGTCTTAGATGTATTGATTGGACCTTGTCCATCCAATGGTTGACCTAATGGATTTACAACACGACCAATTAATTCTTCCCCTACAGGTACTTCCATAATACGACCAGTTCTTTTAACTTCGTCGCCTTCTTTAATACCTTCTGCAGGTCCTAAAATTACGATACCTACATTATTTTCTTCTAAGTTTTGTGCTAAACCTAAAACGCCAGTATGGAACTCTAATAGTTCGCCAGCCATAACGTCATTTAAGCCATGAGCTAATGCAATACCATCGCCGACTTGGATAACTGTACCAACATCGGTAACTGACATTTCTGACTCATAGTTTTCAATTTGAGAGCGTAATAAAGCACTGATTTCTTCAGCTTTAATGGCCATCTATGTCACTCCTTAATATTATTTCATTTGTTGAAATGATTTTGCTAATTGATTTAAGTCATTCTGAATGGAACCATCGTATACTTTAGTACCTATGGAAACACGAATACCACCAATTAAAGAATCATTAACTTGATTTTCTAAAATAAGTTTTTTCAAACCTGTTCTTTTAATAAATGCTTTACCAATTTCGTCTAATTCTTCATTAGATAAAGGATACACAGATTCAACTTTCATTAAATCTTGGTTATGTACCTGATTGTATATTTTGCTAAAATCTTTATAAATTTCTGGAATTAGTGACAATTTACTGTTATTAGCAAGTAGGTATAATGTGTTTAACAAAGGTTTAGAAGCACCTTTAAATACATTGTCAACAAATTGTTGTCTGTCGTTTTTTGCTAATTTAGGATTGTTATCAATTGCTTTTAAATCACTAATTTGTTCTTTAACACTTTCTGCTACTTGAGTAAGTTCATCTAAGACGCTGTCTGTTAAGTCTTGCGCTTCAGCTACATCATATAAGGCTTGGGCATATTTCTGACTAATATTCGCCATTATTTATCCCCTGCCTCTTTAATGTATTTTTCAACAAGGTCTTTTTGATCTTGTTCAGAGATTTCTTTATTGATTACTTTAGAAGCAATTAATGCAGAAAGTTCTGATACTCTATTATTAATATCTGCAATAGCTCTTTGTTTCTCTTGTTGAATTTCTGCTTGAGCTGATTGTACTAAGCCATTTGCTTTAACATTTGCATCATTAATAATTTGCTCTTGTTGTACTTTAGCTTGATGTTTAGCATCATCAAGAATTGTTTGTACTTCTTCTTGAGTTTTTCTTAATAGATTTCTATTTTCTTCTTCTAATTTCTTAGCGTTTACTTTTGCTTCATGAGCATCATCAATATCTTTATTAATAGCGTTCTCACGCTCATCCATAATTGATTTTAATGGTCCCCAAGCAAACTTTTTTAATAAGGCAAGCAGGATAATAAATGTGATCAATGTAAATAAGACTGTTCCCCATTCGACACCGCCACCTGCTGCTCCTAAAACTAATACGTTTTGATCCACTGCCAACTACACTCCTTTCACTGCAATTAAAGATGAATAACATCTCATAAATGAATGGCGAAATCCTTTTTAGATAGACTCCGCCTGTTCTAAAAATATTTTAGCTTATCGATTCATTACCATGAATGCTACTACTACTGCAATGATAGGAAGGGCTTCAACTAAACCAACACCGATAAACATGATTGTCATTAATGGACCACGTGCTTCTGGTTGACGTGCAACACCTTCTACTGTTCTTGATACGATAAGACCGTTACCGACACCTGCTCCTAATGCTGCTAAACCAATCGCGATTGCTGCTGCTAATACACCTAAACTCATTATAATTTTCCTCCTAGAAATAAAAATATTAATTGTTTTTTCAAATTATATATTAATGATCGTCTGCCACTTTATGGGACATATAAACCATTGATAACATTACGAATATGTAAGCTTGAATTGAACCAATAAATATTGAGAATCCTTGCCATACTATCGCTGGTAAAACTGCTCCGAACGCGCCTAAAACGCCTCCAGCTGCTAATGTTGCTAATAAACCAAGTAATACTTCACCTGCGAATATATTACCGTATAAACGTAGACCAAGCGTTAATGTTGAAGCAAATTCTTCAACAATTTTGAATGGCACCATAAATGCTACTGGTTGTATAAATGATTTCAAGTACGCGCCAGTACCACGCATTTTAACACCATAGTAATGTGTTAAAAGAACCATCAATGTTGCTAACGTTAATGTAACTGTTGGATCTGCTGTAGGTGATTTCCACCATAATGTATGTCCTACAACAATTGAGAACGGTAATCCTAACATATTTGATACAAATATGAAGAATATAAGTGTAACCGCCAAGAAGTGAAATCTTCCTCCGTCTTTCCATGCCATATTGCTTTGGATAATACCTTTTACAAAGTCAAATACCCATTCAATAAAGTTCTGTTTACCAGTAGGTCTAATTTTTAGATTCCTAGTACAGACAACAGCTATGACAAAGACGATAACTGCAGAAACTAACAACATTAACATACTTGAAAGATTGAAAACTAAATCAAATCCTCCCAAATTGATGGACCACATAGGTGATTCGTGTTCCATATCTTCACCTCTTTTCACAATTTTAATTATTTAATCGAGACTTTTCAGTGATTTAAACATAATTAATACATATGCTATCATCAAACCAAATAAAATCCCGATAATATCAACGATTAGTGGATATTTAAGCCAAAAACAGCAAGCAACGATTGTCACAAGATATCTGACCCAGTTTCCTGTTGATAATTGTAATGATTCAGCATTTTTAGCTCGATTGAGGTAAACTTCCCATGAAAACAAGTTAACAGCTGATGCTATTGTTCCAATAATAAGTCCTAAAACGAACTCATGTTTCAAGAAGAAGTACACTACAACTAGAATAATAATAAAGAAAATAAAATACTGTAAATAAGACTTAAAAAAGCCCTTTATATCAAATATTCAGCTGAAACTCCTTAGATAAGTGGCATATCTTTGAAAACCGTTTCATCACACAATTTTCATGATAATATAGTGGACTTATAGTGTCAATGCTATGACAAAAATAGAAAACAAATTTTCGTCATTTTTTCGTCACAGAATTGACACAAACCACCACTTTAATTATTTTGTTCTAAATGGTTCCGGTGCTTCTTTCAAGATATCAAAATAATATTTAATATTTACACATATTCTCTTAGAAGCGAGACCATCCCCATAAGGGTTTTGAGCGATACTCATTTTTTCATATAATGATTGATCATTTAATAACGCTTTAGTTTCGTTATAGATGTTCTCTTCTTCTACACCTACAAGTTTCAAAGTTCCAGCTTCAACGCCTTCAGGTCTCTCAGTCGTATCTCTTAAGACAAGTACTGGTTTACCTAATGAAGGTGCTTCCTCTTGAACACCACCTGAATCAGTTAAGATCAAGTGAGAATTAGCTGCAAAGTTATGGAAATCTATAACTTCTAAAGGTTCGATCAATTCTATACGATCATGATCACTCAATATTTGGTTAGCAATTTCTCTAACCTTAGGATTTTTGTGCATTGGATAAACGACAACAACATCTTCATGCTCTTCAACAATTTGTCTCACAGCTTTAAAAATGTTCTCCATCGGTTTACCAATGTTTTCACGTCTATGCGCAGTTAATAGCACGATGCGTTTACCTTCGTGACGTTTAATAATTTCACTTTCATAATCGTCAGTTACAGTAGTTGATAACGCATCTATAGCTGTATTACCTGTCACAACAATAGATTCGTCTTTTTTATTTTCCTGAAGTAAATTATGTTTAGACTGATCAGTTGGTGAGAAGTGTAAATCAGCAAGGACCCCCGTCATTTGTCGATTCATTTCTTCTGGGAATGGAGAATATTTATTCCAAGTTCTTAACCCTGCTTCTACATGGCCAATTGCAACTTCATTGTAGAATGCTGCTAAACTGCCTGCAAAAGTAGTCGTTGTATCTCCATGTACCAATATCATATCTGGCTTAGCTTCTTGAATAACACTTTCAAGTCCACCTAATACTCTTGATGTTACTTCTGAAAGTGTTTGCCCTTGTTTCATAATATTTAAATCATAATCTGGTGTAATATCAAATGTTTCTAGAACTGAATCTAGCATTTCTCTATGTTGCGCTGTTACAACAACAATTGGTTGTAACTCCGGTTCATTTTTTAATTCTAAAACTAAAGGTGCCATTTTAATAGCTTCAGGTCGCGTACCAAATATCGTCATAATTTTCTTCATTGTAATAAAATCCTCCTATTATCTATTTAGTGCCAAATAATCGATCACCTGCATCACCTAAACCAGGTGTAATGTATGCATGGTCATCTAATTTTTCGTCTAATGCAGCAATATAAATATCTACGTCTTCATGTGCTTCTTGTAATGCTTTAACCCCTTCAGGTGCAGCAATTAAGCCCATAAAACGTATTTTATTTGCTCCACGATTCTTTAATGATTGAATCGCTTCGATTGCTGATGCACCAGTAGCAAGCATAGGATCTACTACAATAATTTCTCTTTCTTCAATATCTTGTGGTAATTTCACAAAATATTCTACCGCTTCTAAAGTTTCTGGATCACGATATAACCCTACATGTCCTACTCTAGCAGCTGGAACGAGTTTCATAATACCATCTGTCATTCCAAGGCCAGCACGTAAAATAGGAATAAGTGCTAATTTCTTACCAGATAATCTTTGAGCGTTCATTTTAGTTACGGGTGTTTCGATTTCAACATCTTGTGTTTCAAAATCTCTCGTAACTTCATACGCCATAAGCATACCGACTTCATCGACAAGCTCTCTAAACTCTTTAGTGCCAGTTTTACGATCACGAATATAACTCAACTTATGCTGAATTAATGGATGATCAAAAACGTGTACTTTACCCATAAGTCTAGCCTCCAATAAATATTTATTTGTTGTAAAGTGGAAACTTAGAAGTTAGTGATAATACGCGTTCATGTGCTTCTTTTAATGTTTGTTCATCTTCTGGATTTTTAAGCACAAGTGCTATTATTCTACCTACTTCTTCAACTGCTTCCTCATCAAATCCGCGAGATGTAACTGCTGGTGTACCTAAACGAATACCACTTGTTACGAAAGGTTTTTCTTGATCAAATGGAATTGTATTCTTGTTACATGTAATACCAACTTCATCTAAAGCATTCTCAGCTAATTTACCAGTAATGCCAAGAGAACCTTTAACATCTACACAGATAAGATGATTATCAGTACCGCCTGATACAATTCTTAAACCTTCGTCTTCTAGAGTTGCTGCTAATTTTTGAGCATTCTTAATTACTTGTTTTTGATATTCCTTAAATTCTGGTTGTAATGCTTCACCAAATGAAACTGCCTTACCAGCGATAACATGCATTAATGGACCACCTTGAATACCAGGGAAGATTGTTTTATCAATTTCTTTAGCATATTCTTCTTTACAGAAAATCATACCGCCTCTTGGTCCTCTTAATGTTTTGTGCGTTGTCGTTGTTACAAAGTCAGCATAATCAACAGGGTTTTGATGTAAACCTGCTGCAACTAAACCAGCGATATGAGCCATATCAACCATTAATTTAGCGCCAACTTCATCTGCTATTTCTTTGAATTTCTTAAAATCAATTTGTCTTGGATAAGCTGAAGCACCTGCTACGATTAATTTAGGCTGCGCTTCTTTTGCAACTCTCAAGATTTCTTCATAGTCAATTTGTTCATTTTCTTCAGAAACACCATACTCTACAAAGTTGTATAACTTACCACTGAAGTTAACTTTTGCTCCATGAGTTAAATGTCCACCATGACTTAAGTTCATTCCAAGTACAGTATCACCAGGTTCTAAAGCCACAAAATATACAGCCATATTTGCTTGTGATCCTGAATGAGGTTGTACATTTACGTGTTCTCCACCGAAAAGTTGTTTAGCTCTATCGCGTGCTAAATCTTCAACGATATCAACGTATTCACAGCCACCATAATAACGACGACCTGGGTAACCTTCTGCATATTTGTTAGTTAATACAGAACCTTGTGCTTCCATTACTGTTTCAGAAACAAAGTTCTCTGATGCTATAAGTTCGATATTATTATTTTGTCTATCAAACTCTTTTTCCATTGCTTTGAAAAGTTCTTCGTCTTGCTTTTTAATTAATGACATGTACAATCCCTCACTTTTAAGAATTTAATACTTTGCTCTTTCGCCGCCTATTAATTTAGGACGACTCTTAGCTATTGTAACAATAGCTTCTCCAATGCGCTTAGTTTCAATTGATACAGGTACTGCGACGTGCTTTAAATGCATACCAATTAGTGTTTGACCAATATCAATACCTTTATCGCATTGAATGTGTTCAACAACTATTGGGTCTTTCATGTGTTGATATGCATAAGTTGACAAACTACCTCCAGCATTTGCTTGTGGTACAACAGAAACTTCAGTCATTGTATAAGGATCAAATATTTCTCGCTCGATTGTTATAGCTCGGTTAATATGTTCGCAACCTTGAAACGCAAAGTGAACACCTGTCTCTTTATGTATAAAATCAAGACTTTCATATATAACCTTAGCAACATCAATCGAACCATCTGAACCTATCTTTGAACCTTTAACTTCTGAAGTTGAACACCCAATGATGCATAGTTCTTGATTGTTAAAAAAATCAATAGACTTTAGTTCATTCAACAATTGTTTTAAATCTTCTTTCATGAACAACCGCCTTCAATCTTGTCTATACGTCTTTGGTGCCTACCGCCTTCGAACTCACTTGTCAACCAAGTCTTGACGATGAGAAGTGCTAAACCTTCACCTATAACACGTTGGCCCATTGCTAATACATTAGAATCGTTATGTTGTCTCGTCACTTCAGCAGTAAAAACATCATGCACTAGTGCACAACGAATCCCCTTTACTTTATTTGAAGCGATAGACATACCAATTCCAGTTCCACAAATCAAAATTCCTTTATCAAACGTTCCATCTGCAACACTTTCAGATACTGGTCTTGCATAATCTGGATAATCTACCGACTCACCTTTATGTGTACCAAAATCTTTATATTCAATGTTCATTTCATCAAGTAATTGTTTGATTGCTTCTTTGTATTCATAGCCACCATGGTCTGCTGCAATAGCTACTTTCATCTTCCCACCTCCCAATTTGTTTATACTATAATATTATAACTTATTTTTTATGTCTGTTATAGCAATTCTGCAAATTATTTGAATTCTTAATTACTTTGTAATAAATCTTCAATCAGTGCTCTCAATTCTTCGTAAGTATTTTGATAAATGATTTGTGACTGTCCAAAGGGATCTGAAACATCTCCTTTTTCGCCTCTTACGTATTGTTTTATTGAATGAATGTTGTGATGTGTAAATTGTGATTCTAGAATCATTTTATGAGATTCAGTCATAGTTAAGATAATATCAGCATCTAAATCTTGTTCAGAAAATTGTTTAGCAGTATCAGGTATTGGCAAATCATTTTTAAAGATGATTTCCATTGATTGCGGAGATATTGGTGTCCCATCAAAAGCTGAAATGCCTCTAGATTGAATATTATATTCAGGTTTAATATCTTTGGCTATCGCTTCAGCCAATGGACTTCTACAAGTGTTGCCTGTACATACAAAAACTATTTTCACAATTCATCTTCTCCTTTAATATTGTGACCACTTGCTTTATCAATTCTATTCATTAATGCGATTGTATCGTCATTTCTTTCGTAGCCACTTATATAAATTTCATCAATGTTTGTCAGTTGATCTGCTATGCGCAAAGCATCATACAAATCGTGATGTGCACCTTTTATATCTGAAATATCTCTACCAAGCGGTATAAAAGTCATTTGTTCTGAGATTAATGGCTCAATACTTTTAGGACCTATTACTGCTATCTTTTTAGAAGAATTATCTGGCAAACTCATTTGTTTTGTAATACCACCTTCAATTAATGTTACAGGTTGCGCAGGTGCATAATGTTTATATTTCATACCTGGTGCAATTGGTTTTTCCAAATCTAACTTTTCGTTAATAACACTGTTTGGCAGAACTTTATTAATCATCTCTATTGTTATAGAACCAGGTCGCGCAATTTTAAATGGATAACTTGTACAATCTATTACAGTACTTTCTATACCTTCATCAATATCTTCTGCTTGAATGATGCCATATATTCTTCCATCCAAGTCATGTTTAACATGTTCAAATTTAGTTGGTGAAGGACGTCCACTAATGTTTGCACTTGGTGCCGCAATAGGTAAATTCGTTAATTGTAGAACTGCTCTACCGACATGATGACTTGGCATGCGTACAGCAACAGATTGTAATCCACCCGTAACATGATCACTTAAAAATCCTGACTTGTAAGGAACAATAAACGAAATTGGTCCTGGCCAAAAAGCATCCATTAAAATTTCAGTTTCTTGAGATATATTTTGGGTGAACTCATTTAATTGAGATTTATCATGTATATGTACGATAAGTGGATTATCAGACGGTCTACCTTTTGCTACATATATTTCTTTAACCGCTTCTTCATCTTTTGCATTAGCGCCTAATCCATATACCGTTTCAGTTGGTAAAGCAATCAGTTTATTTTGATGATATCCTGCAATAATCTCATCGATTTGTGGATAACTTTGTAAGTTATGAACATACTTGCGCACATCCCAAACATTTGTTTCCAATGCAATTCTTCCCTTCTTTAAAGCATTTATAGTATTAAAACAAAAGTTATCCACACAACGTGGATAACTCCCGTTAAATGTGCATAACTTCTATTGATTATTCCAATTAAATTGTATCATACGATTGTTTTGATTTATATCTTGAATGATTTTTACATGTTCAACATTCAAATGGGTTTCAATAAAGTCTTTTAATAGTTCACCTTGCAAATGACCAATTTCAAAAATGACGAGTCCATTATCCGACATAACGTGTTCTAAATTTAGAATAATATCTTTATAGATCGCTAAGCCATCATCTTCTGCAAATAAAGCCAAATGTGGTTCATACTTTAAGACAGTATCAGACATTTCTTTTTGTTCTTCATACGAAATGTACGGTGGATTGGAGACGAGTACATCCACTTTAATATTTTCTTTGATCAGTGGTTCTAAAGATTTACCTTTTAGAAATTCTATCGGTGCTTCAAGTGTTGATGCATTTGTTTGAGCGATTAATAATGCTTCTCCACTAATATCAGTTGCGATAACAGATAAATCAGGTCGCTCTTTTTTCAGTGTAATTGCGATAGCTCCTGTACCCGTTCCTATATCACATACGACTACTTGCTCGTTCTTAATCATTTGTAATGTTTGATAGACAAGTTCTTCTGTTTCAGGTCTAGGTATTAATACATGTTGGTTCACTTTGAACTTTCTACCATAAAATTCTGCAAAACCTGCGATATACTGTACAGGCTCACCTTCATACATACGTTCTCTACTATTTAAGTAAGCATTCAAAATATTATCAGGTACATTTTGATTTAAATTCATGGCAATTTGCGTTCTAGACATGCCTGAAATATCCTCTAATAACCAATCAGCACGAGAAGTTTCAAACCCTCGTGCTGATAATCCATCATAAGTTTCATTTAGTAACTGTTGAAAATTATAATTGGCCATTATTTAATTCTTCCAATTTTTCCGTTTGTTCATGCAACGTTAATGCATCGATAATTTCGTCAACTTTACCTTCCATAATTTGATCTAACTTTTGTAAAGTTAATCCAATACGATGGTCAGTTACTCTGTTTTGAGGATAGTTATACGTTCTAATTCTTTCTGAACGATCTCCTGTACCAACAGCTGACTTTCTTTTTTCAGCGTATTTAGCATTTTCTTCTTGAACCATCATATCGTAAACTCTGGCTTTCAATACTTTAAATGCTTTTTCACGGTTCTTAATTTGAGATTTTTCAGATGATGTTGCAACAATACCAGTTGGTAAATGCGTGATACGTACAGCTGAGTCTGTCGTATTGACGTGCTGACCACCAGAACCACTAGAACGGTAAGTTTCGATTTTTAAATCTTCAGTTCTAATATCAATTTCAACATCTTCAGCTTCAGGTAATGCTGCAACTGTTGCTGTAGAAGTATGAATACGTCCGCCTGATTCAGTTTCTGGTACACGTTGTACACGGTGTGCACCATTTTCATATTTAAGTTTACTGAAAGCACCGTTTCCTTGAATAGAAAAGCTGACTTCTTTATAGCCACCATGGTCACTAATATTCTCTTCAACGACGTCAATTTTGTAGCCATGTGCTTCAGCAAATCTTGAATACATTCTGAATAAGTCACCTGCGAAAATAGCCGCTTCATCTCCACCCGCTGCGCCACGAATTTCCATAATAACGTTCTTATCATCGTTAGGGTCTTTAGGAATAAGTAGGAATTTTAATTCAGATTCTAATTCAGGTACTCGTTTAGTAAGACTGTTAATTTCTTCTTTCAACATATCTTGTTCTTCTTTATCTGTTGTTTCGTTTAACATTAATTTCGCATCTTCAATGTCACCTTTAACAGATTTATAAGTTTTATATACATCAACTGTCTTTTGTAAGTCGGATTGTTCTTTTGAATATTTTCTTAGCTTGTCTGTATCCGAAACGACATCCGGATCACTAAGTAATTCATTTAATTGTTCATATCTATTTTCAACAATTTCTAATTGATCAAACATTTATATCACTCCTTATTTCAGTTCTAATTATATGATGATCTCTACATCTTGGTTCATAACTTTCGTCTGCACCAACTAATATAATCGGGTCATCAATATGTGCTGGTTCACCATTTATAAGTCTTTGTGTTCGACTTGATGGAGATCCACATACTGCACATACCGCTTGTAATTTTGTAACAATTTCCGCAACTGCCATCATTTCAGGCATTGGTTCAAATGGCACACTTTTAAAGTCCATATCTAATCCAGCTACAACAACACGATAGCCTTCTTCTGCTAACTTTTGTGCTACGCTTACGATTTCATTATCAAAAAATTGGACTTCATCTATTCCAATAATATCGATGCCTTGTAAATCATATTTTAATATTTGACTAGAATGTTCTATGCTGATTGCATCAAGTTGATTTCCATTATGAGATACTACAGCTTCTTCACTATATCGATTATCAATAGATGGCTTAAATACTTTTACATTTTGTTTCGCATATAAACCTCTTCTCAGACGTCTTATAAGCTCTTCAGACTTACCACTAAACATACTTCCGCAAATACATTCTATCCATCCGGAATGGTAATTTTCGTACATATTACTTATCCACCTTTTTCAACATAATCGCTTAATTATATCATATTATTTTTACTTATTTATTAATTTTCACAAAAAAAGCACCCTTTATAAAAGGATGCTTGATTCGCTTCATAATTAGTTGTTTGATTTGAAACCAAATTTTTTGTTGAAGCGTTCCACACGACCATCCGCAGATGCGAATTTTTGACGTCCTGTATAGAATGGATGTGAATCTGAAGAGATATCTAAACGGATAACTGGGTATTCGTTTCCATCTTCCCATTCCATAGTTTCATTTGAAGTACGTGTTGAACCACTTAAGAATTTGAAGTCTGTAGTTGTATCTAAAAAGATAACTTTATTATACTCTGGATGAATTCCTTGTTTCATTTTTTTCAGCTCCTTTGCCCTGAACCATCTGGAACAGAGTTTATTTGTGATTTATTCACTCAATACTTACATATTATATATGTTGAAGTATTAAAATGCAACCTTAAATTTATATAATCGGTTTACCAGTCTTGGCACTATCGACCATAGATTTTCTTAAGACTTCAAAGAATTCTTCGTTTGAATCCGTGCGTTTTAACTTTCTAATAAATCTTTCAGAGAAATCATTTGAATCAGTAAATAAATTACGTAGTTGCCAAATCATTTCAAGTTCTTCTTTATCTAATAACAATTCTTCTTTTCGTGTTGAACTTCTTCTAATATCAATTGCAGGGAATACTCTCTTCTCAGACAACTTACGATCTAAATGAAGTTCCATGTTACCTGTACCTTTAAATTCTTCATAAATCATATCGTCCATACGAGAACCTGTTTCAACTAATGCAGTCGCTAATATTGTTAAACTACCACCCGCTTCAATATTTCTAGCAGCTCCGAAGAAATGTTTAGGTCTATGAAGTGATGCTGGATCTAAACCACCTGATAATGTTCTACCACTTGGTGGTACGACTAAGTTATATGCTCTAGCTAATCTTGTTAATGAATCCATTAAAATAATGACATCTTCACCGATTTCAACAAGACGTTTAGCTCTTTCAAGTAATAATTCAGCCACTTTAACATGATGTTCTGGCGGCTCATCGAATGTTGAGTTAACGACTTCAGCTTGTTCAACAGAACGTTCAATATCCGTTACTTCTTCTGGACGTTCCCCAATTAATAATACAAATAATTTCGCTTTTGGTTGGTTAATTGCGATAGCATTTGCAATTTCTTTAAGTAATGATGTCTTACCAGCTTTAGGTGGCGCTACAATCATTCCACGTTGTCCTAAACCTATTGGCGTAATTAAATCCATGATTCTAGTTGAATAATTTTTACTTGTAGTTTCTAATTGGATACGTTGTTGTGGGTATAGAGGAGTTAACGCTTGAAAGTGTGGTCTTTTTTTAACTTCTTCTGCATTTTGATCATTTACAAAGTCAACTTGTAACAATCCGTAATACTTTTCATTTTCTTTAGGTTTTCTAACTTTACCAGTTACTTTGTCACCTTTTTTAATTTCAAAGCGTCTAATTTGGCTAGCAGATATATAAATATCTTTTTCACCTTTAGAATAGTTAACTGTACGTAAAAAGCCATAACCATCAGGTTGAATATCATCTAAGATACCTTCCATATAATAGTTGCCGTCTTTTTCCATTTGAGCTTCCATAATTGCTAAGACAAGTTCTTTTTTATTTAATTTACTATAATTTGTTATTCTTAGTTCTTTTGCCTTTGATGTTAATTCTTTAGTTGTATAGTTCTTGTATAATTCGTGAAACGATTCATACTGAGGACTTGTTCTAACTCTTTCAGCCATATTTATGACACCCATTTCTTAAATATCTCATTCATTTTTATCAGATTTATAATCTGCCTTTAAACTATAGCATTTTTTTATGAAGATGACAAAATAAGTTATATATAAATTATGTTAAAATATTTCACTTTTTTATTCAATTATAACTATCATATAAAAAGACTGAAACAACGAAATGTTTCAGTCTTAAAAATATATTGTCTTTTGTAATTTTACTATTCTTTAAAATAACCTGGAATTGCTTTAATTTCTAAGAATTCTTCAATTCCGTAGTCGCCCCATTCTCTACCAATACCTGATTGTTTATAACCACCGAATGGTAAATTAGGTTTTCTACCTGCGTCATTAATTTCCGCAGTACCTGCTTCTAACGCTTTAGCAACTTCTCTTACACGTTCTAAATCTTTACCATAAACATATGCTGCTAAACCATAAATTGTATCATTTGCAATTTCAATTGCTTCATCTAAATCTTTATAAGTAATAATTGTACCTACAGGACCAAAGATTTCTTCTTGAGCAATTGTCATATCATTAGTTACATCAGTAAATAATGTTGGTTTAACGAAGTAACCTTTTTCAAGACCGTCTGGTTTACCAACACCACCATGTAATAATATTGCACCTTCATCGATACCTTTTTGAATATAGCTTTGAACTGTATCAAATTGTTTTTTAGATACAACTGGACCTGCATCTTGGCCAGCTTCTCTAGGATTACCAACTTTAACATTTTCAATTGCTTTTTTAGCTGCTGCGATAAATTCATCTTTAATACTTTCTGGTACTAATGTACGTGTACCTGCTGTACAAACTTGACCAGTATTTTGTACGAACTTAGCAACTGCACCTTTAGCTGCTTCTTCGATATTAACGTCATCTAACACTACTAAAGGTGATTTACCACCTAGCTCTAATGATACTTTTTTGAAGTCTTTAGCTGAGTTTTCCATGATTTTTCTACCAGTTGGACCTGAACCTGTAAATGACATCATACGTACATCAGGATGTGAACTTAATGGATCACCAACACTTTGACCATCACCATTTACTAAGTTGAACACACCTTTAGGCACGCCAGCTTTTTCAAATATTTCAGCTAAAATAATCGCTGCAAATGGTGTTTCTTCAGATGGTTTTAAGACTACAGGTGAACCTGCAGCAAATGCACCAGCTAATTTTAATGAAGTTTGGTTAGTTGGGAAGTTCCATGGTGTTACTAATCCAGAAACACCGATAGCTTCTTTAATAACTAAATCATCACCACGACGTTCTTCAAATTGAATTGAATCGATCGCTTTACTTGCTTCTCTAAAATGATTTAATCCCATTTGATAATGAACAGATTCTGATTTTTCAATTGGTGAGCCAAGCTCATCAGTCATAACATCTATTAAGTCTTCTTTTCTATTTTCATATTCATCTGCAATTCGTTCTAATAAAGCTTTTCTTTCTTCTAAAGAAGTATTTCTAAATTTCACGTACACTTTTTTAGCGGCAGCTACAGCGTCATCAACATCTTGTTTGTTACCTGCAGCAATTTTACCCATAACTTCTTCTGTAGCAGGGTTAATAACATCTAATGTTTGTCCACTATGACTTTCAACCCATTCGCCATTTATATATTGCTTGATATCTTGTCTCATGAATTATCTACTCCTTTATATTTGTTACATTGGTTATTATAGTATGGATGATAGTCATAATTAAAATAATCTGTTTGAGAATTGAATATTTTAAATTTTAAACAAATAAAATACCCGCCAACGAAATGATTTTCATCACATTGACGGGTACTTTATAATATTCAATTCATTTAGGAATGATTCTCTTGCAATTCCACATTTTTTTGTGCCCACTCTTCTAATGGTACAAGCGCTTGTGCTAATTCGTATCCTTTAGTTGTTAAATGATATTCAACTGATAGAGGCGTTGTTGTAACAACTTTCTTTTCAACTAATCCCCAATCACTTAATTCAGTTAATTTAAGAGATAATGCTCTTGGTGTAATACGTCTTAAGTCTCTTTTCATATCAGAAAAGTGAGCCGAACGTTCATCACAACGTGATAAATAATTAAGTATTAAACCATTCCAACTGCGTCCTATTACTTTAAAAGTTTCTTCCAAATAAGGACATACTTCCATGTTACTCACCTCTTTAACTTCTATATTGCCATTATACTACACTTTATATACAAAGTGTATAATTTATACTTATTATACGGTTTCAGTCCAAATATCAGCACCTAGTGCTTTTAATTTTTCAACAATTCCACTGTATCCTCTATGAATATGCTTCACATTATAAACCGTTGTAACGCCTTCAGACATTAATCCAGCAATTAATAAAGATGCACCTGCTCTTAAATCACTTGCTGCTACACTTGCACCTGTCAATTGAGATGGATAATAAATAGCTGTGCCATTTTCTAAATTCACATTAGCACCCATTCTGATCAGTTCATCTACGTGTTTAAATCTTGCAGGATAAATCGTTTCTGTTATTTTACTTTGACCATTTGCTTTTAATAATAAAGGTGTAAATGGTTGTTGTAAATCTGTTGCAAAGCCAGGATAAACTGCAGTTTGTATATCAACAGGTTTATATTCATCTTTACCTTTAATAACAACTGAATCTTCACCTAAATCGATTTCAGTGCCCATCTCTCTTAATTTAGCGATTAATGGTTCTAAATGTAAAGGAATGATATTTTCGATGTACACTTCTTCACCCATTGCTGCTGCTGCACACATGTATGTACCTGCTTCTATTCTATCAGGAATAATTGTATGTTTTGTACCGTGCAAGGATTCTACACCTTCAATTTTCAATGTATCTGTACCTGCACCTCTAATTTTAGCACCCATATTATTTAATAATGTCGCAACATCAACAATTTCCGGTTCTTTCGCTGCGTTTTCTATTACTGTTTTACCTTTTGCTAATGAAGCTGCCAATATTATATTGATTGTTGCACCAACACTCACAACATCCATAAATATTTTAGCGCCAACTAATTCTTCAGCAATTAAATACATTGCACCTTGTTCATTTGTTACTTTTGCACCAAGTGCTTCAAAACCTTTAATATGTTGGTCAATTGGTCTAGGGCCTAAAGGACAGCCACCAGGTAAACCAATCACACATTTTTTAAAACGTCCGAGCATAGCACCCATCATATAATAAGATGCTCTTAAAGATTGTACTTTATTGTTAGGTAAAGGTAGATTCACTGCATCGCTTGAATCAACGACAAGCTGATCACCATTTAATTCTGTTTTAATATTTAAATCACCAAGTAGGCTCATTAAAGTTTTGACATCTGAAATATCTGGCAGTCCATCTAATGTCACAACATCATTCGCCATTAAACTTGCTGGAATAAGTGCAACTGCACTATTTTTAGCACCGTTTATTTGCACTTTACCATTTAATTTTTTGCCACCATTTATTTTTATAACTTCTTGAGACATATGTTTACTCCTTTACTTCATCGTCTTAGAGAATGCATACTCTCTCAACATGAATAGATAATTATTTCCATTATATACTATTCAATAAGATAAACGCAAAAACATAAAAAGTAAATAGAAATGACATAATTTACTACGAAAGAAGTATCAAATTTTAAATTTTTGACATTAAAATAAATTGAGTAAACGTTTTGAATAAATATTCAATTTATCTTAAAAAACAGAAAAAACTACTACAAGCACGATGATTGTAGTAGTTTGAATTTAATTAAAATTAAGCTTGGTTAGAAGTACCAAATTCTTGGATTTTACCTTTAACTGTTGCTTTAATTGCTTCACGAGCAGGTCCTAAGTATTTACGTGGATCATAAACTTCGCTGTCGTTGTTTAACACTTCACGAACTGCTTTAGCAGATGCGATTTGGTTTTCAGTGTTAACGTTGATTTTAGCTGTACCGAAAGTGATAGCTTTTTTGATATCGTGAGTTGGGATACCAGTACCACCGTGTAATACTAATGGTAAACCAGTTGAAGCACCGATTTCTTCCATTTCTTTGAAACCTAAGTTTGGTTCACCTTTGTAAGGTCCGTGTACTGAACCTAATGCAGGTGCTAAAGTATCAATACCAGTTCTTTCAACTAATTCTTGACATTCTTTAGGGTCAGCATAGATAACGCCTTCTGCAACTACGTCATCTTCTTGTCCACCAACAGTTCCTAATTCAGCTTCAACAGAAACACCGTTAGCATGAGCATATTCAACTACTTTAGAAGTAATTTCGATGTTTTCTTCGAATGGGTGATGAGATGCATCAATCATTACTGAAGTGAATCCAGCATCGATAGCTTCTTTACATTTTTCGAAACTTGAACCGTGGTCAAGGTGAATAGCAACTGGAATTGTAATGTTGTAATCTTCAATTAAACCTTCAACGATTTTAACGACAGTTTTGAAACCACCGATATAACGTCCAGCTCCTTCAGATACACCAAGGATAACAGGCGCATTTTCTTCTTGTGAAGCTTGAAGAATAGCTTGTGTAAATTCTAAGTTATTGATGTTGTATTGACCAACAGCATAACCGTTTTCTTTTGCTTTAATTAACATTTCTTTCATTGAAACTAAAGGCATTGAGTTTCCTCCTAATGTGCAAGGCACGAATTATTTACAAGATTATTATATCAAACTTTGTGAATATATGCACCTTTTGAAAGCCCTATCCTAAATGTTTTCTTACAATTTTCATAACTTCTTCAATTGTAAACGGCTTCATTAGAACACCTGTAATACTTCCTTTTTTCAAAACTTCCAACTCGGTAGATGATTGAAATGCTGAAATGATATAAACTGGAATATTTTTGTCAGATTTTCTAATTTCAGCAAATACTTCTTCACCAGAAATTCCAGGCATTCTTTTATCTATAAAAATCAATTTATAAGTATTTTTATGAAATAATTCAATGCCCTCCGCTCCATTTTTAGCAGTATCTACATTAAATTGATTTAATTCCATAATTTCTTTTAATAATTGTCTAATATTCTTTTCATCATCTATAATAAGTACATCCATTGAAGATACCCCTCTTTTTCTATAAAATAAATTTAATGACGTTAATAAGGAGAATACAAATTGCTTAAAATTTTTAATACACAATTAAATGGCATATTTAGTAAAATAGATGCCCAAATCGAAGAAATTGAAATTGCATCACAACTGCTTATGCAAGCAGCAAACGGTGAAGGCAATATATGCATCAAAACTTTCGATGAAATTAATCATTTACAAACATTTATGACTGACAGTAACGAAAGCTTACCACATGCAGAAACACTCAATACTTTAGAAGAAATCGAAAAGATCGATTCTACTGACCGCGTATTATTAGCCGGTACCTCTTTTACTGATGAACTCAACGAATGGATTACAAAATTAAACGACCACGATATAGATTTTGTCGTAATAGCCAACAAAGATAAAGACAATAAAACACATGAAACACTCATGCATTATATTGACTTATCAACACCAAGAGCAATCGTTCCAACCGCTGATTACAGTAAAATTATTACCCCACATCTAATGGCTTTAAATTATATATATTATATCATGTTTGCTGAAATGCACGAGATTACACAAGATTTGAATGAAGAAATCTAGTAATAGTAGATAACAGGTCTGTGACAACGGGAGTAGTTTGCTAGTAGTTTGATAACGGAGCTTTTAGTTACAATTCCGCCGACTTTTGTAATTAACACACCCGTTATAAACAAGTTTGCCCAAAAGTGTACACAACGCAGCACTTAATAATCCCCACTCACATATTCATACAAAAAAGCGCCCTCTATCTTAAATACTTGAGAAAGTATTAGGATAAAGGGCGCTTTATATATATTATTTATTTTGAATACTTGCTTCTACAAATCCTCTGAATAATTTTTGCGGACGTGTTGGTCTAGATAAGAATTCTGGATGGAATTGACATGCTACAAACCATGGGTGATTTTCTAATTCTACGATTTCTACTAATCTACCATCTGGGCTTGTGCCTGAGAATTTCATGCCTTTTTCTTCTAATCTTTCGCGATATTCGTTATTAAATTCATAACGGTGACGGTGTCTTTCGTCTACTTCTAATTCACCATAGACTTTATGTGCAATTGTACCTTCTTCAATTTTACATGGGTAAACACCTAATCTTAATGTTCCGCCTAAGTCTTCGATGTCTTTTTGTTCTGGTAACAAATCGATAATTGGGTATGGTGTATTTGGATCTAATTCAGCTGAATGTGCATCGTTTAATCCAACTACGTTTCTAGCGAATTCAACTGTTGCTAATTGCATACCTAAACAAATACCTAAGTATGGTACGTTATTTTCACGTGCATATTGAATGGCTAATATCTTACCTTCTATGCCTCTATCGCCGAATCCGCCAGGTACTAATATACCATCTACATCTGCAAGTTCTTTTTGATAGTTTTTTTCGTTTAATTTTTCAGAGTCAATCCATTTAATTTCAACATCTGATTTAAAATCATAACCAGCATGTTTTAAAGCTTCTGCAACTGATAAGTATGCATCTTGTAAACTAACATATTTACCTACTAAACCAATTTTCACTGAACCTTCTAAATTACGTACAGTGTCTAATAATTGGTTCCACTCTGTTAATTCCGCTTCTGGAGCAGCTTCTAAATCTAATCTTTCAATCACGATATCATCCATATGTTGTTCTTTTAATGCTAATGGAATTTGATATAACGTATCAGCATCTCTACATTCAATGACTGCACGTTTGTTAATGTCACAGAATAATGCAATTTTATCTCTTAAATCTTGAGTCATTTCATATTCAGTACGTACCACAATTAAATCTGGTTGAATACCTAAACCTCTTAATTCTTTAACACTATGTTGTGTTGGTTTAGTCTTCATTTCACCAGCAGCTTTAATGTATGGAAGTAACGTACAATGGATGTACATAACGTTTTCACGACCAAAATCACTCTTGATTTGTCTAATTGCTTCTATAAATGGTAAAGATTCAATATCACCTGTTGTACCACCAATTTCGGTAATAACAACATCAGCATTTGTACTTTCGCCAGCCATTAATAATCTTGATTTAATTTCATTTGTAATATGTGGGATAACTTGGACAGTACCACCTAAGAAATCTCCACGTCTTTCTTTTTTAAGTACGTGAGAATAAACTTTACCTGCCGTTACATTTGAATATTTATTAAGGTTAATATCAATAAATCTTTCATAATGTCCTAAGTCTAAGTCTGTTTCTGCACCATCTTCAGTTACAAAAACTTCACCGTGTTGATATGGACTCATTGTACCTGGATCAACATTTAAGTATGGGTCGAACTTTTGAATTGTTACATTTAATCCTCTATTTTTAAGTAATCTCCCTAGTGATGCTGCTGTAATACCTTTACCAAGAGACGATACTACGCCACCTGTTACGAAAATGAACTTTGTCATGTTTGTACCTCCATTTATTTTTTAAAAAATAAAAAACGCTCCCACTTACATTATTTAAAATGTAAGGAGGGAGCGCTATATTTATACGATTGTCCTATTTAAAGGAGCCCAAATAAAATATTACCATCTTTTAAAGAAAAGTCAATTAAAATTCGTCTTCTTCGTCTTCTTCATCTACAACAAGACCCGCTTCATCTAATTCATCTTCTACATCTTCATCTTCAGGGTCTTCAGGATCATTTAAACCTTCTTCATCGTCTTGATCAATTGTAATATCAAGATCTTTAGATTTATCTTCTTCCCCTAATAATGAGATTTCTGAATCAGCTTCATCGTCTTCGTCTAGAACGTTGAATTTTTGAATTGTTGGTGCGATTTTTTCTTCGATATCGTCAACTGAATACCAGTCACGAAGTCCCCAAATATTCTCACCCACACTTAAGAAGCGTCCATCAGTATTTAAGTCCGTATAGAATTGTAAAATACGGTTCTCAATTTCTGAATCATTATAATTACCTAAGCTTTTGAATTCGTCTATCATATCATATAAGTTTGTTTCTTTACCGTTCTCTGTTAATAAAATATAAGCCATTTCGATAAATGAATGCTCATCTACCATTTCTTTTGTGAAATCTTTTAATTTCATGCTTTACTCTTCCTTTCAACAATCGAACTATTGTCGCACATTAATATTTATAATCATAACAGTTTACGATTATAATTGACAAGATGATTTTTAGCAAATGTTAGTTAATACTTAATATATTTCATGAGTTTAATATAGTCCTCAGATTTTTGTATTTCTACAAATCGTGCTTTCTCACATAAAGGTTTCAATTTATTGTTTGAACCGAATAAAGTGATGTGTATTTCTTTCTTATCTTCAAACCTTCTTCTCACAAAAGTACTTAACTGTCTTAAAGCACTCTCTGCAATACCTTCTTTTCTTTCGTCTTCTTCGACTTCTATACTACGAATATCAAAATAGTGACCTTTATCTTCTAATACGATGATACCTACTTTTTGATTATCTTTCATTAAATGTATATCGACAAATTCATTATCTAAATCATCTTCATTTAATACAAGTTTCAATGAAGATACATATTTTGAATCTAAATCTAAATAATACAATCGTTCTTTACCTATTGGTCCTTCTTCTTTTGTTGCTGTATGCATAAAGCCAGCTCTTTCATATAAATTCCATGCTGCCTCATTTTCAGCATCTACTACTAAATATAAATGATCAAAATCAGGGAACACATGTTGAACGTACTCAGGTAAATTCATCATTATAGTTGTGCCATACCCATTTCCTTGATACTTTTCATTAATTGCTAATGAACGTATATATACAACTTTATGTGGTGTGTCGTAACCTTCGTGTTGATAATACTTATGCAATACAAAAAAACCAACTATGTCGTCTTGATCGTTTACGACAACATTAGGTCTTCTATCAGGATCTTCGATAGCACCATCCAACACTTCTTTAGGTAATGAAGAATAAATTTGTTGTCGTTCATTTAATTCAAAATCATATAGTGCCGTTCTCATATGTTCTTCAAATGGTTTAATGACGATTTCACCGAATGATTTAGCTTTCATGATTGATATCCCCCCGTTTGTTTATATATATCATAACGAATTTTACATTCATTGCGCAATTAAGAACCTTAGAAAACGTAATTAATTATAGTACACATGTTAGTTTGATTTGGATGAGGGTAATAGAAATAAGACTGCATAATTTAAAGGGGGATATTAATGAAACAGTCAAAAGACAATACAGACAAGCATAATAATAAGACAACATTAGTATTTTGGGTATCTATGTCTATTATATTATTAGTAACTTTAACTGCTGGAATTTTTCCAAATGGTTTTGGTAAATACGCTAATATATTATATACATTTATATCTAACAGTACAGGATGGTTATTCTTAATCATCGTATTCGTATTAGATATCTTTTTAATCGGATTGGCTATAACGAGATTTGGTCGATTTAAACTCGGTAGAGACGACGAAGAACCAGAATTCTCATTTATATCATGGGTCGGCATGTTATTCTCTGCTGGTCTCGGTGTCGGGATTGTATTCTGGGGCGTAGCTGAACCAATGACACATTACTTAAAATCACCATTTCCAAATGAAGTAGATGGCGCTACATTAGAATCAGCTCGACTTGCTATGGGATATACATTTTTCCATTGGGGTATTTCACAATGGTCTATCTTTGCAATGGCAGGGCTTATAGTAGCTTACTTCCAATTTAGAAAAAGAAGAGATGGTTTAATATCTACAGCAATGGAACCCGTATTCGGTGAAACTTATAAGAAACCATACAGAAATGTTATCGATATCTTGGCGATAGTCGCAACTGTCATGGGTATTGCAACTTCAATTGGTCTAGGGATAATGCAAATTGGTGGCGGACTTCATCATGTTTTTGATATTCCTAATAATAATTGGACTAAAATTATCATCACCGTCATGATGACTTTACTATTTCTTGGTTCATCAGCATCAGGTCTTAATAAAGGTGTTAAATGGCTAAGTAATGCTAACATATTTATTTGTTTTGCTTTACTTATATTTATACTTATTTTAGGACCGACACAATTTATATTTGAAACATTTACTGTTGCTATAGGTGACTATATTACAAACTTTGTACAATATAGTTTTAGATTAAATCCTTATGAAGGTGACAATTCTTGGGTTCAACAATGGACTGTGTTCTATTGGGCATGGGTCATTGCATGGTCTCCATTTATCGGAGGATTTGTAGCCAGAGTATCAAGAGGCAGAACGATTAGAGAATTTGTAATTGGCGTGTTAATTATTCCACCACTTATTTCATTTAGTTGGATTGCCACTTTTGGTGGAACGGCCATGTATTTAGTTATTAATAAAGGTGCTTCTATTGCGGAAGATGTTAAAGGAGATTATACAGTTGCACTATTCTCTCTATTATCAAACTTCCCATTTTACGAAGCAACTAGTATTCTAGCAATAATATTAATCTTCTTGTTCCTTGTTACAAGTTCGGATTCAACTACTTTTATCTTATCAAGCATGTCTGATAAAGGCTCAATCGTACCGCCATTCAAGTATAAATTAGTTTGGGGAACATTAATTGGTGCCATTTCAGTTGCCATGACATTAGCAGGTGGTTTAGAAAGTTTACAAACCGCTTCTGTCGTAGCCGGACTGCCATTCGCATTTATACTATTCTTAATGATGTTCTCTATTATGAAAGCATTACGTAGAGAACCATCTAAACATTTCAAAATGACTTATATAGATGATGACACAGATTTCTCTAAGTCATTAGAAGAACGTGAAGAAGAAGAAAAATAATTAAAATAGGCATCATTCATTGTTTCAATCAATGAATGGTGCCTTCTTTGATTGTCTTAATTACATAAATTAAAACGCATGTATCGAAAAATATATCCAATAGACGATTATCCATACGATTAACCATAGTAATATTTTGATATATTGATTAACGTTTTTAAACACAATATGACTGAGTACATATGCTAGATAACTCGTTAATATAAACCTCAAGAGTCTTGCAAAGAAACTTACGAATATAAATACAAGAAATGATATACCTGCGTGATAGCTCATCATTGCATAAAGTTTATATGGAACACCAAACAATGGTGCTTCTATTAATCCGAGCACACCTTTATCTTCTAATGAATGTATCACGTGTTCTATCATATAAGGATGAATACCCGGAATCTTAATCATGATCATTTCAACAAAGTTCAAATGTTGAATTGAAATAATGTAAACGATGATGCCACCTAGAACTGCACCTATAATTGCAATCAAATTTGCACACAATAATTTAAATTTACTTTTTTGCTTGATTGCATAATAAGTTAGAGTCACATCAGGGATAATAAAGAATACAATTGCTTCAAGAAAAGCCCATATAAATATGATTACCATTCTTTAAAATCACCTTCATTTCTAAGCTCATTCATTCGCTCATTAAGCTCATCCATAAATGCTTTTCTATTTTCATTAAATAAAAATGGACGTCCTACAAAAATATCAACAAAGAATGGTACAAATAGTTTTGAGCCTTTCGGTAATGATTTGCCTAACCCATGTAGAAACAAAGTTTGTATCGGAATGTCTGGACGTTCTCTCATTAAATAATAAATCCCGGATTTATATTTTGATAACTTTTCAGGTTCGCCTCTACTTCCCTCTGGATACAAGATAATAATACTGCCTTCATCTAAAGCATCCACAATTGGTTCAAATAATCCTTTAATATCTCGCGTCATTTTTCGCTCTATTGGTATGATTCTCATAACATTCATAGAAAACCATTTTAATAGTTTGTTTTTCAGAAAATAATCGCCTGCAGCTACAGGTCGTGCTTTCTTAAATCCTTCTCCTTGAAACAATGAAAGTAGTACAAGTGTATCTAAATGTGAATTATGGTTGGCAATAATCACTATAGGACCTTTTTTAGGTAACCATTCTCGTCTACGTATATTTAATCCTAAAACAATTATAATAATTGGCTTAATGATACATGTAAATATAATGAGTCTTAACATATCGGTTCACCCCTTAAAAGTAAAAGAACCTTACAAAGTGGAAGAAGAGTGGCGCTGTGTAAGTTAAAGAATCTACTCTATCCAAAATACCGCCATGACCTGGTATTGTTTGAGAAGTATCTTTAATATTTAAATCTCTTTTTAAAGCTGAAATATTCACACCTCCCACAAATCCCATAATACTAATATATAAACCTGCTACAATCATGCCTAATAACGTGAATGGCGTTAATAATGGTGCTAAACATAAAGATAGAATTGTCGTTGAAATAATCCCCCCAACAAAACCTTCCCATGTCTTGTTTGGACTTACTTTAGGTACAATTTTATGTTTACCAAATGCTTTACCAAACAGAAATTGAAAGACATCATTTGCTTGCGTTAATATAACTAAAAATAAAACAAGGCTCGCACCGGGTACTGAACTTTTTTCGCCAGGTAAGACAATTAAGTATGCTAAATGACTTAAACTAAACACCATTAACATCATGCCCCATTGTACAGATCCCATTGATTGTAAAAACCCTTTTGTTTCACCTATCAATATTGCTTGTATCGGTATAAATAAGAACATATATACCGGAATAAAAATAATAAACATGCCATAAAATCCAAAATAGATAAATGTAAATTGAATTGGTATAGATAAGTACGCCCAGAATAATACAGCTCTATGACTACGATTTGTAGGGATTAAAGAAAAATACTCTTTCAAAGCTAAAAAACAAAGTAAGCCAAGAAAAATCAATGACACAGTAGAGTGAATAACTAAAGGAATTGTAAAGATAATACACATACTCCACCATGATTTAATTCTCAATCTAATTTCAGTGAAGTCTTTTTCAGGATATCGTTTCGTTAAATAAATACTAATCAAACTGGATAATACGAGTACGATAAATACCCCAATCATAACAATCAGCATTTCTGAAGATATCTTCCCTAAGTTCATGATTTAACCTCCTTTAATCCATTTGTTATTCGATTATAAATATTGATTAACATGAGTATTGAACAAATATAGAACACAAAATGTAAATAAGGTATGATATTTAAATGAACAAAAATCAAGAAACTGATAAAACCTACAATAAATGCTCGGTCACTTTTACCCATCGGACCGTCATATCTTCTTGAACTACCGATCACTTGAACAGTTCCACCAGCCATTTCACTTATGATTGATAAACTGATAAACAACATAATACCTATTCCATAATCTTCAGCAATAAACACGAATGGTATAAATAAAAATAAATCACTTATAACATCCCCTAATTCATTCAACAATAACCCTAAGTGAGATTTCATTTGATATTTTTTGCCATTACACCATCAATTGCATTTAAAGCCATTCTTACAAACATCACGATTGGTATTAAAATATAAATCCATTTGTTTTCATGAAATATACTTAAAATAATCCCAGTTACGATTGATAGCAGTAATGCTAATATTGTAACTTGATTTGGTGTCATTCCGATTTTTCTCATCCAGTCAACGATAGGCATTAATAGTTGCTGAAATTTCGGTTTTATTTCGTATATGCTAATCAAAATATAACCTCCTTCATTTATACTTGGTATCATCTTATCATGTAATTATACAATTTTTATAATATATTTCTAAAAACCATTAATTTATCATATACAATTTTTTATAGTATAATAACGATAATTATATACTTTTCTAGATGAGGTGTTCGTGTGAAAATTGGTATTGATGCCGGTGGTACTTTAATTAAAGTCGTGACCGAATTAAATAATGAAAGAACGTATCAAAAATGGTTAGCAACTGACATTGATCAAGTTGCAGATTGGTTAAATCAATTAGATGATGTTGAAGTATCAATTACAGGTGGTAAAGCACAATACTTAGACTCATGCATTAAACATCAAGCGAAACGTAGTATTGAATTTGATGCGACTTATAAAGGGATTCAAATATTTTTAAAAGAAAACAATATAGACCTTGAAACATATATATTCTCGAATGTCGGTACTGGTACTTCTATTCATTACGCAACTACTGATCATCAAGAACGTGCAGGCGGTACTGGAGCTGGTGGTGGTATGATACAAGGTTTAAGTTATTTACTGACTCAAATTAGCGATTATGACGAACTTGTTCAAACAGCTTTAAATGGAGATCGAGATAAAATAGATTTAAAAGTTAAACATATTTATAAAGGTGATGACACCCCTATTTCTGGTGAATTAACTGCTGCTAACTTTGGACATGTATTACAGCATATGAACGATGCATTTCCAAATGCTGATCGCTTAGCAGCTGTAATGGGTATCGTGGGAGAAACAGTCACAACCGTATCCATCCATGCCGCAAGACAATACAATACGGAAAATGTTGTGTTTATTGGATCTTCATTTGTTAAAAATGAACTACTCAAAAATATTGTCGTTGATTACACGATTTTAAGAGGTCTAAAACCATACTTCATTGAAAATGGTGAATTTTCAGGGGCGCTCGGTTCAATATATTGTTAAACATTAAGGAGTATTTATATGAAAATTATAGAACCTAAACTACGCAATAAATTTGAATACGAAGAAACAAAAGATGTAACACTCTATCAGTCTTCGTATGACTTGTACTTTGATAAAGCATTGATTAAGTTAGATGAAGAAACGAGTCAAATCGATACAATGTATTTCAATCAATGTACATTTGAATCTGTTGATTTCACTAAAATTCACGGATTAGATATTATATTTAAAGGATGCGACCTTTCAAACTGTATATTCAGCGAAGCCTCCCTTAATAGAGTGCACTTCAAAGATTGTCGCATGATTGGTCCTAACTTTACGGACGTTAAACTCAAGCATGTACAATTTTCTAATTGTCAGTTAAAAATGAGTCAATTTCAAAATTGTAACTTAGATCACGTTTTATTTAACGATAATCAAATGTCAGAAACTTACCTTTCATTCTGTACTCAAAAATCTGTCGCAATTGAAAGATGTGCATTAGAATCACTTGAAGTTGTTGAAACATCATTAAAAGACATTGATTTATCGTCCAATACAATTGAACAACTTGTTGTACAACCTAATGACTTAAAAGGTGCAACAGTTTCTGAATACCAAGCATATGATATACTTCCGTTATTCGGGGTTAACGTAACATCAAACTAGAAGGTGACATTATGAATCAAATGATCGACATTTTAAAACGCTTTGGATTAAGTGAATATGGCTCTAAAGCTTATATCGCCCTTGTTCAAAATCCAGGCATAACAGCTTATAAACTTAGTGAAATATCAAGCGTTCCACGTTCAAAAATTTATGAAGCACTCAATAAACTTGATGAACAAGGACTCGCTTATTTCAATTTACAAGACCAAAAGAAATACTACTATGCCCTATCACCAAAACAAACCATACAACTATTTGAAAAAAAGCAAAACGACGAACTCCTTCAACTTGAACAAGAAATTAATAAATTAAATATCGTAAAAGACAATGCGCCTATTCAAATAGAAGTCTTAACAAATGAATCAACAATCCTAGATGCTGTAACATCTGCCATTAAAAAAGCAAAAAGACAAATCACCGTTTCAATATGGCCAGACTTATATGACATCTTAACAAACCATGTCTCAGAAGATATCCATATTCAAGGAATTACATTCCAAGTCGACCAACCCGGCTATGATCTCATTAATCATCGTTATACAAACTACGTCAAAAGTTCATTAACACTTAAACCTTTCGTCGTAATCGTAGACGATGAACACATGATTTACGGACAAACAGCAGAATCAAATATGCGCGCTTATATCAGTTATGATCACACACAAATAAAAATGATGAAAGACTACATTTGGCATGACGTCCTAGTCAATAAATATATTAGTAAATTTGAAGAAGATATAGAAGACGAAATAACCTTTAAGAGAAAAACCTTTTTCTCTTAAGGGTTATTATTTGGGATAAATGATTTTACTACGTTGGGATGTAGTAACTACCTTAGTAGTTACTAATAATGTATCAAACAATCTTCCCACCGTCAACACGAATCGGTAAATATAATTTCTTCAACTTATGACCATTACGGTCGAGGTAAACGCATTCCAATTTATGTTTACCTTTAATATTATCAAGGTTAGTGCTAAAACTTAAATGAGCTTCATATTTATCATAAGTCACACTAGCTGTTTTATATTTACTATTTTTTAATTCATATTTTCCGCCACTTGTAGCATATAAATCATCAACAAGTAAAATGAAAGCTCCATCTATGTTTTTTTCAAATTCATATTTTGATCCTTTATTCTTTAAAATCGTCATATCCATATCTATTATTATTTCATTACTAACAGTATGCGCATCTAAATTACTGATTTTTAATTTTCCTACACTTATTTCATGATTATGATTTAATTGAATCTCCTCTTTTTTTAATTCGTAATCTGTAAATTTTTCATTTGCCTTTACATATTGATGGTACCCTACTGAACCAATACTTAAAAATAGAACGACTAAAACGGTAATGATGAGTGTTTTTTTCATAGTTATTCACCTACATTGATGACTTTTTCTTCGCTGCTTAATCTATATATGTATGTAATCAATACAAGATAAATCGATATACAGAATAAACTCGGTAAAAATTGTGAATTATATATACCATATGATATTAATAAGAAATGTATAGGCGATACAATTATATCGACTATCATGAATTCTGTGATTGCATAAAATAGTGTTTGAAGAATGAAAGGTATGAACTTAACAATAAACTTCTCACCAAAATATAATAGTAATGATATTGAGAATACATTTGTTACTATGCCCCATAAACCTACAAACACGATTAATGATAATATAAATAATGTTGGATAATCATAATACAAAGAAATGATCATTGGGTTATCTGAAAAAATGCCACCGAACTGTTTAAGTACAATGTCAGGTTTTATGTTCGGTAAAATCATAAACATTCCTAAAAAATTTATTAAAAGCGGTAAAGTTACCATAATAAACGATACAACACTCGAATAAATTAATGTTTTAAACTTTGATTTCAAATTTAATTTATAAAATAACGTACTAACGCCAATTGAAATGACCAATGGCATAAGTCCTACATATAAAATAGATAATAATGATTCACCTTTAATCATGATATTTTCTGTGTAAGGCGTATACTCTAGTAGTTGATGTTCTCCATGCTCTATTTTGACATTCCACAAATGAATAATGGATATTGAACATAAAAGTAAAAAAGAAATTATAAATTGCCATTTATAAATGATTAATTTTAAGTACTTTAACATATCAACCGCCTCCAATTACTATAATTTACCATTTTTTGATTTATTATAACCTCCAGTTAGTACTTTTACACCAATCGAATAATATTATATTATTAATTAATTGCAATTAATTCAAAAGACAAAAAAAGACGCTTGCTTAATAGCGAGCGTCTTTTTTAATTACATTTATTTAATTATTTAACATGGCATTGCGTTTAAAATGGCTTTTGGATCTGTTACTGTACCGATCATGCCTGATTTTAAATTGATTCCTAATGCGATGTCTTCTTGTTTTAAGTCTTCTAACCATTCTTCAAAGACTTCTGTTTCTACTTCAATAATATCGTATTCTTCAAAGTCATCACGATGTACTTTTTCTGCTAATTTGCGTGTACTCCATACTGTCATCATGTTTGGTAGACTTGCATCTTCTTCTGATACGATAATGAATTGTTTTTGTCCTTTGACTGTTAACCCGTAAACATAGTTTTCGTTGCAAATGTCTTCTGCAAATTCATCTATTCGGATATCATCTAGTTCACTCATAATTTCTTCTATGAATGGAATTGCTTCTACTTTTATTCCGTTATCTTCTGCTGATTTGTCCACAATGAATTGATCTCCTTCATCAAGGATATCATCCATTCCATATGTAACAAATCTATCTAAATCTAACTCCATAATTTTATCGTATTTCGTAATTTCATACGATTTTAAATATGATTCTGCACTTTCTTTCGTTGACCAAATTAGACGAAAATCAGTATCGCCGTCTCTTAAGATTTTACGGTCATTCAACACAACATAAAATCTTTCTTTTGTTAATATTTGTTTAAATTTAGACATATCCTGGATAGCCATTCTACCACCCTTTTCTTTATATTTAATCCCAATAAAATATATTATACGTATTAGGTATAAGTCAATATAAAAGAAGTTAAATTGTAAAAAATTTTTTATTTATTTAGACTACTTAATGCATCTAGAAAAAGTTGCTCTTGCTCTAATGCCTTTTCTTCAGTTTCTGCATGCCAAATTCCAACAAATCTTGATTTTACGTTGTCTTTACCGAAATAGTCACCATCATAGTATGCAAGTGGATAGAGGTAGCCATTTTTGATGAATTGTTCTATTGTATTGATGAAATGCGTGTTATCGCCTGTGGAATGATAACTTAGAAATTTATGAAAGCCTTCATGTAATCGATCTTTCAGTAATAACATACTTGTTGAACCATTTTGTCTAAAGTTTAAATCAATTGCATATACATTGTGGTTGTTATCTACGAGAAGATCAAACCCTGATACACCTTTATAACCATGCTCAACACCATTTTTCATAATTTCATACCCAGCATCTATAACACTTTGTGGTACATAATTTGAATTAACATTACCATTGTAGAAGCCGTATTCATCTGTAAGCTGTTTTACAGCACCTATATATTGTATACCCGTTTTTTCACTATATACGTATTGAACGCAATAATTATCAATTTCTTCAATGAATTGTTCGATGATGATGTATTTTGTATCTGAGGCTTCTTTAATTCTATCAGTTGCTTTCTTTAAATCCGCTTCATTATAACAAATCATCACACCATACCCACCTGCTGTAGGTAACTCGTCTCCCGGTTTAATCACCAATGGTAAATCCCAGTTTTGAATAGCTTGTTCAAATTCTACAGCTTTCACAATTTCACGTTTCGGTAAATATTTACCACCCGTCCATTGTTCAATTTTAGATTTATTGTTTAAATCTATAAATTTAGGTTTATAAACGGCATATTCTTCGTCTTTACATAAATGTTGACCATGTATGTATTGGAAGAATATTTTTTTATTGTCAGCTGTTAACTGTTGTAGTAAATGTTCATATTGCGTTCTATCTTTAAAAGTATATATATTGCTCGGAATATCCACATTTACTAATTTTAAAATTCTTTTAACATTATCTGTTAAACATGCTTCATGAACGATCATGGGCATATTACTGATAATCATTTCTCTTGCTGTTAAAAAATTAGATTGTGCTTCTTCAGCTTTTAACCAAGGATTATCTTCATACGAAGGTCTCGCATTATATACAATATCTTCTTCATATAAATCTCTTAACGTTAAATTGAGTGGTTTCCTATATTCTTTGTTCATAACAAGTTCTCCCTTAATGTTTGATGATGCTCAATGATTTCATTTCTAAGGGATACATTCTCTATAAGTTCTAATCCCATTGATGCCAATATTTTCGCACCGTTAATTAATGCCTTATCACCCTTTGTACTTGCAGCAGCTTGGCAAAATTCTTTCGTATGGCCGACTAAATTAGATGGTCCAATTTTAATGTGTGGATGAATAGTCGGTACGATATGACTTACATTCCCCGTATCAGTAGAACCAAAACCAAAATCATCATCAATGACTTCTTCCCCAACTTGTTCAGCGTGCTTTCTAAATAATTCGTCTAGTGGCTTATTAATTACGAATTCATTTACACCATTTTGAATTGGTCTTAATTCATATGTACCACCTGTTTGTATAGCTGCCCCTTCAGCTATTTTTCTCACTTTATCAGTAAGAATATCTAATTCTTTACGTGAAGTGGCACGCGTATAAAAACGTGCATGTGTAAAGTCAGGAATAATATTCGCTGCTTCACCACCATTTAATATGACACCATGCACTTTATCTGTCTTTTTAATTTGTTGTCTTAACATGCTCACCCCATTAAAGAAAGATAACATAGCATCTAACGCATTAACCGCTTCAAAAGCATTTTCAGAGGCATGAGCGCTTCGTCCATAGAATTTAACATCAAATACATCTACAGCTAACGAAGGCACTGTCACGTACGTCTCATGGCCAGGATGGACCATTAGTGCAATATCAATATTATCGATAATGCCAGCTTTCACATAAGTTGCTTTTGCACTACCATTAATACCCCCTTCTTCAGCAGGACAACCTAACACGACAACTTTGCCACCAACTTGATCAATCACTTTAGACAAACTGATACCTGCTAACACACTTGAAGTCCCAATAATATTATGACCACACGCATGACCAAGACCAGGTAATGCATCATATTCTGCTAAATATGCAATAGTTGGTCCTTCTTTTCCTGAGTCATACGTTGCAATGAAACCAGTCGGATGCTTCGCAATATTCTTCTCTATCTTAAAATGATGACTCTTTAATTGATCGCTTAATAAACGTGATGCAAATACTTCTTCATTTCCTAATTCAGGACGCTCATGAATTTGATGACTCATTGATAAATATAAATGTCTATTTTGTTCTATATAATTAATAATATTTTGCGATAAGTTACTCATTAATGATTCACCTTTCCAATATAAAAGCGCACTACTTTGTAAGGAGTGCGCCAATCGTTCTTTTATCTTCCAGTAACAAACTGTAGGAATTGGCACCTTTCCATTATGGGAGGTTGCTGGACTTCATCGGGCCCTTCCCTCAGTCTCTCTTGATAATTCGTATGAAATTTGAATTTAATTCTAACTTTCTTACTCGGATATGTCAATGATTTGTTGCAATATCATTGGATTTTAAGTACCATTTTTCTGCTTTTTTCTCGAATTCTTTAATCATGCTGTCTTTACCTTTATAGTACTGTTCACTGTCATCAGGAAATTCAATGACTAAGTCATGCTTGAGACGACTATATCTTTCTCTTTCACCATTAAAAGCTCTTAAATAATCTCTAAATGACAATAATCTTAAAATATGTGGGCTACCTTCATCATAAATATGTAAATGGTGAGATACTGCACCGTAATGATCATATTTTTTGAAATATCGATTACCGATAACACCACGTTCTCCTTTAGACTCATATCCTAAAGCTGATAATTCATGTGTAAATTCATCAATCGATTTACTATCTTTCACAACTATTAATATATCTATAATCGGCTTCGCAGATAATCCAGGAATAGCCGTTGATCCTATATGTTCAATGCTGATACTATGTTCTTTCAATAACGACTGTAAATATTTTTTCTCTTCAAGAAAAAGGTGTTGCCATATACTGTCGTAAGGGACTACTCGTAAACGTTCCATCTCATCACCTAATTTCAGAATAATTTATTAATATTATCTTATAAAGTAACATAGAAAGAAAGTAAAAGAAATCTGAATTGATTGTTTTTTCAAAATTAACTTGATATAATGATGCCGAAATCAAAGGAGGAATCTTCATGACAAAAATGAATGTAGAAAGTTTTAATTTAGATCATACGATAGTAGACGCACCATTTGTGAGACTTGCGGGAATCAAAGAAGGACTTAATGGTGATGTTATTCATAAATATGATATTCGATTTAAACAACCTAACAAAGAACATATGGAAATGCCTGCATTACATTCCTTAGAACATTTAATGGCTGAGAACATTAGAAACCATACAGACAAAGTGGTAGACGTAAGTCCAATGGGATGTCAAACAGGATTTTATGCTTCATTCATCAATCATGACGATTATGATGACGTACTTGCTATATTAGAAGCAACACTTAAAGACGTAGAACAAGCAACAGAAGTCCCAGCATGTAACGAAGTACAATGCGGATGGGCAGCAAGCCATTCATTAGAAGGCGCACAACAATTAGCAACTGAATTTTTAGCAGAACGCGATAATTGGAAAAATATCTTTAAAGAAGATTAATGAGGAAAGCCCAGGATATGACCTGGGCTTTTTTTATGTTGGAATGGCTGGGTGTTGCGAACACTTTCGGGTAAACTTGTTTATAACGGGAGCGTTGTGAACACTTCTGCCCAAACTTGTTCATAACGAGGGTTTTGATTACAAAACTCGGTCGAAGTGTTACTATGGGCCGCCTTAATTACAAAAGTCGGTCAAAGTTATACTATGGACTGCCTTAGTTACAAAACTACTGAGAATTGTAATTATTGGTCTCCTTATTTGCACTTCTCACCAAACTTGCTAATAACGACACCTAATATCTAACTCCCCCAACATTATATTCACCTAATCACTACTTCAAACTCACCCCCAAATAAAAAAGAGTTTGGGATACGATGTCCCAAACTCTCTATATAAATATTACATTTTTCTTACTAGTTTAATCATCACATATTGTAGTGGTAATCTACCCCACAACGCCCATTTTGGTAATTGTTTACCGTTTAATGGGATGTTCTTTTGTGCCATATAAACATTTGCTGGAAATACAGCTACTAAGAACCATTCGATTAATTTTTTCATTAAGCTACTAGGCTTTTTGATCATTAACATGATACCAAATACGATTTCCATCACGCCTGTTATCCAAACAATTGCTTTTTTAAATGGTAAATAGTTTGGAACGATTGCTTCAAAACCTTCTGATCTCAAAAAATGCATCACACCTGCAAATGAAAATCCTATTCCAAATAATCGTCTAACTATATTCATTACTTAATCCCCATCTCATTTAAATAGCTTTTACCGAATTCAGGTAGCGTCACATTAAAGTTATCTGCAATTGTTGCACCAATTGAACTAAATGTATCATCACCTGATAATTCATGATATTCTTTAACGCTTGGACTATACATTAATAATGGTACATATTCACGTGTATGATCTGTACCTGGAGCAGTTGGATCGTTACCGTGGTCAGCAGTAATAATAACTAAGTCATCTTCATTTAATACTGCTTGTAAGTCTTCTAATCGGTTATCAAAGTCTTTAATAGCTTGTGCGTAACCTTCTTTATCTCTTCTATGACCATATAATGCATCAAAATCAACTAAGTTTAAGAAGCTCATTCCAGTGAAATCACTTTTTACAACATCGATTAATTGATCCATACCGTCCATGTTATCTTTGGTTCTAATAGCTTTCGTAACACCTTCACCATCGTAAATGTCATTAATTTTACCGATTGCAATGACATCGTAATCAGCATCTTTTAAAGTATTCATTACTGTTTTACCAAAAGGTTTCAATGCATAGTCATGTCTGTTTGATGTTCTAGTGAAGTTACCTGGCTCGCCAACGTATGGACGTGCAATAATTCTTCCTATTAGATATTTAGGATCTTTCGTAAGCTCTCTTACTTTCTCACAAATATCATATAATTCTTCTAAAGGAATGATATCTTCGTGTGCTGCAATTTGTAGCACTGGATCTGCAGATGTATATACAATTAAATCTCCAGTTTCCATTTGATGCTTACCATATTCATCGATAATTGCTGTGCCTGATGCTGGTTTATTTGCAACAACTTTTCTACCAGTGATTGATTCAATTTCTTTCACCAATTCTTCTGGGAAGCCTTCTGGATAGACTTTAAAAGGTTTATCAATATTTAGACCCATGATTTCCCAATGTCCTGTCATTGTATCTTTACCAACTGAAGCTTCACTTAATTTAGTATAGAATGCTTCTGGATTGGATACTTTTTGAACTACTGGTAAGTCTGCTATATTACCTAAGCCTAACTTTTCTAAGTTTGGTAATGTTTCATTAAAACCTTCAAGTGTATGTTTTAATGTATGAGAACCTTCATCACCGAATGCTTTAGCATCTCGTGCTTCACCAATACCTACTGAATCCATTACGATTAAATGAATACGTTTAAATCGGTTTGTCATTTGACACACTCCTAATCTGTAATCACTTTATGAATTAATGTTGGTTTAACTTGTTCGTCAGAAATTGTGATGTTTTCTAAAATTTTAGCTTCTACATCTTTAACATCTTCTTGATTTGCATAAATCGTTACTAACGATTCACCCGCTTCAACTTTATCGCCAACTTTTTTATTTAATACTAAACCAACTGCCAAGTCAATTATATCATCCTTTGTTGCTCTACCTGCACCTAAAAGCATTGAAGCAACACCAATTTCATCTGCAACGATGTGTGATACATAACCTGAAGTTTCAGCTTTAACTTCAAAAGTATATTGAGCTTGTGGTAATTTCGTAACGTCATCTACTACAGAACCGTCTCCACCTTGATTTTCAAGGAATACTTTGAATTTTTCTAATGCTTTACCATTTCGAATCACTTCTAAAAGTTTTTCTCTCGCTTCATCTAAAGTTTCAGCTTTCTTAGCTAATACAACCATTTGAGAACCTAAAGTTAATACAAGTTCAGTTAAATCTTCTGGACCTTCACCTTTTAATGTTTCAATCGCTTCTTTCACTTCTAACCCGTTACCAATTGCTCTTCCTAAAGGTTGGCTCATATCAGAAATGATTGCCATTGTATTTCTACCTACATTATTCCCGATTTTTACCATTGCATGCGCAAGTAACTCAGAATCTTCAATCGTCTTCATAAATGCACCTGCACCAGTCTTAACATCTAAGACAATCGCATCAGCACCTGCTGCAATTTTCTTACTCATAATTGAAGATGCAATTAATGGAATTGAATTGACTGTACCTGTTACATCTCGTAAGCCGTAAAGCTTTTTATCTGCAGGTGTTAAGTTACCTGTTTGACCAATTACAGCTACTTTATCTTTATTCACTAAATCGATAAATTCTTGTTCACTGATTTCAACATGGAACCCTTCAACCGCTTCAAGTTTATCGATTGTACCACCTGTATGACCTAAACCACGTCCACTCATTTTTGCGACTGGTACGTCTAATGCTGCTACTAAAGGTGCAAGCACAAGTGTTGTTGTATCACCTACGCCACCTGTTGAGTGCTTATCAACTTTAATACCTTCAATTTCAGATAAATCAATTTGATCGCCTGATTCAACCATAGCCATCGTTAAGTTTGCACGTTCTTCATCTGTCATATCTTGAAAATATATAGCCATTGCTAAACTAGACGCTTGGTAATCCGGAATATCGCCTGCAGTATATCCTTTAACAAAAAATTCAATTTCTTCTTTCGTTAATTCTTTCCCGTCACGTTTCTTTGCAATTACATCAACCATTCTCATCGTTAATACCCTCCAATTTTTGTATGAATACGCTTACCTTAATTTGAAAAATTAAAGGTACTATTTCAAGTACCATTAATTTTTAGTAATCTGAATCTGACGCTTCACCTTTTAAAATTTTAACGCCTGCTGAAGCACCGATACGAGTTGCACCATTATCTATCATTGTTTTAACATCTTCGTATGAACGGATACCACCAGAAGCTTTTACGCCTAAATCAGGACCAACTGTTTCACGCATTAATTTAATATCTTCTGCAGTTGCGCCACCTGTTGAAAATCCTGTTGAAGTTTTAACAAAATCAGCACCTGCTGCAACAGCAAGTTCACATGCTCTCACTTTTTCAGCATCTGTTAATAATGAAGTTTCAATGATAACTTTAGTTGTTACACCGTTAGCTGCTGAAACAACACTTTCGATATCTTTTTTAACATCTTCATCTCTGGCGTCTTTTAATGCGCCAGTGTTAATAACCATATCTACTTCTTGAGCACCTTTTTTAATTGCATCTTCTGTTTCAAATGCTTTAACTTCACTTGTGTTTGCTCCAAGAGGGAATCCGATTACTGTACATACAAGTACATCTGACCCTTCTAAAGCTTTCTTGGCATGTGCAACGTGTGTAGGATTGACACATACTGATTTGAATCCATATTCTTTCGCTTCACTTAATAAAGCGTCAATTTGTTCCAAAGTCGTATCTGGTTTTAATGCTGTGTGATCGATATATTTAGCTAATGACATGTTGAATCCTCCTAATATTTTTTGATTAACTCTATTATATAACGTTGTTGAACATTTGTAAAACGATAACTGAAATATTGTTCACTAATCTAATAACGCCTGTGCAGTGTATTGATCTGTAATTAAAATATTACTCAATTTACCTTCAAGTGCACCTCTAATTGAAGCGACTTTATGCTCACCTCCAGCAACTAATACTGAATGTTCTATACCTTTCAATGCATCAAGTTCAATACCTATCGTACGATTATTAATAGCTTCGTCTGCCACTTCGCCTTTACTATTATAAAATCTTGAACAAATATCACCGACTGCTGATTTTTTAAGTCTGTCTTTTTCTTCTTCACTTAAAAATCCAAGTTTAAATAATAGGGAAGAATCTCTTACAGTTCCTACAGTAAAAATCGCAACATCAACTTGTCTACCTTGATCGAGTATTGATTTAATATGTCGGTCTTTTTCAACCATATCTTTAACTTCTTTTACATCAAAAATAACGGGTAACGGTAAATCTCTCGGTGTCGCATTATATGCTTGAGCAAATCTTTCTAGAATTTGATGACTTCTCGTATCAACATCTGAAAAACTAATACCGCCCTTCAACTGGATAATACCAATATCATTAAAATGACTTTGTTCTAGATATTGAGAAACTTGATACATCGTTTTACCCCAACTTATACCAATATTATCCCCGTTTTTTACAATTTTATTTAAATATTCAGCAGTCTTTTTACCAATTGCCGTTTGAATATTTGAATAATCGTTATAAGATGCATGTTCAACAACACAATCTTTTAAATTGTATTTCGCTTTTAAAAGTGAAGCTAAACTTTCTGCATCTTGATAAGGGTCATCAATTTTAATCGTAACAAAGCCTTGATTTTTAGCATGATTCAATAATCTTGATATCGTTGGTCTTGAAATATTCAACTTTTTCGCAATCGCTTCTTGGCTCAAACCTTCTTGATAATAAAGCTTTGCAATCTTGATACTATCCTTGTTCTTTTGTAAATCCATCCCTATTCACCACTTTCTTTCACTCTTATCGTACAAAAATTCGCAAAAAATTTAAACAAATGTTATCTTTAAGATGAAAAAACTTTTATTTTATTTAAAGGAGAAGATAGTTATGACTCAAGGAACACCACATATTCAACCAAATGGTGTAAAAATCGCAAAAACAGTACTAATGCCGGGGGATCCATTACGTGCTAAATTTATCGCTGAAAACTTTTTAGAAAATGTAGAACAATTCAACGATGTAAGAAATATGTTAGGTTACACAGGAACTTATAAAGGTAAAGAAGTATCTGTTATGGGTTCAGGTATGGGTATCGCTTCAATCGGTATTTATTCTTATGAACTTTATAATTTCTTTGACGTAGACACAATTATTCGTATCGGATCATGTGGTGCTATGCAAGAAGATATCAACTTATACGATATTATTATCGCTCAAGGTGCATCTACAAACTCTCGATATGTTGATCAATTCAACGTACCAGGTTACTTCGCACCAATCGCAGACTTCGGTTTAGTAGCAAGCGCTAAAAACAAAGCTGACGAAATCGGCGCAACATCACACGTAGGTAATATCTTCTCAAGTGATATTTTCTATAATGCAGACTCAGAAGTAACAAGCAAATGGGCTAGATTAGGTATCTTAGGCGTTGAAATGGAATCAGCAGGATTATATGTAAATGCCGCAGCAGCTGGTAAAAAAGCATTAGGTATCTTCACAGTAAGTGACCACTTATTAAGAGATGAAGCAACAACAGCAGAAGAAAGACAAAATTCATTTACACAAATGATGGAAATTGCATTAGAAATCGCAGAATAATTTCAATATGCATAAAAAGAGAGCTGAGACGATGATTACCGTCTCAGCTCTTTTCATTTGTGATAGTGATGAAGTAATATTGGTTGCTTTAAGTTTCAGAATTTAGATAATTAGAGGTCGCTAACTTCCATTTTTCTGAATTCTGGTAATTAGAATCGGCTAACTTCCATTATTCTAAATTCTGGTAATTAGGAGGGATCTCACTTACGGACATTTCTCGGAATTCTGTCCCTAACACCCGCACCAATCATCACTCATCACTTCAACATGCTCATTATTCTATACCGCACGCTTCTGCAACGACTTCTACGATATGTTTGACTTGAATTTTGTCTTCTAATCCTTCATTTTTAACACCTAACAACATTTGCAAGTGACATCCTGGATTTGATGTGATGATTAATTGTGGTTCTATTTCTTTTACGTGACTCATTTTTCGATTTAAAATTTCCATCGATGCATCATAATTCACGATATTATATATTCCTGCTGAACCGCAACAGATGTCTTTTTCGGGTAATACTTTATATGTTAGTCCTTTTATTTGGTTGATTACTTTTTCAGGTTCATTGAATACATGTTGTACGTTTTGCAAATGGCATGATGGCTGATAAGTGGCTTGTATATTAATCGGATGTTCTAAGTTTAAGTCAATATCTTCTAATATAACCGATATATCTCTCACTTTATCAACAAACTGTTCTGCTCTAGCTTTCCACTCCGCTTCATTTCTCAATAAATGATCATATTCTATTAACGAAGCGCCACAACCGCCAATAGCATTGACATAATAGTCTACATCGAATTTTTCTAGCGCTTCAATATTTAATTTGGCTAATTTTCTTGCTTTATCCATTTCTCCAGCATGATGTTGAAGTGCGCCACAACAAGTTTGTTGTTTAATTTCTACAACTTGAATATTATGCGCTTCTAAAATTTTTATCGCAAGATCGTTTATATGTGAGAAAAATGAATCCATCATACAACCTCTGAAAAAGCCAATTGTTGTTTTTTTCGTTCTAAAAGGTGTTTGGTAAGGTCGGTTATCTTTTTGAACTGGTGGCAAAATCATCGCCATATTGCCTAATCTTTCAGGCAGTAATTTCAATGCATTTGTCTTACTTAAAATCCTTGAAACAAATGACGTATGATAGAGCTTCAAGCCTTTATACATCGCATCTATCATATATTGACGTTCTAAAAATACAGACATAATTTGTGTGTCTAATTTTTTATTTCGTTTTTCTCGTAATACTTCGACTGCCGATTCATAAATGTCTCCATATTGAACATTCGTTGGACAAACTGTTTCACATTGTCTACAGCCTAAACATAAATCAATCGCTTCTTCTAAATCTTTAAGTTCTGCTTTACCTTCAACTGCATATTTAACGAGATTGATTCTACCTCGTGGAGAATGTTTTTCTTCTTTCATCGTTAAATATGTAGGGCAAGACGGTAAACAAAAGCCACATTGTACACAATCAAAAGTTGCATCATAAGCTAATTTTTCGATTAGATTATTCGTCATGGACTAACACAAACCTTTCATGCTCGTCTGGAAAGATTTTACCTGGATTCAAACGATTATTAGGGTCCAATGCTTGTTTTACATCTTTCATAAATTTCATGCCTGCTTCATCAAATTCGTTATACATAAATGGCTTTTTAAACAATCCAATACCATGTTCACCACTTAATGTACCACCTAATTTCAGTGATGCTTTAAAAATTTCAGCAACTGCTTCTTCAGCTCGTTTCATTTCTTCTGGCTTACGTTTATCAGTAATGATATTAGGATGTAAATTGCCATCTCCAGCATGACCAAACACAACTAAATTTAATTGATAAGTTTGTCGGATTCTTTCGATTTCTTCAAAGAAAGCTGGAATTTGACTGACCGGCACACTTGTATCTTCACTTATCTTTGTTGGTCCAAATTTCACGATAGCTGGTGACACAAGTTTACGCACTTCCCAAAGTTCGGATGCCTGTTTTTCATCTTCAGCAATAATGACTTTACAACCAGGTAACGCAGCACATGTTTCTTCGATGATTTTCATTTCTGCTTCAAGTGCTAAAGGATGACCATCTAATTCGACTAACAATACCGACTCAGCATCGGCTGTCACATTCTCAATTGGATGTGTCGATAATACAGCATCAACACAATATTTATCCATAATTTCAATTTTAGAAGGTAATATACCTGATCTTAAAATTTTGGATACCGCTTCACCTGATGTAATAAAATCATCAAACTGCAACATTGCTGTCTTTGTATCAATCGGCTTAGGAATCAATTGTAAAGTAGCTTTTGTAATAATACCGAGCGTACCTTCTGACCCTACGATTAATTTTGTCATATCATAACCTGTAACATTTTTTACTGTGCGTCCACCACAGTGAATAATATCTCCGTTGGCCGTTACGACTTCTAATCCAACAACATAGTCTTTCGTGACGCCATACTTTAAGCATCTTGGTCCACCTGCATTTTCAGCCAAGTTACCCCCAATTGTTGAAACACGAGAACTGGATGGATCAGGTGGATACATCAATCCATATGATTCAGCAACTTTATGAATTTTCTCAGTGATAACGCCTGGTGAAACTTCCATCATTAAATCATTTTCGTAAACTGTTATTTCATTGGCCCATCTTGAAAAATCCAACACTATACCACCATGAACTGCAAGTGGTCCCCCACTTAAACTTGTACCACTACCTCTCGGATAAATTGGTACGTCATATTGATTACTTAACTTTACAATATGCACCACTTCTTCAGTAGACATTGGCTGACAAATAATATCAGGCATGTATTCACCGAAAGAAGCATCAAAACTATAACTTGAAAGATCCGCTACTTCTTTAGAAACGCGCCCATTATCTAAATGTTTCTTTAAAGCATGATAGAGTTCTTCCATGTTATCCCCCCTCAATATGAAATTATATTCATGATAGCACTGTTTACTTTAATTTTCATTCCAAATGAATACGTTTACATTTATAATTAAAAAAATACCTAATCCAATATGTTCATGGATTAGGTAATCGTAATTCAATATTATTTTAAGAATGATTTTAACATCCAGTTGTGTTTTTCAAGACTTGTTACCATTGCTAATAACATGTCACCAGTCATATCGTCATTAACTTTTTCTGCTAATTGAATACCTTCTTCTAATTGAGCAATTACAGTTGTGAAGTCTTTAGATAATTGTTCAACCATTTGGTTTGCAGTTAAGTTTTTCTCAGCTTCTTCAATAACTGACCATTCTAATGCTTCTCTTAAAGTAGCGATTGGGTTACCTTCAATTGCTAAAATACGTTCAGCTAAATCGTCAATATACACACTTGCTTCATTGTAAAGTTCTTCAAATTTCTCATGTAGTGAGAAGAAATTTGGTCCTTTAACATACCAGTGATAGTTGTGTAATTTAGTATATAATACTGTCCACTCTGCTACTTGTTTATTTAATGCTTCGATTACTTCTTTATTATTTGTCATTTATTTTACACTCCTCTGTAGTTAACTTTTCTTGATTACATTAATTATTATATTATAATCATCCTAATCTGTCAACGATGATAAGCGGCTTATTTATAATAATTATAAATAAGAGTTTAAATATACATAAAAAAGAAGGTAAAGCCTACATTAGACTTATACCTTCTTTATCGTTTTATAAACATTTATTCTGCTTTCTCAAGTTTAAGTGGAATCTTAATTTCTTTCTCAAGTTTCTTACCGTCCATCAATTTAATGATAGAGTCTACTGAAGCTTTACCCATCTTATCAGGTTGTTGCGCGACAGTTGCATCTAGTTTACCACTTTTAATTGCTTTCATTGCATCTTCATTACCATCAAATCCAACTACGATTACATCTTTATCACCAATTGCTTCGATAGCACCGAGTGCCATTTCATCATTGTGTGAGAATATCGCTTCTACTTCTGGATGTGCTTGTAAGATATTTTGAGTCACGTTTAATCCTTCTGCTCGATCAAACTTAGCACTTTGTTTAGCAATGACATCAAGTGATTTGTCGGCAACTTTATGGAAGCCTTCTCCTCTTTCTCTTGTTGCACTTGCACCTGGAACACCTTCTAATTCAGCAACTTTAGCATTTTTACTTAATTTATCTAAAATAAATTGTCCGCCCATTTTGCCGCCTTCAACGTTATCTGAAGCGATAAATGTTGCAACATCACCTTTATCTACTGATCTATCTAATGTAATAACAGGTATACCTTCATTATTTGCTGACTGAACCGCACTAGAAATTGCACTAGAATCAGTAGGATTGACAACTAAATAATCAACTTGTTGTTGAACTAAATCTTCTATATCATTTGTTTGTTTAGCTGAATCATCTCTTGCATCAACTACTTTTACTTTCATTCCTTGTTTTTCAGCTTCTTTTTCAATACCTTCTTTAATTGAAACGAAGAATGGGTTATTTAATGTTGAAACACTGACACCAATTGTTATATCAGATTTCTTCTTATTTGTTTTACCTTCATTATCTTTTTTCAAAGGCGATTCAAGTGAACATGCCGCTAAAAATAACACAGTTGTCATTAATAGTATTAATAATTTCTTCATTTGTTTTCCCCTCAATCTAATTGATTATTTTTTTCTATCTATTAATACAGCAATTAAAATAACAATACCTTTTACGACTTGTTGGTAGAATGATGATACTCCTAATAAATTCAATCCGTTATTAAGTACACCAATAATAAGTACACCAATAAACGTTCCAACAATTCTACCTTTACCGCCTGTTAAAGAAGTTCCGCCTAATACAACTGCAGCGATAGCATCTAACTCATATGATGTACCAGCTGTAGGTTGAGCTGAGTTTAAACGTGATGTTAAAATTGCACCTGCTAATGCAGACATTAAACCAGAAATACCATAAATTAAAATTTTCACTCTGTTTACTTTAATACCAGAAATTTTTGAAGCGACTTCATTACCACCGATAGCATATGTATGTCTACCAAATGTTGTTTTTTGTAAAATAATCGCCAATATAATAAATACAATAATCATTGTGACTGCTGGTACTGGAATGCCGAAGAAATAACCTTTACCAAATAGTTGGAACATATAGCTATCACCTAAATTAGTAATGGGATTGCCATCTGTTACAACGAGTGTTAAACCTCTAAATATTGTCATCGTTGCAAGTGTTGCGATGAATGGTGCCATACTCCCGAATGTTACTAATACACCGTTACATACACCTAATAAGAAACCACCAAGTACTCCGACAATCAATGCAACGATTGGATCTAAACCACTTGTAATTAAGATTGCGGTAAATGCACTTGATAATGCGAGTATCGAACCGACTGATAAGTCTATGCCGCCAGTTAAAATAACAAATGTCATACCAAAAGCAATTAACCCGTTAATTGAAACTTGTCTTAATAAGTTTAATAAATTCGATAAATCTAGAAATGCTGAGTTCATAATACTAATCACAACAATTAATAATATAAGTCCTATAAATGGAATAATTTTTTCGACTAATGAAGTCTTAGCTGTTAGTTGTTGCATGTAATTCCCCTCCTGTAGCTAATGTCATAATATTTTCTTCTGTTATATTTTCGCCTTCAATTTCACCTTTAATATTGCCTTCTTGAACAACAATAACGCGATCACTCATGCCAATAACTTCAGGTAACTCTGAAGAAATCATAATAATCGACACACCACGTTCAGTTAGCTCATTCATCAATTGATAAATTTCTCTCTTAGCACCAACGTCTATCCCTCTTGTCGGTTCATCTAAAATCAAGATTTGAGCACCTGTACCAATCCATTTTGCCAATACTACTTTTTGTTGGTTACCACCTGAAAGTGAGGATACTAGTGCTTTTCGTGGTGTCTTAATATTGAGCCTTTTGCTCATTTGATCCGCAAATACATGTGTCGCTTGTTCTTTAATAAACCCTTTATTCGAAAAGCTTTCAAGAGATGGTAGAACCATATTATGTTCGATTGAGAAATCGAGAATGAGTCCTTCATCTTTTCTATTTTCAGTAATTAAGCCTAAACCATGTTTCATTGCATATTCCGGTGACTTAATCAATACGGATTTACCATTAATGTCTATATCTTTATGGCCTTTATCAATTCCGAACAGACTTCTCATAATCTCAGTTCTACCAGCACCCATTAAACCACTAAATCCTAATATCTCACCTTTTCTTAATGAGAATGAAATATCTTTGATGCCTTGTTCATCATTATTAAGTGATTTAACATGCATCAATGTTTCACCTGGTTCAACGGTTCTTTCTGGGAACTGCTCTGTTAAGACTCTACCTACCATTGATTTAACAATTTCATCATAATTAGTTTCACTTGTAGGTTTGTATAACACAGTTTTACCATCTCTCATAACGGTAATTTCATCAGAAATCTCAAATATCTCAGCCATTCTATGTGAAATATAAACAAATGAAACGCCTTGATTTTGAAGATTTTTGATAAGTTTAAATAACTGTGTGATTTCTTTATCTGTTAGTGCTGCAGTTGGTTCATCCATGATGATAATTTTTGCATTGGTCATTAAAGCTTTAGCAATTTCTATCATTTGTTGTTCACCGATTGAACATTTTCCTGTAACTTTCTTCAATGAGATATTAAAGTTTAATTTTTCAAAGACTTTTAATGCTTCTTTCTTCATTTTCTTCGCATTTAATATGCCAAATTTATTTCGCATTTCTTTCCCGATAAATAAATTTTCAAGTACTGTTAACTCTGGCCAAATATTAAGCTCTTGATGTATAAACGTAATACCTACTTCTTCTGACATCTGAGCATTTTTAAAGTCAACTTCTTGATTGTGATAATTAATTTGACCTGCATCTTTTTCATGAATACCAACAAGAATCTTCATTAAAGTAGATTTCCCTGCACCATTTTCTCCCATAAGTGCATGAACTGAAGCTTCTTTTAATTTAAAATCTACACCTGTTAACACTTTATTTTGGCCAAACGCTTTATGTACACCAGACATTTCTAGCATGAAATCCCTCCTTAAAATAAAACATCACTTTCTAATATGACGTTTGCATATGGTGTTGCTTCCCCTGTTCTTATAATTGCGACAGTATCTTGTGTTAATTTTTTAAATGCTTCGTGTGATACAAATTCTCTTTCAACATCTGTTTCTTGAATCTTTTCATAAAGTGCTGAATTATCCGTCTTAATTTCTTCTGCAAAAATCATTTTCTGTACAGACATATGTTCCAACAAAATATCGTAAACGCTTTCAAAACTTGGTACACCAAAAGACAGTGCTAAATCAATTTTTCGCACGCCTTTTGGTACTGGTAATCCACAATCTGCTATCACAATACGATCTGTATGACCAAGATCGCTTAATACTTTAGAAATTTCACTGTTTAATATACCTGTCTTATACATGCCTTTCTCCTTCAATATCTTGTAATGTTGGCATTCCGCCTTGTGCACCTAATCCAGTTACTGAGTGACTTGCTGCTAAATTAGCAAATGCTAATGCTTGATCTAAGCTGTATTCTTTTTGAAGCGCTACTGCAAATGCACCATTAAATGTATCGCCAGCACCTGTCGTATCTTTCACTTCACGTTTATATCCTGGTACTTGAACTTTTTCTTTACCATTATGATAAGCTGCACCTTTATCGCCTAAAGTTACAATCAATTTCATTGGATAAGCTGCTAAAGCTTCATCTAATTCATCTTTAAACATCTCATCACTTTCTGTTTCGTTTGGTGTTAAATAATCAACTTTTTCGATAACAGTGTTGCTTACTTCTCTATATGGCGCAGGATTCAGAATTGAAATCAAACCGTGTTCTGAACAATATTCAACCGCAAATTCAACTGTTTCACTTGGAATTTCTTGTTGTAATAAAATGATATCACCTTCTGACAATGCTTCTAGATGTTTTTTAACATAGTCTGGCGTCACTTCATTGTTAGCTGAAGGTACGACAATAATACTATTATCTTGTTCAGATAATGTTATATGTGCTGTTCCAGATGGCATTTGTGTAACAGGTTCCACACCATCCACAATAACGTGATTTTTTTTAAGATTTTCATATATTTCCTTACCAAAATCATCATCACCAACTCTACCAATCATATGTACGTTATCGCCTAATCTTGCAGCTGCGACTGCTTGGTTTGCACCTTTCCCACCAGGTGTTGTAAAGAAATCGTCCCCAAGAATTGTTTCTCCTTTACCTGGTCTTTTAGACGCTGATACAACTAAATCTATAGACATACTTCCAATAACTGTTATTTTCTTCATTTTAACCTCTCCTTGTTGATTGTCTTTCCACTAAAGTCACATCTAATATTTGATGATGTTCTCTTTGTTTACCTTCCAACTGTTTAATCAATTGTTGACATGCTTTTTGACCAATTAAATAAGCAGGTTGATGAATCGTTGTTAAACTTGGTGAATATGTACGTGATAATGGTATATCATCATAACCAACCACTTGTATATCGTCTGGTACTTTGTATTGATGATTATAAAGAATACTCATGACGTTAAATGCGCCAACATCATTACTACAAATAATGCTATCAATGTCGTGTTCTTTAATTAAATTAAGCAAATCATCTTCTGATAAAGATAATTCATTAGCTGAAACATAGTTGATACTCGCTTCATCTAACATTAACTTCGCACCATTGAATCGCTCTCTAAATGATTTGTAATTTAAATCTTGTTCTAAAATAAGAACAGATTGCGCTTTTCCATTAATCACTGCCTGAGCTTGAAGTTGTCCACCTTTGTAATGATTTGTTTCAACAAATTCATGATCTTCGTACACACGGTCTAATAGAACAAAAGGCATATTATAAGATTTAAATGAATCAAAAGTTTCCTTACTCGATAATTGTGAAGCAATAATACCACTACAATTATGTACGTTAAATGTATTTAAATAAGCAAGCTCTTTCTCATCATTACCATCACCATTTCCAATAATAATATGATAGCCCATCGCCATCGCTTCATCTTCAACACCTCTAGCAACTACTGTAAAAAAAGGGTTACTCATATCTGGTAATAATAGCCCTATCATTCTAGATTGTCGTTTATATAAAGTTCTTGCTGTTTCATTAGGTCGATAATTTAATTCTTGAATTGCTTTATCAATTTTATCTTGTGTTTCCTTCTTAACATAACCACTTTTGTTAAGCGCTCTAGATACAGTAGCAACAGATACTCCTGCATGTTGCGCAACTTGTTTAATTGTTGCCATACTTCAACTTCCTTTTGTGTAACCGTTTACACAAAAGGATATCACGCAATCTTTATTTATGCAATATTAATTTAAAAAATATTTTCTTTCTTCAGGTGTCGGTAATCGACAAGCATTTTTCAAAATCACTTTATGTCTGACTTTGGCAAATGCATCATAGACAATATCTCGTACAAATTTCGGTATCCATTTCAAAGCCCATCCGATTAATTGATACCCTTTTATTTGACCTAATAAATGAATAATCGCGTTTGATTTAAACCATACTTTGTCACCATCTACGACAATAATGCTATCTATATTTTGCAATTCAGGTCGCGCATCAAATAAATGATCACCATATGAAGATTCTAGTTGAGCAAATTGAAAACGAGTCGAAATCTTATGATGAATTAACCACATCACAGCACGATTACAGTATCCACAATCCCCATCATAATAAACAATAGCGATAACAATCACTCCAATCATTATTTTCTTAAACGTAACACGACAGTATGATAAATAAAAGTTTTAGAGATACAATTCCAAATAATGTCCCTAACAATAAAGTGCTAGGACTCTTCTGTCCTAGCACCTCTTCAATTCTATAATTACGTAGCTTGCTTTTTAAATGCTTGATATTCTTCTTCGTTAATTTTAATAATTTTAAATCCTACATATCCAAAGATGACAGATATGATTGGTACCGTATAGTTGAATACTGCATAAATGCCATAATCTAATACGTTCACATTCAATGTTTGGGCGATAAATACCCCACATGTATTCCACAAGAAGAATACAGATGTTACAGTACCACCGTCTTCAAGTGCACGTGATAAGTTTTTCGGATGTAGTCTTTTTTCTAAAAATGTATTAATGTACATTCTTGAAGGTACTACAATCGATATGTATTCTTCTGAACATGAAGCGTTAGTACCTATACATGAAATAATAACAGATGCTATTAAACCACCAGTACCTTTTGCGATTTTTAAGATTTTTGTAATGATTGATTTTAGCATACCTGAATATTCAAGAATGCCTCCAAATGTCATCGCAACGATAGTCATTGAAATTGTATAGAACATGGATTCTAATCCACCTCTGTTGAACAACTCTTTGACTAAATCATTTTTAGACTCTAATACAAATCCAGTTTGTAATGTCTTCACACTGTCATGAAGACTTCCACCTTGAATAAATATTTGCGATAAGAATCCTAAAACAATACCGACGACTAATGCTGGAATTGCTGGTACTTTAAAAGCTACTAGTATTATAACTATTACAGGTACGAGCAATAGCCACGGCGAAATTGTAAATTTATCTAACATTTCATTATTGATGGCATCAATTTTTGCTTGATTCATATTACCAGTTGAAAATTGTTGTCCTAAAATAAAAAATACAATTAATGAAATGATAACGGCAGGTACTGTTGTATAGAACATGTGTTTAATATGATCAAATAAATCCGTACCTGTTAATCCTGCTGCTAAGTTTGTCGTATCTGATAATGGGCTCATCTTATCACCAAAGTATGATCCAGATATAATAGCACCTGCTATCATGCCTGCTGGTATATCCATACTTAATCCAATACCCATACCAGCAACACCAACTGTTGCCATTGTTGACCAACTACTACCAATAGCTAACGCTACGATTGCACAAATAACTGCGATGGTTACTAAAAATAATGACGGCGTTATTAATTTCAAGCCAAAGTAAATCATTGTGGCTACTACGCCTCCACCTATCCAAACACCAATGATTAGACCAACTAAAATGATAATGACGATTGCTGGTAAGGCTAGTCTAATACCTTTATACATCATTTCTTCGATGTCTTGCCAACTATACCCATGATAGTAAGCTACAATTGCAGCAATTGCTGTTCCTATCATTAACGGTATGTGCGGAGCTTGCTCTAAAACGACTACCGTAAATAACATACTGATAATCATAAATAAAAATGGCACAACGGCCCAAAAGAAACTAATTTCTTTCTTAGATGTACTATTATTCTCCATAGATAACCTCTTATAAATAAAGCGCTTACATTTATAATTTTAATAGTTTATGCTACATATTACAATCCCATAATGACAAAGCCTGGACAAATATTTATGTGCCAGGCTCATACTTATAACTCATATAATTATTCATTAAGCATATATATAACTTCTTGCATAATTTCATTGAATTCTTCTTTGAACTCATTATTAAAACGTAAAATTACTGATCGTTCGTCTGATTTTAAGCGATTTTTTAATATGTATCTTTTCTCAAATAAACGTTTAATCGCTCTCGCTGATTTATTTTGCTTAATATAGCCTTTTTCAATAGCATCTTTAAGATGTACTTCTTCCACTTCATTTAATTTCATTAAAAAGAAAAATTCATGCTTCTTTAGACCATATTTTTGTTCAATAACTAAAAAGATATTATCAATTTTATTTTGCTGATCGAAAAACGCTGAACATGTTGAAATTGCTTCTGAATAAGATTGAGTCTTCATAGTCTGACCTCCTATTTTTTCACTAATTAGATTTTCTTAAAATAATTTTAACACAAAATTAAATAATATCAATATGGAATTTAAATATATATTTGACAATTTATGTATTTTTCTAGAGGTAAATTATCAAACTGAAATGACTAACTCACAAAGTGTATAGAAGTACTATTATTTTACAAATAAAAAAAGATTATAACTGTAATCGTTATAATCTTTTTCTTCTATTCAATTAATTGTAGATATTTACTTTTTAGCTTTATCTTTTAAATAGAATTCTTTTCCTGTAAAGAATTCTGTTGTTAAACTTTTTACTTTAGGTGCTAACATCACAACTGCGATAATATTTGGAATCAATATACATGCAAGTGCGATGTCTAATAAATTCCAAAGTTGTGTACCCGCACCGAATGCGCCAAGTGCGATTGAGAGCACATAAACAATTTTCATAATAAAGCCTGCTGTTAAGCCAAATAGATATTCTGCCATTCTTGATCCATAGTATATAACAACGATGATTGTTGAGAATACGAAAAAGACCATTGAAATAGATACAATCCAGCTTCCAAATGTTCCAAATTCATTATAAAAGGCACGTGCTGTAAGTGCAGCAGATTGTTCTTTAGCATCATTATCTTTCCATACATCAGATACTAAAACAACAAATGCTGTCGTACTACATATGATTAATGTATCAACAACGATTTCACTAACACTCCAGAATGCTTGTCTTACAGGATGGTCAGTCTTTGCAGCAGCATGCGCAATTGGCGATGTACCAAGACCCGCTTCGTTTGAATAAATACCACGTGCAAATCCCCAACGTACTGTAGTGGCTAAAGCAGCACCGAAACTACCACCTAATGCTGCATCTGGATTAAATGCCTTCTCAACAACTAACGCAATTACACTAGGTACATGTTGAATATTCAGTATAATAATCAAGAATCCCAAAATACAATATAAACCTACCATAACCGGTACAATCATTTCGGTAAATGTTGCGATACGCTGAATACCGCCAAATACAACTAAAGCAGCAATAACAGCTAATACGATGCCTGTTATACCCATATGAATATCGAATGTATCTTGAACAGTACTTGCAGCTGAATTCCCCTGTACCATAATACTTGGAATAAGTTCAAGCATTAGAGCAAATGCAAATACAAATGAAAATACTAATCCGACTTTTTTATTTTTGAAGCCTTTTTTCATATAATATGTTGGTCCACCAACATATTCTCCTTTATCGTTTTTCTCACGATAATATATACCTAGTACGTTTTCGGAATACTTTAATGCCATTCCTAAAAATGCGATCACTAACATCCAAAATACTGCACCAGGTCCACCCATCATAATAGCTGTAGGTACACCGACAATGTTTGCAGCACCTACTGTTGATGATAAAGCTGACGTTAACGCTTGCCTCGGCGTAATTGTACCTTCACCTTTAGGCTCTTTATTAATACTTCCAAAAGTTTGTTTCATCATGTAACCAAAATGCCTAATTTGTATTAATCCTAAATACAATGTTAAAAATAAACTTGATACTAATAAAAGTGTGACGATTGGATACCCCCATAACCAATCTGAAAATGCTAAGATTTTCTCCATAAAATAACCCCTTTGCAATTTTATTTGTGAATAATAAACCAAGCATAATTCTATATTACAGAATATTCTGCAATTTATAAACCTTTAAAAAAATAAAAACGGAATAAAATCTTAAGTGTTAAGATTTTATTCCGCCTATTTTATCCTACATGTAATACTCTACAATGTTTTAAGAATTGATGTGAATATTGTTCTTTTATGTCTTCAATCGAGCCGTAACATAAACCAATCATGCGCCATTTAGGATTATGACGATAGAATGAGTCTTTTTCTAGACTCCACTTTACCATCTTACCTTCATGATTATATCTTGGTAATGTCATTTCGTGGCCATCAAGTACATTTAAGAATAATTGAAAGATTTCTGGATCAATTCTTTCAAACTGGTCAATCACAAGCCATTCTCTTTCTGAGTTCGTAATATGCCCTGTAATGAAACCCTCTCTATAATATAAAGCGCCACTTTCATTTGGTAAATATCGACCGTATAACATTTCTTCTGAGAAATCAGGATGACCTACTGTATATATACCTTTAGCAAGTTCACGTTCAACATAATGTTTCGCTTTTTTCAAACCGTCTTCTTTATTGTCACAAAGCATTAAAATAATAGGTTTATCTTTTTTAGGTTCATTTTCCTGCTCACGTTGAACAGACATCTCATATTGATTACTTGAACTTTCTTTGTAAGTCCCGTTACTCATATCCAACATCGCATCATATTGTGCTTTTGTTAAATTAGCAATAGATTGTTTCGAACTGTCTTGTAAGAAATATAATTTCTTTAACGTTTGATGTCTATTTAATTCGCCAATATTCACAGGGTTAATATCTTCATGATATTTAACTTCAATACATGTAGAATCTGTTCTACCAGGTTGTGGTGGCAACTTATGTATACTATCTGACACTTCACCAGTCCCTATAATTGACTGATTAGCATTTCTACTTAAAAATATAATCTGGTCTCCTATTTCTAACTGAGTATAGTACGTATAACCATTTCTCTTAATACCATTTACAGTATGTGTATATATTGTATATGTTTGATCTGGTTCAAATTGAATTTCTTCTGTTAACAGGAAATACCTAGGAATTTTTATAGCGCCTTGTCCTAACCCTATAATTAAATCGAATTCTTCTTTCGTAATGCGATTAAACAATTGTTCTGTCATTTGTTTAATTCTAGATTCTAATTGTTCACTTCTCTTTAAATATTCAATCGATAACATTGTTAAAGATTGCTCAAATTTAAATTGGATGCTTACTTTTTGATTGCCACCCGTTTGAACTTGTAAGATCTCACCGAATCCAAGTAAGCCGACTTGATTTTGCACTTGATAATAAATGACTTTATCTCCCGGTTTAGCTGTCTTAAATGCATGATAACCTTGCGTTGGATTAAAGCTTGCACCTGATTCAAACACTGCAGTTTGGCCTTCTAATGGTTCCGTATGACGCCACCTATTATATCCACAATTTAACCAAAAGTAGTTTCTTTCTTCAGACATATGTATACTCCTTAATATCTATAATGATCGATTTTCATAATGATGTTTACTTTGATATCTTAATTTTATTTTCATATAAAAATTACGCTTAAAATTTACTTTTTTAACAACACATTAATATTAACATTGTATAAGACATTCACACTCATGTCTATGTTTACAATTATAAAAAAAAGAGCCGAGGACACATCATAATGTCCAAGACTCTTCAATATTAATGTATAAAATTATAACTTGAAACTTGAGAAGCTGGTAGCGTTCTGTAAGTTAGTACACCTGGTGATGAACTAAAATTCATTTCTGATACTTGAATGCTTCCGTTTGAATTAATTCTTTCAACAAATGAAACATGACCATAGTATCCAGCTGATGATTGAAGGATTGATCCAACTGATGGTGTGTGATTAACAACATAACCATCTTTAGCAGCTGCACTTGCCCAATTGTTTGCATTCCACCAATACGTACTAATTGGTTTACCTATAGCTTTACGACGGTTAAATACGTGCCAAGTACATTGACCCCAGTCGTATAAATTTTGATGATTGAATGTCGGTGATGTGAATCCACTGTTGTTATTTGAATTAGAAGTAGAAGTAGAACCTGAACTTGATGATGTTCCACTCACTTTTAATTTTTGTCCCGGGTAAATGATAAAGTTTGATAAACCATTTAATGACATAATTTTTTGGTATGTCGTTCCATATCTAGCTGCAATCGCTGATAGTGAATCTCCTGACTTAACTGTATAAGTAGAAGTGCTACCTGAAGCATTAGACGCTCCACTGTTGCTAGAGCTACCCGTGTTACTACTAGAAGTTGCTGTTCCATTAACTTTTAATTTTTGTCCCGGATAAATAATCGTGTTGCTTAACCCATTCAATGACATAATTTTTTGATACGTCGTACCATATTTACCAGCAATAACCCCTAATGTATCTCCCGATTTTACTGTGTAATATGTCGTTGATGAAGTTGAAGTAGATCTTGAGCTCGTGCTCGATGTATTTGATGAATTTGAAGTACCAGGAACTTGCAATACTTGATTAGGGAAAATAAGATTTGAACTTAAATTATTTAAGCTTTTAATTTTCGCAATCGTTGTATTATGTTTATCAGCAATCAGCCATAAAGAATCTCCACTTTTAACTTTATAAGTTGCTGCTTCCGCTTGATGAGATGATACTGCAACTGCAACCGAAGCACCAACAAATGCCGCTATTGTCTTTTTCTTCAAAATAACTTACCTCCATCTTCTTACAGTTTATTTATGAATTCTTATTAATTATACACCTTAATCTTTACCGTTTATATTACAGTTTTATTTCATTTTCATTAATCTTATAATATTACTTTTAAAGATTAATTAGAAAATGAACAAATATAATAAATCGCATATTATAACTAGCGAAAGATAAATTGGATGTGAGAGGAAGGTAATATGCATGAGTGTTCGTACATTACACCCTGATTTAGTACCTTAGCGCATGATATCTCTGTATTATTCCCTATAGAATAGACATTAAAAAAACTAAAACTCTATAGGAGGTATTTTTATGTATAAAACTAGACTACCTGTTAAACTGTATCAGGAAATCTTCGATTTGCATGAAAAGGGTTATTCCTTTCAAAATGTAATTGATAAGTTAAATTTAGATATTAGTGATAGTGTGATTCGATTTAAATATAAAGTGTATAAGCAACATGGTATAACAGCACTTATAAATAAGAATCGAAATAAAATCTATACACGCGAATTTAAAGAAAAAGTTGTTAAAGAATATCTAGAGACTAATAAGACGTATTCAGATCTAGCAGCCTATTACAATATTTCACATCATGCTACTTTAAAAAATTGGGTGGAAAAGTATACTGAAGGAAAGGAAAATAAATCTTATTTTCCATATCTGGAGGTAGACACTATGAATACTAGAAAAACAACATTTGAAGAGAGAATTGAAATAGCTAAATATTGTATTGAAAATAATAGAGACTTTAATAAGACAGCTGAAAAGTACCAAGTTAACTATTCACAAGTCTATAATTGGGTAAAAAAGTATGAAAAACATGGTGATATTGGTTTAGTAGATGGTAGAGGTAAAGGAAAACCAGTTGAAGCTTTAACTAGAGAAGAAGAACTTGAATTAAAAATAAAAGCACTTGAACAAAGAAATAAATTTCTCCAAATGGAGAATGAGGTATTAAAAAAGCAGGAAGAAATAGAGAGGCAGTTGATGAATCGAAAATCAAGCAAATAGCAGCATACAAGACAATCGAAGCATTAAAAGATAAGTATCCAATCAAATGGATATGCGCCGCACTTGAAATATCGAGAGCAAGTTATTATAAATGGAAAAACAGAGAGGTTTCAGAATCTGAAAGATTCAATAACGAATTAAAAGATGAGATTTTCAGGATTTATCATGAACATGATGGCATATATGGATATCGAAGAATTTATATTTATCTGAGATTATATACTAAATTCCAGGTTAATCATAAACGCGTATATAGAATTATGAAGAAGTATGGATTAAAAGCTGTCATTAGAAAAAAGAGAAGGCAATATAAACTTAGTAAGCCAGAAATCACTTCTCAAAATATCCTAAACAGAAAATTTACAACAAGTAAAGTTAATAAGGTCTGGTTAACAGATGTGACAGAATTTAAATTGAAAAATGGATCTAAAGTGTATTTAAGCGCTATTTATGATTTAGGTGCTAAGAAAGTCATCAGCCATGTAGTCTCATCTCAAAACAATAATAAGCTTGTATACGATACCTTTAACAAAGCCATAATTAAAAGAAATACCGAAGGCATTATATTTCATAGCGACAGAGGATTCCAATATACGAGTGTTCTATTTAGAGAGATGATTAAAAATGCTTCTATGAAGCAAAGCATGTCTCGTGTAGGTAGATGTATTGATAATGGTCCTATGGAAGGCTTTTGGGGGTTACTCAAATCAGAGGTATTCAAAGACAAATCTCAAACATTCAATGATATAAAACACGCCACAAAGCAAATAAATGAATATATAAAATTTTATAATTCTAAAAGAATTTCATTAAAAATGGCTGCGCTTATAAAAGCACAGCCAACATATTGATTACTTTTTTTAGTGTCTACTTGACAGGGTTATGTTCAAAGTCTTCGTGCGATATTATCCTATCATACATAAATCAACAGTAGAAATTCTTTTACAGAATTTCTACTGTTGATTTATTATGCTTTATACGATCAACGATAACCCTGCTAAGCATGGCATAAGGTTGACTAATATGCCGCCTATTTTGAGTCCTGCTGATATGTCTTTGTCTTTTAATGTAGAGATTGCAAGTATTAAACCAATTAACGCTATGATAAATGGAATGACTGGCGTTGGATACTTAGGCATTCCGAAAAATAAACCTAATCCTGCAATGACTGCACATACTAATGATAAATATAGAAATTTTTTCATTTGATAGACCCCAATCTACACATAACTAATGATGACTTCTAATTCACCATTTATGTGATTATCTAAATCATCTGCTGTCATGATTAAATGATTGCCTTTTTCTACTTCAAATACATTACCATCTGTAATGATTTCTCCGCTTCCGGCTATCACACTTACTAAGCAATAGTCTCTAGGTTTTCTAAAATTAAACGTCCCACTAATTTCCCACTTAGCAACTGTAAAGAATTCACTTTCGATTAATAATGTTCCTTTTTGGTCTTCATCATCAATCTTTTTAGGTGGTACATTTGGACTTTGTGCACCGACTGTTATAACATCGATACTCTTATCTAAATGTAGTTCTCTCTTCTTGCCGTCTTTATCAATTCTGTCATAATCGTAAATTCTATAAGTTGTATCAGAATTTTGTTGTGTTTCTAGAATCATAATACCACTACCTATTGCGTGAACTGTTCCACTAGGTACATAGAAGAAGTCTCCTTTTTCTACTTTTACACGTTTAAATAAATGATCCCAATCTTCATTCTGAATAAATTCTTCTAATTGTTGTTTTGTGTTTGCGTACGTGCCATATATAATTTCTGCATCTTCTTTAGCATCTATAATATACCAACATTCTGTCTTACCAAATTCACCATTTTCATGTTCATGTGCATATCTATCATCAGGATGTACTTGTACAGATAGTTGATCATTTGCATCAAGAATCTTAGTTAATAATGGGAACTTTTCTTCTGTAGGATTGCCGAAAAGTTCTGGGTGATTTAACCAAACTTCATCTAAAGTTTTCCATTTATATGGTCCGTTTGCGATTTCGTTTGGCCCATTTACATGTGCAGATATCCCCCAACATTCACCGATTCGTCCTTCAGGCAGGTTATATCCCATATTTTCTAAATTTCTACCACCCCATATACGTTCTTTGAATACAGGCTTTAAAATTAATGGAGACATTCAATCATCCTTTTCTAATTGTTGTTATATATTGTATACCGCTTATTTTTATAATCGTTTTAATGTACCAATGGTGATTGTACCATAACGACACTATATTGTGGAATACTCATAACACAGATAGATTGAATTTATAACTATTAAAAATTTTATAATTATTAAAATGTATAATACTATTTATTCAAATGAATATCTCCACCTGGTCCTAATGGAATACCCAGTAAGAACCAAATAATCATGAATAACGGCCAAACGATTCCTAACACAATTGAATATGGCATTAAACTTGAAATTAATGTACCTAGTTTCATATTTTTATCATATTTTTGAGCATATGAAAGTAATAATGGTAAGTACGGCATCATTGGTGTAATCGGATTTGTTATGGAATCACCGATACGATAAACCATTTGCGTAAATGCTGGATGATAACCTAATAACATAAACATTGGTATAAAGATTGGTGCTAATATCGCCCATTTAGCTGAGGCACTTCCGATTAATAGGTTGATTAGACAACTTAGAATGATAAATCCAATAATCAAGATGACTCCATTTTGACCTTGTAATAATTCTGCACCTTTTACAGAAATGACAATACCTAAATTACTCCATTCTAAATATGCTAAAAGTTGAGCAGCAAAGAACACAATAACGATAAAGCTACCCATTGTGGACATGGAATCTGATAACATTTTTCCTAAATCTTTTGTATTTGAGATTTTCCCTGAAAGAATACCATATACAAAACCAGGCACGAAAAAGATAACTAAAATAATGATACCTACACCATCCATTAACGGTGCTTTATCAATTAAACTACCTGTCTTTGGATTTCTTAACCAACCATTTTCAGGAATTGCTAAAGCAAGTAATAACGCTATAACAACAAAGAAACTAATATTCGCAAACTTCAATGCTTTACTTTCTTTTGCACTAATTTCATTATCATCACTTTGATCCTCAGAGCCTTCATCAGATTTGTATGTACCTAAACGCGGAATAACGACTTTCATACTGACAAAATAAATTGCTGGTAATAGGATAATTGTTGATGCTGCAATAAAATACCAGTTCATCGCAACATTTAAATTGATGTCTTTATCAATGATTTCAGCTGCTGGTTTCGTAAACGCATATACTAACGCATCACTCATACCTAACGTAACGTTCGCAGCAAATGCACCTAGTGCTGAGGCATAAGCCATCGCAAGTCCAGCAATCGGATGATAACCTAACTTTATAAAGACTAACGCTGTTAATGGTGGTAACACGACTGGTGCTGCATCTCCTGCAGCATTACCGATAATACCTACCAAAATAATAATGGGTACGATAATTTTTCTAGGTGCTTTTTGAACAACTTGGATCATTAACTTATCAAAATAACCCGTCTTCTCAGCAACACCTATCCCTAACATAACTGCTAGTACTAAACCTAACGCAGGAAATTCTGAAAAATTCGTGATAGATTCACTAATAATTTTTCCAAAACCTTCTCTAGAAATTAAATTTGTAACTTCTACAGTCTTCCCAGTTGCAGGACTTTCCACTTTTACGTGAAATAATGAAATAAACCAAGACAGAAATATTAACGCTGCACATAAGAAGAAAAATAGTATACTCGGATCGGGTAATCTATTCCCTGCTCTTTCTATTAAATTTAGAAATCTATTAATGATTGAAACTTTTTCTTTTGTTTGATTCATATATTATCCTCCCATCAGTAAATTAAAATCAGTATATCAAACTGTGTTTATTTTTTGAAGGTTCTGATAATTTTACATTTTTTTATAACAAGTCTTTATATAAATTTTTAAATCACAATTAAGTGTAAATTTGGCATCTTTTTTTAAGAATTAACATTGATAAAGTGCACCGTTGACCTTATACTAAGTATACAGATGATAAGTTGTAATAAATGCACTTCATTTTCGAATAGACATCATGCAATTTATTATTAACTGTAAGAAGTCTTTATATATGATTATGAAATGGAACGGATGGGGTTACATACCCTAAAGCGATAAGCCTCCTGAAGCTTATCGCTTTTAATTTTGCATAAAATAAAAAACTGCTATCATGTCTATATTAGACATCAATAGCAGTTATCATCATCAAGTATTATTGTTCTTTTTTTAATATTACTGATTACAACTTTTTCTACTTCTTCTAAATGAAATGCCATCTTATGTTGCGCAAGCTCTGCGTTTTGAGATTTAATAGCTTCAAAAATTTCTTTATGCTCGTTATACAACTTCTCGATTGATTTACTTTTCGTATATAAATAAATCCTTCTCGTTTCTTTCATTGTATGCCTCATAATTTCAGATACATTTAACAATAATTGTTTAAGCATATCATTTTTAGCCGCTTCTACTACAGCTAAATGAAATTTCAAATCAGAAGCTTCTCCTAATTCATTGTCTTGAATGGCTTGTTTCATGTCTTTTAATGCAGATTCAATAGCATGCAAGTCATCATCCGTTCTTTTTTCAGCTGCTAGTCTTGATACACCGACTTCAACAATTTTACGGACCTCTAGTAAATTTTCAATATCTTTAACGTCTCCATTAATTGCTTCGATATTAAAATAAACTTCTTCTCTTTCAACGATGAAAGTCCCTTGCCCGTGTTTAATTTCTACATAGCCCATTGCTCTTAACGCATTCAATGCTTCTCTTATCGTTGCTTGTCCTACCCCAAAACTTTCAGATAAAGCCTTTATAGATGGTAAGCGGTCTCCTATTTTCAAACGACCTTCATTAATATCTAATATGATGACATCTGCAACTTTTTCGTATAATTTCTTGTTCGATATCTTCATTCTACTTTCTCCACCTTGTTAAAATCATTAGTAGAGCAATTATATCATTTAAAATATATTTCATCTTAAAGAATTTAAATTATTGATGAAATTCTCTTTTAATACTTTCCATTGCTTCTTCTAATGTTGCACCTGTTGATAAAGATACACTTGCTAAAAATGCACCTTCTACAATTGGACCGTCTACTTTATACAATTTATGTTCACCATCATATAAGTCTAACGCCATTTCTAAATTCATTTCAGATGAACCAATATCATAAAATAACAATGCATCTTCAGTTAATGCATCAATCACTTCATTAACTGTATCAATACTTGTACCGATACCACCTTCATTTGTCCCGCCTTTTGCGATTACTGTGACACTTGGAGACATTTGCTCCAATAATGCTTTTACACCTTGTGCGATATCGTTACTATGACTAATAATACCTATTGTCGCCATGTTTACACATCCTCACTTAAAGCTTTTAATACATATACCATACTTTGTGCACCAGGATCTATATGTCCTATAGAATCCTTTTTGAAATAGGATGCTCTGCCTTTAGTTGCTTCTAAATCTTTCGTATCTTCAGCGAACTGTTGCAACACCTCTTCAGATAATTTATCCCCATTCGATAAATGATCTGAGGCTTTTAACAACACATCATACATTGTTTTTTCTCCACCTGATACTTTACCTCTAGCAGCAACAGCATCTTTAAAAGTATTTATATATTCTAATAAATTATCAGAAGTGATTTCGTCATAATCTAGACCTGCCATTTTAACAAAGCTAAATCCATACAGTGGACCTGATGCACCACCTACTGAACTCATTAAAGTCATACCCGTAGATTTCAATACATCACTTACTGTATCTCCTGTAACTTTTTCGTCTACTGCTTTAAATCCGCGTAACATATTAACACCATGGTCGCCATCACCAATTGCTCTGTCTAATTGTGTTAAATTTTGTTCTTCTTGTTCAAATGTATGACTTAATTCTTTAAGTTTGTTCAACAATGTTTCTGCGTTCATTTAAAATGCCTCCTATTTAAAATATTTACTTTCTGTCGGTGCGTTAAATGCTTCTTCAACTTCTTGTTGATAAGGCACTAATGTAATAGAAAATCCTTGCATATCTAGTGCCGTCATATAATTGCCAACAAAGTACTTTTTAACATCTAATTCATTTTGTTCTGCATATTCATTAAAATAATGCGCGATGATTGCAAGTTCTGAATCTGGTGTCGCACCCATACCATTAATCATAACGATTAATGATTTATCAGAAACTTCCTTTTCAAGTTCATGCATTAAACGGTTAATGATTTTATCGATTGTTTCAATATTTTCTTGATAAATACCACGTTCACCATGAATACCAATACCAATCTCCATTTTATTATCATCTAAATCAAATCCGTATTGACCTGTTGTTGGTACTAAACAAGGATAAATGGCCATTCCAATCGTTCTAATGTTTTCAATAAATGATTCTACTTTTTCTTTAATAGCTGCTAAGTTATATCCATTATCAGATAGATAGCCGGCATACTTATGTACAAGAACTGTACCCGCTACACCTCTTCTATCTTGTTCATTTTCAATAGAAATATCATCACGTACGATAACGGATTGGCAAGAAATACCTTCCATTTCGGCCATCTCTTGCGCCATTTCAAAGTTCATAACATCTCCGGCATAGTTCTTAATGATTAATAAGACACCTTCATCAGTCGCGACATGTTTAATTGCTTCGAGAATCTTATCCGGTGTAGGAGAAGTAAAGACTTCACCACATACAGCTGCATCTAACATACCTTCAGCAACATAACCAGCATGCGTCGGTTCATGACCAGAACCACCACCAGAAACTAAAGCAACACCACTCTTTTTAACATTTGTACGAACGACAACATTATCGCTAATAATTTCAACTGAGTTATCCATCACTTCGATTCCCTTAAGCATATCCGCTACAAAGTTTGTTTTTTCATTCATTAATTTCTTCATATAATGACCTCCCGTTGAATTCTATGTTTTCTATTCCATTATAAAACGTTTAGTTAGGTAAGCGTTAACAATATGAGTTAATAAGAAAACATAATTTAAGAATGAGCTTGTATGTGGAGCTTACGGACAGAATTCTGAATAATGTCCCTAACGAGAGTGCGTTCTTATTACCACTTTTCCGAATTATGGTAGTTAGCGCGTTCTTATTACCATTTCTTCGAATTCTGATCGTTACATCCCCATCCACAAATAAAAAATCCGAGACAAAGCCTGTTGTCTCGGATTTCAACTTATTATTCTTCTATTAGATATACTCTTGTTTCAAATGGTTCTAATATGTTTATATCTTCTATTGTTGTATAGTTGTGTAATAATAACTTACTTTTTTCTATATTGAGTGGATATGTGATACTAGCTTTCTCGTCTGTTAAGTTACTCATAATAATAACTTCTTCGTTATCTAATATACGCTTATAACTATAGATTTGTTTATGATCTTTTTCGACTAGTTCGTATTTACCGTAATTAAACACGTCGTAATCTTTTTTCAATTGAATCAAACGCTTATAATAATTTAATACAGAATGATCATCTTCTAATTGATCTGCTCCGTTGATTGTTTTGTAATTTGGATTTACGTGGAACCATGGTTCTGTTGTTGAAAATCCTGCATACTCACGATTATCCCACTGCATCATTGTACGTGAATTATCTCTATTTACTTTACTTAAATTATTTAATAAAGATGATGTATCTTCCCCATTTTGTTCTTTCAATTTAATTTCATTTTTAACAGAAACGTCATTAAAATCTTCTAATGATTCAAACGGATAATTTGTCATCCCTATTTCTTGTCCTTGATAAATAAATGGTGTGCCTTTTTGTAAGAAATAATTTGTCGCATGACTTGTTGCACTTTCATACCAATACTGCTCATCATCTCCCCAAGTTGAAACGAGTCTTGGTTGATCATGATTTTCGATAAATAGCGCATTCCAGCCCACACCTTCAAGTTGGTCTTGCCATTTAGACATAATATTTTTATATTGTATAACATCAAATCCGCTATCTTCTGTATTCCATAATCCTAAATGTTCAAACTGAAAAATCATATTAAATATACCATTATCAAAGCCTACCCAATCATTCGCATCATCAGGACTAACACCATTTGCTTCCCCTACTGTCATAATGTCATATTTATTGAATGTTTCATCTCTCAATTCACATAAATGATTTAATATTCCTGGTCTATTCGTATAGCGTTCAAATGCTGCTTTATACTGCTCATCACCTGGTTCGACTGGTATGTCCCCATCTTCAAATGATTTTTGAATATGTGTAATCGCATCTACACGGAAACCATCGATACCTTTATCAAACCACCAGTTAATCATATTATATAATTCAGAGCGAACCGCTTCATTCTCCCAATTTAAATCAGGTTGTTTTTTACTGAAAATATGCAAGTAGTATTCATCTGTTTCTTCAGTTCTTTCCCAAGCTGAACCGTTGAATATACTTCCCCAGTTATTAGGTTCTTTGCCGTCTTTACCTTCTTGCCATATGTACCAATCTCTTTTAGGATTGTCTTTACTCGATTTAGACTCGATAAACCAAGGATGTTCATCTGATGTATGATTGATGACTAAATCCAATATGAGTTTCATACCTTTATCGTGTGTCTCTTTTAAAAGTAATTCGAAGTCTTCCATCGTTCCAAACTCATCCATAATATCTTGATAATCACTAATATCATAACCATTATCATCATTAGGTGATTTAAATATTGGCGAAACCCAAATCACATCTATACCTAGATCTTTCAAATAATCTAACTTTTCTCTAATACCATTTATGTCACCAATACCATCATTGTTAGAATCATTAAAACTTCTAGGATAAACTTGATAACATACCGCTTCTTTCCACCAAATTCGTTCCTCCATCATTCAGTCACCTCTTATTTTATCGTTGATTTTCTCTCTATTATATCTGTTGGAATAATCGTATTTTTTCTTAAAATATTAGGATTCTCAATCAGTTTAATTAAAGCTATACCCGCTTCCTCACCTAAATGTTCAGGATAAATATTCACGACCGTTTGAGGCGGTGAAGCAAAAGTATTAATAAATGAATCATTAAAAGTTGCTGTCATCACTTCATCTGGCACTCTTATATTAAGTTCATATAATGCACTTAATAAATTAATATTGATCATGCTATCTGACGTAATAATCGCTGTAGGGAAAGTCGCACTTTCTTTCATTTCTTTAATGATTGCTAATATTTCATCTCTGTTAGGATTTGCATGGTAAATTTCATATTGGTTGATACCATGTTTATCGCAAGCTTTCTTAAAGCCTTCTACCCTGTCTAATGCAACAGCATATGAATCTGGTTCAGCTATAAAAGCTAAATGTTCATGGCCTTTTCGAATCATAAATTCTGTAATCATTTGACTTGCTTCGACATTATCATTGTCGATATGAATAATTTCTCTTTCGCTTAGTTGTTTCCCTACAACAACAAACGGAAATTGATATTTTTTGAGTAGTTGTGTAACGGGATCATTCTCTTTTGAATAAAGCATAATAAAGCCATCTATTGATTTAGATTTAATGAGATTTTCTACTTCAACTAATAGGTCAGCTTGTTCAACTGACGTTGTCATAATCGTTGAATATTCTCTTTGTTTACAAGCTATTGATATCCCCATCAGAACATCTGTAAAGAATGGGTTTTGCTTCATTTCTTTAGAAGCTGATTTTAAAATTAAACCAATCGTTTTAGATTTTTGTGTTACAAGTGTTCTCGCGGCAATATTAGGTTGATATCCCAATTGCTTCATCACAGCTTTTACTTTCTTTGATGTCTTTTCACTTATACTTTTATGTCCACTAATCACTCTTGATACTGTTGATGGTGCAACATTTGCTTCTTTCGCAACATCTTTTATTGTAACCACGAGATCACTCCTTTATTATCCTTTTGTAGCACCTGCCGTTAAACCAGTCACTAAGTATCTTTGTAATAATAAGAATACTATTGAGATTGGTATTGCAATCATCATTGCCCCAGCAGCAAATACTGTAAAGTTGTTTCCGAATTTATCATTTATAAAATTAAATAATCCGACTGCTAGTGTGTATTTTTCAGGACTTCGTAATAGAATTCTTGGCAGAATAAAGTCCATAAATGGTCCCATAAAATTAAATAGTGCAACAACTGCTAGAATCGGTTTAGCTAACGGTAACATAATTGTGAAAAATATTCTCATATGTCCTGCACCATCTATTTTAGCAGATTCATCTAATTCTTTAGGAATTGTATCGAAATATCCTTTAACTAAGAAAGCATTCATCGGAATGGAACCACCTATATAAATTAAAGTAAGACCGAATAGTGAATCTAATAAGCCTATTGTATTTAATAAGATATAAATTGCTACCATTGCCATCAATACCGGGAACATTTGTAAAATTAAAAATGCAATCAGCCCGTATTTTCTACCGACAAAACGATATCTTGAAAATGCATATGATGTTAAACCAACAAAGATTACAGAAAATAGAGCATTAGCCGTCGCCACGATTAAAGTATTCTTATACCAAGTGAGATAATCACTCGATGGATCAGTTAGTAAATAAATATAATTTTTCAAAGATGCATCTTTCGGTATCATAGAAGAACCATAAAGATTGGAACCTGAGTTAAGTGATAACCCTAAAGTCCACAGTAATGGATAAATAATGATAATAAACATAATAATCAAAATGCCATACATGATAATCTCTCTTAATATATTTTTATTCTTCTTATTCATTAAATATCCCCCTCATCTTTAAAAGTACTTGTCTTTCTAAATTGTAAGAATGCAATAATGGCAATAAACACACCGATAATTAATGAAATCGTTGCGGCCATATTATAATTTTGCATATCAAATGTTAATCGATAAACCCATGAAATTAAGATATCTGTGCTACCTGCATTCTGACCAGAAACAGGTGGACCACCTTTATTAAATAAGTAAATTAAATTAAAGTTATTAAAGTTTCCTGCGTATTGCATAATTAATAATGGTGCAGTCGCAAATAAAATATGTGGAAACGTAATATTTCTAAATTTTTGCCAACTTGATGCGCCGTCCATATCTGCCGCTTCGTACCAGTCTGATGAAATACTTTGTAGAACACCAGTGAATAAAGCGAATACGAATGGGAATCCAAGCCAAACTTGAATTAAGATTAAAGCAACCTTTGCCCAGAATGGATCATTTAACCAAGCTGGTGCAATACCAAATAATGGTTGCAAGATATCATTATTAATCGAACCGAAATCATCATTAAAAATGGCAGCAAAGATTAATATTGTTACAAACGATGGAACTGCCCAAGGTAAGATTAATACTGTTCTAATAAGCTTTTTAAATCTAATAAGTGGGTGGTTAACAATAATAGCGAGCAATAACGCTAACGCGATTTGTAAAGTAGTCGCTACTAAAGTCCAAACAATCGTCCAAGTTAATACGTTAAAGAATGTTGTCTTCCAAATAGGTACTGTAACTAATGATTTAAAGTTATCAAATCCTACCCATTCTAATAAATGTCTAGGTGGTGCATTATATAAATTGTAATTTGTAAAAGCTAAAAAACACATGAATAAAAGTGGAAATACGACAACAAATATTAATAAAAAGATACCTGGTGATATTAATAAATATGGGAAAGTCTTATCCCATGTCGCCGTCATTCGACCTTTACTATCTTTAATTTCAAATCCTTTATTATATTGATCTGCATTACGATAAGCATCTATGATATTTACGACATATAAAGTGATTGCAAATGCAATTAATAATAACGAAATGATACCTTGTGCTAATAGAACCCTAGAATCATCTAGTTTAGGCACTGTACCTAAAGTGAATAATCCCCAGAATCCAATATTCATAAATTGATAAAATACTGAAATGAAACTAATAAAAAATACGATAAATATACTACCTTTTATATATCTTTTATTATAGAATTGGCCAATACCTGGAATAATCGATAGCATGGCTGCTAATTTTGGATTTCTCATTTTCACACCTTCTTTTATTTTTTAGATGCATTCATAATTTCTACTTGTTCATCAATACCGTTTTTCGCTTCATCAAGCGCTTCTTTAGGGTCTTTACCGTTGGATATAAATGTCGCTGCATTTCCCATCGGATCCCATACTTGACTCATCTCTGGAATGTTTGGCATTGGAATAGCATTTTGAGCTTGTTCTTCATATGGCTTTAATAATTCATTTTTAGAAGAAACGTCTGTACGACCTGTAATTTCTTGCATTTCATCTGTATATTTCTGCATATTATCTTTATTTGTTAAATACAGCATTAAGTTTTTAGCCCAGTACTTCTCTTCACTATATTCGGATATAAACCAACCTCTTACCCCTAAGAATGGTTTCATTTCTTTACCATTATCAGTTGGGAAAGTTGCTGTTCCAAAATCATCGCCAAGTGCTTCTTTGAACTCATTCGTTTGCCAAGGACTTGTTAGAAATATACCTACTTTGCCTTCTTTAAACAGTCCTACAATTACATCTTGATTAGCTGACTTCGTAATATAACCTTTGTCATACCAAGATTGTAATCTCTCTCCATTTTTCACGACAGATGGAGCATTTACTGCAACATCATTTGTATTAAATCCATCTTTTTCTTCTTTAAATATGTATCCGCCTTGAGAGAATAAAAATGGATAATTAAAGTAGAAGTTCTTTGCATCAAACATAAATCCATATTGCTTTTTATCTTTGTCCGTTACATCTTTTGCGATTTTTTCAACATCATCCATCGTCTTCGGTGGTGTCTTAACGAGTTTCTTATTATAGACAACAGCCGTTGATTCTACGATAACGGGTAATGCTAACTGTTTACCTTCATAATTTAAAGTTTGTAATGCTTCTTTGGAATAACCTTTCAATTCTTCATCTGTAAATTCAATTTCTGCTGCTAATCCTTGTAAATAAGCATCTCCTGCACGGTCATGCGGTTGAAAGAATAAGTCAGGTCCATTACCTGAAGGACCATCAAGTGACAAGTTATCTACTTGATCATCTTGAGCTGAATTTTTAAGAATGACTTTAATACCTGTCTTTTTTGTATAATCTTCCGTTACTTTCTTATAAAAAGCCATTTGTCTATCGCCATCTACCCACATCGTAAGTGACTTAGGTTTGGCCGTTTTTTCATCATCATTTAATGCTTTATCAATATCTTCTTGTGTTCGATTAGGACCACAACTTGCAAGCAATAATGTCACGAGTAATATTGAGCAAACTTTTATTATATGTTTCATCTAATCCCCTTCTTTCATTAATTGTTAATTCACTCAATCAATTAATTTTTTATTTTTTCTCCAGTTTCTTTATCAAAGAAGTGACATTTATTTAAATCTAATGCGAGCTCAATTTCATCATTTGGATGAATGACTGTTCTAGCATCTAACTTGGCACAAATTTCTTCATCATTAAATAATCCGTGAATCATAATTTCAGAACCTAATAATTCACTAACAAGTACTTTAGTCTTAAAGGTTAAATCCTTATTAGCATTGATAAATACAGGTTCATCATGAATATCTTCTGGTCGAATACCGAATCGTATCGTCTTGCCATCATAGCCGTTATGATTTAACATGCGTGCTTTACTTTCATTTAATTTAATCACTTGATTGCCAATCACTAACTCGTCTTTATTAACTTTTGCGTCAAAAATATTCATTGCTGGTGATCCAATAAATTGTGCAACAAACTCATTCTCCGGTGCGTCATATACTTCACGCGGTGTACCTATTTGCATAATATCGCCATCTTTTAAGACAACAATACGTGTTGCCATCGTTAAAGCTTCTGTTTGGTCATGCGTGACATAAATCGTTGTAGTTTGTAATCGTTCATGCAACTTTAATATTTCTGTTCTCATTTGAACTCTTAATTTCGCGTCTAAATTAGATAAAGGTTCATCCATTAAGAATACTTTCGCATCTCTTACAATTGCTCGACCTAATGCAACCCTTTGTCTTTGACCACCTGATAAAGCTTTAGGTTTTCTTGGCAAGTATTCCTTCAAACCAAGAATTTCAGCTGCGTATTGAACCCTTTTATCTATTTCTTTTTTATTCATTTTTCGTAGTTTAAGTCCAAATGCCATATTGTCATAGACTGTCATATGTGGGTATAATGCATAATTTTGAAAGACCATTGCGATATCTCTATCTTTCGGTGCGACATCATTCATTCTTCGATCATCAATTAAAAAATTTCCTGATGTAATATCTTCTAATCCTGCGATCATTCTCAAAGTTGTAGACTTTCCACACCCTGATGGACCAACGCAAACAATAAACTCTTTATCTTTTATATGTAAGTTAAAATCATGTACTACAGTATTACCTTTGTCGTAAGTCTTCTTTATATTCTCTAATTTCATTTCAGCCATAGATAAACCCTCCATAATTGTAATCGTTTTCAAAATTTGATATAGATTTATCATATGTGTAAAAAGTTAAAAAGTCAACAATTTTTATGCAAACGATTGCATTAATAATTTATGAGAATATAAACTATTTATTTTCAAAAGAAAGCCTTTACACGCAAACGATTGTATTTTTTTGAGTTAAACCTCTTGCAATTATAGTACATAGGGTGTACTATACTCTTTGTATTAAGTACAGGAGGTGTACTAATTATGGAAGAAGAATTAAAAAAAGCTTTTAACCTATTCCAAGAATCCATCATTAATATACACAGTGAAGTTGCAAAGATTTTAAATAATTCTGGGTTAGATGAAGTTGTTTCTAAAGAACAATATCAAACTTTAAAAATTATTAAAGATTTTCCTAGATGCACATACAGTTTTATTGCTGCTAAACAAGGTGTCTTTAAGACTGCTATATCAAACAGAATTAATAAATTGAAGCATCTAGACCTCATTGCTATTCAGCAAGGCGAAGATAAGAGAGAGAAATCTGTTTTGCTAACAGATAAAGGTTTAGAACTTGTAAAGCGTACTGAAGATGTTATTTACGAAACATTTAATCGTAAACTGTCTTCTCACTTTTCAGACGAAGAGATTATAACGTTTGTTAAACAATTAGAGAAAGCTAATAAACTTATAACAGGAAAGGACAATGTTAATCATGTTTGATGATATAAAAAATTTATGGACACATAAGTTCTTACTCGTATCACTTATAGCAATTATGCTTATTCCACTTATTTATAGTTCAGTATTTGTAGGTTCTTTATGGGATCCATACGGAAAGACGGATTCATTAAAGATATCTGTAGTAAATAGCGATAACGGCGGAAAAATCAATGGTGAAAAGACAAACATCGGTAATGATGTAGTAGATAAATTAAAAGACAATGATAAATTTAAATGGGAATTTGTTTCTCAAAAAACTGCAGACAAACATTTAGAACATGGTGAATCTTATGCTGTCATTTCAATTCCATCTGAAACGACTAAAAATGCAGGATCTATGTTAGACAAAAATCCTAAAAAAATCGACTTAAATGTCAAAACGAACCCTGGTTATAGTTACACTGGTTCACAAATCGCAACTAAAGCTATTACAGCTGTTGAATATGATTTAAGTGAATCTGTTCGTGAGAAATATATTTCAGAATCATTTAAAGGTATGAATAAATTAACAGATGATTATAAAGATACTTCTAAAGCACTTGGACAAATGTCAGATGCAGAATCTCAACTCATTGACGGTAATAAACAAGTTGAATCTGGATTAGAACAACTTGCTCCAATGGCTGGCGCTGAAGGACAACAACTTTTACAAGGCAGTATGAAAGTATCTCAAGGTTTAAGTGATTTACAAGCTAACAATGATAAATTAAAAGCGAATATAGATAAAGCTATTAAACAATCAGATGATAAATACTTTGAAGATAAAAATGTTAAAGCAATCAATAAACCAGTCGTATCAAACGAAGATGATTTAACAGAAGTTAATAACTATGGTCAAAGCTTTGCGCCATATATCCTATCATTAAGTTTATATGTAGGTGCAGTTGCATTCTCAGCAGTTTACCCTATCGATAAACGAATTGGTGATTCCACAGGTTTCAAATGGTGGTTAAGTAAGTTTGCAATATTCATGATGCAAGCTTTAGGATCAGCATTAGCATTAGCGGTACTATGTTTATACGGATTTGAAATTGATATCGCCAATCCAGGATACTTTACTTTAACACTCATCTTATGGAGTATTGCAGCATACATGATTGTGACATTCCTAACAGTTGTATTAGGTAATATCGGTAAATTCTTAGCGATTATATTATTAATCTTACAATTAGGATCAAGTGAAGGTACATTCCCAATAGAATTATCAGGTAAGTTCTTCCAAGACTTACACCCATTCTCTCCAATGAGTTATGTTATTAAAGCACTAAGAGAAAATATCTTCAACTTCACAAGCGACGTAACTTATGGACAATCAATGCTTATAATCGGACTTATCGCAATCGTATTTGCCGCACTAACATTACTTGTATATGTAATACGTTCTAAATATCCACACTTAAGACGTATCACAAACGAAAACGACTATTAAGATGTAGAAAAGCACAACCTCACGCGAGGTTGTGCTTTTTTGTAGTTTATTTTAAGTAGTGATGGCTACGGTAGTTACAGTTGTTGCGACTTTTGTAATTATAGCCCCCATAGTTACACTTCCGCCGAATTTTGTTACTATAGACACCCATAGTTACACTTCCGCTGACTTTTGTAATTAACGCACCCGTTATGAACAAGTTTTGTCGAAAATGTTCGTAACGCACCCGTTATAAACAAGTTTTGCCGAAAGTGTTCGTAATGTCATTTCTATTAGTACTGTTAATATTCTATAACTATTTTACCAATACTTTTTCCTTCTTCTATTAAACGATGTGCTTCTGTAATTGTTTCTACGCTTAATCCTTTTAGTGTCTTATTTACTGTCGTTTTAATCGTACCTCTATCTAATAAATATGTTAACTTTCTCAAATATTCATGATGTGCGATCATGTCGTCTGTTTCATATTTTGGTCTAGTGAACATAAATTCAAATGAGAATGTCACGCTTTTATCTTTTAATAAATTTAAATCTACTTTATCAATAAAATTAACAAGTGCTACGATTTTTCCTCTTGGCTTAATCATTTCTGCCATTACATTAAAGTATGCATCACTACTATGTGTATTAAAGATATAATCTACTTGATTAATTTTATGTGCTCTTAATTCATCTGGTAAGTGGTGTTTATGATTGAGCACGATGTCAGCACCCATTTTCTCTGACCATCTTCTCGTTTCTTTACGTGATGCTGTCGTGATTACTGTTAGCCCTAAATGTTTCGCAATTTGAGTTGCGACAGAACCTACACCGCCTGCACCATTAATAATCAGTAACTTCTTATCTTTATTATCTTCAGGATTAGAAGAAATATTTAGTCCTTCTAATAATGCTTCAAATGATGTTAGTGCTGTTAAAGGTAAAGCTGCTGATTCTACGTAAGATAAGTGTTCTGGTTTAATGCCCACAAGTCGTTCATCAACTAATTGATATTCTGCATTCGACCCTTGTTTCGTATTTGTGCCAGAATAATATACTTCATCACCTACGTGGAACAATTCTACTTCTTCTCCAATCGCTTCTACAACACCTACTGCATCATACCCTAATATTTTAAATTCTCCATCAGATGTATTTCTTGATTTCGTATCTATAGGATTTATACTCGCTGCTTTCACATTCACTAAAAGATTTCTTCCTTTAGCTTCTGGAACTGGTATATCTCTTTCTTCAAATTCATTTGATACTTTCAAATCAAAACTGTTACTAAACACAATTGCTTTCATCTAAAAGTCACCTCTTGTTTATAAATGTTTATGATAATAGTTATGTTCATCATCGATTTGCATGCCTAATTTTTGATATAAACGATTACCAGCTATATTTGATTTTTCGGTTTCTAAATATATTGTCTCATATCCATTTTCTTTCCCATAAGTAAATGCTTGGTTCATTAATTGCTCACCGATTCGTTGACCTCTCGCATCTGCTGTTAAAAATAAATCATTAATAATAAGTAGGTTTGACATTTTCATTGATGACAACATCTTGTATAGCTGTACAAATCCTATCACTTGCTCATTCGCTTCAGCTATAAATATAACCGCATCTTCACAAGAAACATTTCTATATATAAATTCATACGTCGCCTTTATATCTGATTGTTGTCCAAAATGAGCACGATAGTCATCAAATACAGCAACAACTTTCTCTACCTCATTGAGTTGTAATCTTCGAATATTCAATCCATCACCTCATTTATTATTAACAGTCTCCCATTACAGTTTTAGTATCAGCTTTTGCTTTTGGACGAACGACAAGTTCCCCATTACATTTTGGACAAACATAATATAAATTTTCCGCGCATTCTCTGCAGTATGTTGTTTCTTGAACACATATAAAAGCATTACTTTTCTTATGAAATTCATATCCGCATTTTTCGCAATTTGGTTTCATCTCTAAAGCCATTTCTATCACTCCATAAAAATATGTTAGTATATACATAATTATCATATCACTTTTAAGTACATAAAATGAATTTTAAGGTGTGATTATATGGAAAAAGAATTCGTAGGTAAATGTGCAAAATGCCAAACAGATATTTATTGTAATAGTGGCTTTATAGAAGGTGTCGTGCAAGAAGACAAAACATTATTATGCTTTGACTGTTCTAATGAAAAACAGGCTGGGACATAAAGTAATGTCTCAGCCTGTTTTAGTATATTGGCAGTAGATGACTGAATTGAAAATGCGCTTGTAGCAAGCTTTTTTCAACTCTAGTCATCCTTGCCGGGGCGGGACTACGAAACCTTTTTATACAAATTAGATTTCTGTCCCGCTCCCTATATTTTTATACGCCTTGATCTAATTTATCTAACATTGATTTCATCAACTTAATTTGACCAGTATGATAATTCGTATGCAATATGCCAAATGAAATTGTTTCTGCAAATGTATCCATATTCGCTATTGGTGCTTTTCTAGATTTGTCCATTTGTTCATCAAGTGCATTTAATATTCTTTCTAGTTGTTGATTTAATATACCTTTTAATTCTTGGAAAGTTGGTTCTACACCTGTAAAATCTTGTGGTGAAGTACCTGGTGAGAATGATTCACCTAACTTTTCACCGAGTATATTACCTTCTTCACTTGAACCAAAGACAAATGATTCATTCGCCACAATTACGTGACCGAGTTGCCATTTAATATTGTTTTTCGCTAACTCCAGTTGAAAATCCGCTTGTTTCTCATCTATATCTTTGACAACATCAGATAACATACTATAAGAAATTCGAAACTGTGCTTCTATCATTTCAATTCCCTCCGTTTTTACTCAGTAATTGCAAAATAATTACCTTGCTTATCATGAAAATTAAATACTCTACCCTCAGGCATTTCTATAATATCATGACCAGTTAATCCTTGTTCTTTTAACGACTTATATAATTCATCAAAATTCGTAGCTTTAAACATTAAAGAAGGTGTTTCTAAACTCACTTCAGGACTGTACTTTTCAATAAAAGCTTTATCAAATAATACAAAAGACGTTTCAGCATCTTCACTAGGTGCAATTTCTACAGACTTGAAACCTTCAGGCAACTCGTCTTCAGACTTCACAACAAAGTTCATTACATCTTTCCAAAATTCAACAGCCTTTTCTTGATCATCAACATATAACATGACTTGATGTAACTTTTCAATCATACATCTCACCTTCATTCATTTAATATATTTAGAATACGCTATATACGAATCAAGTGCAAAAATAACAAAGTATTCTCATCCGCGTTGTGTTTTATTTGATTTTAACTTATACTCTCAGTAACAGTCTTTACTGTAATTTCACACTATAGAGGAAGATTACCATGAGAAAAAATAATAATCGTATCCTTTTAACTACTGCCACTGAGGTCGTTTACCTTTAAGTGAAATGTATTAAGTTTATTGGTAAACGACACCAATAAAACTTAAGGAGCTATTATTGTGAAATTTAAAAAATTCATATCATACTACAGACCTTATAAACGAATTTTCGGTTTAACTTTAATTTGTTCATTACTTATTACGGTTATAACGCTTGTAATACCATTGATTATTCGTTATATCACAGAGAATTTAATTCAACATTTCTCTGTAGCGCATGTTAAAGAAATTTACTTACTAGGTGCTGCTATGGTATTGCTCATATTGATTCAATTTTTGTGCCATATTTCTATAGATTATTATGGTCATGTTATGGGTGCAAAGATGGAGAAAGATATGAGCGAAGAGTTATATGAACATATTCAAAGCCAACCTCATCACTTTTTCGACCGAAATAGTACGGGTAGTTTGATGTCGAGATTAACGGGTAATCTTGAGAACTTATCAGAGTTATATCATCACGGTCCTGAAGATATCTTAATGTACATTATTCGTTTTATAGGTGCTGTCGTCATTCTCTTGTATATCAATGTAGAATTAACAATTGTGATGATGCTATTTATTCCTATTATGATTGTGGTTTATTGGTACTACATCAAAAAGCTCTCTTCTATCTATGAACAAGATAAAGCTACAAATGCTGAAATTCATGGATTTTTAGAAAATACGATATCAGGAATTAAAGTTACAAAATCTTTTACGAATGAATCATTTGAAAGTAATCAGTATAAATCACTTAATAAAAAAGCGATTGAAATCAAAAAGAAAGTTCATAAATATGAAGCTCTATATAATGAGATTATAGGGTCCATCATTCAAGCAATGCCTGTCATCATCATTGTGCTCGGTGCATTACTAATTATGAAAAAAGAAATTTCTATCGGGGATTTGTTAGCATTTGTACTTTATGTAGGTAATATCGCAACACCTATAGAAGTACTTGTTAAGCTGTCTGTTCAATATAATGAAGGTATTTCAGGTTTTAACCGCTTCTTTAAATTAATGCAACTTAAACCAGATATAACTTCAGAGAATACTCATCAACATCAAATACAACATTCAAACGGTGCTATTCAATTTGATCATGTTTACTTTCAATATGACCAAGAAGATATTATCAAGAATTTAAATTTAACAATCTAACCCGGTGCATATATTGCGATAGTTGGCCCATCAGGTTCAGGTAAATCAACCATCGCCAATCTGCTACCAAGATTTTACGATGTCACATCAGGATCCATAACGATTAATCATCAAGATATTAGAACAATGCCTCTTGAAGAACTTAGACAAAGAATAGGTATCGTTCAACAAGATGTCTATATATTCTCAAGTACCGTTTATGAGAATATTAAATATGGTAATCCTGAAGCTTCAATGGATGAAATCATTCATGCATCTAAATTAGCAAACGCACATGAATTTATTCAACAACTGCCTAATGGTTATCACACTCAAATTGGTGAAAAAGGTGCTAAACTTTCTGGCGGGCAAAAACAAAGACTTAGTATCGCAAGAATGTTTTTAAAAAACCCAGAAGTCGTCATCTTAGATGAAGCCACAAGTGCTTTAGATAATTTAAGTGAGAAAGTCGTTCAACAATCATTAGAACAACTGACACTCAATCGGACTACTATCGTCATCGCCCATCGATTATCAACAATTCGAAATGCAGATAACATATACGTCCTAACAAAAGAAGGCATTATAGAATCTGGTAATCACGATACACTTATAGAGAAACAAGGATTCTATTATAGAATGTATATCAACGAAGAGAAATAAATATAAGCACAATAAAAGCTGAGACAATACATCTCAGCTTACTTTATTATATCCTTTAACGCTTCTAAATGATTAATAACATATGTCGCAATATCGCCGTTACCAAGATTTTGATGGTCAAAGTAACATGAATCAATACCATATTCATTAGCACCAGTAATATCAGATGTTAACGTATCTCCTATCATTAAATAATGTGACAAATCATCATCTTTAATAACATTTAAACAATGATCAAAAATTGTTTATGAGGCTTTTCAAATCCAATTTTCTCTGAAATAAAATGATCATCAAAATAATCAAAAATACCTGCATCATTCATGCGTTTCATCTGAGTTTCATAAACACCATTAGAAGCACTATAAAGATGATAACCCGCTTCTTTCAAATAACTTAATATATCTTTCGCACCATCAACCAGCTCATGATTATCATTCAACGTCTTTCTAAAAATAGCCTCTTTAGCACGCGCATCAACATTTAAATCAAACAGCTTAAAAAATTCCTTAAAGCGAGTCGTTAACACTTCATCCTTAGAAACCTTGCCCTGCTTAAGCTCTATCCATAAACGCTTATTAATATCCTGATACTGCTTAAAATTCAAATCATTAAACACAATACCCTCAGATTCAAAAACCGCCTTGATTGCTTCCCTTTCACGAGCATTAAAATCTAATAAAGTATTGTCCAAATCAAATAAAATATTTTTATACATCGAAAAATCTCCTTTTAGTCTGTAAGGTTATGGAATATATTATACCATTACATAAAAAAACACTCCTCGAAGTTGTTCGAGAAGTGTTGAAACGTATATTCTTTTGAACACAAATTGCAAATACAATTTGCGTACCAAATTTGTAAGCGAACAAGTTCGCAACAACTTTGGCATATTAACGTTTTGAGAATTGTGGTGAACGACGAGCACCTTTAAGACCAGGTTTCTTACGTTCTTTCATACGTGGGTCACGTGTAAGTAATCCAGCGCGTTTTAATGATCCACGGTATTCTGGATCTGCTTCTAACAATGCACGTGCAATTCCGTGACGGATAGCTTGTGCTTGTCCAGTGAAACCTCCACCTTGAACGTTTACTAAAACATCGTAGTTACCTTTTGTTTCAGTTACATCAAATGGTTGGTTTAAATCTAAAATTAATGATTCAAATGGTAAGTAGTCACGTACGTCACGTTTGTTAATTGTTACGTTACCTTCACCAGGTACTAAACGTACACGTGCTACTGAATGTTTACGACGACCTGTGCCTTTATATTCAACTTGTGCCAATGTAGTATCCTCCTCTTAATTAACCACGTAACTCGTAGTTTTCAGGTTGTTGTGCAGCATGTGGATGCTCTGCACCAGCATATACGAATAATTTTTTACCTTGTTTTTCACCAAGTTTGCTCTTAGGTAACATACCTTTGATAGATGTTTCTAATAAACGAACTGGGTTTTTCTCTTTTAATTCACCAGCAGATACTGATTTTAATCCACCTGGGTGATTTGAGTGACGGTAGTAAATTTTATCTTGTTCTTTATTACCTGATAAGTAGATTTTTTCAGCGTTAATGATGATAACGTTATCTCCTGTATCAACGTGTGGTGTGTAAGTTACTTTATGTTTACCGCGTAAGATTGATGCGATTTCTGATGATAAACGACCTAACGTTTGTCCTTCAGCATCAACAACGTACCATTTGCGATCGATGTTTGCTTCATTAGCCATAAATGTTTGACGCATTATAGTGTCCTCCTAAATTTTAAAAAAGTTCTGGGTTAAGATGTATATATTAACCTGTACCAAAGCTTCATATATACATCTTATTTCCTTTGTCTGATTCCTGCTTCTATATCTTAAAACACAATAAGATTCCGGGGCTTATCGTGGTGGTGATATAAAACAATACCGTTGTCTATAATATAATTTATTTGTCTTTTTGTCAATTGGTTTTAAACATTTTCTGAAGACTTTTTATTATATATTTTGATATCATTTCCGAACTCTTTGATAAGTTCTGCTTTATCTAAGTAAATTTTTTCTAAATATAGCCCATGTGCTGGTGCTGTATGTGGTACTTTGTTTCGATTTTTTTCTTCTAGAAGCTGATGAATATCATCACCGCTTCTCTTCCCTTCACCGACGAGTATTAAATAAGCGACCACTACTCTTACCATATTGTATAAAAAGCCTGATCCTGTAACGATAAATTCAAATCCGTCATCAGTTTCAACGACTTCACTTTGATAAATGGTACGTTCTTTATTTTGTACTTCAGTCTTTTGTGAACAGAAACTTGTAAAGTCATGTGTACCTATAAAATGTTGTGCAGCTTGATTCATCAAAAGAATATCAACGGGTTTCTTTTGTTGTACTTTTGTGTCGTGTTCGAATACATGTCTTTCTGGATCGATATAAACTTTATAACGATATTTCTTACCTACACAATCATATCTACAGTGAAAGTCTTCATCAATTTGTTCTACACTTTGTACATGTATATCTTTAGGCAATGCTGAATTAAAAGCATATTCCCATTTATCTGGTTTAATATTTAATGGTGTATCAAAATGGAAATACTGCTCAATAGCATGCACGCCTTTATCGGTTCTGCTTGAAGGATGTATTCTTACAAATGTTTGATGCATTCTTTTTAGAATCCTCTCAAATTCATATTGCACAGTTCGTTCATGATGTTGAATTTGAAATCCCATAAACTGTCCACCGTGATATGAAATTTTCACTAACATTCTCAAAGTCTGCACCTCAATTCCTTAATAAATATAATGCTATCGCTACAACAATAATTGTTGCGAGTCCGATACTATCTCTTAGTTTCCATTTTAATTTACGATAAGTTGTTCGTTGATTTGAAGCATTATAACCTCTAGCTTCCATAGCAACTGCTAAATCATCTGCTCGTTTAAAAGCCGATATAAACATCGGAATGAGTAGTGGAATAATAGCTTTTAATCTGTTAAATATACTACCTGCTGTTACGTCAGATCCTCTTGATGTTTGTGCTTTTATGATTCTATCTAATTCATCCATTAATGTTGGGATAAATCTAAGTGATATGGACATCATCATTGCAAGTTCATGTACTGGGAACTTAACCTTTTTTAACGGTCTCAACATTGATTCTATTGCATCGGTTAAGCTTATCGGACTTGTTGTTAACGTCATGATTGTTGAAATCATCACTAAAAGTGCAAGTCTTAAAACAATAAATGCACCTTGTACGATACCATTTTGTTCGATTGTGAATAGCTTTAAATCAATAATGACTGGTCCGCCTTTCGTCACAATTAAATGCATAATGAACGTAAAAATAAACAGCAGCATTACAGGTGTTAGTCCTTTAATTAAGAACCAGAATCTTATTTTTGCTAAATACATAATGATTAACACGGTTAATACCATAAAGCCATAAGATGCCCATGAATTACAAAAGAATATTAATATCATAAATATAAATACATACAGCATTTTCATGCGTGAATCTAATCGATGGATAATTGTATTACCAGGTATGTATCGCCCGATTATTAACTTATCAGTCATGAGGCTTCACCTGCTTTTCATACATATCTTTAAACATCTCTTCACTTGTCGCGATTTGATCAAACTTCATATTATATTTAGCTTCAACTGCTTGTTGAAGTTTAATAATATGAGGTGGTTCAAGATGCGTTTGATTCAGAAGTTCTTTATTTGTAAAAATATTAACTGGCTTATCTTCTGCAACGATTTCACCAGCTTTAATGACTTTAACTTCATCCGCATATTTAAGTACGATATCCATTTGGTGTGAAATTAATATAACCGTAATACCGAGATTTTCATGAATGTCATTGAAGAGTTCCATCATATCTTGTTGCCCTTTCGGATCTAAGCCCACTGTAGGCTCATCAAGGACAAGTATTTCAGGTTCCATAGCTAATACACCTGCAATGGCTATACGTCGTTTCTGACCACCTGAGAGCTCAAATGGCGATTTCTTTAATAAGCTACGATCCATGTTTAACAAATCCATAAGAGATTCTGCTTTTTGAATAGCTGTGTCTTTATCCATACCGTAATTGAGCGGTCCAAAAATAATATCTTTTTCAACTGTATCTTCAAATAATTGATGTTCTGCAAATTGAAAGACGATACCTACTTTTTTACGCACAGGCGCTAATTTCTTTGATTTCGTCTTCTTCGTAATGTTTGTATCACCGATCATTAATTGTCCCTCTGTCGGCTTTAATATAGCATTTAAGTGCTGAATTAATGTTGATTTACCAGAACCTGTTTGGCCAACAATGGCATAAAATTTAGATTCTGTGAATGTCGTCGAAACTTGATTCAAAGCTCTATATTGATATGGTGTCTTTATACTGTAGTCATAAGTGACGTGATCAAACGTTATTTTCATATTCGATTCACCAACTGTTCGAATGTTGTATATTCATAATTATGATTGAGCAAGTAGTTCATTCTCATAGCAAAAGGCAAGTCTAAACCAATTTCAGTTAAATAGGCACCTTGCTTAAATATTTCTTCAGGTATGTCTTGTTTATATACTTCACCTTTATTCATCACAATAATCTCATCAGCATTAACAGCTTCTTCTAAATCATGTGTAATAGAGATAACTGTTAAGTGGTGTTCACTTTGAATAGACTTAATTAAGTTCATAATACTTTCTTTACCTTCAGGATCAAGCATAGCTGTCGCTTCATCTAAAATCATAATGTCTGGTGACATCGCTAATATGCCTGCAATCGCGACACGTTGTTTCTGTCCACCTGAAAGATGACTTGGTTCGAATGTCTTCATGTCTGACATGCCAACTTCCGTTAATACCTCATCAACTATTTCATGCATAACGTGATAGTCTATACTTTGATTTTCCATACCGAATGCTACATCATACTCCACTGTTGAGCCAATAAATTGATTATCAGGATTTTGAAATACAATACCGACGTGTCTTCTCACTTCATCAATTGTATCGTTCGAGAGTAAAATGCCATCAACAACGATTTCACCTTCATAATTTTGGTTAATACCCATCATTAATTTAGCAATTGTAGACTTTCCTGAACCATTATGTCCGACAATGGATGTCCACTTGCCTTTTTGTATATTAAACGAAACATCGCGAAGTGCAGCCGGCTCATTTTCATCATATTTAAATGTAACGTTCGAGAACCTAATCAAATTTTCCTGCACCATAACATTCATCCTTCAACAAGTTAATTACTATATATTTTACAGTATACATACGAAATTGTAAGCATTAATTACTTTAAACATACTAACTATTATAAAATAAAATACAATAAAAAAAATCCGTAAAAACGGATTTAAAATAAAAAAGCGCGCACTCCACCATAGACGAGTTCACGCGATAAGTCATTCAAATGTGGTGGAGTACTCTGAGCTAGACAATATCTATGTGTGGTAAACATTATCATTGCACTCATTTGCTTTGTGTGTGTTAAATAAATTGTATTTATATAGAAATGATTGAAGTGACTTTCGTCACTCCAATAAAGAATAGATTATACTAATTCAATAATTACTGATTCAGCACCGTCACCGCGACGTGGACCAACTTTCATGATACGAGTATATCCACCTTGACGCTCTTCATAGCGTGGCGCAACATCATTGAATAATTTTTGTAATGCAGTAATTGTTTTGTCATCTTCTAAGATTTTAACGTCACGAATCGTTTGAGCAGCTCTACGACGTGAAGCTAGATCACCTTTTTTACCTAAAGTAATTAAGTTATCAACAACTTTACGAACTTCTTTAGCACGAGCTTCTGTAGTCTCGATACGTTCAGAAACGATAAGTTGAGTAGCTAAGTCACGTAACATTGCTTTACGTTGATCAGAAGTACGACCTAATTTTCTGTAACCCATGAATTAACCTCCTTTATTAGTCTTCTTTTCTTAAACCAAGACCAAGATCTTCTAATTTATATTTAACTTCTTCAAGAGACTTACGACCTAAGTTTCGAACTTTCATCATATCTGCCTCAGATTTGTCTGCTAATTCTTGTACAGAATTAATTCCTGCACGTTTTAGACAGTTATAAGAACGTACTGATAAGTCTAATTCTTCGATAGACATTTCAAGTACTTTTTCTTTTTGATCTTCTTCTTTTTCAATCATGATTTCAGCATTTTGTGCTTCATCAGTTAAGTTAACAAAAATGTTTAAGTATTCAGTCATGATTTTAGCACCTAAAGAAACTGCTTCTTGAGGAGATAATGAACCATCTGTCCACACATCAATTGTTAATTTATCATAATCACTACTTTGCCCTACACGTGTATTTTCAACTGTATAGTTTACACGATTTACTGGAGAATAAAGTGAGTCGATTGGAATGACACCAATTGGCAAATCACTTGTGTTATTTTGTTCAGCTAAAGCATATCCGCGACCTTTATTAGCAATTAAGCGCATCTTAAGGTGTCCACCTTTAGAAACAGTTGCAATTTTTAAATCTGGATTTAAAATTTCAACATCACTGTCATGCATGATATCTTTCGCAGTAACTTCACCTTCATCTTTAATATCGATTTCAAGTGTTTTGTCTTCTTCAGAGTAGATTTTTATAGCTAATTTCTTGATGTTCATAATGATAGTAGTAACATCCTCAACTACATTTTCAACTGCTGAGAATTCGTGAAGTACACCTTCAATTTCGATATTTTTAACTGCCGCACCTGGTAATGAAGATAATAGGATACGACGTAAGGAGTTGCCTAGTGTTGTACCATAACCACGTTCTAGCGGTTCAACAACGAACTTACCGAATGTAGAATCATCACTAACTTCTATTGTTTCAATTCTAGGTTTTTCGATTTCAATCATTTAAATATATCCTCCTTATAAACGTCGATTAAACTTTATTAATTTCTATCCAGTGACTCTTGAACATTAGAACTAACAAAAATTATACACGACGACGTTTTGGTGGACGACATCCGTTATGTGGAACTGGTGTTACGTCTTTAATTGCTGTGATTTCTAATCCAGCTGATTGTAACGCACGGATCGCTGATTCACGACCTGGGCCAGGACCTTTAACTGTTACTTCTACAGTTTTCAAACCGTGTTCCATAGCAGCTTTTGAAGCTGTTTCTGAAGCCATTTGAGCTGCAAAAGGTGTTGATTTTTTAGAACCTTTAAATCCTAACGCACCTGCTGAAGACCATGATAATGCATTACCGAAATCATCAGTAATCGTTACGATTGTATTGTTGAATGTTGAACGGATGTGAGCTACACCACTTTCAATATTCTTTTTAACTCTACGTTTACGAGAAACTTGTTTACGTGCCATTTATATGTGCCTCCTTTACTTATTATTTTTTCTTGTTCGCTACTGTTTTAACTGGTCCTTTACGCGTACGCGCATTGTTCTTAGTGTTTTGACCACGAACTGGTAAACCACGACGGTGGCGAATTCCACGGTATGAAGCGATTTCCATTAAACGTTTAATGTTTAAGTTTTTCTCACGACGAAGGTCACCTTCAACTTTGTAGCCATCTACAACTTCACGGATACGACCTAATTCGTCATCAGTTAAATCACGAACACGTGTGTCTTCAGATACGTTTGCTTCTTTAAGAATTTTTTGTGCTGTTGTTTTTCCGATACCATATACGTAAGTTAACGAGATTACTACGCGTTTCTCACGTGGTACGTCAATACCTGCAATACGAGCCATTTATTTACACCTCTCTTTTATTAGCCTTGTTTTTGTTTGTGTTTTGGATTTTCACAAATCACCATTACTTTACCTTTACGACGAATAACTTTACATTTTTCGCAAATTGGTTTTACTGATGGTCTTACTTTCATCTTTGTATACCTCCTTGTATTTGGAGTGACGATTATTTATAACGATAAGTGATTCTTCCGCGTGTTAGGTCATACGGAGACATTTCAACTGTTACTTTGTCGCCAGGTAGAATTCTAATATAGTTCATACGGATTTTACCACTAACGTGTGCTAAAATTTCATGTCCATTTTCTAATTCTACTTTAAACATAGCGTTTGGTAAAGTATCTAATACTGTACCTTCTAATTCGATTACATCTTGTTTAGCCATGATCATTTCCCCCTTTTTCTATTCATTCTAGTGAAATACAAAAGTATTTCATGTTTTAAAACCTGGTCCAAAATTAGAGACATACTTTAGGTGATTAAATCACATAGAATAAGCACAGGTTTATAAAATTGGGATGATTTAATACTTAAGATTTGCATTCGACAACACTTCAAATACTTATCGCTTCTTGTAATCACTCCGATTGTATTTCAAAAACCTAAATACTATCTTGATTCTTAAAATTGAACGCATTCACGCGTTCAAGAATCACCTAAAGTTAGGCGAATTCGGGGTGAAAGCGTCATTACTATAATGATTCAAGAATTTGAATAACATCATCAGTAACATTATCAATTTGTCTAGAACCATCGATGTTTTTAAGGACACCTTGATTTTCATAGAAATCTAAAAGTGGTTTAGTTTGTTTAACATTAACACTTAAACGATTTGCTACTGTTTCAGGGTTATCATCTTCACGTTGATATAATTTACCACCATCAAGATCACAAACACCTTCAACTTTTGGTGGATTAAATACTAAATGATAAGTTGTTCCACATACTTCACAAATTCTTCTACCAGTTAAACGATTCATAAGTTCTTCTTCCGCAACTTCGATGTTGATAACAGCATCTACTTTACGATCTAAGTCACTTAAAATTTCATTTAATGCATCAGCTTGTTCAACTGTACGAGGAAAACCATCTAGTAAAAATCCTTTTTTCGCATCTTCTTCAGCTAGTCTTTCTCTAACGATACCTATAGTCACTTCATCTGGTACAAGTTCCCCGCGATCCATATAAGATTTAGCCTCTTTACCAAGGTCAGTCTCTTCTTTGATCGCTTTACGGAACATATCACCAGTTGAGATATGAGGAATAGGGTATTTCTTAACAATTTCACTCGCTTGAGTACCTTTACCTGCTCCAGGTAAACCCATTAAAATGATGTTCATAAAAACCCTCCTACTTGCTTATCGTCTTCTAAAGCCTCTATATTCACGTTGATTGAGTTGAGCTTCTAAAGTTTTCATTGTTTCAATTGCAACACCGATAACGATTAGTAAGCTAGTACCACCAACTTGTATTGCTTGAGGTAAATTCATTAACTTAATTGCTAAAATCGGAATAATAGAAATTACAGCTAAGAAAATTGATCCCACAAACGTTAAACGATAAAGCACTTTAGTGATGTATTTTTTAGTTTGATCTCCAGGTCTAATACCTGGTACATAACTACCTTGTTTTTGTAAGTTTTCTGCCATTTTTTCAGGATTAACCTGAACAAATGCATAAAAGTAAGCGAAAGCTATAATTAAAATAACATATACGATCATACCTATATTATGAGATGGATTTGCGTAATTTGTAACTGTTTGCGCCCATTCTTGATCTGGGAAGAACAATGTTAATGTCTTCGGAAGCATGAAGAATGCCATCGCAAAGATTACAGGAATTACACCAGCTGCATTAACTTTTAAAGGTAAATATGTTGCGTTTGCAGATAATGAACCACCTGAACCTTGAGTTTGGCGTTTAGCATATTGAATAGGAATTTTACGAATTGCTTGAAGTACATAAACTGCACCAACAGTTAGTAAAATCATACCTACGAATAAACCAATCGCTTTTAACCAAGCCATAGTAGTATCATCTGCACCAACAAAACTTTGTTGGTAGAACTGAATTAATGAGTTTGGCATAGAAGATAAAATACCAGCGAAGATAATAATAGAAATACCATTACCTACACCAAATTGTGTTATCTGTTCACCTAACCACATTAAGAAAGCTGTTCCTGCAGTTAAAACAAGTGCTATTAACACATAATTTAAGACTGAAGTATTTTGAATTAAATTACCACCGAGCATATTATTAAATGAATACGACATACCTAAGCCTTGAATGAAGGCTAATACAATTGTGAAGTAACGTGTAAATTGATTAATCTTTTTACGACCAACTTCACCTTGTTTAGACCACTCTGTAAACTTAGGTACAACATCCATTTGTAATAATTGCATTACGATTGAGGCAGTAATGTAAGGCATAATCCCCATCGCTAAAATTGAGAAGTTCTGCAAGGCACCTCCACCGAATGTATTAAACAAATCGGTAATACCTTGCGAACCTTTATTTTGATTAAAAGCATCTGGATTAACACCAGGAGCTGGAATGTAAGTTCCAACTTTAAATATTACGAGCATTGCTAGTGTGAATAATATCTTGTTACGAATATCTTTAGTCTTCAAAAAACTAATGATCGTTTCAAACATTAGATCACCTCATGCGTTCCGCCCTTACCTTCGATTGCTTCAATTGCTGAAGCTGAGAATTTATGAGCTTTTATTGTTAATTTCTTTTCTAATGAACCGTTTCCTAAAACTTTAACGCCAGATTTTTCAGATTTAACAACACCTGATTCTACTAATAACGCTGGTGTAACTTCAGTTCCTTCTTCGAAACGATTTAATTGATCAAGATTAACAATTGCATATTCTTTACGGTTGATGTTAGTGAATCCACGTTTTGGTAAACGACGGAATAATGGTAATTGACCACCTTCGAAACCTAAACGAACACCGCCACCTGAACGTGCTTTTTGACCTTTAGTACCACGGCCACTTGTTTTACCATTACCTGTAGCCATACCACGACCAACACGGTTACGTTCTTTACGAGCACCTTTAACTGGTTTCAATTCATGTAATTTCATTTTGGCACCTCCTTAATACTTTAGATGAATTTATTTTTCAGTAACTTTTACTAAGTGACTTACTTTGTTGATTTGCCCACGAATCGCAGGATTATCTTCAACTACTACAGTTGAGTTTGTTTTTTTAAGTCCTAGCGCTTGAACTGTCTTACGTTGAGTTTCAGGACGACCAATAACGCTACGAGTGAGGGTAATTTCTAATTTAGCCATAGTGTTTGTTCCCTCCTTAATTTAATAATTCTTCTACTGATTTACCGCGTAGACTAGCTACTTCTTCGGCATTTTTAAGTTCTTTAAGTCCTTCAATTGTTGCACGAACCATGTTGATTGGTGTGTTAGAACCTAATGATTTACTTAAGATATCAGTGATACCAGCAAGTTCTAATACGGCACGAACTGGTCCACCTGCAATAACACCTGTACCAGGTGCTGCTGGTTTAATTAAAACACGACCTGCACCAAAACGTCCAATAACTTGGTGAGGAGTTGTTCCTTCAACACGTGGAACTGTTACTAATTCTTTCTTAGCATCTTCTACTGCTTTTTTAATAGCTTCAGGTACCTCTTGTGCTTTACCAGTACCGAAACCTACGCGACCATTTTTATCTCCAACAACTACTAAAGCTGTAAAACGGAAACGACGACCACCTTTAACTACTTTAGCTACACGGTTAATCGTAACTACGCGCTCTTCAAATTCTTTAACTTCTTGTTCTTTACGACGCATGAGTGTCCCTCCTTTAAATTAAAATTGAAGTCCGTTTTCACGAGCTGCATCAGCTAATGCTTTGATACGTCCGTGGTATAAATATCCTCCACGATCAAATACTACAGCGTCAACGCCTTTTTCAGCGGCACGTTTTGCAACGATTTCGCCTACTTTAGCAGCTGCTTCTACATTACCTGATTGCTCTAGGTTAAATTCTTTATCTACAGTTGATGCTTGAGCGATTGTTACACCGTTTAAGTCATCAATTACTTGAGCATAAATATGTTTGTTTGAACGATATACGTTTAAACGTGGCTTTTCGCTTGTTCCAGCTAATTTAGCACGTACGCGAGCATGTCTTTTCAAACGAACTTTATTTTTGTCGATTTTAGCGATCATGTTAGTGCTCCTTTCTTATCTTAATGATTACTTACCAGTTTTACCTTCTTTACGACGAACATATTCGCCTTCGTAACGAATACCTTTACCTTTGTAAGGTTCTGGTGGACGGATTGAACGGATATAAGATGCAATTGCACCAACACGTTCTTTTGAAATACCTTCTACTTTAACTTTAGTGTTTTTCTCTACTGATAATGTGATTCCATCTTCAGCAACGATTTCTACAGGGTGAGAATAACCAACGTTTAAGATGATATTTTTACCTTGCATTTGGGCACGGTAACCAACACCAATAAGTTCTAAGTTTTTCTCGAAACCTTTAGATACACCTTCAATCATGTTAGCGATTAACGCACGAGTTGTACCATGGATTGTTTTATGTTCTTTAGAGTCAGATGGACGTACAACTTCTAAGCTGTTGTCCTCTTGTTTATATGTCATTTCTTCATTAAAAGTACTAGTTAATTCACCTTTAGATCCTTTAACTGTTACTGTGTTACCTTCGATAGTAACTGTAACGTCTGAAGGGATCTCAATAATTTTCTTACCAACACGGCTCATTATGTGGGCACCTCCTTATAATTTTATAATTACCAGATATAAGCTAATACTTCTCCACCGATTCCACGTTGTCTAGCATCTTTATCAGTTAAAACACCTTCAGATGTAGAAACAAGTGCAATACCTAAACCGTTAAGAACTTTTGGAAGTTCGTCAGCTTTAGCATAAACACGTAAACCTGGTTTAGAAATACGTTTTAATCCTGTGATAACGCGCTCGTTGTTTTGACCATATTTAAGGAACATACGGATAACACCTTGCTTATCATCTTCGATATATTCTACGCTTTTTACGAATCCTTCTTTTTTAAGGATTTCAGCGATTTCTTTTTTAATGTTTGATGCAGGTAACTCTAATTTTTCGTGACGTACCATGTTTGCGTTACGCACGCGAGTTAACATATCTGCGATTGGATCTGACATTGTCATTTGTGTTTCCTCCTTTCATTCTTTTGAGTTTACCAGCTAGCTTTACGTACGCCAGGGATTTGGCCTTTGTATGCTAGTTCACGGAAACAAATACGGCAAAGTTTGAATTTACGATATACTGAGTGTGGACGTCCACAACGTTCACAACGAGTGTATTCACGAACTCCGAATTTTTGTTTACGTTGTTGTTTAGCGATCATTGATTTTTTAGCCACTTAATTAGCCTCCTTTATAATTAGAGATTACTTTTGAAATGGCATACCGAATTGTGTTAACAATTCACGAGCTTCCTCGTCAGTGTTAGCAGTTGTAACGATAACGATATCCATTCCTCGTACTTTACTTACTTTATCATAGTCGATTTCAGGGAAAATTAATTGTTCCTTAACACCTAAAGTGTAATTTCCACGACCGTCGAATGCTTTTTTAGAGATACCACGGAAGTCACGTACACGTGGTAATGAAACTGAGATTAATTTATCAAAGAATTCATACATTCTTTCTCCACGTAATGTAACTTTTGCACCGATTGGCATACCTTCACGAAGACGGAAAGTCGCAATAGATTTTTTAGCTTTAGTTACTAATGGTTTTTGACCAGTGATTGCTTGAAGTTCTTCAACTGCAGAGTCTAAAACTTTAGAGTTTTGAACTGCATCACCGATACCCATGTTTACAACTATTTTTTCGATTTTTGGTACTTCCATAACTGAACTATAGTTAAATTTCTTAACTAACTCAGCAGAAATTTCATTATTAAACTTTTCTTTTAAACGTGTCAAAGTGGATCCTCCTTTCACTTAATAATTATTCCTTTGATGATTTGATTTCTTCGCCAGATTTTTTAGCGATACGAACTTTTTTACCATCTACTACTTTGAATCCAACACGAGTTGGTTCATTTGTCTTAGGATCAAGTAATTGAACGTTTGATACGTGGATAGTACCTTCTGTTTCTAAGATACCACCTTCTGGATTGAACTGAGTTGGTTTTTGGTGTTTTTTAATGATGTTAACACCTTCTACAACTACGCGTTCTTTCTTAGGTAATGCTTCTAAAACTTTACCAGTTTTACCTTTATCTTTACCTGTGATAACGATTACGTTGTCACCTTTACGTACGTGCATGTGTAGGCACCTCCTTAGGAATTTTGTTTTTTATCATTATAGATTAAAGTACCTCTGGCGCTAGAGAAACGATCTTCATGAAGTTACCTTCACGTAATTCACGCGCTACAGGACCGAATATACGTGTACCACGTGGACCTTTGTCATCACGGATGATTACACATGCATTTTCGTCAAATTTGATGTAAGAGCCATCTTCACGACGTACACCTGATTTAGTACGTACAACAACAGCTTTAACAACTTCACCTTTTTTAACAACGCCACCTGGTGTAGCATTTTTAACAGTAACGACGATTACATCACCAATGTTAGCTGTCTTACGACCAGATCCGCCTAAAACTTTAATTGTTAATACTTCACGAGCACCAGAGTTGTCTGCTACTTTTAAACGTGTTTCTTGTTGGATCATCTTTGTTTGACCTCCCTTATCTTTATACTTCTATTAAATAATTACTGATTCTTCAACGATTTCAACTAGACGGAAACGTTTAGTTGATGATAAAGGACGTGTTTCTGCAATCTTAACGATATCGCCCATTTTTGCTGAATTGTTTTCATCATGCGTTTTATATTTTTTTGAATATTTTACGCGTTTACCATATAATTTATGAGTTTTGTATGTTTCAACAACTACTGTAATAGTTTTATCCATTTTATCTGAAACTACTTTACCAACGTAAACTTTGCGGTCATTTCTTTCACTCACAGTAATGAACCTCCTCTACTTGATTATTTATTATCTGCTGCTTTCTCTTCTTCGATTTCTCTTTCACGAACGATTGTTTTTAGACGTGCAATCGTCTTTTTAACTTTTCGAATGTTAGCAGTCTCTTCAAGTTGACCAGTTGCTAACTGAAAGCGTAAGTTGAATAATTGCTCTTTAGCTTCTTTGATTTCTTTTTCAATTTCAGTAGTGGTTAAATTTCTGATATCCTTAGCTTTCATTTGTGTCACCACCCAATTCTTCACGTTTTACAAACTTAGATTTAACTGGAAGTTTGTGTGCTGCAAGACGTAATGCTTCACGTGCAACTTCTTCTTGAACGCCTGCAACTTCGAACAAGATACGTCCTGGTTTAACTACTGCTACCCATCCTTCAACTGCACCTTTACCTGAACCCATACGTACTTCTAAAGGTTTTTTAGTATATGGTGTATGTGGGAATATTTTGATCCATACTTTTCCGCCACGTTTCATGTAACGTGTCATTGCGATACGAGCTGATTCGATTTGACGAGAAGTAATCCAAGCTGCTGTTTGAGCTTGTAAACCGTACTCACCAAATGTTACTTCATTTCCGCCTTTTGAACGACCAGTTGTTTTTGGACGATGTTGACGACGGAATTTAACACGCTTTGGTAATAACATTATTATTTTCCTCCTTCACTAGACTTCTTTGTAGGAAGAACTTCTCCACGGTAGATCCATACTTTAACACCTAATTTACCGTAAGTAGTGTCGGCTTCTTCATGTGCGAAATCAATGTCTGCACGTAATGTATGAAGTGGAACAGTTCCTTCTGAATATTGTTCTGCACGAGCGATATCTGCGCCACCTAAACGACCAGATACTTGAGTTTTGATACCTTTAGCTCCCAATTTCATTGCACGTTGGATAGCTTGTTTTTGAGCACGACGGAAAGATACACGGTTTTCTAATTGACGAGCAATGTTATTTGCTACCAATGTTGCATCTAAATCAACTTTTTTGATTTCGATAACGTTGATGTGTACTTTTTTGTTAGTCAATGCGTTTAATTTGTTACGTAATTTTTCAATTTCTGAACCGCCTTTACCAATAACCATACCTGGTTTACCAGTGTGGATAGCGATATTGATACGGTTTGCTGCACGTTCAATTTCAACACTTGAAACTGAAGCTTCTTTTAATGCTTCTGCGATATATTTACGAACTTTTAAGTCTTCATGTAAAAGTATTGCGAAGTCTTTACCTGCATACCACTTTGCTTCCCAGTCACGAATTACACCGACACGAAGTCCGATTGGATTAATTTTTTGACCCACTATATTCCCTCCTTAATGATTTAGTTAATTATGCTTCTTTAACTTCTTTAGCTTCTTTAGCTTCTTTTTCGCCAACTACGATTGTAATATGGCTAGTACGTTTGTTAATCGCACTTGCACGACCTTGTGCACGTGGACGGAAACGTTTCAATGTAGGTCCTTCATTAGCGTAAGCTTCTTTAACTACTAATGTGTCAGGATTTAAATCATAGTTATGTTCTGCATTTGCTAATGCTGACATTAATAATTTTTCAACAACAGGTGATGTTGCTTTGTTTGTTAATTTTAAGATGGCAATTGCTTCTGCCACTTCTTTACCTCTAATAAGATCTAAAACTAATCTCACTTTACGAGGTGCGATTCTTATTGTTCTAGCAACCGCTTTTGCTTCCATTGTGACTTCCTCCTCTTTTTAGAAATTAGCGTTTAGTCTTTTTGTCGTCTGCAGCATGACCTTTATAAGTACGTGTAGGTGCAAACTCTCCTAATTTATGTCCAACCATATCTTCAGTAATGAAAACTGGCACATGTTTACGACCATCATATACTGCTATTGTATGTCCGATGAAGTTAGGAAATACTGTTGAACGACGAGACCATGTTTTAATAACTGATTTTTTTTCACCTTCGTTTTGAGCTTCAACTTTTTTCATTAAATGATCATCAACGAAAGGTCCTTTTTTAAGACTACGAGCCATTATGGCGCCTCCCTTCTTATTTAATGCGCGCGGCATCTAAGCCGCACACGTAAATAAGGTATTATTATTTTTTCTTACGACCACGAACGATAAATTTAGATGAACGTTGGTTTTGTTTACGAGTTTTCTTACCAAGTGTTGGTTTGCCCCATGGAGACATTGGTGATTTAAGACCGATTGGTGTACGACCTTCACCACCACCGTGAGGGTGATCGTTAGGGTTCATTACAGAACCACGAACTGTAGGACGTTTGCCCATCCATCTAGAACGACCAGCTTTACCAATTGTGATTAATTCGTGTTGCTCGTTACCAACTTGACCGATTGTTGCACGACAAGTAGATAAGATCATACGAACTTCACCTGATTTAAGACGAACTAGTACGTATTTACCTTCTTTACCAAGTACTTGAGCACTTGTACCAGCTGAACGGACTAATTGTCCACCTTTACCTGGTTTTAATTCGATGTTGTGAATTGTAGTACCAACTGGGATATCAGTTAATGCTAATGCATTACCTACTTTGACATCTGCATCTGGACCATTGAATACTTCTTGTCCTACTTTTAATCCTTTAGGAGCAATGATATATCTTTTTTCACCATCTGCGTATACTAATAATGCGATATTAGCTGAACGGTTTGGATCATACTCGATAGTTGCTACTTTAGCAGGAATTCCATCTTTGTTACGTTTGAAATCAATTACACGGTACTGACGTTTATGACCGCCACCTCTGTGACGAACTGTCAATTTACCTTGGTTGTTACGTCCCGCTTTTCTCGGAAGCGGTTGTAATAAAGACTTTTCAGGAGTCGTTGATGTAATTTCAGCGAAGTCTGAAGATGTCATATTACGACGACCATTTGTAATTGGCTTATACTTTTTAAGAGCCATTGTCGTTTTACCTCCTTAATGGTAATTATTTTTAGTTAAATAGGTCTATTGAAGAACCTTCTTTTAGAGTTACGATTGCTTTACGACGTTTGTTAGTGAAACCATTGTAACGACCAACACGTTTAGCTTTTGCTTTAACGTTCATGATATTTACTGTATCAACTTTCACGTCGAAAATTTCTTCGATTGCGATTTTTACTTGTGTTTTGTTTGCACGTGTATCTACATCAAATGTGTATTTATCTAAAGCCATATCTGATGAAGATTTTTCTGTGATTACGGGGCGCTTAACAACATCTCTTGCTTCCATTATGCGAGCACCTCCTCTACTTTATCCACTGCTGCTTTAGTTATTACGACTTTACTAGAATCTAAGATATCTAATACGTTTAATCTTTGAGCGTCGATAACTTTAACACCTGGAATGTTACGAGCTGATAATTCAACGTTGCTGTCTACAGTATCAACGATGAATAAAACTTTCTTAGAAAGTTCTAAGTTGCTCATTACATTTTTGAATTCTTTTGTTTTAGGTGCATCAAAGTTGAATGCTTCTAAAACTGTTAATTCGTTACCACTTACTTTTGAAGATAATGCAGAACGTAATGCTAAACGACGCATTTTCTTAGGCATTTTGTAAGAGTAACTTCTTGGTGTAGGACCGAATACGATACCACCACCACGCCATTGTGGCGCACGGATTGTACCTTGACGAGCACGACCTGTACCTTTTTGTTTCCAAGGTTTACGTCCACCACCACGAACTGCTGAACGATTTTTAACTGCGTGAGTACCTTGGCGTAATGAAGCACGTTGTAAGTTGACTGCTTCGAATAATACGTGTTGGTTTGGTTCGATACCAAATACACTATCATTTAATTCGATAGAACCTGATTTTGATCCATCTACTTTTAATACATCAATATTAGCCATAATGTTGTTTCCTCCTTTCACCTAAATAATTATTTATTACCTTTTTTAATTGAAGTTGTAAGTTTTACTAAACCTTTTTTAGGACCTGGCACGTTACCTTTAACTAAAATTACGTTATTTTCTGCATCAACTTTAACTACTTCTAAGTTTTGCATAGTAACTGTGTTTCCGCCCATACGGCCTGGTAATTCTTTACCTTTAAATACTTTAGAAGCATCTGAAGCCATACCCATTGAACCAGAGCCTCTGTGGTAACGAGAACCGTGACTCATTGGTCCACGAGAGAAACCGTGGCGTTTAATAGAGCCTTGGAAACCTTTACCTTTTGAAACGCCTGTTGCATCAATAATGTCTCCTGCTTGGAAAGTATCTACAGTGACTTCTTGACCTACCTCGTATACTGAAACATCAATGTTTCTGAATTCACGAGTGAAGCGCTTAGATGCTGTACCTGCTTTTTTAGCATGGCCTTCAGCAGCTTTAGTAGCATATTTGTTAGATTTACGATCTTTTTTATATGCTTGTTTGTCTTCAAAACCGATTTGAACAGCGTTGTAGCCGTCTACTTCTTCAGTTTTAGTTTGTAATACTACGTTTTGACTAGCTTCTACTACAGTAACTGGTATTAATTCACCGTTTTCTGCGAACACTTGAGTCATTCCAATTTTTCTTCCTAAGATTCCTTTGGTCATCGAAAGTCGCACCTCCTGTTATTTTAATGAATTATAATTTGATTTCGATGTCTACACCTGATGGTAAGTTTAAGCCCATAAGAGCATCAACTGTTTTTGGTGTAGGGTTAAGAATGTCGATTAAACGTTTATGCGTACGTTGTTCGAATTGTTCACGTGAGTCTTTGTACTTATGAACGGCACGGATTACAGTATAAACTGATTTCTCAGTTGGTAATGGAATCGGACCAGACACTTGAGCTCCTGAACGTTTAGCTGTTTCAACAATTTTCTCTGCTGATTGATCGATCATGCGGTGATCATACGCTTTTAAACGGATACGAATTTTTTGTTTTGCCATAATTTTCCCTCCTTGTTCGTCTACTTTATAGTGATAGACTTCTCCACGAAAACTCTCTTACACACCGCCATGGCAAAGCGGCCGGGTGTGTCAGTAACCTCTCGCTTCATCGCTTCTTAAAGTCCAACATTAGATATGATACATGATTTATTTCTATTAATCAATAGATAACCATATATTTTTTCTAATTTCATCTAACACATACCCAAATATTATAACGGATTATGCGTTCTTATTCAATAGGTAAAATTTAAATAGATAATTTGTAATCAAAATGTTATAATATAACAAGCAATTTTAACTAGGTGGTGAAATCATGAAAAGAGGAATTAAATCAGTGTTGCTAGTTCTTTCTATTATATTAGTTGTATCTGAGTTATTATTAGCTATACCTTTTCTAGGTGGAGGAATTGTTCTTTCAACTGGTTATAATGCCTTGGTACTTAATGGAACGTTATACTTTATTACGACACTTATCCTATTAATAGATAACCAGAATTCTGTTAAAGTAATATTTGTTATTCCATTAATCGGACTAATCGCTAGCTTTGTTGCAATCATTCCTATTATTGGCTGGTTACTACATATCGTAATGGTCGTTTTAATGATTATCTTCTTATTTACGATTATAATTGCGCCAGTATATATCCCATCTAAATATTACAAGACTACTTATAAAAGTTAATATATAAATAGAAAGCCACGAGACTTCATTAAATGAAATCTCGTGGCTTTTTTTATTATGCATGTACAAATACAAAGTAAGCGACAAAGACGAAGAATAAACCGTACATAATTGGGTGAATTTCTTTATGTCTTTTTGCTACGATCATTGTGATTGGATAGAAGATAAATCCACACGCAATACCTGTTGCAATTGAATATGTTAAAGGCATCATAATCATTGTTAAGAAAGCTGGTACTGCAATCTCAAATTTTTGCCAATCAATTTTACCTAAGTTACTAACCATCAATACACCTACTATAACAAGTGCTGGTGCTGTAACCGCACTTGTAACAACTGACATTAATGGTGAGAATAATAATGCTGCTAAGAAACAAATACCTGTTACAACACTTGCGAATCCTGTACGTGCACCAACTGCAACACCTGCACTAGATTCTATATAACTTGTTGTAGTTGAAGTACCAAATATTGCACCTACAATTGTTGCTAATGAATCAGAGAATAATGCTTTACCTGCTCTAGGTAATTTATTATCTTTCATTAAACCTGCTTGGTTGGCTACCGCAACTAACGTTCCTGCAGTATCAAAGAAATCTATAAATAAGAAAGTTAAAACGACAATTAAGAATTGTACATTAAATATAGTAGATAAATCACCAAACACTTCGAATGCTGCACCAAATGTTGGTGATACACTTGGTACTTTCCCTACTATACTATCTGGCATTGCAATTAAACCTGTAATTAATCCCGCAATAGCTGTTAAGACCATTCCGATGAAAATTGCTCCTGGTAATTTTTTAGCCATTAATATAATAGTAATGATAATACCAAACACTGCTAATAGTACTTCTGGGTTATGCATTGTACCAAGTGTAACTAAAGTTGAATCTTCTTTTTTAACAATACCTGCACCTTGTAAACCTACAAAGGTAATAAACAATCCTATACCGGCAGATACAGCCATCTTTAATTCAAATGGTATTGCATTGATAATAACCTCTCGTAAACCACTCATCGTTAATATCGCAAATATAACACCTGAGAATAGTACGCCCGTTAAACCAGTTTGCCATGGAATACCCATTGTAAGCACAACTGTAAACGCGAAAAATGCATTTAATCCCATACCTGGTGCCAAAGCTATAGGGTATTTCGCAATGATACCCATAAATAAACAACCAACTAGTGCTGCTAATGCTGTAGCAACAAACACAGAACCTTGGTCCATTCTCATTGAATCAGGTACATTTTCAACACTTGCCAAGCTTAACATTGATGGGTTAACTGCTAATATGTATGCCATAGAAAGGAATGTCGTTAAACCACCAAGAATTTCTCTTTTATAATTTGTTCCCAATTCATCAAACTTAAAGTAACGTTTCATCATAAGACTCCTTTATTAATTTCAACACTGTACATTGTATTACTGGGAACATCAAAAATCAATACTTTTTACGAACATTTTTATAATTAAATTTATTTATGTTCGTGTTATAGTTCGGTTTTTACGTTTATCATCCGTGACAGTATGCTTCTAGCCAACTCTATTGCTGCTAAGATATTAAAAAACTGAGATATCACATGATATCCCAGTCTCTTTTCATATTAAGTTAGAACTTCAATCCTTTTAAAGCGTCTTTAAATGGATTGTTTTCTACTTCTTCAGTTTGCATATATTTCTTCATTTCTTTTTTGCCTATTTTGCCTGATTTTCTATTTTTAAGTCTTTCGTCCATATGCTCTTGTGTTTCTGTATGACCACATACACATCTATAAGTTGCTTTTTTACCTGTTCCATACAGTGTAAGTTTCTTCTTACAGTTTGGACATCTGGCATTCGTTTGTCTTTGTTGATTCTTCTTAGTCTTACATGTTGGATCTTGACACACGAGCATTTGACCATTTTTCGTTTTAACTTTAAGCATAAATTTACCACAAGTCGGACACTCAGTCGTTGTGATATTATCGTGCTTGAATTTATCATCACTTTCTTTAATATCCGCAATGATTTCTCTCGTGAAGTTTCTCATTTCATTCATGAATTTATTTTTAGAATAATTTCCTTTTTCGATTTGCGTTAACTTCATTTCCCAATCTGCCGTTAATTCTGGTGATGTCAGTTGTTCAGGTGCTAAGTTTAATAATTGTTTACCTTTAGGCGTAATCTTAATTTTACCTTGCACCGCTTCTATTACATTAGAACTATATAACTTCTCGATGATATCCGCTCTTGTCGCAACTGTTCCAATACCACCTGTTTCATATAAAGTTTGAGCCATTTTCTTATCTTTAGGTTTAAAGAAATGATGTGGTGATTCCATCGCCTTAAGTAAAGTTCCTTCATTGAAGTACGCAGGCGGTTCTGTATCTTTACTAACGACATTCACTTTTTGTATATTCACATGCTGCTGTTCTTCAAAAGGCAAAGCTTTCACATGCGTCTTTTCTTCATATAGTTCTTTAAAGCCTAATTCAACTGCTACTTCTTGTGTCAGTTTAAAACTTTCCCCTTCACATGTTAATGTCACAGTTGTTTCTTCATATTGATATGGTGATAATAATACTTCTAAAAATCTTTCAGCCACTAGCATATAAATTTTCTGTTCTCTAGGAGATAACTGATCAAAGTTAGGTCTCACTTCTGTTGGTACAATCGCATGATGGTCTGAAACCTTCTTATTATCAACAAAATGTTTCCCCGCTCTAATTGGTTTTTTAAGCAATGGTACAGCATGTGATTTAAGTGGTGTAGCAGTTAATGATGATACTCGTTCTTTCAGAGAAGAAACCATATCATCTGTTAAGTAGTTAGAATCTGTTCTAGGATAAGTCAGTACTTTATGTTGTTCATACAATGCTTGCATTGTATTCAACGTTTCTTTCGCACTCATTTTATAACGTTGATACGCTGTTTGTTGCAAACTTGTAAGATCGTATAACTTTTGAGGATACTTTGTTTTTTTCTTTTTCGAGATATTTTGGATAATACCTTTTTTATTTTGAACTTGTTGTTTAACTTGTTCTATTAAATCAGCATCAAATGTTTTATCTCCACTCTTACTCAACCATTTAAATTTATAACCTTCAACTTCAATATTCATCTGATAATACTTTTCAGGTTTAAATGATTGAATTTCTTGTTGTCTCATTTGTACAAGATTTAAAGTTGGTGTTTGTACACGACCACATGATAATTGCGCGTCATATTTCGTTGTTAAAGCTCTAGTCGCATTTATACCAACAATCCAATCCGCTTCACTTCTACATAATGCGGCTTGATATAAATTGTTATATGCTTCACCAGGTCTTAAATTTTGAAAGCCTGCTTTAATTGCTTTTTCAGTAACTGAACTGATCCATAGTCGCTTAATTTGCTTTTTGACTTTTGCTTTTTCAATAATTAACCTTGCAACAAGTTCACCTTCCCTACCAGCATCTGTCGCAATAATAATTGAATTTACATCGTCTCGCTTCATCAAATGTTGAACTGTGTTAAATTGGCTTCTTGTTTTCTTAATTACAACATGTTTCATATAATCAGGAATTATTGGTAAGACATTTAAATTCCATTCTTTAAATTTCTTGTCGTATTCTTCAGGTGTAGCATTCGTTACAAGATGTCCTAATGCCCAAGTAACGATATAATTTTTATTTTCAAAGTAACCTTTCTTCTGATCATGAATACCTAATGCTTTAGCGATGTCACGACCTACTGAAGGTTTTTCTGGAAGAACTAATGCTTTCATTTCTTTTCACCCATTCTTTTTTACATTCTTACTATTATAACATGAATAAAAAGTGTTCTAAAGGCATGAAAAACTTTTATAAATTTTCGATTAATCGTATAATGGAATAAAATAATCGTTGAATATTAAAGGAGTGACTATCATGCAAATACTGCCTCTTAAAGAAATCGATCCGATAGCTTCTTATTTACACGAAAAAAACAGGCAAGAAACAAACTACGTGACACATATACCTCAGTCAATAGAAGATATTAAGAATGACTTAAGCCATAAATTTGATGAAACCACCTTCTACTATATAGAAGACAATGACACAATTACCGGGATATTAGGATTTGAGCGTGTAGATGATGAGACTGCAAATGTATGGGGACCAATCGTTAATGATACAAATGAAGAAACGTTAAGCGCCTTAAAAGAAATATGGGAAACACTTTTAAATAATCATCCAAACATTAAATATTGCCACATTTCGCTACACAAAGATCACATTTTAAATAATAGTAAACTGAAAAGACTGCATGCGGGATATGTAGAAACGCAATATACATTAGAAATTCAACAACCACCTTTACCAATTGATAAGCAACACCAAATGACGCCATACAGCAAACCTTATTACTATGCCTTTAATAAATTACATTCCAATAGTTTCAAACATAGTGATATAAGTGCTGATGATATTATAGATTCACTAGACGATAATCATGCGCTTTATTTATATATAGCTGAAGGTCTTGTTAAAGGATACATCTATCTATCCATAGATATACCTGAGAAATTAGCCACAATTCCTAATTTAGCTTCTCACCATGATTACAGAAAACAAGGCATCGCGTTTCAAATGATACATTTCGCGACGACAGAAGCATTTAATCATCAAGACGTCGAAACAGTTCGTATTTATGTAGATAGTAAAAAGCATGAACAAATACAATTATTATATGAAAAAGTCGGTTTCCACATCGTCAATGAAACACATCATTTTAAATATGTGAGACCATACGATGTTTAATATTTAAACTAAGGCTCATGAATGCTTAATAAGCGCTCATGGGTCTTTTTTAATAGTAAAATTACATTGTGAGCTATATGTTTTACAATAAAAAAGTTTCGTGCGTATAATACTTGGGTAGTTTAAATAATACAAATAAATAGAGAAAGCGAGTCTTGTGTATGGAATACCTTATAGCGCTATTACCAGCATTGTTCTGGGGAAGCGTCGTATTAATCAACGTTAAAGTTGGTGGAGGTCCTTATAACCAAATCTTAGGTACAACAATTGGGGCTTTCATCATCGGTTTATGTCTATTCTTCTTTGGTGATGTGCACTTTACATTCACTACAGTTATAATCGGTATGATTTCAGGTGCTTTCTGGGCACTTGGACAAGGATTTCAACTTAGAAGTGTAGACTTAATTGGGGTTTCAATAACGATGCCTATATCTACAGGCTTACAATTACTTGGAACAACATTATTCAGTGCTGCATTTTTAGGAGAATGGTCAACAGGTACGCAAGTTGCACTTGGCCTATCAGGTTTAGTGTTACTGATTATCGGTGTGATATTTACATCTGTTCAGAAAAAAGGTTCTGGAAACAGTGGAAATACTAAAAAGATTGGTAAAGCTATTCCAATATTACTCATCTCTACTGTCGGTTATGTCGTATACGTTGTAATCGGTCAAGTATTCGGAGTTGAAGGTTGGGATGCACTATTTCCACAATCTATTGGTATGGTAATTGGGGGTATTATTTTATCATTCAAACATAAACCTTCTGTTAAACATACGTCACTCAACTTATTGCCAGGGATTGTATGGGCATTAGGTAATATGTTCCTATTCATTTCACAACCAAAAGTTGGTGTCGGAACGAGCTTTTCATTTTCACAAATGTTAGTAATCGTTTCTACTCTAGGTGGTATTTACCTATTAGGCGAACAAAAAACAAAACGTCAAATGACATTTATTTGGATAGGTATCGTGTTAATCATTATTGCAGCATTCATTATTGGTGCAGCTAAAGGGTAAACTCAATATATAAAAATAGGAGTGTTTAATATGTATGAAGATTTAAAAGATAAAGTTGTGATTGTCACTGGAGGTAACAGTGGTATTGGTAAAGCAACTGCTAAACGATTTGGTAAAGAAGGATCAAAAGTTGTTATTGGATATTTAGATCACGTTGAAGAAGCTGAAAAAATCGTTCAATCTATTAAAGATTCAGGTGCTGACGCGGTTGCAATTAAAGCAGACGTTTCAGTAGAGTCAGAAATCAAGAACTTGATTCAACAAACACATGAAACATTTGGTCGTATAGATGTGTTAATCAATAATGCTGGTTTCGAAAAACCAATTCCATCTCATGAAATGAGTTTAGAAGAATGGTCTAAAGTTATCGATATCAACTTAACAGGTGCTTTTATTGGTAGTAGAGAAGTCATTAATTACTACTTAGAGCATGATATTAAAGGTCAAATTATCAATACTGCAAGTGTGCATGATGTTATTCCTTGGCCAAACTACGTCAATTACGCAGCAAGTAAAGGCGGCTTAAAATTGATGATGGAAACTTTATCAATGGAATACGGTAAAAATGGTATAAGAATTAATAATGTTTCTCCAGGGGCTATTGTTACAGAACATACTCGCGAAAAATTCTCTGACCCTGCAACACGCGAAGAAACATTAGAAATGATTCCATTACATGAAATTGGTGAAGCGGATCAAGTTGCAAATATTAATGCATTCCTAGCTTCAGAACAAGCAAGTTACATTCACGGTACAACAATATATGTTGATGGCGGAATGACAAACTACCCTGCTTTCATGGGCGGTAAAGGTTAATATATAACAAAAAGCGTTTGGATGCGAAATCCAAACGCTTTTTTTAATGTCTAATTAAACAAAGAAAAATTGATATACATATAAAATGACGATTGATATGACAATACTTAAATTAGTAGCCATGCCGACTATAGGTAAGGTCTTATATTTAAATGTAATGGCATAAGACAGTACTGAAACACCTATAGGTAATAACCAACCAATAAGTAACGTCGTTTTGATCATTGGGTCATCAACAGGTAAGAAGAAATGAACAAGTAATCCCATTAATAAACCAAAGCCATAATGAAATGCTAAGTATTTAACAACAATCGGTAAGTATGCTTTTTCGATTTTAAAATTCAAGAATAAACCTAATAAGATCATGGATAATGGCATATTCGCATTTGCAATAATTTCAAAGAATTCTATCGCTTTGTCAGGTACTTTAATGCTCATTATATTTAAGATAAACATAATCATATATGTCATAAGTGGTACGGTCTTTAATAAATTTAAACCCATTCGTTTAAAGTCAAATTGATCGCCACCATCATTGAAGTAACTACCAACAAAATATGTTACACCGAACATAATGATAGCTGTACCAATGTCTAACATACCGAAGTATAATAAACCATTTTTAGGCCAAATTTGTGCGACTAATGGATATGCAAACAGTCCAATATTAACTGAAGCGGCCATCATGCCCACAGTACCTCTTATTTGATTATTATATTTTTTCTTAAATAACCATATGATTAGTACCTTTGCTATAATGCCGTATAATAGCATTAATATAGGTAGCCATCCTAAAGATAAATCTAAATCAGATCCGTTTAAATTTACAATCACTAATGAAGGCAAAGTAACATTTAGTACAAGTGTTGCAAGTACATTACCATCAGAAGCTTTAAAGAATTTAAGCTTCTTTAGAACGTATCCTAAAGCAATTAATAAAATAATCATTATAAATTTTTCTGTCACTTTATCACTTCTCTCATTAAACTCACATTTATCTATATTAACAACAGTTTAACTTCTATGCACACTTTTTGTTTGAAATATTAATAAATTATACTAAAATTAGTTTAGTTATATTTAATAATATCATCAAAGCTTACATCAATCACTTTGGCTAAATCTGCTGGATCAAGTTCAATCTGATAGCCACGTTTAACTGCACTGACGATAAACGTAGATAATGATTCAGCATTGATATCAATTACGGTTTGATATGTTTTTTTCATACCAATTGGAGAACAACCACCTCTTACATAACCTGTAACTTTGGTGAGTTGATCAAGTGGTAAGAGTTCTAATTTTTTCTGACCAACAGCTTTACTAGCTTTTTTCATATCAAGATGTTCAACGACTGGAATAACAAAGATGAAATATTCGCGATTCCCATTTGTTAATACAAGCGTCTTATACACTTGATGTTCTGGTTTCTGAATTAATTGCGCAACTTCATGACCATCTAAATGATCTTTTCCTATTTTAAATTCATGAGTATGATAAAATATATTATATTGATCTAAGATGCGCATCGCATTGGTTTTAACTTTTTTCAATTTATCACCTACTTCATAGCTATTTTATAAAAAGGAGTGTTTAAAATGGATTTAAACCAACAACTTTCTGAACTTAAATATGATTACATACGTATACAAAATGACCTAGAAAAGAGAGAATCTACCGGTCAAGCAACCGACTTACTTGAAAAACAACTTGTCAAAATCGAAGAAGAAATCAGTAAAGTTCGCGCTCAACTTGATCAAGATTAACGAAAGGAAATGACTATGTTAATTCTCATACTTTTATTATTTACCATTATTTATCTTATTATTAGTTACTTAAGCATATACCAACTACATACGATGCTTACGCAAGCTTTAAGATTTATAATGGGGCTTATGCTTATTGTCTTTTTAGGCAGTATTGTATTTAGCTTTGCAATGCAAACTTGGTGGGTATTAGCTGTATTGGTTTGTCTCGTTATCAATGTTGAAATTACAGCATTTAAATATCGCATTAAAGACCAAAAAGCAATTCAACTACTCAATTATATGTCGATCTTTATATTGATCATATTTGTGATTTTATTATTTATAGTGTTTTAATACCCTAAAGCATATCGACAAAATCTCATTTATGTGAAAAAGCTGAGAAAAAGTATTTCTCAGCTCTTTTTAATTGTATAAGTGAGCTAGACCTTGTAACCTCTTAGCACCTTCCAATAGTTCGTCATCACTTAACGCTAATGAGATTCTGACATAATTTTGACCATTATCGCCAAATGGTATACCTGGAGCAACTAATATAGAAACCTCTTGTAATAAGTATTCTACAAATGCTTCTCCATCATAATCTGGAGGTGTTTGTAACCAAAGGAATATACCACCTTTCATTGGTTCAAATGGTATACCTACTTCTCTTAATGACGCTTCAAATTGATCTCTTTTCGTCTTAAATATTTCATTTTGTTTAATAAGAAATTCATCACATTCATTTAAAGCGACAGTACTCGCATCTTGTAATGCACCAAACATACCAGCATGTGTATGCGTTTGATATTTCTTTAAAGCAGCAATCATTTCTTTGTTACCGACTGCAAAGCCTACTCTGTAACCAGACATATTATACCCTTTCGATAAGGAAAATATTTCTACAGCAGTTTCTTTAGCGCCTTCCGACTGGAGAATACTCGGATTCTTCTGATCAAATCCGAAAGCACTATATGCAAAGTCATGTATAATATTTGTTTGTGTATCTTTAAATTTAGCAATCGTTTCATCAAAAAACTCTGTATTTGCAACAGATCCAGTTGGATTATTTGGATAAGTTAAATAAATTAATTTTGTCTTATCTAAGATTTCAGGTTCTATTTCATCCCACTGTGGTAAGTATTGATGTTCAGGCGTTAATTCTAAAGAATATGGTTTAGCACGAGCGAGTAGAACACCTGCTAAATAATCTGTATAGCCTGGATTCGGTAATAATACATAGTCATTAGGTTCAACGACACAAATCGGTAAACCGACTAAACCATTTTTTGTACCATATAAAATACATACTTCCTCTTCTTTATCTAAATCCACATCATATTGTCTCTTATAAAAATCTACAATCGCTTGTTTAAACGTATCTTTACCATGAAAAGCACCATATTTCTGATTTTCTGGCTTTTGTACAGCTTTAATAAATTCATCTACGATAACTTTTGGCGTCTCACCATCTGGGACACCAACCGCCATATTAATTAACGGTAACGGACCATGTTCAACCTTACGACCCATTGTCTTTCCAAAGTAACTGTCTGGTATTTCTGATAATAGTTTTGATATTGGCACAATAACGACTCCTCGAAATAAAATTCTTCAGACTATTTTTGTATATGAATATATTCTATCAAAGTATGAAACACGAACAAGTATTTTCTTATTAAATTACTAAGAAATAAATCATAATAGGTATATGGGATTGTTATGATAGTTGCTTTTATTAGGATAGGCTGCCTTAGTTACACTTCCTTCGACTTTTGTTACTATGGCCGCTCTTAGTTACATTTCTCCCGACTTTTGTTACTAACGGCACCAATATATTTACTACATACAAAAACCCCTCCTTGTCTCACAGACATGGAGGGATTAAGTATCTATTCTATACGTTCTTTTGGTCTTTTAAATATTGCTCGCTTAAAATTCATAATGATTTCATATGAAATTGGCACAACCAATAGTGTTAATAATGTTGAAGAAATTAATCCACCTATTACTGTAATTGCTAATGCTTTTGAAATAAGAACAGAACTTCCGCCACCAAATAATAGTGGTACTAATGCCCCGATTGTCGCAATAGCTGTCATTAAGATAGGTCTTAAACGCGTGCCTGCTGCTTCTATTAATGCTTCTCTTGTAGACATGCCCGCTTCTTCCATATTAATCACTCTATCTATTAATACAATCGCATTCGTTACAACAATACCAATCAACATTAACATACCAATCATACTTGGTACGGATATTGTTTCTTGTGTAATTAACAGTCCTGCGATTACACCAATAATAGATACTGGTAATGAGAATAATATTGCAAATGGTGCTAATCCACCTTTGAATGTTAATACGATGACTAAATATACGATTAAAATCGCAGCGCCCATCGCAAGCAACAATTGTTCTATTGCTTCGTTGATGTCGTCGTTTGTACCGCCAACATTCAATTCAACATCTGTAGGTGTATCTATTTTAGAAACTTTTTGATTAACATCTGTTGTCACTTTAGCAACATCGTCTGCCATGATTTTAGCATCTACAGAAACAGAAATTTTATCATTTTCTCTTGTGATTGTATCTGGTGAAGTTGTTTTCTTCAATGTCGCAATATCACTTAGTTTCACATCTTTACCTAATGGAGATGTAATCTTAGTATCTTCTAATTTCTTCTCTGACCAATCTGATTCTTCTTTTTTAGTCAGTTTAACATCGATAGATTTACCATCATCATTTAATTTAGTAACGACTTTTTCTTGTGTAGTTTGATTAAGCGTCATAGCAATTTGACCTGCAGAAAGTCCTAATTTGCTCGCTTTATTTTGATCAACTTTCACATCGTATTGCTCATAAGATTTAGAAAGGTTCGAACTTACGTTTTCTACACCTTTAACTTTCTTCATTTCTTTCTCTACGTCTTTAACTGTACCTTCTATAGCTTCAGTTGATGGACCTGATACTTTTACAGATACTTCATTCGCTGTACCGCCAGTAGAGAAATCTTGTTGTTTCCATTCACCTTTATGGTTGAATTTACCGATATGATCCATAACTTCTTTACCGACATTATCCCAGTTAGGTGTATCTTTATCGTATTTAACCATTAAAGCCATGTCATTTTTGGCAGATGGATTAAATGGATTTTCTCCACCTACACTATACTGAACGAATTCTACGTTTTTATCTTTTGATAAATATTTCTCAGCTTGTTCACCGTTTTTAACAACTTGATCTTCTTTTTCACCTGGCGAAGGTTTATAAGTTAGTGCTAACATCTTATCTTCACCTGTATCGATAAACGATTTACCGATATAAGGCGTAAATACAAGTGCAATACTTGCAATAACAAGCACGATACTTAATACAATAACGAGCCATTTATGATTTAAATTCCAGTTTAAAATACCTTTGTATTTATCCGTTAACCAATGTCCTCTTTCTTTCTTAGCTTTCTTAATACCATTTCTAAAGAAGATGTGTGAAAGAACTGGCACGATTGTTAATGCGATGAGTAGTGAAGCTAATAAACTAAATGCTACTGCTAAAGCAAATGGTCTAAACATTTCTCCAATTTGTCCAGTTACAAAAGCTAACGGTAAGAATACGACAATTGTAACGATTGTTGACGACATGATTGGAATAAACATTTCTTTCGTCGCACTTGTAATCAGTTTACTACCTTTCAGTTCTTCACCTTTATCCGACATGCGTCGATAAATATTCTCTATAACAACAATGGAGTCATCAATAACACGTCCAATTGCGACTGTTAATGCACCTAAAGTTAAGATATTTAATGAAACATCCATCGCTTTTAGACCAATGAGTGCCATTAATAATGACATTGGAATAGATACCATCGCGATAATAGTTGATTTAATATCTCTTAAGAAGAACATAATGATAATAACTGCAACGATAGAACCGATTAAAGCTTTCTCAACCATCGTCGATACTGAATCTTTAATTGTTGATGCTGTTTCCATCAATTGTACAGATTCTACGTTCTTATGATCTTTCTTATAAGCTTCAAGTTCTTTGTCTACATTATCAACGACATCTACTAAATTGGCATCTGTAGATTTCGTTACTTGAAGCGCTAACGCATCTTTACCATTCGTCTTAGAAATTGAATCTCGTTTCTTCTCTTGTTTAACATCTGCGATATCAGATAATTTTACAGATGGGATACTTTGAGATGCACTACTATCACTTGATTCAGAACCTTCTTGACCTTGTTGAGCTTGCTGGGCTTGTTGTGATTGACTTGCTGCACTTTGCTCTCCACCACTTGAAGCACCACCTGTCATAGGTATTTCTAAGTCTTTTAGCGCTTTAATTGAAGTAAACCTTCCATCTACAACGATTGATTTCAAATCATCACCAAATGTATATAAACCTAAAGGTGATTCTTTCGTAGCACCATCAATATATTGAAGTACTTCATCTTCACTCATACCACGTTTCGTTAATTCATTTTGGTCAAATTCTAAATTAACTTCTTCTAACGTTTGACCAGACAATGATACATTTTGAACGCCGTCTACTTTTTCAAGTTTAGGTATTAAACCTGATTCCATTTGCTTTGTGACTTTTTCAAGATCGTCATCTTTATCAGAAATTGAATAACTCACAACTGGGAATGAGTACATAGACATTCTACTCATATCCGGATCTTGAACACCATCAGGTAAATCTAACGCTTCTAATTTCTTTCTTAATTCAGTCTCAGCTTCATCCATGTCTGTTTGATATGTATATTCTAATGTAATTGCTGAAGCATTTTCTAAAGACTGACTTGTTACATTTTGTACACCTTCTAGATTTTGAACTTCTTTTTCAACTGGTTCTGTTACATTTTCTAGAACACTTTCAGGTGTTGCACCTGGATATGGCGTCGTAATTGTAATAACAGGCGTTGTAATATCCGGTAATAACTCTAGTTTCATTTTGAACGCTGAATATATGCCGCCAAGCAAAATAATAATCGTCATAAGCAAAATAGCAAATTTATTATTCAGCGAGAACTTGATCATTTTTTGAACCACTCAATTTCCTCCTAATTTATGATTTGTAAATAATTGTATAATAATTTAACGCTGAAACATACCTTATACATAAAGAAAGCACTAAAATTTAATAATTTAAAGTTTTAGTGCCTTAATTTTATGTCTAGTTTCTTTTGATTTTCTTTTCGATTTTTCTTTTATAAGTGACTACTGCTGGCTTAACTTTCTCGATTGCTGTATAAAGTGGTTTATTTAATACATAATCAAATTCACCAATTTTCTCACTTAAATAAGTACCCCAAACTCTCTTGAATGCCCATAATCCATAATGTTCATGGCCTTGGTCTGGGTTATTATCCGTACCACCGAAGTCAAACTTAGTAGCGCCTTTTTCTTTAGCAAAGCGCATCATTTCAATAATCATGCGATGATTCGGTAAAAATTCACGATATTCATTTGATGACGCACCATATAAATAATATGATTTTGTACCTGAGAAGATTAAGATACCGCCAGATAAATACACACCATCTGGTTTTTTACTTTTTAATTCTTCCATTTCTTGAATACGTTTTTCAAAGTTACCTAATTTTTCATCAGCATCATTTAATTGATTAACGACTTTCTTAGTTTGTCTTCTATTTGCTAATTTTTCTTTTTCTTCTAATAGTGCATCACGTTCTTTAAATAAGTCTTTTAAGACTGTATCAGGCACAACTTTAACTAAGAATAATTCACAGTCGCCATCTGGATGTAAATGATCATAAATATTCTCAAAGTACGAAACATCTCTTGTTAAGAAATTGTCTCTCTCGCCTGTTTCTTCCATGATTTTCGCAAAGATTTTCAAGTCGTCACGGTTACCAATAACTAATTCAGTACCTCTTTTTAAAGAGTTTCTAACACGTGAACGGTTTCGTTTATCAAAGCTTTGCATTAAGTCTTCTTCAGGTTGATCGATTTTAGTGATCATCGTCATTCTAGGTTGGATATATTTCTTACTTAATCCATCTTCAAATCCTTTATGTTCAAATCCTGATGAAGTTAAATATTCAAGAACACCTTCAGATTGATCCACTTCTATATCTGGGTCAATTTTAATGGCATAACTTTTCTCATTACGTGCGATTTCTTTAGATAATTCAAAAAGTACTTTAACAGATGTTTCGTCTTTATAATCAACAACAAAACCTCTTGATATGTAACATAATGTATATGGTAGCTTTGGCACTTTCTTAAATAAAAGTTGTGCTACACCTGTTATCTTTTCACCATCGCCCACTGCTATACGACGAGAATACCAACCTGTAAGCTTTTTGGATTCTGCCCACTTTGTAAGTTGCAACATATCACCATTTGGATGTTGCTTTACAAATTCATCATGTTGCTCATGAGTGATATTCATTTTCTTTATCGTCATTTATAAATCTCCTTTTTATCAATTCGTCTTTTAATTATACAATGAAACGTACTATAATTTCACGCAAAAGACCAATATTTGTTATACTTGTCATATAAAACATACAGTTAGGATTGAAATATATGAGACAACTTGTTCTAACACTTTTTATTATTATAAATATCATACTGATTGCGGTCAGTCTAAATTTTGATAGCACGATTAATTATTTAAGCTATCGTATCATAACTGTTGCTTTCACCTTGCTACTAAGCATCGTCTTTATTCTTGAGAACGCACGCAAATCCATATTATTTATAGCCATTATAAGCGCCTTAATTGCACTGGTGCATTTAGGTATTATTATTCAAAGCGTCTATCTCAGTGTTTACGCTAATTAGCTTTGAATTCGTAACACGCGCCTTTATATAAAATGCGCGTGTCTTTTTTTATATTTGTTGATGAGAGTGTTAATGTTGTATATTTCTCTTCTGCACCCTCTGTAAGTTTAATGACAACATCATCTTCTTTAAAGCTTAACTTAACAAATTCTTCGTTTGTTTCAATCTCTTTCAATCCATACCATGATTGCCAATTTTGACTCGATTCATGAAGATTGCTTACTTGAATCGTCACTTCATCTATTGATAAATTATTATGAAAATTATCTTCTAAAGAAGCTTCTCTTTGTTCATCACTTTCGCCCCACTGAATGATGAATGGTAAATTTAAATCTTGCTTATCATCTAAATATAGTAATTGCCATTGTATCGTTGTGCCGTCCGGTTTCGTTCTCGACATTTCAATTGGACCTACAATATCTAAATCAAATTGCTCTAGATGAGTCTTCATGCTATCGATATCTTGTGTTCTAAGGCAGATCCTTTTAAATCCTTCTTGTACATGCGTATCTTTAAATGTATTCGCAAAGCTTAATCTACCTTCTTCTGTATGAGCATATGAACGCGCTAAAGCTGCATCAAAGACATCAATCCACTCTATATAATGTAAATCTATATAACTTAATTGATTGTAGGTTCCTAATTGCGTATGTTTACCACCTTGGATGGCTTGTACATATTGATGTGGAAATTCAATTGATTCTATACCGTCTACGTAATGAATAATATGATCAAATTTTAAATTCATGTACATACCCTCCTACTTTTAAGCTGCTCTTTTAAACACTTTACTATTAATGAAGAATAAAATAATCAGCAATATTGAAACGATAATGATTGTCAGGACATATGGATATACTTCATGTTCTCCTTTTATACCCACTAACGGTGAAACGATACCACCAAATAGAAATTGAGATAATCCTAATAAACTTGCAGCACTTCCTGCGCCACCCTTATTGTTAACCATCGCAATAGAAAAACCAGTCGTACCAATTGCAGATACTGGACTAACGAGTATAAAGAATCCAATCATTAATATCCAAATGGATAAACCATTCATTAATGTGATTGAAACGATAATCACACCTATAATTTGAATCATTCCGAATAAACGCATAAGTACATGTTCGTCATAATAGTCGACTAATTTATTAATAATTTGACCGGACAATATTAATCCAAGACCATTAAAAGCAAACATACAACTAAACGCTAATGGTGAAATATGATAGACAGATTGCGTTATGAATGATGAAGCGGATATGTAACTAAATAACAACGCGTATGTACAACCTTGTATAAACAAAGGCATTAAAAATTTTGGACTTTTGAGTAAATTTTTAAAGTCTGTTAGCACTTCACTGATTCTGCCTGATGAACGTTCTTCTACTGGTAATGATTCTGTTAATTTTACTGAAGATAAGCTAAACATTATAAAGCCGAATATCGTTAATAAAATAAAGACTACTTTCCAAGTTGAGAACGATAATATAATACCACCCAATACAGGTGCTAAAATAGGTGCTACACCATTAACAAGCATTAATATCGCTAAGAATTTCGTTAAAGCTTTACCTTTATATAAATCACTGGAAATTGCCCGGGAAATAACTGCCCCTGCCCCACCAGTAAAACCTTGTACAAATCGTAATGCCATCATGACATATATATTAGGTGCAAATACACATAGTATTGAAGCAACTGTATAAACAATCAATGCAACCATGAGTGGTCGTTTACGCCCTATAAAGTCAGATAGTGGCCCGACAAAAACTTGTCCAACTGCTAAACCAACCATAAAGAGTGTGAGCGTTAATTGTGTGTTTGACGTTGTTGTATCAAAATCACGACTGATTTCTGGTAATGCTGGTAAATACATATCTATTGAAAATGGTCCAAATGCGGTTAGTAAACCGAGAATCACGATTAAAAATAATGAAGGCTTAGCCATCTTTTGTTCGTTCATGAAATACGCTCCTTTTATATCTATTACTTAATATTATTGCTTAACAATTTTCAAATAGCAATGTTATATGTGAACACTTATTAAAATACTTTACTTTCATATAGTCATCGTTCAAAATATAGTCAGAAACTTAGAATCGGAGTGGAAACATGAACATTTTTTTAACAGGTGCTACGGGATTTGTAGGTGCAGAGTTAATACAATCACTTGCAAAAGATGCACAAAAGCAATTTTATGTATTATACAGGAGTGAGCAGAAGAAAGATCAATTGCTCAATAAATTAAAGCCATCGTATCATTCAAGAATTCACTTTATAAGTGGAGACATTACAGAAGCATTATGTGGTGTGTCTGAAAGTGATATTGACACGATACCTCAAATAGATAAATTTTATCATTTAGCTGCACTCGTCAAATTTAATTTCGAACTTGCTGATGATCTTTATCAAATCAATTATATCGGTACACAACATGCTTTGGATTTAGCAGAACAAATACAAACAAAGCATTTTTTATATGTTTCAACAGCCTATACGGTTGGTGAACAAGAACTCGGTAATGAAGTGCTACATTCAATCGATTCACCAACCAATAATCCTTATGAAGCGACTAAAATTAAAGCCGAACATATCGTGATGCAAAATAAAACAATGGCAACTTCAATTATACGTCCAGCAATTATAATTGGCGATTCCGTAACAGGAGAAGCAGATTCAAACTTCACGCTGTACGGTTTTATGAAAGCATTAAAAGTTTTCAAAAGACGTGTAGAAAAAAAGAAAGATCATTCAATATATAGACTATTTGGAGATGCAAGTCATACGTCGAATTTCGTACCCGTTGATTATGTTGTACAAGTACTCACAGTAGCATGTGATTATGCAGAAAATCATAAGATTTATCACGCAACCAATCAGAACCCACCATCAAATGACTTTATATTTGAGACAATTAAGAAACACCTAGACTTCCATCAATTAGAAGTTGCACCAATTAGTGAGATAAATACAATAACAGATGAAGAAAGAGTGTTGAATAGTTTTATCGATGTATTTGCACCTTACTTCTCTAAATCTATCAAATTTAATGATGAGAATACGGAAGAAATGCTCAAAAAAGCAAACGAACAAACACTCGTACTTTCAAAAGATACGTTAGATATGATTATCGGAAAATATTTTATGAAATAATAAAACAAGCTAGGACATTGGGAGTGTCCTAGCTTGTTTTTAGAGTGTCGATAAAGTCTTAGACTTTGCCCGGCATTTTTTATGCGCATGCTTTCCGCGGGCATGTTCTCAGCCTGTAGTCTTCGAATCATGCTGTTCCCGCAGGAGTCAGCGCCAAAAAAACGCCAAAAATTAACAACATATTTTATAATATAATTGAAATTTTATTTAGTTATATTAGAATGTGCTAACTTCCATTATTACGAATTCTGGTAATTAGATATGCGCTCACTTAGAGACATTTCTCACAATTCTGTCCCTAACTTCTAGTCTAACCACCTATATAGTTCATATCAATTTTATTTTTCTTTCGTCTTGCTACAGTAGCTGCTGTTCGTTCATCTGAGTATCTGTCATCTCTTATATTCCATAAATACTTTAATGTGCTTAATAATTCTTCGTCTGTCTTACCGCTTCTTAGTTCTGATTTTATATCATAGCCATTCTTTTCAGCGAATAAGCAACCATAAAATTTACCGTCAGATGAAATTCTTGCTCGTGTACACGATGAACAAAATGATGCTGATACACTCGTGATCAAACCAAATTGTGCGCCGTTATCTTTATGGCGATAGTATGTTGCAACTTCTCCAAAATAATTGGCGTCCACTGGTTCTACATCATAGGCTGAAGAAATAATATTTAACATTTCTTTCTTAGTGACGACTTTATCAAAATTCCACCCATTATCATTACCTACATCCATAAATTCTATAAATCTTACGATAATGTTTTTCTCTTTAAAATGCTCAACAAGTGGCAATATTTCTTGGTCGTTCACCCCTTTTTGGATCACGACATTCACTTTAACTTTTAAACCTATGCTTACTGCATAATCTATTTGATCAAGTATTTGAGAAGCGGATATTTGACGATTATTAATCGATTTAAATAATTCATCATCCATTGCATCTATACTTACATTCACTCTTCGTAGTCCAGCATTGTATAAATTCAATCCATGTTTTTTTAACAACATACCATTTGTCGTTAATCCGATGTCTTCTATACCATCTATCTTATTCAAAGCTTCTACAAGCTCGTATAGATTTCGTCTTAGAAGCGGTTCTCCGCCTGTAATTCTAATTTTATTTACACCAAGTGAGCTGTATAACTGAGATAATCTCGTAATTTCTTCAAAACTCAACAATTCTTCTTTAGGTAAAAAGACGTAATCATCTCCAAAAATTTCTTTTGGCATACAGTAATCACAACGAAAATTACATCTATCGGTAACGGATATTCTTAAATCTCTAATTGGTCTTCCTAATTTATCTTTGATAGGTTGATGCATCGTAACGCCCCCTCTACCTATACAATCGTTAAGACTCGGCTTTTTCTAAATCTTCAATGTAATTTATATTTTGGTACCAATTAGTTGAATCTTTCACATTTGATACATCTAACCATTGTGAAGGTTTCTTTTCATATATATCTTTCATTCTAAAAGCTTCATGGTCTAACGCTTCTTTAATGTCCGCTTCGACACGATGACTATAAAATGCTAATGTCGGCATTTTTTTACCATTTGCTTCGTATCCAGCAATGTCTAGCTGTTCTTCCATTACACGCGAAATAAAAAATTGATATAAATGACTAATCGCTTTTTCGGTAATTTTAGGTGTATCGCAAGCAATCACAAAATAACATTCCGAATCATGTTTTTGCATCACGCTATAAATCCCACCTAAAGGACCATTATTTTTGTACTTTGATAAATCTACGACAACATTATGGTGATTAAATGAATCCTTCAATTCTTCACTCGTACTAATCACAACTTTTTCAAATAAATTCGTTTGATTTAAAGTTTGAATGATTTTTTCATAAAAAACTTCTCCATTAATTGTCGCTAACGCTTTTGGTGAACCGAATCTACTGGACTTACCGCCAGCTAGAACTATTGCTATCATTTTCTCTTTACCCTCCACTAACTGGTGGAATCAATGCAACAACATCTTGGTCTGTTATGACACTTGATTCTTGCACAAATTCCTCATTTACAGCAACTTGAAAAGTTTCATCCCTTAACTCTGGATGCTTCTCAACTAAATATTGCTTAAAGTTTAACACAGAGTAGTCTTGGTTAAGAGTTATTTGCTCTTCATTTATGTTTATTATTTCTTTTAAATGAGCAAAATACAATACTTTCATTATTCACCCTCCATTTGAATAGAAGAATGGTATTGTTTTTGACTGCCTTGCCATTCTTCCCCATCTTCCCATATTTCTTTTTTCCAGATTGGCACGATTTCTTTAATCCTCTCAATCGCATATTCATTTGCTTTATATGCATCTTTTCTATGCGGTGAAGATACACTGATAACAACAGCTATATCTGATATTTGTAATTCACCAATTCTATGTGCAATTGCAACTATTGTACCTGGCCATTTTTCTTTAATTTCATCACCAATTTGAGCTAATTTCTTCTCTGCCATTGGGATGTATGCCTCATAAGCTAAGTACTCTGTTTTAATGCCTTTAGTCCATTCTCTAACATGGCCTGTAAAGACAACAACTGCACCTTGTTTTTCATTAAGTGTCCAGTTTCTGTATTGTTCAGGATTTATTGGATCATTGACGATTTCAAATTGTTTCACTTCTACACCTACTTTTTCAACCAATTTTCAAACCAAACTATAAAGTCTTTCTTTTCTTCAAGATTAAACGCATCAAACTGATATACAATATTGTGTAATGTTTGTGCTAAATCTTCAGATTGCTTCGTCAAAAGTACTTTTGGAAAATGATCATGCTTAAATCCTTCAATTAATAGCACAGCAGGCTCAACAGACAAATCTTCATCGATTATTTGCTGTAATGACTTCTCTTCATACGTTACTCTCTCTATTAACTGTTTACCCAACACGATACTTTCTTTAGCACCACTGTTAATAAACGTTAAACTGTCTACTTCTTTATGATTTAAAGAAATTTCGTCTGCACCGTGCCCATGATGTTTAATTGTAGATACTGTTAATTGCTGACTACGACATTCTTTAATTAATTCATTTATTAATGTTGTTTTACCACTATTTTTATAACCAACTATTTGTAATATCTTCATAGTGTTAATTTACTTTCATATGACTGATGGTCTGTTAATAGAACTTTCACTTCGTCACCTTTTTGATAGCCTCTTGTTCCACTAGGTAAAATAATCATACCATTACTTTTAGCAATCGCGACAACCGCATTTGATTTATTAAATCCTGAAGGCTCAGCATAAACACCTTGTGAAGTGAAGGATAATTTACCTCTAATAAATCTCGTGAATGGGTTAGCTTTTTTAAAGTCTTCATTCAACTTCGCGTCTATGATGACTGGGTATATAGCATCAGCAGACATCATTTTTTGAATGGTTGGCTTCGTAAACAAATGAAATCCTGAGTAACAAGCTGATGGATTGCCTGATAAACCAAACAACATCTTATTATCTTTGTGAGCAACAGTTGTTACGCTACCCGGTCTCATTTGCACTTTATTAAAGAGTACTGTTGCACCAATTGCATCATACACTTTCGGTAAATAGTCGAAGTCTCCAACTGATACCCCACCTGTTGTAATCACGATATCATGTTGTGACATTGCTTTCTCAACAATATCAATGCAGCCTTGTAAGTTATCTTCTTGAATGTTGTATGTAGTAGCTTCGATATCAACTTCTTTACATAACGATTCAATCATTGGACCATTTGAATTTCTAATCTTACCTGGTTCTAATGGTTCATTTGGACCTACTAACTCACTACCTGTTGCGATGACGGCAACGGTTGGCTTTTTGGATACTTTAACAGTTTGGTAACCAAATGTTGCCAAAACTGCAATAACACCACTATTTATACGTTGTCCTTTATGTAAGACGCATTCATTTTCTTTACATTCTTCGCCTTGAAAAGCGACATTTTCGCCTTCCGTAAATGGTTTACGAATAGTAAATCCTGTTTCTGTTTCCACTGTTTGTTCAAACATTACAACTGCATCTACACCTTCAGATATAGGTGCGCCAGTCATAATACGTACCGCTTCTCCACTATTTAAAGTCACATTTGAAGCTGTTCCAGCACCGATATGATCTACAACTTTAAATGATATTCTATTCTCTCCTGATGCCCCTTTAGAATCAGCACTTTTAATTGCAAACCCATCGTAAGGTGACTTATCAAATCGAGGAATATCGTAAGTTGCTTGAATATCTTCAGCAAGAATATAGTTTAAACTATCATTTATTGATACTGTTTCTGTCTCTAATTGCTTTACTACTTTGATAACACGTTCAATAGCTTCTTTTACTGGTATAGGTGTTCTCATTTCAACTGTCAATTGTCTGCACTCCCTATCAATTTATTTAAACTTACATGTTATAATACCTTTAGAAAGGATGATGATTTTGTCTGAATTTACACATTTTAATGAGCAAGGCCATGCAAAAATGGTCGATGTCTCAGATAAAGAAATAAGCACACGTATCGCAATTGCAAACTCAAGTATTAAAGTAAATCAAACAATCTATGATCAAATAAAAAATGCAACAAATAAAAAAGGCGATGTACTTGGTACAGCACAAATTGCTGGCATTATAGCTGCTAAGAATACAAGCCAATTGATACCTATGTGTCACCCACTTCAATTAACAGGCATCGATATTTCTTATGAATGGGATAAAGATGAACCATACACAATAAATATTTCAGCAACCGTTAAGACGAAAGGTCAAACCGGTGTAGAAATGGAAGCTTTAACTGCTGCAAGTGTTACAGCTTTAACAATATATGATATGTGTAAAGCCGTTGATAAAGGCATGGTTATAGGTGAAACATATTTATCTTATAAGACTGGTGGCAAAAACGGCGACTTCAAACGCCAATAGTTATTTATTAAGCTCATGTACTAAATGATTCAATTCTTTAGTTATGAGCTTTTCCATTGCTAATTTAACTGCACCTGTAGACCCCGGTATTGAAATAATAACTTGATGCCCAACTGTACCTGCAATTGCTCTAGAAAGTATGGCTCTCGTACCTACATCTTCTGTATAACTTAAATATCTAAATATCTCACCGAATCCTTCTATTTCTTTATCTAGTAAAGGTTTAATCGCCTCGATCGTCACATCTCTTTGACTAATACCTGTACCGCCAGTTGTAATAATGGCGTCTACATCTTTACTTAACCACTCATTTACTTGTGTTTGAATTTCAGTGACATCATCTTTAACAATTTGATAATGCCCCTCTTTAATTTCAACATTGAGATCATTCAAATATTGTTGAACAAGTTGTCCACCTTTATCTGTTTCTTTCGTTCTCGTATCACTTACGGTTAATATTGACACATTTATAAGACGATCTATTCTATTAACTACACTCATCGATTTAACTCCTATCCAAACATATTCTCAACAAATTGTCTGCCTTCTTCTACAGAATCCAAATCATGAATTAATAATCTACCATTATTAAATGCTACGACACGATGGTCATCGTATAAATACTGAATCATATAAGCATTAGAACGATGCAATAATCCATTTTGAGCAACAAACTTTTCAATTGCTGGTCGATTAAGTTTCTCGTTTATATATTGAACAGTATGACGGCCGCATAATTCAGTTAGTTGTTTGTCTGAATTTGATAATTTTGAATAAGTTGGTTCTGCTCCACAAGTCTCACAATCGTCTCGTTTCATTTGTTCAAATCCAAATGATTGATGTTCACCGAACCAAACGTCACCGTACGTAATTTTAGGTGTAAATGAATAACCAGCTAATATTTTAAGTGCATCTGCAACTTGTAAACTTGCTGCCATTGTAACAGCAGGATTTATCACGCCTACTGTGTCACAAGTTCTGTTAATCACTGGTAATTGTGGTAATACACAGTTGAAGCAAGGTGTTTCACTAGGCACAAAAGTCGCTTGAACATAAGTAGATTCTAAACATGCGCCATATATCCACGGAATATTCATCTTGTACGCAAAATCATTAATAATTTGTCTCGTATTAAAATTATCTGTCGCATCAATAATAATGTTTGAGTAACGCGCAACTTCATGTAATAACTTTGCATCACATTGTGCAATATAAGATTTTATTGTAATGTCTTCACGAATTTTCTTTAAATGTCTTTCTGCTGCTACGACTTTAGGCAACATTTCTTTAATATCATTCTCTATAAATAATGTTTGTCTTTGTAAATTTGACGATTCAACATAATCTCGATCAATAATATTGAGTCTCTTTATACCCGATCTAGTCAACTGTTCAGCAACATGAGTACCAAGTGCACCCATGCCTACAATAGTGACACTCGCTTGTTCAATTCTTTCTTGACCTTGTTCTCCAATTTTATCGAATAAAATTTGACGAGAATAACGTTCGTTCATTTATATCAACCTTTCACGAATCTCTTTAACTCTATTATAGAGTTAAACGCTTTTATCCTCAATTAATTATAAGGCTGAGGCAACACATTGCCTCAGCCTTTTTAATTTTAAAGACAAACAACTAAACATGCTTACTTTCTATTTTAGTCATATGCATCATTGTAATGAGTGCAATCACACCAAATATAGCAAGCATAAAGAATGCTAAATGATTTGAACCAGTCAAACTCGTTACTAACGTTATCATTAATGGTGGGAAGAAGCCGCCGAGACCACCCATCATAGATACGATTCCGTTTACAACACCTGCTTCTTTTGTGAAGTATGTTGGTACAAGTTTAAATACTAGTCCATTACCAATACCTGCACAAACACTTATCGTTAAACATCCAATTGTAAACAAGATGAGATGATGTGATATTGAAAGTACGATTGCGCCCGCTATTAAACCGATAAAGAATATTTTCAATACGTTTAAAGCATTAAATTTATCTCCTAACATACCACCAATTGGTCTAAGTAATGTTGCAATCGCAATAAAGATACCTGTTCTAATACCCGCATCTACTTTATCAATTTCAAAATGACTCACTAAAAAGTTTGGCAAGAACAAACCAAATGCAACAAATGCACCAAATGTAATAAAATACCAGAAACTAAAATAGTAAAGTTTATAGTTATTGATGACTTGCTTCGTTTGTGAAATCATTGGAATTTTCACTTTAGGTTCTTCTTTATCTCCAAAGATAAACATTAATACTGAGAAGATAAGTAATACGATTAAATAAAGTTGTACAGTATGCTGCCATCCGATAATGCCTGCAATTGGAGGTGCTAAAAATGATGATACAGCTGTCCCTAAATTCCCCATTCCATAAATACCATTCGCAAAACCATGCTTTTCTTTTGGAAAATATTTAGGAATAGAAGTAACACCTACTGAAAAGATTGCACCACCAAGACCTATAAAGAATCCTGCAACCATCAATCCTGTAGTTGAATGTGCTTGGCTTAAATAAAAAACTGGAAATAATAAAATAATAAAACTCACTAAAAATACAAGTCTAGAACCTAATAAGTTCGTATAGTAGCCAATTGGTATTCTTAAAATCGATCCTAAAATAACAGGGATTGCTAAAATAATGGCTTTCTGACCTTCTTCTACACTTATATCTTGTGTAATATAAGGCATTAAAGGTGCGAGTATACTCCAAACCATAAATCCTGCCATTAAACTAAAGGTTTGGAGCGGTAGTTGAACTTTTCCTAAATTGTTTCTCATGTTTTTCACCCTTCGAAATTAATCTTTATGTATAATCTTTCCAATATTATTGTAGGTTATTTGTGAAAAAGTGCACATAAGGATATCCCCTTATTGAAACATGGAAAATCCCTATATTCATTTATAAATTCAATCCGATAAAAAACATAAAAAGACCTGACAAACTGAGGCTTTTGAGTCACAATTTATCAGGTCAATTTTGTTTTAGAAGTCTAATAATTTTTTCTTCATAGCATATTCAACTAATTCTGGACGCGATTTTAAACCGAGTTTATCCATAATTCTCGCTTTATGTGCTTCAATCGTTTTGACAGAAACAAATAATTTCTCCGCAATTTCTTTATTACCATAACCCTTTGCGATTAAAGGTAAGATTTCTAGTTCTCTTTGAGACAATATTTTAAATGGATCAGAAGTACTTTGCTCATTGTTACCTTGATGATTAAAGAGTTCGTTCACGAGCGAACTTGTAACTTTAGAATCAATATACATATCGCCTCTATATATCGTTCTTACAGCATGAATTAATTCTTCATCATCAAACATCGTTAATATTAATATTTTAGTTTGCTTAAAGTCTTCTGCTATTTTACCAGTTGCGATTAATCCCGATTCACCAGGTGGCATACTTAAATCCATGATCAATACATCTGGTGAATGTTTTGCAACCATTTGATATGCTTCTATACCATCTGCAGCTGTCGCAACAACTTCCATGTCTTCTTGATAATTCAAAATCATTGAAAAGCCTGTTCTCACCACTGCATGATCATCTGCTATTACGATTTTCATATATACCACCCACCATTTATGCTATTGGTACATTCAATTTAATATTTGTACCTTTTTTAAGTTTACTTTCGATATTGATTTTACCGCCAACGATTTCAGCACGTTCTTTCATCCCATATATACCAAGTCCTGAACCTTTTGGCTGACTGCCTAATACAAAGCCATTTCCTTGGTCAGCAATTTCAACTTCTATTTCATTGCCATCACAAGACATATGTACATCAACACTATCCACATTAGCATACTTCAACGCATTAAACACCGCTTCTTGTACAATTCTATATACGACCGTTTCAATCTCCGTATTAAAACGTTTAATAGACGAATCATAATGATAGTGAACATGGAACCCAAAATTTTTCTCAAGCTGTTTAAAATATGACTTAAAAGCTGCGTCTAGTCCAAGGTCATCTAATGATGAAGGTCTTAGTTCTAAAGATAAGTTTCTAATATCATCGATTAATCGAGACATTAACGTTTCAATATGTTGAGACTGCTGCTTCAATACGTCAATATCATTCTGATATTTCAATAATCTAAGTTCAACACTGACATTTAGCAATTCTTGAACAACACCATCGTGTAACTCTCTAGAAATTCTTTTACGTTCGTTTTCTTGTGCGGATATTGTTTTTTGGATCATCGTTTGTTGATGTAATTTCTGCTGTCTTTCAATTTGTGGCGATACATTTTGTAATGTATACACTTTAACATCGTCTTCTTGACTAATCGTTTGATAAGTCGCTGTAAAAGGTTCAACAGTCCCGCTATTTGTCTGCATAAACACTTGAAAACTTGTATTACCAATCTTTGAAGACTCTAAAAAACAGTCTCTACATGATTGTAAGGCATATTCATTTGAATAACCTTCACATCTACTACAAATGGCATGTGTCAATGATGATTGATTGTCTTCAGAGATTACTCTTCGGGCAGCTTCATTCATATTAATAACCTGTCCTTTACTATTTAAAAACACAATCATTTCGCTCGTTTTTTCATAGTATTGTTTTAATATATCCATTAATATTGAAGCATCTTCTGAACTCATGCATTCATCATATCCTTTCCATAAAATGGTCCAAAGCGATTAAAATCATTCATATCTATTTCAGGAAATTGTTTTTCATCACGTTGTCCAAGCAAGAGTACACCACATACTCGATACTTTTTCCATAATGGAATTGCAAGCAATGATGTTAATTGTTCACTTTGAACAATTGGATAGTTAAAGGGTTGATCACGATATGGACTTTCTTTCAAATCATGAATTTCAATAGGTTTGCCACTTTTAATCACAATTCCTGCTATCCCTCTTCCGCTTCTTAAAACGATGTTTTGATATCTATGATTTAAATTTCCAGATACATATTGCCACTTTATATGAAAGTGAGCAGCGTCTTCAGAAGTCATAGCTAATCCGACAAAATCAACACCATAAGTACTACGAATAAGATCCAACTGTTCCTGAAAATTAAAATCATTAGACATTTTAAACACCTCGACTTTTTATTTATAGTTTAATTTGTTTTATGTTTTCTGTAAATAATGTAACTTCTACTGAAGTAATTAAGTGGCACACTCCAAACATGTACCAATCTCGTAAATGGCCATAAACTTGTGATTAAAAATCCTAAAATAATATGCGTCTTAAATGTTAAAGGTACGTCATTCATTAAAGCAACATCCGGTTTAAAGATTAATAAACCTCTAAACCAAACAGAAATTGTTTGTCTATAATCAAAGTCTGGTGTTGTCGCGTTCGTCCATAACGTTGAAATACAACCCATCAATACAATCACTAACAATAATATATTCACAATAATGTCCGATGCTGAACTTAACCTTCTTACATTTTGTTTCGTGATTCTTCTAGCTGTTAACAGAACCATACCGATTAATGTCACAATACCGAAAATACTTCCAATATAAACTGCACCGATATGATATAAATGATCATTAACGCCGACACTACTCAACCATTCTGCAGGTATGCCCAAACCAACTATATGTCCGAATATAACTGGAATAATACCTAAGTGAAATAAAATACTTCCCCACATCAATTGTTTCTTCTCAATAAACTCACTAGACTTTGCTGTCCATGAAAATTGATCATATTTAAATCTGAATAAATGACCAGTAATAAAAATAGCGATACATAAATAAGGATAGATAACCCATATAAATTGATTAATCACCGTTGATCACCTTCTCTTGCTCTACTACACATGATTTTAACGTTTCTCTAATTGCTTTAATTAGATGAAAATACGGACTGTTTTGTTTACCTAAAGCTTGAAGCAATCCATACGTTCCATCTTCAATGACCATCACAACAAGCGTTAAACTTTCTTGTGCACGACTGTCACCTCTCCACTCTGCAGCATATAAGAATTCAAGCATAAGCGGTAAAAAATCTGACAGTTCATTTTGAGGCATTTTTAGCCCGAACATTTCATAAAGTACTTTTAATCTTGCTAGCATTTGTCCTCGTTCTTTTTGTTCTGTTAGCTTGTTGTATGTCATATATAACGTCGTCTTTTTTTCAAAATCAAACGTTCTTGTATACACTTCTTGAATATCATCTAATGAAATATCATGCATATTTTCCCAATATTGCTTAATGTCACGATAAGCCGGATGATTGGTATCGAAAGCTTTATTAAATGCTTTAGGATGAAAATCTAACTTTTCTGGATAAGTTAACTGGTTACTATAGAAACCAAAGCTTTCTTTAAGTTCATATAATGCATCTAAATTAATCACGGAAAATCCCTCCATAGAAGTTCTCATTGTATATTTCTTGTCCGGATTTTTGCTCTGATAATCCTTGAACACCACAACCATCACAATTTGGACCAAACATTTCGCCGCCATATCCTTGACTACCTTGTGCTCTGTAAGTATCCATATAACCTTCTTTATGTGATGTTGGAACAACAAAACGATCTTCGTGTTTAGCAATCGCGAGTAATCTATACATCGATTTCGTTTGTCTTTCAGTGAGTCCTACACGTTCAAGTCTTGAAATATCAAAGTCTTTACCACTTGATTTAGCTCTCATATAACTACGCATCATCGCCATTTTTTGCAATGCTTCTTTAACTGTCTTCGTATCACCTGCTGTTAGCATATTTGCTAAATATTGAACAGGTAATCTCATTTCTTCTATTGCTGGGAAAATCATATCTGGATTTCTAATAGAATCTTTACCTTCAAAGTAATTCATAATCGGACTTAATGGTGGACAATACCATACCATTGGCAATGTTCGATATTCAGGGTGTAAAGGAAACGCTAATTTATATTCTATTGCCAGTTTATATACTGGTGAATTTTGTGCCGCTTCAATCCAATCATGTGAAATACCATCTTTTTCAGCTTGTTGAATAATATCTTCATCAAATGGATCTAAAAATAGATCAAGTTGCTTTTGATATAAGTCTTTTTCGTTTTCTGCAGAAGCTGCTTCTTGAACTTTGTCAGCATCATAAAGTAATACACCTAAATATCTCATACGACCTGTACATGTTTCAGAACATACTGTTAGTAAACCAGCTTCAACTCTTGGGAAACAGAATGTACATTTTTCTGCTTTGTTCGTTTTCCAGTTGAAATATACTTTCTTATAAGGACAACCTGTCATACAATATCTCCAACCACGACATGCATCTTGGTCGACAAGTACAATACCATCTTCATCTCTTTTATACATTGCACCAGATGGACATGATGCAACGCAGCTTGGGTTTAAGCAATGTTCACACAGTCTTGGTAAATACATCATAAATGTTTGGTCGAAGTTAAATTTAATTTCTTCTTCGATTTTTTGAATGTTTGGATCAGTAGGTCCTGTAACATGAGCACCCGCTAAATCATCTTCCCAGTTCGGTCCCCATTTAATATCTAATTTTCTACCTGAAATAACAGATTCAGCTTTTGCAACTGGAGAATGATTCCCCTCTTTAGCTGTTGTTAAATGTTTATAATTATATGTCCACGGCTCGTAATAATCTTTCATTTCTGGCATATCAGAATTATAGAAAATTTTACCCAGTGCAATTTTAGATAGTTTACTACCTGATTTTAATTCTAATTTTCCTTTTTTGTTGAGTACCCAACCACCTTTATAAGTTTCTTGGTCTTCCCAACGTTTCGGATAACCGATACCAGGTTTCGTTTCGACATTATTAAACCATATATATTCAGCGCCTGGTCTATTTGTCCATGTACTTTTACATGTGACACTACATGTATGACATCCTATACATTTATCTAAATTCATAACCATAGCTACTTGCGCTTTAATCTTCAAGCCAATCTACCTCCTTCATTTTTCTGATGGCAACATATACATCTCTTTGGTTTCCAATTGGCCCATAGTAATTAAAGCCATAACTAATTTGTGCATAACCGCCTACTAATTGCGTAGGTTTCAAGTGGATACGTGTAGGTGCGTTATGTGAACCACCACGAGTATCTGTAATTTCTGATCCAGGTGTCTCAATATGTTTATCTTGTGCGTGATACATAAACATCGTACCTCTAGGCATTCTATGAGATACAACTGCTCTTGCTGTAACAACACCATTTCTGTTATATACTTCTAACCAATCATTATCTTTAATGTCGTTCGCCATTGCGTCTTCTTTCACAATCCATACAGTTGGACCACCTCTAAATAACGTCAACATATGCAAATTATCTTGGTATGTTGAATGAATATTCCACTTACCATGTGGCGTTAAATATCTTAATACTAATGTATCTACGCCACCTTTTATGTTTTTATCTTTCGTACCGAATACCATTGGCGGTAATGTTGGTTTATAGATAGGTAAGTTCTCGCCAAACTGTAAAAATACTTCATGATCAATATAATAACTTTGTCTACCTGTTAACGTTCTATACGGTACAAGACGTTCGATATTTGTCGTAAATGGTGAATATCTTCTACCTAATTTGTTTGAACCCGGGAATACTGCTGTCGGTATAACTTCTCTCGGTTGTGCTGTTATATTTTGGAATGTGATTTTTTCTGATGCACGTTCACTAGAAATATCTTTCAATGTCATGCCTGTTTGTTCTTCTAAATCTTCGTAAGATTTTTGTGAGACTTTACCATTTGAAGCTGATGAAACATTCAATATGACATCTGCTACTTTACGTGCTGTATCCATTCTAGGAAGGCCATTTTTAACAGTATCATCTTCCCACGTATCTAACATAAGCTTCAATTCATCATATTGCTCTTTTACTGAGAAACTTACCCCATGTGCACCTACTTTACCTTTTTCTAATAATGGTCCCACTGATACATATTTATCGTATATGGCTGTATAATCTCTTTCTACAACTGCGAAACCAGGCATCGTTTTACCAGGTATTGCTTCAATTTCACCTTTAGACCAATCTTTAACAATTCCGTACGGTGTTGAAATCTCTTGTTTAGAATCATGTGCTAAAGGCGTTGTTACAACATCTTTAAATGTGCCTTTCATATGTGTCTTCGCTAAATCCGAAACAGATTTTGCTAATGTTTTATAAATATCCCAGTCTGATTTTGATTCCCATAATGGGTCAACTGCAGGATTAAATGGATGAATGAATGGATGCATATCAGTAGAAGAAATATCATGTTTTTCATACCACGTTGCTGCTGGTAATACGACATCTGCATACAACGGTGTTGCAGTCATTCTAAAATCTAGCGCAACTAATAAATCTAGTTTACCGGTTGTTTCTTCTCGCCATACAATTTCTTCTGGTTTATCTGTTTCATTAGGATTTGCTAATAGACCTGATTTAGTTCCTAATAAATGTTTCATAAAGTACTCTTGTCCCTTAGCTGAACTAGAGATTAAATTTGAACGCCATACGAACAATGTTTTTGGATGATTTTTCTTTGCATCTGGATCTTCTATAGCAAATTTAGTCTTTTTAGATTTTACAGATTCAACTGCCCTTTGAAGAATTGCTTCATTTGAGTCATCTCCTGCATCTTTCGCTTCTTCACCAAACAATAAGCTATTACAATCAAATTGCGGATATGATGGTAGCCATCCTAATCGAGCAGCTAATACGTTATAATCAGCTGGATGTTGATGTTTTAATTCATTTGATAATGGTGACTGTAATTTATCAACACCAGACTCTTCATATTTCCACTGATCCGTTGCAAAGTAGAACCAACTTGTAGCATTTTGAAGTCTAGGTGGTCCTTGCCAATCTTTCGCAAAAGCAATCGTTGACCAACCTTCAATCGGACGACATTTTTCTTGACCAACGTAATGCGCCCATCCGCCACCATTTACACCTTGGCATCCACATAAGATAACAAGGTTTAATATAGATCGATAGATCGTATCAGAGTTAAACCAGTGATTGATACCTGCCCCCATAATAATCATTGAGCGACCATTTGTATCAACTGCATTTTGTGCAAATTCTCTAGCTACTTGTGTCACTATTGAATATTTAACACCTGTTACTTTTTCTTGCTATTTAGGTGAATACATTGAATTTTCATCTTCATAACTTGTTGCTTCTAATGGATGATTTAATCTTCTTACGCCATATTGACTTGTCATTAAGTCGTATATTGTCGCGATATAAATTGTTTCTCCGTCTTTATTTTCGATTTCTTTAACGATAATAGGTCTTTCAAAAATACCATTTCCATCATTATCAAAATACGGAAATTGAATTGTCATCACTTTTGATTCATGGTCTTTAAAAGATAGAGCTGGATCTATTTCTTTTCCATCTTCACCAACTAAATTTAAATTCCATTTAACGCCTTCTTCATATCTTTGTCCCATTGTTCCATTAGGTATGACAAGTTGTTTACTATTTTGATCGAATACAACAGGCTTCCACTCTGCGTGTTCTGTTTCTATACCTAAATCACTTGATCTTAAGAAACGACCTGCTTTATAGCCTTCTCCATGTTTATCAAGTTGTATAATAAAAGGCATATCAGTGTATTGTTTAGCATAGTTGATAAACATCTCTTCTTGTTTATCTTCATAATATTCTTGAAGAATGACATGTGTCATGGCTTGCGCTAATGCTGCATCTGTACCTGGATTTGGTGCTAACCAGTTGTCAGCAAATTTCACATTTTCAGCATAGTCTGGTGCGACAGACACGACTTTAGTACCTTTGTATCTAACTTCTGTCATAAAATGCGCATCTGGAGTACGCGTTAATGGTACATTTGATCCCCACATAATAATATAACCGGCGTTATACCAATCACTTGATTCAGGTACATCCGTTTGTTCACCCCAGATTTGTGGTGAAGCGGGTGGTAAGTCAGCATACCAATCATAAAAACTAAGCATTTCCCCACCTAATAACGATATAAAACGCGCACCTGAAGCATAGCTAATCATGGACTTAGCCGGTATAGGTGTAAATCCAGCAATTCTATCTGGACCATATTTTTTCACAGTATATATAATTTGTGCTGCGATGAGTTGTGTCACATCTCTCCAATTGACGCGAACATGTCCACCTTTACCGCGTGCACTTTTATAAATTTCAGCCTTCTGTTCATCTTCAACAATGGATGCCCAAGCGACAACAGGATCTCCGTATTCACTTAAAGCAGCTTTCCAAAGTTTCCATAACTTACCTCTAACATAAGGAAATTTCACACGTAATGGACTATATTCATACCATGAAAAAGAAGCACCACGCGGACATCCTCTAGGTTCAAACTCAGGCATATCAGGTCCACAAGAAGGATAATCAATTTGTTGATTTTCCCATGTAATCACACCATTTTTCACGAATACTTTCCATGAACAAGAACCTGTACAGTTCACACCATGAGTCGTTCTGACAACTTTATCGTGGCTCCATCTTTCTCTGTACATTTTCTCCCATTCTCTACTTTTTTCATCTAATATAGACCAATTTCCATTAAATTTTTCGGTTGGCTTAAAGAATTTCAAACCTAACTTAGACATAGTTAGAACCTCCTATTATTTGCCCTTAATTATCTATATCAATTGTATTTTTTTCACAATGTTTATGTATTAGGGGATTACCTATACAACATAACGAATTCCCTACATTCTTTTATTTGCACAAAAAAGCCTCAAACAAAGTGTTTATCTTTGTTTGAGGCTTCAGACATATTATTTATTTTTCACCTTACAATGAACATTTAACTAATTTCGATAACTTCATCTGCTAAAATTTGAACTTCTTTTTTAGAATGAGACACAAGTATGATCGGTATTTGCCAAGTCTTAAAAATGGACTTTACTAACGCCATACCTTCGTCTTTTGTTTCATCATCTAAACTTGAAAAGGGTTCATCTAAAAGTAATAAGTTAGGTTTGACACTTAATACTCTACATAATGCAACTCTTTGTGACTCTCCTCCAGATAAAGTAGATGGATATTGATTTAAACAATTTTCTATACGTAAATGTTTAATCAATTGCTCTGTCTCTTTATTAGTCTCAATCATGTAATGAATATTTTCATGAACTGTCTTATGTGGAAAAAGTTGATAATCTTGAAACAGATAACCAATATTTCTATCTTGCACTTTAATTACATGCTTTTGATTACTGAGCACTTTTTGATTAATTTCTATTCTGCAAGTTTCCGCTTCAGTAAGACCTGCAATAATGTTTAATAATGTGGATTTACCTATACCTGATCGCCCAACTATCGCATAAATTTTCGGAGTGTCAGCTTGGATATTTAATGATATCGTTCTGTCTTTAATTAACTTTTTAATTGATATATCAATCATCCATATCTACTCCCATTTATGATTCTTTTGATTTAATATATTAAGTGAGCTAATCACACAAACTGCAAATGCGATGAGTACAATAACCCATAACCATGCTTTGTGTTCCTCACCAGCTTGCACTAAGAAATAAATTTCTAATGGCAATGTATTCGTTAAACCAGGAATATAGCCAGCAATCATAAGCGTTGCACCAAATTCTCCTAACCCTCTAGCAAAACTCATCACAACACCAGAGAAAATGGAACGTTTAGATAACGGTAAAATAATTGTTCTAAAAATTTTCCCTTCACTAGCGCCCATCGTTCTTGCTGAGTTAAGCATCTTTGGATTAATAGATTGAAATCCATTCATTACATGTTGATACATAAGCGGCAAACTTACAATAATCGCTGCTATCACTGCACCTACCCACGTAAAAATCACATTGATATGCAATACATCAGATAAAAATTGACCGAAAAACTTATTCTTACCGAAGACAATAAGGAGTATAAACCCCATAACGGTCGGTGGTAATACGATTGGAAGCATAATAATGCTTTCAACTACAGGCTTTAATTTACCTTTATAATTGAGCATCAGCTTTGCCAGAATAATACCTAGGATACACACAATGATTGTACTGATAATTGTTACTTTTATTGATATCCATAGTGGTGTTAAGTCTGGCATAGCATTATCTCCTATCCTTCAAAGTGATATTCTTTAAGAATTTCTTTAGCTTCTTTTGATTTTAAGAATTCAAACCATTCTTTAGCTTCTTTCTTGTCGGTAACAAGACCAGCTCTATAAGTAATTGGATGATCTAAAGGTGCATCCGCTAATTTAACGACGTTATCGACTTTTTTATCTTTACCTTTATACATATCTGTTGCATATACAAATCCTGCTTCTGCATTTTCTTTTTGAACATAGTTTAATACTTGTTTAACATCTTTAGCGAAAACAAATGTACTTGTCATGCCGTTATATAGATCTTCTTTTTTCAAGTATTCTACAGCGTAACGACCTGCTGGTACACTTTTTTCTTCACCAATTGCGACTTTGTTTGGCGCACTAACATCTTTAATATTTTTGATGCTAGAGTTTTCGTATTTAATAATAATTAATTTATTTTTAGCGTAATCATAAACTTCTTTAACTTTTTTACTATCTTGTAATTTATCAACATCAGAAGTGTTTGCAGACATTAATACGTCTACATCTGCGCCAGCTTCTACTTGTTTACGTAAACTACCTGAACCACCGTAATTAAATTTAATATTCGTATTCGGATGCTTCTTCTTAAATTCTTTTTCTAGAGCTTTAGAAACATCTGTCAAACTTGCTGCGGCTGATACTGTTAACGTCTTACTTTCAGTTTCTTTTTTAGCTTTATCTTGGTTAGATTCTGTGCTACAACCAGCTAATACAAGTAACAAAGCAAAGACTAATGTTAAAAATCTTTTCATGACTTCTTTCCTTCCTTTTTAGATATGTACAAACTTAATTTACACCTTTATTTATACTATTGTAAGGCTCAAGTACATTTTTTCACAAATTATTCTTAAAGTATAGTGAAATATGTAACGATAGGGAATATCCTTATTTAATTGAGGATACTCCCTATCTATTATTGCATCGGTATTTCTTCTAAATCTTTAATTGGTTTTTCATAATAATCTCTATCTTTTTTAGCGTTAAATCTATCTGCTTTTTCTACTTTAACTGTAATGTTGTAATTTGGAATCTTAGCGTACTTCTCATATCTACCTCTAGGTAATAAATAGTTGCCTTCAGGGAAATAGACTTCAATGTTTCCTTTTAAGATATCTACATATTTTGCAACACCTTGGAATACGCCGAAACCATTATGCAATACAACACCTTCACCTTCAGCAATGCTTAATCTATCGGCATCTTCTTTATTCATTAATACATCATATCTTCCACCATGGTTAAAGGATTCATAATCGCCATATACCATTGAGTTAAATTGTTTACCTCTTCTTGTCGTTAACATGAAATCATCAGGTTGTCTGTTTAAGTCTGGAATGTCTACACTGATTAAATGACCTTTACCATCTTCAGTTGGACAAATGCCATCTTCACATAGCCAAGCACCGCCCCACTGGAAGACGTCTCCTTGATTTCTTAAATGTTGGATACCATCATAATCTGGATTTGCTTTAGCAATCTCTTCTCTAATAGCTTGGCCATCTTTAAAATCAATTAAATGTGCTTGTTCAGGTTTAACACGCTTAGCTAAATCAATATATATTTGCCACTCTGATCTTGCTTCTTTTATTCTATTTTGATTCCCTTCAATTACTGGTGAGTAGTAAACCATGCGTTCTGTCGAAGTAGACGTGCCACCACCATCTTGCTCATATCGCGTCTTTGCAGGTAATACAATAACGGTTTCTTTCGCATCAACTAAAGTAGACGTATTCAAAATAATATCTTGATGTACTCTAAGTTCTAAATTCTCTAAAGCTTTTTGTATAAATGTTGGGTCAGGCATCGTTTCTAAGAAATTACCACCTGACATGTAATAGCATTTAATTTTACGTTCATGATCATCTGGTAACATAATATTTTCTAACGTTACACCGACCGTATCACCTTGCCAATCTGCAATATCAAATCCCCATAATTTCTCAATACGCTTTTTATTTTCTCCATCAAAAGCACCGCCTGGCAATACAAATGGATCGCAGCCCATTTCTCCAGTACCTTGTACACTAGAATGTCCTCTAAACGGCATTAGACCGCTATGCTTTCTACCTAAGAAACCTCTTAATAAAGCTAAATTACATACTTGAGATATATTATCCGTCGCAAACTCATGCATCGTTAATCCAAGCGCCCAAGCAAATACTGCATTTTGAGCATTGGCAAGTTCAAGCGCTAATTTGTATATTTGATCTTTAGAAATACCGCTTGATTGTTCAATCTCTTCCCATGACTGCTTTTCGACTGTTTCTTTAAGTTCTTCATAATTTGTAACATGTTCTTCAACAAACTTATGGTTAATTGCAGACCCATATGCTTGTTCTTCCATTTCAAACCAGTGTTTCATAATACCATGCATAAATGCAATGTCACCACCGATATTGACTTGGTAGAATTCGTCTGCAACATTTGTACCAAATAATGCTGATTCTGCCACAGATGGAATCCAATATTTATCCATTGCTGGTTCTTTATATGGATTGATAACGATGATTTTTGTTCCTTTTTTCTTTGCTTCAAGCATATATTTTGTTGAAACAGGCGAAGCATTAGAAGCTACACTTCCCCAAAACAGTAACACGTCCGTACCTATCCAGTCTTGGTAATTCGCTGTTGAAGCACCTACACCTACTGAACGTTTCATCGCTGTTTTACTAGGTGAATGACATATTCTAGAAGCATTGTCGATATTGTTAGCACCTAAATATCTCGCGACTTTACTTGCAACATAATATGATTCATTCGTAATCCCTCTTGAAGTTAAATAAAATGCATAATTTCTCGGATTTAATGATTTCATTTTTTGAGCTATTGTTTGCATCGCTTCTTCCCATGAAATACGTATAAACTTACGGTCACCTTTTCGTCTCATCATTGGATAAGGAATGCGACCTAATTGTCTTAATTCTGTGCTATTATATTTTCTCAATTCATCTATATCTTGATGCAAAATTTCTGGTTTAATTTCTGGCATTGTATTGAGTCTTAAAACATTAAATCGTGTTGTACACATGTGAGGACCGGTTAAAGTTTGATCACTTAATCCAGATACACCTAATGCACAACCATCACAGACACCTTTAGTGATAATATTTTTAGCGTAATTTAAATTATCTTTATTATCCCAAACTATTTTCATTGTATCTCTTATATGTTTAGGGTTTACTTTACCTAGTCCAAAAGGTATTGGACTCACCCAAAATTCTGGTGCTGGCTTTAAATCTTTCTTCATAGGACCTTGATGTTTCGTCTTACCCATATTTACCCCTCCATGATTTCACTTACATTTATTATATGAAATCACAATATATTTTGAAAGTGCTTTCACTTTATTATTCATAGGTTACAAAGTAAAATAAACCTATTAAACAATTATTTAAATGGGGACTCATTATGAAGCAAAATATGACTTACAATCTGCCAATATTAAAATACAAAAATGATCAATTTATTGAGACAACGGATAGTTACGTAACAGAATTTCCTATTACGATTATTATAAACGGAGAAGAGTTTGCAACAATCGTTTGTTCACCTAAAGATTTAGAAGAACTCGTGCTCGGATTTATTGCATCTGAAGGGGTTATTAAGAAGAAATCTGAAATTAAATCTATTTCAATAGATGATTCTAAAGGTTTTGCACATGTAGAACTCACTAAAGAGATCGATGTCAATTTCAAAAAGAATACACAACGCATGATTTCTTCGTGTTGTGGTAAAAGTAGAGCGTTCTATTTTAATAACGATGCCGTAACAGCCAAAGTGTCACAATCTAGAATAAACATTACACCTCAACAAATCATAACTATGATGGATAAACTACATGAAGAAAGTAAAATTTTCAAAGAAACAGGCGGTTTGCATAATGCTGCCATAAGTGATGGAGATGGCTTCTATTTACATCGTTCCGATATAGGTAGACATAACGCATTAGATAAATTATATGGCTATTGTATAGAACATGACATTCCAATCAGAAATAAAGTACTTATCTTTAGTGGAAGAATTTCCTCGGAAATATTAATCAAAGCATCTAAAATTGGTGTAGGCATCATCTTGTCTAAATCAGCACCAACTAACTTAGCAATTGGCTTAGCTCACGATTTAAATATAACGGCAGTTGGATTTATAAGAGATGGTAGCTTTAATGTATATAGCCACGCTTTTAGAATACAAAATCAATCCTAACAATAAATAAAAACAGGTTGAGACAACATGAATGTCTCAACCTGTTTTATTTGTATTCTTTTAAAGTTTCAAATTGGAATCCGCTATAAATATAACCTTGTCTTTTATACATATCTTTAGCTGTATCTTCTCCGTCTGCTACAAGAATTATCGGTTTATCTTTAGCGATTTCTGCTACGAAAGCTTGCATTTTCGTTCCTATACCTAATCTTCTATATATTTCTCGAACACCAAAGCTATCTAATTCTACATATTTATCATTCATCCATATAAGCAACATACCTGCAGGCTTACCTTTATAATAAGATAATACTTGAATTGGATTATCACGATGTAATTGTTCTTTATTTAATTCAACTTTAAGGTCTGCATAATCTTTGCCATATGCTTCATCTTGTTCATATGATACGTTCAAGAAATCAACAATGTTATCCTCATTCGTTCGAACAACTTCTATATCTTGATTGTCATCACTTTCAAAGTTCTTCTCAGCATTGATATATAATTCTAGCCAACCTGTTTCATAACCTTGAAATTTTAAATATTCTCTTAATTCAATATCGATTGTTTCATTTTCAGGAAAAACAAATTTAAGAAATGGCTGATTATTTTTTTCATGGATTTCTTTCAACATTGCTTCATCTGCTTTAAACGTATGTAAGTCTGGCATTTCTCTATATACAATTTTGTTAGAATCATACTGAATAGGTTTATCCAATGTTTGATAATGTATAAACCTATTTGTTTCAGTCAAAACCTTTCCATCTGTTTCTATATCTTTAAATGAAACCATCGTTATTCACCTCATTAAGTATTTCTTAATCGTTTTATTTCGGGTACGTTCTTTAAGCTAAATAATAACATAGTTGCTAATATTGCTTTAACAATATCACCTGGTAAAAACGTAGCTGCTAATATGTATCTTTTAGCGATTGAAATATTCATAAACTCACCCATCACAAATCCACCAATTAAATTGAGTAATAGAACCCCAATGACAATATTAATTGTTAACGCATATGTAAACGAGAGATCTTTCCACTTTCTATCTATAAAGAATCCAATTAAAAATGCAACTACTGGGTAGCCAAATAAATAACCAGCAGATGGACCAAAGAATACACCTAATCCGCCTCTACCACCTGATAATAATGGTAGTCCCGTTGCTACAAGTAATAAGAAGATAATAACACTTAATGTACCTCTTTTATAACCTAATAAACATCCCGCTAATATGATACCAATATTTTGTAGAACGATTGGTACCGGCATAAACGGTAATGGAATTGGTGGTATAAATGCTAATACAGAAATAAAAGCAGTAAACATTGCTATAATAACGATATCTTTAGTTTTCAAATTTTTCACTCCTAATATAAGATAACGATATTATACCACATTGTTAACCATTGTAAATTATAGGTTAACAATTATTTTATAAACATGAAATAGCACCATATAGCGCTGAATCATTTCCCTTTGAAGTAACTTCAATTTTGGCATGACCATAATCGGTTGGTAAATAATCATCGATAAATGGTTCAATCAATGAAAGTAGTCTTTCTTCTTGTTTAGAAATACCTCCACCAATAAGTATTATTTCTGGATCAAACATAATTTGAACTTGCGCAATACCTTCTGCAACATGATTAGCCCATTGATTAAGGATGTCTTGAGCTTTTTCATCATTTTGATACGCCAAATCAAATAATTTCTCGACTTGTACATCTTCTTTATAATTGGCACTGATTAATTTTTTTAAAGCTGTCGTAGAACCTCTATCTTCATATGTTGTATTCGTTTCTTTGTCATAAAGTAAATAGCCTATTTCACATGCTCTATACTTTTTACCTTCTAATAATTGATTTTCATAATATGCTCCACCTATACCCGTACCAATCGTCATTAAAAATATCGATTGAACTTCTCTATCAAGCGTTAACAATTCACCAAGTAACGCGCATGATACATCGTTATTAACAGCTACTTTACCAGCAATATGTGCTAATGATTGTTTAAAATTTGTACCATTGTAATATGGTATCGTAGGGCCAGCATATGTAATTTCACCTTTATGTGAATCAACTACACCTGCAGTAGAAATACCAACTTCAGGTTTATTTAAGTTAAATTCTTTTGTATATGATTCTACGATTCCCTTAACCGCTTCAACAATACCACCATCTTTATTATGTGGTGTTTCAATTTTTTGATAACTATGTAATGTGTGGTGGTCATCAATTACGCCAGCTTTAATAAATGTGCCACCTATATCAATTGCAATTTTCATAATATCCTCCTAAATAGACAAATGTGTCGTCATAAGTTCTTTAGCTAATTGAACATCTTTATTGGCAATTGCGTCGATAATTTTCTTATGCATTTCATTCGTTTGAATATAATTAATTTCTTTCCCTTCTTCTTCAATATGATAGAAGTAGGACTGAATAACAGAACTTAATTGTTCGAATAATACATTTCCTGTAGCACTTAATAACGTTTGATGAAATGCTTTATCATTCTCATAATGATTGATAACATCTTCATTTACCATTGCTTTTAAATCAGTGATATCTTTATCTAGTTTAACGATTTCTTCAATAGCTGCACATTCAAAAATAATTCTCAATGAAAGTAAATCATTTTTCGAACCATTTGCAACTTGAAAACTAAATAGAAATCCTTCAACTAAACTAGAGATATCTGGTGCTTTGATGACCGTTCCTCTTCCTTGAACCGTTTCGATGACACCTGTATGTTCGAGATAACTCAAAGCTTCTCTTACAACTGAACGACTCACGCCATACATTTCAGTAAACGCACGTTCTGTCGGTAAGCGATCCCCTTCTGTCATGCCTTTATCCAAAATATATTGTTTAATTTCTTGTAATACTTGCGACTTCAAACTTTGGACTTCAATCTTATCTAATTTACCCATCATTTTTGCTCCAATTCTTCTATCCACTCAACGACTCTAGACAGATGTTTATTAATAATGTCATGTGCTAAAGTTAAATTTTGTTTCTCAATTACTTCTATTAAATCAGCATGTTCTTTGTAAGATTTTTCTATGTCTTCTTTATCAACGATTTGATTAAATTGGTTCTTATCGAAGTACTCTTTAATAACTTTACTCATCGTGATTAATGTTTGATTTTCAGTAAAGATAATAATCGTTTCATGAAAGGCTGAATCATAGTGCGCAAATTTTTGAGATTTGTCGAAAGACTCATAATAAATATCATTCAAATCTCTTAATTTATTTGCATCGATCACGATTTTATTTTCTATTAAAAGTCGTATCGCACCAAGTTCTAATATTTTACGCACTTCAAGTAATTCTTTAATTTTAAAACCATGCACTTTCATATGTGACTCAAAAAGCATTGATAAATGTTTATTCTTCTCTGTTATAAACATACCGCTACCTGATTTAACTTGAATAAGACCACTTTGTTGCAAGCGACTAATCGCTTCTCTCACAACAGTGCGACTCACCCCTAATTGTTCGACAAGCATTTTCTCTGAAGGTAGTTTATCTCCATTACCAAATTGATGTTCAGCTATATATTCTTTTAATTTTTCAACAGCTACATCAACGAGCGATGTTCGTTTCATCATTTTACCTACCTCCTCTTAATTATTTATTTTATCATAAGTGATGTATCAAATAATAAAACGATTGACAGAAGAATATGTATTCGCTTACAATATGATTATAAATTAGTCCGACAATATTATCAATTAATAAATATAAAGGAGTTTTTTAAATGAAAGGATTATATTCTGCATTACTCGTATCATTTGATGAGGAAGGCAATATTTTAGAATCTGGTTTAAGACAAATCATTCGCCAAAATATCGATAAACAACAAGTAGATGGTTTATATGTAAATGGTAGTTCTGGTGAAAATTTCTTAATGAATACTGAACAAAAGAAGAAAGTCTTTGAAATCGTTAAAGACGAAGTAGGTTCAGACGCTAAATTAATCGCACAAGTTGGTGCATTAGATTTAAACGAATCAATCGAATTAGGTAAATTTGCTACAGAATTAGGTTATGATGCATTATCAGCTGTAACACCATTTTATTACCCATTCAAATTTGAAGAGATCAAGTATTATTACAATGCCATCATTGAAGCTACTGGAAATGAAATGATCATTTATTCAATTCCAGCATTAACTGGTGTTAACTTATCTATACAACAATTTGAAGAACTTTTCGAAAATGAAAAAATCATCGGTATAAAATATACTGCTGCTGACTTCTACTTATTAGAAAGAATTAGAAAAGCATTCCCAGACAAATTAATACTTTCTGGTTTTGATGAAATGCTTATCCAAGCTGCCGTGTCAGGTGTAGATGGTGCGATTGGTTCAACTTATAACATCAATGGACAACGTGCTAGACAAATCTTTAATTTAGCTAAAGAAGGCAAAATTGAACAAGCATATGAAATTCAACATGAAACAAACGATATTATTGAGCAAGTATTAGCTTTAGGTATTTATCCTACTTTAAAAGCTGTTCTTAATGAAAATGGCATTGAAGCTGGTACGACTAAACGACCACTCGCGCCATTAGATGAAGCATCACTCCAAAAAGTTAAAGAACTTGTTTCTAAATACAATTTATAATTATTTGATGTACAAAGGGGATGTCATATTATGAATGAAGTAGGTTTTGGTACAGGAAACTGGATCGCATTAATTTTATATTTAATTGCAACGTTATTAGTAGGTGTATATTTTACAAAAAGAGCTGGTCAAGATACAGACGCGTTCTTTAAAGCGAAAGGTAGAGTCCCTGCATGGGCGGTTGGATTCTCAATCTATGCGACAACTTTAAGTGCGATTACTTATATGGGAACACCAGAAAGAGCATTTAATACAGACTGGTCTTATGCAGCCGGAAATATCGCCATTATCGCGATTATTCCATTACTGATTTATTTCTATATTCCATTCTTCAGAAAGCTTGATGTAACAACTGCTTATGAATATTTGGAAGAACGATTTGGTATCACATTGCGTGTTATTGGATCTCTAGCATTTACATTATTCCATATTGGTCGTGTCGCGATTGTTATTTATTTACCAACATTAGCAATCACTTCCGTTTCAGATATTAACCCATATTTAATCGCAGCATTAGTTGGATTATTATGTGTTATCTATACGTTTATGGGCGGTATAGAAGGGGTTATTTGGAGCGACGTTATTCAAGGTATTATCTTATTAGGTGGTGCTGTTGCCGTTATTTTCTTAGGTGCTTTCCAAATTGATGGGAACTTCGGTACAGTCTTAAATGAAGCTGTACAAGATAAGAAGTTTGTCTCAATGGATAACTGGAAATTCGGAACTGCTGCCGCTGCTATTCCAATCATATTTATTGGTTCTATCTTTAATAACTTACATCAATACACTGCCAGCCAAGATATCGTTCAACGTTATCAAACAACTGGTTCAGTATCATCAACAAACAAATCATTATGGACTAACGGGTTATTAGCATTTATTACAATCCCTATCTTCTACGGAATGGGAACTGTGTTGTATTCCTTCTATAATAATGTAACATCTTTACCAGAAGGATTTAATACATCAGCTATCGTACCTTATTTCATACTGACACAAATTCCACCATTTGTTGGAGGATTATTAATTGCAGCTATATTTGCTGCAGCACAATCAACAATTTCTTCAAGCTTGAACTCAATTTCAGCATGTGTGGTTGTCGATTTAAAACAAAGATTTTCTAAAACTAATAACACGAAAAATGATGTATTATTAGCAAGAATCATCATTATTCTTGCAGGTATCTTTGGTACATTGGCATCATTATACTTAATTAATCAAAAAACAAACGAAACATGGGATTTATTCTTACTTGTAACAGGACTATTCGGTGTACCAATTGCCGGTGTGTTTGCAGTAGGTATATTTACTAAAAAAGCCAATTCTTATGGTGTTATCATCGGACTAATCGTCGCAGCAATCGTTTCTTACTTTGTAGGAAAAACAGATATCACACCATTTACAGTATCCGTTATCGGTTTCATTATCGCATTTATTGTAGGTTACTTAGCAAGCTTACCATTCGCGAAACATAACAAGAATATCGTAGGCTTAACCATTCATACAATTAACGATCAATACGTGAAAGAAACAAAATAATGAACTATATAAAAAGCAGGGACGCCGATGTCCCTGCTTTTTATTTTTGTTGCATAATATTCGAGAGTCTTCGTGCGTTACATCTTGATTTTGTACTCTAGCGCACGATATCTTTCAGTGTATTATTCCCTATAGAGTAGACATTAAAAAAACTAAAACTCTATAGGGGGTATTTTTATGTATAAAACTAGACTACCTGTTAAACTGTATCAGGAAATCTTCGATTTGCATGAAAAGGGTTATTCCTTTCAAAATATAATTGATAAGTTAAATTTAGATATTAGTGATAGTGTGATTCGATTTAAATATAAAGTGTATAAGCAACATGGTATAACAGCACTTATAAATAAGAATCGAAATAAAATCTATACACGCGAATTTAAAGAAAAAGTTGTTAAAGAATATCTAGAGACTAATAAGACGTATTCAGATCTAGCAGCCTATTACAATATTTCACATCATGCTACTTTAAAAAATTGGGTGGTAAAGTATACTGAAGGAAAAGAAAATAAATCTTATTTTCCATATCTGGAGGTAGACACTATGAATACTAGAAAAACAACATTTGAAGAGAGAATTGAAATAGCTAAATATTGTATTGAAAATAATAGAGACTTTAATAAGACAGCTGAAAAGTACCAAGTTAACTATTCACAAGTCTATAATTGGGTAAAAAAGTATGAAAAACATGGTGATATTGGTTTAGTAGATGGTAGAGGTAAAGGAAAACCAGTTGAAGCTTTAACTAGAGAAGAAGAACTTGAATTAAAAATAAAAGCACTTGAACAAAGAAATAAATTTCTCCAAATGGAGAATGAGGTATTAAAAAAGCAGGAAGAAATAGAGAGGCAGTTGATGAATCGAAAATCAAGCAAATAGCAGCATACAAGACAATCGAAGCATTAAAAGATAAGTATCCAATCAAATGGATATGCGCCGCACTTGAAATATCGAGAGCAAGTTATTATAAATGGAAAAACAGAGAGGTTTCAGAATCTGAAAGATTCAATAACGAATTAAAAGATGAGATTTTCAGGATTTATCATGAACATGATGGCATATATGGATATCGAAGAATTTATATTTATCTGAGATTATATACTAAATTCCAGGTTAATCATAAACGCGTATATAGAATTATGAAGAAGTATGGATTAAAAGCTGTCATTAGAAAAAAGAGAAGGCAATATAAACTTAGTAAGCCAGAAATCACTTCTCAAAATATCCTAAACAGAAAATTTACAACAAGTAAAGTTAATAAGGTCTGGTTAACAGATGTGACAGAATTTAAATTGAAAAATGGATCTAAAGTGTATTTAAGCGCTATTTATGATTTAGGTGCTAAGAAAGTCATCAGCCATGTAGTCTCATCTCAAAACAATAATAAGCTTGTATACGATACCTTTAACAAAGCCATAATTAAAAGAAATACCGAAGGCATTATATTTCATAGCGACAGAGGATTCCAATATACGAGTGTTCTATTTAGAGAGATGATTAAAAATGCTTCTATGAAGCAAAGCATGTCTCGTGTAGGTAGATGTATTGATAATGGTCCTATGGAAGGCTTTTGGGGGTTACTCAAATCAGAGGTATTCAAAGACAAATCTCAAACATTCAATGATATAAAACACGCCACAAAGCAAATAAATGAATATATAAAATTTTATAATTCTAAAAGAATTTCATTAAAAATGGCTGCGCTTATAAAAGCACAGCCAACATATTGATTACTTTTTTTAGTGTCTACTTGACAGGGTTATGTTCACTCTCAGTCTTCGTGCGGTATGTCCTGAACAATAAAAAAGCAGAGACTGACGTCCCTGCTTTTTATATTCTGATAATGAGAATCGGTGTTATAGCATTTGCTATTGATTATTCAGCTTTTTTAAGAATTTCATCTTTTAAGTATTTACGTTGCATTTCTAATGAATATGGATCGTTATACCAGAATGTTTGTGCATCAATTTCGATGACTTTATCATTTTTAACTGCTGGAATTGATTTCCATGATTCAGTTTTTGTGAATTCTGGTTTTGCTTGTCCTTTTGTTACTGGTAAGAATAAGTAATCCCCTGAATATTTTTCAATTTCTTCTTGAGAGATTTTTTTCCATCCATCTTTTTTAACATCTTTTTCAATGCTTTCTGGCATTGCTAAACCGAATGCTTGGTATAATACTTCTGTTCCTCTACCCCAGTTTTCACCATAAGTATATATGTCTTTTTGGAATGCTTCAATAACTGATACTGTAGTATCTTCGCCGATTTTATCTCTAATTTCTTTCCCGTCTTTAGAAGTTTCTTTTTTCCATTTTGCTACCCATTCTTTTGCTTTATCTTCTTTACCAACTAATTTACCTAATTCTACTTGCATGTCTAAGTAATTGTGTTTTGCATAGTCGTAAGGAATTGTTGGAGCGATTTTATTATATTTCTTTAAGTTTTTATCTGCGTTATATGTAATGATTAAGTCTGGTTTTAATTTAGCTACTTGTTCAACATTGTCTTCACTTACTTTTTCAATACCTTTAATTCTATCTTTAAGTATTGGTGTTTGATCTGTAGAAGCTGGTACACCCACAGGTTTAACACCTAAGTGTAATAAGCCACCAACGTATGATGGTGCTAATACAACAATACGTTTAGGGTTTTTCGGGATATCTATTTTTTTACCGTCGTCTAATTTATAACTTACTGTATCTTTACTTGATTTTGTTTTACTGTTGCTCTCTTTCTCATCAGATTTATTGCCACAAGCAGCAACAACTAATGCTAAAGCCATAATGAGCACTAAAAGTTTCTTCATAATTATCCTCCCAATTGATAATGACTCTCATTTTCATCTTCGTCTATTATATAACTCTTCAATGTATATAGCAATAGAATTTTTAAATTTATATAACTTTTTTATTCTATTTTACAATAATAATGATGTATGCAAATACAACAAAAAAATACCGATAAAAGACGTTACGTCATTTTATCGATATTTTAATATTATGATTTATTTTTACTTGGTAAAGTTTTAACAAAAGTGAATAATACAACAGTTTGGAAGAATAACATGACGCAAAGACCTATGCGAATATAAAGATGATCGACCATCCAAATTGAAAAACCTACTACGATATATACACTTATAAGCAGTTCGAATTTTTTTTTTAATGTGTACCCTCTATATTTTTGAAAATCTTCTACATATTCTTTATAAACTTTTGTGCTTACTAACCAACTATGGAATTTATCTGAACTTTTAGCAAAACAAAATACTGCTAATAATATAAAAGGTGTTGTAGGTAATAACGGCAATACAGCGCCAGCAAATCCTAATATAGTAGCAAGTATACCAACTGATATGAATACAAATTTCATGCGGAAACCTCACTTTTAACTCATTATGTTCATTATAAGAACGCATATTATTAAATTGCAAGTAAAACATTTCAACTTATTGTTTAATAATTTATCAAATGCTAAAATTAATTAATTAACATCTTTTAGAATCGAGGGGCTTATAAGTGCAAAACAAACAACTAAAAGGTACTTTATTAGTGATGCTTGGCGCTACTTTTTGGGGATTAGGTGGAACAGTTACTGAAAAGTTATTTACAGAATATCATTTACCTGTTTCATTATTTGTAGCTGAAAGATTAATATTAAGTGGATTTTTCCTTTTGCTCATTGCAAAATTAATTCAGAAACATCCTTTAACAAATATATTTAGAGTCAAACATTCATTATTTCAATTGATTATTTATGCTTTATTCGGCATGTTAGGTGTGCAATACACATTTATGGCGACCATTGATAAAGGTAATGTTGCGATCGCTACTTTGTTACAATTTTTAGCACCAGTCGTCATATTACTTTATTTATTAATTACTAGAAAAAGTAAGTTTAGAATAACAGATATTATCATTATTGCGTGTTCACTATTTGGAACGAGCTTATTATTAACAAATGGTGATTATGCCACATTATCAGTCCCTCCAAATGCTATCGTTTGGGGATTATTAACAGCTTGTGCAGCTGCTTTTTATACTGTATATGCTGTTAAATTATTTTTAAATTGGCCATCTCTTGTTGTTATCGGTTGGTCAATGTTTATAGGCGGTATTGCACTTTCAATTATTAACTTAGACTTTTCATTTCCTTGGCATTTATTAGATGTTCAAGGTGTGATTTATTTCATCTTTGTGATCACTTTCGGAACGATGTTTGCTTTTTGGATGTATTTAGAAAGCGTGAAGTATATTAGCCCACAAACAACTGCATTATTTGGTGTACTTGAACCCGTAACAGCAGTTATATCTTCAGTTCTATGGTTAAAAGTACCATTTGGATTGTGGCAACTTATTGGCATGATTGTCATCTTGGTTGTCGTACTATATATGTCAGTAGGCATGAAACCAAGACGTAAAAAAGTCATACAAACAGATCAATTATAATAAAAATTGGGTTGAGACATGATGTTATGTCCCAACCCAATCTTTTTATTGATGTTTACTTCTTTCTTCTCTAGCTTTTTTAGCTAATTTTGTAATGGTTACATCATCCATCGGTGGATTGTGTAAGCCAGCTCTTATATCTCTATAATAGCGTTGTAACGGTCTTTCCATTTGTAAGCTTTTCGCACCAACAATTCTCATGGCGATATCAATAATTTTAATAGAGTGATTCACAACAACATGTTTAGCTGCACCTAATTCAACATCTATAACTGCATCTGTTATAGAAGGATTTAAATACTTATTGATTACACTATATATAATGTCTTGCAGTTGTTAATTCTAATTCCATCTGACCAATGTTTTGTTGAACAGCTGGAATATCAGCAATGACGCCATCGATACTTCCTGGACTATATTCATTCGCAAAATCAACAGCATAATCTCGTGCTGCTTGCCCAATACCTAGGTATACTGCTGGAATATGTAAATTCCACGGGTTGATATTATTGCCTCTTGGGCCATTTGCAACTTCTACTAAGTATTTCTCATGTACTTTAACATCATCTAACACTAAATCATGACTTTCAGTAGCACGCATACCTACCATATTCCAGTTCTCTGCTATTGATAAACCTTCAGATTCTCTTGGTATTAAAAAGAAACCGAGTGCTTCTTTTTCAGGTACATATGCACCAACAAGAAAATGCGTTAACCTTTGACTCATTGTTGTAAATGTCTTAACACCATTTATAATGTAATGATCTCCGTCACGATCAGCATGTGTACTTGGACGTGCGCCTCGAGTTGGGCTGCCTGTTTCCGCTTCACTTACAGCTCTATTAACAATCGCACCATTTAATACTTCTTCAGCAAATTCATCTAATAAATCTTGTGTCCATAATTTTTCTTGATTAATTTGACCAACTACACCCATATGCCAACCAATGGCTAATGCAGTTGCACCATCAATTCTACCTAATGTTTCTTGGAATAAAATGATATCTTCTGGTGTTGCACCTTCGCCACCATATGATTTTGGAAGTACAATTTTCGTATAACCTTCATCAATTAACCAATTAATATTTTCATATGGAAATTCTGAATTTAAATCATTTTTTCAGCGTGTTTTTGTAATGACGCTTTATGATTTTCTATTTTATTAACCCATTTTTGTTGGAATTCATTCTTAATAAATCTCTACTCCTCGTGTCCACACTCCTTAATATCACTTTATCATTGTATTTATTTGCTTTCAATATATATCCGAGCATACCAATAAGTTTTTATAAAAAAACAGGCAATACTGAAATTCACGATTGGTATCAGTATGTGCCTGTATAAAATTAATGATTAATATGATTCTCCAAGTTCATTGAAGTCTTTGTCATTGTATTTTTCTTCATCTAACTGTCCTGTAATTTTAGCAGTAGCTGTACCAGCTAACATTGAATCATTAACATTCAATGCTGTTCTACCCATATCGATTAATGGTTCAACTGAAATTAATACCCCTGCTAAAGCAATAGGTAAATTCAACGTTGAAAGTACGAGTATAGCAGCAAATGTTGCACCGCCACCAACACCAGCTACACCAAATGAACTGATGACTACAACAAATAAGAATACACTTTAAAAATATGTTTTGCAATACGTTTTTCTTATTCTAAAATTTCAGATAAATATAATCAAAAAAACATACTAAGATCATTGTTTGAATAACCTTAGTATGTTTTTAAATTGTGATGATTTTTTTGAATTACGGTTGGCTTAGTTACAATTCCATCGACTTTTGTTACTATGGGCTTCCTTAGTTACAATTCCGCCGACTTTTGTTACTAACGATTTCATTATTCACAATACAAGACTGTCTTCAAATGTCCAAGATTTATCGGTTAATATATTTCTATAGAATGGATCTTTACCGATTAACTTAATTTCATCTGCTAAGCTTTCGACTTCATCTAAATGGTGAGTTGTTAATATAATGAGTCTTGTTGTTTTTAAATGGTTTAATAATTTATGAATATCAAATCTGGATTTCAAATCAATACCTACTGTTGGTTCATCTAAAATTAATATACTTGGATTTCCGAGCAGTCCGATTAATAAATTAACTTTACGTTTTGTTCCTCCAGAAAGCGAAGAAATTTTTGCTTTTCTTTCATATAAATTTAACTGATTACAATAATCTTCTATAAGTTCTGAAGATATAGGTTGTTTATTTAATGCTTTAAAAAATTCTATATTTTCATTTACTGTCATATGTTCAAATAATGCAATATCTTGAGGTATATAACCTATGATTTCTTTGATTTTTTTATTGTTTAACTTTTTTCCAAAATAACGGATATCTCCACTATCTGGATTTTCTAATGCTGTAATCATTCTTAGTAATGTCGACTTACCTGCACCATTTTCCCCTAACAATACAGTAAGTGTTTTATCTTTAAATGTTGTATTAAAGTCATGGAAAATTTCTTTATCTTTATACTTCTTTGATAAATGCTCTATTGTAACCATATGTACACCTCCTAAACTTGAAAATACAAATAAAGACAACTTATTGCGATAGACCATATGATAGACATAAATAATTTATGACTAAGCGTATCTATTTTAAATAAGAATATACTTAAGACACTTTCATATATAAACAATGTCATCAATAAGACTAAATAAAATACGATGCTTAATGACCATGATAATAGTAAGCTCGTGATAACTACAATCGCGAATAATAAGATGACATGAGTCAATATATAATGCGTATATAATTTTAATTTTGTGCCATTAAACATCATGAGTCGTTCTAGTGCAGCATTTTGTTTCAGTCTTTGATGCAATACAATTTGACTACAACTTACGATTAATAGAAATGCAACATATACTGCTGCACCAATTGAAACATCTGAATGTTTTTGAACTGCATGGTGTTCCATTTTAGAATGAGGTGTATTTTTAATATACGCTTTTTTAATTTTTTGCATCGATACATCTTATTTAGATTTCTTTAAATGATCTTCAATAATGACGGGTATTTGTTGTTTGAATAAATCTTTACTCGTCACTTCTAAAGCAATTTCTCCAATGAAATCATCTTTGTAATATAACGGAATGCTATCACGCAAACGATTTTCTTTTAATCGTTCACTAAAATCATCAGGTATTTGTAAGCTTATGATTGCTTGCTTTTTTTGAATAACATCTTCAATATATGCCTCATTCTTTGGTAAATGTATAACTTCTAAATATTTAGTTTGCTCTAAAGTATGCACTAGCTCTTTTGAAGATTGGGATTCATCCAAATCTTGAACTGCTATTGGCATTTTAAATAATTGATTGCTGGATGCTTGAACACCTACAATGATCATTATAGTTATTAACAGTAACGCCACTAAAGTTAAATATTGTTTCCATTGCTTTTTAACAACTAAATGAAAGATTGATTTCATCGGCGATACCTCCAATACAAAGCAGAAATTACTAATACAAGCATAATACCTAAATGCCAATAATACATTGGATGTGTGTCGATGATGTAATTATTTAAAAGCAATTCTACTAGCTGATTAAACACAATTGAAAACGGTAATGCCTCAATCATTCCTGCACTCAAACTTTTCAAATAAATGATTGGAATCACAGCACCAGATAACAATAATATTACTAACGTTAATAAAACTTTGAACAAATAATTTAATATATTTCTAAACGCAATATCTATAAACAGAAATACTAAAAATATCACGACTAAATAATAAGCAATATCTAAGCTAAGTTGCCCAATATTATACATTTCGAATTCTGGTTTAAGAAAATGTATGATGACCCATAAACCAAGTATGCTCCAAAGTGTTGTATAGAAAAGACTAAACACACCTCTTACAATTGTTAACTTTTCATAAGAGAAATGATACATACTTAATCGTTCTTTTAATGCATCTTTTTGATTCATTTTTAAAATGCTAAAAATTGAAAAGAAAAAGAAAAAGATAGATACAAAATAAGTTGAAATTGTATAATAGCTGAACGTATCAAATACTTTGATAGGCTCATCATCAAAGGATCCACTTCTATTTAACCCAGTAAATAACATATCCGTCATCATCGTTAACAATTCATTTTCGGATGCACTAGGATAAAGAGATGTATATGACATCGCCCCACCCATCGACAACATTAACCGGCTATAGACCGAATCTGTTAACTGTAAAATAATAATACTTTCAACTGATTGTTTATCATATGTATTCACAACTATTGGCAACTCACCATTTTTATAAAATGCTTTTGTCATACCATCTTTAAAGACAAAGTAGCCATCTATTTTCTTTTTTGCTAATAGTTGTCGTGCTTTCTCTTCATTATAATGTTTAATAGACAAATCATTTCCGAGTGATTGCCCATCACCTATCGCATTTAAAATTAACTTTGTTTCTTTAGATTGGTCTTTATCTACAATTCCAATTGTAAACGCCTGATCTTTTTCGTTTACTTGGTTAACCCCAATCATAATAGCCAACACAGCTAAAAATAATAATAAAATATATGCAATCAAATACCACTTTTTAATTAAAAAAGAGTGGTATATGTTGAACAATTTTATTGTCGACATATAACCACTCCTCTCTAATTATTGAATATCTTTCGCAAGATCTTCTCCTAAATCTTGTAGCTTATCTTCTATTTCTTTAGTTAAATCATCAACTTCTGAGTCTGATAATGTATTAAAGTCAATCGCGCCATCTTTCTTGAATTTAATGTCTTTTTTCAGTTCAGTTTTACCATCCATAATTAATTTAATATTTTCACCATTCACATCAAAATCAACATTTAATTTTTGTTTTTGTTGATTGTTTTTAGTGTCTGTTGTTAAATTATGGTCGTAATTTAAATCGAGGCTTTGACCGCTAGATGGTGCAATCGTCACTTTACCTTTATCTGTACGTTTGTCTCCATCAACTTTAGATTTATTATCTAATTTTAGCGTTGTTGTAGAGTATGAATTTTCTTTGATTTCTAAATCATATTTATCGCTAATTTCATCTTTACCAGTTGATTTACCTTTAAGTGTAAGTCCACCATCTTCACCAGGTGCTGATACTTTATAATCTACTTGAACGCCATCATCAATCACATTTGTACCTTGAATTCTAACTTTTTCATTATCTTTATTTGTAATTGTTAAGTCACGTTTCAAGATTTCTTTACCATCTACATAAATGATTGATTTAACTTTAGGATAATTCTTTACATCTTCGTCTTTAGCTTTTTTCAATAAATCTTTAATTTCTTTATCATACTCTTTTACATTACCTTGTTTTTCTACGATGTTTTTAATATCTTCATCTTTTTTAGCTTCTTCAAGAATTGCTACAACGATTTTCTTAGTATCTTTTTCACTTAAGTTCATTGTTACTTTTTTCAATTCTTTTTCATCATCAAAAATCTTAACTTTTTCTTTGTCTTTTTCAAAGTTATCATCATCTAATTGATCAACAAATAAGTCACTATATCTTTTTGAGATCTTGTCGATTTGATCTTGAGAGATTTGAGAGCTAGATAAGATCGTATTTAAATTTAAAGAATCATTTGTGATTTCTTGTCCATCTGCTGAATCTAATGATTCACCAGTAGCTTTTTCGATTCCTTTTTTAATTTCATTATTTTTTACTTTATATATGTCTTTAAATAATGGTGTTTCTAAATATTGATTATTTTTGTCTGCGCTCCATTGGAAGTTACCAATCTTGTTGTCTGCAATTGTAGGTTCAATACCTAGTTTAGAGTTTTTCGCTTTAGGATCATGCCCAACATTGAATACAATATTCGTTGAGTCAATAACTGACTTTGGAATGCCTAATTGAGAAACTAATGAATCTGATACTTCTGCTCCAAATTTCAATGAAGTTTCATAAGATTCATCTTTCATTTTATCTTGGAATTCAGTTTCATTTTCAAATCTGTCGTTAAAGTACTCTTTCCAAGATTTTGCTGATTCTTGTTCACTTAATAAATATGTATTCTTTGGTGTATTTGTTAGAAAATAATATGTTGCTGCGCCACCAATTCCTACTATTGCAAGAAAGGCTACTACAATTCCTATAATTAGTAACTTTAATTTAGTAGACATATAAACACCTCTTTTTAAAATTTATAACCATATCATAACAAATGTTACAACATTATGACATAATATTTTAAAAATAATTATAGTTTTTTATAAATACACATTTTTCCTGGCGTATTATAACTCATCTTCATTTTATTTTTTTTCATTTTGATAATTTGTGATTTGGATGGCCATAAAGCTGGAATATATGCATATCCTAGTATTTGCTTCCATAAAGGATCTATATAATAGTAATACTCCTCATCATATCCAATTAATAAAGTTACATGGATGTTTGTAACATAGGATTTACCTTTATCACCGATTTTAAAAATTTTACGAATCGATTTAGCTCCTAATGTCGTATGATATATTACAACCGGATGACCTTTATCGATTATCTTCTCTAGATCTTCAAGTTCAGTACCAGTACCATCAATAATTTCAGAATCATATCTATTTAGAAATTCTGCAAGTACATTTGGAAAAATAGTTTGATGATGGCCAAATTTGATTAGAAAATGATTGCCTACATATCCCTTTTCTGGGTTATCTGAATGTGTTGGCCACTTACTCATAATAGTCGTTGCATTAATATCTTTATTATAGAAATTAAGCAACATTGAACTTGCTGTACCCTCACACCCCATAACCATTGGGATAGGAAATAATTGACTTTTAGGTTTAACATTTAATAATTCGCCCATAAAGGTTCTCCTTTTACAATATCTACTATAATTTAAAACGATTGTTTATATATAATATATCATTTAACATTTAACTACATAGTATAAGAAAGCGGGACAGAGCATCTTTTACTAAAAAGATTTCTTTATCCTGCTTCTCGACATTATTATAGTATTTCAGCTTCAATTTCCATTAATAATTTTTTTATCTTTTTATGTTGGATTTTAGATACTTGAATAGCGACAGTTCTCTCATCCTGATCATTTCTTTTCTTAGAAATAAGCCCTTTTTCTTTTAAGTTTTGTACGGCTTTTGAAATATAGTACGGCTTAAATTTAGATTGTTTAATGATATCTTTAACGTTGTAACAATCTTTCTCGCCTCTCTATATATAAACTAAAATATATATTTCTTCGAACGAGAGTGCAAATTGACTTTTGATATTTGCGACATAATCTTTAGATTTCTTAGTTGTAACAACTAATTCAACGATATTTCTGATTGGTACCGATACTGATTCCATTGCAAATCAACTCCTCAAAATAATTTAATAAATTGTTGAATTGGTATATTGTGCAATCTTTAGTATCTATAGCATTTTCCCTTTCAACACAATGATTTAATAATATTTATTATTTTATAATGACTTTTAAAAACATTCAATAAATTTTCAAATATTGACTTTTCAACATTTTTGTTTTTTCATATAAAGCCTTTTATATCAAGCTTTACAGCGTTCAATTTACAAAAAAATCACCCGTGTAGATAGTTTGTATTTAAGATTTTTTAAAAGTTTATTACTTTTTAAATATAAAGATTTCCTGTCATAAATTGAATAATATATAATATTAAAGATTATGATTTTTCTTTTGATTTTTATCATTTTATAATAGACAAAAAAATCTGGCACATCATAATGTACCAGATTTAAAGATTATATATTATTTTTTCTTACCTAATGTATCAACGAAACTTAATGCAGATAAACCTAAAAGTGTTAAAGCATGTTTAGCACCTTTAAAGCCATGTCCAGCTTCATAATGTTTATATGCTGCAACTGTCATAACTGAAGCTACAAGTACTGAACCTAATCTTGATAAAGATTTGTTGCAAGCACTTAAGAATAGGAAGATAGAACCTACTAATTCAAGTCCACCAGCTAATTTCATAGCATTTCTTGAAAGTCCGAATCCTTCTTCGAATTGTTGAGCCATACCGTCGTCGTCTTTCACTTTTGGTTGACTTGAATCAAAAATTTGTTTACCTACATATACATTTAATAAATATCTTAACATTACTTAATTTCCTCCTTATTTTTCATATATTCATCTACAATCGGTTTAACTCGTTCACCTAATAGTTGAATAGATTTTAATACTTTTTCATGTGGCATAGAGCCCACTGGTAAATGTAACATAAATCGATTAATACCTAAATCTTCATGCAGTTTAATAATTTTAGCTGCAACTGTTTCAGGACTTCCAACAAACAATGCACCATGAACTATTTCTTGTTCGAATTTTTCCATCGAATACGGTGGCCATCCACGTTCTCGGCCTAATTGATTTATAACATATGCACTTGATGGATAATATTCTTCCACAGCTTTTTCATCAGTTTCAGCAATGTAACACCATGAGTGTGTCGCTACAGGTAATTTAGATGTATCAAAACCATTTGATTCAGCAACAGCTTTGTACATTGCTACATTACGTTTAAAACGACTTGGCGCCCCTCCTATAATAGCATAAGTGATAGGTAATCCCAATTTTCCTGCTCTCATAGAAGATTCTGGATTACCTCCAGTTGCTAACCAAATAGGTAATTTATCTTGAACTGCTCTTGGAAATACTTTTAAATGATCAATTGCAGCTCTTGTTTGTCCTTGCCAAGTTACAGTTTCATTTTCATTAATTTGCATTAATAAATCTAATTTCTCTTTATATAGTAAGTCGTAATCTTTTAAGTCATATCCGAAAAGTGGAAACGACTCAATAAATGATCCTCTACCTGCCATAATTTCTGCTCTACCGTTACTAATCGCATCTAATGTAGCAAATCTTTGATATACTCTAACAGGGTCATCAGATGATAATACTGTTACAGCTGATGACAATCTAATATTTTGAGTTTGACTAGCCGCAGCTGCTAATACTGTAACTGGATCTGATACTGCATAATCTTCTCTATGGTGTTCCCCTAAACCATAAACATCTAATCCTACTTGATCAACTAACTTAATTTCTTCAACGATTTGATTAATTCTTTCGTGTGCAGGGAAAGGTTTATCCACACCATTAATTGGAGAGATTTCAGCAAATGATGATAATCCTAATTCAAATTTCATGTTCTCACCTCGATATAATTATTATACTAGATATAATTATAGTACTAAATCGTCATTTGTCAATCATATTAATCAAAATAAAAAGTAGCGCATAAACTTATGCTTAAGTTTATGCGCTACTTTTCTTTTTAATGATTATTATGTAAATCACATATTTTCAAAATAGACTGTTTTAATGGCATTTCTTGTTCATAAATCCTTAACTGATCGATTGTTTCTGGATTTAAATAAATACACTTTTTAGGTTCGCCATTTTCAAATGCAACAATTGCTTCTCCATCTTCACTACCTTCAAACATTCTATCAACATCTGAAAAATATTGACTCAAAATATAAATTAATGCATCACTATATCTTTCGCGGTCTTGTTTATATAATTCAACTTGATCATCTTGTATATAATACGCATCAACGATAGTCATACCATCTATTTGAGATATTTCATGTGTAATATCTTGATTCAGTTGTTCTCTCTTAAAAAATTTAAACAACGTAAACGAACCCCTTCATTTATCATTTTAATTAGATTTACTTCTTTGATATTCCTGATACTCAAAAAATACTTGGAATAACATGATTAACATTGCAGGATGATATTGTGAATTAATAATTTCAATATCATGATTGGATGCAATTTTAAATCTTTCAGACTTTGTCTCCATGACTAAGTTATTTGATTCGTCTGTGACTTTAACAGATCTAGAGATAAATCCGGATTCAAATAATAAAGTATCGTTTTTTTCACCATTAAATATTATTCTTGGTTTGAATCCAATTTTTGTTTCGAATGTGCCTATTTTAGTATCGTTCTTAAATACTTCCCAAACAGTTTTAAAAGGTGTCTTTAACTTTCCTTCTATCGATCTTTCTTGTATCACTTTAAAAGATCCACCTTCAAATTCGATTATAAAATTATGTTTTTTTCTCCCTAATAACGCAAATGTTTCTTGTCTAGTGGATGTATAATATAAGCTTAGTATAAATGCAGGATTATTGTGTTCATCATAGACTTCGATTGGTTTTGTTGATGCACCGAAAAAATTTTCTTTGAAATGATAATGTGACATATTAACCTCCTGAATGAGCTGTTATTATGCTCATTCTACCATAGCTAAATTTTGAGTCAAGTCCATATGTTTGTGTAATATCTTTAGAATGTAATCAACCTTTGGTTTTTTAATGAATCGAACAACTATATATGTTTTGAAGTTTAAACAGATATAGTTGTTTGATCACTACTTATTTTTTAAAAAATAAGTAGCTTAATTAAGCGATAAATGGTCTGTTAGACTTATCAAATCTTTCTTGAATATCCATAAGTACTGCGCCAATTAATCTAAAAGCTGAATCTAGATTAGGGAATGTTTTAACTATTTTTTCTCGTTTTCTGAGTTGCATATTAATATTTTCAACTGAATTAGTAGTTCTTAGATTTTTATGATGTTGAGCAGGAAATCTATAGAATTGTGAGGCATCTTCGAAGCCTTCATCCAATATTTTAATAGCTTCCACATACTTAGGATTACTTTCATATTGTGCAATGAATTCATCTTTGAGCTGAACAGCGTGACGATATGTTGGTGCTTGGAATATTGATTTAAGTAACATTCTAGCTTCTTTAGAGTTCTTTTTAGGAAATCTCTCTACAATATTTTTAAGAAAATGGAATGTACAACGTTGCCAAGATGAATCAATAAACTGTGACTTAATAGATTTAATAAGTCCAGAATGCGCATCAGAGATAATAAGTTCAGGTGTTGTTAAACCACGCATTCTTAAGTCTTCAAAAAACTCTGACCAAGCTAATTCTGACTCTTGATTAGAAATTTTAAAGCCAATAATGTCGCGTTTTCTATTTTCGTTGATACCCATAGCGATATAAACACCTTTAGAAACAATTTTATTATTCTCTCTTACCTTAATGTGCATAGCATCAACAAATACATACTTATACTGATGACTAACAATAGGTCTACCAGCCCATTCTTTAATTTCAGGATCTAGGTTTTTTATTACGCCTGAAACAGTTGATTTAGACACAGATTTTCCCGTTAGGGATTCCACAATTTTATTAACATTTCTAGTTGAAACACCATTAATGTATGCTTCTGTCATCGCTAAAATAAGCGATTGGTCAGAACGCGAATATTGATTAAATACTTCAGTTGTAAATTCACCGTCACGTGTTCTTGGAACTTTTAATGTCAGATTGCCAATAGGCATCAGGAAATCACGCTCATAATAGCCATTAAGTTGTGCGTTTCTTCCTGAATTCTTTTGTTTATATCCAGCATTAACATACTTGTCTCTTTCCATTTCCATGTATGCATTTATGACAGTCATAGCTATTGTTTTCATAGACGCATTCATATCACTTCCAAAAATAGCACTTGCCAATTCTTCATAATCTAAGTTAACATTTAATTGAGTCATATATAGTCACCTCTACAATTTTTTCTTAGTCGATTACATTATACCAAAGTGAGCTATATGTGGCTCTTTTTTTATTACACAATTATATGGACATATTCAAATTTTGTTCACCATCTTTAATATTTTGTAATTTCAGTACATTTCTTATCATTAATTTAATCAACTTTTCTTTATCCTTCTTAATAGAAACTAATACAATTCTTTCATCGGTGTTAGATCTTTCTTTATCAAGATAGTTTAACTTTACAAGTGCCTTTATGGATTTATTGATTTTTACTAAATCCCATCCAAACTGATCTTTAATATCTTTTAGTGTTCGACATCCTTTATGTGACATCTCTATAAATAATAAAATCATAAATTAATCGATGTTTATTTTATATTGATGATTGATATTAAAATGTATATCACTCATCACACGATTAACTTCTATAGCATAATCAACGAAACAATCCATATTTAAGTCTGGATAAATCTCATTTAAATTATGTTGAAGATCCATTTCTATTTGATTAATTAATTGTGAAATTTTATTTTTGTGACGAGTATCTACAATTATAATGATTTTTCTCTCATCTTGCTTTAATCGTTCTTTTTTATAATAATTTAAATCATGTAAATGTACTGAACCCAAAAATCTAAACCTTAATTAGTATATTATTTCAAAGGTTTGTCTCCTGTAATTTTTGGGAGATAAGCCTTTTAATTTTGATTTGATTCTTTCGTTATTATAAAAATCGATATATCGATGAATAGCTTGTTCAAGGTCCTGAAAATCTTTAAATTCTTGGCCATAATACATTTCTTGTTTAAGTAACCCAAAAAAGTTTTCCATAACTGAATTATCTAGACAATTACCTTTTCTAGACATACTCTGAAATATTTTATGGTCTTTTAATAATCTAGTGTATTGTGAATGTTGATAATGCCAGCCTTGATCTGAATGAATCGTTAAACGATGATCTAGGTTTGGACGACGCTTTATCATTTCTTTTAATGGATTGATGACTATATCTAATGTAGGACGACTTGAGATTTTAAAGCTGATAATCTCTGAACTATATAAGTCCATAAAAGGTGATAAATATAATTTCTGACCATTCATTAATTTGAACTCTGTAATATCTGTTACGACTTTTTGAAATGGGAGACTTGTTTTAAATCTACGATTTAATATATTTTGAGCTACTTTACCAACTTTACCTTTAAAGGAACGATACTTACGACCTCTATGTGTGAACTTTGTACAAGTTAGATTATGTTCTTTCATAATTCTTAGTACTTTTTTATGATTTACGATAAGACCTCTATCTATTTCTTAGTGCTTGTGTAACACGACGATAACCATAGGTATGGTTTGATTCTTCACATATTTCTTTTATTACTTGAATCAATGTTTCATCTTTATCAGCTTTACTAAATTTATTTATCCAATAATAGTATACAGATTTAGCTATTTGAGCGACTTTAAATAAGATACTTAATCGTATATTATATGTTTCATTTAGTTCCTTAATGACCTTTACTATTTCTGATTTTTGCTTCCGTAAATGTCGGTCAAGGCTTGTAACTTTTTTTGATAAGCTATACCTGCCTTTAACGTCTCATTTTCATTTCTAAGTCTTTCAAGTTCTTCACGTTCATTTTCATTTAAAGGTAAATTTTTATTATCTGATTTAGATCGTTTTTTAGTCATAGTGTGAGATCGTCCCTTTTGTTTATTATCTATATCAAGACGACACTTTTCATCAAATTGATGTTGCCAATTGGCAATGATAATAGGATTAATAATTCTAAAGTGATTCGCAGTATCTTGATAAGACAACATATTTTCTTGTCTAAATTTTAAAACAGATAATTTAAATTCGCTAGTATAAACAGTATTTCTACTTTTTATTTCTAAACCTTCTTCTCCAAACTCTTTATATTGATTGACCCAAATCCGAAGGACAGACCAACTTGAAATACCATATTTTAAAGCAATTGTTCTATAACTTTGATGTCCTTCTAAATATTCTTTTACAAGTTTTAGTTTGAATTTAAATTCATATTTTTTCCTCATTAGAATGCACCCCAATATTTTGATTTGTTTAGTTCAAATATTTGGGTTCACATCATAAATAGGATATGACATGTGTTAACATCGTTTGATTAATACGAAGTACTTCTTTAAAATCTAAAGCTGTAAATTTCTTTCTCTTTTGATTATCGTTAATAAATTTCAAAATTTTTAAATGATAAATATTTAATGCGTAATTATTCTTTAGTATTTTCTTCACTTGAAAGTTTAAATAATTTAATTTCAATAATTCGTTCTTATATTCAGTCATAGTTCAATACCACCTTATTTAATTTTTTGTTTTATATAGATATGCTTAATGACTTCCGCTGAAAAATCATGATCTATTTTTAATTTTCCTGTTTCTTTCTCAAAATCAATTGTATTTATCTTATTACCAGTTTCTTCATTAAATTGCTGATTAATTGGCTTATTACGTTTAATACAAATATCGTGAATTCTATACTCTATTTCCTCAATGTTCAATCCAGTAATATTTAGTTTTTGATGCAGCTTATTAAACAGTTTATTATTTGGAAAGATTAATAGTTGATATTCATTTAAATAATGCGTGATTAGAATATTGCCATTAAAGAACACGATATTTCCTCTTAATCTTTTTAAAGTTAATATTAATTCAAATAACTGATACTGACTTTCTTTATTTAATTGTAATTCTTTAATCATAAGGTGACTGCTCTGTGAAGGTATCATACTATCAATCCAAGTATCATCTATAATAATTGAAATTCTTTGCTTATACTCTAAACACCATTTAAATGTTTCAATAAGTGATTCGATTCGGTTAGGGGTTGTCGGTTGATATAAGATATTTAACGAAGAATTATTCTTTAATATAGTAGTTATTTCTTTATCGGAGACTAATTCATGGTAAACTTTGCATGCAATTTGTTTATTTCCATCTAATATATGTGTCATTCGATTAGCTAAGTATTTATCGTAATCATTCAATATTAATGTTACTTTTGAATCTTTCAATATTTCTTTTATCATTTTATAAATATGATTATATCGAGGATTTCAAGTTTAAGTTAGCCACCTATAATGACTGAGGTGTACACAAGGGTTAACCGTATTCGAACCTGTTGAGGATTGATTGGTTTTAATCAATTAATACTCAACAGGTAACCAAAGCTAAGACTTTAGCTTTGGAAAGATTCATATATTGTTGTATGGCTTTTATGAAGCGTTTTTGAACATTGGATAAATCATGTGCTTTTGGAATAAAACGACGAATCATTTTATGTTGGTTTTCACTTGTCCCACGTTCATATGATGAGAATGGATGTGTGAAGTATATTTCTATCATATGGCCAAATTCTTCATACAGCGATGCAAATTCTGAACCATTGTCAGATGTGATAGATTTGAAGATTTTTGGTGCTTTTTCGCCTAAGGAGTCAAATAAGTTTTTCAATGCGTGAGACACCGCATCAGCACTTTTACTCTCTATTATTTCTAGTATTTCAAAACGCGTTTGTCTCTCAACAAGTGTTAAGATAACTGGCTTTGACTTGTCTTTAGTTCCTATTACGGTATCTATTTCCCAGTGACCAAAAGACTGACGTGATTCAATTTCACTAGGACGTGTCTCAATACTTGGACCGAGCACTCGACTGTGTGGATGATTATGGTAGCTATTCTGAGTAGAGTGACGTCTTTTTAATTTTTCTAGTAGATCAATATTCTTAGTTTCCATGATTTGTTGATCTATCCAAGCATATATTGTCGTTGTTGAAGGGATTTTTTTCTTTCAAAACATTGTTCCTTGTGAGCATATGCCACGACTGCTTCAGGTGACCAGCGTTTCTTTTTCATGAGGTAATCTGCCCATGGAATAAATAATGGGTTCTTCTTCCATAAGGGCTGAGCACCACATTGTTGTCTGTTTTGTCGATAACGTTGTTGACCTAGTGAAGAAAAATAAATTTGCGTCTCATATTCATAGACTTTATGTTGTTGTTTTTGTTGTTGTTTTTGTTGTTGTTTTTGTCGTTTAATTTGACGTGTTGTTCCTCGATGAATTTTGTTATTGATTGTTTGAGGTGCACGTCCTAATTCACGCGCGATTGCACGATTTGAAAAACCTAAATTTTTAAGTGTTTCTATTTGAACACGTTCTTCATAACTTAAGTGTGTTCCTTTATGGTTTGTCATGTTAGAATAAGTATGCGTCATGTGAATTCATTCCTTTATTGATTTGGTCTGGTAGCCTCAATAATAACATGAAATTCACGTGGCGTTTTTTTGTCTAAAGGTGGCTAAGTTGATTATAAAATCCACCAAAATGTTATATAGTATATTCATGCACGGATTTTAGAAAGGAGCTATTATGCTTAAACTTCCACAACCCTTTATTCAACTACAATCATCAGATGATTTTAAACTAAATTTTGAAAGTATTCAACAATTATTAATACATTTACTAGATACGCCAGTGATAGATGTATTCCATATCGGTGGTACGAAACAAACACAATATGTTACAGAACCTATTGTAGATGTACTTGTTACAGTTAAGTCTCTTCATGATATAACAAGCCTTGATGAAAAAAGACTCAATTATCACCGCATATATCGATTACATAATGGTTACAATAAAAAAGTCATGATGGCTTAATTCCAAGACATGATAAGCTTGAAGCAAACAGCACGTTTACATATTGTTGAACAAAACAATCAAATGTTATATGATTATTTAACTGTAGAGTCACTTTTAACAAATGATACAGATGTCATACAAACATTTGAATCATTTAAGAAAGCTGCTTTACTTGAAGCAAATAGTATAAAAGATTACGAAGCTCAAAAACAAAAATGGTTTCAACAACTTGTTCAAAAACATAAAAAATAACCCATTCGCTTAAGATGATAAATCTTGATATAATAATGTGAGAGCATAATACAGAAAGGACGTCGTGCGTTGGAGAATCATACAATTTTGGAGGAGCTTTCTAAATTTCTCCCAAAATCCCTTATAAAAGTAAATGAGCCACTTAAAAAATATACTTTCACAAAAACTGGTGGCAATGCAGATTTCTACTTATCACCTACTTCTTATACAGAAGTACAAAAGATAATAGAATTTGCTTATAACAATCAAATTCCACTTACATTTTTGGGGAATGGTTCTAATATTATCATCCGTGATGGTGGTATAAGAGGAATTGTTATAAGCTTATTACAATTCGATCAAATAACGGTGAAAAATCAATCTATTACATGTGGAAGCGGTGCCGCAATTATTGATGTTTCAAGACGTGCTAGAGATCACCATTTAACTGGTTTAGAATTTGCCTGTGGTATACCTGGATCTGTCGGTGGCGCAGTATATATGAACGCTGGTGCATATGGCGGTGAAGTCAAAGATTGTATCGACCATATTAAAGCAGTAGATGATACTGGTCAGTTGCATATCATTAAAGATGAAGACTTAGAATTGGACTATCGTACAAGTATTGTTCAACGTAAACACCTAGTCGTACTAGAAGCAACTTTTAAATTGCAAGATGGTGATATTCATTCCATTCAAGCGACTATGGATGATCTTACACAACGTCGTGAAGATAAACAGCCTTTAGAATACCCTTCATGCGGAAGCGTGTTCCAAAGACCACCAAACCACTTTGCAGGAAAACTTATTCAAGACGCTGACTTACAAGGCCATAGAATAGGTGGTGTAGAAGTTTCTACCAAACATGCTGGATTTATCGTTAATGTTGATAACGGAACTGCTACAGACTATGAGAACATCATTAAACACGTTCAAAAAGTCGTTAAAGAAAAATTTGGTGTAGAACTTAAAAGAGAAGTTCGAATCATCGGAGAACCTTTAGAATAAGTAAAAGAGCATGGGACAACGCGTCCCATGCTTTTCTTATGTTATTATTCTAAACCTTTAATAACTTCGTCTACTTGTTTTTCAGTTGTTCTTACGCCACCTGATGCTAAGTACCATAATTGTGCATCTACGTTAACAACTTTATTGTTCTTAACTGCGTCTACATCTTTAATTACGTCGTTTGATAATGCTTTCTTAGCAGTTGATTTACCACCGATTGCTTGACCTCTGTCCATAGCATAAATGATTCCAGGGTTTTTCTCAGTGATATATTCATAGCTTACTGGTTGTCCGTGACCGCTTGCTTTAATATCTTTATCTACTGGTGTAACACCTAATACATCAAAGATTAAGCTACCAAATCTAGCTCCTGGACCGTATGTAGATAATTCACCTTCGTTCACTAATAAGTACATTGCTTTGTCGTCTGATTTTTTAGCTTTATCTTTAGCAGATTTTACTTTTTTATCTAAATCAGCATTTAATTCTTTTGCTTTACTTTCTTTGTCGAAGATTTTACCTAAGTTAGTTGTGTTTTCTTCTACTGATTCTAAGTAATTGCTATCATCTGCGCCAATGTATAAACGTGCTGCATCTGGTGCTGCTTTTTTCAATTCATCTTGTACTTCAGTTCCAGCTGTACGACCAGAGAATAAGATTAAGTCTGGTTGAATTTCTGCTACTTTGTCATAGTTTACTTCTTTAACTGAACCTGTGTTTACAATGTCGTCACCTTTAAATGCATCTAAGAATTTTGGTAATGATGCGCCACCTTCACCTTTAGGTACACCTTTAACTGCGTCTTTAGCACCTAAAGCTTCAATAGTATCTAAAGCACCGTAGTCTAATACTACAACTTTTTTAGGATTAACAGGTACTTTAACTTTATCTTCTACAGTTTTTGAATCACTACCATCTTTCTTTTCACCACGAATTTGATATTTCGATTGGATTTCTACTGTTTTAGACTCACTCTTCGTATCACCTTTTGATGATTTTTCTTTACTACTTGAATTACTTCCACATGCTACAAGTACAACTGATAATACTGCAATTAAAATAAAACTGAAAACTTTTTTCATTATCGATGTCTCTCCTTCAAATATTATGATAAGTTATGCGTCCAAAACCCTATTGCCCAACAAACTACGAACATCACTCCTTTCAATGTGTTTTCATTTTGCTACATAGCTAATGTTTTAATTTCTTTTTCTTCGATGTATTCATCATCAAAATAGACACAAATACGTTGACCATTAATTTCTTGAATTTTAATTTCTAAGTCATAAATGTCACGTAAGACATCTTCACAAATAACATCGTTTTTAATACCAGCGATTTCAACTTTCCCCTCTTTGATCGCGATAATTCTATCTGAATAGCATGAAGCAAAATTAATATCATGTATAACAATTACGATTGTCTTGTTCATTTCTTTCACAAGTCTTCTTAAGATTTTCATAATTTGTACAGAATGTTTCATATCTAAGTTGTTTAATGGTTCATCTAATAGAATGTATTCTGTATCTTGAGCTATCGTCATCGCGATGTAAGCTCTTTGTCTTTGACCGCCAGATAGTTCACTTAAATATTTATCTTGAATTTCAGTGAGTCCTAAATAATCTAGCGCTTTATCAATCATAGCTTGATCTTCTTTTTTTAATTTACCTTTTGAATATGGAAATCTTCCGAAACTCACAAGTTGTCTTACTGAAATCTTAAGTTCTGTATGATTAGCTTGTTTTAAAATTGCTAGTTTCTTAGCAAGTTCATTACTTTTCATTGAAGCGATATCTTGATCATCTATCGTAATTTTACCGTTATCTTTATCAATTAAGCGGCTGACAATCGCTAAGACCGTACTTTTACCTGCCCCGTTTGGTCCAATGAATGATGTGATTTTCCCTTTTTCAATTTCTATATCTACTTCATCAACAACTTTATGCTGATGATAAGCTTTTGTTAATCCTTCGACTTTAATCATGCTACATTACGCTCCTTTAAAATTAAGAATATAAAGTAAAAGCCACCTATAAAGTTAATCATGATGCTAATTTCTGTATTACCTTCAAACAAGTGCTCCACGACCCATTGACCTAAGAATAAGCTGATCCAACTAATGAGTATTGAAGCCGGTAATATGTATTTATGTTCGAATTCTTTGATGAATTCATGTGCTAAATTCACGACAAGTAGACCTAAAAATGTAATGGGTCCAACGAGTGCTGTTGAAATAGTAACAAGTAGTGCAACCATAACCATCAACCATCTCGTCACATTTGTATAATTAACACCAAGGTTAATAGCTTGATCTCGCCCTAATGACAATACATCTAAGTAGTTCTTTATCTTAAAAGCAATGACTATCATAATTAATAAAACAATGCCTGATATCGTAAGTAAACCTTCATTTATTGCACTAAAGCTTGCGAACATTGCACTTTGTATTGATAAGAATTCTTCAGGATCTATCATCATTTCAATAAAACTAGATAAACTAGAGAAGAATGTTCCAAAAACAATACCTAGTAATAATATGAAGAATACATTTTGGTCTTTAGACCTAAACAATATTTGGAATAATAATAAACTAAATAGAATCATACCTACCAATGTAATTAAAAAGTTAAGATGATTGTTGAGTACGACAGTCGATGTTGAACCAAATAAAAATATTAAAGACGTTTTAATAAACATATAGACTGCATCTAAACCAATTATGGATGGTGTTAAAATTCTATTATTCGTGATTGTTTGGAAAATTACTGTTGAAACTGCAATACTGCCACCTACTAATAACATTGCGATAACTTTTCTAACACGTCCGGTTAATTGGTACTCCAATATATTAGGATTAATGTTATAAAGTAAATAAAGTGCTGCAATTAATAGCGTTAACACAGATAAAAGGATTAATTTATGTAGGGGGGTTAATTTATTGAGCATTTCTAGAACGTCCTTTCATCAGCAATACTATAAATATGAAACTACCAATTACACCAATTGTTAAACCAATAGTAATTTCATAAGGGAATATAATTAATCTTCCAATGACATCACAAATCATCACAAACAATGCACCAAATACTGCTGTATGCGGCAATGCATTTTTCAAATGATCTCCTCTAAATATTGAAACTAAGTTAGGAATAATTAATCCTAAGAATGGCATCATACCAACTGTTACAACAACAAGTGCTGTAATAATTGATGCAATGATAAGCCCGATATTGACGACTTTTTGATAATTAAGTCCTAAATTCACACTGAAATCTTTACCCATACCAGCAATCGTAAATTGATTCGCAAATATAAACGCTAAAATCAATAACGGAATACTAATGTAAAGAATTTCATATCTACCACTTGTAATAATTGAGAAATTACCTTGCATAAAATTACCAATACTTTGTACAGCATTTGTACGTAATGCAACAAAAGAAGAAAAACTCGACACAATGTTTCCAAGCATGATACCAACTAACGGTATAAAAATAACATCTTTAAATTGAATTCTCCGGAGAATTTGCATAAATAGAATTGTTCCAAATAAGCTTAATAATGTAGCAAATAATAATTTAAGTAGTATATTGGCTTCTGGAAACACGATAAGAGAAATTAATATACCTAATCTCGCCCAATCCATTGTCCCTGCAGTTGTTGGAGAAACGAATTTATTTCTTGTTAACTGTTGCATAATCAGTCCACAAATAGCTAATGAACTCCCTGAAATAATAATACTGACTGTTCTCGGAATTCTACTCGACACTAAAATATTCTTCTGTTCGTCAGTTAAATTTAATATATGTGAAGGTTTTACTTCTGAAACACCTATAAAAATAGAGAAGAACGTTGCAATTACTAATAATATGATTAAAACATCTAAACGCATTAAAAACTTTCCCATGTCACACCCTACTTCTCTTTAGTTGATAACGATTATCATTATCTCTATTGTAATGAAGAATATGACCAAATGCAATGCTATTTATAAAAAAGAGTGATGGAATTAAATTCCAACACTCTTTTTTAATTATTTTATATTAATATCTTTATTTGGCATTGTGTGTTGATCTCTAGCAGTAACATGACTTGTTACATTGTATTGACCCGCTTCTTTAAATTTGTATTTTAAGGTATACACGCCATCTTTGTTTTCTTTAACTTTCTTCATTTCTGAAGATTTTTTGTCCCCATCTTTAACGATTTCAAACATCACTTCATCTGCATCTTTTACTTTTTCATCTCCAAGTGTCACTTTTGCAGAAAGCTCTACTTCTTCACCACTTTTAGCTTCTTTAGGCACATCTAAAGCGACTTCCAAAGCTTGAGGTTTATCAGAAGACTTATGTTCTGAATGATGATGCTCATCCTCTTTCTTATCATTTCCACATGCTGCTAGTACAGAAATAACTAATACAGTTAATACCCCTAGTAATATTCTTTTCATGAATATAACCCACCTTTCAATTTATTATCTTCATTATAAACAATAAATATCACATAAATTCCAATAAATATTGAAAAATATGTTAACTTTTTATTTTCCATAAAAAAAATAGCCTAGTACAAAATACATGTCCTAGGCTACTATTTATTATTTTACTTTTCATCAAAGATGAAGTCTTCATCTTTAAGTGCTTCTACATTTAATGCTAGTACATAACCGTCACCTTTAACACTAAAGAAGTCATGGTTTTTAGTACTTGTATTTAATGCATTCTCAATGATTGGGTTGAACGCTTTTTCTTCGTAATATGGTTCAAATCCTAAATTAGCTAATGCTTTATTCGCATTATATGTTACGTAGTTCATAACATCATTTGTCAATCCTATTTCATCATATAATGTTTTTGTATATTCGTATTCATTCTTATAAAGTAAATCAAGCATACGATACATTTCTCTATCCGCTTTAATTTGTTCGTCTTGTGACAATTCATTTTTTAAACTTTGTGCATCTAGACCAGTAAATGCACCGTGGATAGATTCATCTAGTAAAATTTTACGGATGATTTCTCCTGAAGTTGTCATACGGCCTTGCCCAGCTAAATATAATGGATAGTAGAAACCTGAGTAGAATAAGAATGTTTCTAAGAACACACTTGATACTCTAGCCATGTATTGATCATAAATTGAAGCTTCTTTACCCCATAATTTATGATAATTACCTACAATCATTTCTGATTTATATTTCAAATGTGGTTCTTCAACAACCCACTTATCTAATAATTCATTTGTTTCACTAGATGGTAATAATGTCGTAAATATATGTGAATAACTTTTCGCATGTATTTGTTCCATCATACCCATAAATGAATACACTGCTTTTTTACGTAAGTCTTTCGTATGCATCATGATTAGAGGCATGCCATCATCAGCTTGATGTGTATCTAATCCAGTAAGACCAGCTAATGCCTTTTTAAAAGCATTCTTTTCAGGTTCTGTTAATGTTTCCCAACTTGCTATATCTTTAGATACTTTAAATTCTGACTCAACCCACATTTGTGAGATGTTTTGACGCCAAAACATATTCGTCATATCTTCTTGTGTATTCCAGTTTACTGCCTTCATGTTAGATCTCCTATCTTAATTAAATTGATTAGATTGCGCAACTTGTACATTCTTCAACGCTTAATAATTTATTTCGTGTATAGTAAAGTGATTTTAAGCCTTTATGGTGAGCATATACGTATAATCTTGAAAGTTCACGTGTTGAAATCTCTGAATTTACATATAAGATTGTAGAAATACCTTGGTCTACATGCTCTTGAATCGTTGCAATTAAATCAATTAATTTCATTTGATCTGTATTAAATGCTGATTTGTAATACCACATTGTTTCAGGTGATAAGAATGGCATTGGGTAAAACGTTTCTGCATTACCATATGTTCTTCTTTCAATTTGGTCAACAATTGGCATAACAGAACTTGTCGCATTTTGTACATATGAAATACTTTGTGTTGGTGCAATAGCAAGTCTATATGCATGGTATAAACCATGTTCTTTAACAGCTTCTGCTAATGCTTTCCAATCTTCTGCAGTTGGAATATCGAAACCTTCAAATAATGCCGCAACATTATCGTATTCAGGTTTAATATCTTGTTGGATATATTTTTCAAAGTATTTACCTGAAGCGTAATCAGATTTATCGAAATCTACATATGTTTCTTGTCTTTCTTTCGCAATTTCCATTGAACGTTCAATAGAATAGTAGTTCATCATCATGAAGAAAACATTTGCGAAGTCTTTAGCTTGCTCTGATTCATAACCAATTTTGTTTTTAGCTAAGAAACCGTGTAAGTTCATAACACCTAAACCTACAGAATGTAGCTCATTGTTTGCTTTTCTTACACCTGGTGCATTTTTAATATCTGTATCATCAGATACAACTGTTAAAGCATCCATACCAATATGTACAGAATCACGGAATTTCTTAGATTCCATCACGTTTACAATATTTAATGAACCTAAGTTACAAGAAATATCACGTTTGATTTCATCTTCAGTACCATAATCGTTAATAATTGACGTTTCTTGTAATTGGAATATTTCTGTACATAAGTTACTCATTTTGATTTGTCCGATATTAGAGTTAGGATGTACTTTATTCGCATTATCTTTAAACATCAAATAAGGATAACCTGATTGTAATTGCGTTTGAGCAATTGTATTTAACATATCACGAGCATCTTTAGCTTTTTTAATGATATTAGGATTTGCTACAAGTTCATCATAGTATTCATCAAGATTAATATCATCAAGTGTCACACCATATTCACGTTCAACAGTATGTGGTGCGAACATATAGAAATCTTTACCTTCTTTAGCCAAATCAAAGAATTTAGATGGCACGATTAAACCAGTAGAAATAGTAGATAATCTAATATCTTCATCTGCGTTCACTTTTTTAGTATCTAAGAATTCTAATACATCATAATGGAAGATGTTTAAGTATACTGCACCCGCACCAGGTCTTTGACCAAGTTGATCAGCATAACTAAAGCCACCTTCAAGTGATTTAGCAACTGGTAATACCCCTTTAGCAACACCTTTAATACCTTTAATAGCTTCACCACGTGCACGCAATTTAGATAAGTTGATTGCTACACCGCCACCAATTTTACTCAATTGTTTAGCTGTTGAATCAATAAAGTTAATTGAATTTAAGCTATCATCTACTTCTATTAGGAAACAACTTACTAACTCACCACGTCTAGCTCTACCAGCATTTAAGAATGTTGGTGTTGCAGGTTGAATACGTTGTTCAATCATACCTTCAACAAATTGTTTAGCTTGTTCAACATTACCTTTAGCTAAATATAGAGAAACAATAATAACGTGTTCTTTATATGTTTCAAGGTATTCTGATTTATCATTAGTCTTCAAAGCGTAATCTTTGAAGAACTTACTAGCTGACATGTAACTTGCAAATTGAAAAGGAATTGAATCTGCAAACTGGTTAATCTCTTTTAATGATGCCTCACTATATTCTTTAAATAAGTCATAATAAAAGTCTTGTTCAACTAAAAAGTGTAAACGTTCAATAGGATCATTGAATTGAATTGTTTTTTCTGCAATTTCTTCTAAATATACTTCTAATGCTTCTTGATCTTTTTCAATATCGAAAAAGCCGTCTTCTCTTCTCTTTGTTACTTTATTGTTTAATTCAATATGATTTTTCTTTTGCTTGTTTATCATTTTCATAGAGATTAACCACCTTTTCCTTAAATTCATCTGCTATAGCTTGGTTACCGTGTAACTCAAATTTCATCAATAAAGGGACATGATATTGATTCGCGATTTCTTCACTAGCTTTCGCGAAATTCTGTCCCCAATTTCTATTTCCACTACCTGCTACTGCTTTAAGATTATGATGATTCACTTTCAAAAAATCTTGTACAGTATCAGGTACTTGGCCAAATCCAATTGTACCTGTAACCATTATAAATGGTTCATTTATTTCATTTGTCTTGTTTGCCTCAGTGAGAGCCATTGTGTCAGACAATCCTGCTCTCTGTATGAACCGTCGTACATTACCAGTTAAAGAGTAATAAATTATCTTCATAAACTTTCACCTACCACATGTAAATGCTTATTCAACTGTATAAATGAAATAAAAAATACAAAAATTGAACACTTTATTCATTTTTATTTCAAATGCACAAAACACAAGATATAGTGTTACGTTTTATAAGCACATACTATATTATGTGATTCATTATAGCACTTTAAATGATTCATAACACTTATAATACCTTATATTTTTTAAAAAAATAGGGTTGACTTTCTTCTTGTTTCGACTAAGCGTTGCTATATCAACATTTGAAAATTGCTTTCATAAAAATTTATTTGTCGAAAACAATCACAGAACAAGTCATATACTTTTTAAAGTGAATTATGATAATATATGTTCATTGATAAAAAATAGAAGGTGTTTACATGAATTCCACAGTAAAAGGAATAATTGCAATACTCATTTCTTCGATTGGTTTTAGTTTAATGGCAGTATTCTTCAGATTATCTGGTGACTTACCAGTTTTTCAAAAATCACTTTTCAGAAACCTCATCGCAATGATTGTACCGATTTACTTTGTCATGAAGTATAGAGCACCATTTTTCGGTAAATTAGAAAATCAACCGTTACTTATTTTACGCTCTACACTTGGACTTATTGGTGTATTACTCAATATTTATGCGATTGATCACATGGTTTTAAGTGATGCGGATATGTTAATGAAGTTAAACCCATTTTGGACTATACTACTTTGTGCGATATTTTTAAATGAAAAAGCACGCAAATATCAAGTAATTGCAATGATTGTAGCGATTCTTGGTGCATTGTTTATAATTAAGCCTACATTTGATTCAGATATGATGCCAGCAATTATCGGTTTATTATCTGGAATTTTTGCTGCAGGTGCTTATACTGCCCTACGACCTTTAGGACAACGTGAAAAATCATATACAACAGTATTTTACTTTTCATTCTTTTCTACGGTTGCATTAATTCCATTTGTCATCTTTACATTTGAACCAATGACACTTTCACAAGTCATCATATTATTGTTATCAGGTGTTTTTGCAACAGTTGGTCAATTCGGTATAACAATTGCCTATAGTTTCGCAGCAGCAAAAGATATTTCAATATTTGTATACGCATCTGTCATATTCAGTGCAATACTCGGTTTCATCTTATTTAAAGAAGTACCAGATTTACTCAGTTATTTAGGATACATTATTATATTCTTAGCAGGCTATTATATGTTCAAGAAAGCCCAAAGAAATCCTAAACCTAAAGAAGCAATTAATAAAGGAGAATCATAATGTCAGAGGGAAGAAACAAAGACGAATTAAAAGATATTACGTTACTAGGGAATCAAAACAATCAATATCATGATCAATACAAACCTGAAGTATTAGAAGTGTTTGACAATAAACATCAAGGTAGAGATTACTTTGTAAAATTCAATTGTCCAGAATTTACTTCTTTATGTCCAATCACTGGACAACCTGATTTTGCGACAATTTATATTTCTTATATACCAAACGTTAAAATGGTAGAATCTAAATCATTAAAATTATATTTATTCAGTTTTAGAAACCATGGTGATTTTCATGAAGATTGTATGAACGTTATTATGAATGATTTAATAGAATTAATGGACCCCCATTATATAGAAGTTTTAGGCAAATTCACGCCACGCGGAGGCATTTCTATAGACCCTTATACAAATTACGGAAGACCAGATTCTAAATACGAAAAAATGGCAGAGTATCGTATGATGAACCACGATTTATACCCTGAAAATATCGACAACAGATAAGAATACAGTATTTAGCCGAGTCATATTCAACATGACTCGGCTTTTAATATACATAAATTTCACATTTCAAAACATATTACTCACCAATTCAGAAAACGCTTACAATTTTAAAAATTTATTCACATTTATCTTAAGCCTTGCCACTATTGACGCTATTATTTTTAATAGTCATTATTGTATGAATATTGTTAATCTTTACCTTGTGTTTATTTTGCGAAAGCTTTACAATTTAACATGTGCCAATTTTAAGTATATCTAAAATTGAATACAGTTTATTATGAGGGGAAGTAAAAAATGGGTAACAAACATTATACTAACGAGGAAATTATCCAAAGTACACCACGTACAGGTTTCTTTGGTCATCCTAAAGGCTTGGCTACATTATTCTTTACCGAATTCTGGGAAAGATTTAGTTATTATGGAATGAAGGCTATTCTTGCCTACTACATTTACTATTCAGTAGCAAAAGGCGGCTTTGGTATTGATCAAGGTTTAGCACTACAAATCGTCTCTATCTACGGTGCACTTATTTATATGAGTGGTGTTATCGGTGGATGGATTGCTGATAGAATTACTGGTACACGTCATGCATTATTCTACGGTGGAATACTCATCATGATTGGTCACATCTTATTATCACTACCAAATAATTTTACATTGCTATTAATTGCACTATTATTCTTAATTATTGGTACAGGATTATTGAAACCAAACATTTCTTCTACAGTAGGTTTATTATATGAAAAGAATGACCCAAGAATTGATTCAGCATTTACTATTTTCTACATGTCAATCAACTTAGGTGCTTTAATTTCACCATTATTAATCGGTTGGTTACAAGTAAACGTAGGCTTCCATGCTGGTTTTGCAGTAGCAGCAGTTGGTATGTTCATAGGTTTAATCATTTATTTCATCACAAACAAGAAATATTTAGGTTTAGCAGGTATCGAAGTACCCGATCCATTATCATCTTCTGAAAAGAAAAAAATGGTCAAAATTGTTGGTATCACTGTTGTAATTATCGCAATTGTTTGTTTCATCCTTAGTCTATTCGGACAATTAACATTGCCTAATTTCGCAAACTTTATTTCAATACTTGGTGTTGCTCTACCAATTTACTATTTCGTAAAAATTTCATTAAGTAAAAAGACTGAAGATTATGAACGTACACGTGTATATGCATATATACCATTATTCATTGCAGCAGTAGCATTCTGGATGATTCAAGAGCAAGGTTCTACAGTATTAGCACAATTTGCAGATACTAAGACACAATTAAGCATGGCTAAATTAACAGGTGGCGCAATTGATTTTAATATACCAGCAGCTTGGTTCCAATCACTTAACCCATTCTTCATTATTATTTTAGCACCATTGTTCTCAGTGTTATGGGTTAAATTAGGTAAATTCAACCCACCTACTGTTTATAAATTTGCTATAGGTGTATTCTTAGCAGGACTTTCATATATTATTATGGTCGTTCCATTATCAGACGCATCAACATTAATTAACCCAGTTTGGTTATTCTTAAGTTTCTTATTAGTAACATTAGGTGAGCTTTGTATATCACCAATCGCATTATCAACAACGACTAAATTAGCACCAAAAGCATTCACAGCTCAAATGATGAGTGTTTGGTTCTTATCAAACGCTATGGCTCAAGGTTTGAATGCTCAAATGGTAAAAATTTATACAAGTATTAGTTCTAATGATTATTTCTTATACTCAGGTATATTCGCAATCATCATTTCAATCATCTTACTTGTAGCAAGTCCAAAAATTAAAACATTAATGGCCGGCGTAAAATAAGACCTAGCCAATTACGAGGCAAGGACAACAAAAGTTGTCCTTGCCTTTTTTTAGTATGAGGAAAGTTTTGATTGGTGGGAGTTAAGTGGTAGTTAGAACGCTGTATCTTCCATTATTCTGAATTCTGGTAATTAGGTAGGCGCTCGCTTAGAGACATTTCTCGGAATTCTGTCCCTAACGACACCACCAAGATCCCATACAAAAATCCTCTCCCTCCCTATACCTATTACACAATTAACTAATATGTGTAAAAATACTTATAATTGATATATTAATTATTTTAGAATATTCGCAATATTAGAACTTATTAAAATTTTATTGAATTAACTAACATATAGGGTTAAAATGTTCTTTAAACTTACCTGACAATCGGGGGAAGTTTAGAAAGGAAGCGATTTTTTATGGGCAAAATGACGCGAGAGGAAATGGTTGAAACTGTCCCTCAACATGGATTTTTTGGACATCCTCGCGGCTTAGGTATATTGTTCTTTGTAGAATTCTGGGAACGTTTTAGTTATTATGGAATGCGTGCAATTTTACTGTATTATTTATACTTTACTGTCAGCCAAGGCGGACTAGGTTTAGATAAAATTACAGCACAACAAATTATGGCCATGTATGGTTCATTAATATTTATGACAGGTATATTAGGTGGTTGGGTAGCTGATAGATTACTCGGCTCTCGTAGATCATTAATGTATGGTGCAGTACTTATTATGCTAGGTCATTTAGTGTTATCATTACCGTTTGGTTTAGGTGCATTTCTTATTTCTATGATATTAATCATTGTAGGTTCAGGACTTATGAAACCTAACATTTCAAATGTTGTGGGTGGTTTATATCCTAAGAATGATAATAGATTAGACGCAGGTTTTGTTATCTTTTATATGTCAGTTAATATGGGTGCTTTATTATCACCACTTATTATCGACAAAGTACGTGTAAGCGTTGGTTTCCACCAAGGATTCTCAATCGCAGCTTTCGGTATGCTTTTAGCTTTAGTAGCATACATTCTATTCCAAAAAAGAAGTCTTGGGGAAGTTGAAAATCATCCTTCTAACCCACTCAATCATAAAGAAAAAGTTAAATACGCTAAAATGTTTACATATAGTGCAATCGGTATTGTTATTCTTTTAGCTATTTTATATTTAACAGGTCATCTTACATTTAATTCAATCAGTTTAATTGTTTTAATTATCGGTATCGTTATACCATTTGTTTACTGGACAATTATGTATAGAAGCCCTGATATAGATCAAACAGAAAAATCAAGATTACTTGCGTATGTACCATTGTTTTTAGCTTCTGTTTTATTCTGGAGCATTCAAGAACAAGGATCAAACGTACTTGGTGTATTCGCACAAGAACATACACAATTAGATTTAAATGCATATGGTATTAATTTCGTGATACCAGCAGGTTGGTTCCAATCTATTAACCCTATCTTCATCGTTCTATTTGCACCAGTTATTTCATTCTTGTGGCAAAAATTAGGTAAATACAATCCTTCTACACCACTTAAATTTGTAATTGGATTAGCGTTTGCTGGTATTTCATTTATTGCTATGATGATTGCAATGATGATGCAACAAGCAGAACTGATGAATCCAATTTGGTTAGTACTTAGCTTCTTCCTTTGTGTTATAGGGGAATTATGTTTATCACCTACTGGATCAAGTGTTTCAGTTAAACTTGCACCAAAAGCCTTTTCAGCACAAATGCTTAGTCTTTGGTTCTTAACGAACGCAACAGCACAAGGTATTAATGGACAATTAGTTAAATTGATTGAGCCATTAGGTCAACAGAACTACTTTGGTTTAATCGGCGCAATCGCTATTGTCGTTTCGCTTATTGTATTATCAATGACACCAAAAATTAAAAAAATTATGCAAGGCATACATTAAGAAGGGAGCAGGACAGAAATCTAATTTGTAAAAAAAGATTTCGTAGTCCCGCCCCGGCAAGGATGACTAGAGTTGAAAAAGCTTGGTACAAGCGCATTTCAATTCAGTCATCTACTGCCAAGATATTAAAAAAGACTGAGACATTACATTATGTCCCAGTCTTTTACTTTATTTATATGATTCAGATAAAGATTCTTTTTGTTTGTTATATTCCCCGTTTTCACCTAAGAAATATGCTTCTACTTCTTTCCAGTTTTGAACTTTTGGCCATTTATCAATATTAATATTATGATCTGCTGCATACATAATAGAATGATTATTGAAGCTTTCTAGTTGTTTAGGATTATCATCAATTAAATAATCTGTATTGACGATACCTTTATCTCCACAAAATACAAAGTGTTGAGGGTCTAAGAATGGCATATGTTCTCTTAGCCAAGCATACTTATCAGCAAATGATGTTGGTACGTCCATCGCTGCTGTAACAATATAAACGTCATAGTATTCATTTAACTTCTGTACAACTTCTACAGCGTTTGGAAATACTTCTAAGTCTCTAAAAAATCCATCTTCTCTTAAAATACTTGTCAAAATACCTTGATGTTCAGGCATCATATTACGGATTTTAGTACCTTTAAGTTCTTCTATAGTAACATTAGAAGAAGTTTCTTCATTGTAACGTCTTAAAAGTTTTTTTATTGTGTCAGCTAGCACTTCATCCATATCGATACCAATTGTTTGCTTCGTCATTATACCTTCTCCTTTATATATCAATGTCTACTAGTATACCAAAGAACGTATTGTCTTTCCTTTATTACGAACTGTGTGTTTTAAAGAATTCTTCTAATACTTGTATCATCTTATCGTTATGTTCACTAAAGCCCATCGTAATACGCACACCATTTGGGAATGGTCTTGTAATAAAGCCTTCTTTAATTAAATAATCATATAATACTTGAGGTTCGTCTGTATTAACGTATATAAAGTTCGTTTGGCTATCGTAAATATGTTCTTTAAATGATGCATTTAAGAATTTTTGGATTTCATGACGATTCTTTGTTGTAATGTCTTTTAAGTAAGCTTGATCTTTAATCGCAGCATCTGCTGCAACAGCTGAAAGTGACGTTACATTGAATGGTAATCTGACAATATCTAATTGGTCTAATAATGATTCATTCGCGATTGCATAACCAATACGTTGTGCTGCTAATCCATACGCTTTAGAAAGTGTACGTAAGACAACGACTTGATTATATTTTGAAAGCAATTCTAAGCTATTTGGCATATCTTCAGCAACAGCAAATTCAATATATGCTTCATCTATTAAAACGATAATATCATCTGGTACTTTTTGAATAAATGCTTCTATTGCATCATGAGACAAATATGTGCCTGTTGGGTTATTCGGATTACAAATCCAAATCAGTTTCGTTTTATCTGTAATTTGTTCATACATTGCATCTAAATCAAAATATCCATCTTTAATTGGTGTTGTTTTAACTTGGGCACTTTCAATAATAGCATGATGTCTATACTGTCCAAATGTCATGTCACTCGTTAAGATTTCATCATCTTTTTCAAGAACTGCTCTTGAAATAATCATAATCACTTCATCTAAACCTGAACCAAAGAATATTTGTTCTTTCTTCACATTGAGAAATGTACTTAAAGTTTCTTTCACTTCAAATTGTTTCACTTCTGGATAGAAGAATAATTCATCTAAATTAGCTTTGATTGCTTCTTTAACATTTGGTGAAGGACCATATAAATTCTCATTTGAAGCAAGTTTGACCATGTCTCCATCTATGCCGTACTTTTCTTTTAATTGTCTCGGAGATAACCCCGGTTGGTATGCTTGTAATTCACTTAATTGTTGCTTCATTTTTAGACCTCCAAGTTGAAATATAAAAACGGTAAACCGAAATTTACCGTTTGTTAATTTATTAGTATTATAGACCTAATCATTTTCATAAATCAATGGTATTTAATCAATCAAGTCATTCTTCTGTAAATATTCTTTCGCGACTTGATAAGCATCTTCATCCTTGATTGTAACTCTATAATTCATTTCTTGCATTTCTTCATCAGATATTTTGCCTTTTAATTTATTCATAGCTTTCACCACATCTGGATGCTTTTTAATTGTTTCTTTTTTCATAAGTGGTGCACCTTGGTATGGTGGGAATAATTTTTTGTCGTCTTCTAAGACAACCATGTCATATTCTTTAAGCTCAGCATCTGTTGAATATGCATCAATTAAATCAATATCATTACTTTCAAGCGCTTGATATCTTAATTTAGGTTCCATTGTTTTAACATCTTTAAAGTTTAAATCATATTTCTTTTGAATACCTTTGTAACCATCTTCGCGGTCATTAAACTCTAAAGTGAATCCAGGTCGAATCTCATCTTCAACTTTTCTTAAATCTGAAATAGTTTTAATATTATGTTTTTCAGCATATTCTTTTTTAACTGCTAAAGCATACGTATTATTATATTTCATCGGTTCGAGCAATTGCATATCAAACTTTTTATCAAGACTATTATTAGCTTGATTATACACTTCTTTCTCAGTTGTTGATTTAGGTGTTTCTTTCGTTAATTCACCAAGGACTGTACCTGTGAATTCTAAATATCCATCTATTTCGTCAGACTTTAATGCATTAAATAGGAAGGAAGTCTTACCCATACCTGCTTTAACTTCAACAGTGTTGTCTGTTTCTTCTTCAATTAAAATCTTATACATATTTGTGATAACTTCTGGTTCAGATCCTAACTTACCTGCTAAAGTCATTTTATCACCTTTTTGAGCAAATAAAGGAATCGTCACAGATAATAAGAATATAACTAATATTGTTCCAAGAATAATTAAAGATTTTTTGTATGAAATTCTTTCTAAAATTCTTAAAAATACATCAAAGAAAATCGCTAAAATAGCTGCAGGAATCGCACCTAGTAATATAAGAGATGTATTATTTCGATCAATACCTAATAATATTAAATCCCCTAGACCACCAGCACCTATTAAAGCTGCTAATGTTGCTGTACCAATAATTAATACCATAGCTGTTCGAATACCAGCCATCATAACTGGCATTGCAAGTGGTAACTCAACTTTAGACAATCTTCTACCAGTCTTCATACCTATACCACGTGCCGCTTCAATCAATGAAGGGTCTACTTCTTTAATACCGGTATATGTATTCCTTAATATCGGTAATAACGCGTATATAACAAGTGCAATAATTGCCGGTATACGCCCTATACCAAATAGCGGAATCATTAAACCTAGTAAAGCAAGAGATGGTATTGTTTGCAATACAGCTGTGATGTTAATAATAACTTCGGCTAGCTTTTTAGTCTTCGTCAGTAATATACCTAACGGAACTGCGATAACGACTGCGATTAAAAGTGCAATAAATGATAATTGAATATGTTCAATTAACGTTTCTAAAAGTTGCCCTTTACGGCTTGAAAGTGTTTCGATTAAGGCATTCATGAAGAAACACCTCTATTCTTTTCAGCTAAATAACTAAACACATATTGTCTAGTCACAATATGACTTGGTGCTGCATTTTCTGAATCCATCACAATTGCTTCGTGTTCTGCTAATAATCCATATATATCGTCAATTGTTTGATCTGGTGATACTTTAGGATATTGATCAATAGATTGTGTATTTACGTCTGAAATTGGTTGCGCAATATCACCGAGCTTCACTTGCTTCAATACATGCGCATCCACATTACCAATAAATGATTTTACGAAATCATTCTTAGGTCGATGAATAAAGTCTTCTGTCGTTCCAATTTGCTCCACATATCCTTGATTCAATAAACAAATACGGTCTCCCATTTTCATCGCTTCTTCAATATCATGCGTTACAAAGACGATTGTTTTTTTAATTTGCGATTGAAGTTCAAGTAAATCATCTTGTAGATTCTTTCTACTAATGGGATCTAGTGCACTAAATGGTTCATCCATTAAAACAACAGGCGGATCGGAAGCAAGTGCTCGAATAACGCCAATACGTTGTTGTTGGCCACCAGATAACTCACTTGGATATCTATCTCGATATGTTTCAGGATCTAAACCAACCATAGTGAGCAATTCATCTACTCTATTAGTAATATCTTTCTTTTTCCATTTCTTCATCTCTGGTACTTGCGCGATATTTTCTTTAATCGTCATATGCGGGAATAGTGCAATTTGTTGGAGTACATATCCAATATCCCATCGCATCTCCGCAACATCATAATCACTTATTGGTTTATCGTTAAAATATATAAATCCTTCTGATAAAGGTATTAGCCTGTTAATCATTTTAAGTGTTGTAGTCTTCCCACATCCAGAAGGTCCTATCAGTACAAAAAATTCACCTTCATTAATATTAAAACTTACATTATCTACTGCTTTCTTATCCCCGTATATCTTTGAAACAGCTTCAAACTTAATCATTAATAGACACCACATTCCTCTTTTTTATCAGTGCTAGAATTTCTTCTATATTATTTACCCTAATTTCACAATAAAATGCCTATTCTTCTTAAATGGGTTGTTTATAATTTTTAATAGTTTCAATAAATATCGGACAATAGTGTTTCAATTTATAACTACCAATACCATCTATTAAAATCATTTCTTTTTTAGATTCAGGTAATCTTTTAGCAAATTGCTCTAAAATTTGGTCAGAGAAAATAGAAAGTGGTGAAACTTCTAATTCTTTACTTAAATCTTTTCTAACTTCTATTAATCGATCAAATAAAGATCTATCAACATCTGTAATTGTTTGGATATCAACGATTTCTTTCGGCTTAGATTTAAATGGTGTTGTCATAATTTCAACTTTTCCACGCAATACATCCATAGCTTCTTGATCAACACTTAATATTTCTTTATGTTCATTTAAATAGCCTTTATAACGTAATTCATCTAGTAAATGATGACATTCATTCGTCGTATAATCTTTTAAAATGCCATAAGTACTGAGTTCATCATATCCTAAAGCTGTTATTTGAGGTGTTTGTTCGCCTCTTAATACTTGTATGATCATATTACGTTTTTCTTTTTGTTTTAACCTTGCGATACAACTTAATATTTTTTGTGCTTCAGTTGTCATGTTATAGGATTTTTCTGATTGTAAACAACTAGAGCATCTGCCACACTCTTCTAATTTTTCATCAGGATTAAAGTAATGAATCATCATCGCTTCTAAACATTTAGTCGTCTTCGTATATTGAATCATTTGTCGAAGCTTTTCGCCTTGCTTTTCTTTATATTCATCATCTGCAGAACTTGAAGAAATGAAGAATTTTTGAAGGTCTATATCACGGTCTGAGAATAATAAGATACATTCACTGTCTAACTGATCACGACCAGCACGACCAGCCTCTTGATAATATGATTCGATATCTTGCGGCATATTATAATGAATCACGAATCTAACATTTGATTTATCAATACCCATACCAAAAGCATTTGTTGCGATTGCTAATTTGATATCATCTTCAATAAATTTACGTTGCGCACGTTCTCTTTCATCTTTTGGTAAGCCTGCATGATACATCACATTCTTAATTTCTAAATCATCAAATGTTTCACTTAATTGTTCGACTTGTTTTCTAGTAGAACAATAAATAATCCCTGATTGATGAATATTTTTCTTCACATAATCTTTAACAAAATTAAGTCTCTGATATGTATTGTTCACTTTAAATGTTAAGTTTTCACGTTTAATAGACGTTTCAACAATATCACTTTCAGCAATTCCTAATTTTTGAGAGATATCTTCTTGTACTTCCTTAGTAGCTGTTGCTGTTAATGCCACCAATCTAAAATGATGAGGCAAGCTCATAACATGTGTAATCACTTCTTGATAACTTGGTCTAAAATCATGTCCCCACTTCGAAATACAATGTGCTTCATCAAATGCGATGAGCTGTACATTACATTTGTTCAACATTTGTATAAACTGCGGTTGATTAAATCTTTCAGGTGCAATATATAGAAATTTCAACTGTCCTGAGACAAGTTCATTCTCTACTCTTTTTTTCTCTTTGGCTGTTAAAGTACTGTTTAAAAATTCAGCTTTGATTCCCATCGATCTCAAGCTATCAACTTGGTCTTTCATTAATGAAATCAATGGACTAATTACAATCGTTAATCCATCTAAATATAGACCTGGTACTTGATAACAAATCGATTTACCGCCACCTGTTGGCATAACACCTAAAGTGGGACGATGATCAATAACTTTATCAATAATTTCTTTCTGTCCATCTCTAAATTGTTGATATCCGAAATACTCTTTTAAAATATTTTGCATCTATATATACACCTCTATACGCTTATAATCTGTCTGATAAGGATGACCAACGCATATAATCTTCTTCATATTGCGTTTCAATTGATGTCTTTTCATTTGCGAGTTCATTTAATTTTTCATAATTTGTTGCATGTTCAACCATTTCTTGGTCAATTTCTTCTAATCTTGTTTCTATATATTCGATATTTTTCTCGAGTTGTTCTAGTTCACGCTTTTCTTTGAACGATAATCTTGCAGAAGTCTTAGGCTTCGTTTCTGTTTTTTGAACTTCTTTATGTTGTTGTGTTGCTTTTTTCTCAAGCGCTCTTTTATATTCTAAATAATCTTCAAATGTACCTAACATAGGTTCAATTTGTTGATCATGGATATACCAGTATTTATTGGCCACTTTATTTAAGAAGTATCTATCATGACTTACCGTTATAACCGTTCCACCGAACTCATTAATATAAGCTTCTAATATTGTTAAAGTTTCAGTATCTAAATCGTTTGTAGGCTCATCAAGAATTAATACATTCGGTTCGTGAACTAATAGTTTTAATAAATATAAACGTTTTTGTTCTCCACCTGATAATTTATTAATTTGAGTGCCATGCGTCTGACTTGGGAATAGAAATCTTTCTAACAACTGCGTAACAGATACAACTGTGCCATCTTTTTCTTTAGCAACTTCACTTTCTTCTCTTAGATAATCAATCATTCTCTTATCTGAAGTTAAACTTTCATCTTGCTGTTTAAAATAAGCAATTTTTACAGTTTGACCAGTAATGAGATTACCTTCAAAAGTTTGATCTAATCCACTAATAATATTGAGTAATGTTGTTTTACCTGCACCATTTTCTCCAACAATACCAATTCTATCGCCTTTTTGAATAATTGTTGTAAAGTGTTCAAATAACTTTCTATCTCCGACAGATTTAGAAATATCGTCTAACTCAAATACTTGTTTACCAAGGCGTGAATGCGCTAAATTCAAACTTGCTTCACCTTGTGTTTTTCTGTTTGATAAATCTTCTTCTAACGTATTAAATCTTTGGATTCTCGCTTGTTGTTTTGTTGATCTAGCTTTAGCACCTTGTCTCATCCAATGCAATTCTTGTTTATACAGCGCTTTCTTTTTAACATGTTGTTGTGCTTCAATTTCTTCTTTTTCAGCTCTTGCTTCAATATACGCTTCATAATTACCTGGATAACTTGTGAGTTTACCATTTGAAAGTTCAACAATTCTTGTAGAAACTTGATTTAAGAAATGACGATCATGTGTAGCAAACATGATTGTGTGGGGGTATTGTTTAATATAGTTAACAAGCCATTCAATTCCTTCAATGTCTAAATGGTTTGTCGGTTCATCTAATAATAATAAATCTGGTTTACGTATTAATTCTTTTGCTAGTGCAACTCTTTTTTTCTGTCCACCGCTTAATGTAGCCATTTTTTTAAGATAGTCATTTATACCTAGTTTTGATAGAATAGTTTTAACGTCTGCACTGTAATCCCATGCATTTAATCGATCCATATCAGATTGATATTTCATCATAAGATCTAAATCTTTAGATTCACCAGTCTGTTGATATTGATTTAAAGCATTTTCGTATTTAGAAATCACTTTCGTCATTTCAGTTTCGTTATTTAATACTTCATCGATTACTGTTAAAGATTCATCAAGTTCAGGCTTTTGGCTTGCATATGCAATTTGATATTGGTTAGGATAAGATGTCTTTGCATCATAATCATCATCAATATTTGCAATAACTTTAAGCAAAGTACTTTTCCCTGTTCCATTGATTCCAACTAAACCAATGCGTTCTTTGTAAGAAATGGATAAATCTAAATCATCAAATATAATTTTGTCACCATATTGCTTATTAAGTTTTTCAATTTTATATGATTCCATGAATTAACATCCTTTAGTATTCTCAGTTTTCAATTAATATATTATACACTTTTTTTCACACAAAAGATATGAAGGAGCAAAAACTATGCAACAGATTTTTACAGAACTTCCACCATACTTGCAAGCATTATTCGCAGGTATCATCACATGGCTGCTAACAGCATTCGGTGCATCGTTCGTTTACTTGTTCAAAAATATAGACACAAAAGTTATCAATACAATGCAAGGATTCGCTGCAGGCGTCATGATTGCAGCTAGTTTTTGGTCTTTATTACAACCTTCTATAGAACAAAGTTCACATTTAGCAATGCCTTGGTTACCAGCAGCAATCGGCTTTCTTCTAGGTGGATTATTTATCAGACTTTTAGACTTTGTCATACCACATGCACACCAAAACGCAGTTGATAAAAGTCAAAAAGTAGAAGGGCCAGATACTAAATTAGGCAAAAACACTTTGCTATTTTTAGCGATTACATTGCATAATATTCCTGAAGGTATGGCTATCGGTGTTGCTTTCGGTGGTGTTGCAACTGGAAATGAAGGCGCAACATTATTAGGCGCACTCGGCTTAGCAATCGGTATCGGTATACAAAATATTCCAGAAGGCGCAGCACTCTCGATGCCAATCCGTGCATCAGGTTTATCAAGATGGAAGTCATTTAACTATGGTCAAGCTTCAGCTTTAGTTGAACCTGTATTTGCAATGTTAGGTGCATTACTAGTTGTCATCGCGACACCAGTTTTACCATATGCATTAGCATTCGCAGCCGGCGCAATGATATTTGTCGTTGTAGAAGAACTCATCCCCGAATCACAGTCAGGTAACAACACTGACTTAGCAACATTAGGATTAATGGGTGGCTTTACAATAATGATGATACTAGACGTCGCCTTAGGTTAGATAGAATAAAAATCCCAATCGTGCAGACGATTGGGATTTTTTCATTGTTTAATGTGTTAGTATTTGGTGGTTGAGGGATATGTGTAGAATGTGGGAATTCGGGATATTGATGTTGGGAGATTTTGGGGATGTCGATGTCGGGAATGTCTTGGCTTAAGTTAGAGTTAAGCTACGACTTGCGCTATCTCTTGGCTTTATTAGAAAGTTAAGCTACGACTTGGACCATCTCTGTACTGAACCCAAAAATCTAAACCTTAATTAGTATATTATTTCAAAGGTTTGTCTCCTGTAATTTTTGGGAGATAAGCCTTTTAATTTTGATTTGATTCTTTCGTTATTATAAAAATCGATATATCGATGAATAGCTTGTTCAAGGTCCTGAAAATCTTTAAATTCTTGGCCATAATACATTTCTTGTTTAAGTAACCCAAAAAAGTTTTCCATAACTGAATTATCTAGACAATTACCTTTTCTAGACATACTCTGAAATATTTTATGGTCTTTTAATAATCTAGTGTATTGTGAATGTTGATAATGCCAGCCTTGATCTGAATGAATCGTTAAACGATGATCTAGGTTTGGACGACGCTTTATCATTTCTTTTAATGGATTGATGACTATATCTAATGTAGGACGACTTGAGATTTTAAAGCTGATAATCTCTGAACTATATAAGTCCATAAAAGGTGATAAATATAATTTCTGACCATTCATTAATTTGAACTCTGTAATATCTGTTACGACTTTTTGAAATGGGAGACTTGTTTTAAATCTACGATTTAATATATTTTGAGCTACTTTACCAACTTTACCTTTAAAGGAACGATACTTACGACCTCTATGTGTGAACTTTGTACAAGTTAGATTATGTTCTTTCATAATTCTTAGTACTTTTTTATGATTTACGATAAGACCTCTATTTCTTAGTGCTTGTGTAACACGACGATAACCATAGGTATGGTTTGATTCTTCACATATTTCTTTTATTACTTGAATCAATGTTTCATCTTTATCAGCTTTACTAAATTTATTTATCCAATAATAGTATACAGATTTAGCTATTTGAGCGACTTTAAATAAGATACTTAATCGTATATTATATGTTTCATTTAGTTCCTTAATGACCTTTACTATTTCTGATTTTTGCTTCCGTAAATGTCGGTCAAGGCTTGTAACTTTTTTTGATAAGCTATACCTGCCTTTAACGTCTCATTTTCATTTCTAAGTCTTTCAAGTTCTTCACGTTCATTTTCATTTAAAGGTAAATTTTTATTATCTGATTCAGATCGTTTTTTAGTCATAGTGTGAGATCGTCCCTTTTGTTTATTATCTATATCAAGACGACACTTTTCATCAAATTGATGTTGCCAATTGGCAATGATAATAGGATTAATAATTCTAAAGTGATTCGCAGTATCTTGATAAGACAACATATTTTCTTGTCTAAATTTTAAAACAGATAATTTAAATTCGCTAGTATAAACAGTATTTCTACTTTTTATTTCTAAACCTTCTTCTCCAAACTCTTTATATTGATTGACCCAAATCCGAAGGACAGACCAACTTGAAATACCATATTTTAAAGCAATTGTTCTATAACTTTGATGTCCTTCTAAATATTCTTTTACAAGTTTTAGTTTGAATTTAAATTCATATTTTTTCCTCATTAGAATGCACCCCAATATTTTGATTTGTTTAGTTCAAATATTTGGGTTCACATCACTCTTGGCTTTATTAGGAAGTTAAGCTACGACTTGGATGTTTTTTAATTAATCAAAAGTGTTCATTCCTAAATAATCATATAATTTTTGAAAAGATGTGAGTTTACCACCTCTTTAACTCACATCTCCTACTAAATCATACTTCTCCACCCTATATCATACTTTCTCGCCTATATCACATACATCTCATAGTAACCACCTCACAACCCCCATTTCAACACAAAAAAGTACCACAAAATCATATGATTTTGTGGTACTCATCTACTCATAATTATTTTTCTTGATAGCCGTTACCGGATTTGTATTCATAGTTTGATGGCTTAACTTTCTTGAAGTCAGGGTTATCATAGAATCTGAATAAGTCTCCATGTAATAACCGGTCTGATAATTCGAGTTCTTTTTCGACGTTATTTTTCTTCTCTTCTAAATCTTTAGGTTTCGTCTTCATAGGTTTATTAGTCTTATTGTCGTACACTGTGCTACCGATTGATTTATATTCTGGCGTTATAAAGTCACCATTTCTAAATACAACTGTTTGATCGTGTCCTTTAGCTAATAAGTCTGTACCAAACATAATGTAGTTGTTTGATTTAATACCTAATACGTCTAATAGTGTAGGCATTACATCTGTTTGGCCACCGTATGTTTCATCGACGCCACCTTTAAGACCTGGTACTTTCATAAAGAATGGTGTTCTGTTTAAGTCCATGAATTTAGCTGGTGTGATTTCATCTTCACCAAGTAAATTAGCCATTGCTTTATTATGGTTCTCAGAAATACCATAGTGGTCTCCGTAAATGATGATTACTGAATCATCATATAAACCTTCTTTTTTAAGTTCTGTCATGAATTTTTCTAATGATTCATCTAAATAACGAGCTGTTTGAATGTATCCATCTAATGTTGCACTACCTGTATCTGGTTTCTCTATCGTTGCGTCTTCTTCACTCAATGTGAATGGGTAATGGTTAGTCAACGTAATTAAATGAGAATAGAATGGTTGTTTTTGTTCTTTTAGATGTGCAATAGATTCATCAAAGAATACTTCATCTTTTAAGCCTAAGTTTTCAAGATTTTTTTGTTGCATATCATAATAAGTTGCATCATAGAACTTATCTACACCAAAATGCTTGTACACTTGATCTCTGTTCCAGAATGTTTTGTAATCACCATGCATAACTGATGTTTCATAGCCGCCTTGTTGACTTAAAATTGCTGGTAGTGATTGATAAGTGTTGTCACCTTTTAATGAGAATGCTGAACCTTGTGGTAAACCGAAAATACTATTATCCATCGTTAATTCTGAATCGGCTGTTTTACCTTGTCCTGTTTGATGGAAGAAGTTTGGATAGTATTTGTAACCTTTATCACCTTTAGCTAAAGAGTTTAAATAAGGGGTTACTTCTTCACCATTAACTTTGAAGTTAATTAAGAAAGATTGGAAACTTTCTAAGTGAATTTTAATAACGTTCTTGCCTTTAGCAATACCGAATGTTTCTTTATTAGGTTCTTGATACTTCTGTTTTGTATAATTTTTAACTTGTGTTAAATCATCTTCACTAGCTAATGCTTTTTGTGAATTATTTTGAATCGTTTTAACCCCGTCGTAAACCGTAAAGTTATAAGGTCCTAAATATTTAACTAAATATTTATGGTCAAATGTACGTGTTAATAATTCTGGTCTATCTGACTCAGCAAACGCTAAGTTTAAGAAAAATAGTGCGACAGCTACACCCATAACAACTGGGACAAATTTCTTAGGAAATGCTTTAACTGATAAATTATTTCTCTTAAAGATCAACACAAATAAGAAAATAATCGTATCTGTGAAATAGATAAAATCGTACCAAGAGAATGAACTATATACTGCACCAGACATTGATTCTACGTTACTTACTTGATTCAAAGTACTAAATGTTAAGAAATCTGAAAAGAATCTAAAGTACACGACGTTCGCATATAGTAAGAACGTTAATACAAATCCAGCGATAAAAATAAACCAGAACGACTTTCTTCCCTTAAAGAATAAGAATACGCTCAATATTAACGCAATCAAGCTGTATGGGTTCATTAATAAAATGAAATTCTGTACGAGTCCCTTAACCCCGAGTGACAAATCTACATAATAGGCAAAATAAGTCTTTAGTGAAATTGCTAAAATCGTTAGCAAGAAGAAAGTAAAGACGCCTATCTTCCTATTTTTAGTTTTCATACTGTTCCTCCGTATCTCAACTCATATCAATTTTCATTATTATTTCATTACATATTATTGAAAGTTGTAATATTCTTGTAATATTTAATGTACAGTATTATAATTTATACTATTTTACAAGAAATTTCAACTAAAAACCTAAAATACAAATAAGAAATGTGTAAAAAGTGCACACAATAGACACAATTCACACATGGACATTATTTATTTAATTCTTCATTTAATTTAAATCTAATGCCGGTTTTTATTTGCTTAACGAATTGAGCATGTTTTCTCATATTGCGTTCCGCTTCTTGTATTGTTAATTTCTTAAAGATGAGTTTTGAACCTTGCTTTTTTTGTGCTAATTTATCGATATGATAAGATGCAATTGTTCCAATTTGAGGATAGCTCGATAATGATTGATGATCATTCAACATTACGACCGGTTGATTCCCTTCATTTAATAGAACTGTTCCTTTTTTAACACTTAAAAATGACTGATCGACAATTCTACGATTAATAACGGAGTTCCCTTCTAATGTTAATCCTGTTCGATTAAAGCGATTAGATACTTTATAAACTTGACTCTCAAGATGTTTGATTTCCGCTTCATTAAAGTGCGTCATACCTTCTCCCGATATAACATGGAATATATCTGTTAAATAATTTAACGCTAATGTATATTGGTCAACACCCCATGAAGCTGTTTTGCTATCTTCTAGGTTTTCAAATAGCTTTTTTTGTAAAGGTGTGTAATTACGGCACATTTCAATTTCGTCGCCTGCTTGTAAAGTACGACCGTGGAAGCCACCCATTTCTAAACGGATACTCGTAGATTTTGAACCTAACCATTCTTCAGCAACAATACCACCTGCAATTGCTAAATAACCTCTCGTACCTTTTGCAGCTTCACCGAATTTTAATACTTCACCTTTGTCCATTAAATGAATTTTATATGGTGCTATTTTCTTACCATCTACATATGCTGGGAAGTTAGCTCCCGTAAATGCGATTAAAGTCGGTTCTGTAAATTGGATAGACGGTAACTTAATCGTCATTTCAATTAAAGCTTCGCCTTCTTCATTACCTACAAGCATATTAGCGAGTCTATGGTTTAATTGGTCGATTGAACCATTTTTAACAATGCCAATATGTTGTTGTTTTTGCCTTCCTAAATCTTGAATCGAAGAGTATAGTCCAGCTTCTCGAATAATTAATGACATGGCTTATACCCTCCATCCTTGATTTGTAGTTGATCTACAATATTTAAGATGATATCATCACCAAAATTAAGCTTACAAATATTATTTTGTCTATTGTATATTTCAACATTCGTCCAACCAATGACTGGCCATTCACCACTTGTATTAGTTGTCGTAATAAATAATTTATCTCTTTCGATACACAATGATCCTTTAGGGATAAATTGTTTGAACTGTGCATTACCTGAATGCAATCGATGATTTAAACCAGATAAATAAGGACATCCTGGAGTATGTCCTATCATTGAAACAAAATACGTTCTAGATTCTAACACTTGTCTTTGTTCTTCTTCAGACAAGTCCGTTAACGTATCGAAATCCGGACCGTATTCGCCACCTACAACGACATCTATCATAATCGATTCCTTTGTAACTTCTCGATCATTAATGTCTTGTTTTTTCTGATAAATAATACGTTCTACAAATTCAGTCATATATTTAAATGGCTCATTGATATTATAGTTCATCATCATGCTATATGGATGATACACAACCATTAAACTATTTTCACTAGGTATAACCTCATCTATAAAAGGCATATCTTGACTCAATATTTCTAATCTAAATTCATTAATTTCATGCGTTAGCTGTCTCGAAGGTTCACGATCGCTCATTACAGTTAATGCAGAATCGCCCTTAGGATATATGCGCATTTAAGACACCTCATTCTATTCTGCTATATATAAAGCATCATTATTTACGATAAAATACATCTGTTAAATCAATAAATACATGTGTTAATTGATTGACAAATAAGCCTACAAAAATAATTGCAACGGCAAATCCAATATATAAATACGCAAAACTTTGCTTATTTTTCTCTTTTCTCAATTCACTTAAAACGATGCGCTTTAAGTAAAATACAATAACAATCACTATTACTAAATATAATAATGTTAAGAACATCTATTTTCACCCGTCCTTATATGATGTTTACTATTTTACTATTTGTATCTTTATATTACCATCATAATTTTAAATCTATTTTAGTCCATTCTCGCAAACTATTAATCATGTAGATTTCACTATTTGAACTTTCGATATCATTGATTAACTTTTCCACAGTTATATTTTTTTCTACAATGAGGTTATCTTTTAATAATGCTTGCCTCATACAACCGTTTAAAAATTGCCCATGATATGGAGGCGTGATATATGCATCACCTATTTTAACAACGACATTACCAATATCAAATTCTGTTATTTCATTTTCTTCATTATAATACAATATGACATCTGTATCATGATTATGTTGAAAATGCTGACGTTCAGTTGTTTTGTGTACCGTATAAATAGAAGAAACTGGTGTACTCGGTAACAACTGAGCGGTTAAAGGCTGAGATGAATCAACTATTGGTGAAGCATCAACATTAAATGTACCGTCCGAATTTAATTCAACTCTTAATTTATATGTGCCATCTACATAAGTATTAACCATGTCATTAAGTATAGTATCCCATTCGTCTTTATTAAATCGAATATTTAACGCTTTAGCACTTGTAGAAATTCTGTGCGTATGTTCGTGACGTCTTCGAACTATTCCATTTTCTAATCTCATCGTTTCAATAAGATTTACATGTCTGCTTTCTAATATTTTAGATTTCATTTTGAATTCCTCAATTTCAGCTTTAGCATTTGAATCTATTGTGATACCAGCTCCAACGCCATAAACTGCTCTTTCTGAATTTGAATGTATCGTTCTGATTGGAACATTAAAAATCATTCTGTTATCAGGTAACAACAAACCTATCGTTCCACAATATATGCCTCTTGGTCTATTCTCTAGTCGTTTGATAATGGCCATCGTTGATTCTTTTGGGGCACCTGTTATCGAGCCACATGGGAACAGCGCTTGAAGTAGATTAAATAATGATTGTTGTGCTTTCAATTGACTTCGAATCGTACTGGTCATTTGATATACCGTTTGATAAGGTTCGATTTTAAATAAATCAATGGCATTAACCGTACCAACTTCAGAAATTTTACTTAAATCATTTCTAAGTAAATCTACAATCATAACGTTTTCTGCTCTGTCTTTTTGAGAATGCTTAAGTTGTTCATAATTGGCTTGATCTTCTGCTTTATGATTTCCTCTCGAAATTGTACCTTTCATAGGTTTCGTTAATACTGTATTTGGCATTTGTTGATAAGGACCATATTGAAAGAAAAGTTCTGGCGAAATGGATATAATCGTTTCATCTTCAAGCTCAATATATGCTTGATAATCTCCATTAGCATCCTCTGTGAGTGATTGATAATAGTCATAACCATGACGAATCGGTTCTGATTCAAGTTGTGTCGTATAATTAACTTGATACGTATTTCCTAGTCTAATTTCATCTTGAATTGCATGTATATTGTTTGCTAAACGTTCATCTGAATTTGTTCTTCGCCATTCAATATGTTCATTTATATATGTATATTGCGTTTTATCATTAAAGTCTGAGACGGGTTGGTCGAATACTTGAATACTTCCATAATGATTTGACGCTTTATACACATTTAACGTCGAATCAAAAGCAGCTGCGCTTTCATATGGTAAAGTCATGACAACATAGTATCCTTGATTTTGATAGCGCTCTGCTTCATGCACAAGCTCTGGTACTTCTTCAATCGTTCTCGCATATTTAATCACACTAGGATTCTCAAATTTATAATTTAATTTCTCTTCTACTTGAGTGTCTGAAATATACTTAAATTGTATATGTGTCTTCAATCTCTACACCTGCCTTTACTAAGAAATTCGCAATTTGTTCTAATCCATATTCGCTTAATATAGCTTCCGGATGATACTGAATCGCTTCAATTGGTAAATGTTGATGTCTTATAGCCATAGGAATACCTTCTTCTAACCATGCTGAAACCTTAAACCCTTCAGGTATATAGTGTTTGTCAGCTATTAAAGAATGATATCTTGCCACTTCAAATGATTCAGGCAATCCTTCAAAAATACCTTTCCCATCATGTTTAATTGTTGCTGTGTGCCCATGAACAGGACGTGGACCTTTTACGACTTTGCCACCAAAAGTAGATATCAATAATTGGAAACCGAGACATACACCTAATATGGGTATTTCTGTATAAGTTGATTGAAGAAATGCCTTTAGCTGTACATAATCATCAGGGTGACCAGGGCCAGGTGAAATGATCATCGCATCTGGATTGATTGCACGTACAACATCACACGTAACCTCTTCAGATTTCAATATTTTTATTTGTTCATTTTTCGTCAGTATATTAATATACTCGACAATGTTATATGTAAAAGAATCGTGGTTATCTATCATTATAATCATATGTTTATTCGCTCTTCTTTCGTTAATTTCATGTCAATCATACCATATACTAAACTTGCTTTTACAATTTGATTATATTATCATTTGTATATTCAATAAACTAAGAGGTTACTAGCTTACACCCTCTATAAAAAACTAGACACCTACGTCTACCTTTTTATAGAAGGCAGGCTTTTTTTATGCCTTTATAAAGGAGAAACACTATGTCAGAAACATTAAAAAATGAAAAAGCAGTTGTTGTGTTCAGTGGCGGACAAGATAGTACAACATGCTTATTCTATGCGAAAGAACATTTTAAAGAAGTAGAATTAGTGACGTTTCAATATGGCCAACGCCATGATTTAGAAATTAAAGTTGCTGAAGATATCGCTAAAGAACAAGGATTAAAGCATCATATTCTAGATATGTCATTACTTTCACAACTATCCCCTAACGCGCTAACAGACCATTCAATGCAAATTGAAAATGATGAAAACGGCATACCTAATACATTTGTGCCAGCACGTAATTTGCTATTCTTATCATTTGCCGGTGCATTAGCATACCAAATTGGTGCTAAACATATTATTACAGGTGTTTGCGAAACAGACTTTAGCGGGTATCCAGATTGTAGAGATAGCTTTATTAAATCTATGAACTTGTCACTTAACTTATCAATGGATAAAGATTTCGTCATTCATACACCGCTTATGTGGTTGAATAAAAAAGAAACTTGGGCACTAAGTGATCAATTAGGTGCATTAGACTATGTTAGAGAAAAAACATTAACATGTTATAACGGTGTGATGAGTGATGGTTGCGGTGAATGTCCTGCTTGTAAATTAAGAAAACAAGGATTAGACCAATACCTAGAAACGAAAGGAAGTTTATAATGTTACAACAAATCTATCCGAGCGTTCAACACCCTTATGCTTTCGAACTGAATAAAGACTTTAATTTTTCAAGTGCATATTATATTCCACACGAAGAAGCTGGTAAATGTATGAACGTACATGGGCACACATATTTTGTTAATTTAACAATTGCTGGCGACGAATTAGATAAAATGGGATTTTTAGTGAACTTTAGTGAATTAAAATTATTAATCCATAAACGTTATGATCATCAACTTTTAAATGACTTTGAAGAATTTAAAGATCATAGTCCTTCAACTGAACAAGTTGCTCAAACTATTTATAATATTGTTCAAGCCTCTCTAGATAAACCCGATAATCAACCTAAATGTGTCCAAGTATTTGTAAGAGAGACGCCAACAAGTTATGTCGTTTATCGTCCAACTAAGAAATGTGACCACAATGCCTAAAATACCAGTGTTAGAAATCTTCGGTCCAACGATTCAAGGTGAAGGTGCAGTCATTGGTCAAAAAACGATGTTTGTTAGAACAAGTGGCTGTGATTATAGATGTAGTTGGTGTGATTCAAGTTTTACATGGGATGGCTCTGCTAAAGATGATATCCGATTACTTGAACCAGAAAATATTATTTCCGAATTAGATCAACTCGCACCAAATAAATATCAACACGTTACGATATCAGGTGGTAACCCTGCTCTGATTAAAAATATAGGACCTTTCGTAGAAGCACTTAAAGCAAGAAATATAAAGACCGCACTTGAAACTCAAGGCTCTAAATTCCAAGAATGGATGACACTAATCGATGACTTAACGATTAGTCCTAAGCCACCAAGTTCTGGTATGAAACCTAATTTAACAATACTAGATGAAGTTATCGCACAATGTGTGGAAGAAAGTCTTTCCCTTAAAGTTGTGATTTTTGACGAAGCAGACTATCAATTTGCTAAAGATATACACAATCGATATCCTTCTATCCCGTTCTATTTACAAGTAGGTAATCCGTATCTAGACGATAGCGTTTCAAACCATACTGAGAAATTACTTGAAAAATATGAACAACTGATTGATAAAGTAATGAATGATACTTTAAATGATATTTTTGTTCTACCACAGCTACATACACTGTTATGGAGCAATAAAAAAGGTGTTTAATATTTCCTAGGAAATAGCATACACAATATAAAATCAGCACATCACTAACTTGAAAATGCTCGTTATGTGATGTGCTGATTTATTTTGGTCTATCTTACTTATTTATACAGCTTTTGGCTTTCTACTCATGACTTTATATATAGCGTAAATTGCTATGCCTAATATAAGGAAGATCCACCAAGGAATATAAACTTTCATCAAATCTTTAAACACAAGATTAGGTACTAATATTAGAATTGCTGGTATAACACCAACTAATAGTCCAGCATATGCTGATTCTTTTATCTTCTTATATTTAGATTTATCAAAGATATATCTTTGGATAATATTGAATAATGCTTTAACAATAAAGAATCCACCTATTGGTACGATAAGTAAAAGTAAAAGTGTAGATATAAGTGGCGTCTTATAATCAACAAATATACCTACGATACCTGTAATAACAAAATATATACTATAGAAGTACGCTACACCCATTCCTACCATTTTTAAAATTGCTTTATTAGATTCATTCGGTAGTTCGTTTAATATATCATCGGCATGACCTTTAACATCATGACCGAAAAATTCAATTGCAGTAGTACCATTCGAAACAGCTTCTAATAAATGATCAAGAACATCCATTAATATGACTTCTGATTCATGTTCATTTACGCGCAAGTCTGTTCTAACATATAACAAGAAATCTTCATAAACTTCTAAATCCGTTTCATTTAGCTGCTTTCTCTTCTCGTTGTTTTCTTTGATGAGTTGTTTGGTAGTTCTACACATCTTCATTGCTCCCTTTTAACAATTTAGTAATAGGATCCTTAATTTCAAGCCATTCTTTTCGTACGATTTCTAATTCTTCACGACCTTTATCTGTAATATAATAATATTTTCTTTTCGGTCCTTGTTCACTATGCTTAAACTCACTATAAATAAACTCCTTTTTCAATAATCTAAGTAAAATAGGATATATTGTCCCTTCACTTACATCGGTAAATTGATGTTCATTTAATTTGCGAGATAATTCATAACCGTATACTGGTTGAGATTGTATTATAGATAAAATACAAGCATCTAATAACCCTTTTCTCATCTGTGTCTTAATTGTCGACATCTTAATAACCTCTTCCAATTTTTACAGCTATTTTGTATTACAAGATAGCTTACTTTTATACTATTAAAGTTTCATTCATTTGTCAAAGGGTCTTTAATTTTTTTCACAAAACATATATTTAGTGATTATATGTTTAGAAATTGTTATAATTCTTAGATGAGACTATTTTAAGGCAGGAGAAAGATATGGCATTCCTCGTTTCAATTAATATCATTCTGTGTATCGTCTTGATGTCATATAACTTTGTAGTAATGAATAAGAAATCGCGTATCAATCAATACGCTATTTCAATCACAATTGCTTTGAATGGTTTAATATCCTTTATAATCATCAAAGAAATCAACTTCATCACGATTGCAGTAACGACAATGTTACTTATATGGGCATTTTTACATACATGGATTCAAATTAAATACGTTCCAAACTACATTGAAAATCAATATTTCGTACTTTATATCATTACGATTGTATTTAGTATGTCTTTAAACATTGTTTACTTAGATAGTACACTTTCAATTTATCAATCTGTCCCTTATTTAGGTGTCAGTTTATTTATATTTGGACAAATCATTGCTTATTTATCGTTATTCACAGAACCTATTGAATCAGACGGTAAAAGGCTCGCAAAAATTTACCAAAATGGTATATATCGATACTTTATTCATCCACGTTTAGTTGGTGAGATATTATCGATTGTGGCGTTAATCTGTATGATTGTCCTTACGCCTCATTGGTTTCTATTAATACCAGTCTTCCTTTTTTATATTATGTTTATTTTATGGCAAAAGTTATTCAAAACTTCTTATTATGTTTCACATAGTGAATAACAGGGTACTTTAATATAGAAATAAGAAATATAAATAAGGAAGTACACTCAAATGGGCTTTATATTAATGTTAATCGTAGGTGGCCTAATAGGTTGGCTAGCAGGTGTTATATTAGGTAAAGATATACCTGGCGGCATAGTCGGTAATATTATTGCCGGTTTAATTGGTTCAGCGATTGGTGGTTCTTTACTTGGAGACCTGGGTCCAGTATGGGGTGGCGTCGCAATCATACCAGCACTAATCGGTTCAATTATTTTAATTCTTGTATTATCATTTATTTTGAAATTAATCAAAAAATAATTAATCTTTAATTAATAGATAAAGTTAAAGCAACCATTCGCTGATGGTTGCTTTTTTAATGTAAAAATATAGACCCAACTACTAATACAAATACTGAATTAGCTATTTCAATTAAGCCTACATGCATAATTTTTATTTTCTTACCATATAAAACGATTGATCGTATTAAACTCGGTATATACATCAACATAACTAATGGATGTATAAAGAAACCTACAACAACTATACATAAATGATAAATCCAAGATGACCATTTATATTTCACAGATTTTTTCTCTCTAATCATCGTCTTAACGTATAAAATTGTACCGAAGAAATATAAGAAACTTAATATAAAGACTGGTAACCAAGATTGTACATCTGTGATAGATACATTTAATAACGCACTGATCACACCAAATAAACAGAATATCAAAACAGCTATTAAATCATTAGTAAATGCTCTTTCATTTTTCTTTTTAGCAAAATAGGCATTTAATAATGATAAAGGTACCATCAGTAGAAAAATCCCTATCGTAACGGGTTTATATAATACGATTGGTATAAAGGATATGACGACAATCAAAGCAAATATGCCTGCCGTATAAATATAACCTATTATTTTCTTCCTTTTCTTTAAGTAGAAGAAAATTTGGTCACTCATAAAATAAGATGCCAGTACACCTAAATACAATAATAAATGAAAGTATGTAAAACCAGTTGCTGCAATTCCGAATGCGATTGGTAGTACAATCATTGACCATACACCATGTTGATTTGGTTTTTTAAATTTAAACAAATAAAACACCTCCACAGTTTAATTTTACTAAAAGATGCATATGAAATACATCTTAATTCAAACAAATCTGTGAAGGTTCTGTATTTTACTTCATATCTCCAATTTTTACTTCATCTGGATCTCTAAATTGACGTTCATCTGTATTTAATTGGTCGATTTTGGCTAAATCTTCATCACTCAATTCAAAATCAAATACATCAAAATTCTCTCTTATTCTATTATCGTTTTGAGATTTTGGAATAACGAGTCTACCTTGTTGTAAATGCCATTTAATAATAACTTGTGCAACAGTCTTGTTATACTGATCTGCTATACTTTGTAAATCTGAATTATTTAACCATTCGCCACCTCTCATTAGTGGACTCCAAGCCATTAATTTAATTCCTTTACTTTCACAATATGCTTGTAATGCTTTTTGATTAAATAACGGATGAAATTCAACTTGGTTAACTGCAGGGACAACTTCAGTTTCAGCTAATAATTGATCTAAATGATGTTCTTTAAAATTACATACACCAATCGCTTTAATTTTGCCTTCTTTATATAACGTTTCTAATGCTTTATACGTATCAATAAACAATCCGTCTGCAGGACACGGCCAATGAATTAAATACATATCGATATACGTAAGTTGCAATGATTCTAATGAGTCATTAAACGCTTTAATAGTTGCATCATACCCTTGGAAGTCATTCCATAATTTAGTTGTAATAAATAAATCTTCTCGCTTAATATTGACTGTTTTTAAAGCTTCGCCTAATGCTTTTTCATTTTTATAAAACCAAGCTGTATCTATCGCGCGATATCCTGCATCAATTGCTGTATGGATTACTCTCTCAACATCAGCATCTTCAATTTTGTACACGCCTAAACCTAATTCTGGTATCTCTACATTATTATTTAATTTAACCATTTTATTATCCCCTTTATTTAGATGTCATACGGTCTCTTTTAGGTGTATAAGCGAGCGAACGTGTCAGTTCTTCAAATTCTTCTTTCGTTAAATCACGCCATTCACCATATTTAATACCATCAAGCTTAATATTCATAATACGAATTCTTTTTAATTTTTTCACATTATATCCTAACGTTTCACACATACGTCTAATTTGACGATTCAAACCTTGCGTTAAAACAATTTTAAAAGTTCTATCATTAATTTGCGATACTTTCGCTGGAAGTGTCTTTTGATTTAAGATTTCAACACCTTCAGACATTTGCTTTAAGAAGTCTTTCGTTAAAGGCTTATCTACTGAAACGACATATTCTTTTTCATGATGATTTTCAGCACGTAATATTTCATTAACGATATCTCCATCACTAGTAAGAAGTAATAATCCTTCTGAATCTTTATCTAATCTGCCAATGTGAAAAATTCTTTCATGATGATTGACGTAGTCTACAACATTACCTTTAACATGTGTCTCAGTAGTAGATGTGATACCACGTGGTTTATTGAGTGCTATATATACATAGCCTTTATCAATTGTAATGACTTCACCATCAACCTTCACAACATCCGTACTTTCAACTTGAGATCCTAGTGTCGCATATTCGTCATTAATTTGAACGCGATTAGCACTTATCCATTTATCAGCACCTCTCCTCGAACATACACCAGCTTCACTTAGAAATTTATTAATTCTCATAAATATGGTTCCTCTCTCAATCTTTCTACTATATTCCCTATTTTACATGATGATCTTCATTAAAACAAAACTGTATGTGCTGCCTTAGTTACACTTCTCCAGACTTTTGTTACTATGGACGCCCTTAGTTACACTTCTGACGACTTTTGTAATTAATACAATAAAAAAAGAGCACAGGATCCAAATATTTGTCCCATGCTCATATTATCAATTTATGATTGCGTTATCTTTTCATAAGATTTGCCATTTATAAAGAAATGATCAAATATAAATGTGCCAAAAGGAATAAAAGCTGTTATAAAAGCAATGACTGGCCACTTTATATGAATTCTAACAATCAGTGCCATTACCAATATCATAATGACATACATTGAAAATAATCCACCATGTATCATGCCTAATACCGAAACTACATTTGGATTACTCAACATATACTTGATAGGCATTGCTATAAATACTAATAACAGTAATGATCCACCTTCTAAATATCCTGTAAACCTAAATAATGATGTTAATGTAGTTTTGCTCACGTTTTAATCCTCGTCTTCTTCGTCTTCGTCAAATATACTTTTTCTTTCTTTTATAAAATCTTTGTGTAAAGCAACTGTCTTAATTTGGTGATTTTCAACATCAATAACAACCCATTTATCATATTCTGTATCGACATAGTCGTCTTTTTCAATTTCTGGGTTATGTGCTTGTAACCAACCACCAATTGTATCAATATCGTCTGAATCCACAAATTCAATTCCGAATTTTTCTTCTAATTCTGATAAAGTTACACGTCCATTAATTTGGTAAGTGTCTTCACCAGTTTGAATGATATCATTTACTTCATCATCATCAAATTCATCACGAATTTCACCAACGATTTCTTCTAATATATCTTCCATCGTGATGACACCAGCTGTACCGCCGTATTCATCAATAACTAACGCCATATGAACATGATCTTTTTGCATTTTTACTAATGCATCACTAATTCTTGTAACTTCGTGAATAAGTGGTAAGTCATGAACGTAGTTATTAATTTTAATTTGTTCACCTGAAGCGTATTCTGTTAAAAATTCTTTAACATTGATAAAGCCTTTAATATGGTCTTTATCACCATCTTCAGTAATTGGGTAACGTGTATAATGATGTTCATTTATAATTTCTAATAATTCTTCAATATTAAATGGTTCTGTTAATGTAACCATTTGTGTTCTAGGTACCATGATATCTTTTGCTAATCTTTCATCGAATGAGAAAATATTTTGCATATAAGCTAATTCAGTGTGATTGATTTCACCACTTTGATAACTTTGAGTCATGATAAGCTTTAATTCTTCTTCTGACATTGCTTGTTCTTCGTTAGTAGGTTGAATACCTATTGTTCTAACTAGAATACGTGCTGCACCATTCATTGACCAAATTAACGGTTTCATAACGATACCGAAATAATATAATGGTCGGCCGAAGACAAGTGTAAGTCTTTCTGCCTGTTGAATTGCTACCGTTTTTGGTGCTAATTCACCAACTACTACATGGATAAACGTTACAATTAAGAAACTGATCGCTATGGAGAAAGTTGTTGTTAATGCGTCTGGTAAGTTAAAGAAGTCTAATACAGGATGTATTAATACTTCAAATGTTGGTTCACCAATCCAACCTAATCCTAGTGATGTTACAGTAATACCAAGCTGACATGCAGATAAATAATAATCTAGTTCTTTGATCATTTTATGTACAATTTTAGCTGATTTACTTCCTTCAGAAATTAATTGTTCAATTCTAGTTATACGCACCTTTACAAGTGCGAATTCAGATCCTACAAATACCATTGTAAATGCAATTAATATAAAGAATACAATAAAGTTTATTATGGTCGAAATTTCCAATTAGTTCCCTATTTCTAGGGATTCACCTCCAAATATTTTGCGGTGACGCTATGGCCACCTTTGTATGATTTTGTTCAATAAGTTTATTTATGATATACGTTTTCAAAACTAAATCCTTCCCATTTAGCGTCACCTCCCCCGATATTAGCATATTATTTTTAGTGTATCATATTTTTATCTCCATTTAAATCATATAAGAAAGAATGTAAATGTAGAAGTCTACACATACATTCTTTATATAGCTGTTGTTCCAACATGTTGCATGATAAATTTAGAACTAATTTTATTAAAAGCTTCTGGTTGATCAATATTACATACGTGACCAGCTTGCTCGATTATTTCTATTGAAAAGTTTTCATTCTCTTTAACGAGTCTTTCTACTGGTGGCATAAATAAATAATCTTCTTCCCCCATAATAAAGAGCGTTGGAATATCTCTTGTTGCAACTTGTAAATGTGCTAAATAAGGATTCACAAGCTTCGTTAATTTAACCCATTTAATAAATTGCTTTTGAGACACTTTCTTAGCTTCATTCACAAATCGTAATCTTGATTCTTCATGAGCTTTCCTAGGCATAATGATGTAAGCAAATAATTTATAAAGCAACATATACGGTACAAAGTTCATAATCGTACGGCCAATTGCTAACAAGAATTTAGTCCTTAAATTCACATTAATGATAGCCCCACCTAAAACCAATGTCGTTATTCTCTCCGGATATGATTGCGCCATTGTTTGGCCAACAATTGTGCCAAGGCTCATACCAATAATATGTGTCTTGTCTATATTTAAATGATCCAATACATCTACCACTTCTTTTGCTAAATGTTCAAATGAATCATTTTTCTTCCATTCTTTATTCGCAGACTTCCCATGTCCTCTTAAATCTACGAGTAATATATTAAAATGTTTCCTATAATATCTCATTTGTTTAAACCATATCGAAGAACTACCACCAGCTCCGTGTATCAACGTAACCCATTCTGCGTCATTTGATTTGATAATTGTCTTGTAATATAACATTGTTCACATCTTTCCCTATGTTTACCATTTTCTACATATTATAATAATTTAATTTAATCATATAAAAATTTCCTCAACTTTTCAATTTTAAACATGTTAAATCAGCATCATACTTTTGGCCGAGGATTTAAGGTAATGATTAAAAAAAGCTGTCTACAAAGTCACAACTCCACAACTCTGTAGACAGCTTTTAATTTAGTACGATATATTGATTATTCTACTTCTTCTGCGATTTCAAGTTGCTCTTTCGTTAATTTAGGTTTAATAACACCATAAATAATTACTGCAACTAATGCACCGATAACGACTGCTAGTAATGTTTGTAATACATGACCGAAGTCAGTTGCGAATATAACAAAGATACCGCCATGTGGTGCTTGAATTCTTGAACCTAATCCTAAAGCTAACGCTCCACCAATACCTGAACCAACCATCATTGATGGAATGACACGTAATGGATCTGCTGCTGCAAATGGAATAGCACCTTCTGTAATGAATGATAATCCCATCACATAGTTTGGAATAATAGAACCTTTTTGCGCTTTAGTAAATTTCTTTCTAAAGATTAACATCGCTGTTGCAATTGCTATTGGCGGAATCATACCACCAACCATAGCTGCCGTAATTGCTGCTGCGTTTCCTTCAGTTAACGCTGCTGTTGCAAATACGTATGCCGCTTTATTAAATGGACCACCCATATCTATTGCCATCATTGCACGAACTACTAAACCTAATAACATAATATTAGAACCACATAAGTTATTTAATCCATCTAATAATAAATTGTTTAACCATGCTGTTGGTGGATTCACTACGTACACCATAAGTAATCCAGTAAGTGATACTGATAAAATTGGATAAATTAATGTAGGTTTTAAACCTTCAAACATTTGAGGTAAGTTCTTAAATACATATTTGATACCTTCTGTTAAATAACCTGCAAGGAAACCAGCGATAATACCACCTAAGAATCCTGAACCACCTGCTATTGCTAACATACCACCGACTAGACCAGATGCGAAACCAGGTTTATCTGCAATACTTCTAGCAATGAAACCTGCTAAAATAGGCACGATTAATTTAAATGCACTTTCACTACCAATCGACCATAAATTAGCTGCAAATTCGTTATATTGTCCACTCTTTGGATCAAATGAGTTTTCACCAAATAAGAATACGATTGCCATCAAGATACCACCAGATATAACAAGTGGTAACATATTAGAAACACCATTCATTAAGTGTTTATATATCGTCTTAGATACACTTTGTTTTTCGTTGCTAGCAGTACTACTTTGTTTCGCGCCTTTAGCTACGAATGGTTTACGTGATGTGTCTTGCGCCATATTGATTAATTCTTCTGGGCGTTTAATACCATCAGCAACCGGAACTTGAATTACATTTTTACCATCGAAACGATCTGTTTCAACGTGTACATCTGCTGCTACAATGATACCTGATGCTTTTTCTATTTCTTCATCAGTTAAGTGATTTTTAATACCACCTGAACCATTTGTTTCAACTTTAATAGGTACACCCATTTTTTAGCTTGATTTTTCAACGCATCTGCAGCCATATAAGTATGAGCAATACCTGTAGGACATGCTGTTACAGCTAATACAAGTCCTTTTTCTGTATCCGCTTCTGCATTCGTTACAGCTGCTGCTTCTGAAGTTTCATCTGAAGCTTCATCATCATGCTTATTAATGATATTTAATACTTCTTCTTTACTTTTCGCTTGTAATAACTCTGCTCTTACATCTTCATCCATCAAAATGCCTGAAAGTTTAGCAAGGGCATCTAAATGCGTTTGTGCACCACCAGCTGGCGCAGCAATCATAAAGAATAAATGAGCTGGTTGCATATCTAATGATTGATAATCTACACCTTCAACAGATTTACCAAAAGCAATTGCAGATTGTACAGCATCTGTTTTAGCATGAGGAATCGCAATTCCTTCACCAATTCCTGTTGTACTTTGTGACTCTCTTGCATGAATCGCTTCTTTAAAAGTTGCTTCATCGCTTAATTTCCCAGCGCTGTTTAATTGCGCAACTAACTCATCAATAACTTGATCTTTACTTGTTGCAGAAAGATCCATTGCAATGGTTTCCTTCGTTAATAGTTCTGTAATGCTCATTTTAATAACCTCCCTATTTTAAACATGTTTAATGATTACTTTAGAAATTATTTTTTCTATGTCTTCTTTATTAGCTAAATCCGCGTTAAATGCTGTTGCTGTACCACAGCTTACTGCTAATTTAAATGCTGATTCTATGTCTTTGCCTGCTTCTAATCCTGCTACCATACCAGCAACAGTACTGTCACCTGAACCAACTGTATTCACAACTTGACCACTTGGTACGATGGCTTTTAATCGTGTTTGTTGATCCACATAAATGGCACCTTCTCCACCGAGTGAAACGATGACTGCTTGAGCACCTTCATTCAATAGTTGCTCAGCACATTCAATGACTTCTTGATCCGCTTCAATTTGTTTATCAAATATCTCTTCTAATTCATGTTTATTTGGTTTAACAAATTTCGGATTATACGCTAATACTGATTTCATCAAATCTTTCTCAGCATCCACGATTAAATTTGCACCAGTCTGTTTAAGTATTTCTGCTACTTCTTGATAAACTGGATTTTGTAGTGAACTTGGCACACTGCCCGCAATTATAACCGTATCTACTGATTGCGTATTTTTCATTTTCGTTAAAAATTCTTCATAGTTATGAGATTCAATATTAGGTCCAGGTCCATTGATTTCAGTTTCTAAACCAGATTTTAATTTCACATTGATTCTTGTATCATCTTTAACCTCTACAAAGTCTGTTAAGATGTTTGCTTGATTAAGTGTATCTTTAATAAAATCTCCAGGAAATCCACCTATAAAACCTGTTGCTGTACTTTCGATATCTAATGTTTGAAGTACTCGAGAAACATTGATACCTTTTCCACCAGCAAACTTGTTTGTTTCATGTGCTCTGTTTAATTCACCTACTTCAAATTGATTGGTAAACATTACATAATCAATTGATGGATTAAACGTAACTGTATATATCATTTTTGTCCTCCGTTAATGTTATATTTTTCTTTAAATTGATTTAGATTATTTAATGTTTGAATCGCTTTGTGAGAAGTTAGTATCTCTATTGATTTATCATATGTTACTTCCGCAAACGATACTTCATTAAATTTAGAATGATCTAACAAGACATATACTTGAGATGCTAAATGAATAGCCTTTTCTTTCATTTCTGATTCGTAAGGGTCTGGTGTCGTTAACCCATAGTTCAAATCAATCCCATTCATACCAATAAAAGCTTTGTCAAAACGATATCTTTCAAGGGATTTAACTGCATTTACGCCTATATTCGCAAATGTCGTTGCCTTTACTTCTCCACCTGTCATATAAACCGAAATGCCTTTTTCTAATAACGGTCTTACATGTGTTAAACCATTTGTCACAACGATAATATCTTGTTGTGTAATGAACGGAATCATTTCTAAAGTAGTTGTCCCAGCATCTAAATAAATCGTATCCCCATCTGAAATTTGACTGACAGCTAATCGTGCAATCTCTCGTTTTTCATCTTGATGTCGCGATTCTTTATCTGTCATATTACGCTCTTCATGGCGCTTTGTTATTTGAGTTGCTCCACCATGAACTCTTTTGAGCATACCTCTTTCTTCGAGTTGAGATAAATCTCTTCTAATTGTTGATGTACTTGAATTCGTCAAATTAATAAGTTCTTGTAGAGATATTGTTTCCCGTAGATTAATCTCTTCTAATATTAATTGGTGTCTTTCAGTCGTTAACATACAATCTCCCCTATTCCTCTACATAATAAAACGTTTTCATTTTATTGTCAATCACTTTCGTTCACAATCAACCAAAATCAACCAAAAATTTTTAGATGTTTTATAAGTGCAATCATTTTATACAGTAAAAGATTACTGTTATACTTTTCTAGTATAATTTTAGGAGGTAAATCATGAATAATTTAAAAGAAAAGCTTTTTAACCTAATTGAAAAGAAAGAAAGTGACATGATTGATATTAGAAGACATTTGCATCAACACCCAGAACTATCATTTGAAGAAGCGCAAACTGCTGAATATATTAAATCATTTTACGAAGGCAAAGATGTTAAAGTAACACAACCTTTAGAAAAAGAACATGCTATTATTGTAGAAATTAAAGATGGTCAAGAAGGTAGAACGATTGGTTTAAGAGCTGACTTTGATGCTTTACCTATAACTGAAGAAACAGATGTTCCTTTCAAATCACAAAATGAAGGTGTTATGCATGCTTGTGGCCATGATGCTCATACTGCTTATTTAATGGGGCTTGCAGATGCACTTATTGAAATTAAAGAAGAATTACCTGGCACAGTTAAAATCATTCATCAACATGCTGAGGAGAAACCTCCTGGTGGTGCTAAAGCACTTGTAGAATCTGGTGCGCTTGATGACTTAGATGAAGTTTATGGTATCCATATCGTTCCAGTAGCTGGACCTGAATTTATTGGTTATAATAAAGGACCTTCATTCTCAGGAAGTTCAACATTCAAGTTGACGATTAATGGTTTAGGTGGACATGCAGCAAGTCCACACAAAACACATGACGCATTAGTTGCTGGGACAAACTTTGTAAACGCTATTCAAACGATTGTATCAAGACGTATTGATCCATTAGATATGGGTGTCGTTACGATTGGTGCATTCGAAGCACCAGGCGGATACAACGTGATTCAAGATAAAGTTACGATTAAAGGTACTGCTAGATATTTAAATCCCGAATTAGAAGAAACAATGTATCAAGAAATCAAAAAAATTGCAGATAGTGTTGCAGTTGGCTTTGATATTGAATATGACTTAGATTATCAATTTGGTTATCCTGTACTTTACAACCACCCAGAACAAACTGATAAAGTAGCAGAAATATTATCAAATAGTAAAGGCGACTATTTCCAACAATTAGTTGAAATACCTCAAGTTACAGGTTCAGAAGATTTTGCATACTACCTACAAAAAATTCCTGGTCCATTCTACATTGTAGGCAGTAAACCAGAAGGCGTAACAGAACCATATATGAATCATCACCCTAAATTTGATGTGAATGAAGATTGCTTGCAAGTTGCAGCAAAATCTTTAGGAGAAATTACATTAAATAGATTAGAAAAATAAATATTAATCTAAAAAATGAGGCTGGAACCTGTATATTGGTTCTAGCCTCATTTTTATATCATTATCATACTATAATATATCTTCACCACGTGATGCGACATAAATATCGAACCACTCTTAATCTGTTAATTGTAATTTCGTAGCATTTACAGCTTCGTCAACTCTTTCTATCTTACTTGAACCTACAATTGGCATTACTTTTGATGGCAATCTGAGTAACCAACTGTAAATCACTGTTCTCACTGATACGTTATATTTTTCTGCTAATGGTTGTGTAACTGCCATAATGCGTCTTGCTTTTTCATCATTTTGATCAAATAATTTACCGCCAGCTAATGGACTCCATGCCATTACTTTAACATCATGTTGCAACATTCTATTTAATGTACAATCTTCAATATTTTCAAGTTGATATGGTGACACTTCAACTTGATTAACTGAGATATGAGACATTTCTTTCTTCAAACTTTCATTTAACAATTCATATTGATTACATTTAAAGTTCGAAACACCGAATGCTTTTATTTTTCCTTGTTCAACTAAATGCATCACTGCACGCGTTACTTCATCCGGATCCATTAAAGGAGATGGGCGATGAATCAATAGCGTATCGATATAATCTGTTTTAAGATTTAATAGCGATTTATCAACTGATTCAATAATATGATCATAACTTTGATCATATCGATGACCAGTATTTTTAGCAATTTGATCATTCGGTAAAATAATACCGCATTTTGTGACGATTTCAATTTTCTCTCTTAAATTAGGTGTTAATGCTAATGCATCACCAAATAATGATTCACATGTATAATTACCATAAATATCCGCATGATCCATTGTTGTAATGCCTCTATCAACTATTTCATGCATGAAATTATTTAATTGTTGATTGTTATAACCCCACTCATTCAATCTCCAAAAACCATGTACAATTCTAGAATAACTAACATGTTTATTTATACGAATTCTTTCCATCCCATCATCTCCTAAGAAAAGTTCAACATATCTAACTTGTTACGAATACTTGCTTTATCTATAGATTCACCTATTATGACAATTGTTAATGGCATATTCATTATTTCTGGTTCATATTGAGGTACCCCAAATGCATATTGAAATAAATAAGTTTGTTCTGGTTCTTCTCTAAATTTAACAAATCCTTTAATTCTAAGAATCGAATCAGGTAATTGTCTTAAGAAATTCATTAATAATTCCATTTCTATCGGACCACTAAATGTATAATTTATGGATTGAATACCGTGATGATGACTATGTTTAGCTTGAAGTGACAAAGCCTCATTTACAGGTATTTCAACACCATCAATATTTGAAAACTGCGTAAAGTGTAGCACTGGTTGATGCTTGATCGTTTGTAATGACGATTCTAATGATGCTTTTTCTTCATCAGATAATTCATCAGACTTATTAATAATAATCAAATGAGAATATAACATTTGTTCTTCCATTAATTGTTTCGTCTGAACGGTATATCTCGCTCTTTCTAAATATCTTTTCCCGTCCATAACACCAATTATTGTTGGCATTTCAACTTTATCTATTAATGAAGGGTTTTGACATGCATCCACTACTTCTACAGGATGCGCAATACCAGTCGCTTCAATTAATACAAGATCAGGCTGGTCTTTATGATATAAATTATGTAATACAACTTCAATATCATCTTTCAATGAGCAGCATATACAACCATTTAATAAACTTTGAGTAGAGACATCATCACCTAACAAATTACTATCAACATCAAAAGAACCAAATTCATTCATAATGATTGCGACCTTTTGACCAGAGTCTTTTGCTTTCATAATGAGTCTTTGAAGTAATGTTGTTTTACCACTACCTAAAAAACCTGTCAAAATTGTTACTGCCATTTTATTTTTATTCTTCATACTATGACCCATATTCAAACCACCTTTCTGTAATTATATGATATAAGTTCAGAAACTACAAAGACTTAAAGTTCATCCTATAACTTATACTTTAAATATTATAAATTACACATCACTAAAATATTTACAAAATAAAAATATTCATTATATAATGAATTAGGAGATTTCAAAAAAAATAATGAACCATTGCATTTGTAGTTTGGGGGAAAGATTATGCCGGATAAATTAGATATCCAAAACCAATTGTGTTTTAATTTGTATAATGCGCAACGACAAGTTAACCGCTATTATTCAAACAAAATTTTCAAGACGTACAATATTACATATCCGCAATATTTAGTATTAACGATTTTATGGGAAATCGCGCCGGTCAATGTCAAAAAGCTTGTAACAGACTTAGCCCTAGATACAGGTACTGTATCCCCTTTATTAAAAAGAATGGAAAATTTAGATTTAATTAAACGTGTACGTTCTGAATTAGATCAAAGAGAAGTGTTTGTTCATCTAACAGAAAAAAGTGAACAAATGAAACCACATTTACACCAAGCTTCACATTTAATTCAAGATGTATCAGAGTTAAATGATGAAGAAACTAATCAATTAAACAACTTATTACAAAAATTGATCAATAATGTAGATAAAATCAATCAAGAAAAATAATACAGCAAGCATCTATCGTCTTACTCAAAATAAATAAGCATATCACGTAACTGAATGCTCAGTTTAAAGTGATATGCTTATTTTTTATCTAGTATTTATTCTAATTGTTCATTATATTGAATGACTTTATATAAATAACCTTGTTCTTTAATGAGTTGTGTATAATTACCTTGCTCTATAATATGTCCTTCATTCATAACGATAATATGATCGAAGTTTTGTAAATATTTCAAGTTATGCGTCACAATCACAATTGTATCGTCTTTATTTAATAAGAGATTCATAACATTTTCTTCATTTTCTTCATCTAATGAAGCTGTTGGTTCATCAAGCAACCATATTTGAGCTTTTCTTAACAATAATCTTGCTAATGATAAACGTTGACGTTCCCCTCCTGAAATATTTTCAGCGTTTTTAGTTAATTTTTGATCTAAGTTTAAATGATTTAAATTAACGGCAGCAAGAACGTTTGTCATCAGTTCATCTTCTACTTCTATTAATAAGTTCTCTCTTACTGTTCCTTCAAAATAATGATTATGTTGCAACATTGTATTAATTTCATTCACATAATCTTCTTGAATCACGTGAGACAACTGCTCACTTTTATAGGATAAGCTGCCATCATTCACACTATATAATCCCATTAATATATTAAGCATCGTTGTCTTACCTGAACCTGAAGGGCCGATAATAGCTACATGATCACCTTCATTTATTTCAAAGTTAATTTGAGATAATGTTTCTCTTTCTTGAAAATCATATTTAAACATTACATTCTCTGCTTTATACAATGCATGATTTTGAACTGAATGTTCTCGAGGCACATCAAATGATTGATTGATGACTTCTTCAATATTTTTAAGACTTCGCTCTGTATCCGCTTTGTAAAAAGCAACATTAGTCATCGGGATAGCTTGTTCAAATAACGTAATTGTTATCATTAATATACTCGCAAAGAATACAGCGTTTAATACACCATCTTGTATTTGCCAAATACATAAAATCGTCATACACCAAATACTTACCATCGATGATAAATTCAGCATAAAGTCATAAGAACTTAAAAATTTCTGTTCTTTATATTTTTTATCTTCATATTGGTATTGTTTATTAAACACTTTCTCTTTAAATGCACGATATTGTTGGAATCTTTTTAATTCTGAACGTCCTTTTTCAAAATCAAAGCATTCAGCAACATATGCTTCTTCACTTTGTTGAACAGCTTCAGCCAAACTTTCAGCTCTTTTAGCTGATAAATAAGGGATGATGATGACTGACATCAACATTGAAAGTCCTATAATCACACCGGCATATATATTGAAATTAATCATCACGAGTATTGTTATCAATGTCGTTATGATAATAACAATTGGTGGATAATAAACTCTTAGTAAAATATTTTGTAATCGTTCAACGTGGTTTACCATTTGTGTTAATAAGTCACTCGAACGGTATCTTCTAAATACGTTTGGAACGATTGGAATGAGTTGATTAAACAAGTTAACACGTATATCTCTCAACATTGTAAATGTAGAACGATGTGAATATAATCTTTCGAAATATCTAGTAATTGCACGAACAAAACCGAATAACTTAATAGATACAATTAAAATCATTAATGCATATAAAGGTGTTCCGAGCGCACTTTTTGATATCATATATCCACTTAAAGCAAACATTCCAAGTGCAGTTAACATGCCAAATACGCCTATTACAATAGAAAGATAGAAGTCTTTATCAAATTTAATTTTTAATTTTTTCATGACATCCCACCACCTTTTTGAGATGCGTCATATGATCGAACTGTTCCATTATGGATTTCTATATAATCAGTGGCATATCTCAACACTTCTTTTCGATGTGCGATTGTGAGAATAGTCTTTTGATGTGCAAATTGGTTAACAGTTTGCACGATAAGTTGTTCTGTTTCAATGTCTAATCCAGTTGTTGGTTCATCAAAAATAACCACATCTGGATCAAGTAATAGTAATCTGGCTAGTTCTATTCTTCTCATTTCTCCACCAGACAGCATTTCATAACCATCACCTATCATCGTATGAATACCTTTAGATAATTGTTTTACTTTTTCAAATAAGCCCACTTCAGTTAACACTTCATTAACACGATTTTCATCATAATTTTGGAACATCGTGACATTTTCATACAAAGATGCGCTGAAAATATAAGGTCTTTGGGATAGATACCCCATTTTTAGTGGTTTTTTATAAATAATCTTACCTTCATTGGGATTCAATTCATTTAACATCAGTTTAATTAATGTCGATTTACCAGCACCGCTCGGTCCAATAATTGCTGTATGATGATTTTCTTTTATACTTAAATTGATTTGATCAAATGCAAAATCTTTACGTTCTGGGTAAGTAAATGACACATGATCAAATTGAATGATATCTTCATTTTTCATATTTGAATCAATATGGATGTTTGAAGATTGTATAGATTCTTCATTATTCATTTCTTCAATCAATTCAATATAACCTTCACTTTGTTTACCTGTATGGAAAGCTTGTCCTAGGTCTTTAATCGCATTATAGAATTCTGGTGCCAATAATAAAGTAATGATGGCAACTACAAAAGATACATCGTGAAATACGATTAATCTTAAGCCCACTTCTAGTGCAACAATACCTATTCCAAGCATCGAGATAAATTCCAACATTAAGCCTGATAAGAAGGCACTTTTCAAAATTTCCATTGTTAAATCTCTAAATGACGTACTTGATTTATAAATTTTTTCAGTCGTTTCATGTGTTCGATTGAAAAGTTTTAACGATACGAGACCTTTTGTTAAATCTATAAATTCTGCCGCAAATTGATCTAACGATTGCATTTGGTCTTTCGCTTTATCACGAGTTCTCAGTCCAAATACAATATAGAACAGTGGAATAAACGGCGCTGTAATCATCATAATTAACGCAGCTGGCCAATGAATAAAGAGTAATGTAACAATAATCGATACTGGGATAATGGTTGATTTGAAGACTTGAGGCAAATAAGATTCATAAAAAGGATGTATACCCTCAACCACTTCAGTAATCATTGTTATTTTAGTTCTATCTATTTCATTATTTATCAATTGATGTCTAACATCTCTTTTAACTTTATAAGAAAGTTTTTGTCCTGATAATTGATTAAGGTAGTTAAAGCATGCTCTTAAAAGCAATACAATGAGCAAGATTGCTAGCCATAAATAAAGTTGCTGACCATTTGATTTTACGCCGAGCATTTGGTTAATAATTTTTCCTAAATATATATTTTGAAATACGACTGTTAAACTTAATAAAAACGAAGCTAGAAACATAAATATTTGCAACGTTTTATAATGCATACTATACTTTGTTAAATCTTTCACAATGTCACCACCTTGTTCCATTATAACGCCTTTACGAAAAAAATAAACTAAAATGTATTATTAAATATTAGCATATTACAATGTAATATTTGGTACAATGATGATACGGTGATTGTCTCTAGATAACCACAGACTTTCATAAAAACTGAGGAGCAAAGCTATGTTTATATTAGAATTAATAAAAGCCATTATATTAGGTATTGTTGAAGGTTTAACAGAATTCGCACCTGTTTCATCTACAGGTCATCAAATTTTAGTAGATGATATGTGGTTAAAATCTACAGCTTTTCTTGGAAGCGAATCAGCATTCACATTTAAAGTTGTGATCCAATTAGGTTCAATCCTTGCAGCCGCATGGATATTTAGAAATCGATATTTTGACATGTTACATATTAAACAAAACGAACAGCAAAAAAGAAAATTAAAATTGTCACATATTATTGTTGGGCTTGTACCAGCTGGTATTCTCGGACTATTATTTGATGACTTCATTGAAGAACATTTATTTAGTGTCCCAACAGTATTAATCGGTTTATTACTTGGAGCTATATATATGATTGGTGCCGATATGTATTCTAAACGCGTCACAAATCCACACAAAGTAGATGATATGAACTATCCAAAAGCATTTGTAATTGGTCTATCTCAAGCAATTGCATTATGGCCAGGGTTTAGTCGTTCAGGTTCAACCATTTCAACAGGTGTCTTCTTAAAGTTAGATCATAAAGCTGCTTCTGACTTCACATTTATTATGGCAGTACCTATTATGTTTGCAGCAAGTGCAAAAGCATTACTCGGAAATCTACAATTTATAACGTTAAATCAAATACCTTTCTATATTGTAGGATTTATCGCATCATTTATATTTGGACTGATTTCAATCAAATTATTCCTAAAACTGATTAATAGAGTAAAATTAATACCTTTTGCGATTTATCGTATTATTTTAGTTATAATTATTGCCATTGCATATTTCGGTTTTGGAATTGGTCAGAATATCGGCTAACGTATCGTATCAATCGTTTGAAGATTATGATATAGGGTATTGGAGTAAGATATATTATAAGAAATAACTACGGAGGAATGACTCATGAATGATAAAGTTAAATTAATTGTTAACACATTACCACTTGTATTAGTACCATTAATTAGAGAACGCAAAAAAATAAAAGAACATCCAGATGTTAAACATGTAACTGAGACGACTGTTGATTTTTCACATAAAGTAAAAGATAAAACAATCGAAACGAAAGATAAAGTTGCAGAAAAAACACAACCTGTAAAATCATATGTCGTTCAAAAGAAACGATTATATGAGTACAACAAACAAATGAAACAACCTTTTAAAGAAGAGCAAAAAGAAGCAAAGCAACAACAAAAAGAAATTGATCATTTAGATAAAAAACTTCAAAAAAATATCGATGCGCGTATTAAAGAAGAAGAAAAAGCACAAAAAGAAAATAAAAAAGCGCGTATTAAAGAACTGACACATTACCAAAAGCTTGAAGAACAACAAGCTAAAAAAGGTAAAAAACTTCAAAAAGAAAACGAAAAAGATGTATCTAAGTTAGATAAAAAGTTACAAAGTAATATTGAAGCACGTGAACAAGAAGAACAAAAATTAGAGCAACAAAATAAAGAAGAACGCATTAAAGAATTAAAGAAATATGAGGGACATCAAATGAACACAGCAACTACACAAAGCAGTCATGCAAAATCAATCAGCGACGTAAGCTCTAAACAAGCAAAACCAAACATTCAAGAATTAGTTAATGAAAGAGTTAGAAATGAGAAAAAAGAAAAATCTAGTCATCTTCTATTTAATCAACATAAATCGTCTATGTCTCAACATATCAGTCAATTTCCATATGATGAACATACATTTGAACATAAAAAATCTAAAAAAAGATTTCGCCTCAGTAAATGATTAACAGAATTATTATAGATGGAGATGCTTGTCCAGTTACGGATGATATCATTCGTTTAACTCAACATACAGGCATCTCTGTTCTTATTATTAGAAGTGTTAACCATTTCTCATTAGCGGAATATCCCGATTATGTTTCAACAATATATGTTGATCATGGTGCTGATAGTACAGACTTTAGAATTATCAAATTGACGCAACCAGATGATATCGTTGTGACGCAAGATTATGGACTAGCGAGTCTTTTATTAAATAAAGCCCTTCATGTTATCCACCATAAAGGTTACGAGTATACTTCTCAAAATATTGAACAACTGTTAACGCAAAGACATATTTCTGCTCAAGTACGTCAACAAGGTGGTAGAACGAAAGGTCCTAAAAAACATATTCAAGAAGACCATAAAGTTTTTTCAGAATTTCTATCAAAATTAATAAAAAAACATTCTGGACAATGATAATCGTCCAGAATGTTATTATTCTATCATTTGTTTTTTAGCTTTTTCTAAATTAACTTTATCTATTTCTTTCATTTGTTCTAATTCTAAACGCATCTTATCTGTTTCTAATAAGTAGTTCTCATGCTTTAATTTTTCAAGTTCTAATTCATCTTTAACACGTTGGGATTTAATTTTTTCTATTCTAACCGTTTTACTTTGGTGGTTTCTTATAAGCCCAGCTACTGATGAAATAAGCACAATAAGCACGACCATTAAAAATATATTCACAGTTATACCCCCTTCTTAAATAAATAGAAGTATCTTTTAAGTTATTATACTACATATGTGAGAGGAGTAATATATATGAAGAAAATTGCTGTTTTTTGTGGTGCAAGTAAGGGAAATGACCCAATTTATACAGAACAAGCTTATGCGTTAGGTAAATATTTAGCCGAAAATAAATATGAATTAGTATATGGTGCCGGATCAACTGGCATGATGGGAGCAGTAGCCAATGGTGTCATTGACCATGATGGTATTGCTATTGGCGTAATGCCAAGATTCTTAGGGGAACGTGAAATCGCTCATGAAAATTTAACAGAATATCACGTTGTTGAAACGATGCATGAAAGAAAACAAATGATGTCTGATATGGCTGATGCATTCATTATGTTGCCTGGTGGTGCTGGATCTTTAGAGGAATTCTTTGAAATTTACACATGGTCTCAAATAGGACTACATCACAAACCAATTGGTGCATTAAATACTAAACAATTTTTCAACCCATTAAGTTTAATGATTCATCATTTAATATCGACTGAATTTATCAGTTCAGATTATAAAAATTTAGCGATTATTAAAGAAAATATCGATGATTTATTTAGTGCTATGAAAATGTCACAACCCGTTAAGCTTCGTGATTATCAAAAATAGTAAAAAATGTTTTTTCATCATAGACTTTAATATCATTCAATGTAAAGAGGGCTGTCGTAACACCGACACCTTCTTTTTTATTTCCCGTAAATGTACCATCGTATATAACTGTACTACCGCATGACGGACTATCACTTTTCAAAATAACCGTCTTGGCATTTAAATCTTTAATAATAGAGAGTGCACGTTTAGCGCCTTCTTTAAATTGTATTGTGACATCACGACCTGTAACAGTCATGACCTTTGCTTGATCATTCCAAACATCATAACCATCTCCTCCGATGATTTCTGCTGGTTCTCTTGGAACTTGTAATCCACCTAATATTTCAGGACAAATACTAATCGCTTTCTTCTCATCTATTAAATTCTTATAGAATAAATCCAACTTATGGTTGCCATCATACCTTACTTTTTCTCCAACTAAACATGCACTAATAACGATCATATCATCTACTCCTTACAATACTTTATGATATAAAACATGTGCTGCTAAATCATCATCATGTATAACTTTTGGATGCAAGAAATTCCTAATATGGTTCATTCCTAATTTTTCCATAACTCTTCTGGAAGGTTTATTAATTTCTGACGTAAAACTATACACTTCATCAATACCTTTTGATTTAGCATATGTTAATACCGCTTCCGCCGCTTCTGTCGCTAACCCATTACCCCATACATCCTTATCCATTCGCCAACCTATTTCATAAAAAGGTAATTCTGGGAAACTTAATTCGCTACCTTCTGGAATATAATTCAAACCTACCATACCGATAAAGCTTTTAGTTTCTTTTAATTCCACAGCAAATAAACCAATTTCATGTTGATCGATGACTGATTTCATTTGGTCAATCATATTTTCAGTCGCACGATAGCTCAATATATCTGGAAAGTATCTTCTCACTTCAGGACTTGCATTCATACTTTGAAATAATGCAACATCCTCGTCTTTCCAATTTCTAAGTATTAAACGTTTTGTTTCAATGTAATGTTTCATTTCATTCACCCAACCTTTATCATATTCAAAAAAGGATGTACTAATATTTTAGCACATCCTTCAAAAAATTATGATCTTACTGAACTCCTAATGTGAAATCTCTTCCCAGTTGGGCCTTCTATACTAAACATACCGCCTCTTCCATCAACAACATCGACTTTTAAATTCGTATGTTTCCAATATTCATATTGCTTATTATTCATATAGAATGGGACACCTTCAATTTCACCTAATTTCACATCTATATCTCCAATAATTAATGTTCCTTCAACAAATAACATTGGAGAGCTACCATCACAACATCCACCTGATTGATGAAAAATAAGGTTTTCACCATGAGTTTTCTTTAATTCTCTAATGAGTGATTTGGCTTTTTCAGTAGCAGTGACTTGTTCAGTCATTTAGAACAGTCCTGCAGGCTTCTCGTCATAACTCACGAGTAAGTTTTTAGTTTGTTGATAATGTTCTAGCATCATCTTATGGTTCTCACGGCCAATACCACTCATTTTGTAACCACCGAAAGCAGCGTGAGCTGGATAAGTATGGTAGTTATTCACCCATACACGACCTGCTTGGATACCTCTACCAAAGCGATAAGCTTTATTTTGGTTTCTAGTCCAAATACCTGCACCTAAACCATATAAAGTATCATTCGCCATTTCTAATGCTTCTTCATCATCTTTAAATGTTGCTAATGATAATACTGGTCCAAAGATTTCTTCTTGGAATATTCTCATATTTTGTGTGCCTTTAAATATTGTTGGTTCGATATAGAAACCATTTTCTAATTCTCCAGCTTCTTCTCTTACATTACCACCAACTAATACTTCTGCACCTTCTTGTTTACCAATGTCTAGATAGCTTTTAATTTTTTCAGCTTGTTCTTGTGAAGTTTGTGCACCAAGCATTGTTTCTGGATCTAGAGGATTACCTGTCTTAATTTGTTTTACACGTTCGATACATTTTTCGATAAATTTATCATAAATATCTTCATGTACCAACGCTCTTGATGGACATGTACATACTTCACCTTGGTTAAGTGCGAACATTACTAATCCTTCAACAGCTTTATCTAAGAAATCATCATCTTCATCCATAATATCTTTGAAGAAGATATTTGGTGATTTACCACCTAATTCAAGTGTTACTGGAATTAAGTTTTGACTCGCATTTTGCATGATGATACGACCAGTAGTTGTTTCACCAGTAAATGCAACTTTATTAATATTTTCATGTGTCGCTAAAGCTTGTCCTGCTTCTGCACCAAAACCATTTACAACATTAATCAAGCCTTCTGGTAATAAGTCTTGAATCATTTCAATAAGATGTAAAATAGATACAGGTGTTTGTTCTGCTGGTTTAAGTACAACAGCATTACCTGTAACGATTGCTGGCGCTAACTTCCAAGTAGCCATTAATAATGGGAAGTTCCATGGAATAATTTGACCTACAACCCCAATAGGTTCCTTAAAGTGATACGCTACTGTATTGTCGTCAATTTGAGAGATTGCCCCTTCTTCTGCTCTGACAACACCAGCAAAGTATCTAAAATGATCCACAACTAATGGTAAATCAGCTGCTAGACATTCTCTAATAGGTTTACCATTATCAAATGTTTCAATAACTGCTAATTCTTCTAAATTTTCTTCAATACGATCAGCTATATCTAAGAGTAATTGCGAATGTTCAGCTGGCGATTTTTTCGCCCACTCAACTTGTGCTTTATGTGCTGCTTTAACTGCTTCATCTATGTCTTCTTTTGTAGAACGAGGAATTTTTGCATAAACTTCACCAGTTACTGGTGATCCATTATCAAAGTATTCACCATTTTTAGGATCCACCCATTTACCACCGATAAAGTTCTGATACTTGTCTTTAACTTTGTATTTTGTATTTGCTGCCGTTGGATATTCAAAAGCCATATTAAAACGCCTCCCTTAAATTAATTACACTTTAATTTTAATCTAGGAAAACGCTTACATCAACTAAAATGGATTTTACATTATTAATAAAAATTTAAATAAAAAGTTACAAATATCTATATGTAAAAAGCGTCTGGAGCATAAACTTATGCCCAGACGCTTCATTATCGTTATATGAAATTTATTGGGAGAGTGTGCTAACTGTCATAATTCCGAATTCTGGTAGTTAGAATGCTGTAACTTCCATTATTCTGAATTCTGGTAATTAGGTAGGCGCTCACTTAAAGACATTTCTCAGAATTCTGTCCCTAACGACATCCGTTATTGTACATTTAATGTGGTTTTGGCTATCACGTTTCCGCCTGATAAGACTTCAACTTCTACTTCGTTATCCGCTTCGTTTGCTATTTTGGATTTAAAGTACCAATCGGTTACACCGTTTTTAATTTTTGGTGATACTGAACTTGAAACACCTGGTGCTTGTCCGTCGAACATACCAACTTCTTGTCCGTCTTTATTTTTGATCGACAACTGGAATTTATGATTTACTAATTTCGATTCATCGACATGGACTGTTATTTGAAATTTCTCTTGTTTCTGAACGGATGATGGCATTTCAAATGCACCTTGGTCACTCTTAGATGTTTGATCATTATTTTGTTCTTTTGAACGAGATGTTGTTGATTGATCATCTTTATTATTCTTACTTTCTGAGTTTGCACCATAACTTCCAGATGCATAAGTTGATGAATCATACCATTTATATCCTTGTTTAGGTGTTCCCCAAGGTTCTTTTTCATTTTCTCTACTGTTCTCTGGTTGTTCAAAATTTAACAACTGCGTTTTTTCATCAAGTTGAACATTCATAGATGATAAATCTTGTTGGTCATCTTTTTTATTTAACCATTCTACAATTTGCATAATCATTTTTTGGTTATCTTCTTCTTTAAATCCATCATAAGTCTTTTTAGTTTCTCCATTGTCTTCACGTTTATACTTTGGTGACTTATCTTCTACCATTGAAGAATCACCTATGAATGCGCCTTTACCTTTAGATACTTTACTCACAGCAATATATGGACCTTCATTGCGGCCGCCACCATTGTATATACCTTGGTCTACAGCATGATTCCATGCATCATCTTTTGATAATTTAGGAACAAAAGCGACACCTTTTGCTTTATTAGGATTTGTAATGGCGATTGTTGAACCGGCATGCATCGATACTGCTTTAACACCTTTAGTAATTCCAAAGCTATCTTTTTCATCTGCTAAATCATCTACTTTAATGTTACCTAATGCATTGTATCTAAATCTTAAGCCAAACACTTCGTTCAAGAAATCTCTACTTTGAACATCTTTCATCTTATCTGAGGAGCTTTCCTCAGCATTCATGCCTTTTGTAGGATTATCAAAAGCACCTCTTCTATAACCGTTCATCACTTCTGAAGAATCATATCGATTAAAGTTTCTATCGGCATTATAATGGTCACTAATCATTAATATACTTCCACCAGACTTCACATATTGCTCTATAGCATCTTGTTCACTCGCTTTAAGTGGATTATTAGCCTCTGGAATAACAACGACTTCATATTTTTTCATCTTGTCATAATCTAATAATTGGTTATACCCTAAATCTGTTACTTCATAGTTTTCTTTAGTTAATGCATCAGCAAAATCAGAAAAGCCACCATTGATGACCCAATCTGCACTTCCTGCTGTTTGACCATGCGCACTATCAAACAAGACTTTCCCTTTAATGTCATCACTTTTAGGTGATAATACAATTTTTCCATCTTTGCCTTCTTTCTCAGTTGCGTCATTTGAACAACCTGCAATAACAAAGACAATCAGTGTTATTAAACTCAATATCGACAGTTTAGACTTCATTATATTTCTCCTTATGTATAAAATATGGAGCGAGTGAAAAATCTTTTAAACTTAAAAGATTTCATCATCCCGCTCCGTTATGTGTACTATGCTTTTCTAATATATGTTAGCAGTTTAATTGTTACAGGATCAGTATCATAATTTTTAAAGCCTCTAGGAACTTCAATCGTTGCATCAATCAAATCATTAACGTCGTTAAAACGATATGTCACTTGATTAATATTAGATTTGCGATTAAAAATTACTGCTTCTGATGGCCAACTTCTAACCTCACCTGTTGTTGATTGTAATGTTCGACCTGTGATTGTTTCGATTTCATGACCTAATTCTAATAATGTCATTTTTCCGCCTTCAATCAGAACAAATTCTTTTTCGTGCACGATGACATCCCTCTTTTCAAATAATCCTTTGTTGTTTATTCCCTAATACAATTCAATCTAAACGCGACCTATAAATCTAATTTAAATGATTTTACTTTATCAGTTGCATCATCAAATGTAGCTGTTTTACTCACGCCACCGTGTATATTGAAAGTAGCACGGTTATTTTTAAGCGCTTCATAGGCTTTTTGAGAAATTGGAATAGATTTTAAACTTTTTGTCTTTTCACCAGGCTGATATTCATCTGTATTTTCTTTAGACTTTTTCATGTACTTTTCATTGTGAGAGTCTGGTATAAATGATGCATAATCAGATCGTTGTTTATGACTGCCATCTTGAATAGATGCCGTATTATCATAGTATAACTTATGATTTGAAGTATTTTCAGTTAATACTTCATACATCACGACATAACCATTTTTTGCACCGTTAAACAGTAAGACCTGTCCTTCAGGCATGTTACGCACTTGAAAAATTTGCAAATGATCAATATTGACTTTCATGCCACTGTCTTCAAATTGAAAATGTTTATCTTTAAGATCATGAATGAGTTCAACATCTCCATTTGTTGACGTTCGAATTGTATTAGGAAATGGCTTTTTTGCTGAGTCCTCTTTACTTTCAGCACTTGATGTTTCTTTTTTGTCTGAAGAATCTTCTTTGCTATCTTTAGATTCTTCTGTATCTGTTTGATTACTTTTCACTTCATCTTCAAGTTTTTTTAATTGTTCTTCTTTATCTTTAATACTTTCTTTTAACTTTTCATTTTCTTTTTCTAAAGACTTTTTATCTTTTTGATAATCTTTAGTCGATTTCTCTAAAGATTTAATTTCTAGTTCTAGATTTTTCTGTTCATCATCATTGCCACACGCTGCTAGAATAATTGATGAGCTCACCATAAGTAAAAGTGCCTTCTTCATAGGTGTCGCCTCCTATATATAGTCTTAAACATTTTACCACACAACATGTAAGCTATCTATTGAAAACAAACTATATGCTGTTACCAAGAACAATCATTTCATCATAATTAACAGATTCTCTTAGTTTGAAGGCCATCGAACGACTTACTTTACCTTCTTCTGTTAATTGATTAATCATTTCTCTTTGAATTCTTAATGCGTAAATTTCCATTTCTGTATAAACAGCAGTGTGATTGCCTTTAAAGTAATCAGGCGTTAATCTTTCAACTTTGTTTAAGTATGAATCACATACAATACTAATTTCAAATTCATTGTTGTCATTCATTTCTTCGGTTAATCTTTTAACAACATTGAAATGCACTTCTTTACTGATAAATCTCATCTCTTTAATGTTACTTTCAATTGAAAGAGAACTTGTAGCATTGATGAAAGTTTTAATTTTTCTACGTCTAACAAATAATTTCAACATTAACTTCACTTTTGTATATAAAGAAGCATTTTTAAATGTTGAAGAACGTTCAGTAATTTGTCTGTAGTTATCAAATGTACTTTGAGATATTTTATTTTCTTTAATGAGTTTATCCAACGTATTGAATTCAGTATCAATCGCAATGCGTTGCATACGTTCTAACTCTTTAATATCTTCGTCTTTTTCTTCATTTTCTCTTAAAAATGATAATTGCATATGATAACTACGTGTGATTTTACCGTAAATATAACTTGTTTCTTTGCTGTAAAATTCTTGTAGATTTTTTAATGCACTTTCAATTAATAAAATTTTAGCTTCGTTAAATGTTAGCAAACTTTGATCTTTCGGTTTAGCTTTTGGTGTAACGAGCGGTAATATTAATTGTGCGAGTACCAGACTGATTAAAATAACACCAGTTGCGATAAACAATAGATTGTCGCGATAAATAAAATCAGTGTGTTCTGACAATTTAAATGGCAACATCAATGCGATTGCTAATGAAATGGTACCGTGAACACCACAAATCGTCATAATAAAGGCATATTTAAAGCGATTTGGTTTATCTATTTTTGATTCTGGCGCAATATCTTTACCCGTATTTAACATTTTAGAAAATCGACTTTCTGGTAAATAGAAATATGGATATGAAATAAGTACCCAAATATATCTAAATAGATACACTAATGCAGCTACAAATAGTGTAATACCAATAACATGCATAATTTCATGTTGTGGTTCTTCTAATATATTAATCATGACTTCAGGTATTAAGAAACCTAATAAAATAAATACAAAACCGTTTAATAAATAGCTCAGTAAATCCCATGTATGATTATATGTTACTTGCTCTTTCGTCGTTGCTTGTGCAATTCTATCTTTTTCAACACCGTGAATTAAACCTGCAACAACTGCAGCAATAATACCTGATGAATGGAATGTTTCAGCAATAATATAAACTAGAAACGGTGTAATAACCTGGATGAACGTCAACATATTACCGTTATTAATTCCATTTCGAGTTAAATAAACACGTAACTGTACAACACCATAACCAATAATTAGACCAACAATTGCGCCACCGATTGCAGTTATAAAGAACTGTCCAACTGCACCAGTTAATGAGAATGAACCGCCTACTAATGCGGCTAAAGCAATCTTAAATGATAAGATACCTGCAGCATCATTTAGTAAAGATTCACCTTCTAATATAGTCATAGACCCTTTAGGCAATATTTTACCTTTCGCAATAGCTTGAACGGCTACCGCATCTGTAGGTGACACGATTGCACCAATTGCAAAACATGCAGCTAATGGTAATTCTGGCCAGATAATATGTAATAAGAAGCCGAGACCAATAACTGTTGAGAATACAAGTACTAATGCCATAGACATAACGGGTTTCAAATATCTCGCTAAATGGAAACGTGATACCGAAATACCTTCTAAAAATAGCAACGGTGCGATAATCCCTACCATAAATACTTCTGACTCAAAGTTTAATTCAACTGGAATTGGAGATAAGAATATAACAAAACCAATTATGATTTGAACAAAACTTAAAGGTATCTTAGAAATATAATGATGTATGATTGAGCTTAGGATGATACCCATGATGAACCATAAGAAACCTTCAAATATGGCCATAAAATTCCTCTCTTCTGATTAAAATAACTTTTTACGCATAATAACTTTTTCAACTTCGTAGTCCATTGATTCATTTATTTGAATCATTGTTTTATTGTGAGCATGGACTGTTGAAACAATGGTATACGCACCCATATCTTTCGCCCATATAAAACCGATACATTTATCTTGAATTAAAGCACCTTTCAAAACACTCTTCTCATATTCTAGAGACCGCTTTATCGCTTCATATTCCAATAATGTAGCAAGTTTCAAGCTTTGATTTTCGTCTTTAAATGATGAAGCAGCCATTTCACTAATGCTATATATCGTTGCGTCATCTTCTATATTTTTTATGACAACCATTTTTACCCTACCTAATTATTTTCGATTAATAATTTAATTGCTAAAATAAATATAATAATAAACATCATGATTTTTAATTTCTTTTCAGGTAAAGAAACTGTTAAACGACCACCTATAAAGCCACCTAGTCCTGAACCAAGTGCTAAACTTATGGCAAATGGCCAATTAACATAACCTTGAAAAATAAAAACAAATGTAGATAATGATAAGTAAATCGTTATAACTAACGTCTTCATACACTGAACTTCAGCATAAGTCAGTCTTGGCATAATTAAATTTAAAGCTATAATAAATAGAAATCCTACAGCGGCTTGAACAATGCCACCATAAATACCAAGTGCTAGAAAAACAATAATGAGAAGTACAATTCTAAAGACAGATAATTTTTCAGATTGATTTTGCGTATCTTTCCATCTGGTAGGAATAATCATAACGATTAAAACGAGAAGCATAATAATACCTAACATGCGGTTAAAGACAGCATCCGGAAGATTTATAGCGAAATGAACGCCAATGAAAGAGCCAATAATAGCAGGCACACTTAACATTAAGCTCAACTTAACATTTTTCATGCCTTTTATATAAAACACATATAACGCTAATAAATTTTGAACGAAAATCGCAACCCTGTTCGATGCGTTCGCAACAGTAGTTGGTAGTCCAAAAAATATAAGTAATGGCAAAACAATTAATGAGCCACCAGCAGATACGATATTAATCGTTCCTGCAAAAACCCCTACTAAAAAGATAATAAATAATGTCATGATTTCCAAGACTACACCACCTGTTACATTTAATAATATCGAAAAATGAATCATCTGTAAAAAGTATAAACCTCAAATTTGTAATGTTTTATTAGAAAATACTTGTTAGAATAAAATTATTGATAACAGAAAGGAAAACGCTGATGAAAAAATCAACACGCGACCTTATAATAGAAAACAATGTAAAACGATTAAGACTCAATAGTCACGATAGAGAAGTTTATGAAAATTATATAACATACGTACGTGCAAATTTGAGCATCAATGAATATGACTCAGAGAAAATGTTACTTAACATACTTAATCATTTATTAAGTGCCGAAAAAGACGGCATGCATGCCATGGAATTTTTTGAACACGATCCAAAAAAACATGCCGATACGATGATTAGAAATATGCCAAATAGAACATTCCAGAATATATTTAAATTTATCGGCTTACATATCATTATTTTGTTAGGTGTATTCTCATTCATAAGAGGATTTACAGGATTCTTCACACAAGTTGAATTCACTTATCTTTACACATTCCTCATCACCTTTGTAACAGGATTTACGATGATTTTCATATTTATATGGATGATATTTAAAGTCGTTCAAATACGAATATATAGCGAATCCAATTGGACAACCATGATTACTAATATATTGATATTCGGAACATTAGTAGTGACGATATTAGCCTTTTATTTACCAGGTGTCTATTTACAATTAGGACCTAAAATATATACATCGAATTGGGCATTTATTATACTTTCATTCGTACTAACACCACTCGGATTATATATAGATCACCACAGAAAAATAGACCAACCAGATTCAAGGTAAATAGGACAAGCGGAACAGGACAATGGAGCAGAACAAGCGGAACCATAATCAATGATGGTTCCGCTTGTTTCATTTTATGTGATAATAGGAAATTACCAGGCCGATAATTTATTTTATCGGCCTGGTAATCTCATTTTCGGGTCGATATTTTTATTTATCGGCCTGCAAATCCCATTTTCGGGTCGATAATTTTATTTATCGGTCCAGAAAGTCACCTCATATAACAAAAATTCCTATATATAGAATTAAAAATATCAATAGTGTTTCAATATTTATGAAAATCACATTAGGACTAATGCCTTTCTTGTATCTTGTTACATAATTTATAAGGATGCCAATATAATAGACAATCGTTATGCCCCATATTAGAACTAATAATCCTATCCCATAGTCATTGTTTTGAATTAAATGTATGCCTAATAGTAATAACCAAACTGATTTCAGTATATTACCAGTTACCTCTAATGGGTCAGATACAATTTTGAACATTTTATCTATGGTTTCTGATCTAAACAAATTCGTATAAGCTAATAAATCACAAATCACTTGTAGAAACATCGATACACTCATCAGTATTGTAAATATCAATCCTAATACCAATACAATGGCATTTAAGTTCCCTTCAAGTTTTGCATAATAAATTAAAGGAATTTGGCTAAAACAGATAAAGATTATTGTAAACATCGTATGAATAATATAGAATTTTTCATTTTTAATTAAGTAATTAGCCAATAATAACAAACATATATAAACACCCAACCCTACTAACACCATGCTGCTCACCTGTCTTTAATAGTTTTCATTTACGATGGCATATAGGTAATGGTCTTTCCATTCGCCATTGATTCTTACGTTAGATCTGTTTAGTCCTTCGCGTGTCATGCCTGCTTTTTCTGATACTCTAACTGAACCTATATTTGTTGGTTGTACGCCCGCTTCAACTCTATGGAATCCTAATTCATTAAATGCCATACGAATGACTTCTTTTGCTGCCATTGTTGTAATAACTTTTCCGTTATATGCTGCGTCTAATGCATAACCCATCATACAGCTTTGAATATTGTGTCTGACGACTGCAAATAAATCTATCGTTCCGATTACTTTATTATCTTCTTTATGTACAATGACATAGTGATAGCCTTTATCTTCAGTCATATCTTGTAAATGTTTATCGATAATTTTTCTGTAATTATAGAGTTGATAGTCTGAATCTTTTCTGTCTGCTGCTGAATATGTTTCAAATAGTGCTCTATTTCGTACATCTATATCTAATAATTCACTTGCGTCTGTCATTTCTACTGGTCGGATTTCAATCATGGTGCACCCCCGATATTTATTTATCTATTAGTATACACTTATACGATTTAAAGTTATAAAAAAACAAGGTCATAGAGTAAATTTCCTAGGAAATGATAATCTATGACCTTGCGCTTTATGTTTGATATAAATACTTTCCAACTCTGTTTTCCATCTTGCCAAAAATCCATTCGAAAAAGATAGCCATAATCCAATATATTGCACTTGCTATAATATATACTTCAACAAAACGATAACCATCGTTAGCAATAATTTGGCTGATTGCAAGTATTTCTGTTACTTGTACGACAAACGCGATAGCTGTCCCTTTAATTAAAGCAATAAATTGATTACCTAAGTTTGGAATTGCATAACCTAAAGCTTGAGGTATCACAATTCTCATGAGTATATGACGCTTTCTAAGTCCAACTGTGAGTGCCGCTTCTATTTGTTTATCATCAACACTTCTTAAACCACCACGCATCACTTCTGTCAAATACGCAGCTGAATGTAATGTAAATACAAATAATACGATTGCTAAAGGATTTATGCCACCTGGATTGATATTCAAATGCCACATTTTGTTTAACCACTCTATGACTACAGGTGTTCCATAATAAAAAGCAAACAACTGAACAATAAGTGGTGTTGATCTGAAGAATGAAACAAATATGACAATAAGTTGATTAATAACTGGATACTTAGCTTGTCTTATTAATGCAAAAGCAGTACCGATCACTAAACCAATTACCATACTGACAACTGCTATTAATAACGTTGTTGGCACACCTTTTAAAATATCTCCAACATGTTCGTACATAAAAGGAAAATCTATCGTCAAATTGCTCACCTCATTTGTTCAGTTTGATATGGAATATTGTATTTCTTTTCTAAAAGCATCACGATAAACTCGACTATGATACAGATTACCCAGTAAATGATACAAATCGCGACATATACGGGAAACATACCTAGTCCGTAGTTATTACCGATAATTAAATTTACTCGTCCCATCATATCGATTAAACCGATTGTAAACGCTAATGATGTGTCTTTAATCAGTTCTATAACTTGATTACCGATGTTTGGTAAACTATTTCTAAATCCTTGTGGAATAATAATTCTTAATAAAATCGTACGATCATTAAGACCGACTGTTTTCCCAGCTTCAATTTGTCCTTTATCAACAGAGTTATATCCAGCTCTCATCACTTCTGATAAATATGAACCAGTATGCAGCGTGAATGTCAAAATAACAAAGAAAAGTCTACTAAAATGATTAATATCAATGTAAACCCACTGCAATATGATTGGTAACGCAAAATATACTAAAAATAGTTGTAATATAAGTGGCGTACTTCTGACAAAGGATACATATAATTTTACGATTTGAGATAGTGCAGGTACTTTTTTGATTCTAATAACTGCTAATATTAGTCCCAATATCATCGCAAATAAAAGAGAAAGAACGGTTATTAACAATGTAATTGGTAGTTTATCCAGTATTTGCACAAACAAATCTGGCCAAGTAGTTGTTCCCATATGTCTCCTCCTTATAAGCGGTCTTTAATATCATTTAATGACTCTTTATCATCAAACATATTAAATCCAAACCATTTTTTAGATAAGTCCACTAGCGTACCATCTTCTTTTAATTCTTTAGTCGCTTTGTCTATATCTTTTTGTAATTGCGTATTTTTCTTGTTATATAAAATATGAACAGATTCTTTTGACACAATGCCACCAACTTTTACATCAGCATTGAGTTCTTTTTGAATTGCTTGGTAAGTTGTTAAGTTTAAGAACATGGCATCTCTTCTTTTAGATTCAATCATTTTGAAATTCTCACCATTTGAAACTTTATGAATTTCATCAATATCGATTTGATTATTATGTGTCTTGTTGTAACCTGTTAAGATTGAATATAAGCCGCCACTTGGTGACATAGGCGTCAGTCTTTCATGTTGTAAGTCATCTAAAGTTTCAATATCATTTGTATCGTTATGTACAATAAGTGTTGTTAAAGAATATACATAAGGTTCTTTTTGATATAAGAATTTCTGCTCTCTTTCAGGCGTTTTGAAGAACCAATTAATACCCATATCAAATTTACCAACACCAATACCAACAACGTTAGATTCTTCTTCTCCAAATTCATATTGGAAATCATACTGTGGTAATTTCTTTTCAAGTGCTTTCATGTAACCCATATCGTATCTGACTGGTTTATTTTCACTATCTGTATATAAATACGGCGGATTGACTTCTGCAGATAAAGCCACTTTGATAACTTTTTTGCCGTTATTTTCTTTCGTGATTGTTCCGCAACCAGATAAAGAAATGATGAGCATCATCAAAATCAATAATTTAATATACTTCATTCTTTACCTCCTACAATCCGACTGGTGTTAAACGACTTAAGAATGTTCTCGTACGTTCAGACGCTGGATTATCTATAACGGCTTCTGGTGTTCCGCTTTCAATAATTTCACCTTTATCCATAAACACAACTTGATCAGATACTTCTTTCGCAAATTGAATTTCATGCGTTACAATAACCATCGTTCTACCTTCGCTTGCGATTTCTTGAATAATATTTAACACACCTTGTACAGATTCCGGATCAAGTGCTGAAGTTGGTTCATCTAATAACAATACTTCAGGCTCAATACTGAGCGCTCTCACGATACCTACTCGTTGCTGTTTCCCACCTGACAATTGAACAGGATAAACATCTGCTTTATCATCTAAAGATACTTTTTTAAGATATTTCATAGCTTTCTCTTTAGCATCTTTCTTCTTCATTCCTTGTCCGTATATCAAACCTTCTGTAATGTTTTCTATAATTGTACGGTTTTTAAACAAATTATAGTGCTGAAAGACCATTGCAGATTGACTTCTTAAGCGCGTAACATCCTACTTTTGATAATTTTCCACATCGAACTTACAATTCCCGAGTTCAATCAATCCTTTATATGGTGTTTCAAGCATATTTAAACTTCTTAGTAGCGTCGTCTTCCCCGATCCACTTGGCCCAATAATTGTTGTGACGGTACCTTTTTCTTGTTCAAAATTTATATTTTTCAAAATTTCTTGTGTACCAAATTTATGATACAACCCTTCAACTTTAAGCAAGTCATCCACTCCCGAACGTAATAATATGTTGAATTTATCACAACTATTCTTATAAGTAAAGTCGGTTTTAATCTAAAAATGCATTTTAACAGGCTTTATAAAATTTCCTTATCTTTTAACTCGGATTTAATTGAATTTTTTAAATTATCTGACTATAATGGCATATATAACTTAAGGAGGTATTTTTTAATGACACAAGAAAATTGGAATAAAGAGACATTAGCAATTCACGGTGGTCAAGTACCTGATCCTGTAACAGGTTCTACAGCTGTACCTATTCATCAAACAACTTCATATACGTTTAAATCTACTGAACATGCGAAGAACTTATTCGCTTTAGCTGAAGAAGGAAACATATATTCTCGAATTATGAACCCAACAAATGATGTATTCGAGAAACGTATCGCTTTATTAGAAGGTGGACTAGCAGCATTAAGTGTTGGTAGCGGTCAAGCAGCCATTACGTTGAGTATATTAAATATTGCAGAAAGTGGCTCTGAAGTAGTCGCATCTACTAACCTATATGGTGGTACATATAATTTATTTGATGTAACTTTAAAGAAATTTGGCATTAAAGTACATTTTGTAGACCCAGATGATCCAGCAAATTTTGAAGCAGCAATCAATGAAAATACGAAACTTATTTTCGCTGAAACAATTGGTAACCCACGTATAGATGTATTAGATATTGAAGCTGTTGCTAAAGTTGCTCACGATAATGGTATTCCATTAATCGTTGATAATACATTTGCTACACCTCACCTACTACAACCAATTAAATATGGTGCTGACATCGTTGTCCATTCTGCGACTAAATTTATTGGTGGTCACGGTACATCAATTGGTGGTGTGATTGTAGATAGTGGTCAATTTAACTGGGATAATGGCAAATTCCCTGGTTTAGTTGAACCTGATCCAAGTTATCATGGTGTATCTTATGTTAATGACGTTGGTGCAGCTGCATACATTACGAAAGCACGTGTACAATTATTGCGAGACATTGGACCAGCACTTTCTCCATTTAATGCACAACAATTCCTAATCGGACTTGAAACTTTACATTTAAGAACAGAACGTCATTCTGAAAATGCTCAAAAAGTTGCAGAGTTTCTAGAAAATCACAAAAAAGTAAGCTGGGTTAATTATCCTGGGCTTAAATCTAATCAATATCACGAACTCGCAACTAAATACTTACCTAATGGCCAAGGTGCCATCTTAACATTTGGTGTTAAAGGGGATTCAGAAGCAATTCCCGAATTTGTTGAAGCACTGAATTTATTCTCTTTACTAGCAAACGTTGGTGACTCTAAATCACTTATCATACATCCAGCAAGTACAACACACCAACAATTAACAGACGAAGAACAACTTGCATCAGGCGTTACAAAAGACTTAGTCCGCTTGTCCGTTGGTACAGAATCTAGCGAAGACATTATTAAAGATTTAGAACAAGCGTTAAATAAAATTAAATAAGTTTCACTTAATAAGTGTTTAGGAGATCATTTAACATCTTAAACGCTTTTTTTATTTAAAGCACCTTATATGAATATTTTTAATATTTTTGATAACATTTATATATCATGAGTATTATAAAGGAGCACTGAACACAATGAATCAAAGCGTATTTGACTTAACACAACAGCATCGATCTGTTAGACATTTTAAAGATGAACCTCTTTCTAAAGAGACTGTAGAAAAATTAGTAAAAGCAGGACAAATGGCTTCAACTTCAAGTTACGTTCAAGCTTATTCTATTATTGGTATTACAGACCCAGAAATTAAACAAGCATTAAAAGAAGTATCAGGGCAACAACATGTTGTCGATAACGGTTATTTATTTGTGTATGTTATAGATTATTACCGTCATAGTTTAATTAACGAAGAAACACAAGGAAACATGCAACCTAGTTTTGAGTCAGCTGAAGGCTTGCTCGTTGGTACGATAGATGTTGCACTTGCTGCACAGAATGTAGCTTTAACTGCTGAAGATATGGGCTTAGGTATTGTTTATTTAGGCTCATTACGTAACGATGTTGGTCGAGTGAGTGAGATATTAAACTTACCTGAGCATGTCTTCCCTCTATTCGGTATGGCTGTCGGTGTACCGAGCGATGACGATCAAGGGTCACCTAAGCAACGCTTACCATTTGAACATGTATTCCACGAAAATCAATATAGTGCCGACAAAGAACAACAACTTAGTCAAATTAAACAATATGACAAAGACATTCAAGAATATTATGAAAAACGTACCCAAGGCAAGCGCTCAGAATCTTGGTCAGAACAAATTAAGAATATGATGAGCAAAAAAACAAGACCAGATATTCTAGAAAAATTAAATTTAAAAGGATTTATTAAAAAATAAACATACAAAAAACGGCTGTGAGATGCTTAACAATCTCCAGCCTCTTTTTCTAATTATGATACTTGTTCCTCAATTCTTCCGTCACTTAATTTAATCACTTTATCTGCAAATTCAAATATTCTTTCATCATGTGTAATAATAATACCAATTGAATTATTTTCTTTCACACTATTTTTAATCATTTTTGCTACTTCTATTGCACGTTTTGAATCTAAACTTGCAGTAGGTTCATCTGCCAAAATCATTTTTGGATGATTCATCCAAGCTCTCATAATTGCAACACGTTGTTTTTCCCCACCTGACAATTCATTTGGATATGATTTGAGTCGATGAGATAAACCAATTTGTTTTAATAATTTTTCAGCTCTTTCTTTAGCATCTTTTTTACGCATACCAGCCATTTCACCAACATAAACAAGTTGATCTGTAACATTTAAATATGGTATTAAGTGTGATGATTGAAAGATAAACCCTATTTGATTCAATCTCATATCTGTTAATTTTTTATCTGATAAGTCTACATAAGCTAAATCGTCTAAGGTTATTTCTCCTGAGCTTTTGCCAAGTAATCCACCAATAATAGAAAGTAATGTAGATTTCCCTGAACCAGAAGCGCCATTCAAAATAACAAGCTGTCCTTTTTCTGCTGTAAATGTAATGTCATTTAATACTTGTGTTTTTGCTTCATTTTCTCCGAATGATTTTGTAACATGTTCAACAACTAACCCCATTATTATTCTCCTCCTATAGCTTCAAGTGGTTCGATTTTTGTCACTTTTATCAGTGATAATACGGCGCCGATTAATGAAACAACGATGAATACGGCTACCATTAACATCATTAAGTTTGCGTCAATATAGAATGGCATTGAAACTGGCATCACACTGTTGATGATGAATATAACGGCAATAGATAAGACCACGCCTATTAATGTGATCATCAGAATTTGGAACATTAATGATGCGATAAGTGATATGTTTTTTGTACCGATTGCTTTTAAAATACCAAATTGGCTTGTTTTTTGAATTGTCATAACATAGAAGAATGCCGTAATAACAATAGCTGAAATAACGAATAAGAATACAATCATCAAGTTCAATGGTTGTTGTTCTGCGTTATAACTTGGAATGGCATTTAACATGTCATCTTGTGAAATGACTTTAACATTGTCTACATCGTTGATTTCATTTTTTTGATGATCATTCAAGTTGTCATATGCAATGACTGAAATATGATGACCTTTCAACGCATCCATACCATTTTCATTTACATATGCCATAGATGTATGTGAGAACATGATATTATCAGCGAATCCTGAGATTTTATATGATTGACCGCCTTCTGATAATTTAATTTCGTCCCCTACTTTAAAGCCGTCTGCTTTTAATTTTTCATTCAATAACACTTCGTTTTTATTTTGTGGTAAATGTCCTTCTGATGGTTTCGGTTTAATGTTATTTGTCATTTGTGTAAACATTAAATCCGTTTTCCCGCTTTTAGTATCAATTTTTTGCATTGCTGTTTTGATTGTGTCGCCTTTAGCGATTGTATTAACAGCGTCATCAGTTTTCGTCGTAATATTAGACTGACTCAAGTTATTGTCGGCATCACTGGCAATTACGTAAGTACTTTTATTCCATTGTTCAATTCCCGATACGTTCTCTTTAGCTAATCCTTGTGCTAAAGCTGATATAAATAACACTAAAAATGCTAATAAGAATAAAATTAATGTTACGAGTAGATATTTAAATTTGTAATAAGTAAGCTCTTTAAGTGCTAGTTTCATGTCTATCCGTTCCTCTCTCTTTAATGTATATACATATCATAACGAGGCAATATGAACTGAATATGAACAAAAAGACATAAAACAAATTTTTTTATTTTAGTGAATGATTATGGGAAAGACGATTTACTAGTCTATATTATTTGAAGTTGATACAATTTAAAAAAAGAGGAGGAGAGCTTAATGATGAAGTCTACGTGGCAAGGTAAGAAAACTTTTAAATCACAATCCAAATTTGGTCATGATATCATTTCTGATGCACCAACAGAATCAGGTGGAGATGACAACGGTCCATCTCCTGTTGAACTTATGCTAAGCGGTTTAGCTGGATGTACTGGAATTGATGTTACCAATTTAATGAAAGAACGTTTAGCACAAGTTACAAAATTAGAAATTACTGTAGATGATGAAAGAGAAGATACAACATCTCGAGCAGTGAAACATGTCACATTAATTTTTGATGTCGAAGGTGAAGTGGATTTAAAAAAATTAAAGCGATCTATAAAACTGAGTGTCGAAAAATATTGTACGGTTGCACATTCTTTAAAAGCAACTATTGAACCGAAACTTATCTTTAATGGTGAAGATCAAACTTTAGACTAAACAATAAGAGTTGGATGAAATACCCTATTTATCATAGAGATTTCAATCCAACTCTTTAATTTTGAATATGTGGTGCTCGCCATATATAAAACGTTGCATAAGAACTCCACTCATGCCAACCTTCATTCAAACTTAACATTTGTTCTTTAGATGGTTTCTTATCTAAATTCAAGATGTCTTTCAATGCGTTTTGTAAACCAACATCCCCGATTGGAAAAGCATCCTGAACACCTAACGCACGCATCATAACATAATGTGCTGTCCAAGGACCAATCCCTCTAATTTTAATAAGTGTGCGCTCAATTTCATTTGTATCTTCAATATCCATTAACATGTCTTTAGATAACATTTGAGAATGCATTCTTTTCGCAATATCTATTAAATATTCTGCTTTTCTTCTTGAGAATTTCAAATCCATTAACTCTTGAACTGAAACATTCGCAATCACTTCAGTTGTAGGATGGATGTAATAAGCTTTATGGTTGTAAGTTATTTTCTCCCCATAAGTTTGAACAAGTCTCTTTTTAAGTTGGTATGCAAATGTTAAATTAATTTGCTGTCCAATTATGCCCCAGGAAATAGCTTCAAATAAATTTGGAATTCTAATCAACCTTAAACCATATAATTCCTGGATTAACGGCTTTAGTATTTCATTTTTTCTACCATATTGGTAAAACGATGATAAATCTGCTGAGAAATCGAACCATTCTTCTATAAATGCAATTATTTTTTCAGTAAGTGCGGGATTTAAAGAAACATCATTTAAAATCTCAACAATTAAATAATGACGATGATAATAAATACACATCAACAGGCGCTCGCCTTCTAAATTAATCGCACGATAAATTTTATGATCTTCAACTTCAAATAACACTTCATTCTCATCTCTTTTTAAATAATCTAAGCATTTTTCATAGTCGAATATTTTAGGACATTCTATTCTAATTTCATGCATGAGACATCACCTCCATCGTTACAGTTTATTATCCGTTATTTACAATTAATACACAAATTTAAAATTAAAAAAAATGGATACTATTTAACAAATTAACATGATATAATTGAAAGTAATTATCAATTAGGAGAGAGAAAAATGACAAAAAAATTACTTGTATTCCTCGCTACATTGTTACTTATATTAGCAGCTTGTGGCAACAAAGATGATGACTCATCTAAAAGCAAAACTCACAAATATAAAACAGATGAAGGTAAAACAATTGAGATTCCTAACAATCCAAAACGTGTAGTCGTATTAACAACTAACCAAGGTAACTTCCAAAAACTTGGAGTTGATCCAGTCGGAACAGATGCTGATTTCCCTAAATCAAAATATGTTGACGATAAAGACGGGAAACGTGTTGGTTCTGAAGATATTGAAGCTGTTACAAAGCTTAAACCAGATTTAATCATTACTTATAATGCTAACCCACAAATTAAAAAATATGAAAAAATAGCACCTACTGTACCATTCGACCACAGTAAACGTACTTTTAAAGAGGTACACATTGAAATCGGGAAATTATTAGGTAAAGAAGATAAAGCTAAAGAACAAGTTAAAGAATTAGAAGATATCATGGCTAAAGACGCGAAAGAAGTTCAAGATAAAATTGGCAAAGACAGCACAGTTTCTATCATGGAAGTTGGACCTAAAGAACTTACATTAATCGGTAAGAACTTTGGTAGAGGTTCAGAAGTCATTTATCAAGGATTTGGATTCAAACATCCAGAAGCAGCACAAAAAGACATCCCTAAAGAAGGTTGGTTAACAACTTCATTCGAAAACTTTAATAAATACACTGGTGATTATTTATTAATCCCAACTGAAAATGGAAAAGCACCAAATTCTTCATTAACTAAAGGTAGCATTTGGAAAAACACACCAGCAGTTAAAGAAAATCACGTGTACTACTATCCAAGAAATGAATTTATGTATTCAGATCCAATTTCAATCGAAAAACAATCTAAATACTTCAAAGATATGTTAACTAAATAATAAAGCAGGGAGCGGGACAGAAATCTAATTTATAAAAAAGATTTCGTAGTCCCGCCCCGGCAAGGATGACTAGAGTTGAAAAAGCTTGGTACAAGCGCATTTCAATTCAGTCATCTACTGCCAAGATACTACAAGAGACTGAGACATTACATTATGTCCCAGTCTCTTGTATATATATGGGGCTGTTGCGAACACTTCTGGCTAAACTTGTTCATAACGAGGGCCTTGTGAACACTTTCGACCAAACTTGTTCATAACGGAGTTGTTAGTTACAAAACTCCGCTGAACTGTTACTAACACACTCGGTATTTGCACTTCTCATCAAAACTGCTAATAACGACCTCAGTATTTGCACTTCTCAACAAAACTGCTAATAACTACCCCAGTATTTGCACTTCTCAACAAATCTGCTAATAACTACCTCAGTATTTGCACTTCTCTCCAAAACTGCTAATAACGCACTCAATATTTGCACTTCTCATCAAAACTGCTAATAACAACCTCAGTATTTGCACTTCTCTCCAAAACTGCTAATAACGCACTCAATATTTGCACTTCTCATCAAAACTGCTAATAACTACCCCAGTACTTGCACTTCTCAACAAAACTGCTAATAACGACCTCAGTATTTGCACTTCTCTCCAAAACTGCTAATAACGACACGCTCCCATACAAAACTCATATCAACTGTAATTCACAACCTCCCTATTTGCATTTCATAAGTTTTATGCATACACTGTATATTAAAGGAGTGGAATTTATTTTGACTAAACAAACGGATTTACGTGTGATTAAAACTAAAAAAGCACTCACTGAAACATTAATCTCGATTCTTAAAGAGAAAAATTTCTCAGAAATTACTGTAAATGAAATTTGTCATGCTTCTCTTATACATAGAACAACATTTTACAAGCATTTTATGGATAAGTTTGATCTCTTACAATATGCATTAAGCGAATATACGAAAGATTTCTTTGAATTAGATTTATACGACCGTCTACATCATCCGTTTCAATCGATGGAAAAGGCATTTATCAGTGAGCTAGGCGACGTATTTGAAAAGCAAAAAGATAATAGTGATACTGCATTTATGGATGAAATTCTTAAACACTTCATTGAAGTATTTAGTAAAGATTTCAAAAATAATATTGATAAAGTTACGACTCCAACCCACATACCACAATCTTTACTTCCATTTATTTATGGATCTAATTTAGCGGCAATTATACATTGGTCTGAATTAGCAGATGGTGATATAGACTTTAAAAAGCTTGATAAAATATTTAACGAAATCAATATAATTAGCATGAATAACGGTTAATTAATTTCATCATTTGCATATAAAAAACCTTTCAATTTAGACCAGTTATGGTCTTCATTGAAAGGTTTTTAACGATGTTATTTATTGTTGAACAAGATTGTTAACGTAATCTTTGAATGCTTCTTTGTCGCCTTCTTCAATATCAATCATTGCAACTTTTCCTTGAGGGAATTCAATAAATAATACACCTTTATCTTCTATTGTAACGGCTTTGATATCTTGATAACTAAATACTCTTTTATAAGGTTCACCGTTCATATCAACGCTCATAATAACACGTTCGTTTGTTGTAATATATGCCCCTTTAAATTGGCTTTGTTCGCCTACTTTATAAATAATTGTTCCTAATACACTTGGACCAACTTTTTCTGTAGGATATAATTCAATTTCATTTAATTTCATGTTCAATACCTCCATTTAATAACTACTTCTATTGTACGAAATAATGAGAGGTCGTAACAAATATTATGATTGCACATCTCTATATGCTTTTCTTCTAGATAATACAATTGTAACAACGAATGCGACAACAATTGCTATCACCATACCGATAATATAGTTAAACCAACTACCTGGAGCTATAGAAATAAATCCTGGTAATCCGGCTGTACCGAGTGCAATAGCTTTTACTTTTGTTGCAGCTACATAACAAGAACCTACACCTGACCCTATAATCGCACCGATAAATGGATAACGTAACTTTAAGTTTATACCAAACATAGCAGGCTCTGTAATACCTAACAATGCAGAAATACCTGCTGCTGAAGCAGTACCTTTCATTTTATGATTCTTCACAATAAAGAATGCTGCGAGTGTTGCTGCCCCTTGTGCTACGTTTGACATTGCTGCAATTGGGAATATAAATGATCCGCCTGTATTTGCTTTATCTGCAATCAATGTTGTTTCTATAGCGATAAAGCTATGATGCATACCAGTAATAACAATCGGTGCATATAATAATCCAAATAATAATCCACCGATTGCGCCACCCGTTTCATATAACCAAGTTAAACCGTCAGATAAGAATGTCCCTGCAGTTCGTGTAACTGGTCCAACGACTAAAAATGTAACAAATGCTGTAAAGAATAATGACAGTAATGGTGTTAATAAATTATCTAAAGTAGAAGGAATCACTTTTCTAAATCCAATTTCTAACTTAGCAAGTATGTAAGATGCGACTAATATAGGTAACACTTGCCCTTGATAACCAACCATTTTGATTGAAAGTCCAAATATTTCCCATGTTGGGATTTCGTCGCCTTTTACTAAAGCTTTAGGATAATCATAACCATTCATTAAACTAGGATGTACAAGTATCATACCAAGTGCTGCACCGAGAAATGCATTTCTTCCAAACCGCTTCGCTGCACTAAACCCTATTAGAACTGGTAGAAATACGAATGGTGCATTAGCGAAAACATTAATCATATTAGCTAGACTTGCAAATTGACTATGTACATCAATAAATGACGCTTTATCATAAAATAAATCTTTAGCTGTCAAAATATTATTAATCCCCATTAATAAACCACCTGCTACAATTGCAGGAATAATAGGAACAAATATATCTGATAACATTTTTACAAATTGCTGAATCGGATTTAATTTCTTAGTCGATTTTTCTTTTACTTCTGATGTCGTAGATGCCTCTAACCCTGTTAAAGATTCCATTTCCGCAAAGACTTTATTTACCGTTCCAGAACCTATAATAATTTGGTATTGACCGCCCGTTGAAAAAGTCCCCTTAACAACATCCATATCATTTAATTGATCTTCATTTACTTGAGACTCGTCTTTTAATACAAGTCTTAAACGTGTGGCACAATGCGCAATAGCTTCAATATTATCTTTCCCACCTATTGCTTCAGTAATATTCTGAGCTTCCTTTTTATAATTCATTCATTTCACTCCTTATTTATACCGCCCTTTTTGGTACCGGTACCAAAAAGATTCAAAAAATATATTAACATGATATGATTGTAAGCGGTTCCATTAAAATTGTCAACGCTACGAATGTAATTTTACTGATTTAAATTAATATAACCATCTCTAATTTTTTTGCCATTTTCATTAAATGTTTCAACATAACCTCCTTCACTAACATAGTATGATCCTAGTAGTTTGCCATCTTTACTTGAATATGAAAATCCAAACACATCACCTTTCTTCCATATAACGATCAGAAAAATCCTGTGATAAAACATTAATTTTTGGCATTTCTTTTTTACTTTTCTGCTGTTTATTATTGGATTTCGTAGGTTTTTTGATTGTGATTTTGAGGATTTCCTATTGTGAGACTACATCCTGTTAAGAGCAATATAGCAGTAATCATCCATACACATTTATATATCATGATTATAAATCCCTCCAATCATTTTAAGTAAAATATAATTAATATATTAAAATTAATATTCCCTTTTTCAAAAATAATATTCAGAAAAGTTTGAAAACGAATGATTACTTTTATATAATGTGAATAAATGATCGAAAGGAGAACTTTTACAATGACAGAACGAATTTATGGCAATACACCTTGCTTTTTAGGTGGTAAAAACTTAACAAAAGAAAAAGATTATTCCACAGACGTTCTCGTATATGGCGTCCCTTTCGAAGGACCTTGCACTTGGGGAGATTATACAGGGTGTGAATTAGGGCCGAAACAAATTAGATTATCTTCTGCTAGATATAGCGGATATTTACCTGAATTAGATCACATAGATGTACATAAACATTTATCAATCGGCGATGTAGGTGATGTTTCAACTGTACCGCATGATGTTGATCAAACGGTTCAGAACATTGAAGTATTTGCTGAAGATTTATGGAAATCTAATAAATTTTTAGTTGGCTTAGGTGGCGACCACGGTATCACCTATCCAATTTTAAAAGGATTAACGAACACCGGGAAAAAAGTAGGCATTATTCATTTAGATGCGCATTATGATAATATGCCTCACTATGAAAATGAACAATTTGCGCGTAATACACCTTTCATGAGGTTGTACGAAACAGAAGGCATTAGAAACGAAAGCTTAATTCATACTGGTATTCATGGACCTCGTAACCAGCCTGAAACGGGACAATTTGCTAAAGAAAATGGTGCGGTTACTATCACAATTAATGAAATTAAAGAAACATCTGATTTACGTTAGTTTGCGCGTGATATTTATGCACAAGCAAGTAAAGATGTTGATGTCGTTTACTTAACGATTTGTAGTGATGTACTTGATTTCGCTTTTAATCCAGGTGGACCTGTTGATGGTAATGGTTTAACAAGTTATGAACTATTAACAATGATTTACGAATTTGGAAAGTTAGGTCTTATTGGTATGGACTTTGTTGAAGTTTATCCAATGCAAGATGCGAATCAGAACTCTGCTCACTTTGTATCAACTGCTGTACTTTATGTATTAGCTGGCCATATTAAGTACTTAAACAAAGTTTAATGCCTTACTAACGAAGGGATGACAAGATATGACTGAAAAGAGAGAAAGAAGTAAGTTTAGTATTTTTGGTCCCGGAATGATTATTACTGCATCATTTGTTAGGCCTGGTACCGTTACAACCATGACTCAAGGTGGTGCAGGATTTGGATACAGCTTACTTTGGGCAGTAGTCTTCTCAATCATCGCAACGATTGCACTTCAAGAAATGGTTGCTCGATTGGCGTTTGTTACAAATGAAGGTTTAGGAGAAGCTATACGGGATATTTTTAATCACCAATTACTTAAACTCATCACAGTTTGGTTCAGTATGATTGCTGTCGCAGTTGGTTGTGCGGCATACATATCGGGGGATTTATTAGGGACATCGTTAGGTGCTGCCTATTTACTAGGCATTCCTGAAAATTATATTGCACCTGTCATTGGTATCGTTATTTTGTTAATCGGGTTAAGCTGTAGTTATGATTTAATAGAAAAAGTTATGACCGTACTCGTGCTCATTATGGGTGTCATTTTTATAACAACAGTAATCGTTATTCAACCAGATTTCGGTGCTGTCTTAAAAGGTGCCTTCATACCAAGCATACCTAACGGCTCATTATTAACCATCATCGCACTAATTGGTACAACAGTAGTACCTTATAATTTCTTTATCCATGCCAGTTCTATACATGAACGATTTAATGGTATAAAAGATTTAAGAATTGTAAGAATCGATACAATTGTTGCGATAGGATTAGGTGGACTGATTTCTGCTGCCATACTGATTACTGCAGGCACACTCATCCATGGGAAAGAAGTCTCAAGTTTAGTCGAATTATCTGAACCACTTAAGCCAATTTTAGGTGACTTTGCGCCTATTTTCATGAGTGTTGGCTTATTCTCAGCTGGTTTATCTTCAGCAATTGCCTCTCCAATGGGTGCTGCAGCAACAATCAGTAGCTGTCTCCGTTGGAAAGGTGGCGTGAAAAGTAAAAAATATAGACTCGTGTTCGCAATCGTTATTTTCATAGGTATCATCACCTCTTCACTCGGATTCGAACCATTAGAAGTCTTACTCATTGCACAAGCATTAAATGGCATCATTTTACCACTCATCGCAATATTAATCTTTGTAATATTAAATAAGAAGAATATGATGGGTAAATTTCCAAACGGCATCGTCCTTAACATCATCGGACTATTTGTCGTACTCGTCGTATCATTTTTAGGTGTTTACAGTTTAATAGATGCTATACAAAGCTTTATCGGATAAATCAAAAACCCCCTCACTACTCCACATAGTGAGGGGGTTTTGTCTAAAAATATAACATTTTTTCATCTAATATGCTTAAATGTCGTTAAAATTCTATCAAGTTTTCTCTTTAGCCAACTTCTATTTTGTAATAACTTTAATTGACTTTTTTGAGCGATTTCATTTACAACTTGATCAACATTTAACTGATCTGTGTATATTTTATATTCTGTAACAACATTATCAAAAAACTCAATACAGTCGTCCATTTGAACACGAGCAAAAGTTTCTCCCAATTCCAATCTTTTATTCAAACGTCTATTTAAAGTTTTCTTATTTGCATACAATATATAATGATCTAATCGAACCCCATCTTGTTTTAAGCGTTCAATAATTTCTTGGTAGTACTCAATATTAATGATCGTCATAGGTACAATGATTATACCGTCATATGATTCCGCTATATACTTTAATAAATCATAGTTAAAGTATCTCCATTGATCATGGTCTTGAAAATTATCTTTATGTAAATTCTTAGGTATATTATGACGTATAAAGAAACCTAAATTTTCAGGATCATAAACAAAAGATTTAGATAATCTCTTATTCAATTCAAAAGCCACAGTCGTTTTTCCAGAACCATATGCACCATTTAACCAGATAATCATAAGTTCACCCTTTTCTAGTGTTAGATACATTATATCCTTAACTACAAATAATGAAAATCGGTATTGTCAAAAGTGGTATTTAAGTAAAAATTCAAAAACAAAATGCAGTTTACAAAAAATTTTGGCACAAATATTAAATTAAACACAATTTTATATTAAAAGTTTTTAGTTGTCCAAAATAATGGTATAATTATATCGTCGCCTATCTCTATGGCGTAATTCTACATAGAGAGGAGGTATTGAGAATGACAACTGCTTTTGTCAATATCATTGCACCCATTATATGTGGATGTGCAATAGCTTACTATTCTCATTGGTTAGAGAATCGTAAGAAAAAATAAAAGGCGACATTTAGCCGACACCACTAATAAAACCCCCTCACTACTGGCATAGTGAGGGGGTTTGGTGTTGAGTTACAACAACTACTTTTGTTAATAACATTATACCACCTATTACATGTCATGTCATCTGTAAAATTAACATAATTTTTCCAATTCAATACATATGATTTCAAATATCTTCGTTTGCATCTATATCTTTATTAAGGAAAACAGATATAGAAAATGATTAATATTAACGCGAACACAAAATTTGTTAGTAATATTTCGATAAAGCATTTTGAAACTTCTACTTTTATATTTTTTTGTCTAAGTCAATTCACCAAAATGTTAGACACTTTATTTTCTTATTACATATAATGAAAATCGGTATTGTCAAAAGTGCTATTTAAGTAAAAATTCAAAAGCAAAATACAGTTTACAAAAAAATTATGTGCAAAATTGAATTAAATACAATTTTATAATAAAAGTTTTTAATTCTTCGATATGATGCTATAATTATATAGTCGCCTAGCTCTGTGGCGTAATACTACATAGAGAGGAGGTGTTGTGCATGACAATTGCTTTCATCAATATCATTGCACCCATTATTTGTGGATGTGCAATAGCTTACTTTTCTCATTGGTTAGAGAATCGTAAGAAAAAATAAAAGGCGACATTTAGCCGACACCATTAATAAAACCCCCTCACTATTGCACTAGTGAGGGGGTTTGGTGTTGAGTCACAACAATTGCTTTCGTTAGTAACATTATACCACCTATTACATGTCATGTCATGTTTAAAATATACATTAATCACCTTATTTTTATATCTTTCAGAACTCTTTGATACACTTATATCTAATAACTCCTGGATATTTCTCCCCTAAAGAAATAATTTTAAATCCTAGTTTAGTATAAAAACCTACTGCGTCATTATCTGTTTTAGCTACTAACTTCTGTTTAGGGAATAATTGATGTATTTTATTTATAATCTCAGTTCCTAGCCCTTTATTCTGTATGTGACTTTGAATAGCGATATGTTTAATCACAACTTCTTGTTCAGTACTGATTAACCCCACTAGTCCTACTATACGTTCATTATTACTAACAGAATACAGTTCATTTTCAGTTATACTGTAATACTCTTCAACATCTTTTATACTTTCTATGTTCAATATATTTTGAAATAAATCCCTAATAATTGAGTTATTTTCGACACTGGCTATTTTGTTGAATTTCATCAATACCTGCACCTTCTATAGAATTATATTTCACTCTAATATCACACTTTTGATTATTGTTTATTCATCATCAAATATAGCATTAGTATCTTAATATGGTCTATCTACAACTTAAGAAAGTTAACAACAGTACGACTATTAAATCAACGTGACTAAGTCTTTCTCCAGATGAAAGTAATATATGTTTAACTATGTAGTTATTTTTTGTTCTTCTTTGTTGTTTCAAAAACTTTGCGCAGATAATGTATAATTTCCAAAACAAATAATAAATCACAAAAACAATTGAAAATACAAAGAGCATTTTAATCATAAATACCCCTCCTAACAATAATCACTTCTTTCATTTCAATATGAGTAAATAATGAAGATAAAATATTCTACATGATTCCAAACATCTTCAAATGCCTCTATATCTTTATTAAGGAAAACAGATATAGAAGATGATTAATATTATCGCGAACGCTAAATTTGTTACTAATATAGTTCTAAATAGCTTTTTGGAAACTTTTCTATTATACCTCTTTAATCCATTTACCTGTACCCATGTTTCAAAAGCAGTATATCCTATAATGTATAAAATAATTATTAAGTATAGCAATGCAATCACTTCTAAATACAACATTATTAAGATCCTTTGTCTAAGGTGCAGTGATTTACATAATATATTTTTCTGCCTATGATTCACTACGTTTAAGTTAATTTTACAACAAAGATCGACTACTTCAAAACAATATTTACAAATAAATGGAATTATGGTTAAATTATGTAAACATAATAAATATTAAATAAAGTAGGCGCACGTGTATGTCATCTTTTGTATTCATTTTAAAAGAACAGGTTAAAAATATTTATTTAATTAAAAGGTTAGCTAATTTTGAAATTAGAATTGCAAATACGAATAACTATTTAGGTACGGCATGGGAGTTAATAAACCCTATGATCCAAATTGCAATATACTGGTTTATTTTTGGCCTTGGATTTAAAAACAATCAGCAAATAGAAGGTATTCCCTTTATTTATTGGTTAATAGTTGGAATAAGTATGTGGTTTTTTATTAATCAGGGGATTCTAGATGGAACTAGGTCTATTACTATGAAATATTATCAAGTAGCAAAAATGAACTTTCCAATTTCAATCTTACCTAGTTATATCGTAGTGAGTAAATTTTATAGTCATTTAGTGCTATTGGGCATTATAACTTTAATATGCTTTATTGCTGGATTTACACCATCTATATATTTAATACAATTATTAATATTTATTCCATATGCACTTTTACTCTCGATATCTATAGCTATATTTACATCGACTTTAAATGTGATAATAAGAGACACTCAAATGATTATACAAGCATTAATGAGAATGTTATTTTTTGTATCGTCTATTCTTTATCTACCAGATAATAAAATTGTCATAAATATCATCAAATATAACCCCATTTATTTTCTGGCTGAGGGATACCGTTCAGCGATTCTATATAAAGAATGGTTCTTTATTAATAATTGGGATTTAGTGATATATAACTTTGCTTTTCTCTTAATCACTTTTATAATCGGATCATATGTTAACTTTAAATATAGAGATTACTTTTCAGATTTTATGTAGAATTTATAAAATGATTCATAGTTACTTAAAAAAGAGACCTGAAATTAGGTCTCTTTTTTAAGTATTATTTTCATCATTATATTTCTGTCTCAACGATATAGTCGGTTGATATGTCATTACCAGCTACGAATTGATGAGAACCTACTATTTTATACCCATGTTTAGTATAGAAGTTCAGTGCTTGGTGATTATGTTCCCATACGCCAAGCCATAGTTTTGATTTGTGTTGTTCTTTAGCAATTTCAAAGGCTTTTTTCATGAGTTCACTGCCGATTCCTTTTGACTGAAATTGCTTATATATGTATAAACGTTGTACTTCTAAATAGTCATCTCCCATTGGTTCTGTTTGCGCAGATCCAATGTTGAGCTTCATGTACCCTGCTATTTCTTGATTGATTTTGGCAAAGAAGTACCATGATTCTTTATTTTGTAGTTCGCTTAAAAGTATTTCATGATTATATGCTTCTTCAAAATATTGATCCATATCTTCTTGTGGTATGTCGTCTATAAATATGTCTTTAAAAGTCGTTCTACATATTGTTGATAAAGCTTCTATTTCATTTTCTTGAATAGCTGTTATTTCGATTGTATGCATATTGAAAGCCTTCTTCCATACTTTTTTATTTATATTTTTCTAATCATATCAAAGAAAGCGATTGTTTTAAATATGTTAAACTAATAAAAAAGGAGTGAATATTCGTATGACAAATTTAACAATTTATTTAGCAGGACAAATTCATGATAATTGGAGAGAAGAAATCACTCAGAAGGCTGAACAGCATAATTTACCACTAACGTTTGTTGGTCCACAAACTAACCATGATCGTTCTGATAATATTGGCGAATCTATTTTAGGTGAACAACCTAATAATTATTATAAAGATCATGCTGCTTCTGATATTAATAATTTTCGTGCGCAAGTGTTAATGAATAAAGCAGATGTTGTCATTGCATTATTTGGTGAAAAATATAAACAATGGAATACAGCAATGGATGCTTCTACAGCGATTGCTTTAAACAAGCCGTTAATACTTATACGACCAACTGACTTAATTCACCCGCTTAAAGAGTTATCTAACAAAGCGAATGTCACTGTTGAAACAGTAGACCAAGCATTAGAAGTCCTTAAATATATTTACGAATAAAAATAAAAGGTTATGACGCTTATTAATGACAATACATGCGTGATAACCTTTTTATTTAACTTTATTTAATTGTCGATGTTTCTTAAATGTATAGTAAACTTTCGATAATAAATCTGCTATGAGCAACCCAAGTGCTATTGAACTTGAGATAAGCGCAACTTTTATCATCGTAATTAATGCTTCATGATAATCATTTAATATTAAATTTTTAATCGCTTCATAGGCTGTGCCACCAGGTACAAGCGGTATGATACCAGGAATAATAAAGAGAATAACTGGTGAGAAGAATTTTCTACTCATGATATGTCCTGCCACACCTATAAACAAACCGCCAATAAATGAAGATTGTACATCAGATCCATTGACTATCATACCCGTTTGAAAAGCAATCCACCCGATGGCACCAACGATACCAGCCGGGGTTAATAAATATTTAGGTGAATTAAATAATAAAGCAAAAAAGAAAGCCGTACCAAAACTAAATACAATCTTTAATATTATCGTAATAACCATAATTCACCTCTTATGAGAATATTAACAACACGATACCTACACCTACACCAATGGCAATAGAAGTAAAAGTTGCTTCTAATCCTTTAGATATACCAACTAATAATTGTCCTAAAAATAAATCTTGAATCGCATTCGTTATAAGTACACCTGGCACGATCGGCATGACTGCAGATATAATCGCAATATTTAAAGCTTCTCCTCCAAATAACATTTGATTATAAATGGCGATTAAAGCGATGACACTTGCCGCTATAATTTCTGCTATAAATTTAACACGTGTCCATGAATGTAGGATTTCTACTATAGAATAACCTATTGCACCGCCAATAAATGTAGCGATGATATATTCTTTATGTCCACTAAATAAATATAGGAAGAAAATTGAAATAAAACCTGCAGCAATCATTTTAAACGGTAACGAGTATGGTAATGGGGATTTATGTATAGTACGAATACGTTTCAATGCTTCTTCAGCAGATATTTGCCCTTTATCTAACATTCTAGAAATATTATTTACTCGGTGGATATTACCTAAATTAGTATCTCGTTTACTAACTCTATAAACTCTAATATTATCATCAATATCTAAAGCGAAATTTATAATCGTTGAACTGACATAACATTGATTATTCGGATACCCTAATCGTTTAGCCATTCTATACATCGTATCTTCAACTCGAAAAGCCTCCGATCCCGCTTCTAACAAGACTAAACCGGCATTCATCACAATTTCTTGAACTAAAGATTTAGGATAACGTTGTTGATTCATATACTACACACCTCACTTTATCTTTATATCTATAATAGAATATCAAAAATAACATTACAATTTAACTTTCCTTCAAAAAAATTCTAATTTATATTTATATTATAACTGAGATTTTCCAAAACTGAATTGAGCGCGATAATTTTTTCTATTTTATGAACATTTCCTAAATAGCTTGACTTTGTTTTCATTTCATAATAGGCTTAATTTTGACGTAAGGAGGATAATGAAATGGATATACCACCAATCAACAAACAACTTGGATTCATGTTATATGTTGCGTCAAAAGAGCTTATAAAAAAATATACACCGATATTGAAGAAATATAACCTAACATATACAGGTTATATCGTTCTTGTAGCTATAGATAAAAACGAAGTAATCAATATTAAAACTTTAGGCGACAGACTATACTTAGATTCTGGGACTTTAACACCGTTATTAAAGAAACTTGAAGAAAAAGGATTCGTTAATCGTGAAAGAGCGATTAATGATGAAAGAAACTTACGTGTTTCTCTTACTGAATCAGGTGTCGAAACACAAGGTCAAATCTTAGAAGAAATTTACAAAGCATTCAAAGATTTGAACATGGATACCGAGCAATTTAACGAATTAAGAGATTCAGTAGAATCATTTATTCAAACAAATCTTAATAATGACAAAGATGCATAATTTTGAAATAACATAAAGGGTTAGGACAAGCTTTAACGATTGTCCTAACCCTTTTTATTTCTATTATAACTGTGATATGGACAGGTGATGAGATGGTCATCGATAATACCGATGCTTTGCAAGAAAGAATACATAATTTTAGGTCCAACAAATTTGAAACCTAATTTCTTTAAGTCTTTACTTAATTTAATAGAAAGATTTGTTTCTGCCGGAACTTCTGACATGTCATGCCATTCATTTATAATCGGCTCGCCATCTACATATGACCATAGAAAATCTGCAAAGCTACCATATGTTTGTTGTATTTCTTGAACTAATAATGCATTACTTTTTACGGACTTTATCTTACCTAAATGTTTAATGACATTATATTCAGTTTTAATGTTTACTAATTCTTCATCTGTTAAGGCTGCGCATTGATTAATTTTAAATTGTTTAAAAGCTGCTTGATAATCTTCACGCTTTTGAATAACCGTTTCCCATGACAGACCAGCTTGCGCACCTTCTAATGATAACATTTCAAAGATGTAATCATCATTTTTATTAATTCTACACCATTCATCTTCGTGATATTTTTTCATTAAATCACTACTTGGCCAAGTACATTCAGACATATATTTTCACTCATTTCGTATTTTCATTTTTATCTAACATATAATTTCGAGCCATAAATATGATAATCGTCACGCCTATCACACTTAAAATAATAATCGTTTCCCATACACCCAACTTAAAAGGCATGCCAAGTGCCGTATACAAGTCTTTAATGACGAGAAATGTAAATAATGCCATCATTTCAAATTTAATAAAGTAAATTAATAATTTAGCATTTTCTATTTGGGCTTTATTTGGTTGACCATAAAGTGATGGAACATGTATGTATTTATCTAACTTTGGATTACTGACTAAATAATGAAGCATAAGCCATATCAATAATCCTAATACAGGCATAAAGAATATAAAAGTCTTAGTCGACCATGCATCTGCATCTCCTGCAAAATTATAATGACTCGGTATTTTGTCAGGTAAATCGACATAGTTAATCATAATTAATATAATAGAAATTAACCACAAAACAATACTCGATATATCTAATACTTTTTTGAGCATGATATATCCCCCTTTATAAAAAAAGCAACAAGTACATTAAATGTGCTTGTTGCTTTTAAATTTAAATTTAAACTTTAAAAGTGTTTATTGAACTCACCAAGCAAATAATCCAACGAATGCTGCTGTTAATAGTGATACTAATATACCTGATAACAACATCATTGGTACGTATTTAGATACGAAATTAGATACATCTTCTTTGACGATACCTTTCAAAGTACCTATTATCATACCAATAGTAGAGAAATTAGCAAATGATACTAAGAATGTACTAATTACTGCTGCTCTATGTGTTGAATATTCACTTACTTCTTTACTGATCGTGCTCATGACAACAAATTCATTTGTTACAATCTTAAGTGCCATTTGTTGAGCAACTACCCACGCTTCTCCAACTGGCATACCAAGTAAAATTGCAAATGGGAACATGAAGATTCCGAGGATATACTCTAATCTTATGTTTGGTAAATATGGAATTGGATCCATAATACCTAGTAATTTATTGATCAAGTCTGCAATCGCAACAAATGCGATAACAAATGCGATAATGATTAATACAAGTTTACCTGCATTAATAACTGAATCCCCTAAGAATGAGAAGAATGGCTGTTTTTCCCCTTCGTCTATCTCAGCCACAACATCATCTTCTGGGTCTAAATCAAATGGATTTAAAATTGTTGTTACAATAATCGCATTAATGATGTTTAATGGTATTGCTGTTAATACATATTCTCCTGGTATCATTGTGACATACGCACCAACAATTGCCCCTGATACAGAACTCATAGACATCATTGCAAGCGTAAGTACTCTGACTTTATTCATAGATGTTAATTGTTTAGATGAAACTGCTAAAGCTTCCGTATTTCCTAAGAACATCATTTCAATTGAGAAGAATGACTCAAATTTAGGTTGTCTTGTTATTTTTGAAATAACCCAACCTAACATTGAAATAAATTTCGGTAAAATACCTAAATACATTAAAATATCGAATACTGGTACAACTAGTAAAATTGGTAGTAACGCTGAAACTGCCATATCCATTTTCCCTGGTCCTGGTGCTGTAAAGCTACCAAATGCAAATCCAATTCCCGAAAAAGCAGATTCTAAAAGCCATGATACGCCGTCAGCCGCACCTTTAACGAATCTCGCTCCGAAAGAAAATTGTGTGAAGAACCATGCTAATACTAAGTTAATGACAATTAGTATTAAGACTGATTTCCAATCAACATTCTTTTTGTCTCTAGAAAAAAGAAAAGCGACACCAATGAATACCAACAAACCAATTATGTTGATGATTAAAAACATTGTTTATTGTCCACCCTTTTCGTTTAATTAAAAGCACCATTATTATAACATGCAATGTAAAAGTATGTTACTACATTTTTACATACTATTTACGATTTTTATATAAATAAAAAAACGAACAAACCATAAAGGCTTATTCGTCGAAGTTTCAATCATATATATTTTTTACTCGTTAAATTTAATTATTTAGAATATTGATCAAATTGATTAATAGATTGATCACATTTCATACTGATAGCTAAATATACGATATAACCAGAAACCAGTACCATGATTAAAGCATAAACTGTTAATACATATATATTAGAAATAATTGCCGTATTAAACAGTACCAACATGAGTATCATGATTGCATCTATAATGCTTAATGATATGACACATACACGCTCCATTTTAACCCTTCTTTTCTCAATAATATGACTCTAGCTATTAGCTACTTATCTTGCGCAATGAGATAAATCTTACTACATTCACTATATGAATTCAATACGTTTTACAAAAATTTTTATAAGCTGATTATTCCTATCTACATAAAAAGGTATGATATAGTTTAAAAGTGTACAGTCATTATATTTAAATAGGAGGCATTTTATCATGGAAAATTATCATTTAAATGATGGACAAGTGTTACCGCAAGTAGGATTTGGTACGTATAAATTAAACGGATCATCTGGCGTTCATGCAATCGTAAATGCATTAAACAACGGATATCGCATATTGGATACTGCCTATAATTACGAAAATGAAGGTACTGTCGGTAAAGCGATACAAGAAAGCCATGTTAGTCGCGATCAAATTATCGTAACATCAAAGCTACCTGGTCGTTATCATAGTTATGATCAAGCCATTACTGCGATACAAGAATCGATTTATCGATTAGGTGTAGAATATATTGACTTATATTTAATTCACTGGCCAAACCCTAAACAAGGCAAATATGTAGAAGCTTGGAAAGCACTCATAGATGCACAGAAACTTGGCCTTATTAAATCTATTGGTGTCTGTAATTTCTTAGAAGAACATATTGATACATTAGAAAAAGAAACTGGCGTACTACCTGCAGTTAACCAAATAGAATTACATCCTTATTTCAACCAAAAAGATGTACTCGAATATCATCAAGAAAAAGGTATTATAATAGAAGCTTGGAGTCCATTAGGTCGCGCTACAGAAGTTATAAACGATAAAGAAATTGGTAAAATCGCTGAAAAATATAATAAAACAATTCCACAAATCATTTTAAAATGGCACGTTCAAAATGGTATTGTCCCAATTCCAAAATCAACATCTAATGCTAGACAACTACAAAATTTAGATGTGTTTGATTTCTATTTAGAATCAGAAGATTTACACGCAATCGATGCATTAACAAAAGCTGATGGACGTATTAAAGATCAAGATCCAGCAACTTATGAAGAATTTTAATTCAAACTTATTCAAATTTAAAACAAATAATGAGAAAAGGATGATTGAAATGGCAAAACGCGTAAAATTAGGTAAATCAAATATTGAAGTTAATCCAATTGGTTTAGGAACAAATGCTGTTGGTGGTCATAATTTATATCCAAACCTTGATGAAGAACAAGGTAAAAATGTTGTAAGAGCTGCCCTAGACAATGGTGTTAATTTATTAGATACTGCTTTCATCTATGGTCCAGGAAGATCAGAAGAACTTGTCGGAGAAGTCGTTAAAGAATACAATCGCGAAGATGTCGTGATCGCTACTAAAGGTGCTCACTACTTTGACGGAGATGATACGAAATTATCAAACGACCCTGAATTTTTAAAAGAACAAGTTGAAAACAGCCTTAAAAGATTACAAACTGACTATATAGATTTATATTATATTCATTTCCCAGATGATGAAACACCTAAAGACGAAGCAGTTGCAGCTTTACAAGAATTAAAAGATGCCGGAAAAATTAAAGCAATCGGTGTTTCTAACTTCACATTAGAACAGCTTAAAGAAGCCAATAAAAATGGTAATGTAGATGTTATTCAACATGAATATAATTTATTAAACCGTGAGAATGAACAAATCTTGGAATATACAGCAGAACATGATATTACATTTATTCCATATTTCCCATTAGCTGCAGGATTATTAGCTGGTAAATATGATGAAAATACAACATTTGATGACTTACGAGCAGAAAAACCTGAATTCCAAGGTGAAGCTTTTAAAGAAAATCTAAAAAAAGTAGACAAACTTAGAGAAATCGCTCAAGAACATGGCGTAGACGTAGCACATATTGTGTTAGCATATTATTTAACAAAACCATCATTAGATGTGATCATACCAGGTGCTAAACGAGGCGAACAAGTTATCGACAACTTAAAAACATTAGAAGTCAACTTAACAGAAGAGAACATTCAACTTATAGAATCACTTTTCCCAATCGCATAAGTATGATAAGAAGGCTGAGACATGAAAAATTGTCTCAGCCTTTCATTATGTATGAGTGTGCTAAATTTCATTTTGCGGAATTGTGGTAGTTAGAACGCTGTATCTTCCATTATTTCGAATTGTGGTAATTAGAATCGGCTAACTACCATTATTCGGAATTCTGGTAATTAGAACGCTGTATCTTCCATTATTCGGAATTCTGGTAATTAGAACGCTGTATCTTCCATTATTTCGAATTCTGGTAATTAGAACGCTGTAACTCCCATTATTTCGAATTGTGGTAATTAGAATCCGCTAACTTCCATTATTCTGAATTCTGGTAATTAGACGGGCAGCTCTTACGGACATTTCTCGGTATTCTGTCCCTAACACCCACCCATTTTTTCAACAATACAGTCACTTCCTTGTCACGCCCACTCACACAAATATTCTCCCCCAATTTTTATTCATCTAAAAATATTCTACATATGTATTTAATTAAAAAAATATGACAATCCCGTCACTGATATTGATTATCATTTGCAAATATAGGATAATAATCGTAAGTTGAAATAATTAGGAGGAATCATGACTGATGAATATTACAGACGTTACGATTATCGGCGGGGGTCCAGCGGGATTATTTGCGAGTTTCTATTCCGGGTTAAGAGGAATGAGTGTTAGAATAGTTGATTTCCAAAATAAATTAGGCGGTAAAATGCACATCTACCCTGAAAAAGTCATTTGGGATATAGGGGCACTTGCGCCAAAACCTTGTTATGAAGTTATTCAAGATTTAGTTCAACAAGGCTTACATTTCGGTCCAGAAGTGTGCTTAGAACAAAAAGTTATTGATATTAAAAAAGTTGAAGAACAACATTTTATTATATATACAGAAAAAGGTCATGAGTATCATTCAAAATCTGTCATTATTGCTGTTGGTAGTGGCATTATTAAACCATTAACTTTAGATATTGAAGGTGCTGAGCGTTTTGAATTATCTAATTTAAATTATGTTGTACAGTCAATTCAGAAGTTTAAAGACAAACACATATTAATTTCGGGTGCGGGTAACTCTGCATTAGACTGGGCTTGTGATTTATCAGAATATGCGAAAAGTGTTACGCTTTGCTACAGAAAAGAAGAAATTTCTGGCCATGAGCATATGAAACAATTATTAGATAAACTTGATATCTCTAGGAAACCAAGTATGGTTATTAAACAGCTTAACAGTGACCATGATAAACCAGTTATCACAGAAGTTGTTTTAGAACATGTTGATACACATGAACAAGAAATTGTACCTGTTGATGAAGTTATCATTAGTCATGGTTTTGATCGTGAATCAGAATTACTTCATAACGCACAAACGAAAGTTAATTTAGTGAATGAATTCTTTATTGAAGGTTTAGGAAATGCTCAAACTTCAGTTCCTGGCATATTCGGTGCTGGGGATATCATTATACATGATGCAAAAGTTCATTTGATTGCTTCTTGTTTCAATGATGCTGCAAATGCTGCAAACTTAGCTAAAAGCTATATCGACCCTGAAGCACAAGCAGGTGGTCGTGTATCGAGCCACAACGACGTCTTCAAAGAAAAGAACAAAGAAGTTATTAAAAAATATATCGCACAATCATAATACGAAACATTTACCTTCCAATCTGTTTAACCTTTTAAGAGATTGGGAGGTTTTATTTTGTTAAAAATACGAAAGTTTTATGTACATATCATACTTGAATAATCCTCTTGAAACTTTTTTAAATAATATTTAACTTCCTCATCTGATAAATCTCGCTCACGATCTACTTCATTAAAAAAGCTTTGTCGTTCAATTTGTACGTGTTTACGTTGTGTCATATCACGATACTTTTTCGGCGTGACACCATAATACAATTTAAAGGAATAAATATAAGATGATACATTATAAAAGCCATGTTTTTCAGAAATGTCGATTACTTTTTCTTGTGTATGAATTAAATCATACGTGCTGTTTAACAATCTGATATCAGTTAAATAATCTTTAAAGTTCACACCCATTTGTTCTTTAAATAATTTCGAAAAATACGATTCAGAAATATGATATTTATCGGTGAATGTATTGATCGTTATACGTTCATTATAATGCTCATAAATATAATCTTTAATTTCATCAATTATCGGGTTCATATGGCTATTAACAATTTGACATTCTTTTGAATAAACCGTCAATCGTTCTCTATAAAATTCTAATATCGTAATAAGTTGCTTCATTATTTTTAAATTACGATTGTTTTCTTGTATTAAATATAAATCACACAGGCAAATTAAATGGTCTCGCAAAGGGACTAACTTTGATTGCACACCCACATGCTGATGATATGAAAGCAACTCTGGTATCATCGTTGTTATGATTGACTCATAAAGATGAATTTGTACAACGATATTCCCATCTGACACATCGAGTTTATACCACTCATTATGTTTAACAACAAACGTTTCCCCTTCTTTATATTCTTTACTATGCGCTTTGATCGTGACCATAACACGACCCTTTAATACTACAAAAAATGAAATACCTATATGATTGCGATATTTAGTAGCAGAATATTTTAGGTATTTGATTTCATATATATTTCTCACAACAAATCTCCTAATTCTTTGATATCTTAATAAATTTAATCCAAATCCCAAAAGTAAACATCAAATTACTAATGTAAAAATATTGAATTATAATGAAGTTATTATAATTCTAAAACTTAAATCAGTAAATATATAAATTGAAGAAAATCAGATTAAGGTAAATGTTTTAATATTTTGAAAGAATCATACAATTTATTAAGTGAGAATTTATTGAATAGTGTCATCGAATTTCGCGAACGTTTATCATTAAATGCAAAAAGAGACTAAGGCAAAATACCCTAGTCTCTTTTCACTTTATATAATTATGATTTTACAACTTCTTGTCCACGTTTGTTCCAAGTTAAGATGAAACTTAACATTGCTAATACACTAATGATTGTTAATAATAAGAATCCTGAATCCCATCCTAATTTATCAACAGTTAATCCCATAATGATATTAGCCATTACAGCTCCACCTAAATAACCAAACAGCCCTGTTAATCCTGCTGCAGTACCTGCTGCTTTTTTAGGTACATAATCTAATGCTTGTAAACCAATCAACATAACTGGTCCGTATATTAGGAAGCCTATCGCGACTAATGCGATATTATCTACTAATGGGTTTCCTGCTGGATTTAACCAATAAACAATGACAGCGATTGTTACGCCTAACATGAATATAAATCCTGCTGGTCCCCTTTTACCTTTGAACACTTTATCTGAAATATAACCACATAATAATGTTCCTGGAATACCTGCCCATTCATATAAGAAGTATGCCCAACCTGATGCATTTAAGTCGAAACCTTTTTCTTCACTTAAATATGTTGGTGCCCAGTCTAACACACCATATCTAACAAAATAAACAAAGATATTTGCAATAGCAATCATCCAAACCCATTTGTTATTCAATACATATTTAAAGAGAATATCTTTTGTTGAAAGCTCTACTTCTAACGTTTTCTGCTCTTTATTAGGGTAATCATTTCGATATTCTTCAATCGGTGGTAATCCCATAGATTGTGGTGTATCCCTAATTAGAACATATGAAATAATCGCAATAATTAACGCGATAATAGCTGGATATATAAATGCACCTTCAAATCCTTTTAAATAACCAAATGATAATGTTCCCGTAATTGAAATACCTAATAAAGCTAACGGTGCCATCAAACCGCCACCAACATTATGCGCGACATTCCAAATAGCTGTCTTACCGCCACGTTCACTAACGCTGTACCAATGTACAAGCACTCTTCCAGATGGTGGCCATCCCATACCTTGGAACCAACCATTTAAGAAAAGCATAATAAACATGATAAATACACTAGAAGTTAAGACTGGTATAAAACCCATCAATAAATTAACGATTGCCGTTAATACTAAACCTAATGTTAAAAATATCCTTGCGTTACTCCGGTCACTCACTGTACCCATAATAAATTTACTAAAACCGTAAGCAATTGAAATAGCTGATAAAGCAAACCCTAATTCCGTCTTACTAAAGCCTTCATCGATCAATGCAGGCATCGCAAGTGAAAAGTTTTTCCTTAATAAATAGTACCCAGCATAACCAAGAAATATCCCTATAAAGACTTGTAGTCTCAATTTCTTATATGTATCATCTACCTGCTCACTTGGTAGAGGATCTATATGTTTCGCTGGCTTCAAGAAATTCGCCATACTCTTACCTCCTATTATTATTTTTTGTAAAGAATGTAAAGATTTTGTAAAATGCAATTTATAATTTCATGATATGTATTGCAAACGTTAATGTCAATGCATTTTTATATTTTTATTATTTAATATATTTTATTTTTCAAAATTTTATTTAACACATGATAAAAGCAGACCAAACTAAAAGAACCTGAGCCATTTGTTTGGCTCAGGTTCTGCTTACGTCCATTTATCGTGTTCATCTTCAATGTTACCGACAATATTTTCAAGTATGTCTTCCATCGTAATCATACCTGCTAATTCACCGTGTTCATTATGAACAATTGCGATATGTGCACGTTGTTTTTTCATTTTATCTAATACGTTTTGGATGGCGTCTGCCTCTTTGACGTATATGATTTCGTGAATCAATTCAGTTATATCTTGTATGTTGTCTTTCAATAAATCTTTCGCATGTAAATATCCAATAACATTCGTTTTATCTTCTTGATAAACTGGGTATCTCGTATAATAGCCATTTTTACAAATTGTATTGCTTCTTGCTGACTAAACTTACTATTAATCATTGTCATATTGTCTTTAGAAATCATACAATCTTTGACGACAAGTTCATCATAAATAAAGACTTTATTAATATGTTCTAGTTCTGTTGATGAAATTTTCCCACCTTGGTGACTTTCTTTAATCAACATTTTCAATTCTTCTTCAGAGTGATATAATTCAGACTCTTTCGCAGGTTTCATACTAAATAAGCTCAATATCATTCTTGCTGACCCATTTAAAATAAAAATAAAAGGATATAATAATTTGTAAAACAGTATGATCGGTCTTGCAAAGAATAATGTAACTTGTTCTGCTTTTTGAATTGCGATTGTCTTTGGCGCCATTTCACCTACTACAACGTGTAAATAAGTTGCGATAATAAATGCGCTGACTAATGTTAAGACATGAATAACCGTTTCTGATAATCCAAAGCTACTATAAAGTGGATGCAGAATAAACTCAAATGTTGATTCGCCAACCATACCAATTCCAAGTGCTGTAATGGTAATACCTAGCTGACATGCTGCTAAATACTCATCAAGATGTTCGACTACCTTTTTAGCTGGTTGAGCGTTCTTATAATTCTGTTCTGCTAAGTAGTTAATTCTAGATGACCTGACCTTTACAATTGCAAATTCTGTCGCAACAAAGAATCCGGTTAAAGCGAGTAATACAATAAACGTGATTAAACTAATTGTGGTCCCCAATTATTAATTAATTCCTCCATATAATAAAAAAATTCCAACCATTTGGTAGTGACCCCCCAAAGTTAGAGTTTCCATTATGCTATTAATTGGCTGGATTGAGTTCGGTATTGTACTGGACTTCGTCCAGCCAATTTTAATTTCAAACGTTCATTGTTATACCAATAGATGTAATCCTCAATTCTTCTTTTTAATGTTTCATAGTTAACAAGTTCTTCTCCATGATACATTTCCTGCTTCATGATGCCAAAGAAATTCTCCATAGAAGCATTATCCGCACACGTCGCTTTACGTGACATACTTTGATAAATCCTTTGTTCCGATAATCTTCTAATCCATGCATTATGCTGATAATGCCAACCTTGATCAGAATGTATCGTCGTACGATATGGTGCTTCATGCTTAATGATTGTAACTGCTTTATCCAATGATTGAAGTACTAAGTCTAATGTTGGTCTTCTGGATATACCATAAGAAATGATTTCCCCATTGTATAAATCCATAATAGGGCTGAGATATAATTTTTGTTCTTCAGCACATTTAAATTCAGTGATATCTGTCACTAATTTTTGAAGTCGAATAGATGTATGGAATCTACGATTCAAGCGATTTTCAGCCACTTTACCAACTGTACCTTTGTATGATTGATAGCGTGATTTACGTGTGAATTTTTGACATTTTAATCCTAGTTCTCGCATAATTCGTTGTACTTTCTTATGGTTAATGAGATAACCTTGATTTCTCAAAGCTAAATATATACGACGATAGCCGTATTTACCGTTGTGTTTTTGAAAAAGTTCAATGATCTTTTTCTTCCAACCTTTATCTAAATCTTCCTTTTGTAATTGTTTGGCATGGTAATGATAGGTTGCTTCTGGTATACCAACCTTTACTAAGATATCTTTTAATTTGAATCCTTCTTCTTTGAGTTCGAATGCCACTGCTGCTTGTGCTTTTCTAGAAAGGCACTCGGATTCTCTCGAAAAGCGTTCAACTTTTTTAAATAAGCATTCTCTAATCGAAGATTTTCATTTTCTAGCTCTAACTCTTTTTCTCGTGATAGGTTTTGATTAGATTTCTTCTGTTTCTTCTTTTTCATGGGAGGTCGTCCTTTCGGCTTTTCGAGTCCTTCCACACCTTCTTTGTCATATATCTTTTTCCATCGCACAATAATAGATGGGGTATTTAGGCCAAATTTAATCGCTGTATCTTGGAAGGAATCGCCTGTTCTTTTCATATAGTTTAATACATTTATTTTGAATGTAACAGAATAAACTGTCTTTTTCTGTTTCTGTACTGAACCCAAAAATCTAAACCTTAATTAGTATATTATTTCAAAGGTTTGTCTCCTGTAATTTTTGGGAGATAAGCCTTTTAATTTTGATTTGATTCTTTCGTTATTATAAAAATCGATATATCGATGAATAGCTTGTTCAAGGTCCTGAAAATCTTTAAATTCTTGGCCATAATACATTTCTTGTTTAAGTAACCCAAAAAAGTTTTCCATAACTGAATTATCTAGACAATTACCTTTTCTAGACATACTCTGAAATATTTTATGGTCTTTTAATAATCTAGTGTATTGTGAATGTTGATAATGCCAGCCTTGATCTGAATGAATCGTTAAACGATGATCTAGGTTTGGACGACGCTTTATCATTTCTTTTAATGGATTGATGACTATATCTAATGTAGGACGACTTGAGATTTTAAAGCTGATAATCTCTGAACTATATAAGTCCATAAAAGGTGATAAATATAATTTCTGACCATTCATTAATTTGAACTCTGTAATATCTGTTACGACTTTTTGAAATGGGAGACTTGTTTTAAATCTACGATTTAATATATTTTGAGCTACTTTACCAACTTTACCTTTAAAGGAACGATACTTACGACCTCTATGTGTGAACTTTGTACAAGTTAGATTATGTTCTTTCATAATTCTTAGTACTTTTTTATGATTTACGATAAGACCTCTATTTCTTAGTGCTTGTGTAACACGACGATAACCATAGGTATGGTTTGATTCTTCACATATTTCTTTTATTACTTGAATCAATGTTTCATCTTTATCAGCTTTACTAAATTTATTTATCCAATAATAGTATACAGATTTAGCTATTTGAGCGACTTTAAATAAGATACTTAATCGTATATTATATGTTTCATTTAGTTCCTTAATGACCTTTACTATTTCTGATTTTTGCTTCCGTAAATGTCGGTCAAGGCTTGTAACTTTTTTTGATAAGCTATACCTGCCTTTAACGTCTCATTTTCATTTCTAAGTCTTTCAAGTTCTTCACGTTCATTTTCATTTAAAGGTAAATTTTTATTATCTGATTTAGATCGTTTTTTAGTCATAGTGTGAGATCGTCCCTTTTGTTTATTATCTATATCAAGACGACACTTTTCATCAAATTGATGTTGCCAATTGGCAATGATAATAGGATTAATAATTCTAAAGTGATTCGCAGTATCTTGATAAGACAACATATTTTCTTGTCTAAATTTTAAAACAGATAATTTAAATTCGCTAGTATAAACAGTATTTCTACTTTTTATTTCTAAACCTTCTTCTCCAAACTCTTTATATTGATTGACCCAAATCCGAAGGACAGACCAACTTGAAATACCATATTTTAAAGCAATTGTTCTATAACTTTGATGTCCTTCTAAATATTCTTTTACAAGTTTTAGTTTGAATTTAAATTCATATTTTTTCCTCATTAGAATGCACCCCAATATTTTGATTTGTTTAGTTCAAATATTTGGGTTCACATCATATTTTATTTTATCGGACTGTAAATCTCGTTTTCGGGTCGATATTTATTTTTATCGGACTGAAAATCCCGTTTTCGGGTCGATATTTATTTTTATCGGGAATATGTCCATATAATTGTGTAATAAAAAAAGAGCCACATATAGCTCACTTTGGTACAATGTAATCGACTAAGAAAAAATTGTAGAGGTGACTATATATGACTCAATTAAATGTTAACTTAGATTATGAAGAATTGGCAAGTGCTATTTTTGGAAGTGATATGAATGCGTCTATGAAAACAATAGCTATGACTGTCATAAATGCATACATGGAAATGGAAAGAGACAAGTATGTTAATGCTGGATATAAACAAAAGAATTCAGGAAGAAACGCACAACGTAATGGCTATTATGAGCGTGATTTCCTGATGCCTATTGGCAATCTGACATTAAAAGTTCCAAGAACACGTGACGGTGAATTTACAACTGAAGTATTTAATCAATATTCGCGTTCTGACCAATCGCTTATTTTAGCGATGACAGAAGCATACATTAATGGTGTTTCAACTAGAAATGTTAATAAAATTGTGGAATCCCTAACGGGAAAATCTGTGTCTAAATCAACTGTTTCAGGCGTAATAAAAAACCTAGATCCTGAAATTAAAGAATGGGCTGGTAGACCTATTGTTAGTCATCAGTATAAGTATGTATTTGTTGATGCTATGCACATTAAGGTAAGAGAGAATAATAAAATTGTTTCTAAAGGTGTTTATATCGCTATGGGTATCAACGAAAATAGAAAACGCGACATTATTGGCTTTAAAATTTCTAATCAAGAGTCAGAATTAGCTTGGTCAGAGTTTTTTGAAGACTTAAGAATGCGTGGTTTAACAACACCTGAACTTATTATCTCTGATGCGCATTCTGGACTTATTAAATCTATTAAGTCACAGTTTATTGATTCATCTTGGCAACGTTGTACATTCCATTTTCTTAAAAATATTGTAGAGAGATTTCCTAAAAAGAACTCTAAAGAAGCTAGAATGTTACTTAAATCAATATTCCAAGCACCAACATATCGTCACGCTGTTCAGCTCAAAGATGAATTCATTGCACAATATGAAAGTAATCCTAAGTATGTGGAAGCTATTAAAATATTGGATGAAGGCTTCGAAGATGCCTCACAATTCTATAGATTTCCTGCTCAACATCATAAAAATCTAAGAACTACTAATTCAGTTGAAAATATTAATATGCAACTCAGAAAACGAGAAAAAATAGTTAAAACATTCCCTAATCTAGATTCAGCTTTTAGATTAATTGGCGCAGTACTTATGGATATTCAAGAAAGATTTGATAAGTCTAACAGACCATTTATCGCTTAATTAAGCTACTTATTTTTTAAAAAATAAGTAGTGATCAAACAACTATATCTGTTTAAACTTCAAAACAAATATAGTTGTTCGATTCATTAAAAAACCAAAGGTTGATTACATTCTAAAGATATTACACAAACATATGGACTTGACTTTTATCGGTCCATATTTCTCGTTTATGGACCGGTAAATTTTCGTATCGGTCCAGAAATTCCCCACTAAGCTCTACTTACCTCTACTACCCTTGCACCTATCTATATCCATCTTTTTCGATTGCTTTCTGCCATGCGTCAAATCGGTTATCTGCTTCTAATTTATCTATAATTATCGATGTATAGTTTCTAATTGTGCCGTCTGATAAATATAATTCTTTTGATATTTCTTTACTGGATAAGCCTTTGCCTATTTCTTTTAATACGAGTTGTTCTTTCGGGCTTAATGGATTTCTATCTTTAAACATTGATGTCATTAAAGATTCACTATATTCTTTCTTACCGTCCATCACATTTTTAATTGTTTCAACGAGTTCATCGATTGATCGTTCTTTCAATACGTATGCATCAACATCGTTTGCTACTGCACTTTCAAAATATCCAGGTCTTTTAAAAGTTGTAACGATGATGACTTTCGTATTTAAGTTTGAATCTTTTACTTTTTTCAATACTTCTAATCCTGTCATTTTAGGCATTTCGACATCTAGTATTGCTAGATCTGGTTCAAGACTTTGAATTCCTTCCAACGCATCTTCTCCATTTGAAAAGTCTCCTAAAATACTTAATTCATCATTCAGTTCCATCAATTGAACCATGGCTTTCCGTAACATTTCTTGGTCTTCTGCTATAACAATTGATATCATAATGTGTCATCCCCTCTAGGCAATGTGATCGTCATTTTTAATCCCTTACTTAAATTACTTACTTTTAATTGGCCATTTAATGCATGAACACGATATTTGATACTCTTAAAATCATCTTCATCAATGTGTTTCATACCTATGCCGTCATCTATGATTACCAATGTTAAATGTTTATTTTCTTCAACGATTTCACCCGTTACTTTAGTAGCCTGTGCATGCTTAATGACATTGTTAACCGCTTCTCTCAAAATCATTGACAGGGCTGATTGTCGAGTTGGACTGAGTGATTGAGCTCTGTCAGCATTGTTAAATTCAAACGATAAGTTTGCATTTTCTAACAATGTTTCCATCGTCTTCACTTCTTCTTCAAAAGATTGCAACTTTAAATCATCTACAATTGCTCTTACTTTAACAAGTGCTTCTTTAGATAATTCATTCACAGACGCCATTTCTTCTTTCGCTTTATCAATATCTTTATCCACTAATTTCATCGCAAGTTCAGATTTAATACTTAAACTCGCAAATACATGACCTAACGTATCGTGTAAATCTTGTCCGATTCGATTTCGCTCTTGTTCAGCAATTAACGTATTGATATGTTCATTTTTACTTCTAATTTCTTCTTTTAACTGTTCAGATTCTAACGCTTTAAAATTTCCAAACAGAATAAATATAATGACAATACTCATAGGTATCATAATAATTAAATAGTCTCTATGATCAACCGCAATAATATAAATAGCAATCATAAACGACACAATATACATTAATACTTCGATAGATTTCATTTTAGTTTGAAAGACATATGGAATAATATAAGCTGCATAGAAAAAGAATAATAAATGTGAAGCATTAAAAAAATCTACAAAATAAAATATACCTAAAAAATGAACCATTAAAAGTATTCTTCTAAGCATGCGCCTTTTAGATAAATCTACATAAATCATCATTAAGTAACTTATCGTAAATAGAGCGGTAACCAATATACCGCTCCATAAAGATCCTTTATAACCAAGTACTGTTAAACTCAATATCGGAAAGATGAGATAAATTAAGTTTGATGAACCTATAGGATTCTCTTTAATTCTTTCTATTAATGTCATTAAACCACTTCCGTCTTTTTACGTATAATCAACGCAATACTTATAAACAGTATACAATAAATTGCCAATATAAGAAGTGAAACAAAGTGTATACCACCTTGAGTTGTCACAGATAAAGAAAGTTCTCTTAAATTATAAGTAGGTGTTGCATACGATACGTGCTTTAGCCAATCTGGAAACTGATCTGTTGGGAACCAAAGTCCTCCCAATACAGCAAACCCTAAATATATGATATTCGCAATAGCACTAGCTTTTTGGATATCTTTAATTTGAGATATAAGAACACCCATTGATAAAAACATGCTAGATCCAACCCATAACATCAATCCTGAGCCAATCCATTCACCTGCTGACATTTCAACACCTTTATAAAAAGCACCTGTTAAAAATAATGCGATAATGGCTAAACAAAACATGCACATGAGTTTCATTACTTTCCCTACATAGTAATAACTTGGTGATAAAGGTGTTTTGAATAAATTTTTAGACCATCCTATTTTCTTATCTTCTATCATCTCTAATGGAAATGTCATGATACAGAAACTACTTAAACTGAACGTCGCCATACTAAACATATATTCTTTATAAAATTTAGCTTCGTATTCTTTAGGTAAATCCAATAGTGCTGTGAATATTAAATAAAATACTAACGGCAACATAATCGAAAGTATTAAATATGATTTTTTTCTAGTTAACAATAACAATTCAGATTTAAAATACGCCCATAACATATCTCATCAAACCCTTTCTTCATTTTTTGAAAAGATCGTATCCATCAATGACTCTTTAATAATTTCTACCTCATTAAAATCAATGCCATAGTCTATAAATGCTTTAATAACAGGATTTACATCTTCAGTCGTAATGATGAGCATATCTTTAGATGCTTCAACCGAAACATTTTTAAGAATATTCACCACTTCTTTTTTCGATAAAGGAATTTGAATCATCGTTTTATTTTCGCTATGACGTATCGCTCTTGGTGTACTATCCATAACAAGCTCACCTTTATTAAGTACAACAACACGGTCAGCCATTCTTTCAACTTCCTCAATATAATGAGAAGTATAAAATATCGTTTTACCTTCTTGTTTCATTTCCTCAATCACTTTCCAAAAATGCTTTCTCATTTCAGTATCCATCGCACTTGTCGGCTCATCCAAAATGACAAAGTCCGGTTTCCCAATAATAGATAATGTAAAATCCAATATTCTGCGTTCACCACCAGATAATTTAGCAGCAAATTGTTCAAGTTTATCATTATCAAATCGAGTAATTTCTTTAAAAGTTTCTATCGAAATCGTATCTTTATAAAAAGACTTAAAAAGATAAAACAACTCCTTAACTTTCATCACATCCGGAAAAGCCGTCGTTTGAAACAAAATACCCATCCGCTTCTTATCTAATTGTTGATTATCACTAATAATTTGCCCGTCATTAGGATGTCTGTCCCCAATAATCATATCAATCAAAGTAGACTTACCAGCACCATTCGGACCAATTAAAGCCGTACATTCACCCTCATTAATTTGAAAAGAAACATCACTCACAACTTTTGTCTGATTATAGATTTTCGTTACATTTTGAACATCAATCACAATCATCACCGTCCTTTATAAGTTACCTATATTATAAAAAATCACACCACCCGTTATAAGTACAAACTGTCACGAATATCATATGACAAATGTCATGAAAGGTTGCGAGATTCAATTGACAATATTTGGAATGTATAGATAATTTATTGTAAGAAGTGTTTGAGGATGATGAAGATGAATAAAATAACAGTAATAAATAAAAGTAATCACATAAGTATAGTTCAAAGCATCAATAATTATATTAAATGGATAAATAGAAATAACATATTAAATCAAAGCATTAAAATTATTATCCATGATGCTCCAATAAGTTCTTATGGTTATCTTTCAGATTGCCAAGTAGACTTTGATAATCGTCATATATATTATTCTTTATATAATATTGAAGAATGTCTTGTGGCTAAGAAGAGCAATAACATTATTGTAAACAGATTGGAATATGCACTTTCTGAAATTTTATATGATTTAAATTATCATATCGCACAATTCTATACTTTAGAGTACGAAAAAGTTACACATAAAGAACTCATTGATCATTTTGACCGATTTGAATATAACATTAGAAAATACAGTTATTATTTAACTTACAAATATTTATTTTGTCATAATAATAGTTCTACACTTTATAAAGATGGACTTACGTTGAAGTTTGATTCTGAAATAAGTGCTCATTTAAAGAAGGCTTTTGTACAATTTAGAAATTTCATTAAAAAAGAATTGGAATTCCCTTTAAAAGTTAATATTCATATTACGCATAAAGAACTCGAAGATTCTTATGGTTACTTCCAATATCCCAAATCTTTATTTAAGTATCCAAGAATAGTCGTTTCCACACATAGCTATGAACAATTAAAAAAAGAAATGTCACTTTTTGATAGTGATTTAAATATTTTAAGAATATTAGCACATGAAATTGGACATTATCAAGATTATATAAGTGACAATATAATTTTAGATGAAAAGATGAGTGAGAAGTTAGCAGACAAATATGAAGATGAACTCATACAAGAATTTATTGATCAAGTTTATTATGTCAATTACCACGAAAACTAAATTGATTTTTAAGTACTACATCTGAAACATAAATCATTTCAAATGGTATTTTTTAGCGCTGACTCCTGCGGGAACAGCATGATTCGAAGACTACAGGCTGAGAACATGCCCACGGAAAGCATGCGCATAAAAAATGCCACTAAATTTTAAGTCTTTGATGACAAACTAAAAAACGCTAAGACAAATGGCTTGTCTTAGCGTTTTAAAATTACTCTATTTTTTCTTACTCATTGTGTAGTAAATCACAACTAAAATGACTAATGCTAATTGTGGTATCAATGTTTCGTATGTTGGATAAAATCCTATTAAGTCTATAAATGGTAAGTGATTAATTGTATGTTGTGGTACTATGTTTAATATTTGTAATGTATGAATACTTACGCCTAATATTTTAAATGCCAATATAAATATGAATAATGACATGATTAAGAATAAGCGATGTATTGGTATCCATTTTGTAATTTGGTTAAAGAAGATTGCGATTAACGACAGTATGACGGATGCGACGATTATACCTAATATTAATGACCATGTTGAGATTTTCCCAACGATACCTAAATAGAAGATAATCGTCTCTGCACCTTCTCTAAATACGGATAGGAAAGCGACTAACCCGAAAGTAACGATACTTCCTGTAGACATAGCTTTATCCATATTTTTGTTGATGAAGTTCTGCCACGAATCTAAACTAGATTTAGAGTGCAACCAGATACCTACGATGATCATTAATATCACAGATCCAATACCTACTAAACCTTCTGTTAATTCTCTTGTTGAACCTAAGTTTTCAAATATCGCTTTAAATATGAAAGCTAACGCAATACTTAATACAATACCAATGACACTACCTGTAACAATCCATCTTGATGCTTTTGTTTGTTCAGATTTACGTGTTACAGTAAGTAACGCCATTATAATGAGCAGTGCTTCTACACCTTCACGTAATAAGATTAAAGCTGCATCCCAAAATGTATAGCTCGTCTTAGAAATGGTTGATTTAATTTCTTGATTGAGCGTTTCTAATTGGCTACCAATATCATCTTTATTATCTTCATCAAGTTGACCTGCATATTGAGGAATTTTTTGTTCTATTTTAGTGTACAACGCACCATTTCTCGTGCTAATTTCACTCTCAACATTTGGCCATGCAATAATAAATTGTTGTAACGCTTGCTTTGATTTAGCTAAATCATCATTTTTGATATTTTTAATCGCAGTATCTAAATGTTCATTTAAAATGTTAACATCTTGATCACTTGTTTTAGCATCTGATTTTTTCCCTGCATGATAATCATCAAGTTCTTTTTTCAATTGATCGACTTGCATTTGTGCACTATTCGCATCTACTTTATCTTTCGTTAATTCAATTCTTGTAAACATTAATGCAGTTTCAACTTGACCATATCTGCCAATATCTTCTTCTCGAACAATTTTTTCATTCTTTGTCCAAGTCGCATTTAATTGATTGTTAATCGTTTTTGCTTTTTCAAAATCTTTATCTGAGATCGCCTTTGTTATATTTTTAATCAATGGCTGCATTTCATTTTGTAACTGATCTCGTTTCTTCTTTTTATCAACAGGATTTAATACTTTTTCATAATCAATTAAATCAGAAGTCAGTGTATTTAGCGCACTTTCTCTATCTTTTTGAGACGTTGTTTTTTCAATTTTTTCGATATCTTGATCTATTTTTTTCACAAGTTTATGGTCTTTTTTATTCGTACTTTGCCAATTATCTTTAATCTCTTTGAAATGCTTGTCGAATGCCTTTTCGTCTTTATCTTGTATCGCAGATTTGGCATCTGTCACACTAATATAAATATCGCTTAAGCTCGTTTCTGCTTTAGCGGTCAAAGATAGTAGCATAAATAGTATTGCAACTAAACTAAATACGATTGAATAACGTTTCACCTAAATATCCTCCTTCTTGGACACCTGGTAAACATAGAAAAATACCTGAACCTCGATGTGTAATATATTCATTTAATTTATCAATAGCACCCATTTTATTTTGGATTTTAATAAATTGTTCCGGTGATTTTTGAAATGCTAGGAAGAGTAATCCTGCATCAAAAGCACCTGTGTTTGCGTTTATACCATCTGAATATGAAAAAGATCTTCTTAATAAATTCGTTTTAGATGCTTTTGCTAAACTGACATGCGATTCTTTTTCTATCAAGTTCTCGCCATTTTTATCTTTTATATCAGGGTCAAATGTATCAAATTCTTTTTCTTTACCAATTGGCGCACCAGAATGACGGTATCTACCAAATGTGGCTTCTTGTTCACCTAAAGCCGTTCTATCCCATGTTTCTAACAACATTTGAATTCTTCTTGCGACTAAATATGAACCATTTTTAGCCCAACCATCTTGTATAAAGACGTATTCATTCAAATCACTTTTATTTTGGACATTAGGATTACCTGTTCCATCTTTAAAAGAGAATAAATTTCTAGGTGTTTCTTTCTTACCATCCTTTTCTTCAAATGAGTTAAATCCTGCTTGGCTCCACTTCATTGAAACTTCACCTTTAGCCACTCTAATTAAATTTCTAATGGCATGAAAATTAACTTGTGGATCATCTGAGCATGCTTGTATACAAATGTCTCCACCTGAATAGTCTTCATCAATTTGATCTTTAGGAAAATGTGGTAAATCTTTTAATAAATCTGGTTTATGCTTTTTCAATCCAACTTTTTCAAAGAATGAAGGGCTTATACCAAAAGTAAGAGACAGACGACTGGCGTCTAAGCCAATCGTCTCCCCTGTATCTGGACTTGGTAACATTTTGTTTTTACCAATCTCTTTTACATATTCACCATTCATTAAATGAACACTATAATTTGTCCATACTTTAAACATTTCTTTAACATCTAAAATTGACATTTTATTAATGCTTAGAACGACAAAGTAAATGTGTTTTTGTTGTTCTGTCGTGATGCCAGACTGATATTTACCATAGAAATTGATTTTATTTTTTACGCCTGTTTTATCTTTAGCAAAGTATTGAGATGCAAGAAAAGTACCGCCTACACCTGTAGAACCTATCAGTAGACCTGCACCACCAACACCAGCGAGTTTTAGAAAATCTCTTCTAGCTATATGATTTTCATTATTAGACATCAATCATCACTCCGTAATAACAGCCATTTGACTTAAAGATTCCCCTAATTTATCAACAGCTTCAGAAAGTTTTTTCGTTTCATCTTTAGATAGTTTCGTATAGTCTTCATATCCACCATCTTTAGTCTTATATTGATCTAATAATTTATTAACATTATCGAATCTTTCTTGAGTTGTATCAGCAAGCTTTTTATCTTTATCTGCTACTTTATCTTTAAATATTTCAAAGATTTTTTCTGCCCCTTCGATGTTTGCTTTAAAGTCATATAAATCTGTGTGTGAATAAATTTCTTCTTCACCTGTAATTTTTGAGCTAGATACTTCATTTAATAAGTCGATTGAACCTTGTAACATTAATTTAGGTGTCACATCTACTGTATCTACTTTTGCACGTAACTCTTTAGTGTCTTTTAATAATTGATCAGCAACTGGTGCCATATCTTTAGTTGTATTATCTTCCCATAATGCTTTTTCAATTTTGTGGTAACCTGACCATTCGTCTTCTTTATTTTCTTCTTTCATATCTGCTAAACGTGCATCAATTTTCGGATCTAAATCACCGAAACTTTCAGCAACTGGCTCAGATCTTTCATAGTACATACGCGCTTTAGGATAAATTTCTTTAGCTTTTTCGATATCGTCTGCTTTAACCGCTTCAACGAACTTTTCAGTATCAGCTAAGAATTTATCTAATTGTTCTGTTGTAAAATCTTTATAAGCTTTAGTTTCTTTAGAGAAATCCGCTTTTTCAGACTTTTTCGTTTCCTTTGTTTCTTTTTTATCTTCATTTTCTTTCTTATCAGCGCTATTCCCACACGCTGTTAAAATTAAAGTACTTGCTAATAAAGTTGTTGCTAACTTTTTCATCATAACACTTCCTATCTAATTGATTATCATTATTATCTTTAATTTATGCCTATAATGTGCAATAGTCAATAAAAATTTTATAGAATTCATAGAAAATACAAATATAAGGCTGTACCTATAGTATTTATGTAATGAAATTTTTTCAAACTTCATGCGAAATGCTAATTGAGAATGATAATCAATAAATAAACATAAAAAAACATAGGATAAAATGAATTATCCTATGTTCTTAATAAATTAATCTGTTTCTTGTTCAAGAATTTCTTTAGACTTAGCATCAATTGTAAATTCTGTTGATTCTTTATTACCTTCTTTTAACTCAATAGAATAAACAAGTTTGCCATTATCTTCACTTAGTGACCATTCTTTAATATCACCTTTAGCTTTGTCTCGTGCTACTTTAAGTGCATCTTCGAATTTAGCAACATCTGATAATTTGAATGTTTGATCATTATCATCACTATCTTCTTGTTCTTTTTCAACATTCGTAACAGATTTATCATCTGCATTTATCAGTACTTTATTTTCATTTGTTCCATCAGCTAATTCAACTTTATAACTCCACTCGCCTGTTTCTTTTTCAAAAGATAGATCTTTAAGTTCACCTTTTGATTCTTTTTGTGCAGCTTTTACAGCATCTTCAGGAGAGACTTTAATGTCATCCCATTTAACTGTATTTTTAGTTGCTTTGTCTGAACTTTGATCATCATCTGTGTTTTGATCATCGTCTGAATCTTGGTCATCTGTATTTTGATCGTCGTTACTATTTTCTTTAGTTGTTTGTTCTGTTTTTTCATCATTTTGATTTTCTTTTTTATCATTGTTATCACCGTCACCATTACCACATGCTGCTAACACGATACCTGCTGACAACAATAAAGAAAGCATTTTATACTTCATAATCTATTCCTCCTATGCTTCATATTCAGTTAATATATAGACCACCTCAAACCTTTTAAACATTTAGATTTTAAAAATTAGGCAAAATACAATTAATTCGTTATGATTAAGAAACAATAAAATAGCTCGTAGTCTTATTAAGAGTAGGCGGAGGGAATTGGCCCGATGAAACCTCAGCAACAGGCGTATGTACTGTGCTAAATCCAACAAGTTTAACTTGAAAGATAAGAAGATTCTCTAAACAGCTCTTCTTAATCTTAAGATGAGCTGTTTTATTGTAACTATCAAATTAGGAGGCAATAAATATGAGAACAAGAGACGATATTTTATCAGAACTATTAGAATTGCAGGCAAATCCACCAAGAAGTTATTCAGGTTCAATAGGTAAGACTCAGAAGAAGAACGCTTTAATCCAAGAATTATGCAGAGTTGAGAATACAATACTTCAACCAACTTCAGATTCTGAACATCGCAATGTTCAATTTGGTGACTTTGAAATTAATATTAAAATAACTAAAAAATAAGCATTCTAAAACAGGCTAAGACATTACATTATGTCCCAGCCTGTTTTTATTTATGATTCCATAATGATTTGCATTGCTACAAATTTTGCGACTTGATTACCATTTGCTGCTGCGTCTATTAGTTGAGATGCCATGAAATCTTTACTTTCACCTGCTACAAACAATCCTGGTATAGATGATTCACCTAACTCATTAATTTTTATTTTTCCGTTGTCTTCTCTTTCAATATCGGACGCTTTTAAAAATTCAAAATCAGTATCCCACTTCACACCAATGATTGCACCGCTTCTATTGATACGTTCACCATTTTTAAAGATAACTTCATTAATTTGTCCTTCATGATGTTTAAATTCCGCTACTTCGCTTTCCACTAATGTGATATGTTTACTTTCAATAAACGCTTTATCTTCTTCAGTTAATAATGAAAAATCACGGCTACTTATAACGATATCGTCTGTCCAATTGTTAATAAGCATCGCCATATGTTTCACATGCTCAGGTTGAACAGCTACGAGTAATGGTTTATGTTTCAATTCATATCCATCACACCACGGACAATAAAAGACAGATTTGCCACAACTTTCTTTTAAACCTTCAATTTCTGGTAATGTTTCCCGTAAACCTGTACATACCATAATTTTTTTAGCTTTATATTGTTGGTTGGCTGTTTCAACAATAAAGTTATGCTCCTCTTTCAATATGTTTAACACCGTGTCATTAATTCGCGTTACATCATCATATTGATCAACATCATGTTCTCCTTTAGCTCTCAATTCTTCAGGTCTTACACTGTCTTGCGTTAAAAATGCATGTGAATGCTGTGTCACTTTATTTCTCGCATTATTATTGTCTATCACTAACGTCTTTTTTAAAGCTCTTCCTAACGTGAGTGCACTCGCTAATCCTGCTGGCCCTCCACCTATTGCGATACAATCAAACATAGCATTTCCACCTTTCATAACTATTGTAGAGTCGTAATATCTATAATTGATAGATAAAAAAAGATTTAACTTACATTAAATCTTTTAAAGTTTTATTTTTCAAAGCTTGCGTCATTTCATCTTCAGCAGAAGTTAATATCGCTTGTATCTTACATTCTGGACCGTGATTAAAGCTATCTTCAAGTGTACTTTGATGACCATCAATTGCAGTAATAATATCATAGACAGTTATGTCTTCCCAATTATTAACTAAATAATAACCGCCTTTTGCACCAGATGCAGATTTTATGACGTTTGCCTTTACTAATTGCGTTAATATTTTAGATAAATATGTTACAGACACATTTAACGTTTCAGATAAACTTTTAACATTGATGGGCTGTTGGTCTCTTTTAGCAATTAAATATGCCAAAGCATGCAGCCCATAGTCTGACCCTTTAGAAATCTTCATGTTACACCTCTTAATCATAGATATTAACACTCTATAATAACAACTTTAAACTGAAAGTCTATTATTTAGCTCAAAATAAAAAATGCAGAGACCTTTTTCTTCATAAAGATCTCCGGCAGTATGTTAAAATTCTTCAATTTGTTCAAACTGTGACATGTATAAATCTTTGTATTTACCGCCTTTATCCACGAGTTCATCATGACTGCCCATTTCTTGAATTTGACCTTGTTCAATATATACAATTCTATCGACATGTCTAATCGTACTCAGTCTATGCGCAATGATCAGTGATGTTCGACCACGTGATAAATTCTTAAATGCTGATTGTATTTTATTTTCAGTTTCAACATCTAAAGCACTCGTAGCTTCATCAAGAATAATAATTGGCGGATTCTTCAAGAACATTCTCGCAATTGAAATACGTTGCTTTTGTCCACCGGATAATTTTGTACCGCGTTCCCCAACGACAGTATCTAAACCTTCTGGCAATTCATCTACAAACGTTCTTAATTGTGCTTGGTCAACTGCGTAATTAATTTCTTCTTCCGTTGCATTTAAATTACCATAAATAATATTATCTCTTAATGTTCCACCGAAAAGAAATACATCTTGCTGTACAACACCAATTTGTTTTCTTAATGATTCCAACTTATAAGATTTAATGTCTCGATTATCGATTTTAATCTTACCTTGTAACGGATCATAGAACCTTGGTAATAACGAACAAATTGTCGTTTTACCTCCCCCACTCGGTCCTACAAGTGCTACTTTTTCACCTTGTTCAATTTTGATAGATAGCTGATTTAAGATTAATTTCTCTGAATATTTGAATGATACATCTTCATATTCAATCGTATCTGGTTCATCTATAAATTCGATAGCATCGTCATTATCTTTAATTTCTGGATCCATATTTACGATTTCTTTAAAATTTTTGAATCCAGCAATACCTTTAGGAAATAGTTCAATAACCATATTAATAGACTCTAACGGTTTAAATAACAGATTTGTAATCATAATAAACGCTACAAATCCACCATATGACAGTGATCCATTTAATACAAAATAACTTCCTAAAATCAGTACAAAGATTAACGTTAATTTTTGAGCAATATGACTAATCGACAAGTTCCAAGACATATAAGAATATGCTTTTAATTTTGTCGCTCTAAAATTATCATTGACCTTTTTAAATCTTGCTAATTCGTGACCTTCATTTGTAAATGCTTGTACAAGACGCATACCACCAACATTATCAGCAATAAGCTCATTAAATCTCGAAACATTGCTAAATAAGTTTTTAAAAGCACCTGACATTTTTTGATTAAAGTAAATCGTTAATACAAAAATAATCGGTACAACACAGAACGTAATAAGCGCGAGTTTCACATCGATTGTCAACATAATAACAAACGAACCGACAAGCGTCATAACTGCTACAAACACATCTTCAGGTTCATGGTGAGCAACTTCTCCAATATCCATTAAATCGTTCGTTAATCGTCCAATGATTTTACCTGATTTTTGGTTATCAAAGAATCCAAAATTCATTTTTTGAATATGCTCATAAAGCTCATTACGAATATCTCTTTCAATATTAGTACCCAGTTTATGCCCCCAATACGTCACGATGAATTTCAATACAGATTCAACAACGTATATGAATAATAAAAGAAAAACAAAAATCACAATCCAACTCCAATTCTTAGTTGGCAATAGCTGATCTATAAATATACTTGTAATAAGTGGAAACACCAATTCGAGAATACCTACAAAAACAGCCGAACCAAAATCTAAGAAAAACAATCCTTTATAGGGTTTATAATATTGGAAGAATTCTTTCATAACGGACCTCCTAAATAAATTTCGACCAAATTTAATTATACTATAGAATTATATTTTTTCTGCACTTTTTAATAATTTATTTAAAATTGTTTTTGTATCCGAAATAAAATGGATGATGGGGTGTTGCGGGGGGTGTTGCGGGGTGTATTTTCGGGTCGCTATTTTATTTATCGGCCTGATAATCCCGTTTTCGGGTCGCTATTTTTATTTATCGGCCTGATAATCCCGTTTTCGGGTCGCTATTTTTATTTATCGGGGTCAAGTCCATATGTTTGTGTAATATCTTTAGAATGTAATCAACCTTTGGTTTTTTAATGAATCGAACAACTATATTTGTTTTGAAGTTTAAACAGATATAGTTGTTTGATCACTACTTATTTTTTAAAAAATAAGTAGCTTAATTAAGCGATAAATGGTCTGTTAGACTTATCAAATCTTTCTTGAATATCCATAAGTACTGCGCCAATTAATCTAAAAGCTGAATCTAGATTAGGGAATGTTTTAACTATTTTTTCTCGTTTTCTGAGTTGCATATTAATATTTTCAACTGAATTAGTAGTTCTTAGATTTTTATGATGTTGAGCAGGAAATCTATAGAATTGTGAGGCATCTTCGAAGCCTTCATCCAATATTTTAATAGCTTCCACATACTTAGGATTACTTTCATATTGTGCAATGAATTCATCTTTGAGCTGAACAGCGTGACGATATGTTGGTGCTTGGAATATTGATTTAAGTAACATTCTAGCTTCTTTAGAGTTCTTTTTAGGAAATCTCTCTACAATATTTTTAAGAAAATGGAATGTACAACGTTGCCAAGATGAATCAATAAACTGTGACTTAATAGATTTAATAAGTCCAGAATGCGCATCAGAGATAATAAGTTCAGGTGTTGTTAAACCACGCATTCTTAAGTCTTCAAAAAACTCTGACCAAGCTAATTCTGACTCTTGATTAGAAATTTTAAAGCCAATAATGTCGCGTTTTCTATTTTCGTTGATACCCATAGCGATATAAACACCTTTAGAAACAATTTTATTATTCTCTCTTACCTTAATGTGCATAGCATCAACAAATACATACTTATACTGATGACTAACAATAGGTCTACCAGCCCATTCTTTAATTTCAGGATCTAGGTTTTTTATTACGCCTGAAACAGTTGATTTAGACACAGATTTTCCCGTTAGGGATTCCACAATTTTATTAACATTTCTAGTTGAAACACCATTAATGTATGCTTCTGTCATCGCTAAAATAAGCGATTGGTCAGAACGCGAATATTGATTAAATACTTCAGTTGTAAATTCACCGTCACGTGTTCTTGGAACTTTTAATGTCAGATTGCCAATAGGCATCAGGAAATCACGCTCATAATAGCCATTACGTTGTGCGTTTCTTCCTGAATTCTTTTGTTTATATCCAGCATTAACATACTTGTCTCTTTCCATTTCCATGTATGCATTTATGACAGTCATAGCTATTGTTTTCATAGACGCATTCATATCACTTCCAAAAATAGCACTTGCCAATTCTTCATAATCTAAGTTAACATTTAATTGAGTCATATATAGTCACCTCTACAATTTTTTCTTAGTCGATTACATTGTACCAAAGTGAGCTATATGTGGCTCTTTTTTTATTACACAATTATATGGACATATTCTTTATCGGTCCATATTTCTCGTTTCTGGACCGGTAAATTTTTTTATCGGTCCATATTTCTCATTTCTGGACCGGTAATTATTTTTATCGGTCCATATTTCCTGTTTCCGGACCGATACTACCTTTCCCAACAAATATGAAAAGGATGAGACAGCCTACACTGTCTCATCCTCTCCAACTTCCCATTTATCTATTAATGGATCTTGCTATTCTAGATACCGTATGGCGTTGCCCTCTAATAGCTTTACTTAATGCATATATATTCTCGACTGGTGCTAATCCACCGTATCCTGCATTACCTATATGTTGAATATCAACGCCTAATGTTTTATTTTTAATAGCTATTTCTCTAATTGTCGCCTCATCCGAACCTTCTTGTGATGTACCGATTGCACTCATCACTAGTGCGCCATGTTTATGCGCTACTTGAACAGCTTCTCTCACTTCTGCTTCACTGACACCCCATACTGTTCCTACTGCCGGCACTAATATAATATCTGCTCCAGCTTCTACAAAATTCGATATTGCTTCTAAATTAACGACAGGCTCATCTACACCTGATCCGTGCATTTTACCAGCAATAATGAGCCCATTAAAATGAGATTTCCCTACTTTAATCGCTTCTAAAATATGATTGTTTGTAACGCCTGTTGCTGGATTCCCAGTTAAACATACAAAATCAAAACCTAATTTTTCAGCTTGTATAAAAGTTTCTTTAGTCGCTTTTCTACCTGCAGAAATATCCAGTTTGACTTCTGCCATATTCGCTTTATCATCAACTGGTTCTAAATTTACGCCAATAGGTCTACCGACAAGATTCTTTAAATCTTGAACAGCATTGCCAGTACCTTGATAAGCTTCATGGTATAGACCTTTAATTTCTGGTTCATTGACATCTAAAGCATTCAGTAAAATCATATCCGCTCCAAAAGCAGTCGCCATTTCCGCATTTGTAATATCTTGAACTAAAGCAGGCGTATGTACGACAACATTTTCACTAAGTACCGTTCTACCTTCACTCGCCTTAATACTTTGCTTCAATTCCTCTGATGAAAAATTCAAAATATCAGACGTATTTGCACTAATTAATCGTTTAACCAAAATATTCACCCCTTCTTTTACTAACACAAACCAAAGATATATTTAAAAAATAACAAAGTCAAATAAATTCAAAATCATATATAACCTTCTCTTCTACTTTTTCTTTGCTTTTACTAATAGAAATGGTGGAAATTGTTTCAGCTTATTGATACGTGCTTGATCGTACATTTTAAATACTTCCTCAGACTGCCCGAGGTCTTTTACACATTGAATTTCAAAGTCATTTTCTATTAAATTATTGAAGATTGTCTCAATTGTATGATGATATTTATAAACATCCGCACCTAGCCAATTTGCTGAACGAGATGACTCATCAAAATAATGTTCCATTCGTAAAAATATACCTTTGTCATCTTCTAGTGCAACTTCTGGACCTTTAGTGGCTGTTTGTATAGGATGTTCCATTGTAAAGAGTAACGTGCCACTACTATTTAATAGCTGATTCAACTTCTCGGTGCATCTCTTAAAATCTTCAATATAATGAAACACAAGTGAAGATACGATGACATCATACGTTTCATTCGTCTCAAAATCCATAAATGATTCATGGTATAACGTGACATTGTTAGAATTGAATTTATCGCGACTTGCGTTAATCATATTGAATGACTCATCTATTCCTGTAATATGTTTAGGATGTAATGTCAACATATGCGCAATTAAATGCCCCATACCACAGCCAATATCGAGTACTGTTTTGTCTTCTAAATCTGGCATTAACCGCTTCATCTCAGGCATTTCAACAACTTCGTTATAACTTAATGCATGATTTCTTTTTTGTTTATAGCCTTCAAAGAAATCATCTTGATCATAAATATTTGTCATCTGATACATCCCCCTTTTATTAAATTTAGTATAGCAATCATTTATACATAAAAGAACCTGAGACCACGGTGGTCTCAGGTTCTTTAGTTTAATGTGCTAACATTTCTTCTTTAACTTCGTCTTTAGATAATTTAGCTGGATAATATGTTGGCCAGTTGTCTAATTCTTTTAAGACTTTATCTTTATCATTGCCCGTGAATATATGGAAATGTACAGCTTTTTTAGGATAAATATTGTGATCGCTAAATTGTACATATTTCGGTAAGTTATCGTTTGATTCACCTTTTAATTTAAATGTATATCTTACGCCTCTATTACCTTTTTCATATTTCAAGATATCATAGCCATCGTACTCATATTCGCCAGTAGTTGTTTTGCCTTCTTTAGTGAAACTGATTTTATTCCCTTCAATTTTGATGTTCTCGACATCTGTTTTATAGCCTTTATCATAATAAGCTTTATATTCTTTTTCAGACATCTTACCATCTTCTTCAGCTTTATGTTCGAAGACTTCATCAAGTGTGCCATCTTTTAAATATGGATATACTGACTGCCAGTCACCTTCATAATCTGATAGTTTACGGTCCTTTACTTGTGAATCTTTGAAATAACCTTTTTCAATTGCTTTATCATGTGATGCAGCTTTCTTGTCATCTTTCGTTGTAATCTTATCATTTAATGATTTTTCGATATTTTTAATATTTTCCTTCATTAATGATTGATATGAAAGGTCTTTTTCTTTTAATTGTTCTTTCGTTAAAGATTCCATATTATTAAACGTTAATGGTTTAGCATCTGTTTCTTTACGAATTGTGTCTGTAATTTTTGATGAAATATTGCTTTCATATAAGATGTATTTCGCATCTGTATCTTTAATTTCTTTAACAATTTCAGTTAATTCTTTTTGTGATGGATCTTCAGCATTCATACTTTGAACACCTTTTTGAACAAATCCATAACGATTTGCTAAGTAACCTAGAGATTCATGAGAGATAAATACTGTATGGCCTTCATGACCTTTAGTAGCATCTTTTAATGATTGATCGATATCCGATAATTCATTATTTAATTTTTTGTAATTCTTCTCATAATCTGCTTTATGATCTGGGTCTTTCTTAATTAATTCATCTTTAATTCCTTTAATCATTTCTTGGTCGATTTTAGGATCTAACCATACGTGAGGATCAAATCCACCGTGGTTATGACCTTCATGTTCATGTTCGTGTTCATGCTCTTCATGGTCTTCTCCATGTTCATGATGTTCATCTTCGTCATCATGATCTTCCCCGTGCTCATGACTATGTTCATGTTGATCTGTTAAAAGTTCTGATTGATCCATACTATTTTGAAGTGATAATTTTTTATCATCTTTTTTAATAGTTGAGGCAATTTTCTTTGCTACTGGATCTAAATCGTCTCCTGTATAAACAAATAAATCTGCTTTACTCGCGTTTAAAATATCTTTTTGCGTTGGTTCATAACTATGTAAATCTGTTCCTGCAGGATAAATTGATTCTACTTCTACATGCTTACCGGCAATTTGTTCTATAAAAGATTTCAATGGGTAAACCGTCGTCTTAATCTTTAATTTATCAGAATCATTATTTTTGCTATCTGTTTGATTACAGCCAGCTAATACCATACAAATTGCAAAAACAACTGTTAGTACCCCAATCCATTTTTTCATCTCGTACACTCCTTATACAAATAGTAACGTTTACGATTTAAAATTATATACGTATCTTTGTTAAAAAACAAGACCTTATTTAGAATAATTTTTTATAGTCTGTTTATTTTGTTTAGTTGAAAACGCTTTAGTATAATGACATCAAGACATACATTAATTAAGAGGACGTGTTTAAATGTTACAAAATAGAAAAATGATTATGGATTGTGATCCAGGGCATGACGATGCTATCGCATTAATATTGGCTGGTGCTCAATCTAGTCCATTAAACATCTTAGCTGTGACAACTGTTGCGGGAAATCAATCAGTAGATAAGAATACAACAAATGCTTTAAATGTCTTAGATATTATGAATAGAGGCGACATTCCTGTTTCAGTCGGTGCGGACAGACCTTTAATCAAGAAAGCTGCTTTTGCTGAAAGTATTCATGGTGAAAGTGGCTTAGATGGTCCTGAATTACCGAAAGTTCCAAACTTAAAGCCTACAAATCAGCATGGTGTAAATGTCATAATTGAAGAAGTACTAAACAGTAACGAACCTATAACACTCGTAGCAACAGGACCGTTAACAAATGTTGCGATGGCACTTATCCAAGAACCTAAAATTGCTCATAATATAGAAGAAATCGTCATTATGGGAGGAGGAACGTTTGGTAACTGGACACCTACAGCAGAGTTTAATATTTGGGTTGATGCAGAGGCAGCTAGAAAAGTATTTGAAAGTGGCATCCCGGTTGTAGTATTCGGATTAGATGTGACGCATCAATTATTAGCAGATGATGCTGTAATTGAAAGATTTCATCAAATCAATAATCCAATTTCTCAATTCGTAGTTGAACTCTTGAAATTCTTTAAATCTACTTATAAATCGCAATTCGATATGGACGGTGGTCCTATTCATGATGCTTGTACAATTTTATATTTACTGCATCCTGAAATATTCACGTTACAAAAAACATTTATCCAAATCGAGCATCAAAGTGACCTCACATATGGCACAATGTCTGTTGATTTGCATAATACTTATAAACAAGAACCTAACGCCTATTTCGCTACAGAAGTAAATGTAGACTTAGCATGGGACATCATGGAAAAAGCATTAAAAAGTTATGAATAAAAAATAAAAGGATAGGATATCAATACTATCTCAAAATAAATAACAACACATTCGACTGATTTATTCAGTAAAAATGGGTTGTTATTTTTATAATCAACCCATTATACTTCTTCTTTCAACTCACCATCTACCATTTTAAATACTTTATCACAGTATGATGTCAGTCTTTGATCGTGTGTTACGATAATACATAATTTATTTAATTCTTTTGTTTCTCTTCTCAATATTTCCATAACTTCTATTGCATTTTCTGTATCTAATGATGCGGTTGGTTCGTCTGCTAGTATAACGGATGGATTTGTGTAAAGTGCTTTAGCGATAGCCACTCTTTGTTTTTGACCGCCCGATATTTCACTTGGTAATTGAGATAAAATTTTATCCAATCCGAGTTGTTTCAATAACCTTGTATGTTCTTCTTCATTCATGACGTCTTTTTTCACTTTTTTAAGTAATTCAAATTGTTGTTGAACAGTTAAAAACGGTATTAAATTACTTGTTTGTAGTATAAAGCCGATTTCTTTTAATCGTAGTTTAGATAATTGTTTTTCATTAAATTGATTTATATTTTGACCGTTTAAAGACACAGTACCTTCTGATGGTAATTGCAAGGCACCTGCCATTGTTAACAGCGTACTTTTCCCTGATCCTGATGGTCCGATAATGGCAACTAGTTCGCCTTTTTCTAATTTAAAGTTGGTTGATTTCACTGCTTCTATCGTTCTATTACCGTCTTTAAATGACTTTGTGACATTCTCAAATGCTAACATGATTTCGCCTCCTAACTAATAACTTTCAATGGTTCTACTTTTCGTATACTTAATACTGAGAATAAACTACCTAAAATTGCGACGATAATAAGCACGATACCGTATATCAACATTGTTAAATAATCAAATTTAATAGGCACTGCTTCTGGTAAGAACGAACCTGTTAACACCGTTAATCCAAAGCCAATCAATGTACCGATTAAAGCGATAATAATCGTTTGGCTCATGACTGAACGTGCTAAAAAGCCATTCGTTAATCCTTGCGCTTTTAAGACACCAAATAAATTTCTCTTTTGTAACGTAATAATGTATAAGAATATACCAATAACCATTGCTGAAATCGCAAATAAGAACACAATCATAAAGTTTAATGTTAAATTTTGAGCTTGATAGCCTGGTAATTTCGTAATAAATGATTCAATGTCTTCTACTTCTAGATCTTCGTTTAATTCAACATCTTTCCAATTTTTATCTTTAACGACTAGCGCATTAATCTTATCGCTTTTTAGCATCGGATTTAATTTGCCAATCGTTTCATTATTTGTAAATAAAACAGGTGATGCATTAAATTTAGAACTCACTGAGAAACCAACAATTTTTAATTCTTCATCACTATTTGAAAGTGTTAATGTATCCCCGATTTTGAATCCTTTAGTTTTTAAAGTATGATCTGCAACGACTTCATTATCTTTCTTAAACAGTTTGCCGTCTTCTATTTTAGGCATTAAGAAACCTTCTCCATCGATACCAAAGACTGTAGCATTCTCTTTGTTTTTACCGTCTGAAGCGATAACAGCCGTTTGCTTTAAGCCTTCACTTTTATCAAATTTGTCTTTAACATCATCTGTATTAATAGATGATTGTGCAACTGTTTGATTGGCATCTTTATTCAATACAATCGCATCTGCTTTCCATAAATCGACTGCTTCCCTATTCATATTCATTAAACCGTTTGCTGATCCTGATAATAAGAATAAAAGATAGCTAATCATAACTAATACCCCAATGATTAGACCAAACTTCGTCTTATTACGTCTCATTTCGTTCCAAGCTAAAAACATACTTCCAGCCCTTTCTTGAATCTAAATTTTCTATTATTTAATTATAACATTATTAATTAATTATCTTAAAATAATAGCAACATTATATTTATAAAAACGTTCATGTATAATTGATAACGATTATCAATTAAGGAGGTGTCAAATTGGCACAAAAAGAAATTTGCATCATTGGTACGCCACATATTCGGTTAGACCAAAGCAATCAATATTTTTTAGAAACTTATCAAAGATACTTAGAAGACGCTAACGTCATTTTGAATAAATTACAGCAATACAATCCAGATTTAATCGCAATTGAATGGGATATTAAAAATAAAAATCAATTAGATAAAGACTTTAATCAATTATCCCGTAAACATTTGCCGCTTCAACTCAACGAACATCATTTTTTAGCGATACCGCTCGCATTGAAATTAAATTTGCCAACTGTTATACCAATCGACAACAATCAAATGCAAACACGTAAGATTCGTGCAGCATTTGCAGATGAATACCTTGAAAATGATACCCCTATACTATACCAACATTTAAACGAAGCAAAACAAAGCCACCAAAATAAAAAAGGACAAGATTTATCATTATATGAACAATTAACTGAATATCAAGATTCAGTCATTCCTTTAGAACAAGTTTTTGCTATTCGTTCACTTGCAGGTAGTCCAGGTATCGCCTTTTCACTCGAATGGTTAGAACGTAATCAATTTATGGCCAACCACATCATGAAAAATGCGCTCAACCATGATAGAACAGTTGTCTTTACAGGTATGAGTCATGTCAGAATTTTAAAATTCATGATAGAATCAACAGGTTTATTTAAAGTCGTTCCATCAATAGATATATTAAAATAAAGGAGTATACATATGAAAAAGTTACTTTTATTCGGAATTCTGTCCCTTACAGCATACAAACTTCGTCATCATATACGACAAAAACGCCACTGCCTCCTGCCAGTGACGTTCTCCTTTATCTATTCTGTTTCACTTTCATAACATATCCGAACAATCCGATTCCCCACAATAAAAATAGTGGATCCCACACGAATGCTTGTCCGAACGTAGTGAAATAGTTATGGCTCTCGATTATTTTACACATTTTCAATATGCCAATTATCATGTTTAATCCACCATATATCATCAGAAAAATACTACCTATTAAAGATATGATATATATTTTCTTATCAAAATGATTGGTTAATGTTAATGGCACGATGGTCGCTAAAAATTTAAACAAACCTATTAATAACAGCGCGATATTAATCCATATTCCAAACTGTGCACTTAACGTGAAGACCCATGAGCCAACTGTTATGAGACCGGCATCTCCACCAAGTCCCCAATACAATGAAAATAGTGCATGCACACTTCCTGCTATGATATATAATGATATATACTTTTTCATTCAATCACCTATTATAATCATAAATTTTCTGCGATATATATTTTTATATTTCGATAACTTGTATTGTATTTTTAATTTCAGTTGCTAAATCAGTCGTTCGCCACTCTCTTTGATAACCGAGACATGGACATATATATTGAATACCACTTTCTTCTATTATATTACGGAAATGCACATGCCCCATAATACTGTATTTGATTGGGTATGCTTCATAGAACTTATCAAAGTCTGATGTACCTATAAATGCATTAAAATAATCAAATATTCTATGTGGCATTGGAACTGCAAATTTACGATTGGTCACAATATGCGTCATTAATATAATATTTTTATCTTTCACCTGTTCTAAATCATTTCTCACGGATTCGGCAGCTAATCGCGACATCTCTAAGTCTGACTTACCCCAATCGATATGTTCTTTATCTAACCATGTAGAACCGTAATATTTTCTACGTTCTAATCTTTCCAAACTAAATTTGTTTTGATCTGCAAAGCTATAATCATACCATCCACTGTGCCCGACAATCGCCCAATCTTCATTCACAATATATGGACTTGCCATAATACTTTCAGGCTGCGCTTTATAATATTCAAAAATTTCATAAGAACTTTTTTCTTCTTGGTCTTTTTTCCAATAATCATGATTGCCAGGTATAAACAGTACTTCAACTTTAGAATGACGCTTAACATTTTGAACAAACTGCATCGTCTGTAAATAATGATTTGAAACATCACCTGCTATTAATAAAAGGTCTAAATTCAAGTGAGTAATTTCTTGCGCTAAAATATATTCAAAATCTTGAGGAAAGTAATCTTTACTTCTATCTATATGCAAATCTGAAATGGTACCAATTCTCATATGCATGACCTAGCTTTCTTTAAAATAACGTTGTATATCAATTTTATATTAACATATTCTAACCAATTATTAGACATATCTATTGCCTCCTATGTAATTTGTAAATTCATTATAGTATTAAACGCTTTCATAATTAATTTAGATTTTTATGCATAAACTTGAAAACGGTAAAATAATAGAAAACTTGCTAACTGATATTGAAACATCCTACACAGATTTACATCTCCAAAAGCGTTATACTAAATATAAATCATCACAATTGGAGGTTTTGTTAATGAAACGATTTGATATGTTGATTGTTGGTTTTGGTAAGACGCTTGCTAAAGATTTTGCTGGGCAAAGTCAAAAGGTCGCGGTTATTGAACAAGATTCAAATATGTATGGTGGTACTTGTATAAATGTTGGTTGTATTCCGAGTAAGACATTGCTCCATGAAAGTCTAGAACATCATTCATTTTCTGAAGCAATGGATCGTAAGAAAGATGTTGTTGCTGCTTTAAATAAGAAGAATTTCAACAATCTTAATTCTGATGACAATATCGAAGTATACACTTATAAAGCCCATTTTAAAGATAACCAAACAGTGTTACTTTTAAATGATCAGAATGAAACGGTTGTAACGATTCAAGCGGATAAGATTGTGATTAATACGGGTACGCGTTCAAATATACCTAATATAGAAGGTATTAAGACTACTGAAAATATTTATGATTCTAAAGGCATTATGGCATTAGATCACTTACCTGAAACGCTTGTCATTATTGGCGCTGGTTATATTGCTTTAGAATTCGCGACAATCTTTTCTAAATTAGGCCGTAAGATTAAAATCGTACATCCTCGTAAGCATGTACTAGTAACTGAAGATAAAGATATTGCTTCTCTTATTTATGACGAAATTATTAGTCAGGATATTGAATTTATTGTGAAGCTGAAGTAACGGCCTTCTCTACCGAAAATAATTGTCCTGTTGTGCATACTTCTCAAGGTGATATAACTGGGGATGCTGTATTACTAGCTACTGGTCGTGTGCCTAATACTGATTTAGCTTTAGAAAATACAGATATCGAACTTGGAGATAAAGGTGAAATTAAAGTTAATGAACATCTACAAACTTCTGTAGACCATATTTATGCAGTCGGAGATGTTAAAGGTGGTCCTCAATTTACTTATATTTCATTAGACGATTACCGTATTGTCAAAGATCATTTAGTTGGTGAACATCACTGCACAACAGAAAATAGAGGTTATGTGCCTTATACAGTATTTCTAGATCCTCCACTTTCAAGAATTGTCTACACTGCAAGTAAAGCTAAGAAGAATGGTCACAATATTTTAGAGGGTCAAATTGAAGTGAAGAATATCCCTCGTCACAAAATCAATCATGATGACAGAGGTTTATTCAAAGTTGTTGTAGATGCAGATAGTAAACTCATTCTAGGCGCAAGTCTTTACGGCAAAGAATCTGAAGAATTGATTAACATTCTGAAACTTGCAATGGATCAACAAATTCCATATACCGTTTTAAGAGATAACATTTATACGCACCCTACGATGGCTGAATCATTTAACGATTTATTTAATATTTAATTTAGTCAAAATAGGTCAAATTATTTGAAATCAAAATCGCACTCGTTCACAATAGTAGTATCAATCATTATAGGAGTGATTTCATGTCTGAAGAAAAACATAACGAAAAAGATATACTTACTGAAAAGTTATTAGAAACACGTACGGTTATTATTAGCGGGGAAATCAATGATAAAGTGGCAAAAGAAGTCGGTAATCAACTATTACTATTAGAAGCAATGAGCGATGAACCTATCAATCTATTCATTTCAAGCCAAGGTGGTCATGTAGATTCAGGTTATTACATTCATGATATGATTAATTTCATTAAACCAGAAGTTAATATTATCGGTTCTGGTTGGGTAGTAAGTGCAGGCGTTATTATTTATTTAGCTGGTAAAAAAGAAAACCGCTACAGTTTACCTAATACAAGATTCATGATTCATCAGCCTTCTGGAGGTGTACAAGGTCAATCTGTTGAAATGGAAATCACAGCTAAAGAAATTATTCGTACAAGACATAAAATTAATGAATTAATCGCAAGAGAAACTGGCCAAGATATTGAAAAAGTAGAAAAAGACACTGCCCGTGACTACTGGTTAAGCACACAAGAAGCTAAAGACTACGGATTTATTAACAAAATCATTAAAACTCGTGATGAAATGAAATAAAATAACGTAACATGAAAGGCAGGGGCTGCGTTAGTTGCCCCTGCCTCTTCTATATTTATATAATGTGACCGGATTGTATTGGGTGGATAACTGCACGATATCTCTCAGTCTTCGTGCAGTTGAGCCTTATTTTGTACCCAAGCGCACGATATCTCTCAGTGTATTATTCCCTATAGAGTAGACATTAAAAAACTAAAACTCTATAGGGGGTATTTTTATGTATAAAACTAGACTACCTGTTAAACTGTATCAGGAAATCTTCGATTTGCATGAAAAGGGTTATTCCTTTCAAAATGTAATTGATAAGTTAAATTTAGATATTAGTGATAGTGTGATTCGATTTAAATATAAAGTGTATAAGCAACATGGTATAACAGCACTTATAAATAAGAATCGAAATAAAATCTATACACGCGAATTTAAAGAAAAAGTTGTTAAAGAATATCTAGAGACTAATAAGACGTATTCAGATCTAGCAGGCTATTACAATATTTCACATCATGCTACTTTAAAAAATTGGGTGGTAAAGTATACTGAAGGAAAGGAAAATAAACCTTATTTTCCATATCTGGAGGTAGACACTATGAATACTAGAAAAACAACATTTGAAGAGAGAATTGAAATAGCTAAATATTGTATTGAAAATAATAGAGACTTTAATAAGACAGCTGAAAAGTACCAAGTTAACTATTCACAAGTCTATAATTGGGTAAAAAAGTATGAAAAACATGGTGATATTGGTTTAGTAGATGGTAGAGGTAAAGGAAAAGGAAAACCAGTTGAAGCTTTAACTAGAGAAGAAGAACTTGAATTAAAAATAAAAGCACTTGAACAAAGAAATAAATTTCTCCAAATGGAGAATGAGGTATTAAAAAAGCAGGAAGAAATAGAGAGGCAGTTGATGAATCGAAAATCAAGCAAATAGCAGCATACAAGACAATCGAAGCATTAAAAGATAAGTATCCAATCAAATGGATATGCTCCGCACTTGAAATATCGAGAGCAAGTTATTATAAATGGAAAAACAGAGAGGTTTCAGAATCTGAAAGATTCAATAACGAATTAAAAGATGAGATTTTCAGGATTTATCATGAACATGATGGCATATATGGATATCGAAGAATTTATATTTATCTGAGATTATATACTAAATTCCAGGTTAATCATAAACGCGTATATAGAATTATGAAGAAGTATGGATTAAAAGCTGTCATTAGAAAAAAGAGAAGGCAATATAAACTTAGTAAGCCAGAAATCACTTCTCAAAATATCCTAAACAGAAAATTTACAACAAGTAAAGTTAATAAGGTCTGGTTAACAGATGTGAAAGAATTTAAATTGAAAAATGGATCTAAAGTGTATTTAAGCGCTATTTATGATTTAGGTGCTAAGAAAGTCATCAGCCATGTAGTCTCATCTCAAAACAATAATAAGCTTGTATACGATACCTTTAACAAAGCCATAATTAAAAGAAATACCGAAGGCATTATATTTCATAGCGACAGAGGATTCCAATATACGAGTGTTCTATTTAGAGAGATGATTAAAAATGCTTCTATGAAGCAAAGCATGTCTCGTGTAGGTAGATGTATTGATAATGGTCCTATGGAAGGCTTTTGGGGGTTACTCAAATCAGAGGTATTCAAAGACAAATCTCAAACATTCAATGATATAAAACACGCCACAAAGCAAATAAATGAATATATAAAATTTTATAATTCTAAAAGAATTTCATTAAAAATGACTGCGCTTATAAAAGCACAGCCAACATATTGATTACTTTTTTTAGTGTCTACTTGACAGGGTTATGTTCACAGTCTTCGTGCGTTATGTCTCCATTTTGTACCTTATCGCACGATATTTTTCAGTCTTCGTGCGCACAAGCCAGTATATTCTCTACCATCTACCAATTATATTCATATCATGATTATTTTCTTCTATATTACTTAATATTCTCATCTATCATACGTTTCATAATAGACAGTGGTCCTGTTGATGCGATTGTTGAGACATAATTTACGAGTTCTTCTACGGATACGCGATTTTCATCTGATACCCAATATTTGATTATCGACATCATTGAACCTACTACATAACTTAAGTAATAATTTTCTGGAATGCCAAATACATTATCTTTATTACCTATTAAATGCTTAATATTACTTCTCACAATATCTGCTAATTGTTCTTCGATTTGACTTTTACGTTCTAAGTTGAGAATCACTTGATAAAATTCTATATTATGCTCAATATGTGTAATGACATTTTTAATAATTTTATTCGCAAAGTCTTCAATAAAACGATCACTCGTCTTAGTGGATAAATCCATCTTTCTAATATCTACAAATCCTTTAATTTTCTCTATTTGTTCATTTTCCATTTCATCTAACAAAGCATATTTATCTTCATAATTTAAATAAAAAGTTCCTCTATTAACATCTGCTAAATCTGAAATTTGTTGTATCGTAATACGATCAAGGTTATTTTCTTTTAATAACTGGATAAATGCTTGTTTAATTGCTCTTTTACTTTTTCTTACGCGTCGATCTTCTGCCATTTTTCACCATTCTCCTTATTTTAATGAACAATTTTCATGTTTTTGTTGATTAACAAACGTATCGTAAACAATTGACGATTGTAACTATCTTAAATTCTATTATAATAAACAATGTTATTAATAATCAACACAACGTTCATTAAACAAGGAGGAAAAAATATGAATATTTTCAAAAAGAAACTTTTTTGGATGACACCTATTCTAGTAATCGTCATACTTTTATTATTAGCGATTGCTTTTATTCCAGCATATAATCCAGAACCTAAATCAGTCCCAATTGCGATTGTAAACCAAGATAAAGGTACAACAATGCAAGACAAAGATGTCAATATCGGGAAAACTTTTGCAGATAAAATTAAAGACAATAAAGATTTATCAGACAAAGTTGAATGGGTAGATGTAGATAGTAAGAAAGATTTAAAACAAGGCTTCAAAGACAACAAATATTATGGGGCATTAATTTTAGATGAAAATCTTTCAAAAGATTCAATGAGTAAAGTTCAAAAAACTGTACAAGACGCAAAAATTAAAGAAATGCAGTCACAAATGAAAGAAAAAATCGAAAGTGGACAAATTCCACCTGAACAAGCTCAAAAAATGCAAGAACAAAACAAAGTTGAACCTGTTAAGGTGAAACAAGGACAAGTTGAAATCATCGTTAACGAAGGTTCAAGCATGCAAGGTGCACAACTTGCGAACACAATGTTAACGACTATCGGTGATCAACTGAATACACAAATTTCTAAACAAGGTATCCAAACTCTAGATAAAATGGATGTCGATGTTTCAGCTTCAGATATTCAAGGTATCACAAATCCAATTAAAGTGGATAAAACAAACATGAACGCTGTTAAATCACATCAAGCTAACGGAAACTTACCACTCTTAATGTTCACACCAGTATGGTTAGCATCATTAGTTGGGTCAGTTGTTCTATTCTTCTCATTTAGAACAAGTAATAATATCACAATTAAAGACCGTATTATCGCTTCACTTGGCCAATTAGGCGGTGCAATCGTTACAGCATTAATCAGCGGATTCGGATATATTTACTTTATGACGCACGTATTAGATGTAACAATTAACGAACCAACTAAAATCGGTTTATACATTTCAATCGCAATCCTTGCATTCATCAGTCTAATCTTAGGATTTATGACATGGTTAGGTATCAAAGCTATTCCATTATTTATGGTATTGTTATTCTTTAGTTTGCAACTCATCATGTTACCAACACAAATGTTGCCACAATTTTATCAAGACTATATGATCGGATGGAATCCATTTAGACATTATGCAGAAACATTACGAGGACTATTGTATTTACACCACGATATCGAACTTAATAGTACAATGTGGATGTTTATTGGCTTTATCATCTTCGGTGGGGTATCAGCTATATCAGCAGCTATCCTTAGAAAACATAGCGAAAAAAGAACAGAAGTACCATCATAAAATAAAAAAATCTCATGTACCTGAATTATTCAGTGCAACATGAGATTTTTTATTATGTTATTTTTTCACTTTGAATCCTTGAGATTTGCTGCGCTAACGATCTTGTTTCGTTTTCTTGGACGTTAGAATTTCTAACGATCTTGTTTTCCACTCTTGATCGTTAGATAGCTCATTTGGTGTATTTATACTCATTTCCAACTACGATTTGGTGCGCTAACGATCTTGTTTTCCACTCTTGAACGTTAGCCACTCCTACTCCAACCCATACTCCCACCATACTCGCTCCCCACTCTCCCTCACACAAGAAAAGACCAGCTCACCCGAGCTGGTCTTCTTTTTATAATATTTCTCTTGCCTTAAGTACCGCTTCTTGCGTTATTTCATGACTGTTAACCCATGCTTCTGTCACGGTTGCGTTTCGTTCTTTAAATATTTCTATCACGCGCTCGCTTTGTGCGTTTGTAACGATTGGATCTCTTGCACCCATTGATAAAAAGACATTAAAATGAGATAAATCTTTATGATTATTTTCTAAATCTAATGGATAAAGTGGTGCAAAGAGTAATGATTTTTGAAATAGTGTTTGTTCTCTTAATATGAGATTAATCGCCATATTAGAACCATTAGAGAATCCTACTGGAATAACATCTTCTAATTTAAACCCATATTCTTTAGATGATTCTTCTATAAATTGATACAGTTCATGTCCTCTATATTCTAAATCTTCTAAGTCATATTGCCCTTCTCCGAGTCTTCTGAAATATCTAGCCATACCATTCTCAGATACTTCACCTTTAACACTCAAAATACTATAAGTCGGATCAAGCATTTCTGCTAATGGTAATAAATCTCTTTCATCTCCACCTGTTCCGTGAAGTAATGGAAATACTGGTTTACCTTGTGCACCTTGTTTAAAAATATGTTTCATATTTACTATCTCCCATCATATTATGGTCTTTCTATTGTGAATGTGTGTCCAATTTCAGCATAATCATTCCCGGCAAGTCTACTTACCGCATTGAGCTTTTCTTTATTAATATAGCCATCCTCATAAATACGCTCATCAAAATGATAATACTTTACTTCTAGCAGTAATAAATCTGAAATAGGTTGTCCGTCTTTTTCAATTACAATATCATCATATAGAACCACTTCAAATCGAACTTTACTTTGCTTCAAGCCTTTCACAGATACTTCAACTGAATCTACTGTTTCAAAATTCGTACGTTCGAGTTCACTCTCTTCATGACTTAACAAAGCTGCTGTTTGATTCGCATCACGCACATTATCTGTATCTACAATATGCACGACCGCTTCTTTATTCTGAATGATATTTCGTGCAGTATCTTTCATTTCACCATTCACTCTTTGTACTGCGATAGAAAGAATCGGTGGGTCTGAAGATACAACGTTGAAAAAGCTAAACGGTGCTATATTCAGTACGTTATCATCTGATTCTGTCGTTACTAATGCAATTGGTCTAGGAATAATAGATCCTATTAACAATTTATAGTTTTCTTTCTGCGATAAGACTTCTGGTCGTATCTCCTTCATCTTAACCACACCTTTTCTCATTAATGTTCTCTACTTGTATCAAAAGCTTTAATTTCAGATTCAATGTAGTCACGTTTTGCTTCTAAGAATGGTGGTAATGCAAGACTTTCACCTAATGTTTCATAAGGTTCGTCTCCCATAAATCCTGGTCCATCAGTAGATACTTCTATAAGAATATGACCGATTCTTGCGTATATCGCTTCAAAATAATATCTATCAACATTACCTGAGTTACCAATGCGAAGTTCGTTATATTTTTCTTCCCACGCTTTTATCGCTTCATGGTCTTTTAATCTGAATGACACGTGGTGTACTTCACCGTAACCTTGTCTTGCTTCAGGACCTTGGTCGTCTTTTCTCAAAATAACTTGACCACCGTTACCGCCTTCTCCAACTTCTAACAATGTTACGTTATCTTCTTCAATAATTGGTTTCATACCGTAAACTTGTTTCAATACAGATTTTAAGTCTTCATAATAGCTCACTGTAATTTCAATTGGTCCCAATCCATAAATTGCTTTATCTTCAGGTACTGGACCATTTTTCCAAGGAATACCTGGTTTAACACCTTCATTTAATTCATCTGAAATTAATTGATATCTTTGACCGTCTTCTTCTTCAAAGGGTAATACCTTTTTACCGAATAAATCTTGGATACCATCATGTTTAACGCCAAATTCTTCAAAGCGATTTAAATAATATTCAAGCGCTGCATCGTTTGGCACTCTGAATGCTACACGGCTAATTGAATTTGTACCACGACTACCTTTCGGGTTATTTGGAAAATCAAAGAATGTCATGTCTGTACCTGGAGACCCTTGATCATCTGCAAAAAATGTATGGTACGTATATATATCATCTTGGTTTACTGTTTTCTTAACTAAACGCATACCTAGTACTTGTGTGAAAAATTCATAGTTTCTTACTGCATCATTTGTCATGGCAGTTACGTGATGGATACCGATAAGTTCTGGATTACTCATTATAGTTTCCTTCTCTCTTTATTTTTATTTCGAATTCGAAATAAAAAGTTGTAAAAAAATTTGCGCTATCTTCTACTCAGTAGAATTTGCGCTTATTTTTTTAAGTGCTCTACGAAAAATCGCAAGCTCTTCGTCATCTAATATAGAAAATGCTTGTTCAATTGTTTCAGCATGTTGTGGAAAAATACGTTCCATCAATTCATGGCCACTTTCAGTCAGAACAGCATACGTAATACGTTTATCTTGTTCATCTTGTCGACGTGTTACATAGCCTTTCTTAACAAGTTGATCGATGACGTAAGTTGTACTACTGCTTGCAATTAAGATGCGTTGTTTTACTTTTTGAATAGGTTGATCACCTTTATGATACAAAAGTTCCATTACAGCAAATTCAGTAATATTTAAACCGTAGTTCTTCATATCTTGTTTAACAATACGATCTAACGTATCATTTGTACGTTTTATACCTACTAGCGCTTTTAATGATTCTTTCGTTCTATCCATGTTCATCACCTATTCAAATATTATTTCGATTTCGAGATAATTGTAACGCTCTTCCAAATAAATGTCAATGCTTTTGAGTATAAAAAATATACTAACTTTGTTTTTATTATATTTTTAATATTCTAACAAATTTAATTTAGTTGATTTTTAATAATGTTTAACCTATAATTCTTATTGAAAAACTAAGATATTTATTAATTTAAATTGGGGTAATGGGATGAAATCATTTGATTTAATCGGGAATACGCCACTTGTCTTATTGGAACATTACAGTACAGACAATGTGAAAATATTTGCGAAATTAGAAAGTTATAATTTAGGTGGCAGCATCAAAGATTGACTAGGCAAGCATCTGATAGAACATGCACTAGCTGAAGGTAATATTCGTTCTGGTGATACAATAGTTGAAGCCACTGCCGGAAACACAGGTATTGGACTTGCTATCGTAGCGAACCATTACAATATGAACTGCGTTATCTTTGCACCTGAAGGCTTTTCTGAAGAAAAAATGAATATTATGAAAGCTTTAGGTGCTGAAGTAAGAAGAACACCACGTTCTGAAGGTATGTTAGGTGCACGTCAACAAGCACAGTCCTACGCTGAACAATATGGCGCTTATTACATCAATCAATTTGAAAATGAACAAAATCCACAAGCATATGTTCATACTTTAGCGACAGAAATTCTTGAACAATGTCCAGACATCACACATTTGATTGCTGGCGCTGGTTCTGGCGGAACTTTTACAGGAATAGCTACAGTCATGAAAAAACATCAAGTACGTAATATCATTGTAGAACCTGAAGGAAGCATTCTTGCTGGTGGCGAAGCGCATGCTCACGATACTGAAGGTATTGGCGTTGAAAAGTGGCCACCATTTCTAAAGCGAGATTTAATCGATGATATTAAAGTCATTTCGGATCAAGATGCATTTACAAATGTATCAGGTCTTGCATTAAATGAAGGTATTCTTGCTGGTAGTTCATCAGGCGCAGCATTACAAGCAGCAATAGACGTTTCAAAACAAATCGAACAAGGACATATTGTCGTCATTTTTCCTGATGGCAGTGATAGATATATGTCTAAAAATATATTTAATTATGGAGGAAAAAATTATGAATAAAAAAACATTACTCATCCATGGCGGTAAAACAACAGATGCATATACAGGTGCGGTAACAACACCAATTTATCAAACAAGTACTTATGAGCAAGACGGAATCGGAAATTTAAGACAAGGTTATGAATATTCTAGAACAGCTAACCCTACTCGTACAGCATTAGAAACATTAATCGCGGATTTAGAACACGGTACTAATGGTTATGCTTTCGGTTCAGGTATGGCAGCAATCTCAGCAGTCATCATGTTATTAGACAAAGGTGACCATATTTTAATTAATTCAGATGTATACGGTGGTACTTACCGTGCATTAACAAAAGTATTCTCTCGCTTCGGTATTGAATTTGATTTTATCAATACAACTGATGTAAGCAATATAGAATCTTCTATTAAAGACACAACTAAAATGTTATTTATCGAAACACCATCAAATCCGTTACTTCAAGTAACAGATATTAAAGCAGCAAGTAACATCGCTAAAAAACATGACATGTTAACTGTTGTAGATAATACATTTATGACACCTTATTACCAAAATCCATTAGACCTAGGTGCTGATATTGTCCTTCACTCAGCTACAAAATACTTAGGCGGACATAGTGATGTTGTTTCAGGATTAGTTGTAACAGCTAACGAAAGTCTTGGAGAAAGAATTGGTTTCATCCAAAATTCAACTGGTGGTATTTTAGGACCTCAAGATAGTTATTTACTAACACGTGGTATCAAAACATTAGGTTTAAGAGTAGAACAAATTAATAGAAACGTTAAAGAAGTCGTAGCATTACTAAACAAACATGAAAATGTTGTTAAAACAATTCATCCATTAAATGAAGACCATGTGAATCGCGACATTCACTTCGAACAAGCTTCAGGATACCCAGGTATCATTTCATTTGAAGTCGCTGATGTAGAAAAAGCAAAAGAAGTCATTAAGCACACAAAATTATTCACATTAGCAGAAAGTTTAGGCGCAGTAGAAAGTTTAATTTCAGTACCAAGTCTTATGACACATGCATCAATACCAGCAGAAATTCGTCATAAAGAAGGTATCGCAGACGGCATGATCCGTTTATCTATCGGTATAGAAGATACAGAAGACTTAGTAGAAGACTTAAACCAAGCATTAAACCAAATATAATAAAAAGAAAAGCTGAGACAGCGGAAATTGACCGCTACCTCAGCTTTTTTCATATTTGAGATGTAGTGGATGGGTGTATTTGGTGTGGGATGGCGGTATGTGAGGTGCGTATGTTGCTTGTTTGGTCAATCTTGATAAATACAACGCTTCTATTTATCTTGTTTGGTCAATCTTGATAAATACAGACCTCCTAATTTTCTTGTCGCTCCCATTTCTATAAATACAGTCCGTACTATCCATCTAACCATCCCCAACTTACTCCTCACCCCCATATACTTCTCCAAAAAAGAAAGTCAGGGACATCACGCGAGGTGTCCCTGACTTTTTATTAGAATTTTAATTTATCTGGTCTATAAAATACGATGATAATTGAAGCGATGATAAAGAATGCCATGGCTATAAATAGTGGGAAGTCGATTTTAATATCGAATGCTGCTCCGGCTACTAATGGACCTATTAAGTTACCAACGCTAGTGGCAGCTGAGTTCAAGCCACCTGCAGTACCTTGGTTATTACCTGCTAATTTAGAGAAATAGTTTGTCATGGATGGTCTGATTAAATCAAATCCTATAAATATTACGAAACTGACTAACATCACTGTAATGTAGTGAGAGGCATATACAAATGCACCAAGTATTAACACTGAGTAGATTAATGAGAATAGCGTTAATTTTATTTCACCGATCTTACCGACAAGTTTCTCGAATAAGAATAATTGGAATATAACCCCTACTATAGCGCCACCTGTAATCGCGATAGAAATATCTTTCGGTTCAAAGCCTACTTTCTCTGCTGTATATAATGAGAACATTGTTTCTGTAGATGCTAAACCGTAAGACAATATCAACATAATGATGACGGGTACGACAAACACTTTATATGGAAATGGCTCTTTGACTTTTGGACGTGCTGTTTCATTCGAATCATCGTCACTTGCTTCTTTTAAAAGGAATATCGAGAATAACAAAGCGATGATGCCAAGTGCACCAGCAAAATAAAAAGGCATTCTATGCGAAATTTCTGCTAAGAATCCTCCTACACCCGGTCCAACTATGAACCCTGTATTAATAACGGCTGACATATAACTAAAGTTCTTTGCTCTATTTTCTGAAGTTGATAAATCACCAATCATACCATTTACACCAGGCATGACAAACGCTGCACTAATGCCACCTAATACTCTTGAAACTAAAAGTATTGAAAATGAATTACCCATTGCGAAAATAAATTCTGAAATGGAGAATAACAGCAGGCCGATAATGATAATAATTTTTTTGCCAAACTTATCTGCAAATCGTCCTCCGAACGGTGAAGCGATCATTTGGAACATTGCAAATACTGCGACCAGCATGCCTAAATCACTTCCATTTAAATCTAAATCATGCAAAATTGTAGGCAATACTGGTATGACAATACTAATACCTAAAAACATTAAAAATATATTAAAATATAAAACGTTTAACTTATTATTCATTTTAGACCTCCTTCTTCATTACTTTTACAAATATTAAGTGATTTTCACTATATTCTAATCTATTTATTTTGATTTGCATAACATAATGCAATCTTTAATATATACAATTTATAGTGTATAGTAACTATACAGTCAATAGGAGGAACTTAATTTATGCAAAAAATTAATCAAATACCTATAAGTGAGTTTGCAAGCTTAACAAATGTTAGCCGTCAGACACTCATATACTATGATAAAATCAATCTTTTCAAACCAGATTATAAGAACGAAATTGGGTACCGATATTACTCCATTAAACAAATTGAACTTATAAGTGTAATAACTTTATTGAAAGAACTCGGCATGCCATTAAAAGAAATTAAAGAATATACACAAAATAAATCACCAGAGCACTTTTTAAATTTGATGACGCAACAGAAGAAAACGATTCAAGAACAGAAGAAGCATTTAGAATACAATGAAATGATCATTGATAGTAAGATTCAACTCATCAGAGATGCTATGGAAACTTCCTTTGATCAAATTAAAATTGAAGAATATGATGAAATGACTTTCTATATCAGTGACAACATCGCGAATGCTTCAGAACTCGATTTCTTAATATCGATTAACCAGTTTATTGATGAGCTGAAATCACACGAAATTTTTTCTAGTCAGCCAATCGGTGTCGTAACGCACAAAAATGATATTTTAAGTGGTAATTACTATCATTATAGTTACCTATATGTGAATACCCCAAATTCTAAAAAGCACTACAAAAATACCGTTACGTTAAAAGGGAAATATTTAGTCGGTTATTATATAGGCATTGATGAACATGTTGAAGAAGCGTATAACAAAATGTTAAATAAAATAGATGAATTGAATTTAAAGATGGGTGAATATGTATATGAAGAATATGTATTTGATTCAGTTATTAAAAATAATGAGAATGAATATATCACTAAAATTATGATTGAAGTCATGTAAAAAGCATAGACTCCGGGATATCATATCCCAGACTCTATGCTTTTATTTTATTGGAAACATCTTAAAATACGTACCAATTTTCCATAAGTATTCTAACGGACCATATTTAAAGTAACTTAACCATAAACTTGAGAATATTAGCTGTATGACAAGAATGATTAAACAAAGATTCGCCGTATGTATTAAACGACAATCTGATAATCCTAATCCATAGCTAAATAATAGTATCAACAACGTCTGTCCGATATAATTCGTAAGTGCCATTTGCCCATACGTTCTTAACGGTTTCAATAATTGTTGCACGACTTTATATTGTAACAACGTGACGAGTAAACTAAAGTAACATATCGTCATGATAGGACTCAAAATTAAAATAAATTGATTTGTTAAAGCGTATTGTTTCAAATATTGTGCTTCAGAAATACCTGTATATTTAATCGCTTGATAAGAAGCGCCAACGTAAATTTCATTTAAATAATAGATGCCGATTACCGAAATGATCATCGAAATTACCGCAATAATGGCATAATACTTTCTATACTGGAACATTTTTTGATGTAGACCAAATTGAGCAAATGTTAAACCTAAAGTGAACAGTGGAAGCGGCATTAATATTTTTCCACCTAAGCCAATCGCTACGCATAAGAGCACGATACCGATTGCGAAATTCACCCACTTATTCACTTTAAACAGTGGTAGTAGCACTAAACCAAATATGGCGTATACGAGCAATACCTCTCCCGGTTGGAGTTGCATATGCCCTAATCCTGACAGCGCCAATATCACAATTCTTCTCAAGTAAATTACATATGGATGTTTACTTTTCGCTTTTGCACGATTAATAAAAATATAAAAACCAACACCAAACAAAAATGAAAAAATCGACATAAACTTTGATTCAATAAATATATCTAAAAACTTTTGATAACGAACTTCTACTATTGAAAAATCAAATGGTACTTGTATAACGCTTGAAACATTAAGAAAAATAATACCTAATAAAGCAAATCCTCTAATATAATCTAATTGATAAATACGATGATTCGATGCAGTCGGATTCATGACATATGCCTCCTTTAATTCCTTGTTATAATTTATCATTTATACAAAGAAATACAACGAACAATATTGTCACATGCCCTGTCACATCGCATTAAAAAAGACTTAGACACCTCATCATGTCTAAGTCTCTTATAATAATCACATCTAAAACAACGTATGAATTGCTTTGTCGAAATATTTTTCAAAGTATTCATGTCTATGAATGCCTTCTTTATCTGTTATAAACGTTAAAGTCGAATCATCATGAACCAGTTTCTCTTTCACCAATTCAACGGCTTCATATGTATTCGGTACCATCCATTTTAAAATATTAGGATATTCTACTCCTTCTTGCTCTCCTACATACCAATAAATATGACGTGGATACGCTATTGGTTTACTATTTTTAATGAAGTCTAAAAAGTTCGGATACCACATAGAAGCAGACATTAAAATATAGCTACCAAATAAGTGTGGACGTGTTAATAAAGCATATAATGAGACTAACGCGCCGAATGATCCACCACCGATTGCTAAATATTCCGCTTCATCAAAGATATGATAATGTTCTTTAAGAAATGGTATTAATTCAAATTCCAACATATCTAAATATTGATCAGCATCTCCCGCATAATGTGCTTGATCAACTTGCTCTTCCCATGGTGTATATTCCCTATTTCTATCAACCGGTTCAATACCGACATACATAATATCTCGTGGCTTATCTTCAATCAGTTTATTAAATATATAATCCCCGTCTTGAACGATTACTGTCTTGAATGGTTTAGGATTTTGTTCATCATAACCAACTGGCATAGCAACCGTTACAAATCGATCATTCCATAAAAATTTTTGTACAACTTGCATAACTTTTCACTCCCGTTATATTCCCTTCTATAATTGAGAAACGTTATCATTTATTACATCATACCACAAATACCGTTAGTTATCATTTGCATATGAGATGCCTTTGTATCATGATAAAAATAATCTTTAAATAAATTTAACAAGAGGTGTTATTTTTATAAAAAAAGCGTTAATCGTTCTTACAGAAGCATATGCAGATTGGGAAGTCAGTTACGTTGCTGCAGAACTCGCTATGTCACACGGGTTTGAAATCGATACAGTATCATTAGGTGAATCAACTGTTACATCTATCGGGCAGTTGAAGACAATCGTTGACTATACAATAGATGACATTAAAGACCCTTATGATGCTTTAATTATCATTGGCGGTAACAATTGGTCACAAATTGAAAATGAACAACTCGCACAACTCATTAAGACATCATTAGACAACAATATCGTTGTAGGTGCAATATGTGCAGCTGTTGACTTCTTTGCACGAAATGGATTACTTACGGGATATAAACATACAGGAAATGATTTAAACCAATGGACGACAGAAGAGCACTACAAAGCCTATACAAACGCATTAGACTTTATGAATGAAGATAGTGTTGTTGATAAGAACCTCGTCACAGCAAACGGATCTAGTGCAGTAGACTTTGCTTTTAATATAATTCGTGCATTAGGACTTCTAGATTACAAAGAAGCGGAAAAACAAAAATACTTTTATAAATCAGGTTATGTATCTTATAAAATGAAATACGGAGAAATTGGATAAGAAGCGAGAAATATAAAAATAACCTTTAAGGAGCTCTCAATATGACACAACATGAAAACATTGTCACGATTGCCTCACAATGTGGTTTAGATATTCAACCTGAATCAATTTCGATAAATGAATCAGGGCTTGATTTTCAAGTAGCATTTGCTGAAGATAGACATGGTGTTGAATGGGTATTACGTATACCGAGAAGACCAGAAGTGTATGAACGAACAGACTCAGAAAAAGAAACCGTAGACTTCGTACAACAACATGTATCATTTGAAGTACCTAACTGGCAAATTCATAAAGAAACATTAATTGCATATCCTAAACTAACAGGCGTACCTGCAGCTACAATTGATCCTGAATTACAACAATACGTATGGGAAATTGAACATAAACCCGTACCTCAGAATTTTATTGATACATTGGCAGAAGTACTTGTTGATTTGCATCGTATAACAGAAGAAGAACTCGCTTCAAGTGATATCAAGACGACAACGATTCAACAAATTAAACAAGATTATCAAGAACGCATGTATAAAGTGAAAGAAACGTATGGTGTCTCCCCCGACCTATGGAATAGATGGCAAACATGGTTAGAGAATGATAAGCTCTGGCCAAATCATGTCACGATGATACACGGAGACTTGCACCCAGGACATATTATGGTGGATAAAGAAGCAAATGTAACAGATCTTATAGATTGGACAGAAGCCAGTCATGCAGACCCGTCCAATGATTTTATGGGACATCACCGTGTATTTGGCGATGAAGGGCTAGATGAGCTAATAGAAGCTTATGATAAAGCAGGAGGCACGACATGGCCATATATGAAAGAACATATTATTGAATTGAATGCAGTGTTTCCAATGTTTATCGCTGAATTTGCGCTTGCTTCAGGAGAAGCGGCATATGAGAAGATGGCAAAGAAAGAATTAGGCGTTGAGGGGTAAGATAGCATCAAAAAGGTTAGGACAAAAATAATGTCCTAACCTTTGAATAATTTTATTTCAAATTTTTTACTATGCTATTATAAATTCTTTCATTATTGGCTTGATCAATATGTTTAAAGATACTGTCTTTTTCTAACTCTACCTTTTTAAAGGTATCATTAATAACATAATCATATATTTGATTAACTAGTTTCTTTTCATCATAGAAGATGTCTCCTAAGAAAGTCTCATGAATCGGTCTTAAAATACCTTTTCTAAAGAATCTTTCAACATCAAAATGATAGAATATAACCGGTTTATTCATATAAGTAAAATCAAAACTTACACTACTATAATCAGTTATTAATAAATCATGTTCTATAAGTAAAGATTGAACCGTTTTTTCACCAAGTTCTATATATTGAACTTTTATTTCATTATTCATTAAGAATAACTTAAAGTAACTTTGCGCTCTATAGTGAGGATAGAAATTAATTTCAACATCATTATTTTCAATTAACTGATTAAGTTTTTTGTTCTTAATCAAACTTAAATATCGTTCTAAATACTCACTATTTTCAAATGCAAAATCACTATTCAACCAATCACGCCAAGTAGGCATTATCAATATTTTTTTAATTTTTTTGTTATCATTAGCTATTGGTAAGTTATCAAAGCGTGATAAACCAGAAATATAGACATTTTCTTTGTCATATCCCATTTCATTAACTACGACATCATATTTTTCACTCATACTACTTACATTAAAGATATCAAATGGTAAATCATAGTAGTTTTTATGATATTCTACACTCTTTCTCCCAAGAACTCCATGCTGCAAGAAGACTTTTAATGTGTCTTCATATCCAAAGAATCCTTTTGCTGGCTTATATGGAAGTATATTTTCAAAATCATGTGTACTTGCAAGTACCTTTGCTTTACTAGCGATTTTAAAATGCTCTAAAGATCCAAATTTCAATACTTTTTTATTATGTTTGATATTTTGATAATCTAAAGCATTTTCATCTATAACATAATAAGCATCGATTGAAGTATTTTCTCTCAACCAATTAAAGAAGACAATTCCATTATCTTGAGCTGTATCGAATCTTTCACCGATTAACCAGATATTAGGATTTTTTTCATTATTACTCATAACTTTCAATTGATTACCAGTTATAGAAAATCTCTCGAGTTTAATATTTTTAAATGGTGTAATTGTGCTAAGGTAGTATACTTTTTGGTTACTTTCTTCAATAATTTTACTAGAAAAATACGTATCCTTTTTATACTTAGCAGTTCTATATCTAATTTTTTCTCTTCTTACAATATCATTTTGTTCTCTTATCGTTATAAATAAGTCTACTACAGTTTTTGGCTTAGAAATAATTTTTTCAATTTCATCATAATTTATATCTAATACAGTTTCACCAGGATTAATGTAATATTCTAACGTTTCCTTACTATAACGTTCCTCAAAAGCTAAAGTAAATGTACAATGATTATAAATTTCATCTGCTTTAACAAAGAAATTGATTTTATTATCATTTATATAATTAACACCATTCTTAAAAAATGGTTTTCTATATTTAATGAAAATACCGTTATCTGATGTAAATCTTATATAATAATATTGATTATTAATGCTTACAGGAACTTCATGAATTAATCGCTCTTTTTCTTCTTCTTTAATACTATATATAACTTTACGATCAGTATCTTTTTCTATAGCTTCAATATATAGATTTTTATTAGCTCTTGTTTCTGTAAAAATACTATAAGGTATCTTAGATACAAGTTTATCACCATATGTTTTAATAGAATATTTACCGATAATTTCATTATCATTACCTAGTAAAACAAAATTATGGTATTCCTTAATTTGATCATTACCTATATTCTTCAAGTTAATTATAAAACCATATTTATCTGGGGATTCATTAATAATTATATCTTTTGCTTTAAAAACTTTATGAAATACAAAGAAGCTATTTTTATTAATTTCTATATAGTAATGATATAAATTAAAGCTATACTTATTATCAAATTTTGCTCTATAAGCAAAATTATCACTCACTAAATACATAGCCTTATATTTTTCCATAGCTAATGATTCTATTTCATTTATTGGAATTGTGTAGTTTGATTTACCAGCAGCTTGAAGAGGAATCTCTGTTTTATTAGATCCATTTATTAATAGAATTTTAGTGAAATTATATTTACTATCAGTTTGAAAGTTAAAGTTAGATTCGTTAAGATAAGGCTTTAATGAAACTTTTTCATTCACAAATGAATATTCATCATTTAAGCTTTTGATGTACATATTTTTTACACATTCAAATTCGCATAGGTGATTATTTAATGTTAAATACGTTGTTCCTTTAGTTTTATTTCTAACCCATAATTTTTTACCATTATAAAAACAATTGATTTTAATAAATGTTCCATTAGATTCAAAATTCAACAACTCTTTGTCTATTTCAACTCTAACACGATTAGTACCAATTTTTTTACCATAGTTGGAACAGTTTTATTTTGAATACGCAATGCAAAGAGGTCAATATTAAACACTAAATAGTTCTTGTATTTAAATTCAACAACAACCTTATCTGTCTTATCTTTAATAGATACACAGTCAAATCTCCTAACAAGCATATTTTTCAATTTATATAAAGCACTCATATATTTACCTCGTTTACCTTTAATTTACCCTTTATATGTCCAAAATTAATCTTTAAACCCGCTTCTTCTACAATTAAATTTTAAATACAATCAACAAACATAATGTATATAAAATTTATTAATAGACATTAAAAATTAAATTTTTACAGTGACATTAATAATACTAACAAAAACTTTACAAATGTCTATATATTTTTTAAAATTCCTACCATTTCAATATGGTTTATATACTCTAAAAATTCCTATTTTAAAACAAAAAAGTTATATGCAAACCACACTTATAACTACTTTTCATTCTTAATTTTTAATGACTCCTCAAAAGCCAATTCTGCTTTTTGATAATTAATGCTTCTTGGGATTATTTCTTTTTTAACAGCTTCATTGTATGCATTCATCTTAGTTTGTTCATCTTTGTTACTATATATAACCTTAGATACATCTTTTTGAGTTTTAATATTTAACGCTTTATCTTTCTTTTTACTAGTTTGCTCAGTCTTATTTTTCTTAGAATCTTTTTGACCATTTGAGTTATTATCTGTTGTCATCATGAAATAAGCCGAAAACACTGTTAAACAAAAGATAAAAGCTACAAGAATAATATTTTTCAATGAAGTACCCTCCCCACTTCTAGTGAATCAATGTTCTTATTAAACTACAATTCTTTACTTTTGTAAAATTGATTTTTACAATTTTAATTAAAAATTAAGATTACTGAAAAATGTAAAGAATCGCATTTCATTTATCCAATATTTCTCAATAAATTTTATTAACAAAATAATTTCACTCAATGTAAAATAAAGGAAAACAAAAATAATACCCCTTCTTATTAACTTGATAAGAAAAGGTATTATTTTATTTTGTTTTTAATGTTAGTTTGGTAACTATATTATAAACATAATATAGTTACTGGAGGGGGTCCTTGAAACTAAACTTCACACTAAAAAACTAATCTTAATCGTTCTACATTTCTAATATTGATTCTGTTTCATCAGTAACGCTAATTTATTTATTACTTTAAAAATTCTTTATAACGTCTATAACTTTCTTCAACTCTTCATTTGTCATATTTGATCCAGAAGGTAGACACAATCCATTTTCAAATAATGATTTAGCATTATCATTATTTTCAGGTAAATAGTCATATTTCTCATATAATGGTTGAAGATGCATTGGTTTCCATACTGGTCTAGCTTCAATATTATTTTCCTGCAAGTGGTTAATTAAATCCGTCGCACTAAATCCTACTTTTTCTTCATTAATAGTTAGTGCTGTTAACCATCTATTTGATTTAAATCCTTCTAAATTAGGTTGGAAATCAAATCCTTCGATTCCACCTAATTCTTCATGATATATATCGAAAATTTCTCTTCTTCTATTTACTCTATCTTCCAATACTTCCATTTGGCCTCTACCAATACCTGCTGAGATATTACTTAATCTATAGTTATAGCCTAACTCACTGTGTTGATAATGGAGAGCTTGATCACGTGCTTGAGTAGATAAAAATAAAGCATGTTCAATATTTTCTTTCTTATTTGAAACAAGCATTCCGCCACCACTAGTAGTGATAATTTTATTACCATTAAAAGAGAATATTCCGTAATCGCCAAAACTACCACTTTTTCTTCCTTTATATTCAGATCCCAATGATTCAGCAGCATCTTCAATTAACTTAACATTAAACTTTTCACAAAGTGCTATTATTTCATCCATTTTAGCAGATTGACCATATAAGTTTACCACTATTACAGCTTTAGGAAGTTTCCCAATCTCATCATATTTTTCAAATGCTTTTCTTAACGCATAAGGTGACATATTCCATGTATCATTATCTGAATCAATAAATACAGGTGTTGCATTTAAATATAGAATTGGATTAGATGTAGCACAGAATGTTAAAGATGAGCAAAATACAATATCCCCTTCACTAACACCACATTCAATTAGAGCTAGATGAATAGCAAATGTTCCACTACCAAGAGCTAAGCTGTGATCTATATTTACGTAATCACGAACTGCTTTTTCAAACTTAGTTACATTTTCACCTAAAGGAGCTATCCAATTTTGTTCAAATGCATTATTAATATATTTCTGTTCATTCCCACCCATATGAGGTGAAGAAAGTAGTATTTTATTCATACTTTTCACTTCTTTTCTAAATATTTTATTTCATTAATCTTATTTATACAATAATAACTATGATGAATGGGAGCAAGGTATCAACGTAAAAATTAATGGTGTCTTGAATAGTATTTGCGCAGTTTTGCCTATCATACATATACAAGAATATGGACAGATTATAAATAGTTCATCTATTGGCGTTCATACTATTTCGCAAATCCCAAAACCACCGGCGAGCACCGTCATGCCATGCTCAAATGCTGTATATATGTCTTGAAATACTTTAGACATGTTATAACCTCACTTCTTTTTTAAGATTAATATCTAATATTAAAACAATTTTACTCGAATTTTTTAGAATTCTTTATTTTATATTTCCGCTTTCACTAATAACTATACAAAAATCGAACTGAAGTATAATAGTTCGATTCGAATCATTTTTGATTATTTTTGAGCATATTGATTAATGATATAGGGTCTTTTCCCAGATTTAAGCGTTTCTATTTTATCTACTAAAATAATATTAATTGACGCATCTTCACCCAGAAGATTTTTATATTGATTTTTTAATTCATTTAATTTTGATTCATCAAAACTTTTCTTTGGTAAAATTTTAAGATCATATTCTTTTCTGCCTTTTTGTATAAATTGAAATTGATAAATATTTTCAATTTTACTCATCATTATATTAATATTAAAGGGCATTAATGCATCACCCCTAGTAGTATACACCGTTTCTATTTTCCTGCCCTCTATATTACTAATAGTATGGGCAAGACCATCTTTATATCTAGTTAATGTAGCTAAGTCTCCAGTATCATAACGTACCAATGGGATAATATGAGAATTAAAGTCTGTCACTACCACTTTACCTGTATTTCCTTCAGCAACAGGTTCATTATTTTCATCTAAAATTTCTATATAGTAATTTACTTGATTCAAAATCATTTCATTACTATCTATCTTAGTATTAGCTAAAACCCCTAATTCTTCTGTAGAATACCTTGATAACGGCTTACAATTAAAAGTTTTATAAATATTTTGACTAGATTTCTCATCTAATTTCTCTCCATAAGTAATGATGCCTTTAATATGTTTTATTTCATATTGGTGCTCACAAGCATAAGTAGCTAAATTATTCATAATACTTGGATAAGTAATGATAACCTTGTGCTTTTCATTTGATATTTTTTTCAGTGCTTTTCTCATCCAATTTTGGTCTATATTACCAGGTTTTAATATATATTGATTTTTGATAATCATATTCTTAAAACTTGGTTTAATAACTCGTATATATAGATGTTTAACCCCTAAATCAAAATTAGAGTAGCTACCAAAAAATAATACTTCACCTTGTTGAGTTAATCTTTTTTCTTTAGTGACATAAAATGATAATGGCGTCCCATATGAGCCACTAGTTGACACTTTAATTAATTTTTTTCGTTTTTCAGGTTTAATTGTTGCAATTTCATTATAATTATCTACAATATCTCGCTTAGTTATAATGGGAAAATCATGAATCTTCTTATCCTTATACTGTTTATAATATACTGAATTATTAGTGATAAATTCTAAAAATTTTTCTTTATTTAATTCATTAATTTGTATAGGTTTCTCAATATTGTTTCTCAAATTTTTCTTAACTGAATTTATATATTTATAGTCTCTAAACTTTATTATATTAAAAATTGTTTTTCTCAGATTCATTTTAATCCTCAATTCGTATTATATTTATTCAAAATAAATAGTTTCTAAAAAATCATTTTGAATTCAAATTATCTTTATAATCTTTACCTATTTGGTCATGATTACTTGGGTAAAAATATTATAATCCAACATCACCTAACGCATTTTCAGTATTTAAAGTATGACGAGTCACATTTTTTTGTGCACTATTATTATCAGATCTAATAGCATTAAATCAGTTAAACTCAAATCAGTTTTGACGTTATCCTCTATTACGTTAAATATTGAATTGATTTTCGGTATTGAACTTGGATTAATTTTTTAGCTACAACTTCGGTCACGAGTTGTTGTCGCGCTTGCCTTCTTTCATCGCCACCAGCACCTGCTTCTTTCTTACTCCGCATATACGCCAATACTTCTTTGCCATCCATGTGATATTTCTTAACTTTTTCAAATGTATAGTCTCTAATATTGAAAGTTGCATTACTAACAATATAAACACCATTGACTTTATCTATTAGTGTAGAAACACTATTTATGTTTATGGCCACATATTGATCAATTGGGACATCCATATTCTTTTCTACAGATTTCGCTGCTATACCCAAACCACCCATAAGCGTATGTGTGATTGATTTTTTCTTCTGTATCTTTACCAACAATTTCAGCATGTGTATCACGAGGTCCACTAATCATTTCTGTTTTTTATCGTTTGGACTAATTGACAGAAGTACAATCAAATCAGATCTTTATCCACCATATTCTGAATACCTGACTTCATTAGAGTCTATACCAAAAAGCACTGTTGAAATTGGTTCTCCTTTTTATTGGACAATCTCTAAGTTCAGAACGGTTTCTATCAAGTGGATCATTAATTGAACTATTTAATTACGTAAGTTTATAAAATATAAATGTTACAGATATAAAAATTAACAGTTCTAAAATGATTAATACAGTGAAAAAAGCCTTTTTTACCATAGATTTTTTTCTTTTTCTGCTTTCCATGTATACACTTTCTTTTTACTTAATTTATAATTCTTTTATTATTTGAATAATTTCTTCTTGAACCTTTATTTCCATATCTGAACCTGAAGGTAAACAAATCCCATGTTCAAACAGGTATTTAACATTATCTACAACAACATAAATAAATTCATATTGTTCATATAATGGTTGTAAATGCATAGGTTTCCAAACAGGGCGTGCTTCTATATTTTTTTACTAAGTGCACCAATTACATCATTTGCTGAAAACCCAGCCTTTTTCTCATCAATTGTTAATGCTGTTAGCCATCTGTTTGATTTGGAGTTAGGCAGTTCTGGTTGAAACTCAATGCCTTCAATATCTGACAACTCTAGATAATACTTATCAAATATTGCTCTTCTTTGCTGAACACGTTGCTCTATTACTTCTATTTGTCCTCACCCAATACCAGCTGAGATATTACTTAATCTATAATTATAACCTAATTCACTATGTTGATAATGTATTGCTTTATCTCTTGCTTGTGTTGCTAAAAAATATGCATGTTCTTTGGCTTCTTTGTTATTTGTTACTAGCATACCGCCGCCACTTGTTGTAATGATTTTATTACCATTGAATGAAAAGATACCAAAATCACCAAAACTACCGCTCATTTTACCTTGGAATTCAGCGCCCAATGATTCAGCAGCATCTTCTATTAAAGTTACATTATATGTATCACAAATTGATTTAATTTCATCTAATTTTGCAGATTGTCCATACAAATTAACTGCTATAACAGCTTTAGGTTTGATTGATTTTTTTAAAATTCTTTGAACGCTTTTTCCAAGGCGACTGGTGACATATTCCAAGAATCTAATTCAGAATCAATGAATACAGGGATAGCATTTTGATATAAAATCGGATTAGAAGTCGCACAGAAAGTTAAAGATGTACAAAATACATAATCATTTTTTGTTACACCACTTTCTTTAAGTGCTAAGTGTATTGCTGCAGTACCACTGCTAACAGCTAATGCTTCATCTATATTAATATAAGATTTTATACTATTTTCAAAGTCTGTAACATTATCACCTAGTGGTGCTATCCAGTTTTGTTCGAATGCTTTCGATATAAGATTGTTCATTCCCACTCATATGTGGTCTAGATAAATATACTCGTTCATTTGTCAATTACTCTCACTCCTTGGGTTTGGCTGGTGTACCAAATACTGTCATATTATTTGATATATTACTAATTACGGTTGACCCTGCACCTACTAATGTTGAATCTCCAATTATTACTTTTGGCGTTACCGTAGATCCTGCACCTATTTGAGTGGCCATCCCTACTTGCACACCACCTGTTAACGTAGAATTAGGCGATATATGAGCAAAGTCTTTAATTAATACATCATGCCCAATACTTGCCATTGTATTTAAAATGCAGAAATTACCTACATTAGTATTTGCATTTACTACTACATTTGCCATAACTACTGTTCCATATCCTATTTTAACATTCGATCCAATAACTGCTGAAGGATGTATAAACTTAGGGTATTTACTGAGTGGAAGTTCTAACTTTTCAAAAATTTGTTTTCTTATTTTATTATTGCCAATTGTAATAATAAAATATTTCTCCTTATAGTTTCTATATGAGTTTAAATTGTCATAAATAATACCATCACTGACTGATTTTTCGTGAAATTTATCATCCAAATATCCAACAACCTTAAATTCACCATTTAATTCAATGATATCTTTGACTACTTTTGAATGTCCGCCCATACCTATTAATATAATTTCTTTCATAATTTTGTACCTTTAAATTTTGTCATTGATATATTTTCACTAGCATTAATATCTTTTCTTTTCACTACATTTTGTATTGTTTTAAATAATATAAACATGTCTAATTTGAACGATTGATTTTCTACATACCATACATCTAATTCAAATTTTTTCTCCCATGAAATTGCGTTTCTACCGTTAATCTGTGCCCAACCAGTTATACCAGGCTTTACATTCATTCTTTTTCTTTGATATTCATTATATAAAGGCAAGTAATCCATTAAAAGTGGTCTTGGACCAACTAAACTTATATCTCCTTTTACAACATTAATCAATTGTGGAAGTTCGTCTAAACTAGTTTTTCTTATAAAATTCCCAACCGGGTGTCTTCGTTCTTCGTTTGGAAGTAGATTGCCATTTACATCAGTAGTATTTAACATTGTTCTAAATTTATAAATATTAAATGCCTTTCCTAGGTAACCTGGTCTTAACTGTTTAAATATTGCAGGCTTTCCCATAGTCATAACAACTAATATATAAGTTAAAGCAATTATTGGTGATGTAAATAAAAGTATTAAACAGCTAAAAGTAATATCAAAAATTCGTTTCATATTTTATCAGTACTCCTTTATTTGAGTTAACATTTTCTCTACATTATCTTCTATTATAAATTCTTCATCATAAAATTTCCTTGCATTTCTTGACATATTCTCTCTTAAATTTTCATCAAGAACCATCGTTTTAGCATTTTTAATGAATTGATCTATATTTGTACTCAAATTCCATAATCCAGCTTCTTTTTCAACTACTTCTGTACCAATATCAGTATTAATATCCGTGCTCACTAAAATAGGCTTAGACAATTGTAAATAACTAGTGAGTCTTGAGGGGTAATTAGGTATAGTAAACCTTTCATCTAAAAATATAAGTCCAATATCGCACATTTTTAATAATTGGTCATATTGCTCTTTTGGTAACCTATCAAAAACATGTATATTTTTATTATTTAAAGATAATGCATATTGTTTTAATTCCTCAAATTTTGTACCATTTCCTAAAATTATTAAATTACTATTTGGTATTTCATGGAACCTAGCCATTACTTTTTTTATATTATGAATTCCCTGAGGTAAACCAATATTGCCACCATATATAAATGAGATTCTTTTACTATCAATATTTAAATCCCTAAAAATTTCATGACTTTGCTCAAGCTGTATGTCTTTACTATATGTGGCATTCCTAAAAATATGAACTTTACTTTTATCAATATCTTTATTTTCTTGTAACAAATATTTTTTGTTTCCTGGAGACATACAACCAATTAAGTCAGACACATTATAAGTTTCAGTTTCCTTTTTTCGAAAATATCTATATATAATACCTGTAGACCTAAACATTTTTAAATCTACAGCATTTTGAGGAAATATATCTTTTAATAATAAATAAGTTTTAGCATTATTTTTGTACTTGAGTTTCGTAATTAGTTTTGAAAATGTCATTGGAGGAGTCGAATATACTATAAGATCAAATTTAGTATGTTTATAATATTGATTAATGGCTTTTTGAAAATTTTTCTCTATAAATAAAGTCCTAATCCCTTTTTCAATTTTATTAGTTTTGGTGATATTCCCAGTTTTTACTTTTAAAATATCAACTTTACCTTCGTTGATTATCTCTGTTATATTCTTTTTACGTCTTTCGTTAGGCGACACGACTACTATCTTGTTACTATATTTCTTTAATTCATTAATAAAATCATGGTAGATTCCTTGGTCTTTTGTAGTTTTAAAGTCTATTAATGTTAGAAAGATAATATTCATTGTATTCTCCTTTCTATACGCATCTATCTTCCTATTCCATAATATTTAATATCTGTGTTCTCTTTTATATCTAAGCAATTTCTTCCATCAAAAATAATTGGAGTTTTCATATTCTTAGTAAATGTTACAGGAGATAGCTTTTTAATTTCTTCCCATTCAGTAAATATTAATGAATAATCCGCTGCATCAAGTGCTTCTTCGGGTGTATTAAAGTATTCAATCTTATCACCAAATATTGTTTTAACTTTTCCATTTACTAAAGGATCAAAAACAGATATTTCAGCACCTAATTCTAATAATTTTTCAATATTTTTTAATGAAGGTGCTTCTCTTATATCATCTGTATTTGGTTTGAACGATAATCCTAATATAGCAATTTTTTTCCCTTTTACTTTATATCCATTATCAGTTAATTTTTTAATTAATCGATACTTTTGTTTTTCATTAATATCAACCGTTGATTTGATAGTTAATAGTTCCGTATTATTTTTTTCTGCGATTTTTAGTAGTGCTTTAGTATCTTTAGGGAAGCAAGATCCACCATATCCAAGACCAGCATTCAAGAATTTTTTACCTATTCTATCATCGTAAGACATCCCTTTTGTTACATCTTTAATATCTGCCCCAATTTCATCACTAAGATTTGCAATTTCATTTATAAATGAAATTTTTAATGCTAAAAAAGTATTAGAAGCGTATTTTACTAATTCAGCACTTGTTCTATTCATAAATAAAACTGGTTGATTGAAAGGTGCATATAAATCGTTAATTTTACTTTTGATATTTTCATTATTTAGGCCAATTACAATTCTAGAAGCGTTAAAAGTATCATGAATAGCAGTTCCTTGTGCCAAAAACTCTGGATTAGAAACAAAATCAACTTTATATTCATTATTCATACTTCTAAATCTTCTTTCTAATAAATCATTTGTTCCTATTGGTACAGTACTTTTCATAATAATAATAATATCTTTTTTAATATACTCCATAACTTTTTCTATAGCACTATTTACATAAGATAGATTCGCTTCACCATTTTCATTTTCAGGCGTACCAACTGTTATAAATATTATTTCTGATTCATTGATATCATTAAAATCTGTTGAAAATGCTATGTTTTTATTATCTATATTCTTTTTTAATAGTTCCTCTAGGTTTTCTTCATAGATAGTTGGTATACCCTTATTCAATTGTTCAATTTTCTCTTTATCAATATCTATACAGGTAACCTTATTACCTATTTCTGCTAAACTCACACCAGTTACTAAACCTACATATCCCACACCAATTATAGAAATATTCATTTTTATCTAATCCTTTTCAATTTTTTAATTTCAATAATTATAACTAAAGACAAACATATACACCTTGATATCATACTTAGCATTAGACCAATTGCAGCTCCTCTAATTCCAATGCTTTGAACTAAAATCCAAGTGAAAATAAAATTAATAATAAAAGAAATAATTAAACTAATCATTTGAGCTTTATATAGATTCAGTGCTATTACTCCATAGTATAAAGTTCCTGAGATGTACCAAAATAAACCAGTAACCATGATAAATATTAGAAGAGATTTATATTTAATATATTCTTCAGTAAATAAAATCAAGACAATATAGTCACCTAATAAAATTACACTTAGCAGTGAAAAAACACCCAAAATCATTGATGTCATAATCATAACTACTAGTACATTAATATATTTATTTATATCATTTAACTTAACTGCTTTATTTAATTTTGGTAAAAAATACGTAAGAAATGCACTTATTAATAATTGACCTGAAATCATAACAGTCGTTAAAGAGGCATAGATACCTACTTCTTCAATCGAAATATATTTTTCTATTATCAATCTTTGGAAATTAACATTTAATGAATCAATAAATATAGAAATTGCTAACGGAATTGAGCTTATTACTATATATTTAACTTCATGTAATCTTACTGCTTTTTTTTCTTTTAATTTATTTATATTTTTGACATCATATATATATAGATATATAAAGTTCAATAGTATAAAACCAAATAACATTATTATTAAATTGAATTCTAATAAAAATGAAACTATCAAAATCCATACAATAATAATCATTGACCTTATTATCTTTGAATATGCAATTGAATTGTGCATTTCTTTTTTTTGTAAGAAAGCATAATTAATTTCAAATAATGACTCTATAAATTTTAATATGGATACTAAAAGTATTATTATAATTATTGATTTTTCATGATTTAATATCATTCCAATAATAACAGATATTATAATCACTAAAATCCCAGTAATGTACCTTATATATAGATAATCATTAATATTTACGTCTTTTTTACTAGTATTATAATGTAAATTTAATCCCATATTAAAAAGCACTGTTATTGGTGCTACTATTGCTAAGGCGAGGGTATACTGTCCTGCGGCAGAAATACCACCATATTTATTTAAAAATACTATAATAATCATTTGGCTAAATCCAAACAATATGTTGGAAATCATTAAACCACCAATTTTTTTAATCATTTAAAGATCCTTAAATATTTATTCTTAATTTCATCATTCTTTTTTTCAAAATCCTCTTCAATAGTTCGAAAATTATTAGCATATTTCTCATAATCATTACTATCTTGTTTAATAACTTCCTTCAATGAATTTATCCATAATACATCATTCAAATTTAATATATATCCTAGTTTATTTTTAATAATATATTCATTCCATGGAGTTTCATCACTTAAAATAACTGGTTTTTTGAAAGATAAAGCCTCAGCAATAACATGACCATAATTTTCATTTAAAGTAGGGAGTATAAAATAATCCTCATCTTTTACTAGAGCATATATTTCATTTGGATCTTTACTCCCCACAAAATTTATATTAATATTCGATGGTAGTTTCTCTATTAATTCTTGGCATTTCTGATAGTACTTTTCATCTTCTGCTGGTCCTATTACTTTAAGATTCACTTCTTCTTCTATTTTTTCCAATAAATCTAGTAAAAACGATAAATTCTTCTTATGTGTGATTCTAGAAACAAAAAATATATTCACTTTACCTGATACTTTATTATTTATAAATTTGTACTTTGATGGTGCAGATAAGTTTGAGACTTCATACATTCTATTTTTTGGGAAAAATTTAATAATTTCGTTTATTTCTAATTTTGAACTTCCTATAAAAGTCACATTTTTATATAACCTAAACCATTTTACAATTTTTAAGAATAAAAGTTTTTTTGCCCTTTTTAATTTTAATGCCCCTTCACCCAATTCACCTCTAGGAGATAAAAAAATATTTTGTAATGTCTTATTCTTAATCAAAAACTTTATAGTAGTACTAGAAAATAAGCTATTTAAATATATATAATCAAATTCATCAATATTAATTTTTTTAAAAGTTTTAAAACCTAAATTATCATTATCATAAAAAAGAGAATTTTCACTTTGCTTTATCCATTTATCTTTTTGTATATTATATGGAGTTATTTCATGTAAATCATGATTTCTTGTCAAAATATATATATTTATATCCTCATTTAATACATTAGCTAAATTTTCAATAGATTTTATAGGCCCACCTGCTTTATACCCAGGTCTAAAATATTCTGCAACAATGAGTAGTTTTTTCACTAAACTTCACCTATCCTAACATCTGATTTTTTATACTTTTGTTCAGTTGCAATATAAATTGCCCATAAAACATAACAATAAATACCAACATTATTACTACTAAACATAATCATTTCACCAGTATTCACTAATATTGTTGATAAAATAATTATTAAAAATTCTCTATTAATTTTATTTCTAATAAATATTATGCCAATAACATATAAAGCATACATTAACAACCCAAAAACCCCAGTAAATATAATTAATCCCACAAATAAATTTCCTGCTTCAAAAACAAAATCATTAAGTTCTATACTTGACATATTCACAGGGATTCCGAATCCTATACCGAATATTGGGCTATTATTGAGTACAAATTCTAAATTATTAATTTGACCATATCTAGATAATAATATGTGTTCTGAAGATTGACCTTTTCTTATAAAATCCATTAAAAAATGAAATACAGTTGGAATAGAGATTAATAGAATACTTGCAATTATAAATATAGATGAAATGAAAAATTTTAAAATTATAGAAATTCTTGAAAAAATCAATATAATTATTAATGATAATAGCAATGCTAAAAATGATGATCTTGAATTGGTTAAAATCAGTTCTAAAATTGCGATTGCTATAATACAAAACAAGAAGATATTATTAAATAAATTTAAATTTGAAGTTAAACAGTATGTTAAAATTATAACTATTCCTAATACGCTTAATACTCCAAATATATTTGGATGATTTAATATACCCTGAAAAGAAAATCCATTTAGTAGATATCCTTTATAATCCATAATTAATGATAAAGAGAATAAAAATATTATTATAAAATAATTTGACAACCATTTTAAGAAATCGAAATTTTTTCTAACTAAATACGTTAAAATTACTATCTCAATTAGTGGTATGAAGTAATTCATTAGCTTCATTAAAGAAACTAATGGATATTTTGAAACTATTAAACTTGTAATAAAAAATACTAGAAAACAGCCTATCGAATAAAATAGGAATTTTTTTAATATCGCATCAGCTAGTATTAATTTTGCCTTAAAGATAAGTATTATGGGTATTACTATAAAAAGAAGTGCATATTTATATAAACTGATTAAATATAGGTAACCATGGTTATAATCTATTGACTCATTTATAATAAACCTTAAAGTTAGTAATAAAACCAATTTTAAAATTCCTTTTTCTTTCTGAATAAATAAATAGAAAGAAAAAATAATAAATGCAATTAGACCAACAATATTTACCAAACTTATTATAAAAATTAAAATTAACATTATATAGTCGCAAATAGATAATAATAGTTTTTTAGAAATTAACACTTATAAACCACTACTTCCTCCAAGTATTTCTATTAATAATCTCTGTATAACTTTGAATTATTTTCACTACTTTTTGAGAAACATTAACATCTTTATAGTCAATTGTATCTATCATTGGCTCATTATTATTTTGCATGTCTCTGGCAAGTTCTACTGATTGGACTAAATTGTCATATTTGATTCCACCAATTATAACTGTACCTTTATCCAAAACTTCCGGTCGTTCGGTAGATGTTCTGATAAGTATGCCTGGGAATTTTAATATTGATGACTCTTCTGATAAAGTTCCGCTATCTGAAAGCACAACAAATGCATTTTTTTGTAATGCATTGTAATCAAAGAAACCGAATGGTTTAAGTTGTTTTACTAATGGATGAAACTCAAATGATCTTTCTTCGATTTTCTTCCAACTTCTTGGATGAGTAGAATATATTACAGGTAATTGATATTTCTCTGCTATCTCATTTATAGCATTCATTAAAGAATTGAAATTATCCTCTATATCAATATTTTCTTCTCGATGTGCAGAAACTAAGATGTATTTGTTCGGCTCAAGATTCAATGTTTTTAACGCATCACTTGTATTAATTTTCTCTTCATATTGCTCTAATACTTCACGCATTGGCGAACCAGTAACAAAAATGTTTTCTTTTTTGAATCCTTCATCTAATAAATATCTTCTACTGTGTTCTGTATATGGCAGATTCACATCACTAACATGATCCACTATTTTTCTATTTATTTCTTCAGGTACATTTTGATCAAAGCAACGATTCCCTGCTTCCATATGAAATACAGGTATCTTTAATCTTTTAGCTGATACTGCAGCTAAACAACTATTTGTATCTCCAAGTATTAATAATGCGTCTGGTTGTTCTTGTGCTAACACTTCATAAGACTTAGCAATGATATTACCCATTGTCTCACCTAAATCTTTACCAACCGCTTCTAGATAATGATCTGGTTCTCTTAATTCTAATTCTTCAAAGAAAACTTGATTCAATGTATAGTCATAATTTTGACCTGTGTGTACAAGAATCTGATTAAAATATTTATCACACGCTTTTATTGTTGCTGATAATCTAATTATTTCTGGTCTAGTTCCAACGATAGTCATTAACTTCAATTTACTCATCTTAAACCTCCAAGTAATATGTGTCTGGATTTTCTGGGTCAAACATTTCATTAACCCACATAATAGTTACCATATTTTCGTCACCTAAATTTTCAATATTGTGGGTATAACCTACTGGAATATCCACTACTTCTAATTCTTCACCTGACACATAATATTCTAGAATTTCATCTGATTCAGGTAATCTAAATCTAATTACACCCTTACCAGACACAACTAAAAACTTTTCATTCTTTGTATGATGCCAATGATTACCTTTAACTATTCCTGGCTTTGATATATTGACAGATACTTGCCCTCGATCCGGTGTTTTTAAAAACTCAGTAAATGAACCTCTTTCATCAATATTCATTTTAAGCGGATAGCTAAATTCATTCTTTGGTAAATAACTCAAATAAGTGCTATATAATGCTTTTTCAAAATCATTATTTAAATTTGGTAAAGTTTTATTAGCTCTCATATCTTTAAATGAATAAATCAAATCACTTATCTTACCAAGACTTACTTTATAGATATTTGGCACTTCAACTTTATTATTATTAATGGTTGGTTTTCCTTCTATAGCTCTTTTAATTTCTGCAATTACATCATCAATGTAATTTAAGTTCAATTCAATTTTTCTGTCATTAATGTGAATATCTTTATCATGAGCAATATTATGACAAAATGTTGCAATTACGGAATTGTAATTTGGTTTACACCACTTTCCAAATAAATTCAGGAATTGATAAACATAAACTCTATTTCCATATTTTCCAGAAAAATCTTTTAGTAAATTTTCTGCCTCATTTTTACTTCTTCCATATAAATTATCCATATTTGCTTGAGTAGAAGATGATAGTATTATTGATGGTTTATTAGGGTTATCTTTAATAATTTCAAGCATTTCTTGTAACAATGATACGTTACCTTCATAAAATTCATCTTCATTTTTAGGTCTATTAACACCTGCTAAGTGAACTATACAGTCTGCTTTAAGTAGATAAACATTTCTTTCTTCGATAAAAGTATCTCTTGATATCTCCAATATTTCATAATCAGTTGTTTGATATAAATCATGCTTTAAATTTTTACCTACAAAACCATTCGCTCCTGTTATAACGATACTTTTCATATAAACCTCCTATATGACATTATCTTTGTATAGAGTTAGTTCTTTTTGTACATAATCTAATGCAAGTAGTTTTTCTTTAATTTCTTCAACGGAAAGTCTATAAGTATTATCAGAATTATATTCAAACGCTTCAGTAATTTCTTTGCTACCATCTTCAAAATAATTACTATAATTTAAATCTCTTGAATCCGCTGGAATTCTATAATAATTACCCATATCTTCTGCTTGAGCATATTCTTCTCTAGTTAGTAACGTTTCCGCCTGTTTTTCACCGTGTCTTGTACCTATAATTTTGATTTCATTTTTCGCTTCAAAGAGCTCTAATAATGCTTGTGCTAAATCTCCAACAGTAGAAGCTGGTGCTTTTTGTACCATAATATCTCCTGTTTCAGCATGTTTAAATGCATGTATAACTAATTCAACTGCTTCTTCTAAACTCATTAAATATCTTGTCATATTAGGATCAGTAACTGTTAAAGGTTCATTATTTTTTATTTTTTCTATAAATAAAGGTATTACAGAACCTCTTGATGCCATTACATTTCCATATCTTGTTCCACAAATTAATGTTTGATTCTTATCAACATTTCTTGATTTAGCAACAAAAACTTTTTCCATCATAGCTTTAGAAATACCCATAGCATTAATTGGATAAGCAGCCTTATCAGTTGAAAGACAGATAACTTTTTTTACATTCGCTCTTATCGCGGCCTGCACTACATTTTCAGTACCTAATATATTTGTCTTTACAGCTTCAATTGGAAAGAACTCACATGAAGGAACTTGTTTTAAAGCTGCTGCATGAAATACAAAGTCCACACCTCTCATAGCACTCTCTACACTTACAACGTCCCTTACGTCACCTATATAAAATTTTAATTTATCATTGTTGTATTTCTTTCTTAAATCATCTTGTTTTTTTTCATCTCTAGAAAATACTCTAATTTCTTTTATATCCGTATGTAAGAACCTTTTCATTACAGCATTACCAAATGATCCTGTACCACCAGTAATTAAAATTGTTTTCCCTTTGAACATTTCCTCACCCATTACTCTTTTATTTTTCTATAAGCCTTACTATCTACATAATCATTTGTAAAATGTATTATTTTTTCTTTAGTAAAGTTATCAATGATGTCCGTAATAAATTCATTAACCTTTTCTATATTTATGTCTCTTACTTTCCCGCGATAAATTTTCTCATAAACTTGTTCTGGATGTATCTCATCTTTATTCAATAATTCTTCAAATAATTTTTCTCCTGGTCTAATCCCACTGAATTCAATACCAATGTCTTCTACTTTGTAACCGCTTAATCTTATTAAATTCTTAGCTAAATCAACGATTTTGACAGGTTTACCCATATCTAATACAAATACTTCTCCACCTGTTGCTAATGCACCTGCTTGTAGTACAAGTCTTGAAGCTTCTGGTATAGTCATAAAGTATCTTGTCATTTCTGGATGTGTCACAGTTACTGGTCCGCCTGCTTCGATTTGCTTCTTGAATAGTGGAATAACAGATCCTCTTGAACCGAGTACATTTCCAAATCGTACTGCCACGAAATCAGTGTTACTTGTTTCATTGTTCATACTTTGAATAATCATTTCTGCAACTCTTTTAGTTGCACCCATCACATTCGGTGGATTAACTGCTTTATCAGTTGATACCATCACAAATTTACTTACTTCAGCAAGTTTAGCTGCTTCTGCCGTATTCCTAGTTCCGAGAACATTATTTTTAATTGCTTCTTGTGGGTTGTATTCCATTAAAGGTACATGTTTATGAGCAGCTGCATGGTAAACAACATATGGTTTATATGTTTGCATAACTTCTTTCATGCGATCTTTATCTTGTACATCTGCAATAATCGGTATGATTTCTATTTCATCTTTATATAAACCTATTAGTTCTTGATGAATATGATATATACTGTTTTCACCATGTCCTAGTAATACAATTCTTTCAGGTTTAAATTTACAAACTTGTCTACATATTTCAGAACCTATAGAACCACCAGCTCCTGTAACAAGTATTGTCTTATGTGTTAATTCTTTTGAAATGGATGCCATATCTAACTCTACTGGATCTCTTCCTAATAAGTCTTCTACTTCTACCTTTTTCAATTGATTAACTTCTAATTCACCTGACATTACTTCTTCAATATTAGGCATTTTAAATACTTCTGCATTTGTACCTTCACAAAGATTGCTAATTTCTCTTAATTTTTTTTGAGAAAGTGTTGGTATAGCAATAATTATTTTTTTAATATTAAATTTTTTTACTAAATCTGGTATATCTCTTGTATAACCTTGTACTTTAACTCCCGTTGCAATAGACATTTTCTGTTTATTTGGATCATCATCCACTACTAATACAGGTTCCATACCCATATATGGTGTGCTTCTCATTTGACGAATCAAAAGTGAACCGCCTCTTCCACCACCTACAATTAGTGTTGGTTTTTTCTTAATATCTTTATTGATAAAAGATTTTCTATATATACGCCATGATAATCTTGAACCACCTATTAACAATAAATGCATCATCCATGTAATAAAATACAACCGTAAAAATGGTGGTTGGAATGTTACAAGTGGAACAATAATAGCTGTAGTAACAATGGATCCTGTAATGGCTTTAACAATTAAAATTAATTCACTTATACTCGCATACTCCCAGGCTCTATGATACAAATCGAATATTTGTGCAAAAACATGGTGAGAAATCAACAATATAATTGACGATAAAATTAATAATTTAGTTGAATAACCTTCAAAAAATGGTTCTAAAATGTAATAACCTAAAAACACTGAAAATGTCACTATAAGTGAATCTATGATTAACAACAGTATTAGTCTCTGCTTAGCTAATATTACTTTCAATTTTCATTCCCCGATTTCTTGTTTAAAATAGACCGAAAAATTTATTTTTCTTAATTTCTTTTGGTCTTGTTCTTACTATTTCTTCATCTCGGATTATAAACTCATTATTACGTATCAACTCATGCAATTTATCTTCAACTTTTTTTAATTTTGATATACTCAATAAATCACTCATTATGAATGGTCTACTAATTGGATGATGTGCATCCGAAGCGATAAAATGAATTAAATTATGATCAATCAATTTAAGAGAAATATTTTGTATATTTTTCCCTAATTCCCCTGTTAAAGATGACGAAGTTACCTGACTTAATGCTCCATTAATAACTAACTCATAAAGTAAATTAGGATTACTAACTATAGCTTTATTTCTTTCAGGATGAGCAATAATTGGTATAAAGCCTTTATTTTGTATTTCATACAACAAATTCTTTGTATAATTTGGAATTGAATTTGAGGGAAATTCAATTAATATATATCGTGAATGATTTATACCTTGAATAAATTGTTGTTCTATATCATCTAGTACTTCATTTTTGATTCTAATTTCTTGACCAACATACAAATCTATACCGAAGTCTATTATTTGTTGGTGTTGCTTTAGTTGATTTAATTTACTCTTCACATCCGAAAACTTATTATTATATTTAGGATGTAAATGATGTGGTGTCACTACAACACCTGTAATTCCCTGTTCTTTAGCTTGTTGCAATAAACGAATTGTATCTTCAAATGTTTGAGCACCGTCATCTAAACCCATCAATAAATGATTATGAATGTCTATCATTACGATTCTTCTCCATAGTAATAATATGTACTCGATGATTTATCTAAAGGTGCTTTATTTAAAACAACACCTAATATCTTTGTCCCAGATTTTTCTAATAAATCTTTTCCTTTTTTAACAGACTCTCTATTGTTACTTTCCACATCTACTACATAAACTGCATTTTTCGTCAATTCACCAAACAATTGAGCATCTGTAACAGTATTTACTGGAGGTGTATCAATAAGAATAAAATCATATTTTGTTTTTAATTCGTCAAATAAGTCCTTCATGTTTGATGAACCTATCAATTCAGATGGATTAGGTGGTATTGGACCAGACATTAATACATCTAAATTCTCTATATCAGTATCATGTACTGCTTCATCAAAGCTATTGTTATTTATAATTACATTAGATAAACCTTTAATATTAGATTTATTAAATATATAATGTTGAGTTGGTTTTCTCATATCACCATCAATTATTAATGTTTTAAACCCTGCCTGAGCATATGTAATTGCAATATTTGCTGACATAGTTGATTTACCTGATTCTGGTTTATCTGAAGTAATTAATAATGTTTGAACATCATTATCTGCAGTTGAAAATAATATATTCGATCTAATACCTCTAAATTTTTCACTCACTACCGCTTTAGGTTTTATATGTGTTATTAAGGTTGTAATTTCCCTATTTACTTCTTTTGCCATTTAGTTACCCCTCCTCTATTGATCAAATTTTTGTATAACTCCTAATACTGGTAAACCTAAAATCTCTTCAACATCTTCTTCAGTTTTAATTCTCTTATCCAATATTTCTTTCAAGAATATTATGATTAGTGCGACAATTAATCCTAAAAAAATACCGACTACTGAATTAATAAGCGGTTTAGGTGAGATTTGGTTTCCTTTTGTGTCTGCTTTGGATAGTATTGAAACATTATCTACATTCATAATTTTACTTACATCTTTACTAAAGACATTTGCAATTTCATTAGCAACTTTACTTGCAGTTTCCCTACTTTCATTTTCAACTGAAATATTTAATATTTGTGATTCTGCTTGGTTACTAACAGTAAGCATCCCCGAAATTTCTTTACTAGAGTATTTACCTTTTAAATTTTTAGATACTTTATCTAGTATTCTGGGACTCTTGATAATTTCTGAGTATGTATTAACTAGTTGTAAATTAGATTGTACTTGTTGTGCCATGATTTGATTGTCTGTTTCTTTTTGGTTAACAAGCACTTGAGTAGAAGTTGAATATTTCGGTGTCATAAATACAAATGTGACCACCATACTTAATACTAGAAAAACAATTGGTAGGATAATTAAATACTTCATGTTTTTCTTTAAAATTGTAAATAGTTTACTTAAATCAATTGCTTCTTCCATATAATCCTCCATTTTTCTATTTAATGCAATTCAATTATACAGAGAGTAATTGAATTTTACAATTGTGTTTTATACATTTTTACAATTTTTTTATACTTATATGTCATTAATTAACAACTAATTATTACTTAAATTATTAATTTTCATTTATTATAAGGATTTTCATTTTAATCGTATAGTATAGTTTTACATCTAATTACCTATATCCCATTTTTTGGTATAATTTCCAAATTAAAAGCCTTATTGAGTTATTTAGCTCAATAAGGCTTTTGGTTAGATTATTCAATTCTATACTTTTTCACAAACTCCTCAATTACATCATCCAATTCCTCAACGTCTAATGAGAAGTACAGTTTCATTTTTGGTTCTGTGCCTGAAGGTCGGACTGCTATAAATCCTTCTTCAAATATGAACTTAATGAGATCTGTTTGTGGTAAGTGAATGTTTTGTGTCTTACCTGTTTTAACATTAAGTGATTCTTTCGTAATATAGTTTTCTATAATCAATGGTGTTAAGTTCTCTATATCGATTGTTTCTAACTGTTTAAAGTCATTCATAATTTGTTTTATTTTCTCTCGTCCTTCTGCACCTTCAAATGTTGGTGAGAGGGTCTTATCTTTGTAATAACCGTGTTCTTGATAAATATTATCTAATACGTCTTTGAATGTCTTGTTTTCTTGTGCCAGTTGTTCTTTATATTTAATCAATAATGCTGCTGTTTGTATGGCATCTTTATCTCTTGAGAAGTCGTCTACTAAATAGCCGTGGCTTTCTTCAAAAGCTAAGACTAGTTGCGATGCGTTATCTTCTAAATTCTTTAATTGCTCTGATATATATTTGAAACCTGTTAACACATTAATGACGTCAATATTTAATGACTGAGCTAGCTTCTCACTTAATGCACTTGTCACAACAGATTTAATGATGTATTTATGTTGGTCATCTGATAATTGCTGATATCTCAGTTTCATCAACAATAATCCTATTTCATTACCATTGAAATACCTTGTTGATCCGTCTTGATATCTTTCAACGACGCCTAATCTATCTGCATCTGGATCTGTCGCTAGTACAAGTTGTGCATCTTCTGTTGCTGCGAGTTGTTTGCCAAAGTCAAATGTATCTTCCGCTTCTGGATTCGCAATATTAACAGTTGGAAAGTCTCCATTCGGCTTAGATTGTGCTTCTTCAACTACATAGTTTTTATACGACAGATCTTCAAGCACATCTGACAATAGAGGCAAACTTGTGCCATGTAAACTTGTTAACACTGTTTTTGTTTGCGATGTTTCAAATGAACCGACGAGTTCTTTAACCGCATCTTTATATGCTTTAGTCGTTTCTTCTTTAAATGGCAGAATCAGTCCACGTTCCTGCAATGTTTCCAAGTCATCTGTTTGTATATTTAATGGGTCTTCTACTGTATCTATATAACGGCTTAATTCTAATGAAGGCTCTGTTAATAACTGTCCACCGTCGGGACCGTATACTTTAATGCCATTATAGTTCTTTGGATTATGACTAGCTGTAATCATAATCCCTGCTGTTGTTGTTAAGTGTCTTACTGCAAATGACAGTTCTGGTGTCGATTTAAATGTTTCAGGCAAGATTACTTCGATACCATTTGTACCAAGTACTTTTGCGATTTCATTCGCAAATTCTTGAGATAAGTGTCTTGTATCAAAATGAATCACCACTTTAGGGTCATTCGTTATGTTTCTTAAATATTTAGCTAAACCTAGCGCAAACTTTTGAATCGTGAATTTATTTAATCGACCTGGACCGATTCCGAATGTACTTCTTATACCTGCTGTTCCAAATGATAATACATCCGTAAATCCCGCTTCAATCTCTTCTTCTGTTTGAACGTTATGAAACTGTTCAACTAAGCTTTCAGATATTCTTTGTTCCCATTGTGCTCTCAAAGTTCTAGCTCCTTTACTAAATATCTAATGATTGTATATAACGTTTAATTTCTTCACGCATTTCTTCATCTTTCAATGCATATTCTATCGTCGTCTTCACAAATCCAATTTTCTCTCCGACGTCATAACGTTGACCTTCAAAGTCATATGCATAAACTTTATCATCTTTATTTAAACGTTCGATGGCATCGGTTAATTGAATCTCTCCGCCGCTTCCTTCTGTTTGTGTTTCTAAATAATCAAAGATTTTTGGAGATAATACATATCTACCCATAATTGCTAGGTTTGATGGTGCCGTACCTTGTTCTGGTTTCTCCACAAAACGATTCACTTCGTATAAGCGTTCGTCTTGTGATTTCGGTTCGATAATACCGTAACGATGTGTTTCTGATTCAGGCACTGTTTGTACTCCAATAACTGATTTGCCTGTTGATTCATATTGTTCCATTAATTGTTTAATGGCCGGATTATCCGATTCTACAATATCATCACCTAACAGTACGGCAAATGGTTCATTTCCGATGAATTGTTTCGCTGTGTAAATCGCATGTCCTAATCCCTTTTGTTCTTTCTGTCTAACATAGAAGATATTCGCTAATTCTGTTGAATATTGAACTCTATCGAGTAGTTCAAGTTTACCTTTTTCATATAATGTTGTTTCTAGTTCTTTTTGAATATCGAAATGATCTTCTATCGCACGTTTATGTTTACCCGTCACAATAATAATATCTTCAATTCCAGCACGTGCTGCTTCTTCCACAATATATTGAATCGTTGGTTTATCTAATATCGGTAACATTTCTTTAGGCATTGCTTTAGTAGCAGGTAAGAATCTTGTTCCTAATCCTGCTGCAGGTATAATTGCTTTTTTTATTTTAGTCATAATGTTCATCCTATATCTAATTTATTTTTATACAATATTTTTATAATTTCGTTATAAAAAGTTTTGTAATAGTCGCTTTCATAATGTGAATATGAAAATCCAAATGGATAATTTTTATCTGATTTATATGGTTTATCTGTTATATCAACTACATTAATATTAGGATAATGTTGAATAAATTATCCAGTAACTCCCAATAATAATTATTTCTATTAATTAAATGAATGGTTCCAAATTGTTTAACGGCGTTATCTTCATAGTAATATTTTGATAACCTACCTCTATTCAGAATAATCTTATGTTCAGGAATGATTTGAGTGAGCTTATCCATAAATATGTTTAAATTGTTCAACCATCTAGAAATAAATGCTTCCTCATTACTGAATTTTTCATCGCCCCAGCTATTAACAAAACTTCCTAGATTAACATTCTCTTTTATTAAATAATTATACGTAATGATGGCGTTATTTTCTAATGTTAACTGATTTAATGTCGCATCTGGATATAAATCAATAATGATATATTCAGCGCCACTTTCTTTTAATTCTTCAAAGAACGATTTCGTTAAATCAGTGTTAATATGTTTAAATTCATTATGATTTCTATATACGTCCACTAATGGTTTAGGTGCTTTAATATCACATACAAGCGACTCAATCGTACTATGAAATTGTGTATAAACACATTCTGTTAGTGCTTTATACTCAGGATTAAAGTAGTCAGATGTGTTAAATGCATTTCGTGAAAAACATGTTCCTAATACCGCAACTTTAGTTGCATGCTCACTAACTTTTTTAGTCTTTTTCTTTACATATATGGATAAAGCTTTGCGTCCATTTATATAGAACTTACCGTCAAATTTATTAGATAATGACATGTATTTGCTATGTATATTACAGTTATCATTTATTTCTACAAAATGCGCAGTATTTAAGCTATTTCCTACTAAGACATCTAAATTGTCGCCTTCTTTAAGCCAATCAAATACTAATTCATTATACGGAACTTTAATTGACTGCGTTGCGTCATCAACTTCTTTCATTACGTACGATTTATAATTAAAGGGATTAGCTTCTCTTTCTCTTTTAACGATATATAACTTATGATTTGCATCATATTGTTCTAATTTCAATTCAAAATATTCTTCAGTAAAGTTCAATTGATTAACGCGTACATTAGTTATCATATCAAACTTCAGTATGTTTTTTGAATCATTTATAAGTACATTCGATTTTTTGAAATCATCTTGATATTTATGATAAATTTCTGACGCACTCAGTTCGTTTATTACAGTGTTATGTTTGTCATCTTTATATTCAATCAATAATTTCCAATCTTGCGTTTTAATACTGTTCTTTGAAATTAACTCAACTATTTCATTTATATCTATACCGTTATTTAAATATATTTGATCTGTAAAATACAACGGATTATTATTGATCATTTTTCTAAGTAGAAAACGCTTCTTAATATTGTCCTGCTTTGTTATATCATCTAGCTTTAAAATGTCTTTTTGTTTTTGTGTAATATCAATAATAAGTTTATGTTCAATAACTTGAATCGATATATTATATAACTCATTAATATGCTCAACTGTTTCATTAAATTGAACATTTTCCTTTATAGGAATTTCGATACTTCTATCTTCAGTAATATTTGAAGAAAAATGCTCTTTTAAATCTATTTTTATAGATCTAAATTTACGTGTAATCGTTAGAGGATATTTTTTGGAGAAAACACCAATTTGATCTTTATATGTATAATTAAAGTTAGACTCCAATAAATTATTCGATATCAATAAATTATTCGATATCAATAAATTATTTTGAGAAATCTTAATTTTATTATTCACTTTTACCACCTCTAAAGGTTTTTAATATTTTCAACAATTGTTTCCCTTATATTTGTTTTAACTTCAAATAACTTTTCATATGAGTCTATGAAGTTAGGTAGTAGATCATAATTATGCTTTTCTATTTCTTGTAATGAATCTAACATTTCTTCCAGGTTTACAACGATTGTACCTATATCTGAGTATTCAATTTGTTTAGACGGTACATGGTGAGATGCATACTTGTTGTATTGATAGAAGATAACATTCTTCTTTTGGAACAAGAAGTCTACCGCAACAGATGAGAAATCTGTTATAAGGAAGACACTATTTGCGATTAAATCAGGTATTTCAACTTCTGTTGTACTCACATATTTAATCAGTTCATTGTTATTTTTAAAATGCTTTGAAAATTTTTCGAACTGTGGATGCATTAATACACATATTTTTAAACGATTTTCCTTTAAATAGTTTATAATGCGCGTATCGTTCACAAGTTCATGAATTTTCTTGAAATATTCTGTTTCTAAAAACTGTGACTCGCTTAAATTCTGCAATCCTCTTTGCCAAGTCGGCATAAATAGTATTTGATTCGTCCTTTTAGAATTGATAAGTAAATTATCATGACGAGCCATTCCTGTTATTAATATTTCGTCATCTTTGAACCCGAGTGTGTCTTTAATAATGGCTTTTTCGTAAACACTATTGGCTGTAATATAGTCTGTTCTATATTGATGTTTACTTAAATATGGTGAAATATTATGAATGATCATACCGTGCTGAATGGATATAATTTTTTTCTTATTCAACTCACTTTCATATATTTCTTTATATTGTTCTGCATTAAATGGTGTCATCGTTTCTTCAAATGTAAATGATGTCACAAATTTATCTGCAAGTAGCATGTATAATTTATGTTTCAATGAACCAAAATAAACTATATTCCCGTATTTCTTTAATTTCTTTATAGGATCACCAGCATTTTTTTCGATTAAATAGTATGGTCTAACCTTTCAATCATTCTCCATTAAATATTTAAATAAATAAAATGTATTATCTGATCCACTATTTCTTCTTTCACTTAACAACCAAATTTGTTGTTTATTAAATAGTTTTAATACATTTGATATATTTTTAAGGACAGTCTTCTCAACTTTATAATATCTAGATTTCAAATTGATTCTGACATCACGTAATCTTTGTGTCTTTTTCCAGGCATCTGTTTCTCTGACATTATCATCATCAAATCCTAATTCATATGCATATTTTTCATAAGTTTCACGCCAATATTTTTCGCTTCGATATAGCGTTAACGCTTGTATCGCTTCTTCGTAATATGATTTCATTGTTAGTGAATAAATTAAATATAATGGTGTATGTTCTTTAGATGTTAATAAATCAAATTCACTAAATCGAGTTCTTATTCTTTGTAATAAGGCTAACTTTATTTTTTTAGCTAAAGCTTTCTCAAATATTTTGTTATCAATCATCAAATCTAGGAAATTGATCAACTCTGACTCACTTTCAAATATTTTTTGAAGCTCTTCATAAGTTGTATAATCTAATAACTTGATCATTAGATTAATTAAATCTTCTCTATACTCAATATTTTTTGTATTTCTTCCAATATAGTTAGATTCAACAATTAACATATTTTGATTTGAAGTGCTTTTCTTAGCAGCAAAGAATATTTCTAATAAATCATGCGTGTTAAATAAACGTGTATCTACAATACAACTTGAAAATAAATCTCTATAATTACCCGAATTATATTGGTAATCTACGGTATTTTCCTTATTCATCAGCGTAAATTGCGCAATTTGTTTTTGTTCAACTTCCATTTTCTTTAGTGTATTGATGAAATTATTTCCATCACATGTGAAATTAGGGTTATTGAATAGAATATAATCAAATTCATTTGTATCGATGTTAATGTCTTGATCAGTACTAACATCCAGTACGATTGTTTGATAAAAAGTTTGATCATTAAGTCTTTCATTAAATGAATCAATATTTTTATTCTTTAAATCAAATAAAACTTGTAATACCTTCATAATTCATACTCCTATTTCATGATTTTTAATTTATTCAGTGCTTTATACACTAAATAACTTTTACTTTTATTAAATTGCTTTTGCTCTCTAAACCTTTTTTCAATATCTCTTCCTTGATAAAAATACTTTCTGCGGTCTTTCAATAACATTGCATATGAGATCGCTAAGTCAAAAGCTTGATTTCTGATTAATTTTATAATCGGCTCTTCATTGTTTAAGTACATTTTTATAATTTTTTCATCGTAACTTTTAACAATGTCATATATCGAGCTCATAATATTTAATTTACTTTCATCATTTAATGCATCAAATTCGTCATCTATCACTTTCCAGAATATAGATCTGAGTACATTAATCTTAAAGAATTCCAACGTTTCACTATCATAGTATTTCTCACAATCATAATAAGCTTTAATATCGTTATAAATTGCGCCTTCAGCTTCTTGATGAGTTAATGATTTATTATCTCCAATGTTTCTATTCCTATATTTATAAATCACATACGGAACATATGAGAAAGAAGAAGCAGACGTGTATAACATTGTATCTACAATTTTATCTTCACCGTTTCTCATTCCTTCAATAAAAGAAATTTCATGATTGATATAGAATGATTTACGAATCAGCTTTAATACAACACCTACTTTAACTTGTGCAAAAAATGGTGTTTCTTTTAAGTTTGTTGATTTATACGTTTTATTGAGCTTATATTCTCTGAAAGTAGTATGCTCAAACTGGCTTCCATCTTCGTTAAAGGTAATCATTTTACCCATCGAAAAGTCATCTTTTTCGTCCATCAATTCCAATAGTGTTTCATAGGCAAACTCATCTAATATGTCATCAGGGTCCATAAAATGGATAAACTCTCCATTAGATAATTCCACACCTATATTTCTTGGTTTACCTGGCGACCCTTCATTTTCAGGTAATCGATAATAAACGAAATTTGTGAATTTATTTTTAAATTCATTGATTTTTTCTGGCGTGTTATCAGTAGAACAATCGTCTACTAAAATAACTTCTAAATTTTCTTCACCTATACTTTGTGCTAATAATGAATTTAAACAATCATGAATATATTCCTCTACGTTATATACAGGTAATATCACTGAAATTTTCATTACTTATCTCCTTTTAAATAAATTTACGTTTTAACCTCTTATATAAAGGTTCGCTTTTAATCCATATTGGTAGTGACCCCCCAAAGTTAGAGTTTCCATTATGCTATTAATTGGCTGGATTGAGTTCGGTATTGTACTGGACTTCGTCCAGCCAATTTTAATTTCAAACGTTCATTGTTATACCAATAGATGTAATCCTCAATTCTTCTTTTTAATGTTTCATAGTTAACAAGTTCTTCTCCATGATACATTTCCTGCTTCATGATGCCAAAGAAATTCTCCATAGAAGCATTATCCGCACACGTCGCTTTACGTGACATACTTTGATAAATCCTTTGTTCCGATAATCTTCTAATCCATGCATTATGCTGATAATGCCAACCTTGATCAGAATGTATCGTCGTACGATATGGTGCTTCATGCTTAATGATTGTAACTGCTTTATCCAATGATTGAAGTACTAAGTCTAATGTTGGTCTTCTGGATATACCATAAGAAATGATTTCCCCATTGTATAAATCCATAATAGGGCTGAGATATAATTTTTGTTCTTCAGCACATTTAAATTCAGTGATATCTGTCACTAATTTTTGAAGTCGAATAGATGTATGGAATCTACGATTCAAGCGATTTTCAGCCACTTTACCAACTGTACCTTTGTATGATTGATAGCGTGATTTACGTGTGAATTTTTGACATTTTAATCCTAGTTCTCGCATAATTCGTTGTACTTTCTTATGGTTAATGAGATAACCTTGATTTCTCAAAGCTAAATATATACGACGATAGCCGTATTTACCGTTGTGTTTTTGAAAAAGTTCAATGATCTTTTTCTTCCAACCTTTATCTAAATCTTCCTTTTGTAATTGTTTGGCATGGTAATGATAGGTTGCTTCTGGTATACCAACCTTTACTAAGATATCTTTTAATTTGAATCCTTCTTCTTTGAGTTCGAATGCCACTGCTGCTTGTGCTTTTCTAGAAAGGCACTCGGATTCTCTCGAAAAGCGTTCAACTTTTTTAAATAAGCATTCTCTAATCGAAGATTTTCATTTTCTAGCTCTAACTCTTTTTCTCGTGATAGGTTTTGATTAGATTTCTTCTGTTTCTTCTTTTTCATGGGAGGTCGTCCTTTCGGCTTTTCGAGTCCTTCCACACCTTCTTTGTCATATATCTTTTTCCATCGCACAATAATAGATGGGGTATTTAGGCCAAATTTAATCGCTGTATCTTGGAAGGAATCGCCTGTTCTTTTCATATAGTTTAATACATTTATTTTGAATGTAACAGAATAAACTGTCTTTTTCTGTTTCTTTTTAATGCCATCTACACCGAATGATTGAAAGGCTTTTACCCATGTTCGTATAATAATTTTATCAGGTATATTATATTTTTTAGCTAATTTTCGATAACCATAATGGCCATCTAGATAATCTCTTACAACTTTCAACTTAAATTCATCACTATATTTTGTCATATTAAAACACCCCCTAAAGTTAGTTTTTTTACTCTAACTTTAGGGGTGCAGTACCATTTCGTTGTTAGTTTTTAAATCTTTAATCTTCACTTTAAATCCAAAGAAAATCAAACTCCTCGGTATACGGGCTTCAAAATGAATTAATGAGAGATCATTCACTTTATTTCCTAATATTGTTACTTCTCTTCTCTCTTTAGCAATCGCATTTGTTTGATACTTATTTCTAAAGTAGATAGAGATTTCTGCACTTTCATCTGAAACACCTATATCATCTGATAAGGAGAATAATATTTTTTTATTTTTATAATGATGGATGAGTATTCTTATATGATTGTTCTTTAAATAATAAGGATATTTTTCATCTTTCAATTGGTATAAGAATGCCTTATTTCGTGTTGGGCACTTTAATTGATCAATAATTTCAGTATCGATGTATGTAAACAAATTTTTAGAACTTGTGATAAATTCTTCTGTTAAGTTTTCTTTCATGTTATTAATGAATTTCTGATTATGTTCTAATATGTATTGCAAATAGTGCAAAGCTACTAAATATTGTATGTAGTTTATAACTTTTCCATATTGAGATAGAGATTTTTTGACTAACGGCAAATAATTTGTATTGATATGGCTCGTATATCTCGCATCAGAATACCAACATTTTTGGCTTAAAGAATTGGTATTATTTCTATTATAAAAATACTTACTAGCCTTGAGTAATCCGTAATATCTTTGATCTAAAATAATCGTATTAATTAAAGTAGCGTCTTCCCAATATGATATGGCTTCATTGAACTTATATTCAGGATTGTTAAATAATGATCTTCTGAATACTACCCCTCCGATATGAAAATGAATATCACGATAATTTTTAAATATATCAATATATGACTCATTTGTGTTAAATCTATAGTTCAATGTTTGGCTATATTCCTTACCATCTTTGCATATCGTAATAGGTGCCATAGCAATATTGATTTTTGGGTGCGCTCCAAAGAAGTTCTTTGCTTCCGATATAAAGTTCTCACTTATCATGTCAGAATCATCAACAAATGTGATATATTCAGAGTGTTTACTGACATGCTTTATACCTACATTTCTTGCTTTACTCACACCATGATTTTCTTGATTGATAATCGTTACATACTTAACATTCTTATATGTATTTAATATATTAAGTGTTCCATCCTGACTCCCGTCATTCACTACAATAATTTCATACAACGCATTGCGACAATTATGAATAATGCCGTTTAACGTATGCTTTATTGTATTTTCAGCATTGTATACAGTTATTATTATCGAAAACATCTTTTCACGTCCTACATCAATATAGTTCTTGTCGAAGTTTTAATGTATTTAATATTCAAACGAGTTGTTATTTTCTCTTTATAACTGTTTATATTATTAAACTTTCAAACATATATTTTATTAATTGAATTTCACAAAAGTTATTTAAACGTAAAAAAGCATACTCTACTCTCCCTACAGAAAAGGAAAGAATGCTTTATATTTTTAATCTTATTCATTCTCTAGGTTGTCTTAATTTCATATAATTTATTGATTAAACTAGTTATATTATCCTATATTTTTACATAAATTTCAATTAATTGTCAAAAATTATAAATAGTGTTAAAAAACCTCTAAAAATCGTAAATTTCACGATTTTTAAGGTTTTTTTATGATGATTTGTTCCCTGTATCATCTTATTATGAGTCACGCGGTTATCGAAATTCTTAACGATATTGATTTTATAATCAGTATGTTTGTCATAATCTGTTCCATATACGCAAGCATACATAATATCCATTAAGAAACTGATTGAATCTCGAGTTGTGAAGTTGCTAATTTTGGAATATAACTTTTCTCTTGTTGAAATGCGTAATGTGCTGTCTGCGTATTTGGTTACTGTTTTTTCGCCAATGCTTGTGAGTCCGATAATTGGAATGTGCTTTTTCTTTAACATCGGTAATAATTTCAAGATGCTTTGATTTTCACCACTATATGAAATGAAGATGGCACATGTATGTTTCGATGACTTCTCTATTTCAAAATGGGGTTCGAGTGCACAGAGTTTAACGGTCTTGCCAATTTGATTCATAATGTCGGTTGAAATATTCTACTTCTTCTAAATAATGATCATTCAACTCTAACCAACCGTCGTATCCTAACTTTTTAGCTATGCGAATACCAGTAGAAGGATGTGTATATGTTTCTTTAGAAATTTGTTTTAACGTCTTAGACTTAATCTTCTCGTTTTCTTCAAACAAATATTGAATAATGCTTTGTTCTGCTTGTGAAAATATATCTTCTTTCATTCTCTCTGTTAAAAGCATATTGATATCTCCTTTTGTAAAAAGTCATTACAAAAATCCCGTTTATTTTTAAGAAATTTGTAAATGCCATTTGATAATGCCCGATTTGCCTTTTTAATGATTAATTCTATTTTATACTTAACGTGTAAACGAAAAAACCGATTGTGCCCCTGCACAATCGGCTTCTATACTTTCCTATATAATAATATTATCTATTAATCTTGCTTGGCTAAATTTAACGGCTAGTGAAATAAAGATTTGTCCTTCTATTGTATGTTGTTCTTCTAATTCTGGATAACTGTAAATAGCGACTTCTACTATATCTCCGCTCACGTTACTTTCTAAATATTGCGTGATGGCTTGTATTAAGACGTCACTATTTCTCTCACCTTCGTCATATTTCTGCTTAGCTAATGCTAAACTTTTAGATAAATGTATGGCTTCTTTTCTTTCTTCCTCTGTTAAATAGATATTTCTTGAACTTTTTGCTAGTCCGTCTGCTTCTCGCACGATATCTATTGGTACGATTTGAACTGAGTGGTTAAAGTCTTCTACCATTTTTTCTATTATAGCGAGTTGTTGTGCATCTTTTCTACCAAAGTAAGCACGTGTTGGTTGAATAATATTAAACAACTTATTAACAACTGTGACAACACCATCAAAGTGACCTGGTCTTTTCTTACCTTCTAGCACTTGTGCTAAACGACCTACAGTAATCGTCATCTCTAGTTCTCCTGGATACATTTCTTCAACTGTTGGATGAAATACATAATCTACACCAATTTGTTTAAGCTTCTCTAAATCAGATTCAAATGGTCTCGGATAATCATCAAAATCTTCATTAGGTCCGAATTGTAATGGATTTACAAAAATACTCACTGCCGTAATGTCATTTTCTTCTATTGATTGTTTCATCATTTTTAAATGACCATCATGTAATGCACCCATCGTTGGTACGAGTCCTATTGTTTTACCTTGAGATTTAAATTGAGATACGATTGAATTCATCTCTTTAATACGTTCTACTACTTGCGTCACTACTCTGTCTCCCCCATCACTTTCTTCTTATATGTGTGTGCTTCTGAAGGGAATGCACCACTTTTAACTTCTTCATGATATGCTTTTAGTGCGTCTACACCATTTGAAAAATCACCATATTGTTTCACAAACTTAGCAATATGTTCTGAACCGTAATTTAATAAATCATGATATACAAGTACTTGACCATCTGTACCTTTTCCTGCGCCTATACCGATAACTGGAATTGTCAGTTGTTCCGTAATCACTTCTGCTAAATCACTTGGTATCGCTTCTAATACGAGCATCACTGCCCCTGCCTGTTCAACTGCTTTCGCATCTTCTATCAATTGTTCGGCTTCTCTTTTTGAACTTGCTTGTAATTTATAACCTGTAATGCCGACACTTTGAGGTGTTAAGCCTAAATGAGATACGACTGGCACACCAATTTGAGTACAGCCTTGGATCAATGTCGTATGCACACCTTCGATTTTCACAGCGTTCGCTTTAGTATCTTTATACAATTGAATCGCATTTTTCATATCCGTTGTATGATCAATACCGACTGCTCCAAAAGGTACGTCAACGATTACGTAACTTTCTGGTGCACCTCTTCTAACAGCTTTCGCATGATGTATCATATCTTCCATTGTCACTTCGACTGTACTATCGTAGCCCAACACAACCATTCCTAAAGAATCGCCTACTAAAATAGTGTCTATACCTGCTGCTTCTGCTTGTTTAGCACTTGGATAATCGTATGCTGTAATCATGGATATTTTTTCTTTTTGTTCTTTCATGGACAACAATTGTTTAATGGTTTTCATCCCGTACCACCTTCTTTTATTTGTTATTATGTATATATTAACATTGAAAGGAAAATAATAAATGAAAAAGTTTGGAATAATCGGTCCTGGCGCTGTGGGTACAGCCATTACATTTGCTTTAACGCAATCAAACCTTGATGTTACGCTGTTTGGAAGATCAAATTCAACTGTCTATTTCCAAGAATACAATCACGATGTGCAACATTCATTTCCCGTTCAATCTTTAGAAGATGCACATGAAAAAGTAGATATTTTATTTATTGCTGTTAAAGCAACGCAACTCGACGCAATCATCCCGTATCTTCATCATATCCTACATGCTAATAGCGTTATTATTTTAACTCAAAATGGATATGGACAGTTAGAAAAAATTGATCACCCGCACAAATTTCATGCTGTCGTATATATAAGTGGACAAAAAGAAAATAACGTCGTCACGCATTTTAGAGATTGGACTTTAAGATTACCTATTCATGCGCACACATTAGATATTAAAAGTTTAACCGAAGATAGTTTACTTAATATTGAATGTCTCGAAGATTATGATCAACACGTTTGGTATAAATTAATCGTCAATTTAGGTATTAACACGGTAACTGCTCTTACGAGACAACCAGCTCGTGTACTTAAACACAATCAAATACATTCACTTTGTTACAACTTATTAGTTGAAGGTAACCGTGTCGCTAAAGCTGAAGGTATTTATTTTGATGATGATTTTGAAGAGAGCATAATGAAAATTTATGAAGGATACCCTGATGATATGGGTACAAGTATGTATTACGACATGATAAGTGAAAGACCTTTAGAAACAGCATTTATACAAGGTTATATCTACAAAATTAGCCAAAAAAACAATTTAACAACACCTTATATAGATAGTACTTATGCAATTTTAAGTACTTATTAATGCATCCATATTAATAGCCCCTATACCACGGGAATTATGGTATAGGGGCATTTTTTATACATTTAACTTCCTATTTAATATATCTTCCATCATCAACCAACCTTTTTGATCCGAGTTGTCTGGATCATATGGTTCAAAACCATAATTTAAATACATATTAATTGCTGGATAACTGGTTGTTTGTGTCGTTAAATACACTTCTTTGTGACCAAGCTCAATTATTTTGTTAAGCGCAGCACTTAATAATGGCTTTGATAATTTCTTACCTTGATATTCCGGCTTAATGGCTACAAAATGTATTCTACCTAAATGTGAGTCTGTTAAAGGTAATTGACCGAACCATGCTGTCGTCGTCCCTATTACGTCACCTGATGCATTTTCAATAAATAAACATCTATATTTCATTTCTTCTATATGAGTGCCAAATTCTTTATGAAACCTTTGCAATGCTTCATCAATATTTGAAAATTCTCCTGCAGCAGTTTCAACTTCTGCCCAAAGACGTTCGTCCCCTTCTTCAAACATTCTAATTGAGTAGCCCTCTGGTAATTCATATTCAGGTATGTTGTCTAAATGATTTCTAATCATCTTAAGCTTAATTCTTTCCATAATCTTACACCTCTATTTCTATAAAGTTACTGTAAACGTTTCAAATTACAACTTGTCATATGCCTATTATCTTTTTAATCTGACTGTCATAAAAGAAATTTTATTTTTATTCTCCTGTAACCTATGATATCAAAAATGATGTTAGAGTGTATGAAGTAATAAATATACAAAATTTATAAATGCTTTAAATAGCACATGGAGGAAATTTATTTATGAAGAAATTATTATTTGCAACAACAGCTGCAGCAGGAATTATTGCTTCTGGATTTGGCGCTCAAGCAGATGCAAGTGAATATACAAACTACTCTAATCAAAATACAAACTATAACTATACAACTACACAAGTCTCTCAACCGACTCAAGCAACTCAAACTACAGAATCAACTGATTCATCTAATACAAGTGAAGTATATAAAGAGTTTATCGCTGCTGGCGGTACAAAAGCATTATGGGATAACATCGTAATGCCTGAATCTAGCGGCAACCCAAATGCCGTAAATGAACTTGGCTACAGAGGTCTTGGTCAAACTAAAGAATCTTGGGGTACAGGTAGTGTTACTGAACAAACTAAAGGCATGATCAACTATGCTAAAGAACGTTACGGTTCAATCGAAGCTGCAATTGCTTTCCGTCAAGCTAACAACTGGTGGTAAGAATAAATAAACAAACATCTGCTATGTGGATTTCCACATAGCAGTTTTTTTATACACAAAACTTTTGACAAAACCAGATATACATATTATACTCAACTTGTATCTATATTAAATACAAGAAAGAGGTTGTGTAAAATGAAAATAGGTGTTATAGCAGCAAACGGTAAAGCAGGTAAATTAATTACAGAAGAAGCAATTAACAGAGGATTAGATGTAACAGCCATCGTTCGTAACGAAAATAAAACAGTGGCAACACAATCTATTATTAAAGATATATTTGATTTAACAACTGAAGACTTAACACAATTCGATGTTGTTGTAGATGCTTTCGGTGAAATTAGAGAAGACAAACTTCATTTACACCAAGACTCTATTCAACATTTAAGTGATATTTTATCAAACACAAACACACGATTAATTATAATCGGAGGCGCTGGTAGTTTATTCGTTGATGATCAATTAGAAAACCAACTATTCGATACACCTGATTTTCCAGAAGTATATAAACCACTTGCAATAGCTCAAGGTAAAGCACTTGTAGACCTTCGTAAAAGAGATGACGTACGTTGGACATTTATAAGTCCTGCAGCAGAATTTATAGCTGATGGAGAAAGAACTGGAGAATATATTTTAGCTGGGGAAGTCTTCACACTAAACGATAAAGGTGAAAGTAAAATAAGCTATGCTGATTACGCCATTGCATTAGTAGATGAAGCAACTGAAGGTAACCATATCCAAGAAAGAATTTCAGTATTATCAAAATAATACGCATTTACTATCGCAATTCTCATCTCTCAAAGTTATAATAAATAAGGAATCTAAGAGGTGAAAAGCGTGAATACACAAATATCAGTTGCAATTCATATATTATCATTAATATCTGTGAACAAAGAACCTACATCTAGTAAATTTATAGCAGGTAGCATTAATAGTAACCCTACACTTGTAAGAAAAATATGTAAATATTTAAGAAATGGTAACTTAATCGAAAGCCAACAAGGTAAATCAGGCTATCGACTTGCTCAATCAGCAGATCAAATCTTATTAGGCGACGTTTATAAACTTATTCAAGATGAAGAACATTTCGCTAAAATTCATCAAGACACAAATCCAGATTGTATCGTCGGACAAAATATACAGTCTGCATTAGATGATGTTTACACACAAGTAGATCAACAAATTATTGATACACTCAATCAAACATCCATATTAGATTTAACATCTAAAATGACCGAAACCATACAGTAAATTTAATTATATTGAAAAAGCTGGAAACATCTTTAACAACAGATGTCTCCAGCTTTATTTTTTAAATGATGAGCGCACGATATCTAATTAAAAAACACTAAATATATAAGAATATGTACTAGATTATTTAATCCATGCGCTACTATGGCTACTTCTAATCGGTTAGTCTTTAAATAAAGTGCGCCAAATAATAATCCTATTCCAAAGTAAATGATAAACTCACCTATACTTGATGGTCCATGTGACAATCCAAATAGTACGCTAGATACGATATATCCTATTAATAGATGTCCTTTAAATATCCCTTTTAGCATGAAACCTCTAAATATAAGCTCTTCAAATATTGGTCCTAGTATTACAAATATAATAATAGATATGTATAGAGGTAAAGTATTTAAATCTTTATATACTTCCATTTGATTTTGTGGTTGTCCTATAATTGACGCTATAGTCCAATACATAATAAGTGCTATACCTAATGTACTAAAGGTATAAATGATATCTTCTTTCTTTAAAGCTTCAAATTTAATAAGCTGTAATTGGAATCTATGTATTAAATAAAGTAACAACATAAAGAATACACACCCTATTAATACTATGAACCAATTGCTAGCTAACGCAATCGATGTATAAGCACCCATACATATTATAATGAGCAAACACGACTTCAAGAACACATACTTCGTCTGATCTTGAAAAATTGGCTCATTATCTTTGAATATTTGTTTAACACTCATTTATTTATCCTCATTTCAATAAATTAACAAATTCTTTATATAAATAAATGTATTTCATTTATTATAACAAACATTTCGAACTAATAGCGATTTATACTTTCTTTAAAATCGAACTGTTTGTAAATTTTTAACAAACTACACTAACATTACCACAAAAAATGGCGTATATTATATGTATATAAAATTTTATTTTGTAGGTGATTTCAAAGTGAACTATTTTATAGTAAATAATATCAATCATAAAATAACAGGTATAGAAAAGTCTGTCATGAATAGACTAAAACTATTTAACGATTTCAACTTGGAAGCTAAAATTATCACGTTAGCTTGGAATTCAAGTTTACATAAAATGCCCATACATTCGGCGTAAGTAAACAAGTCTTTTCTATGTATGATTTCTTCCAAGAATCCATCAACGTTCAAATGAATACGGTTAGAGACTGGATAGCATTTTGGGAAGATGACCTTAATTTTGAGATTAAATATGTTCCTAATTCAAATGATTTAAGGGTATATCAAAATGGTACAAGAATTATATATGCGAGTTTTCGTGATTCAAACTATAAATTATTAGACTATGTGAACTATTTTGATACGAGAAATGTCAAAATGAAACGAGAATATTACGATTCTAGAGGTTTCTTAAGTCGTGTTAGATATATGCGTACGAAGGAAATGCCTGTATGTGATACGTATTTAACCCCAAGTGGGAAAATAAAGCTTGAAGTTTATTTCGATCCTTATCAAGAAAAAGAAGTTGTCACTCGAATAATGCTCTTTGATTATAACGCTAAAGATTATACATTTAATAATACAAATGAATTAATCGCATTCTTCTATGAACAGTTATACAAAGACGGTGACTTGTTCTTTAGTGATAAGACAGCCATCACTTCTCCACCATTTTTAATCACAAACAAAAAAGTACCGGTTATTTCTGTATTACACAGTACACATGTGAAAAACAACAATGATATTGAAGGTTCAGATATTAAAAATATTTATAACTCTGTCTTTAATAATTTAGACCGTTTTTCTGGTATTTTAGTATCTACTGTTCAACAAAGGAAAGATGTAGAGAAACGTATTCAATCAAAAATACCTGTCTTTAATATTCCAGTTGGATATGCTCAACAAAAAGAACCGAATTTTACACCAGTTGTGCCTGAAGGTCCTCTGAAATTAATGTCTATAGCACGATATGCACCTGAGAAGCAACTTGATCACCAAATTCGACTCATCAATAAACTGAAAGACGATTTCGACCAAATCGAACTTCATTTATTTGGATTTGGAGGCGAATTGAATAAACTAAAAGAATTAACTGCTTCATTAAATTTAGAAAAGCATATTAAATTCCGTGGATTTATACCTAACATTACAAATGAAATGCATCATTTTCATGCGAGCATGATTACAAGTAATATGGAAGGATTTTCGTTGGCATTACTGGAATCACTATCAAATGGGCTACCTGCAATAAGTTATGACATCCCTTATGGACCAAGTGAACTGATTGTTAACGGTAAAAATGGTTACCTTGTTCCTAGAAATGATGAAGACAAACTTTATGAAACTGTTAAGTCTTATTTAAGTAATCCTGATCTACAAAAAACATTCCGAGATAACTGTATGACGGAATCACAAAAATATGCACAAAGTGAAATTATTAAGAAATGGCTTCAATTATTAGGTGAAGTGACATCATAAATACAAATAAGAACCTCCAATTCATGATTCTGGATTGGGGGTTCTTGTTTGTATTACTTCATTGGTACCGTTAAATAAAATGTTGTACCGACGTCCTCTTTACTTTCTACCTTTAACTGCCCGTCCATTTGTTCAGCCAAATTCTTCGCAATATATAAACCTAAACCTGATCCACCCGTATCTTTGTTTCTAGACGCTTCAACGCGATAAGTTCGGTCAAATATACGGTGTAAATGTTGCTCAGCGATACCTGGACCATCATCGGAAACGGCAATGCATATATTGCTATTTTCTTTCGTAACTTTAATTTCAACTCTCGAGCCAAGTTGTGTATATTTAAATGCATTATCTAAAATATTCATGAGTATACGTTCTAATGGTACTTTATATTGTTTGAAGTAAGTGATATCTTCACATAAATTAACGTCTATCGTACGATTTTCACTTGTGATTTGTTGTTCATAAGATTGTAAAAGTGTCACAAAGAGTTTATCTAAATAAATCGTTTCTAATGGATAATTATGTTTGTGATTATGACTAATTTCCATCACACTAGTCAGCTCATCAAACATCATTGAAATTCTTTGAGATTGTTTAATTAAGACACTATAAGCTTTCTGTTGTTCATCTGATTGACTGATAATGCCTTCTTTTAAACCTTCTGCATAGGACGTAATACTTGATAACGCTGTCTTTAAGTCATGTGTTAAGTTTTGTACCATTTCACTTTTTTCTTGTTGTTCATATTGAACTTGTTGTATTTGCGCTTCAATATTTCGAGCCATAGTATTAAAGGCTTCACTTAATTCTTTCATTTCTTTCGGACTATCTATTTTTATAGCCGTTTCACTATATTGTCCATTTGCTATTAATTTTGTTTGTTTATTCAACAATCTAATACGTTTAACTAATGGATTAATAAACAACATACAAATGATTGTCGTTAAACAACTTGATATGATTGCACTAACCGTCAAAAGTAATGTTGTATGTGCATCAAACCACATCCATTTATATGCAATTGCTAGAATAATTGTCGTTAATACAATGCTACTGATAAATGCAGTGATAATTTGTGTTCGAATTGTTAGCATTTATTTCGCCCTTTCAAATTTATAACCTAATCCCCAAACGGTTTTAATTACATATTCATCATATTGATGTTGTTCTAACTTTTCTCTTATACGACGTATATGTACATTCACAGTGTTGGCATCTTCGTAATAGTCGTATCCCCATACTTTTTCGAGCAGTTCTGATTTAGAAATGACCATTTTCTCGTGATCTGCTAAATACCAAAGTAAATCAAATTCTTTTACTCTCAATGATACTTCTTGATCATTTACTTTAATGATTTTTTCCTGTTTACATAATTGTAATGAGCCGAATGTTAAGTAATCTTGTTTATGATACTTTTGAGTACGATTTAATAAGTTATGCGCTCTTAACACGAGTTCACGAGGGCTGAATGTTTTTTTATATAATCGTCTGCACCTAACGTCAATGCATAAATCGTATCGTGTTCTTGCGTCTTAGCTGTTAAATAAATAAACGGAATGTCTAGTTCCTGTGCTTTCATTTCTTTAACGACATCATAACCGTTTTTTTCAGGCATCATAATATCTAAAATCATTAAATCAATTGCGTCATTCAACTGATGAATGGCTTGTTGTCCATCAGAAGCTGTTACAACTTGATGCCCTTCATATTCAAAGTAAGTCTTACAAATATCTAGAATATCTTGTTCGTCATCTACAATTAATATATGCGCCATAATCTCTATCCCGCTTCCTTCTTCATAAACTTCTTAACGATAGCAGTTGCTGATAATTTACGTAAGCTTCTGATATTTAATGCAATCAATATAAAGCCAACAAGCTGAAGTGGATACGTAAAAATCATATCTGCTAAAATGTAATTTACCATTATAAATATACCAAAAAGTGCTGCGTAATACTCCAGAAATCCAAGAATTAAAGCTAATCCTAAAAATATTTCACCTAAAGGAATGACCCATTCCCATAAAGTCGTATACGGTGCAATAATATGCTCAAAGAACCACTTATACCACATTGGAGAATCTTGATTCTGAGCGATTACTTGCGTTAATCCTTGTAAACTGAAACCTCCTGTTAATTTTTCATAACCTTGCATATAGATTAAATAACCACTATAAACGCGTATGATTAAACATATGAATGTATATATCTTTGTCATGACATGTTTTCTCCTTTGATAAAGTTTAAGGGAAACTCAGAATGACTGAATTCCCCTTAGTGAAACATATTTATTTTAATTTAGCACTACCGAATACAACATGTGCTTTATCACAATAAATTGTCACTTCATTATATTTAGATGTATCCATGTCTTTTAAATCAAATGTTTGTTCCATCTTATCGTAATCTACTTTATCAATTTTCATTCCTTTTTTAACATCGCCATCTTTAGTTAAATAAACATGTAAGTCAGGTCCTTTTGATGATTTGAAATCTGTTAACATTAATTTACCGTCTTTAATCGTTGCTTTTCCTTCTACTTTTTCACCATTCATAGATTCAAACATACCAGACATCATCATGTCTTTCATATCACTGTCTTTCATGTTTTCTTTACTCATGTCTTTATCTTTCATTTCAGTTTTCGTATCCATCTTATCGTCTTTATGCATATCATTATTACCACATGCACCTAATAATATAGTTGTTGTTAATGCAAATGCTCCAAATGTTGTTTTAGTTAAGTTCATTTAACACATCTCCTCTTTAGTTGATATGTTAAGTTTATGCCCTATATCATCAATAAACCATTAACTGTTTATTAACTACTATGAACTCATTATTAATTCTCGATTATAACCACACTTTGTGTTTCAGAACGACTCATGAATACTTTTTTCGTCATATTGATAAATAATCCGGTCTCTACAACGCCTTCGATAGATATTAAATCGTGATTTAATTGTTCTGGATGATGAATCTCTCCAAACTCACAATCTAATATGTAATGATCGTTGTCTGTCACATATACATTTGAATCTTTCATTCGCAATGTCGCTTGGCAACCTAAACTTTCTATTGCACGTGCTGTGATTTCCCATCCAAAAGGCACAACTTCTACTGGTAGCTTAAACTTACCTAACGTCTTAACGTATTTCGTTTCATCTATAATCACAATAAAATTATCCGTGGCATTCGCAACAATTTTTTCACGTAGTAGCGCACCACCGCCACCTTTAATCAATTGAAGATTTTCGTCCACTTCATCAGCACCATCTATAACTAAATCTAAATGGCTCACTTCTGAAAAATCAGTAAGTGGAATTTGATGAATACGCGCTAATTCAGCAGTATCTTCAGATGTTGGTACACCTTTAATTTGAAGGCCATTTTTAACACGCTCACCTAACTTTTCAATTGCATAACGCATAGTTGAACCAGTACCAATTCCTATCGTCATACCATCTTGTATATCATTAACCGCTTCATAAGCAACTTCTCTCTTTAGCTCATCTTGATTCACGTTGTACACCTCATTCGATTTTTTCAATTATTGTTTCAAGTTTAACACACCCAAAATATATGTTCAGAGTACAAAAAAGCTGAGACAACCAAATGTCTCAGCTAATCAAAACTATATATATAAAATTATGGATTATTTAGTTTGAGAAGTTTCTTGATCAGTTCTTGGTAATGGGTAGAAACCTGCTACAAACTGTTTCCATAATGGGTCTGGTAAATCATGTTTGTCTGCTCTTTCAGGATCGAACACAGAAACGATTTCGTCTTCTTTTCCTTGTTCGATTTTTGAAACGAATTGGTAATCAAGTAACAATTCTCTACCAAGTGCAATAAGTGGTGCACCTGTTTCAATTGCTGATAATGCATCGTCAGCAGTAAAGATTGAACCAATTCCTATTAATGGCACGCGACCATTAATCCATTCTAATAATAATTTAATACGTTCTTCACCTTTATATTGACCTTCTCTTGTTGTTGAATGAATATCCATTAATGACACATGTAAGTAATCAAGTGGTTTTTCAGATAAAGTCTTAACAAGTTGTTCTGTTAATTCCATAGAAATACCTGGAGATTCTACTTCTTCAGGAGAGAAGCGATAGCCTACAATAAAGTCAGGTGTTGCATGTTCACGTACAACTTTAAGTACAGCATCTACAACTGCTAAAGGATATTTAATATGTTCGCCCCACTCATCATCTCTTCTGTTGTAATAAGGTGAGAAGAATTGATGAATTAAATAATGGTTTGCACCATGAATTTCAACTCCGTCAAAGCCAGCATCGATCGCTATTTTAGTAGCGTTAGCGAAAGCTTCAATAGTATGTTCAATTTCTTCTACAGTTAATGCTCTCGCAACATGTGTTTCTTGTTGTCCGAAGCCTTTCACTTCAACTTCACTAGGAGCAGCCGCTTCACCAGTTGGCGTTAATCCAGGTAATGCCATCGCACCACCATGATGAATTTGAATTAAAGCTTTCGCACCATTTTTCTTCATAACTTCAGCTTGTTTCTTAAGCCCAGCAAGATCCGCTTCTTTAGATACAGAAGGCTGTCCAGGAAAAGCTTGGCCAAGCGGTTCAACATAACTCGCAGCAGTAATAGAAATACCTACATCTTGAGAACGTTTTTCTATATATGGAATTTCAATATCAGAAATCGTACCATCTTCATTTGATGAAATATGTGTTAATGGCGCAAGCACAAATCTATTCTTTACTTCCCCACCATTCGGTAATTTTAAAGATTTAAATAAAGGTTCATATTTTTTGTTCATTTTCAATAACTCCTCCTTATGAAATAACACTATACCACCATCAGAAAATAACATGCCAATTTAATGCTTATAAAAATAGTATGAAATAGATTTTTTTGGTCAACTCGTGAGTTTAGTTCGACTTTAACTCACATCTTCAACAACTTCATATAACTATTAACTCCCAACACACAAAAAAACTGAACTTAATTTTAAAAAAACCACATAATCTGATTGTGGTCAGATTATGTGGATATTCATTAAATCAGCTATTTAGTTGTTCATACAATTTTATAATTGCGCGCCATTTGTTGAGATAACCTCTTTATACCAGTCGATGGTAAAATAATAATCAATCTAAATATTAAAAAGTACCAAGAAAGCGATTATGCGTTTCTTGGTACTTTTTTTTAAATCATTCTTTACGATTTCTTACCACATAATATTTTTAACTGTTTCATCGTTTAATGCTTTTACGATTTCAGCTACTAATTTTACTGCGTTTAAGTAGTCTTCTTTATGAAGGATTGATACGTTTGAGTGCATATAACGTAATGGAACGCCGATTGAGATTGTTGGTGTACCTTCGTTTGCTACGTGAATACTACCTGCATCTGTTCCGCCACCTGTTATATTATCCCATTGCACATCAATGCCTTTTTCTTTTGCTACGTTTTTGATGAATTTTCTAAATCCAACGTGACCGATATTCGTACCATCCATTAACAATACAAGTGGTCCGTTACCTAATTTCGTTTCGTGATCTTGCCCTTTCATACCTGGTGTATCATAAGCAATACCTACGTCCACTGCGATAGATAAATCTGGCTTAATTTTGTTTGCAGCAACCTTCGCACCACGCAAACCAACTTCTTCTTGTACAGTTGCACCTGAAACTAGATTTATACCAAGCTCATCATCTTTAAGTTCGTTTAATACATCAACACTTAACGCACAACCGAATCTGTTGTCGAATGCTTTTGCTGTTAAGTAGTTACCATCACCTAAAGTTTCAAACTCAGAATAAGGAGTCACCATATTGCCGATTTCAATGCCTAGCCCTTCAACCGCTTCTTTATTATCAACACCTATATCAATAAACATCTCTTTAACGTCAACAGGTTTTTTACGTTCTTCTGGACTTAAAACGTGTGGAGGTTTAGAACCAATAATACCTCTAATTTCTTTGCCTTCATCTGTTGTAATCGTTACTTTTTGTGAAAGCATCACTTGGTTCCACCATCCACCGATTGTTGTGAATTTAATGTAACCATCTTCATCGATACGTGTAACCATAAATCCGATTTCATCTAAGTGACCCGCTATTAAAATTGTTTTAGAACCATTTTTAGCGTTCTTTTTCCCGAAAATACCACCTAGGTTATCTTCAATAATTTCATCACTTACAGGTTCTAAGTATTCTTTCATTTTAGCTTTAACATTATACTCAAATCCTGAAATACCATTAATATCTGTAAGTATTTTTAATAATTTTACTGAATCTGCCACAAAAAAATCCCCCTTATAATTAATTAACACTTTTACTATATCATTCTATTTAAAAAATGTATCAAACAAAGGTTTATTTTAATTGATTTTTCAGTATTTTAAACAAATTATTACCTTCACTCATCATTTAGCCCTTTCCCATCTAATATATGATCGATATATTTTTCTACTCGACTAACGCGTGTTGCTGGACGCTTTGCTTGGCTAATATAGTAAATATATTGTCGCTGTCTTCCTGGTGTCAAATTATAGAAAGCTTCTTTTAAGTTACTATTTTGATCAAGTTGTTCTTGTAGTTCAACTGGCATTTCATATTCTTCTGTTTTCTTTAATTCTACTTTAGCACCTAACTTTTCAAGCTCGATTGCTTCTTCAACATATGCTTTAATAATATCTCGTTGTTCTTTAATTTGATCTACATTGGTGAATCTCAATTGTCTTGCTGCTTGAACATTTTTTGTTTGTTGAATCAGTATTTTTTCAGGATCTTTAAGTAATGAACCTTTATGAAATAAAAGTACACAATATTCTTTAAACCCATGTATCAATACAACATTCTTACCTTTTAATGTATAACATGGATGCATCCATTTATAATCTTCTTCTAAATCACATTCACGTATAATTTCTCTTAATCGTTCAAATTCATCTTTCCACTTTTTTTCACGTTCCATAAAAGCTTCGACTTTAGGATTTTTCTCCATTTTTTCACTCCTCAATGTTATTTCCTGAATGATTTTAATTTATTATATACTAAATGATTAAAAAAGAGCAGATATCCTTAAATATAAGAAATCCCTGCTCTTCTTTGTGCCTAATGTATTAATTTTTGTCTATTTTTATCATACTTTTATTCGTATCATGATAGATTTCATCATTCATTTCTTGCATTTTGCGTTCTACATTTGTTATTTCTATTGAACATTCTTTTAACTTTTCTTCATATTGTTCAGTAGATACATGAGAATTCTTATATCTTAATTTATGTTCCAAACTCGCCCACATATCCATTCCAATTGTTCGAATTTGAATTTCAACAGGTATCATTTGAACACTTTCCGCTAAAAATACAGGAATAGATACAACTAAATGTAAACTTTTATATCCATTCATTTTAGGATTTTCTATATAGTCTTTTCTTTTTAATAATTTTACGTCAGTTTGTCTAAGTAATAATTTTTCAATTGTATAGACATCTTCTAGATAATTACAAATAACTCTTATCCCCGCGATATCTTGAATATTCTCTTTTGCTGAATTCGCATTTAATGGAAATCCTTTGCGTCTTAATTTCTTAATGAGACTTGGAAATTCTTTAACACGCTTTTCCATATGGTGAATTGGATTATGTTTATAAGCAACTTGGAATTCATCGTCCAATATTTTCAACTTTGTCCCGATTTCTTCTAAAGCTGCTGCATATTGATGTTGTAGTTCTACAAAATTAAACAACTCTTCTAGCGCTTGTTCTGAAGACTGCGCATATTCAATTTCACCTAAATTATTCGTAAATTCCTTCTTTAATTCTGCTAAATTGATCGTTGGTTTTCTTTCTATATACATAGATATCTCCCTTATATTTTTAAATAAAAAAATATATAACTTCATCTAATTATATCATTTAAAAGTTTGCGATTAAAGAAAGTCGATATACGATATAGTGTTCTTAAACGTTTGTAAGACAAAGAAAAACGTGCAAGACTCGTAAGCCTTGCACGTTATAAATACAAATATATTTCTCAATATTACTTCAATTCTGGCCAGTATTCTTTATTTGCTTCAATAAGGTCATCTAGTATATCTTTAGCTACTGATGCACTCGGAACTGTGCGAGATAACGTTAGTGCTTGCCATAATTTTTGATAAGATTGTTCTTCATAAGCTTCAACTGTTAATTTCTCAACACCTACTTGTTGTTCCATTAAACTTTTTTGGAATCTTGGGATTTCACCAACTGATAAAGGTTCTGGACCTTCGCTACCAACTAAACATGGAATTTCAACCATCGCTGTTGGTTCAAAGTTTGAAATGGCACCTTTATTCTCAACAATCATTAACATTCTTTCTTTCGTATTAAACGCAATGGCTCTTGCTAAGTCTACGATATATGACGCATGTTCATCTATTGTTAATTCTGTTCCTTCAGCTGTACCTTGATCAATGATTTTTTGACATTCACCGAATACAAATTTTTCTCGTCCTGCCATTACTTCATTTGCTCTTGTATAGTCTTTATTTGAATGTTCCACAACGTAATCAGGGAAGAAATAATATTTTAAATATGTGTTAGGTAACGTATCTTTATCAAGCGCTTGTACATCACGCGCTTTCTTGAACGTGTCATTCCAACTTGCTTCTTGTTCAATATCACTGCCCGTATCAGTCGAATACCCAAATTGTTCAACGTGTTTAATGATACTAGGCATTAAATCATTACCAGACTTATCTCTTATATCTGTCCACCAACCGAAGTGATTTAAACCATAATATTTAACGACCATTTCTTTTCTAGATTTCAGCCCAATATTTGTTGCCATTAGTTCTTCAATACCAATTGGCATATCACAAATATTTAAAATTTTAGAATGAGGTCTTAGTTTCCGAGTTGCTTCAGCTACAATTGCTGCTGGATTTGAATAATTTAACATCCAAGCATCTGGTGAATATTGTTCCATGTAATCTACAATTTCTAGTACGCCTGTAATCGAACGCATACCATAAGATATCCCACCAGGTCCGCACGTTTCTTGTCCAACTACACCGTGTTTCAATGGAATCTTCTCATCTTGTTCTCTCATCGCATATTTACCAACACGTATATGCGCCATAACGAAATCTACATTTTCAAAAGCTGTTTTAGGATCTGTACTCGCCTGTAACTTAACACCAGGCGCTCTTTCATGAAGAAGTATTTCACAAGCATCTGCAATGGTTTGTTGTCTATCACCATCATTGTCGTATAGTTTAATCGTATCAATCGGAAAATCTTCTAAATGGTCCAGTAACATTAATATAATACCTGGCGTAAATGTACTTCCGCCACCTGCTATTGTTATGTTAAATTTCTTCATTATTTATGACCTCCATATATTTATATCATCGTTTCAAATGAATCTCTTACTTGAGGTACACTAAGTCCCACAATTACTTGAACATTTGTACCACTTTTCGCTACACCATGTGCCATCTGATTATGTGTGAAATAGTCATTATCTTTTACTAAACTTGGATCTTTAACCGTTACTCTTAATCGTGTCGCACAATTTGTAACGTCTTTAATATTGTCTTTGCCACCTAATCCTTCTAAGAAATAAATAGCTTTCGTATCGTATTCTGATGCATTGTCATCCATTTGTGTATCAGCACTTGCTTTCTTAGACTTATAATCTTCTTTCGTATAAAGCTTAGCATCGCCATCATCAGGCACACGTCCAGGTAATGGTACATTAAACTTCTCGATAATAAACTTAAATACGAAGAAGTAAATCACAACAAAGATGATACCAATGATAAATTGTGTAACGTAAGTCATACCGTGATTAGAGAATAATGGAATCCAGTTTATAGCCGCGATTTCTATCGCGCCACCACCTTGAATACCGACTACACCAAATAGGTACATAATTGTAACCATTGTCGCACCTAATAATGCATGAATTAAGAATAAGTATGGTGCTATAAATAAGAACGTAAACTCTAAAGGTTCTGTAATTCCTGCGAAAATTGCTGTTAATCCAGCTGGTAATACTAATGCTAATACTTTTTTCTTGTTCTCTTTCGGTGTTGAAGCGTACATTGCTAACGCAATACCTAAACAACCAAATATTTTAATGTTACCTTGTAACAAGAATCCATATGGATAAAGTTCTTTAAGAGATTTAGCAGAATTTGAGAATTCTGTTAAGTGTTGAATCCAATAAGGTTTCAATCCACCATTGACCGCTGCAGGTCCATATTCAAATGGTGTGTATATGAAATGATGTAATCCTGTAGGAATCAATATTCTTTCTAAGAAGTTGAATAGCCAAACTCCTACAAATCCTGATTTCAACATGACACCTTGTAATGAACCGATACCTGCTTGTACTGTTGGCCAAATCGCACATACGATAAAAGCGATTGGGATCATAACAAAGAATCCTATGATAACAACGTATGGTAGACCTTGGAAAATACCAACCATTTCAGGTAATTTCTTATCATAGAAACGATTATGTATCCAAATGACGATTGCTGATATAAAAATTGCACCAATAATACTTGTGTCTAATGTTGGAATACCAGCTATTTCTTTTACGCCCGTTAAATTTTCAACACCCTTTGATAAATCTACACCGAATGTCTTTGGCCAAAGGGTTAAAATCGCATTAATAAAATTGTTAAATACTAAATAAATCATTAAAGCTGCTAGTGTTGCTCTACCTTGAGCTTTTTTAGCAAGTGAGATTGGAAGTCCAATCACAAACGCTAGCTCCATATGGTTGAATATTGTCCAACCACCCGCTTCAATTAAACTCCAAATTTTAAACCACATTGTGCCATCTTCAGCTATTGAACCCATAATATTTGGATTTTTAAATAATTTTGCAAACCCTACAACAATACCAAAAAATGCAAATAGTAATACCGGAACAATCATAGCACTTCCAAATCGTTTAATTGCATTCATATTTTAACCCCTTTTCCTCATCAATTTATCTCCACAATATAGGAAGCGCTTACATTTGCCAATAGGTTTGACGTAAATAGAAATCACATAGTAAACTTAGATTATATTTTCATAACACGAAAATTTTTTCACTTAGAATGGAGGATTATAATGATTTTGGATAAACTGATTAATGAACATTATCAGCAACTTAATGACAATGATATACATATCATACAAATGATTAATCAAAATATTCACTTGATTCATCGATTAAAAATACAAGAAATCGCCGATATATCACACACTTCAATTTCTTCTATTCACCGACTCGCTCGTAAACTTGGCTTTGATGGTTATAGTGATTTTAAAGCATATATTAAATTAAATAGACAAACATCTAAACCATCGACAGATATCATTGAAAGTTTAGAGCAAGATTTACAACAAACTATGAAACATTTAAAAATGATCGACTATGATTATATAAGCGAACAAATCAATCAAGCGCCTTACATCTACATATATGGTACAGGTGTCGCACAACTAAACGTCGCACGTGATGCTCAACGACACTTTCTTTCTATCAATAAAAGAGTAATGGTTATTAACGACGAGAATGAACTTAAAATCGCTATGAATCAAATGAATAAAGATGATTTAATTTTTATCATTTCATTATCAGGTGAAACATCACATTTAAGAGAGAACGTCGAGATTATGCACACACGAAATATTAGTTATATTTCTATTACAACATTAAAGGATAACTATTTAGCTCAGAATGCGATCTACAATATATACGTTAATAGTTCTCCGATAGAACTATTTAACCAAACATCTTATTCCAGTTTCTTACCATATCACATTGCTTTTGAAGTCATCGTACGTAAATTCAGTGAATGGAAACTTGCTCATTAGGGTATAGTCATCATATAAACGTATGAAAAGTTCTATAGGAGGTTACATCATGAATAAAGTATTCATAACTGGAGAAATTCCAACAGAAGGATTAGATATGTTACAAGATCATTTTGAAGTAGAAGTCTTTGAAGGGGATCAATTAATTATGAAAGATACTTTACTTCAAAAAGTAACAGACGTAGATGCGATTATAAGTCCACTATCTACAAATATCGATAAAGAAATTATTGATCAAGCACCAAACTTAAAAATCATTGCAAATTATGGTGCTGGTTTCAATAACATTGACGTTAAATATGCTAGAGAAAAAGGGATTGATGTTACAAATACACCTAAAGCTTCAACAAATGCTACAGCAGATTTAACGATTGGTATATTACTTGCCGTATCTAGAAGAATTGCAGAAGGCGATCAACTTTGTAGAACAACTGGATTCAACGGTTGGGCACCATTATTCTTTAGAGGTAGGGAAGTCTCCGGTAAGACTATCGGCATAGTTGGCCTTGGTGAAATAGGTTCTGCTGTTGCTAGACGTGCCAAAGGTTTCGACATGAACATCCTTTATACTGGACCACATAGAAAGCCAGAACAAGAAGCTTCATTAGGGGCTACTTACGTCAGTCTTGACGACATGTTAGAACAAGCAGATTTCATTACAATTAATGCTGCCTATTCTGATGATTTACATCATTTATTCAATAAAGATACTTTTGAAAAAATGAAAGATACAGCATATGTTATTAATGCATCTCGTGGACCTATTGTAGATGAACAAGCTTTAGTTGAAGCTTTACAAGCTAAAACAATCGAAGGTGCTGCATTAGATGTATTTGAATTTGAACCAGAAATTACCGAGGCACTTAAAACAATGGACAATGTCGTAATAACACCGCACATCGGAAATGCTACATTTGAAGCACGTGATGAAATGGCAAGAATTGTCGCAAATAATACGATTAAGAAGCTACAAGGTGATACACCAGACTATATAGTGAATAAATAATATAAATAGATCCTCGGCCTCATATTAAGAGTTCGAGGATCTTCTTTTATTTAACAAGTTTTCTTTATCGATGATTGTTCTTAATTTATAAATACTTTCTTTTATATCATGTTCATCAATATATGAATAAGAAAATCTTAAACTATGCTTTTCTCTTTCTGAATAAATCTCTCCTGGATGAATCAGTAATCCTTCTTCTAAGGCAAGTTGGAATAACCTTTTTAAATCAATACTTTCATTAAATTTGAACCATATATAGAAAGACCCTTCTACTTTAGACCATCTACCAATATCTGAGAAAGATTCTGTTAAAGCATCTTCCATCATATCTTTGCGCCTTTTTAAATTGCGTTTAATGTCTTCAATATGCATTTCATGGTAATGCTCCAACCATTTAATAGCAATAAATTGAGAAATCGAACTTGCGCCATAATCATTTTGCATTTTTAAATCTGCTAAATGGTTAATAACCCGTTCGTTACCAATTAACCAGCCTATTCTGAGACCGGGACTAACTGTTTTAGATAGACTCCCTATATACAGCACATTATGACTTGTATCAAGCTCTTTCATCGATTTAGGAATCGGACCTTCAAACCACAGCTCACTATAAATATCATCTTCCACAACAGGAATACCCTTTGCTTTACACTGTTCAAGAATTTGTTCCTTTTCTTTCAATGTATATGTGTGTGATGTAGGATTATGCAAAGTAGGATTACAATAAAATATGCTATTACTGTAATCTTCATCTTCTTTAAAAATCGCATGAATATTATTCCTTATATAATCAATTGATAAAGGTATCATTTTGGAATGGATTTTGTGCCAAGTTCTAATTGAATTAATATAAGAAGGTGTTTCAACGATAATTTTGGATTTGGGGATTAATAATCCATCAGCTATCAACTTCAAACCTTGTAATGCACCAGAAGTGATACAAATTTCTTCTACACTACACTCAATACCTCTTTTTTAACAAGTTCTTTAACTTGTTGTCTCAACTGAATATTCCCTTTAGGTGCTTCATAATTTGAAGTCAATTGACGACTTAAATCTTTAGAAATGATTTCATGAAATGCATCGTTAGGTATTAATTCTGGCGAAAGTTCACCCGTCCCTAATCTCACCATGTCAGGTATAAATTCGCATCTATTAATTTCTCTAATATAATATTGATTGTTCTGGTTAATACTATTTCCTATATAATCTTGCCAATTTAAATTATTACTCACATACTCATTCCATTTATTTTTCGAAACATATATCCCTTTTCTTTCTTTACTTTCAAGCACACCGTAACTTTTCAAAATATCAATAACATGTACAATTGTTGATCTATTTACACCATACTTTTGTGTTAAGGCTCTTTGCGAAGGTATTTTCATACCAACTTCTAATTGACCATTATTAATATCTCTTAACATATCATCTATAATTATTTGGTAGATAGGTTTTTCCATAAATGTAACTCCAATCTGGTTGGGCATAAATTTAATTCTGGATGATTTCATTGTAGCTTATTTCTTTTATACTATACAAAAAGGAGGTTCAATCAAATGTTTCAAGCAGTCATCCACGGTCTTTTATTAGCACTCGGTTTAATTTTACCATTAGGTGCTCAAAATATATTTGTTTTTAATCAAGGCGCAAATCATAAAAGCTTAAATAAAGCTTTACCCGTTGTTTTTACAGCTGGTCTATGTGACACATTACTCATATTACTTGCAGTGTTTGGCGTATCACTCATCTTAAATCACTATCCATCATTGCAATTAATCATATATATCGTCGGATTAATTTTTCTATTGTATATGGCTTGGACGTTATGGAACGAGAAATCATCAAGCAATGGTTCAGACTTAGCAATATCAGCTAAAAAACAAATCAGCTTTGCACTATCTGTATCATTACTGAATCCACACGCCATTATGGATACAATCGGTGTTATCGGTACAAGTGCATCACTATATTCAGGGTATGAAAAAGTCGGATTTACAGTTGCAACAATCTTTATCTCTTGGTTCTGGTTCTTCGGACTCGCTATAGCCGGTAAACAAGTCGGCATGTTCGATAAATCAGGTAAATTTATCATCATATTGAATAGAGTATCAAGTATCATCATCTTATTCGTCGCAGCACTCATTATTAAAAATATAATCAATATGTAGAATGAGGTAAAAATGTTTTGGTTGGGATTTAAGTTGGATTTTGGGGCGCTAACGATCTTGTCTTCGACTCTTGAGCGTTAAAAGCAAGTGCACATCTCTCATCTCAATATTTTAAATTACAAAAAGCTAGGACGATTGATTATTCACGTCCTAGCTTCTTACTTATATTGTATTTTATTAACTATGCTTTGCCGTTGGATTGGCATTTATAAATAATTGATTCGACAGTTTGTTCGATTGCTTTTTTACTTGGGTTCAAGATTTGCTGTGGATTAAATAAACTCGTATCATTAGTTAATACTTCTCTAAGTTCATTACTCCACGCAATATTAATTTCGGTATTAAAATTAATTTTTGCGTGACCTAATTTTATGGCTTTTACTAAATCTTCGTCTGATATACCTGATGCACCATGTAATACTAAAGGTATATCAATCGTTTCTTGAATTTCTTTCATTTCTTCAAATCCTAAATTAGGTTCACCTTTATATTTACCGTGTACTGATCCGAGTGCTGGTGCCAATGTGTCTATATGTGCTTTTTGTGCTAAGTTTATACAATCATCTAACTTCGCATATTGTACATTTCCTATGACACCGTCTTCGTTACCACCAATTGCTCCAACTTCACCTTCTACAATCACATTATTTTTATGTGCATAATCTACTACTTGTTTGGTAAGTTCTATATTTTCTTCAATTGGTAATTTAGACCCATCAAACATAACTGAATCATAACCAGCATCTACTGCTTTCTTACATCCTTCAACAGTTAAACCGTGATCTAGATGTATAATCACTGGTACTGTTATATTCATTGACTTTATTTTATTTCTGATTGTTTTACAGATAAAATCATACCCACCTAAAAAATCTATAATTTTATCTGTCGTTCCTAAAATAATGGGGGAACGTGTTTTCTCAGCAACTTTTAAAATACATTCAATCCATATTAATCCGTTAACATTAATTTGTGGAATAGCATAATGTTCTGTCTTTGCTTTGTGTATAAATGTATTCATTCTATAACGTTCCACCTTCCTTTTTTAAAGTGTCTTTGATTGTTTATTTAATAGCGACTTAGGTTCATTTGATAGTACCGACTCTTTACATTTCACAGCAATTTCTTGAGCTTTATAGCCGTCTTCTATTGAGCAAATTACATCAGTGTCATTTAAGATAGCTTCAATAAATCCATCCATTTCTACTTTATAAGCGTCACTATAACGTTCTAAGAAGAAATATGGCGGATTGTCTTTAGATATTCCTTCAGCTCGATGATAATTTAATGTTGTCGTTTGTTCATTACCTACATCAATTGCACCTTTATCACCCAATACTTCAACTCGTTGATCATATCCATATACACTTCTTCTACAGTTTTCAATCATGGCCATTGAGCCATTTTCGAATTTAAGGGTTACAAGTGCTGTATCGATATCATCATATTGAGCAATGTCTGGATTTACCAGCGCTCCACCAGTTGCATACACTTCTGTTATTTCAGATTGCATTAAATATCTTGCCATATCAAAGTCATGAATCATCATATCCATGAAAAGTCCACCTGAGCGTTTAATATATTCTACTGGTGGTGGCTCTGGATCTCTTGAAGTAATCCTTAATGTTTGAATATTACCAAGTTCACCTTTATTTAAAATATCTCTCAACTCTTTGAAGTTTTTATCAAAACGTCTATTAAAGCCCATTTGCAGTTTCACATTTGCTTCTTTTACCGCTTCTAATGCAATTTTCGCTTCATCAATAGATAAACTAATCGGTTTCTCGCAGAAGATATGCTTTCCTTTTGCACAAGCTTCTTTAATGATATCTACATGCGTATCTGTAGGCGAACATATTACTACTACATCTACCTCAGGATCATTAATAATATCCATATGGTCCTTAGTTTTATTTTCTATTCCTGCTTTTTTGATCCAATCTTCCATCTTGTCGCAATATAAGTCTGAAATCCACTTAATCTTTACATCTTTATGTGTTCTTAAATAGTTTATATGTAATTGGCCAATTCTACCTGCTCCAATTACCCCGAATGTTAGTGTCATATTTTTCTTCCTCCTATGCTAATCCAAGTGGTGAGAATAATACGTAAGTGCCTATAACTACAAGTACGATAATACCACCCACTAAATATCTATGTTTCCATGGTGTGATATCTACTTTTGCGTAATTTACACTGAAATCAAACTCATCAGATGGTTTCCATTTATTGAATAACATCACTATAAGTAAATCTACAAAGAAAAGTACACTTAATACATATAAGAAATGTATTTCTGTAATCAAAACTTTTGAAAGCGCATACAAAACAATGTGTAAAATAAACATCACTTTAGCACCAAGCTGTGATGTACGTTTAACAAAAAATCCTACAAGTACAAGTACTAAAAGTGGCATATTATAAATACCATTAAACTCTTGTACAACTGCATATAAACCTTGTGGGAACAATGAAATCATTGGTGCAATTATTACAACAATTACACCTACTAGTACTGTAACCAATCTTCCAATTCTTGATACTTGTTTATTGCTTGCTTCTTTATTGATAATTGATTTATAAAAGTCCAGTGAGAACAATGTTGCTGTACTATTTAAAGATCCAACAAATGAACTTAGAATAGCACCAAAAATAACTGCTCCAAATAAACCATATGCCCATTCTGGTAATACTTCATTAACAAGCATTGGATAAGCATTATCAGGATTTGTAACTTTATCTCCTAACATATTGAATGCCAACACACCTGGAAATACTAGGAATAAAGCACCAAAAATTTTAAATGTACCAACATACATAGCACCTTTTTGTGCTTCTTTTAAATTTTTACCAGCAAGTGCTTTTTGAACAATCATTTGGTTAGTACACCAGAAGAATAAATTATTGAAGAACATACCAAAGAATAACGTTGGCCATGGTACTATTTTAGAATCAATTGCACCTAGTGAATTAAGCTTTTCTGGCGTGTTCTGAACGACTTTATCAAATCCATGTAAGAAGCTTCCATCTCCGAAAATAATGAGACCTAATGTTGGTATAGCAAGTCCACCTACAATTAAACCGACACCATAGATAGAATCACTATGTGCACTTAAAGATAACCCGCCTATGAACAAATATATAATTCCTACAAGACCTATGACTGTTGATATTAAAATAACTGCAGTCATATCACTTATATTTAACATTTCACTTACGTTGAAAATTTTATTAAATACAAGTGCACCAGAATATAATACAACTGGTAAGAATGAAACTACATAAGTAAATATGAATAATAAAGATACGAGTCGTTTCGTGAATGTATCAAATCTCATTTCAATAAAATCTGATATTGTATCAACACCATACCTAAAATATCTAGGTAAAAAGACAAGTGCTAGTATAACAATGGCTACTGATGATGTTACTTCCCATGCCATAACTTCCATACCCGCAACGAAACTTTGACCATTTTGACCAACTATTTGTTCTGTAGATAAATTGGTCATGATAATTGTAGAAGCAATTGTAAAACCTGTTAAACTTCTACCACCCATAAAGAAACCGTCAGAATTTTGAGTATCAATCTTTCTACTCCGTAAGTAAGCATATACACCTACACATATAACAACTAAAATAAACGAAATTGCTGCAAACATACTCATGATAATTCTCTCCCTTTAGGAGCCCTTAACTCCTATACCATTTTGTTTAAAATTTTATTGATATTGTGCTATATATTCTTTTGCTTTTTTAGCATATATAAATGGATTTGCAATCGCTGGATCTTGTTCAGCTTCAACCACAATCCATCCGCTGTAATCAGATTTATAAATTAGATCTAAGATAGGTTTAAAATCTATTACACCGTCTCCAGGTACTGTGAACATACCTTTTTTCACACCATCCAAGAAGCAACTACATTCTTTATCTACAGCTTCTTTAACATCTTGTCTAACATCTTTAAAGTGAATATGTTTTATCCTAACTTCATGTCTTTCAAATATGTCTATCGGGTCTTCACCAGAAAGGACAAGGTGTCCTGTATCAAATAAGAGAGAAACATTATCTTTGTTTGTTCTTTCCATTAATTCATCTATTTCTTTTGTCGTTTGTACACCTGTACCCATATGATGGTGGTATACGATTTCCATATCTTTTTCGTGTGCTAATTGACCTAACTTCTCTAAACCATCAACTAATAATTGCCATTCTTGTTCTGTAAATATAGGTTTTTCTTTAAATAATGCTTTAGTTAAATCCCCTTGAATACTATTTCCTTGTTCTGAAACAACAATAACTTTTGCGCCTAATGCATGTAGAAAATCTCTATGTTTTATAAACGCTTCTTCTGTTACTTCATATGGTTCCGAAGTTAAATATAAACTTAACCATGCACTTGCGACAGATAGTCCTCTTGGTTCCAAATATGATTTCAAAACTTCAGGATCTTTCGGGTACTTGTTACCTATTTCTGTACCTTCATACCCAGTGAGTGCCATTTCACTTATACATTGTTCAAATGAATTCTCACTCCCTAGTTCTGGCATATCATCATTTGTCCAAGCTATCGGTGCACATGCATATCGAATATTTTTAGTCATTTACTTCACCTCATAACGTAATGATTGTTTTCTTCTCATAAGATTCTTGCATTGCAATTGCAACCTCTGTACTTTTCAATCCATCAATACCTGTTATTGATGAAGGAACATTATTATTGATAGATTCTATAAATGCATTAATTTCATTAATAAATGCTAGTTTAAATCGCTCAGGAAAATGACCTGAAGTCGGTCTAACGACACCGTTTTTGTCATAAACTGTAACTAAGTTTTTCTCTGGTGCATTACCGATTCTTATCATGCCTTCAGTTCCTATAATTTCTGTTTCAACATGGTATCCATGTTGAGCATTTCTTCCGGCTAATAAGTATGCGATTGTACCGTCTTCTAATTCTGCCAGACATGCACCTGTTTCCAATTCTTCACATTCTGTTAATTCAGGTGCTGCTATGTTATTACCTAGTGAATATACAGTTTTAAATTCTGAACCTGTAAACCAACGTACAAGATCAATATCATGAATCGACATATCTAAAAATATGCCACCACTTGCACTGTTCTTCGCAAATTGGATAAAGCTATCTAACCCTGCACTAGGATCAATTCCATAACATCTCATTGCTGTAATTTTGCCTAATTCACCATTTTGAACAACGTCTTTAGCAAATTGATAAGAATCATCAAATCTACGCATAAAACCTAACTGAAACACTTTGTCTGAGTGACTATTTATTTTTTCAACAACTTGTTTGATATTATCTAACTCAAGTCCAATAGGTTTTTCTGAAAAGACATGCAAACCTTTATCTAATGCTTGTGAAATTTGAACTGCATGAAATCCACTTGGTGAAACAATTACAACTGCATCTAGCTCATCGTTTTCTATCATTTCTGAATAGGATGTATAGCAATTTTTCACACCTAATTCTTCTTTGGCATATGTTAATTCTTGCTCTACAACACTTGCCACAGCGAATAACTCTGCACCTTTCACATGGTTAACAATGTTTTCTGCATGCACTTTTCCTAATCTACTTAAACCAACTTGACCAATTTTTATTTTTGTCATGTTATGAATCTCCTTTTTAATATTGTTTTGCTTTTTTCATAGCTTGAACCTTTTCTTGATATGATGTTTTAATATCTGGTTTTTCACTATGTTCGGATACACCAACATTCCAGAATGATTCATATCCGTCAGTCATCGTTTTAGGTAAAGTCTTTATTTCTATTAATGTTGATTTTGTTTCTTTTTTAGCATCTTTAATTGCAACTTCTAACGCTTGAAGACTATTAACTTTGTAAGAAACTGCACCATATCCTTCTGCAATTTTCTTATAATCTACATTCATGACTTCACCGTTATAATCATTAAATTCAGTACAGAAACTTTCACTACCATTACCCATCTGTAAATTGTTGATACAACCAAATCCACTGTTATCAAATAATACAATGTTGATTTTATAGTTATATTGCAATGCTGTTACTAATTCAGTGTGTAACATTAAGAAACTTCCATCACCAACTAATGCATATACTTCTTTTTGGGGATTTGCTATTTTTGCACCAAGTGCAGCTGCAATTTCGTACCCCATCGTAGAATAACCATATTCCATATTGTAAGTATTAAATATATCGGTCTCCCACAATCTTTCTAAGTCTCCTGGTAAAGATCCAGCAGCGGCAACGATTATTGCATCATTATCAATTGTTTCATTAACTTTAATAACCGCATTTGTTTGTGGTAATTCCGTTTCTAATGCTTCGACGTATTGATTAAGTTTTTCTTTACTAAAATGACCTGATATTTCAGCTTCAAAATCATTTTTATTAATATCTACATGAGATAAACTTTCTCTTTCTTCTGACCATTTATTTTTTAAATCCTTTACTTCATCTAATGTATTAAATTGACATTCACTTAATGCTTTATCCAATAAACTAATTGATATTTTTGCGTCTCCAACTACTTGTATCGCATCTAATTTATAAGCATCGACTCTATTAACATTAATGTTTATAAATTTCGCATTTTCAAAGTTAGCTACTGTCTTTGAGCTAGTTGTAAAGTCTGAATACCTTGTACCAATACCAATAATGACATCAGCTTCTTTTGCATATAAATTAGCTGCTAAATTTCCAGTAACGCCTAGACCACCAAGATTTAGTGGGTGAGAGGCTTCTATTGTAGATTTACCTGCTTGAGTTTCTGCAATAGGAATATTCGTTTTTTCTATAAATGCTTTTATAGCATCTTGAGCTTCCGAATACTTAGCACCACCACCAACAATTAATAGTGGTTTTTTAGCTGTCTTCAATAGTTCAACTGCTACATCTATTGATCTATTCGACGGTTGAAGTCTATCAACATAATGTACACGCTTTTCAAAAAATGTTTCTGGGAAATCGTATGACTCTCCTTGAACATCTTGGCTCAATGCTAATGTCACAGGACCCGCTGTTTGAGGGTTTGTCATGACCTCAAATGCACGTATTAATGCAGACATGATTTGCTCAGGTCTTGTTATGCGATCAAAATATCTTGAAATTGGTTTTAACGCATCATTTGTAGTAATACCAATACTTTGAGGGTTTTCAATCTGTTGTAATACTGGATCTGGTTGACGAGTCGCAAATGTATCTCCTGGTAAAAATAATACTGGTATATGATTTGCTGCCGCTGTACCTGCTGCCGTTACAAGGTTAGCAGCACCTGGACCGACAGATGTTGTCACTGCAAATACTTTTTTTCGTAAACTTTGTTTACTAAAACCAATTGCTGTATGCGCCATACCTTGTTCATTTTTGCCTTGGATTATTTTTAATTCTTTTTGATAATTTGATAGACCTTCTCCTATACCGAGGACATTACCATGACCAAAAATATTCATGACACCTTCAACAAATCTTGTTTCTTGTCCATCAATAGAAATGTATTGTTTCGTCAAAAATCTAACAATTGCTTCTCCAGTTGTTAACTTCACTGTATTAACCATGTCTAATACCACCTTAAGATTGTTCTTTAATTAAATTTTCTATTTTATCAACTGTAGGCATCGCTTCAGATGAACTATGACTACTTACAACAATTGCTGCTGAGGCTGCACCATATTTCAATGCTTCTTCAACTGACTTACCTTTAACCAATGCATAAATAAATGCGGCTGCATATGAATCACCAGCACCAAATGTTTTAACGACATTGGCTTTAAATGCTTTACCTTCATAAGTATTGCCTTCTTTATCAAATGCATTTGAACCTTGCACACCGTGTTTAATGACAACTAAAAGTGGATTAGCTTTAAATAATAGTTCACTAATTTCTTTGTCTGATAATGCTTTATATCTTTCGACCATATCAAATTCATCACGTGTACCAATTACGACATCAGCTTGTTCAGCGACTAACTCATAATAAATAGAAGTTTCTTCTTCGTCTTTCCAACTATAAGGTCTATAATCCAACTCAAAGATTACTTGTACATTATGTTTTTTCGCTAGTAACAGTGCTTTTAGTACCGCCTCTCTTGATGGAGATTTAGCTAACGCAGTTCCTGAAATAAGCAAATATTCTGAATTTTCGACGTATGATTCATCTACATGTTCAGGTGCTAAATATAGATCTGCTACTTCTTCTCTATACATTAATATGCTAGACTCACTCGGACTTTTAATTTCTGTAAACGTTAAGCCAATTTTATGTCCATCTTCATCTACATGTATTTGAGAAGTATCAACGCCTACTTCTTCAAAGTAATTCGTAATGAATCTACCATGTTGATCATCTGATACATTGGCAATCATACCTACATCTAAACCTAACTTAGCCGTACCAATCATGATATTAGCTGGTGAGCCACCAACATATTTGCGAAATGATTCTGTTTCTTCCATTGGTCTATTAATTTCTATTGAGTTTAAATCTATTGCTGCACGACCTATTGCTATAATTTGTTTTTTATTAGACATTCACGTACACCCCTTATTCTCTATCAATAATCCATTCATGATCTGGTTGATTATAAAATTTCCAAACTTTTTTAGGTCCTGCCATAACATTTAAGTAATAACCATCGTAACCATCAGGTACAGCTACTGGATGATAACCTTTAGGCACTACAACAACATCACTATTCTCTACTGTCATCGTTTCATCTAATGAAAGATCGTCTGTAAACACACGTTGAAAGACGAAACCTTTACTTGGATTCATCTCATGATAGTAAGTTTCTTCAAGTAATGATTCATTTGGTAAGTTATCAACGTCATGTTTATGTGGTGGATAGCTCGACCAATTACCTTGATCTGTATACACTTCAACGACAAGTAATTTTTCGCTCGCCGTATGTGTATCAGGTAAAATATTATGGACATGTCGTTTATTTGAATATTTACCTCTATCTTCTACTGAGTTCTCAGATGCTGGGATTAATTGTGTTGCTCTTTCTTCATCCGCTGGTGAATAACAAAGTACAACTCTTGAATCTTTATTCGCTTTAATCGTCACTTCATGATTTTTAGAAATATAGATACTGTCTGTTGGTATTTTTTCAAATACTGAATCTCTTGTTCCTAAATCTTCATAAGAACTTTCTCCATCTGACACATCGATGTTGCCAGTTAAAGCGACAATACATAGTTCAAAATCACCTGTTGATTCTGTGTAAGTACCTTGTGATTTTATGTCTAACACTTTAAATCCGATATAAGCTAAATCAATATCTTCAGGTTTCAAATCATGTATCACTTGTACATCATCACTTAATGGATGATGTACAGGTTTATTTAATAATCGAGCCATCTCTATTTTTCACTCCTTAAAATTGTGGATTACCATGTCTAGCAGTTACAACCTTACGATGTGTATAGAAATCAATACTATCTTTACCATTCGCATGTAATGAACCAAAGAATGATGATTTCCATCCAGAGAATGGGAAGATTGCCATTGGTGCCGGTACACCTAAATTAATACCTAACATACCTGCATCAATATACTCTCTGAAGTATCTAATGGATGATGCACTGTCTGTAAATAAACATGCACCGTTCGCAAATTCAGATTGATTCGCTAATTGAATGCCTTCTTTTAAATCTTTTACTTTAACAATTGATAACACCGGTGCGAATATTTCTTCTTGCCATAATTTCATATCAGTTGTAACATCTTCAAAAATAGTCGGTTTTACGAAGAAACCATCTTTGTTGTTGTCTTCTCTACCATCTAATACAAGTTTGGCACCTTCTTCGACACCTTGATCAACGTAATTTAATGTACGTTCAACATTTTCTTCTCTAATAACTGGACCTAAGAAAACATTATCTTCTAAGCCATTTCCGATAACGATATCTTTAGAAGCTTGTACAAGCTTTTCTTTAAATTCGTCATAAACACCTTCTTGAACAGCAACTACTGCTGCAGCCATACAACGTTCACCTGCTGATCCAAATGCTGCACCAATTACATCTTTAACGGCGCCATCAATATTTGCATCATTTAAAATGATTGTATGGTTTTTAGCACCTGTTAAACATTGCGCACGTTTTAAGTTTTCTGTTGCTTTTTTATAAACATATTCACCTACTGGTTTAGAACCAACGAATGATACAGCTTTAATATGTTCATTTTCACAAATGCCATTCACAACATCATGTGCACCATGTACAACATTGAATACACCTTTAGGGAATCCTGCTTCTTCAATTAACTCTGCGAGTTTATTAACAAGTAATGGTGTCTTTTCAGAAGGTTTAATCACAAACGTATTACCTAATGAAATAGCCATCGGGAACATCCAACATGGCACCATCATTGGGAAGTTGAATGGTGTTATACCACCTACAACACCTACTGGATATCTGTAACTTGTTCCTTCTATATTTGTAGCGATACTTGAAAGTGAGTCACCCATCATTAAAGAAGGGGCACCTGCAGCGAATTCGACATTCTCAATACCTCTTTGTACTTCACCTAAAGCTTCTGTCGTATTCTTACCATTTTCTTTTGTAATAATTTCAGCTAATACTTCTCTATTGTCTGTTAATAATTGTTGAAGTTTGAATAAAAGTCGAGCACGTTTAGGTACAGCAACTTTTTTCCATTCTTGAAACGCTTCATGTGCAATTTTTGCCGCTTCATCTAATTCTTCTCTAGTTGAAACAGGTACTTTAGCAATCACTTCTTTAGTAGCTGGATTGTATACATCTATTGTTTCCTTACTTTTCGACGCTTGCCATTGTCCATTAACGTAATTCTTTAAGATTTCTACCATTTACATATCCTCCAGTTATAAATATTAAAGTAACCGCTTTCATAATCTTTTAAAAAAATGAGTACATATTAATTAACTATTGGTTACTTGTTGAGATAATATTATAATAACGAGTAGAATATGTCAACTTTTGAGTAACTTATATTTTTTATAGTTGTTATATAAGCAAATTTTGGGTATATTGTAAGAAATGGGGGAATCGTATATGAAATCTAAACGAATTTATGAAATAGAATCTTTCATAAAAAAAAACAAAACAGCTTCAATTGATGAATTGAAGGACACATTTAATGTATCTGTTAATACAATAAGGCGTGACATCAACCTATTAGTAGATATGAATGTAGTTAAAAAAGTTTATGGTGGTATTGAAGTTATTGAAGATGAACATAAAGCGGTTGATTACCAAGAAAGAAATGTTGAGAATTATCAATCAAAAAAACATATTGGAAAATTAGCTGCTGCACATATCGAAACTAACGACATTATTTATATAGATACAGGAACAACAACAATACATGTATTAGACTATGTCGACAAAAAATTATCATTTACTATTATTACTAACAGTCTTGATATCATGAATAAAGCTTCACAATTTGAAAATGTAACTTTATTTATCATTGGTGAAAAATACAAACCACGTACTCGATCATTTATAGGTATAGATTCTAATATTTTATTGAATAAATTTAATATCAATAAATGCTTTATGGCAGCTACTGGTGTCAATATTCCAAATGGTCTAACTAACTCAGAGATGGAAGAAAACTTAATCAAACAACTTATAACAAAAAAAGCACGGCAAACATATGTGTTAGCTGATAATAGTAAGATAGGACATTCAACATTACTAACATACTGCAATCTAAGTGACGTAGACAAAATAATTACTAATAAAATACTCCCACAAGAAATACAACAATTCTGCGATGAAAATGATATTAAGGTACTATATTAGTTAATAAATTTAACACACGTGGATTTTTGATGCGCTAACGATCTTGTTTGCGACTCTTGAGCGTTAGCGCTATTTTCACGCACAAAAAAGACGTGATACTGCTATTTTCTAGCGGTATCACGTCTTTATTTATCTTATATTATGATGTTAAGGCTATTTCATTATAGAATTCGTCTATATTTATCGATTGCCCGTGATTCAGTCTTGATTCTTCTGCTGCGAATGCCATTAAGTGGCTGATTAAGGATTTACTTGCTATGGATTTAGATACATTTTGATCTGAGCTATTAATTGCATCTATAAAGTCATTTATAATACCTTCGTCTCCTCCACCATGTCCACTGCTCACTTCTGGGAACTTAACGATTTTTTCTTCTCTTGTTAAAAAGTCAAATATGCTTATTTCATTTGTTTCCATATTTCCTCTTATTTCACCTTTTGTTCCCATTATTTGAACAATTCTTGTTTGTTCTCTTGTAAATGCGCTCATACTAAATGTTGCTGTTGCGCCATTTTCAAATTCCATATTCACAACTTGGTGATCTACAACGTCATTATCTGATTGGAAGACGCATTTCCCATAATCCGTATGATTTAATCTTTCTATAATCGCTTCGTTAGAATTTTCTTCTGTAAATTTCATCGCCCATCCTCTACCGATACCTAAATAATACCTTCCAGCATGAAATGGACATTCATTTTCTACTGGGCATCCGTCTAGACATCTTAATGGTGCGCCTTCTGGTTTGTTTGCTTCGTTAAAGTACATTAATGAACCAAAGGAATTGATTCTTTTACAATCTTGATCCATGATATAACTGATAATATCCATGTCATGGCAAGATTTAGCTAATATCATTGGACTTGATTGTTCTTTACTTTTCCAATTACCTCTTACAAAACTATGTGACATATGCATATATTCTACATTTTCATTAAGTTGAATAGATGCAATCTGACCAATATCTCCGCTTTGAACGATAGATTTGATCCTACTCCAGAATGGTGTATATCTTAATACGTGACAAATCGTTAATGTTCTATCCATTTCTTTCGCTTTTTCTACCATTTTAATACACTCTTCAGGATTAGGAGACATCGGTTTTTCAAGTAATACGTGATATCCTAAATCTAATGCTTTCATTGTTGGTTCAAAATGCGCTTTATCTTGTGTACATATGATTGCTATATCAGCTTCTAGCTTTAAGTCCAATAATGCTTTCCAAGACGCTTGTACGTATCGTTCATCAAGACTATGGTGACTACTTACACGTTCTCTTCTTTCTTTAACAGGTTCCGCTACCCCAATTAATTTAATTTTATGGGGTAAAGATTTTATCAAATTCGCGTAAACTCTTCCCCCACGGTCACCTGCACCTAACAAAATCGCTCTTTTTATACCCATTGAATCGTCCCCCCTTTATCATTCAATAGTTTCATATTACTACTATAAAAGTAAAAAATCACACATTTAACATTATTTTTTGTTCATATTTGTTCAAAATTGTTATTATTAATAAAATTAAAGATAAAAAAACAGTAGGCATTCAAATTATAAAATGAATGTCTACTGTTTGAGTAGTAATATATTGAATTAATGACCTTGATTTTGTTGCATTTGCATGAGTTCATCTGCTGTAAATTGTACATCAGTTCCAATAATAATTTGGATATTTTTATCACTAATCACTTTGTTTCCTAATGCGCCAGATTGTTTGATTTTATCTTGATCAACAACACTTGTATCTTTTAATGTTAGACGTAGTCTTGTTGCACAGTGATCGATAACTTCGATATTATCATTACCACCAATTGCTTCATATATAAGCTTTGTCTTATTAGATACTTTTACACCACTATTGTTTGTTGAAGTACCTGCTACATCTTCTTCAAGACTAGGATCTTGCTTTGCCGCTTCTTCCATTAAGCCATCTCTACCTGGTGTCTTAAGATTAAATGTACGAATCGCAAAATCAAATACAACAAAGTATACGACACCCATAATCATACCTAGTACGAGTAACATTAATGGTTTATTAGCAATTGGAATACTTAAACTTAATAAATAATCTATTAATCCTGCACTAAATGTAAATCCTGCAGTCCAATGGAATGTTGCTGCTATAAATAATGAAATACCTGTTAATAACGCGTGAATACCAAATAACATCGGTGCTGCTACTAAGAATGAGAATTCTAATGGTTCTGTGATCCCTGTTACAAAGGAAGCAATCGCTGCTGTAACCATTAAAGAACCTACTACTTTTCTATTACGCTTCTCAGCATTTTTCCAAATCGCTAATGCTGCAGCTGGTAAACCAAACATCATAATTGGGAATAATCCTGCTTGGTAACGACCTGTTATACCCGCTTCACCTTTACTAGACCAGAAGTTTGCAATATCATTAATACCCGCAATATCAAACCAGAATACTTGGTTTAATGCGTGGTGCAATCCAAATGGTAATAATAAACGGTTAAAGAATCCGTATAGTCCTGCCCCAAGAGGACCAAGTTTAGAAATCATTTCACCAAATGACACTAAGCCGTTATATACTGGCGGCCAAATAAACATTAGTGCAATAGAAATAACTAACATTGCCGCTGCTGATAATATCGGCACAAGACGTTTACCACTAAAGAAAGCAAACGCTGTTGGTAATTTCGTATCTTTAAATCTATTGTAAATTGCTGCTGTAACTAAACCACAAATAATCCCAATAAATACATTACTAATACCCGTAAATGCGATATCAACTTTATCCTCAGCAATATGCAATACTTTCGCCATTGCTTCTGGCTTTAGTACTTGTGTAACCACTAAAAATGATACAAGTCCACTAAGTGCTGCTGCACCATTTTTATCTTTAGACATACCGAATGCTAAACCTACTGCAAATAGTATTGGTAAATTATTAATAACTGCTAAACCACCATTTGCTAAAAAGTTTGCAACGCTATTTCCTTCCCCGTTAATTGCACCTGAATCAATAAAAGATGCGATACCTAAAAGTAACCCAGCTACCGGTAAAATCGAAATAGGTAGCATTAGAGACTGTGCAAATTTTTGCATATAAGCCTTCATATTTTTCTCCCCTTATATATTTGTTGGAAACGTAATCTCTATTACATATTTACCATAAAAAACATTTGATGTATATAACGAATTAATATTTTAAAAACTTAAAATATTAATTCGTTATTTTTAACAAAAAATAATAAGTACTTAGCTAATATTTATATCAACATACTTTCTAAAAAATTAAGAGCCTGCAACAATTCCAATGTTTCAGACTCTTTCTTTCTTACTTATTCACTTTTTTTACAACTGATGACTTCAATCCGATTTGTCCAAAGCCAGGTATTTTACAATCAATGTCATGTCCGTCTTCTGGGTCCACTAATTTGATACCTTTAACTTTAGTGCCTTGTTTAATAGAATTAGATGATCCTTTTACTTTTAAATCTTTAATGACCGTTACAGTATCTCCATCATTTAATTCAACACCATTTACATCTTTAATAACTGTGTTTTCTTCCTTTGATGCATCTTCGTCGTTTATAGACCATTCATGATTACACATTGGACAAATATAAAATTGTCCATCCTCGTAAGTATATTCTGAATCACATTTAGGGCAATTTGGTAATGTTGCTTCCATCTTTCAACCTCCGAAAGTTTATAATAACCTCTATAATTTATCACATTTTCATAAATACTGGTATTGGATTTTCATAAAATTAAGGTTTCATGATAATATATGACGTAATCTCTTTCACTTTAGCGTCTTTTTTATGATTTTCAAATTTATACATTTCAGCAAAATAAATTTCTTCACCAGAATTCAATATGATTGTGCCGTGCGTAGAAGCTTCTTTACCGTGCGTAAGCATTGATTTAATTTCAAGGCTGGATACTTTTGCAAGTGTTCATTTATTTCTTCTAAAAATGCTTTTCTACCCTTTAATTCAAAAGAACCTGGTACTTTCCATACTAAATCATCTGTTAGCCATTCATTAAGATACTTTTCGTCACCAACTAGTGAAGCACTCACAATATCTCTGATAATTCTTCTTTTTGGTGCGTTATCACATTTTAAATCTCCCAGTACAGTGAATTTCACATTTTTTAAATCCTCATCTAATTGACTAAATGATAACCCTTGTTCTAATAATGCTTCTTTCAAAATGCCTATTGCTTTTGGTCCCATACCATGAAGTTTCGCCAAATTATGTTCATCTAATTGAGCAACCTGTTCTAACGTCGTAACATTGATCTTGTTCAAAGCATTTGTTGCTGGTTTCCCTATTTTCGGTAAATTTGTCATCCGAACACAGCTCCCTTTATGAAATGTCTTTTCGTTTAAATCCTATAAATCCAATTATGATAAGCACGACAGATACTATGATTAATATACTTATACCCGAATAATTCATATCTTCAACAGGTATTTCAGGAATATGATGAAATGGCGTTATATCTTTTAACCAGTCTTTAATATTTAACAATTGTCCTAAATAAACGACGAAAAACGTATAAGTTAAATACAGATAAACGATAAAATGCCCTTTATTAAACCATCCTAAAAGTACAACGCCAAGTGCTACGAAAGATATAATGGCAGGTATATGCACAATTCCAGACTTTATAATTGTCCAAAAACTAAATGGATCATTTAACACAGATGCTTGGGCAACATACAAACCGAATGCAGCTATAAAAATCATAAAGATAGCATTAAATAATGAAACAACTAAATAACTACTCAACAATTTAATTCTTGAAATAGGTCGAGACATTATAAGTTCTATTCGATGAGTATCTAATTCGTTTTTTATTTTGTATAAACTTAATAGTGCAGGTATTGTTGATACGATAGCCATTATAATCATTAAAGTCGGTAAGAATGCTTCTATATAATGATCACCTGTCCCAGCTACCATTTGCTGCAACATTTCGTTATCTTTAATAAAATCATCTAACTCACCAAATATTGATCCATATGAAGCGCCAAATACAAACATCCCTATTGCCCAGGAAATAAGACCTACTTTATACAATTTAAGTTGTAAACCTAGTGGAGATAACCATATTTTATGTGCTGTTCTTTTACCTGGTTTAGAAGGCAGTATGCCAGACTCTATATCCCTTCTAAAATAAAGTATCATCGCTATCATCAATAAAATAATAGCCGTTACTAAAGTTATGACGATTGGCCACCAATTATTTTCAGAATAAGCAAACGTTCTTGTAATCCATCCTAGAGGTGAAACCATAGAAATATCTTCATTTATGACGTCACCAACAGCTCTCACTAAATAGCTTAAGAGCAATACTGTAATGCTATAGCCAGTAACACTACTACTTGTTTCAGTTAACTGTGAAAATATAGCTGTCATCATACCAAATAGAATACCAATTGATCCTAATGAAACTGCATAAACAATTGAACCTTGCCAATCCACACTATTAATATTCATTAAAGGTAATATAATCATAATCAAAATGGTTATCATGACATTCACAATTATCATCTCAATAAGTGCACTTATGAGTGGCGATACTTTTCCAACTGGCAATGCTCGAAACATTTCAATACGACCTGCTGATTCATCTCCTCTAGTACTCTTTGAAACAAGTAAAATACTCATTATTGCAACGAGAATACTTGTAAATAGCAACATCTCGTGCGTAAATAACACGCCAACTGTTACATGTTCAAATTGTCCTGGTCCTAACATTGCTTCCATTGCAGGATTTTTAGAAGTTTCAACAATTGGTTGCATATCTGATTGGTGTGGATACATACTTTTAAATGTTGGTGGTATGATAACTGTTAAAACGACAATACCTAATATCCAAAACAGCATTTTCCATTTATGTGTCTTCAGGTAAAATAACGTTAATTGTCCAACACCGTTAAAGAGATTATTCATATTATTCACCTCTTTCAATATTCACACCATAATGTCTCATAAATAAATCTTCTAATGTAGGTGGCATACTTTCTAATTTCAACAACTCAAACCGACTTAAATATTTAATAATATTAGAAACTTTCTCTGAATCCACTTGAAAATGATATGTCTCTCCTTCTTTAGAAATATCGTGTACACCATCTTGCTCCTCTAAATCTGTTAGAACTTCTTTAGACTGAACGACGAAATGCATTCTCGTAAGATGTCTCAAATCATCCAACGTTCCCATTTCTACGATTTCACCTTTTCTAATAATGCCGACTCTGTCACATAATTTTTCTACTTCACTTAATATATGACTCGATAATAGAACACTTTTTCCCTCTTTTTTCTTTTCTAATACACATGCTTGGAATACTTGTTCCATTAAAGGATCCAATCCAGATGTCGGTTCATCTAATATAAGAAGTTGTGCATCTGTTGTAAATGCAGCGATAAGTGCAACCTTCTGTCTATTACCTTTAGAATATGAACCACACTTTTTAGTAGGATCTAAATCAAATTTTTTAATTAGTTCATCTCTTTTTTCATCATTTCGAGTCCCACTTAATTTCAAGAATAAATCTATCACTTCTCCACCTGTTAAGTTTGGCCACAAATTAACATCACCTGGAACATAGGCAACTTGTTTATGAATTTGAACCGCATCTTTCCAAGCATCTTTATCAAATGCCTCTATAGTACCGGAATCTGGTTTAAGCATGCCTAAAATTGCTTTAATGGTCGTAGATTTCCCAGAACCATTTGGACCGATAAACCCAAATATTTCTCCTTCTTCAACAGTGAAATTCACATCGTTTAAAGCTTTAAATTTACCAAACGTCTTCGTAACATTATTTACTTTTAACAATGTCATATTAATCACGATCCTTATAGAAGATTTTACGCATTTCCTTTATATACAAATCGAATTCATCATAAAAGCTTTGATAATCATTCTGCTCAATCATTTGATGCGTTATTCGTGTCTTCATAGATTCTGCTAAACCGTCAATCGAATACTTTATAATATTGATAGACATTTCAACATTTAAATTATCTTTAAAAAAATCCTTATCTAAATCTTCAAATAGTGCATTTTGAACTTTACTTTGTAATTGTTTAATATGTTGATCTTGTTCTTCAGATATATAATGATGTTCAGATTCCTCCAGAACAATTTTCGTTAAAAACTTTGACATATGAGGATGAATAGTCATTAAATTAGATTTAATCTTCGCTTGTTTAACTAACCTATTAAAAATATCTTTCTCAGAAGTATCAATTTGTTTAAAATAATATTCCTCAATGAAATCTAAGGAATAATCCACAAGAAATTTAAATAATCCTTTTTTATTTTTAAAGTAATAAAAAAGCATCCCTTTACCAATACCAGCATTTTCAACAATACGATTCGTAGAACTTTGTTGATAGCCATAATTAGAGAACTCCATCAGCCCTGAATTGATTATTTTTTGACGCTTTTCTTCATCTAATTTATAGAATGCATCATTCATCATATACACCTTCCAAAACATATTAGACCAGTTCGGTCGACTACATCATAACGCTATCGACCAGATAGGTCAACTATTGTTGCTAAAAAGAAAAACACCAATTCGTAACATACGAATTGGTGTTTAATTTAGTACTTACAGCACTATGTACTGACCCCTTTGTTTGCATATAAAGTTTAAAAAATAAATCTAATTTAAATTAAAGACCTAAAGCTGTAATCAAATCTACGATTGGTTGTAAGATACTTGTTAACATAAGAAATCTCCTCCTTTGTTTAAGTTATTCTTATTCTATATCAAATAATTATAAGTACAAAAAATGAGTAAACTTACATTACTCATCATGTTATGTATCCTCACCTTTGTCTTACATTTAAAAACATTTATTTATATTAATATGCAAAATACAAATAATCGTAGTATAATGCTTTTTATATTGTTTTATAAATCTTATTGTTTACATACGTTTTATTGTGTTTAAGGAGAGCGAATTAAAAATGGAAAATCATGAGTTACAAAGAAGTATGTCTAACCGGCATATTCAGTTAATTGCTATTGGTGGCGCGATTGGTACCGGTCTTTTTCTTGGGGCTGGTAAGAGTATTTCACTAGCGGGTCCATCTATTTTATTAGTTTATATTATTATTGGTTTTTTCTTATTTATTATGATGAGAGCTTTAGGGGAATTATTACTTTCAAATAGTAACTACAATTCTTTCATTGATATTGCTGAACATTACTTAGGTCCTTTATTCGGGTTTTTAACTGGATGGACGTATTGGTTTTGTTGGGTTGCAACGGGAATAGCGGATATTACGGCTGTGGCTAAGTATATTCAGTTTTGGTATCCTGATGTTCCTGCATATGTTTCTGCAATTGCGACTGTTGTTATACTCTTAGGTTTAAATCTTATGACTGTAAAATTATTTGGTGAGGTCGAATTTTGGTTCGCACTTATTAAAATTATCGCCATTATATTATTAATTGTCATTGGTTTATGGATGATATTTAATGGCTTTAAATCTAGCACTGGTATTCAATCTGGATTTCATAATTTATATAGCCATAATGGTTTCTTCCCAAATGGTACTATGGGCTTCTTACTGGCATTTCAAATGGCGGTATTTAGCTTTGTAGGAATTGAACTTGTAGGTGTTACAGCTCGTGAAACGAAAGATCCTGAAAAGAATTTACCTAAAGCGGTTAATTCTATCGGTATTCGTATTTTAATTTTCTATGTATTAAGTTTATTAATCATTATGAGTATTACACCATGGAATAAAATTGATCCTGCTGAAAGTCCTTTTGTTAATTTATTTGTATTAGCTGGTATTCCAGCTGCTGCAGGTATTGTTAACTTTGTTGTGTTAACTTCAGCTGCAAGTGCTGCAAACAGTGGATTATTCAGTAATAGTCGTATGGTTTATGGTTTAGGTCAAACGGGTCATGCGCCTGAAGGGTTAAGCAAGACAAATAAACGTGGTGTCCCTTATCCGGCATTGATATTCTCAGGTGTTGTATTATTCTTCGCTGCGATATTAAATTATTTTATACCAGATGACGTATTTACACTCGTTACGACATTAGCTACGATATTCTTTATTTTTATTTGGTCTATCATTTTAATTTGTTATATCAAATTTAGAAGAGAAGACAAATCTTTACACGAAAAATCTAAATTCAAAAATCCATTCGGTGTGATTGGATCATATCTTGCATTAATATTCTTTGTATTTGTATTAGTTATTTTGTTCTTTGCAAATGATACACGTACAGCACTAATGTACTCACCTTTATGGATTATACTATTGCTTGTAGTTTATTATTTGAATCAACGCAAGCAATCTACTTCAAATGAATAAATCTTATAAACAGTAAACATCGTCATATGACATGTTTACTGTTTTTTTATTGAACAAATGTTATATACCATCGAATAATATTTAAATTCTTGTTATATATTGAATGCAATTAATAGTGTAATATTTATCTATATATTCTAAATTTTTAGAAAATACTATTAACTTCTTGATTTAGATATGCTAAAGTTTGACTATTAACTTTAAAAAGGAGGGAATGCTAATGGTTAGTGAACCGCTTATTTCAGCAACAATACTATTCGCATTAATCGTTCTCGGGGAAATTATATCTTATCTTACAAAGGCTCGTGTACCAATGTTATTAACGGCAATGGTCAGTTATTTGCTTTTATCATGGGCAGGCGTCTTACCTGAAAAGATATTAGATAATGCCATTTTACCTTCGCTAGGCGCGCTTATTATTGCACCAGTTATCATGCATATGGGTACAATGATGCCGCTTCATATACTTAAATCACAATGGAAAGCAGTTGTTATATCAATATTAGGTATTTTGGGTTCTACAACCTTAATATTAGTCTTCGTTACACTCCTATTTGATTTCCGTACTGCCGCTTCAGGAGTTGGACCTATTGCTGGAGGTATCGTCGCGCTGCTCATCACAGTCGAAAAACTTCAAGATTTAGGATTGGCCAATCTCATTGTTTTACCAGCTATCGTGCAAGCACTTCAAGGTGTTATCGGTATGCCATTAAGTTCTATTCTTATGAAACGCTATTCAAAATATTACTTAGCAAATAGACATTCAGACAAAAATGTCGCTAATATTTCTAACAAAAATGAACCTAAGAAAGAAACGATATTTAATAAGAATCCGTTACTTCAAAACAATGTTATCAGACTCTTTATTATGTTCTTCTTAGCAAGTATTGCTTTCATGATTGGTGAAGTAACAGGCATTCACTTCACACTCATCAGTTTATTATTTGGTGTTATCGGTTTGAAAATTAGCTTGTTTGAACAAAAAGAACTGGAACGTAATCAATCATTCACAATTATGATGGTTATTATCATTTTAATCGTTATCGGTTCTATGGGCGGCATTAAACCACATGATTTATGGGAATACCTACCTGCTATTTTATCCATTCTTGTTATAGGTACAATTGGTATTTTAATTGGTGGATTTATCGGTGCTAAATTAATTGGTTGGAAACCAACTAAAGCATTGCCAGTTGCTTTAACCGCATTGTATGGTTTCCCAGGTGATTTTATTTTATGTGAAGAAGTCAGTCGATCTGTTACTGATAATGAGGAAGACAGAGAAGATGTATTTAATGAGTTATTGAGCCCAATGATTATTGGTGGGTTTACAACAGTTACAGTTGCATCCGTTATTTTAACATCTATATTAATGAACTTTATTAAGTAATTGAGGAGGACATAGATATGATTATAAAAAACATCAATTTAATAGACGGTACTGGAAAAGACATTCAACGAGGTGTTGATATAAAAGTTGAAAATAATGTCATTTCTGAAATTGGTACTCATTTAAATGGAGATAATATAATAGAAGGAAATGGTCAATATCTATTACCAGGCATGATTGATAGTCATGTTCATGTTATGTTGGAAATGGAACCTTTAGAGAGAAGATTAGCGACACCTTTTTCATATAACTTCTACAAAGCAATTGATCATTTAAAACGAACAGTTGATGCAGGTGTTACAACCGTTCGAGATGCTTTAGGAGCAGATTTAGGTTTAAAAGAAGCTGTGAATGATGGTTTAATACTCGGACCGCGTTTACAGATAAGTGTCAACGCATTAACCATTACAGGTGGTCATGGGGACAGTTATACTAAATCCGGTATACAACTACCTATTTTGCAAGATGGCTATCCTGGTTTACCGAGTGGCATATGTGATGGTGTGAATGAAGTTCGTAAAAAAGCACGCGAAATGTTAAGAGCTGGTGCTGATGTATTAAAAGTACATGCAACGGGTGGTGTAACAAGTGCAACTGACCATCCAGATTATACGCAATTCTCATTAGAAGAATTAAAAGTCATTGTAGAAGAAGCGCAATTTAGAAATAATCGAAAAGTTATGGCGCATGCTCAAGGGTTGCAAGGTGTTAAACAATGTATAGAAGCAGGCATTCACTCAATTGAGCATGGTATATATTTAGATGATGAAGCAGTTCAATTAATGAAAGAAAAAGAAATGTATCTCGTACCTACATTACTCGCACCTCTTTCTGTTATAGAATTCGCTGAAGAATTAGGTATGAGTGAAAATTCTATTAAGAAATCTAAACAAGTTATGCAAGACCATATTGATAGCTTTAAGAAAGCACATCATGCTGGTGTGAAAATAGCAATGGGTACAGATGCAGGTGTATTCAAACATGGAACTAATTTAAGAGAATTAGAACTTATGGTTGAACACGGCATGACAGAAATGGAAGCCATTGTTTCGTCTACTAAGACAGCTGCTGAATGTTTAGGTTATGACGAAGACTTAGGTACAATTGAAGTAGGCAAGAAAGCAGACTTCATTATACTAGATCAAAATCCTTTAGAAGACATCAAAGTATTAAGAGATCCAAATAACATTAAAGTCGTTTCCATAGACGGTCAAATTGTCAAAGACATTAGATAATATCATAGTATTTAAAAATGTATTCTAGAAATAGATACATATGAGAACCCCCTAAAAGTGGTCACTTTTAGGGGGTTCATTTATTACATATTACCGATTGATAAATATTTAGTTTCTAAATAAGGCTCGATACCTTCGATACCGCCTTCACGACCATATCCACTTTCTTTAAATCCTCCAAATGGCGCATGCGCTGCTGATGGCGCACCATCATTCCAACCTATCACACCGAAATCAAGCTTCTTATAAATGTCAAAGCCTGTACGATAGTCATTCGTGAAGAAATAAGCCGCTAAACCATATTCTGTATCATTGGCAACTTTAATAACTTCATCTAAGTCTTCGTATGCCATGACTGCTGCGATTGGTCCGAATGTTTCTTCGTGCATCACTTTCATTTCAAGATTTGCTTGTCTAATAACGACTGGCTTTAAGAAATTTCCACCTAATTTTAATTGTTCTAATGGTAATGACAATTCTCCACCATTTTGAACAGCATCTTCAATTTGGTCAATAACTTTATCTACAGCTTGTTGATTAATGAGTGGACCCATTTCAACGCCTTCTTCTAAGCCATTTCCTACATTTAATGCATTTACTTTTTCAGTTAAACGTTCTGTATAAGCTTCTTCTATATCTTGGTGTACATAAATTCTATTTGCGCTTATACAAGTTTGACCTGAATTTCTAAATTTAGTCGCTATTGTTTGATCAACTGCTAATTCAATATCTGCATCTTTATGAACAATAACTGGTGCTAATCCACCTAATTCCATCGTGACATTTTTAACTGTATTTGCAGAATCTTTTATTAAATGTTTACCGACTGGTGTAGATCCTGTGAATGTTATCTTCTGTATAATTGGACTTTCAGTAAATATTCTACCTGCGTCTTTACCGCTTAATACAACATATTGAATGGCTTCTTCAGGAATACCTGCTTCATGTGCCAATTCAACCATTCTTATCGTCGTTAATGGTGTTTCTAAAGCTGGTTTACAAACAATTGTACAACCTGCTGCTAATGCTGGCGCCATTTTTCTCGCAATCATTGCTGCTGGGAAATTCCAAGGTGTGATTGCACCAACAACACCTACAGGGAACGGATCAGTGATAATCTTTTTACCTTTTTGATTAGCAGGTATTGTCTTACCATAAATACGTTTTGCTTCTTCTTGATACCATTGAATGTAACTATTCGCATAGGCAACTTCGCCTAATGCTTCTTTATAAGGTTTACCATTCTCTAATGTAATTAATTCCGCTAATTCTTCTTTATGTTCATCAATTAATTGATACCATTTTAATAAAAGAGATGAACGTTCATGTGCGTCTTTTTCACGCCATGATTCATATGCAACTTGCGCTTTATCAATTTGTTGAATGGCTTCTTCTTCAGAAGTATAAGGAATCGACTTAACGACTTCATTCGTTGCTGGATTGTATACTTTTAGCTGTTTCAAATACTTCATCCCCTTTTGATTTAGTTAAATATAATACTGCTGCTATGCCATACCATACGAATACGATAATCCATTCATGTGGCCAAATAAGTGATGAAGGCATTCCTGGTAAATAAATTGCGATAAATGCAATACTTAAAATAACAGCAATCCAACCGACTACTTTACCACTTTTAATACGATATGGTCTTTCTAAATTAGGTTCACTTTTTCTTAATTTCAAAAATGCACAAGCAACTAAGAAATAACCTAATAAAACACCGATTCCACCAGCATCAACAATCCATACTAATGCAGGACGACCTAATAATGGTGCAACAAATGCTAATACACCAAGGAATATAATACCGTGTGTTGGTGTTTTGTATTTAGGGTGAATGTATGCAAACCACTTAGGAATCATATTATTTTTCGCCATCGCATATAAAATACGACTACCACCGATAATAAATGCATTCCAACTTGTGATAATACCAGCAATTCCACCTAATACGAGTAATATACCAAATCCACTTGATCCAAATAAATTCACCATTGCATCTGCCGTAGCTAATTCACTTGTACTTAATTGACTTGGTGTTAAACCAGTCGCAACACCAAACACAATTAATAAATAGAAGATAACCGATGCTATAATAGAGATAACTAAAATACCACCTATTTTTTTAGAAGGTGCTTTTACTTTTTCAGCTATTTGTGGAATAACATCGAACCCTACAAATAAGAATGGAATCATGATCAGAACAGACATTGTCCCACCTACACCACCATTAAATAATGGTTTAAGATGTGTAAAGTCACCATTGAAACCTGCACCAAAGAATAATAATAAACCTACGCCTACAATAAATATTGTAAAAACAGTCTGCATAACTGCAGCTGGTTTAACGCCAAAGTAGTTTAATGATGTTAATATAACACTACCTATAGAACGGTACTGCACCCCTAAAGTTAGAGTAAAAAAACTAACTTTAGGGGGTGTTTTAATATGACAAAATATAGTGATGAATTTAAGTTGAAAGTTGTAAGAGATTATCTAGATGGCCATTATGGTTATCGAAAATTAGCTAAAAAATATAATATACCTGATAAAATTATTATACGAACATGGGTAAAAGCCTTTCAATCATTCGGTGTAGATGGCATTAAAAAGAAACAGAAAAAGACAGTTTATTCTGTTACATTCAAAATAAATGTATTAAACTATATGAAAAGAACAGGCGATTCCTTCCAAGATACAGCGATTAAATTTGGCCTAAATACCCCATCTATTATTGTGCGCTGGAAAAAGATATATGACAAAGAAGGTGTGGAAGGACTCGAAAAGCCGAAAGGACGACCTCCCATGAAAAAGAAGAAACAGAAGAAATCTAATCAAAACCTATCACGAGAAAAAGAGTTAGAGCTAGAAAATGAAAATCTTCGATTAGAGAATGCTTATTTAAAAAAGTTGAACGCTTTTCGAGAGAATCCGAGTGCCTTTCTAGAAAAGCACAAGCAGCAGTGGCATTCGAACTCAAAGAAGAAGGATTCAAATTAAAAGATATCTTAGTAAAGGTTGGTATACCAGAAGCAACCTATCATTACCATGCCAAACAATTACAAAAGGAAGATTTAGATAAAGGTTGGAAGAAAAAGATCATTGAACTTTTTCAAAAACACAACGGTAAATACGGCTATCGTCGTATATATTTAGCTTTGAGAAATCAAGGTTATCTCATTAACCATAAGAAAGTACAACGAATTATGCGAGAACTAGGATTAAAATGTCAAAAATTCACACGTAAATCACGCTATCAATCATACAAAGGTACAGTTGGTAAAGTGGCTGAAAATCGCTTGAATCGTAGATTCCATACATCTATTCGACTTCAAAAATTAGTGACAGATATCACTGAATTTAAATGTGCTGAAGAACAAAAATTATATCTCATCCCTATTATGGATTTATACAATGGGGAAATCATTTCTTATGGTATATCCAGAAGACCAACATTAGACTTAGTACTTCAATCATTGGATAAAGCAGTTACAATCATTAAGCATGAAGCACCATATCGTACGACGATACATTCTGATCAAGGTTGGCATTATCAGCATAATGCATGGATTAGAAGATTATCGGAACAAAGGATTTATCAAAGTATGTCACGTAAAGCGACGTGTGCGGATAATGCTTCTATGGAGAATTTCTTTGGCATCATGAAGCAGGAAATGTATCATGGAGAAGAACTTGTTAACTATGAAACATTAAAAAGAAGAATTGAGGATTACATCTATTGGTATAACAATGAACGTTTGAAATTAAAATTGGCTGGACGAAGTCCAGTACAATACCGAACTCAATCCAGCCAATTAATAGCATAATGGAAACTCTAACTTTGGGGGTCACTACCAACCGATGAGTACCCAAGTTAAGTAAACATCCCAGCCAGCTAAATTCCATAATAAACCAGAATGTTCAAATGGTATGACATAGTCTATAACAGTTGGCAATGCGACTGCTTCAAAAGTAATAACAGATACATAGCCAAATAGCACTGACCAACCAGATATAAATGCTACGCCAGGACTAAATGCTTTCTTAACGAAGACAAATCCGCCACCTGTTTCAGGAATTGCAGAGGCAATCTCTGCGTATGTTAATCCAATAAAAATTACTAATAATCCACCAATTACAAATGCGATAATACTACCTAGAAATCCTGCTTGTGAAATCCATTCTCCCGAAAGAACAACCCAGCCCCATCCAAGCATGGCGCCAATCGCGAGAAATAGTACGTCTGCTATGTTCATTGATTTATTAAATTGAGAATTCATAATTATACCCCATTTTTATTGGTCAAATTTCTTAAAGACTAGATTCTAAGATTGATAATCCTTTGTTTAATTCTTGATCTGTAATGACTAACGGTGCTAAAAATCGAATCACATTTCCGTTAATACCAGCTGATAATAATAATAAACCATTTTCATTTGCTGCTTTAACGATTTGTGACGCTTTAACTTTATCAGGTGATTGCGTTTCTGGATCGACAATTTCCATTGCGACCATTGCGCCTAATCTACGAATATCTCCTATAAATGAATGTTCTAATTTAAATGCTTCTAATCTTGATTGAATTGTTGTACCAAGTTGTTCAGCTTTAGCATTTAAGTTTTCTTCTTCAATAATTTCAATTACTTTTAATGCCGCTTCACATGCAAGTGGATTTCCTGCATATGTACCACCAATTTCACCTGGATTTGGGCTGTCGATAATTTCACTACGTCCTACAACGCCACTTAATGGGAATCCTGCTGCTAGAGATTTTGATACAGTCATTAAATCTGGAATAACATCAAAATGCTCAATTGCAAATGTCTTACCAGTACGTGCAAAGCCGGTTTGAATTTCATCTGCAATAAATACGATACCATGTTCTTCACAAATGTCTTTTAATGCATGAATAAATTTCTTATCTGGAATGATAAATCCACCTTCACCTTGTACTGGCTCAATAACTACACATGCCACTTCTGAAGGGTCCACTGTTGCGATAAAGAAATTCTTCAAATCTTTAATGACTGAATCTATGTATGCCTCATCACTTAATCCTTCAGGTTTATCTGCTAAATAAGGATATGGTGCTTGATATACTTCTGGTGCAAATGGGCCAAATCCAAATTTGTATGGTCTTACCTTACTTGTCATAGACATTGTTAAATTTGTTCTTCCGTGGAAGCCTCTAATAAATGATACAACTTGCTGTCTACCTGTATATTTTCTAGCGATTTTCACAGCGTTTTCTACTGCTTCTGCACCAGAATTTAGTAATACTGTTTTCTTTTTATGGTCACCTGGTGTAATTTCTGCTAATTTCTCTGCTAATTTAATATAACTTTCATACATAATGACATTGAAACCAGGTAAAATAAATCTTTCAAGCTCGTTTTTTAAATGTTCAGTTATTTTAGGATGTGAATGACCAACGTTTAACGTACCAATTGCTCCTGCAAAGTCAATCCACTCTTTACCGTCTTTATCTGTAACTGTTGCCCCTTTTGCAAAATCAGCAATATGTGTATTACCATTACTGACACCTCTTGCTACATATTCGTTACGTAAAGATTCTAATTGTTCTTGAGTCTTACCCATCAAAATCCCTCCTATTGTTTATTTAGTACATATTAAAAAAAGATTGGTATAATGAAAAGTACCAGTTTTTAATTTTTAATAGTACCAGAGGGGCGAACGATATGACTCAAACTTACAAATATAGAGAAATTTATCTCAAATTAAAACAAGATATACTCTCTCAGAAATATAACAGTCATGAAAAATTACCATCTAAAAGACAACTTTCAATTGATTTAAATGTCAGTATTAACACTGTTAAGAATGCTTATGAACAACTTTTCGCTGAGGGCTATATTTATACAAAGGAAAGACAAGGATACTTTGTTGAAGCATTAAATAAGTTAATCATTCAAGATCAACATATTACGCAACCTTTAAACAATAACCCAACTCAAATTAAATCTTCATATCGTTATTCTTTATCGCATATGACAACAGACATCTCACAATTTCCAATAGACTTATGGTCAAAATATGTGAAAGAAGCTTTTCACCTTTTCAAGCATGAAATGTCAGAAATCCCTGTATATAAAGGACCGCTTGAGCTAAGAAAATCAATCGCTCAATTGATTTCATACAAAAAGAGGTGTCGTCTGTTACCCTGAACAAATCATTGTCGGATCAGGGACAGCGAACTTATTGAGCAGTTTATTCAAAGCATTTTCAAACAATCAAAAAATTGCTATCGAAAATCCTGGGTATTCACGAATGAGAAAGCTATTGATCGGCATGGGACAGGATGTCGTTAATATTCCGCTAGACAACAAAGGGTTATCTGTTGAACATGTTAAAGAGGCAAAGCCTGATTTTGTCGTGACAACACCTTCTCATCCATTTCCAACAGGTACCATAATGCCGATTTCAAGAAGAATTGAATTACTCAACTGGGTAACGGAACATAATAAATATATTATAGAAGACGATTATGATAGTGAATATAAATATGGAACAGACAATATTCCTTCATTGTATAGTTTAGATAAGAATGAACGTGTCATATATTTAGGTACATTCGCGAAGACATTAATGCCAAGTTTGAGAATAAGTTATATGGTCTTACCCTATTCACTCTTATATAAATTCGATGCGATAACAGATACATCCATTACAGATTTAAGCTTAATAAATGCCTACGCCCTACATTTATTTATTAAATCCGGAAACTATGAGAAATATATTCGTAAAATGCATCATACTTATACTGAAAAGAGAGAGCTTTTTCTAAAAGTATTAAAAAGGGCATTTAAAGAAGACGTCTCGATTTACGACATGGAGGCAGGACTGCATTTTCTAATTAATATTAAGACAGACTTAAGTTACCAAGAGATTGAACAAAAGGCGCATGACCACGATATAGAATTATATACGATTAGACGTTTCATGGCTGATGAACCTGAAAACACACCATTTAAGACACTTATTATTGGATTTGCGAAAATAAATCGAGAAGATATCGAACCTGCTATTTTAAAATTAAAAGACATTATTTATGAAAGTCATTGATAAATAAGACATAAAAAATACTTTCATAACCAACGCTTCTAAACAAGATTGGTCATGAAAGTATGATTGTCTTCTATTATATAAACTATTTCTTATAATTGATTTGATAACTTGTGACACTATTAAATGTGTCGCTTTTTCTTAAAATTGATGGTGCTGCTTCATTTAATAAATTAATATCATTAGGTAGTGATTGCGTTTCTAATGTGAAGCCACCATGTACATTAATAGAGTCTTTGAGATCATTCCAATCTACATCGTTCAATGTAAATATGACAACGTCATTCTGATCAGTCGTCATTTCAAGTTCCAATTCATCATTCGACACTTTGAAAGTGCCATCTTCTAATGTCACTGGATGATCGATACCATTAAATTGATTGATTTGTTGTAATCCACTTTCAAATAATTCTTTAAAAGTTATACTTTCTTTACCAATTTCTACATTAATATTCTCTGTATCGAGAGATTCTACAATTTGATTATCTTTAAGCGGATATAATTGAACGTTATGATGAAGTTGATGGTTTTCAATAGATGCATTTGTTTCATTCAAATTAAAATACACATGATTCATCGGATTTAATAAAGTATCTTCAGTACTCGTTGCTTCATATATAATCGACCACTTCAAATTCGTTAAATCATATTGATGTGTTACGGTCATATCAATATCACCTGGGAAATGATCAATTGAATGTTTCAATTCTACATGATATACAATACGGACAACATCATCTTCATTAACAATGTCATAATCACATACTTGAGTATATAAACCGTTAGAGCCACCATGTAAATTATGCACACCATCATTTTGTTCAAGCTGATAGGATTCACCATTTAATACAAACTGACCATTTTCAATTCTGCCACCATATCTTGCAACAGTCGCACCAAAGAAATAAGGATTTTGCTCATAATATTCTATTAAATCATCGCTTTCAGTCGGACCAAGGATAACGGATCTACCATCAATTTTCCAATCGACAATCCGCATACCAAAATTCGTGAATTGAACCTTTGAACGCTCATCATAGATTGTAATCAAATCTATATTCTTCTCTTTATCTAAAGTCTCAATCTCAAATGACATTAGCCTCATCCTATTCTATAAAGTCTACATGCAGTTAATTAAAGTTTAGCATATTGTTCCAATCAATTCTCATTTACATGATCAAACGAATCAGCGTAAAAGTCATATTTCATATTATTCGTTGGTAAAATTCTTATTTTAGCTTTTCCTACAATTTGTTCGTCGGTAATGAGCCCAACATCTTGACGACTATCGTTACTATTCAAACGATTATCACCGAGGACTAAATATTTACCTTCTGGAATTACTTTTTCACCTTCAGAATTTTTTGTTTCTGATACATCAAAGTTTTCCGTTAAATATTCCGTGAACTTATGCTTCTTATTAAAATCTAAATAAGGTTCTGCAACTTTTTCATGATTGATATATAATTGATCGTTCTTATAACTGACAGTATCTCCAGGTACACCAATTAATCTCTTAATATAATCCTTTTCTTCATTCGCATGAAAAATAATCACCTCACCTCTATCAATCGTACCAAGCGTTTTCGAAATTTTACTAACAATCAAATTGTCTTTATCATTAAACGTAGGATACATAGACTGTCCATGCACCTCATATCTACTAAATAAAAAAGTCGTAATAAGCCACGCCACAACAATAGCGACAACGATAGACGCAACCCATTCCATTAAATTCTTAACCACTATATCCCTCCTCAAACTCATATTATTATCTACATGTTATTCAAACCATATCATATATTCAAGCATTCTTCCCTTTATTGCCCATTTAATATTTAAATGATAATATTAAATTAATATATTATATACTGAAAAGAGGCATTCTCATGAAAGTATCATGGATATTGTGGTGGATTTTAACAATCATTGAAGTTGGTGCATTTTTAATGTTCTCAATCTTTTTATGGTTTAGAGAAGTCGATGCCACTGGAGCTGTGCAAACAACAGAATTAAAATGGTTCTCTATCGGTATCATGGCAACACTTTTTATCATTCCATTCTTAACACAACTCGTATGGTTAATCGTCAATCTCATCACTTCTAAAAAGTTAAAAGCTCAAAATCAAAATATGTAAATATAAATTAACGATACACTCTGACACTTTTCACTTAAATAAGAGATAAAGTTATAGAGTGTATCGTTTGTTTTTTAAAAGAGCCACCTCAATTTATGACCTTTTTTACTACTTTATATGCAGCTATTATAAAGAGAAATATTGAAACTCCCCATAATACTGGAGATAAATTGGTTAAACTTCCTTCTAAATTAGTTGCGATAACTGGAAGTATACCTGCTATTAATATTAATAAAATAATTTGTTTCATAAAGATTCACCCTTTAGTACTTTATTCTTTGTTTTGGCCATCCTAAATAAATAGCAAAGATAATAAAAATCGCACCAACAACTATAGATCCTTTATAAATATTATGTTCTTTTCTACGTTTTATACCAACTACTACAATAACTAAACCTAATATAAATGAAAGTAACATTATATAAAAACCCATGTGACACACCTCTTTCGTTGTTAATATTATTTTAAATTCTCAAAAACTTATGATATTCATAATATATTTATTTATAATATAAATGTAACATTTTATATATAATTATGGTAATCATATATATTAAAGAGATAAAAATGACATCTATTTTACCAGTAATTATATGAGATGGTATAATATAAAATGAATAATTTCACATAAATTATCTATGGAGGGTTAATCATGAAAGTAAAAGAATTACTTCAGAAAAGTTTCAACGATTTACTTGAATTAGAATTAACGGGTTATAATATAGCAGTTGTACTAGTTGCAGTTCTTGTCTTAAGCGTCTTAATCACACCTTTATTTGGAATTCCTGTTGGCCTTTTAGGTGGCGCGTATTACTTAAAAAATTATAAATAATATTTAAAGCCCGTTTCCTTGAAAACGGGCTTTATTGATCAATTCATTATATACTTGCTTGAATTAAACCTATTCCAATTACGACAACAAGATAAATCACAGTCCATATTACTGCTGTCTTTCCTTTAAATCTACTTGTTGCATATAATACAACTCCAAATAAATATGCTGCTAATAATATTGATAAATCAAATACACCGAGATAATCATTACTTTGGCTAAATACTGCCAAACTTGTAATAGAGTGTTTAACTGGATCTAAACCTACAATTGCTATAATAGCTATAACGATGAGATTAAAGATTGTTGTAATTAATTTTACAAATGTTGTAGCTGCAAATAAACTTGAAGCTTTTACATCAGATTTCATAATTTTTGAGATAATAAGAAAAATTAGAAATGAAAAAGCAATGCCTATAATTGGTGCTAAAATACCACCTATGTATGCAAATACTGTAGTAAATGTAGACATTTGATCAATTTCAGTTTCACTTAATCCAGCTTCTTTTAAATCAGCAGTAAGATCAGTTGTTATTGATGTAATCCATATTGAAGCAACTGATAAAATAATGACCAAAATCATATTTAACAACCACTTAGGTCGTTCTCTATAGTTGTTTAAAGTTGGTGCAAATAATAAATTTGAATGTTTCATCACTATACTCCTTTGCTTTTTGTATAATTTAAGGTTAACATTCATAAAGCATTAATAAAATAGTTAATTATATAATTAATATTCTTAAATTTTATAATCGTTATTTAATTTTTGCATAGAATATGATATTCATGTACTTCTTAAAGAACTACTCAAATTAAATATTCATATGATCACTCAACAGAAATAGACAAAATATACCAAATTATGCTATTATGTAAATGAAAAAGACAACGTGCTGTAACACGTTGCTTGTGAGCCCGTTAAAAAGACGGTGACTGTTTCAAAAGTTAAAGTTTAATAAATTTAACCATCGAACCGATCAAAGTTAGCGATGGTTATTTTTTATGGTTATTGTTACTAATTAGTACTAAACTAATGATCGAAATAACAATCATTAGTATTTCATAATCAGTCATATTACTCCTTTCTAGGAGTTGAAACCATTATCATAGGCATCACCCCTTCATTTAAGAGATTAGCCACCATCTATCTAACTTGCTCTGTTATATTATACCAATTTCCCATTATTTGTAACATTATTTTTAGGTTGTTATAGACAAAATGTCTATATTTATTGTATAATATATGCATAAAAAGGTAACGTGCTGTCACACGTTGCCTGTGGCCCGTCAAAAAGACGGTGGATTTTTGATTAGGTTAAAAATAACCATTTAAACCTCCAAAGTTAAAAACAATTATTTTTTATGGCGATTATTACTAATTAGTACTAAACCAATTTCACAGGTGTTACCCACCTTCTTTAAAAGGGGGATTCACCATTTAACCATCGATTTTTCCAAAGTTAGCGATGGTTATTTTTTTGTGCTTTTTTATGGATATTTTTAATTTTACGCTCTATCACTCATGTATAATTCCACTATTGTTTGTGAATTACATAAAAAACCATGAATAATTAATTACAAATTTAATATTCTTAAATCTCATAAGTATTATTTTTTATTGTTCCTAACTGTGGTAACATTTCCCATGTGAGAATAAAAATATATAGGAGTGGAATAAGTTGAAGCGTAAATTATTTTGGATAATCGGGATTATCGTTATCATTTTGTTAGTTGTTGTTGCGCTTATTGTAAAACAAACGACAAATGACACAGACGATAAAAAAGATGGTTATGATACATATAAAGTTAAAAAGGAATCTCCTTTAAGTATTTCTGGTAAGGCTGCACCTACTAAAATTAAAACTTATAACAATAATGATCAGCTAGGAGAATTTGTGAGTACAGTTGTTGAAGATGGTCAATCTGTTAAACAAGGTGATCAATTGATTAACTATAATGTAAATGATCAAAAGCGCCAAGATTTACAAGATAAAGTAAATGCTGCACAAAACAAAGTGGATCAAGACTACCAAAATATTAATCAGCAACCGAACAATAATGATTTACAAAACACTTTATCTAAGGATTTAAATACATTAAGTGAATCTAACAAGCAATTATCGCAGTACGATCGTCAAGTAAACGAAAGTATGTATGCTTCATTTGATGGTAAAGTCGAAATGGAAAATGATAATGACGCTAACAGTGGTGAAGCGATTTTAAAATTAGTCGCAAGTGAACCTCAAATCAAAACTTCTGTATCTGAATTTGATATTACTAAAATTAAGGTTGGCGATGCAGTTAATGTAACGGTGAACAGTACTGGCGAACAAGGTAAAGGGAAAGTGACAAAGATTTCTGAATTACCTACAAGTTACGATGATAGTAACCAAAGTGAATCGATGAATACTGCAGATCCAGAAAGTGAGACAACGCAGACATCTAATCCTGTTTCTAATAATCCAAGTGTTGGTAAAGGCAACTCTAAATATCAAGTAACGATTGGTAAATTAGACATTTCTGTTCGTAGTGGTTTCTCAACTGAAGGAGAAATTCCTTTAGATACGATTAAATTACCTAAGTCTGTATTAACAAAAGGCAATCATGTATTTGTTATCGATAAAAATCATAAAGTTCATAAACGACATATTAATATTAAACGACAAAACGGTGAAATCTATGTTGAGAAAGGACTTAAATCTGGCGATAAACTGATCATCTCACCTAAGAAAACATTAAATAATGGTGAAAAGGTTGATATAGCATCATGATTAATTTAGTAAATGTTAATCGACACTTTAAAAACGGAGAAGAAACAAATCATATATTGAAAGATATTAATATATCTATTGATACAGGTGAATTTATCGCGATTATGGGCCCTTCAGGTTCTGGGAAAAGTACACTAATTAATATTTTAGGGTTTATAGATAGAGGGTACACAGGTGAATATCTGTTTGATGATGAGAATTATCAACAAGTTTCAGATAATAAGCTTGCCTTTATTAGAAATAAAACAGTCGGTTTTGTCTTTCAAAATTTTAAATTGATACAAAATAATACGATTATGGAGAATGTTAGTATCCCCCTATTATATTCAGGTATGTCTTCAAAAGAACGTAAACAACGTGTTGAATCTGTCTTAAAAGACGTTGGAATAGCAGATAAAAAACATCTTGTACCGAATAAGTTATCGGGTGGTCAACAACAACGTGTCGCCATCGCGCGCTCGATTGTCAATAAACCTAAATTCATTATTGCTGATGAACCAACAGGTGCGCTTGATTCTCAAACTTCTAAAGATATTATGGATTTATTTGTGCGACTTAATCGTGAACAAAATACAACCATGATTATTGTTACGCATGATCGTAAAGTAGCTGAACAAACTGATCGCGTGATACACATATTAGATGGCCGTGTTCAGCGAGAAGAGGTGATAGAATGAAGAACTTACCGAATATCATATCAGTCTCTCTCAAATCTATCATGAAGAATAAACGCCGTAACATCTTTACGATGATTGGTATTATTATCGGTATAGCTGCAGTCATTACCATTATGTCTTTAGGTAATGGTTTTAAAAAGACGGCATCTGATGAATTTGCAGATACGGGTGCGAGTAAAGGACAAGCTATGATTAGCTTCATGCCTGAAAATATGGAAGGCTCTAAAGAAAATCCATTCGACAAACAAGATATTGAGCTCGTCAAACAAATAGACGGTGTCACAGATGCTAAAATTAAAGAAGATGACAGTCAAAGTTATGGAGCAAAAATGACCAATTCACAAAAGCAATCTGACATCAATATCTTTAAAAAAGACCTTGTCGATAATGCATCTGAAGGTAAAGGATTCACACAATCAGATAATGAATTGAAAGAAAAAGTCGTCACAATCGATCAAACAATCGCTAAAAAAGCGTTCAAAGGTGACGCGATTGGCAAGACGTTATTTATAGATGACCAAGGATTTAAAATTATAGGTATTGTCAATAATCCTATGTATGAAAATACAGTCAATATGCCTAGCGAAACATTCAATCGATATATGGGAGACTTAAGTCAGGAACTTCCACAACTTGAATTAAAAGTAGATAACGATGATAACAAAAAAGAAATCGCTAATAAGGCAGCTAAGCTCTTAAATAAAAGAGGTTCGGGCATGAGCGAAGGTAGTTATCAGTATTCAGATATGGAAGAAGTCATGAAAAGTATTACACAAGTATTCGATGCCATTACGTACTTTGTTGCAGCAGTAGCAGGAATTTCATTATTCATTGCTGGTATAGGTGTGATGAATGTTATGTATATTTCAGTCGCTGAACGTACAGAAGAAATTGCGATAAGACGTGCATTTGGGGCTAAAGGTCGAGACATTGAAATACAATTCTTAATAGAAAGTATCGTGCTATGTCTAATCGGTGGCATTATAGGTTTAATCATAGGTATCTTGATTTCTAAACTTGTAGAAGCCGTTACACCTGATATGGTTCAAAGTGTTGTGAGTCTAGGATCTATTTTACTTGCTGTCGGCGTTTCAACGTTAATTGGTATTGTATTTGGTTGGATACCAGCAAGGTCAGCATCTAAGAAAGAACTAATAGATATAATTAAATAGTTTAAATATAATTTAACCGCCACCTGAGTTGTCGTCCAACTCAGGTGGCGGTATTATTAGTTATACTTCAGTTAATGCATTATTAAAGTCTGCTATCATTTTGTGCCATGCTTCGTCAATACGTTCATCTAAACCGAATAGCCCGCTTCTTCCCAATATATAAATATCTGGATTGGCTTTTTGAATTTTACTAAATGTCTTCTTATTTGAAGAACCATCCATTTCAATTAAATATTTGTATTGATGTTCATCTCTTAACTTTCTTAATTCTACTATTTTATCTAATGTTTCATCGATAAATTTTTCTCCAGCAAACCCTGGGTCAACGGTCATAATTGTGATCTTATCTAAATATTGAATATATGGTTTAATCACTTCAATGGGTGTTTCTGGATTTAATACGATCCCTACTTTTTTACCTTGATCATGAATCTTATGAATCAATCGGTAAGCGACACCATTGACGACTTCTGCATGTATACATATATAATCTGTATCTACTTTTAATAATTCATCCACCCAAAATGAAGGCTCCGTGACCATTAAATGCGCAGAAATTGGTACGTCAGAAATTTTCTTAACTTGTTCAATAAACCAAGGTGAAAGTGTAATATTCGGGACATAATGACCGTCCATAATATCTATATGATAAGATTCTACGTGCTGATTCAAAAATGTAATCTGCTCGCTAAATTTATCTAAGTCCATCGTCATTAATGATGGTGAAAACTTTACATTCTCCATGTGTTAAACCTCCATTAGTATACTTTAATATCTCCTAATTCTATGTCATCTTCTTCAATTTCATCGACCATTTCTTCTGATTCATTTACAGGTTTCTTAAGTAGTACAAGTACTAGAGCTGTAACAATAACATTTGCTACGATAGCGATGACGAAACCTAATGGTTGAGACATTGTTGGAATTGCTAACATGCCACCAAACGGTACTTTCGAGTCAGCGTTCATCACCATTGAAATCGCGCCACCTACTGCACCACCGATTCCTGTTGCAATAACACATCTAATAATGTCATTTAAAACAATCGGTAAGACGCCTTCTACTATTTCAATAATCCCCATTGGAAATGCTGTTTTTAATGTTTCTACTTCTACTTTTTTATAAATATTTTTACGCATTAATCTTCCAATCCAATATGCAAATGCGAATCCAATTGGCGTAGCTGTGTTAACGACAATCAATGCTGTTATAGGTTCATGAATACCTTGTGCTTGTAAAGTTAATACAAATGCAAATACTGTCTTCTTAATTGGACCACCATAATCGACACTTGCTAATACACCGATGATAATGCCGTAAATTAATTTAGAAGTACCACTTAGAGATTGTAAATACTCAGTTAAAATATGCGTGAATTGTGTAATTGGCGCTCCGATTACATATACCATAATGAGCCCACCTACAAGTGAAGCTATAAACGGAATCACAAGCATCGGCATTAACCCTTTTGCTCAATTTGGCATTTTGATATATTTAATAATTAATACAACAAGATAACCTGCCAAGAAGCCACCTATTAATCCTCCGATAAAACCTGATCCAACTGCATTAGCTGTTAAACCAATAACGAGGCCAGGTGCTATACCCGGTTTATCAGCAATTGAATAAGCTATACCTGTTGCAATAACGACTGGTAACATACCCAGTCCAGCACCACCAAGTGTTGCGAGTACATCCCAGAATGAATAGCCAGTCTTCGTCAAATCTGTTGATGAATCTCCACCTAACGCCATCCCAATTGCGATCATGAATCCCGCTCCACATACAACTGGAATTAAATAAGATATTGCCGTAAGTAAATGACCTTTTAAATTCAACTGATTAAAAAATGTTTTCACGTTATCTCCCCCTTTGTTAGTTAGATAAAATTGCTACAACTTCTGTTTTATTTTTAGAATTTAGTAATTGCTCAATCACTTCATCATTACTCAACTTTCTTGCGATTAATGATAAGAGTTTCAAATGTTCTTTAGAATTGTCGCTATCTTCACCAACTGCAAGTAATATAACGACTTTCGCACCTTTATCATCTAAAGATGGCCACTCTACTTCATCTTTTAAGACGCCAATTGCAATACCCACTTTGTTAACGCTACTACTTTTCCCGTGTGGAATCGCCACAAAGTTACCTATACCTGTTACGCCTTCTGACTCTCTTTTATAAACCGCTTCTAAAAACGCTTCTGAATTGTCTATATATTGTTCTCTATCAAATAAATGAACGAGTGTTTCTAAAGTTTCTTCTCTATTATTTGTCTCAAGTTCTGTTAAGATTGTGTTCTCATCTAATACATCTATTAAATTCATATGGCATCTCCTTTATTGTTGTGAAATTTGTTCGATTTTTTCTATTAATTTATTTGGAGATTTTATTGCAACATCTGTCGGTATTTCGATAACTTTTTTACCTTCAAATCTTTCTTTATTACTCACCTTTACATCTACAGCAAGCAACACGATATCAGCTTGTTTAATATCTTCAGGTGACAATTCATTTTCTACACCAATTGTCCCTTGCGTTTCAATTTTGATACTATGACCTTTCTTTTCAGCTGCCTTTTCTAACTTTTCAGCTGCGATATATGTGTGTGCAATACCTACTGTACAAGCACAAATACTCACGATATTCATCTTTCATTCCTCCAATTATATTAATGATTCTACAAAGTCTTCGTCTGCTAAATTTCTCATAAATGCTTGAATGTCTTGCAATACTGCTTGATCTTCTTGTGGTTTAAGATTTAGCAAAATAATCAATTTCAATGACTGGTCATGCCAGTGGATACAATCTGTCTCATTTTTTATTAAAAATATTTTAGTCTTTAAAATGTGCTCACTTTGAATGTGCGGTAAAATCACTTCTGGAAAAATTTCAATATTCCCATGTTGTTCTCTCTCATGTACTTCTTCAATAAAAATACTTTCAGACTGAATGTATTGATTTTTCTTTAACTGACTACCTACTTCTTCTATGACATCTTGATATATTGCGTTAGTTGTTTTAATTTCATAAAATAGCGATTTATTCATTGTTATCACCTAACATTTCTATCATTTTTCGCAATTTAATTTGATCATTCTTATTAAACATTGCGCTGATGACTACGATTGGAATTTGCTTTACTTCAGGTATATGAACAGTTGAAATAATCAAATCTATTTTATGCAAGTCATCTTCTTGTAAATCAAAAGAAGATTTAACATCTACAATCTCAATTTCAGGTACATTTCTGTCTATTTTTGTTTTCAATAATTCAGAAGTACCTATGCCTGTTGTACAAGTAATCAATGTTTGAATTTTCTTCGGGTTTCTTTCAAGTTCTTTCGCAAAATACAATGTTAAAAAGCCTATTTCATCGTCATTCATTTTTTTAATATGATATGTTTCAGAAATTTGATCTGAAATTTGTCGAATAACTGTAAATACATGTGGATATTCAATTTTAATTTGTTCTATTAAAGCATTTCTGACATTTAACCCATGTTCAATTCGTTTAAGCATCGGTTTAATATGTTTAAGAAGTTGCTGCTCTAAATCAATATTTTTAAATGAATGATTTAATTCCTGACTCGCACCGTCTATCAATGCATTTGTTATGTCGATGACTTCTTGTGAATATTGCATGTCTTCTTGATTATGCTGAACATTTTGCGTTTCAAATCTTGAAGAAATAAGATATTCAAACAAATAAATTCGTTCATTTTCAGGTAATTGAGTATGAAGATATTGTTCAACATTTCCAATTACCATGTCACTCATTCTATAAAATGATTGATACTCATTTTTTAACTTTATCAATTCTGGTGTCTTTCTATCTTTGTCTTGTTTGATTACACCTCTTTTTCTAAAGCGCATGATTAAGATATATAAATGAGAGAAAATGTTTACATTATAAGGATAAGGAATAATCATATCTTTATAACTCTCAATCTTATTTATTTGTTCTTGGACAAAATGTGCATCTTTATCTTCAGTTTGATCAATAACATTATATGCAGAGAAATTAGACAGTTGCCCATCTCCAATGAGTTCTAACAATGCATTTCGAATATCACTCTCATCACCATTTATAGATAAATGACGATTCTTTCTTTCTAAATTTAAATTAAAACGTTTTAACATCTCTTCTATTTTTCTCTCATCTGTATTTAGTACACTTTCAGAAATATAATAACGTTCGATAATATTAAAGATAGATATCGACTTAGGGGAGATTAACAATAAATCTTTAGTCATCATATTTCGTCTTTCAATAGGAGAAAACAAATCATTTTGATGAAGTTGCCCCGTTTCATGCTGTTCAATATATTCTTTATCATCAATACGATAGCCCTTACCTTTTTGAGATATAATAAGAGGCTCTTTATAATAATCATTTATACGTTTAACAAGTCGATAAATCGTTTTAGTAGAAACATCTAGATGTTTAGCCAATCGATTCGAATCGACAAACGAATGCGCATTTAATAAGTAATGAATTAACTTCTCTTGATTATCACCTTCCATGACTTTTACAACCTCCCTGTAGCTTTATCATAAAACAAATATATGTAAGCGTTTTACTTTTGTTTGTCCATTACAATAGACATTAAAATATCATTCATTATAAACTATCGCGTTACTAAAGTAATGAATTAACCTCTTTTACACTTCTACATTTGTAAAAAGTCTGCATACCAATTAAAATTGCGCACAAAAAAAACTCACTTTAGCAAAATTGCTAAAATGAGTTTGAAATTAAAGTTCTATAAGTGTTTTATTCGTTTGAAACTTCCCTTGCTTAAAAAATTCTGGGACATCTTCGAATTTAATATGCTTAGAAAAATAGCTTTCTTGTATTTTACCTTGTCGAATTTGCTCAATTACAAATTCGAAATCATCTAATGTCGCATTTCTACTTCCCATAAGTGTTATTTCTTTAGCATGAAATTCTGGGTCTACAAATTCAATAGTGTCTTTAACTAAACCGACGTAGACTATTTTACCGCCATGATTAACGTAATTAAATGCTTGTTCCATAGACTTCTTATTCCCAGTTGCATCAAACACAATTGTTGGATATTCATTATCATTTACTGAAAGTATGTCGTCAATAATGGAAGGACTAACTACTATCGTTTCATCACACTCAGACCATTCTTTACAAAATTCTAATCTTTCAGCACTAAGATCAACTACAATAACCTTTGCACCTTTTAATTTAGAGAAACGAGCAACGCCTAAACCGATTGGACCAGCTCCAACAACCAATACTGTTTCACCTGATTGAACATCTGCTCTATTAACACCATGTGCACCAATGCTTAAAGGTTCAATCATAGCAGACATATGAATCGGTAAATCGTTAACTTTAATCAAATTTTGAGCTGGAACTGATAAATATTCTGTCATACCCCCCATCTCTATGTACACCGATTACTTCTATGTTCTGGCAACAATTCGTCTTATTATTACGACAAGCTAAACATTTTCCACAATGGACATAAGGTATGATCGTAACTTTATCGTCTATCGAAATATCTTCAACATTTTTTCCAATCTCTTTAACGATCCCTGACAATTCATGTCCTAATATTCTAGGATATTCAAAAAATGGCTGATTGCCACCATAGGCATGAATATCTGTTCCACATATTCCAATATGTTTTACATTAATTAATATATGGTCATCTTCTATGAAGCTTTGTTCTTTAGTTTCTTGAATACTCATTTTCCCAGGTTCTTCACAAACAATTGATTTCATATTATACACTTTCTTTCATTTTTATTTTGAATTAAAGTTCAATAGTTCCAAATGTTTACCAATATGATTTTTAAGTAATTCAGCATATTCATCTTCATATTTTTCTAAAATGGCATATATATCATCTTTAAAAATATAGTGACCATTATCATTTTTAACTGTCAGCAATAATCCATATGAGACATGTAGAAGTTGTCTTGCATTATCATCTTCTAAATAAGATTTATATTGTGATTCAGTTAATTGCTCAATTGGCTTTATATCTTCAATATTAGGCGTGATGTGATAATATTTTTGCGTTTCTGCAAAATGATCCAAAGCATATTGATGTATATTTCGATATAGTTTTGGTTCATGTATGGCTATTAAGCGCACAGCTTCTAACCAGTTTGTACCTGCTGTTTTTAGATGGAAACGTTTATGCGTCTTTTCACTTATTAAAGGAAATACTGAGAATTTATCACTACCTGAGTGAATGCTTAATTTATATTTAAAATAATCTGCAATATTAGCATGTACTTCAAGTTCTTGTTCAAACTGAGCAATATCACCAATATAATCTATACCTTTTTGAAATTCTCCACAAAACCTTGGTGCTAAACTCGTCACTTGCACGTCTTGATCATATAATTCCTTTGATACGAAAAAGTGATCAAAAGGTGTTGTAATAGTCATTGTTTCATCAATAGAAATTTCAAAATCAATATCTCTATCTAAAGGCTCGATGTAAGTTTTGTATATATAAACCATGTATTCGATTGCTTTATGATAAACGACAACAACTTTCATAAGTTCATGTTTATCAAACACCAAATCATTATGTTCGATTTGATAAGACTTACCTAAGTACTTATCTTCATAGTATTGCTTTATCTCTTGATTAAACGGTTGATAGGCAGCTTCTACTTCATCATGATTGTCTAAATCAACATCATTTCTAATGTAATCAGAACAATCTAAAGTTAACATCGAAATACCGAGCTCTAATTCATGTTTAATATCGCTTTCTTCTTTAAGATGATCACCATCTGCACCGTAACCATCTGTATAACCTGCTTGTATAACACTGTAAGCTGCTGAGTCGATAACATCTTCCATTTTTCGATTTGTTAAATCTAATTCTCGAATACTTTGTTGTGCAAAAACAGGTCTCATTTTAGAAGTTCGTACTGCTTCAACATGGCCAGGTGTCGCAAGACCTAATCTATCACCTAAACCTATCGTTGTTTCATTCTGACCAAATGCTCGCGGTTTTGTAAATTCAAAATATTGATTTAACGCTAATCTATTTTCATGAGTTAATGAGCACAATTTTGCATCATTACCATATTCTTCACCATTAAGATCTTGAAATAAATGATCATTACCAACTGCTAATAAATACTTTTCGTTTTCAGCTTTAATCATGATAATACTTGTATTTTTTTCTTTGAATAGAGATTTTTCATATACTTTTATGATTTCTGATTCAGGTAATTCATCTTTTTTCACAGAAGAAATAATTTGATGTAATCCTTCCATTATTTCACCCATCCTTTACTCGATTTTATACGCTTTCAGGTTTTACAATTGGTTTAACAAAGAATATAACGGCGATAGAAGCTATCACTGCTAATCCACCTGCAAGTAGAAAGGCAGCTGTGTATGTTCCTGTTGTTTGAATAATATAACCTGTAATAGTTGGACCAATTATACCCGCTGTATTGGCTAATAAATGCATAAAACCACCAACAGATCCAACATTATTACTATCTACAACGTCTTGTACAATCGCCCAATAAATTGCGCCTGTCAAATATAAGAATAAAACAGATAAGACAACTAACGTTACAGCACCCGCAGTTGTTGTGACTATTCCCGAAATACCGATACACACAGCTGAAAGGAATAAACAAACAACTAGAACAACTTTTCTAGAGAAAAGCACACCTTTTTGAACAGTATGTTTATAAACAAAGTCTGATACTATACCACTCATTGCTAACCCTAAAAATCCTAAAACCCACGGTATGACAGTAATTAAACTCATGTTTTCTATACTTAAGTTTCGAGCATCAACTAAATAACTTGGGAACCATGTTAAGAAGAAGAATAAAATATAGTTATAAGCAAAGAAAGCAAATGCTGTAAAGAGCACAGTTGGATTCTTTAAGTAGTATCCTAATTTAAATGTAGTAACTGGTGCTATATCTGCTTTTTCATCAATTTTAGTTTCTTCAATATAATCTGGTTTTTCTTTCGCAAAGAACCACCAAGATATAGCCCAAATTAAACCAATGACCATAATAGCTACGAAAGATACTCTCCAACCTAAATGTAAAGCGATATATCCAACTATCGGACCTGAAATAGCACCACCAAGAGGTGTACCACTGTTTGCTAGTCCTACAGCTGTTGCACGTTTTGAAGGCGGATACCAGTTATTGACCATCTTATTAATCGTTGCACTTAATGGACCTTCACCCATTCCAAACAATATTCGAACAATAAATAAACTTACAAATCCGACTACTAAAACGATCGCACCACTAAATAGTGACCAAACAATCATTGCAACAAACAATGTGATTTTTGCACCAAATTTATCAGAAGCTACACCACCGACAAAGTTGAAAATTGCATAACCAATTGAAAAACTACTAAAAATAATACCCATTTGACCTGGTGTTAATTTTAAATCCTCTTGTATAAATGGTGCTGCTACTGAAAGTGCAGAACGATCTAAATAATTGATAACACCCGCTAAAAATAGAAATATTAAAATAATCTTGCCATTTCTACCTATTTTCCCCATGCTTCAATCCCCTTTATATTTTTATTAAACGCCTGAGTATGCCATAAAACCGCCATCAACTGGTACAGTAATGCCATTTACAAATGATGAATATTCTTTATCTAATAACCATAAAATCGTACCGATAAGTGCTTCTGGTTTTCCAAATTCTCCAAGTGGGGTTTGGCTTAATATTTTTTCTGAACGTGCCGTCAGACTTCCGTCTTCATTTAATAATAAGTCTCTATTTTGTTCTGTTAAGAAAAATCCTGGTGCTATCGCATTGACTCTAATATCTTCCTCTGCAAAATAAACTGCCAACCACTGAGTAAAATTATTAATGGCAGCTTTTGCTGCACTATATGCTGGGACTTTAGTCATTGGTGCATAACTGCTCATAGAAGAAAAATTAATAATACTGGCATGCTCTGACTTCAGTAATTCTTTACCGAATACTTTAGCAGCAACAAATGAACCAATAAAATTATTATTAAATACATGTTCAAATCCACTTTGTTCTAAATCGAAAAAGTTCTTTTTATCTTCAGCATTATATGATTCTGAATCTGTAATAGCGTCAGGGTTATTACCACCTGCACCATTAATTAAATAGTCAATTTTTCCAAATGCTTCTAAAATTTCATCTTTAGCTTTTGTAAGCGATTCTTCATTTGTCACATCAACTGAATAGTTACGAGCAATACCACCTTCAGCTTCTATTTCTTTAACAACTTCTGCACCTTTATCATAAGTACGATTTAAAATGGCGATTTGCATGCCTTGTTTGCCTAATTCTTTCGCAATTGTTCTACAAAGCACACCGCTTCCACCTGTAATTACAACAACTTTATCTTTTAAACTTTCATGTTTACTAAACATTTTTACCAGACTCCTTTTCAAGTTGATATGCATCCCACAATCCATTTAAGTACATAATACCTAATGCTCTATCATATAATCCGTATCCTGGACGACATTCTTCATTCCATAAATGTCTGCCATGATCTGGTCGAATATACCCTTTATAATCTGCATCTGATAAATGTTTCATAATTTGTGCAATATCAATATTACCGTCTTCTGTAAAATGAGAAGTTTCAACAAAACTGCCATTTTCATAGATATGAACATTTCTAATATGCATAAATGGTGCGTGCTCATGGTATTTCAAAGCAATTTCTGCCATATCATTATCTTTAGAAGCACCCATAGAGCCCGTACATAACGTAATCGCATTATTTGGACTATTATTGATTTCAAACATTCTTTCGTAGCTATCTGCGCCAGTTATAATTCTTGGTAAGTTGAAAATAGAATATGGTGGATCATCTGGGTGAATTGCCATTTTAATACCGCAACGTTCTGCAGTTGGAATGATTGCGTTTATAAAGTATGCAAAGTTTTCCCATAATTTTTCTTCATCTATATCTTTATATGCTTCAAATAGTTCTGAAATTTGATCTAATTTTTCTGGTTCCCAACCTGGCATTGTTAAATTTTTACTCGCACTTGAAACAGTTTCTATTAATTCTTTCGGATCTAGATTTTTAACTTTTTCATAATCAAAGTATAGTGCTGTAGAACCATCTTCTAATGGATGGAACATATCTGTTCTAGTCCAATCAAATATTGGCATGAAGTTATAACAAATAACTTCCACACCATATTCAGCTAAATTCTCAATTGTCTGTTTATAGTTTTCAATTAATTCATCGCGTTCACTGTTACCTAATTTAATTGATTCATGAACATTTACACTTTCAACAACTTTTGCATTAAATCCATGTGATTCAATATATTCAACTTCATCTTTAATCTCTTCTTTTTCCCAAACAGCACCAACTGGCTTTTCATGAAGTGCCCATACAATCCCAGTTGTATTAGGTATTTGTTTAATATCTTCTAATGTAATTGTGTCATTGTTTCTTCCGTACCAACGAAATGTCATTTCCATTTTATCCATCTCCTAATTGAAATTAATAATAGCCTTCTTAACTTGTTCTGGATGTTCATCTATATATTGAAATGCTTCTTTTGCTTCATTTAATTCAAATTGATGTGTGACTAAATCAAAATCATCAAACTTACCTTTTTCAATATTCTCTATTACCTCTGCAAATTTATAAGTTTGTAATCTTGAACCAACGATTGTCAGTTCATTTTTTGTATAGGCATTTGTGAAATGTTAGCTGGTCTTTCATCAAATCCTAATACGACCACTCTTCCTGCTGCAGATGTTACTTGAACACTTGTTTCAAATGTTTGAGGCATACAAACTGCATCTATCGACACATTGACGCCTTCTCCATTCGTGATGGATCTAACTTCTTCAAGTAAATCTTTCTGAGCCACATTAATAGTAATATCTGCACCTTGTTGTTTTGCATAATCCAATCTTGATTGATCTAGATCTGAAATGATTACTTTCACATCTTTCAACTTAGCGTATCGTAATATGCATAATCCAATAGGACCTGCACCCTGTATAAGTAGAGTATCTCCATCTTGAAGATTCCCTCTACTAGTTGCTTGAGCACCAATTGTAAGTGGTTCAATCAGAACACTCATTTCAAAAGGAATATCTTTATTGACTTTATGAAGTTGCTTCTCATTAATTGCGAAGTACTCTCTCATACCACCATCTTCATGAACACCAAAGACGACTAAATTCTCACATACATTTGGTCTGTCTTGCTTACATGCATAACATTCTCCACAAGGTCTAATAGGTTCAACGACAACGTGATCGCCTACTTGTAATTCAGACTCTCCATAAACCTCGTCTACAACGCCTACTACTTCATGTCCAACCACTCTAGGAATAGTTGCTAATGGGTTAGTTCCATGTAAAATATGTCTATCTGAACCGCATATGCCAACCTTTTTAGTTTTTACTAAAATATTTTGTTCTTCGTTTATCTTAGGTTTATCTAACGTTTCTACAACAAGTTCATTTTTTCCGATTACTCTAGCTGCTTTCATGTATACACACTCTTTTCTATCTATTTATAAGTTCTTTACCACTCAAGAAACTTTCTACTTGTTCTAAATATGGCAATCCTTCGTTATCGCCTATTACTTCTGTAACCATTCCACCAACTGCATTTGCGAATCTTACGCGTTCTTTTGCTTTATATCCTTTACTTAAAGCGAACAAGTATCCACTTGAAAAGCCATCTCCAGCGCCTACTGTATCGATTGGACTAACTGGAAAGACTTCTGTTTCAAAATGTTCTTCATTGCTTACATATTGTGTCGGTAAATGTCCACGTTTGATAATAATTTCTTGTAAGTCTTGTTCTTTTAATAAATCTTCAATATTTTCAAATGGTGTCGCTATTTTAAGGATTTCTAGTTCTTCATCGCTTGTTAACAGAATATCTGTATAAGGTAATAATGCGCCTAGACTTTCACTTGCTGTCTCTTTAGTCCAAGTTTTTAGTCTAATATTAGGATCTAAAGTTACAGTTGTATTTGCTTTTTGCGCTTTTTTCATCATTTTTTGAATCAGTTCAATTTTATGGTGCAATAATGCGACAAACACACCACTGACGTGGAAATAATCAATATCATCAAAGTTAATATGTGCGACATCATCTTCTGTTAAGTCTTTAATGGGTGCATTGTCTCGATAATAAAATGAAGCACCGCTTCCATCTGCATTTATTTGTTTAAAATAAACGGACGTGTTTTTTCCTGATACTTGTTCGATATGATCTGTATCAATACCTTCTCCACGTAAATTATTGATAATATGTTGACCAAATTCATCTTTACCAACTTTTGAATAAAAAGTTGTTTCTAACCCTAACCTACTCGCACCAATTGCTACATTTAATTCCGCGCCTCCAATTGTTCTTTGGAATGTATGATTAAATTTCAAAGGTCCTTTATTACTAGGATTCATGGCTATCATGGAATCACCAATTGTGAAAAGCCTCATTTCTACCACTCACTTTCATCGATTTCTAACAGCTTCTACATACTTTTGAGCTTTTTCTGAAATAACTTCAAAATTATTTCCTGTAAATTCTTTCGTTAAGTCGCCACCAATACCTACAGCGAATGAACCTTTTTCAATCCAATCTGATACGTTATCTAAATTCACGCCTCCAGAAGGCATGAGTTCAACATTGGGTACCGGACCTTTTATATCTTTAATAAATCCGGCACCTAATTGTCCTCCTGGGAACAGTTTAATTAAATCAGAGCCATAGCGTAACGCTACTATAATTTCTGTTGCACTACTACAACCTGGTAAGTATGGAATAGAATATACATTACATAATTTAGATATATTGGTGTCTAAATGTGGACTTACAATATATTGCGCCCCTTTATTAATCGCAATTTGTGCAGTAGCAGCATCTAACACTGTACCTGCACCAAGAACGATATCATCACCATATTGTTTATGTACTTGATTAATCACTTCTTCAGCATTCGGTACAGTAAACGTAATTTCTATATTTTTAAATCCACCTTTAATGATTTCATCAACAATTTTCTTTGTTTCATCCTCGTCATTCCCTCTAACAACTGCAACGAGGTAATTTTCATGTAACTGGTTTAAAATTTTATACTTTTTCAAAATAGCCCTCCGTTCCACATTGTGATACAATGTATTGTATAGTAATATTTAGTATTATTATAACGTTTGTGAAAACGTTGTCAATTATTTATTTTCATCTATGTTACTTAATTCATAGAATAATTTATGCTATATTTTTATCAAAGAGGTGATGATTATGGCTTCTAACGTTCAATCCATTGACCGAGCATTAAGCATTTTAGAAATCATATCTGAAAAAGAACAAATATCATTAAAAGACTTAGTAGATGAAATTCAATTATCTAAAGCAACTGTACATAGACTTGTTAATTCATTGATTAGCAACGGCTATGTACAACAAAACGCATTGACCAATCAATATGAAATAACTTTTAAAATGTTCCAACTTGGGAATAAACGTGTACAAAATATTGATTTTTTAAATGTAGCTAAAAGTATGATTAGTCAGCTGATGACAACAGTTGGGGAAACATGTCATTTAGTAGTGGAAGACAATAACGAAGTGGTATATATAGATAAATTTATACCAAGCAATAACAATCGATCGATGGCATCTAAAATCGGGAAACGAGCACCTATGTATTGCACAGCAGTAGGTAAATCTATACTTTCGACGTATGAGAATGAAAGAATCCAAGAAATATGGAATCAATCGAATATTGTTAAACTAACCGAAAATACAATCACAGACTATGATCAATTCATCGATGAAATAGCAGTCATCCGAGAACAAGGTTATTCAGTAGATAACGAAGAAAACGAAAAAGGTATATATTGCGTAAGTACATACTTCGTCAACTATCGAAACGAAGTCCAAGGTGCTATCAGCCTATCATTCCCTACAACAGAATTAGATAAGAAAGAGTTCTTTGTAGAAGAATTAAAAACATGTGCTAACAAAATTTCTAGATTACTTGGATTTCATTAAGAGAATAAGGGATGATAAAAAAACAAGCCTATCACTTTAAAACTGACTTAATCAGTTAAGTGATAGGCTTATTTATCTAAATTCATAGTTCTTAATTTCATTTACAATCGTATTATATTTATTTGTCTTGTATCTTGATTTGTTAGACACTACAAAGAAATTCCGATTTAAATCTAGGTCGTTTGTGACGATATAATCTTCATCAAATGATTTTATAGAGAAATTGGATAATATCGTATAGCCCATATTTTGTTTAACGAGTTCTAAAATTAATTGGTTATCATTAATGACTACTTTACGAGATGTTAAATTCAATTGCTGTAATAACATATCTTGATAATATCTTATTCCCGATCCTGTTTCTCTAACGTAACATCTTAATTGATTTAAATTTTGGTTTGTTTGTTTATTTTTCACGAGTAATAGTTTATCTCTTGTTAGGACTTCACTATTGATTTTGTCGTCCAGTACTGGCTTTTCGATAATGCCTAGGTCTAGTGAGTAATCTTTCAACTTACTTAATATATCAGCTGAGTTATAGATATATATATGAATATTCAGTTTCGGATATTTTGTTTGTAGATAGATTGTTAAGTCTAATAACATCGATTGACCAAATGTGTGACTCGTTCCAATGACAAATTTCCCTTTCACATCTTCTTTATGCTGATTAATTTTCGTTTGCAATTGCTCATCTAATATTGCTAGTTGGCATGCATAGTTATATAACTCTCTTCCCTCTTCTGTCAAAATAATATGCTTTCTTGTATTTTCAAAAATCTTAATTTGATATTTCTCTTCAAGTGTTTTGATATCTCTACTTATCGATGGCTGTGATTTATATAACTTTTCAGCAGCATTCGTAAAGCCTTCTTCTTCTACAATAACTTTTAAGATTTGTAATTTATCTTCCACTGCAACCACCTCATATCATTTATGTTATATTATATATTTAAAAATAGCATTTCACAAATATTCATCTTGCGATTAAACTTACGTTGAGGTGAGCATTATGTGGGAAAAATTTAATAAACGTTTTTTACTCGGTATTGGATTTACTTTTTTAGTTGCTATTGTCAGTATACTTTTATCGTATTTACCGGTATTTAACAAAGTCGGGGCACTCGCAATCGCGATTATTACAGCTATTTTATATAGACATTTCAGGGGATACCCAACGCAAATCGAATCGGGGATTGCATTTTCATCAAAAAAATTATTAAGATTTGCGATTATTTTATACGGGCTTAAGTTAAATTTATGGACGATTATTCACCAAGGTAGCACATTATTATTACTAGATGTTGGTGTCGTCGCTTTTGCGATATTGTTTATTTTGTTTTTAAATAAAATTATTAAAGGAGATAACAATTTAGTCTTGTTATTGGGTGTTGGAACTGGTGTTTGTGGTGCAGCTGCAATTGCCGCAATATCACCTATCCTTAAATCTAAAGACAGTGATGTTGGGATTAGTGTAGGTTTAGTGGCCATAATGGGTACAATATTCTCTTTAACTTACACGTTATTATTCGCTATTTTTCCAATGAATGCTGAATTTTATGGTATTTGGTCAGGTTCAAGCTTACATGAAATTGCACACGTTATTTTAGCAGCAGATGCCGGTGGACAGTCATCATTAGGCATTGGCTTATTAACAAAATTGGGTAGAGTATTTCTATTAATACCATTAAGTATTATTTTCTTAATAATCGTTAATAGAAAGAGATCACATAAAGTTTCACAAAAAATAGACTTTCCATACTTTTTAATTGGATTTTTAATTATGAGCGCTGTGAATACGTTCATTCCTATTCCTGAAGCAATATTAAATGTAATCAGTACATTTACAACACTCATCTTAATTATGGCAATGGTCGGTATCGGTTTAAATGTATCTTTCAGTGACTTAAAAACAAAAGCATTCAAACCAATGATTGCAATGCTTATAACGTCAGTCGTGTTGTCAGTAATCACGTTTATTGTCGTTGGATTTTTATAATAGAAATATAAGGGTATAACATAGTGATGATTCAATTTTGAGAAAGATTGTGATTAAATGCTGTTATACCTTAAATTATATTTAATACTCATAATTTCCATGTTCAATTATTTATTGATACAGCCTGATGTCCCTGCAACCTATAAAGATACATTTACTAAAGCAACACATCATGATTATCAAGAAGCTTTTAAATTAGGTTCACAAATTCCAAATGAGCAACTTAAAATCAAACCATTTCATTCAAGCGACAAAACTATCAATCAAGCTGTTGGTAAAGTCACATCTGATGAAACAGGTAAGTCAGGAAATGGCGCAACAGGGTTTGTCGTCGATGATCATACAGTTATCACAGCTTCACATGTTGTAAGTGATGATGACGGAAATAAGGAAAAGAAACAATTTTATTTCTTTCCAGCTAAATCTAATCAATATACACCGATGAAATTCAAGATTAAGCAATTTTATAAATCAAACGAAAGAGATGTCGCAGTACTCATTACTGAAAAATCATTAACACCTAAAATAAAACCTTTAACTATAGCAGCTGAACGTGAAATTCAAAAATTGAAACCTAAATCAACACTATTTATGGCAGGTTATCCAAACGAAGAACCATATGACGGACAAAATATGTATCAATCAAAAGGATTCTATCTTAAACCAACTCAAGACTATATCGAATATATCGGACACATGCATCGAACAATAGGATTTTCAGGATCTCCAGTATTTAATCATGATAATCATGTCATCGGTATACATGCACATAGCATTCGTCCAACAGAAAAAGTTAAAAACCCATCAACTAGAGATGTTTACACAGGTGGACCACTCATTACCGGTGAAACACGAAACTTTGTAAATAAATACCGTAAATAATTTATACACTGCACCATTGTATCCGTTTAATAAATTAAAATAGTGGTATTCAATAAGTGTGTGTCTATTATGAAAGGATGATGAAACATGCCATGGACTATGGACGACTATCCCCAAACTTGGAAAAACTTTGATCAACTTGAAGGAAAGAAAGCTATTGATATTGGCAACGCAATGTTATCCAACGGGTACAAAGAAGAAGATGCCATTCCAATTGCAACGAAACAAGCAGAAGATTGGTACAAAAACGCATCTAAAGAAGATTTAAATGAATTGAAAGATAAGAAAATTACACAACATAAACAAGATAAATCTGCCAATCCTCAGTTAAACGATAAAGATATACATGTCTATTATGAAGACGATCAATGGAAGATAAAAACTGATGGTGCTAAACAAGCTAGCGAAACCTTTGATAAGAAAGAAGATGCTATGAAGCGCGCTCGAAACATCGCTAGCAATCGTGACACAGAGATTATTGAACATAAGAAAAATGAATCCTAATGACAGAAGACATAATCAGAAATGTATCCATAATGGAAAAAGAACAGTTCCCAAAATAATCTTAGGAATTGTTCTAATTTTTTCGATAAATAATACTAAATAACTATTAATTAATAATCGTAAAGTGAGTTATATTTATTATGATTTCTGTAACCCTCTCTTTTTATATTGTTCTTGAAAATATAAATTGTGTCTTAGTATGCCCATAGTATTGTGATTTATCAATAAATTCTTCAACTGCTTCCATGGTTTCAAAATGCATTTTAAAAACAAAGCAACTGTCTCCTGAAATCCTATAGCAGAATTCAACATTATCCAGATTTTTTATGAAAGTTTTAAAATCTGCGTAAAGATTATTCTTTATAGTAATATTAATAATTACGTCTATTCCAAAGCCAAGCGAGTTATAATTAATATCTATTGTATATTTTTCTATTATATTCAAATCTTTCATTTTATTAATTCTCTCTCGTACAGATGGTATAGATAAATTAACCATTCTACTTATGTCACTTAAAGAAGTTTTGCTATTTTCTTCAAGTATGTTTAATATTTTTCTATCTGTTAGGTCCATTCTCACTATCCCTTTAAAAATTATTGATATATACATATTATACCTTAAATTCCATATGTATTTTATCGCTTTATTATATTAAAATTCATTACATGGAAAGGAGAAGTTATATGACTATAATTCAAGGCTCAGCATATGGAAAAACTCCATTTCAAAAATTACTTGGTTACAATAATAGAGTAATGACTAATTGGAGTAAACTAGGTGAATCGCTAGAAGAAACACATTTTTTAAATCGAGAATTGAAAGAAGAAATACGTAGAATGTTAGCACAAAAAAATGGTTGTTTATATTGCAAAGCAAAGGGCAAACCAAGTAACAATTTGACCGATAGTAAATCAGTAGTCTGTATTGGTTTTACTGAAGTTTATATGAAATTAGGAACAAATATTCCAAACTATACTATAAAAATACTAAAAGAAGAATTATCAGATGCGGAAATAAGTGAGTTAATTTCATTTATAACATTTACTACATGCCAACAGAGTTTTGGAGCTATTATGCAGTTACAACCATAATAGAAAATAGAATGAACAATATAGCTTAAAGGAATTTATACTTTAATATTCAGTCGTAGAGTTATTTTGAAGATGATTAATTAAATGATGCGAAAATACTCTATTATTGTATAAAGCGTTAGTTTTTAACGATTTTGTAAGTGCTGACGCCTGTGGGGATAGTATGCGTGAGAGACTACTGGCTCGAACCATACCCTAGGCAAGCATGCACGAACAAAATCGCAAATTAAAACCCATTTCACAACAATCGTCCATTATGGCCCTGTCCCATAATGGAAAAAGAACAGTTCCCAAAATAATCTTAGGAACTGTTCTAATTTTTTATGCTCATTAATTTATAAACCAGCTTGTTTGCACATTTGGTCCTAGTACATTTGCATCGACATTTTGATCAAGTTCCGATGAATAGTAACTATCTGTGTATTGCCATAATACATGCTCTCTTTCAGGTTGTGTCTCTTGATATGAGGCTAACCAGTAACCATCATAAGAACCAACAGCATTCGCTGTATGATTAACCATAAAGTCTTCATAAGAGTATAGTAATACTTTCTTATCGCCTGAATACTTCCTCATTTCATTCAACCAAGCGAGTGTACTTGCATTTGTATCTCCTGAAGCAACTGATTCTTCCTCATAATCATTGATATAAAAACTTGCATTAGGCGCTCTATTATATAGCGATTTCGCTTCTGTTCTTGCTTCACTTGCATTTTCATACATACTATATGTATAAACACCATACTTCATATTATTGGCAGAAAGTAATTTTGAATTTGTATCAAATGCTGCATCTTTATAGTCTGAACCATATTGTGCTCTTAAAATAATAAAATCATAATTGGCTTTAAGCTTTTTAACTTGTGCTGATGTTAATTCTCCTTGCCATTCTGATAAATCAAGTATTGAATCATCTTTAGCTACTGTCGAAGATTCCTCTATTTCTTGTTTGTTTCTAAAAGTATTTTGATTTTCATTTTCTATGTATTTCTTATAACCATGACCCATCGTCCCCTCTTCTTGGGCCGCTTCTACTTTTTCAGATGATACATTAATGATAAGCATCATCGTCACAACTGTTATCATCATTTTTAGAAATCTTCTAGACATTTCTATACTCCTTTGTCTTTGATGCATATTTTATTAAACTTTATCTATTACAGGTTTTCCATTTTCATCTAACAATGGCGTTAAACCACTGCCTGTACCCACCCAAGCATTGATATAATTAACACCTGTTTCACGATCAACAAGAATCGAAATGCGACCTAATCCTTTAACATTATCTACCGATTTAACAAAAAATCGAATATTATCTTTTGAATCATTATCTTTGTTACCAAACATATTTTTTCCTCCTTTTCTCATATAATGGTATAATATTTGCCATTATAATTAAATGATAGGAGCTAAATTTCATGAAAATCATCACAACTTTTGATGAATTAAATAAACAGATTGATGCACATACATTCACACTAATCTACGTATCTAGCCAGAATTGTTCGGTATGTAAAGTGGATCATCCAATCGTACAAAAAATGGCGGAAGACTATGACATTCCAGCATACGAAATTGTTGCTAACCAAATGCCAGAAGCAGTCGGACAATTAAATTTATTCACTTCACCTGTCGTATTACTTTATTACAACCAAAAAGAAGTTCACCGACAAGCCCGTATAATAGACTTTGATGAACTTCAATATCGTATAGAACAATTTAACAATCTATAACACTATTCAACAATCGTATAGAAATCAATTCTCGTTACAGTACCTGTTTCGTCAGAAGTGAAGGCAATTTTATAACCATTTAAACTCCAAGAATATTGACCTTCAACACTTCGTGGACTGCCTGATTTACTGAAATCTGTACCGTAAGAATCAACAACATCATCTATCGATAAATTAAATTGATTTGCATTTGTCGGTTGTGCATTAACATCTAAACCATAGTTACTATATACATTTAAATTTTGATCATATAAATTTATATTTTTAGCCTCATCTTGATGTTCTTTAGCATAATCTTCATGTGCAGGTGTTTCATATCCATTTAACGTGAAATTACCTGATTCAAATCCTTTTTTGAATGTATCCGTTATGAAAAATCCAGGATCATAACTCACATATCCATTGTAATAAGAAGTATAAGGTTGAGAAGCTTGGCTATCCATATTACTGTTGCTCGCCGCATCAACGGAATGACCGTTACCCGCTGCGCCTACCGTAAATACTGTCGCTACTGCTAAACCGGTTGAAACAAAAACTTTTGAAAATTTGTTCATTCGATTACTCTCCCTTTATATAGATTATGTATCATAAGATGATACACCTTCATCCTACACTTTTAAATTTCAATTACAAGGAATATTAAATAAAACATTTATTTGTTTTTATTACTTTTGTTTAATAGTAATCATTCCAATGAATTCAAAAACCCCAACCCGATATTTTCGAGTTGGGGTTTAATACATACTTTATTCTAAAACTTCTTTTGCTTTGTCAATAATGTATCAAATTACACCGTCATGTTTTTTGATAAATGTGTAAAGATATGCCAAGATAAAGCATAATATTGCTGTAATACTGAACGAAATAATATAGAATACTGAATTAAAGTCAAAGAGTATACCTGCAACTAAAATTCCAAAAGGCATCATTACTTGTGACATTGTTTGTGACAATGCTAAATATTTACCTTTTATTTGCTCTGGTACATTTTTTTGTACATAAATGTTTATCGGTACATTACTCAGTACAACGCCGCTTCCGATAATAAATATACTTATAAAATATATTACAAGTATCGATAAATTATATAAATCTGTTATAAACGGAATACATAATATGAGTATTCCCACAGCTAAAGTAATCATGGCAACTTGCATATTTGCTACAAGTGTTCCTTTATTCTTTAACTTAGGATAAATCAAACCAAACAATATACCTGCTAGAGGAAATCCTGTTTCAATGATTCCTAATTGTTTAGAATTCATATTAAATATAGTGACAAAACTTCCTGGAATGCCTATCGTAACGAAACCAAACATAAAGTTAATGATAGAACCTGATAATAGAATTAAAAATATATCTTTATTTGATTTCAAAAATTTAAATACGACTTTATAGCTGTTAAAGAATGTATCCTTAGCTTCTTCATAGACTTTATTTGCCGGACCTTTATTAAACGCAATATTAAGCACTATTATTAATGAAATGAGCTCAGTTACAAACATAATAATCATAAAAGTCTTAATATCGAAATAAGCGTATACTATTCCACCTAAAATTGGAGCACCTATTTGTAATACATTCTGAATGACGTTTCTATATGAAACTGTTTGATCTATAAAACGTTCACTTACTAAACTTAACAAACCACTGTTAAAAGTGAGTGATACAGCCATATCTGTGACTGTTAAAATGATTACAATTATGTATATGTATAGAAGTTGGTTTAAACTATTTGGTATTAAGTAAATACTTATAATTGAGAAAATCGAAATGCACTGCATAGATATTATAAATGCTTTTTTATTAATCTTATCTATATAATATCCGATAGTAGTGCTACCCAAAATAAATATGAGCGAATATATAATCATAATATTAGAAAATGCTTGTACACTTCCTGTTATCTTTAAAACATGAAATGAAAGCGCAAATGTAAATAATTTACTGCCAATAATGCTAAAAAAGGTAAATAAAATAATAAATATATAGTTTTTCTTCATAGTGCATACCACCGTATAATGACTTACTTTAATTATATACAAATTATTCTATATGTGGAATAAGTAATTATATAGGTATTAAAAACCCCAACCCGATATTTTCGAGTTGGGGTTTAATATATACTTTATTCTAATACTTCTTTTGCTTTGTCGTCTTTGGAAATTAGGAATACTTTTCCTTCGTCCATTTTTTCTTCATAATCTTCTGCTTGTTCTTTGGACAAACCTATTTCTATTAATTTAGCTCTTAGTTCGTCACCTTGTTTATCAAATGTTCGACCTAAGTCTTTGTTGTTGTAATCTATATTATCATAGTCTGTATGCTCAACGATTCGTGCTGTTCTGTCATCGTCATGTGATAGTACAAAAATATCTGGTGGGTTAATATTTAGTTCTTTCAGCTTGTTAATGTCATTTTCCAATGTTTCATCATTGATATAACTTTTTACGACTGTCATGAATAAATCCCCCATTTCTATTTTATATTATTAATGTTCCCGTCTTATGTTTATTAAAACATCACTAGATTTTAAAAATAGCACTTGTTATTCTTAAATTATTTTGTATAATTGAGAAATTTTATCAATTATAAAATGGGAGGCAATCATGAAAAAGTATATTACCATCATCGTTTGTGTACTTTTATTATTATCTGCGTGTAGTAATAGTAAAGATGAAGTCAGTCATAAAGATACTGTAACAATTAAGAAGACTTTTGAATATAAAGAAAAGAATAAAGATCATAATAGAGGCAAGAAAAAAACGGAAACTGTAACAATACCTAAGAATCCTAAAAAAGTTATTGTCATGGATTATGGGGCTTTAGATATTATGAAAGATTTGAAATTACAAAAACATATAACAGCTATTCCTAAAGGTCCAAATGGTGATTTCTTACCAAGTTATTTATCAGAGTTTAAAAATGATAAATATACCAATTTAGGAAATCCTGGTAGACCTAATTTTGAAAAATTGCTGAAGAAAATCCGGATTTAATTTTAATATCATTTAGGCAAGCTTATACTAAAAACTTAAAAGAATTTAAAAAAGCTGCGCCAAATGCAAAAGTACTTTACGTGAGCCCAGATGATGATCGTTACATAGAATCTATTAAGGAAAACGCACAAAATATTGGAAAAATATTCGATAAAGAAAATGAAACTCAATCACTCATAAAGAAACTCGACCAAAAAGTTAAATCTGTAAAAAGTAAAGTGAATGATGATACCGTTATGTTTGCCAATGTTGATCAAAAAGGCATTAAGACATACGGTAAAACTGGTAGATATGGTGGCTTCTTAAGTGGTGATTTAGGTATCAAGCATATTGACCCTGACATGCCAGCGAACTCAAGCGGATAGTTAGTGTCATATGAATATATTGCTGAAAAGAATCCAGACAAAATCTTCTATATAAATAGAACAGATGATGATTCTAAAGGGTTACCACAAGAACTTAAAAATCCAGTCATAAAAAACGTCAGTGCAATCAAAAATAAAAATATACTGAAATTTGATTCCAATACATGGTTCTTCGGTTCTGGTGGTATTAGTTCAACAATTAAACAATTAGATAATATAGAAAAAGCTTATTGATGAGAAAAAGTCTAGGGTATGGCACCCTAGACTTTTTCTATACTTCTAACTGCTATCCAAATTTCACTGTAAGCTGTTTCTTCCTGGCTATTCATTTTTGTAAATGAGAAATTTGGTACATCTTCTAATTCATACCCAGAAGATGGTAGCCATTCTGCATAAATGCTTGCCATAGTATTTTGCATTGTAGATGGGAAATGTCCTTCATTAGGAAATACAGCCCAAGTATGTGCTTCAACTTCAAAAACATCTAATAACTCACGATTTATTTCTACTTTATCAGTAATTACACCAATCATATGAGTTAAGTATCCTTCTTCTTTTTCAAAATATGCATCAGCATCATAAGAAATATTTAATACTTCTTTTGGTTCAATATTATTAAGTGTATGCATATATGATTTTTGTTCGTTTGAAATACTATTTGCAAGCTCTACAATACTTTGATTTACACCTTCAAATTGCATAGGTATCTTTGTTGAAACACCGCCAAATTTAATAGCAGGTTTATTTTCAATTCTGTATTCCATATCTATACCTCCTCTTATACTTAGCGTAAAAGTAAGTTTAGGGAATGATTTTATACTTGCAAGATGAATCGCATTTGATGGCAAAGAACCTGTCCAATTTTTAAATGCGCGACTAAATCCATCTACTGAATGATAACCATATTTAAAGGCTACTTCTGTAACAGATTCACCATTTTTTAAATCAACATTAGCTGATGACAATTTACGCTTTTTAATATATTCACTCAAGGGCATACCAGATATTGCCTGAAATATTTTCCGAAAGTGATAATCCGATATACATACATATTTAGCAATATTTTCAATAGATAAGTCATTTGTTAAATTATCTTCAATATAATCTAATGCTTTATTTAAATCATCTATCATTCCATTCCCTCCTTACATGGTTAATCATAATTTATTACTATAATATTTACTCGACGTTATATAACCAAATTATATCGGATAGTATTCATTACCTCTAATAATCCATGAATAGCATGCATCGTTATTGTAAGTTTCCTCTATAAACCTAGGAAATTAAAGTATATAATATGATTAATTATACATATTTTTACAAAGGGGATTTTTAATGTATACAGATAAAGAATTAACATTCCGTACGAATAGGTTGACGATTCGACCTTTAAACTATGATGACCACAAAGGTTGGATTGAAGGCTTTGAAAATCGCTACCCTTCACAATATAAACATGACAATGGAAAAATCAACATGGAGGAATGTGACGAAACTTGGTTTAAAGAACTCGTTGATAAACAACAAGAACTCATTAAACAAGATGATACGTTTATATTTGGTATATTTTTAGAAAATGGCAAACATGTAGGCATGCTGGATATTAAAGTATTAAGCAGATCAGACTTCCAATGGGGAGAATGTGGCTATTTCTTGCACAATCAATTTTGGAATCAAGGTTATGCATATGAAGCTATGAAAGAAATCATTAATCAATGTTATAAAACATTAAAACTTCATCGCATAGAAACACATATTAATGTAGATAACGAACCTTCTAAAAAGCTCATTAAAAAATTAGGATTTGAATTTGAAGTATTGAGAAAGAACTTTATATATGAATTTGATGAATGGACAGATAACGAAGTATATTATATTAATTTACATAACGAAAAATTGATTGAATCTTAAAGATTGAGCGACCCGAAAACAATGTTTTCGGGTCGCTAATTATTTTTATCGGCCTGCAAATCCCGTTTTCGGGTCGCTATTTTTATTTATCGGCCTGATAATCTCGTTTTCGGGTCGATAATTTTATTTATCGGTCTGGTAATCCTCATTTCTGGACCGGTAATTTATTTTATCGGTACATATTTCCCGTTTCTGGACTGACAATTCCCACGTAACGGTCTAGAAATCTCCGCCAACATAATACCTCAATCCATCCACCTTATTTTAATATATTTCAATAATATTATTAATCAAATCACACTTACATAAATCCGATTTAACAAGCATGACATTCAATTTTTTATATCATCTTACAAATGTTCACAAATAGTACATTATTTTAATATTAATCCCTAATAAAATAGTCAGATTTTATTGACAATTGTTAAAATTAAGTGGCATTCTTTATATCTTATTAAAACTATCGGATTAAAATGTTTAGGAGGATATTATGACAACACATAAACATATAAAACTGGGTCTCTTTTTAGCGGGATATGGTCATCATGTGGCGAGTTGGCGCCATGAAAATGCTATTGAAAAGGGTCCTATGGATTTAACTCATTTAATAAATACTGCGCAATTAGCTGAGAAAGGTTTATTCGATTTAGTCTTTCTTGCTGATAGCTTATTCGTATCTGAAAGTTCACACCCAAATATATTAAGTAGATTTGAGCCGTTTACGCTTTTATCTGTTCTTTCTACAGCAACGACTAATATCGGATTAGCTGCTACTGCCTCTACTACATACAGTGAACCTTTCCATATTGCACGTCAATTTAGTTCTTTAGACCACTTAAGTCATGGAAGAGCTGCTTGGAATATTGTAACTTCTTCAATAACTTCTACTGCTGAAAATTTTAATGGTACTAAGTTAATGGAACATGAATTACGTTATGAACGCGCAAATGAATTTGTTGAAGTAACGAATAAGTTATGGCGCTCATGGGATAAAGGTGCTTTAGTTCGCGACAAAGAAACTGGGGCTTTTATTGATGCTTCAAAATTACATACGATTGATCATGAAGGGAAACATTTCAAAGTTAGAGGTCCTTTAAATATTGAACGTTCTCCACAAGGAAGACCATTATTAATACAAGCTGGTTCTTCTCCTACAGGAACAGATTTAGCTTCAAAAGTAGCTGATGTTATTTTTACAGCACAAACTCAAATTGAAGATGCTCAGAACTTTTATAAACAGTTAAAAGAGAAAGTATCTAAACAAAATCGTAATCCTGAAGAAGTATATATCATGCCAGGTTTATTCCCTATTTTAGGTGACACTGAAGAAGAAGCGCATCAAAATTATCAAGAAATTCAAGACTTAATCTTACCTGAAGTTGGATTAAGTATATTGGCACCTTATGTTGGAAATATCGATTTATCACAGTATGACTTAGATACTAAGTTTGCTGATTTAGATCTATCAACAGGTAACGGTGTTCAAAGTCGATTTGAAATTATTCTTAAAGAAGCGATTAAAAACGATTTAACTTTAGAAGAAGTTTATAAAAAAGTTGCTGGTTCTAGAGGTCACCATATCTTTGTCGGTACACCAGAACAATTAGCAGATAAGATGGAAGAATGGTTTAAATCTTCTGCTGCAGATGGTTTCAACATTATGCCACCTATTCTACCTTCACAATTTGAATTATTTATCAATAACGTTATACCAATTTTACAAGAAAGAAATTTATATAAAGAAACATATTCAGAAGGCACATTACGACAAAAATTAGGCTTAGAAAATGAATAGAGGTGCGCAATGGAAACAATCGTTAGACGTGCAACTGAAGATGATATTTATAACTTAATCAATTTGATGTACGAAGCCTACGAGCCCATTCGAGCACTAGGTATTAACTTTCAGTCTGCTAACCCAACCGAAGCTTCAATACGTAAAAATTTAGAAGAAAATATTTGTTTCGTACTTGAATCTGGTGATGAAATTGTCAGTACACTTTCATTAAGGATGCCATGGAGTGACAATCCTGGACCATACTATTTCCCTCATATATGGTGGTTCGCAACATCACCTAAATATAAAAATAAAAAATTCGGGTCAAAACTTTTAAATTATGTAGAAAATGATTACTTACTGAATCATTTAAACGTTCCAGCCGTTTCACTCGGAACTGCTGATCATCATCCATGGTTAATAGATATGTACGTCAAAAAAGGCTACCAAAAATTTGGTAAGCAAGACTTAAAAAAAGGACATATCACGCAATATTTAGTGAAAGTCCTTAACCAAGACAAATTTAAAGGCACTGAAGAACTTAAAGAAAAATTTAATCAAGTCATATTCGAAGAAGGTGAAACAATTGAAATTTGATCCAATATATTTTCTACAAACATTTCCAAAATTAATGCCCTATTTACCTATTACATTGTCACTAGCTGTAATTTCACTAGTCATTTCAATATTAGGTGGATTAGTTATTGCATTGATTTTACGTACTAAATTACCCGTACTTAAAGAACTCGCCCTACTATATATTTCGTTCTTTAGAGCCATTCCGAGTTTAGTACAACTGTTCTTAATTTATTACGGACTACCACAACTTATTCCAGGTATGAGAGTTGTTGATGCTTTAACAGCAGCTGTTATAGGTTTAAGTATTAAAAATGCAGCTTACTTAGCAGAAATTTTCAGAGCTGCTATTACATCAGTAGATAAAGGTCAATTTGAAGCAGCCCATTCTATCGGACTCAACAAATTCCAAACTTATCTTAAAATCATACTGCCACAAGCAACACGTAATGCCATACCAGCATCAGGTAATATTTTTATCGGGTTAATTAAAGAAACATCACTTGTATTTACATTAGGTGTTACTGAAATATTCGCTAAAAGTAAATTATTATCTGCCGCTTCATATAAATATTTAGAAACATTCTTAGCTGTCGCAATTGTATATTGGTTAATTACGATTATATATACATACTTGCAAAGTTTATTAGAGAAAAAACTCAACAAACCTTATGAAAGTTAGGTGACATTCATGATTTCAATACGAGGTATTAAAAAATCTTTCCACAAAACACCTGTATTAAAAGGTATAGATATAGAACTTAATAAAGGTGAAGTCCTTGCAATTATTGGACCGTCTGGATCAGGAAAGTCCACTTTGTTAAGATGCTTGAACTGGTTAGAAGTACCAGATGAAGGCATTATTTCAATAGATGATGTAACAGTAGATGCCGAAAACTATAAAAAGAGACAAGTTCAACAACTTATTCAAAAATCAACAATGGTATTTCAGCATTATAATCTTTTCAAAAATAAATCCGTTATAGAAAATGTAACACAAGGACTTATTACGACTAAAAAGTTACCTAAAGATGAGGCATATTCAATTGGCGAAAAATATTTAGATCAAGTCGGTTTACTAAAATTCAAAGATAAATATCCTGCAACTTTATCTGGAGGTCAACAACAACGTGTTGGTATAGCTAGAGCATTAGCTATGGACCCAGAATTATTACTTTTTGATGAGCCAATATCTGCGCTTGACCCTGAACTTGTTTCAGGTGTTCTAAAAATCATTAAAGACATTGCTTCAATGCAGAAAACAATGATTCTCGTAACGCATGAAATGTCATTTGCAAAAGATGTTGCAGATAAAATCATTTTTATGGAAGATGGAAACATTATTGAAAGTGGAACAACTGACGAAGTGTTTATTCAGTCTCACAATTCTAGAACACAATCATTCATCAATAAAATTGAAACTGAACAAGATGAAGAGGTTCTACAATGACAGATACAGAAGCATTAGTTGAAAGGATTTATCGTCAGTCGAAACATATTTCTACTATTGAAAGAGATAACGCCATCACTGGCATACTTGACTTTATAGCAACAACTTACAGTGCTAACAATCATCATAAAGTCAATGATTTAATAAGTTTCATTCAAGAAGAAGAATCAGGCAATGCATCTATCATAGGATATGAAGCTCAATTGTCACCTTCAAATGCGGCTTTAGTGAACGGTTTTATTGCACATATATTAGACTTTGATGATGTTCACTCAAGTATGAGAGGTCATCCTACAGCTGTTATACTACCGAGTTTATTAGCAGTTGCAGAAAACGATACGCAAACTTTCAAACACTTTATTGATAGTTATATTATCGGTGTCGAAATGGCTACTCAAATTGGCGAAACAATTGGTGCTTGTCACTACGAACAAGGTTGGCACTCAACGTCAACAATCGGTTTATTAAGTGCAACTGCTGCGTGTTGTTACTATTTAAATTTAGATGCTCCTTCATTTGCGAATGCTATTGGAATAGCTGTTACACAAGCAAGTGGTTTACGTAACCAATTCGGTTCTGACGTTAAACCATTTCATGTTGGACTTGCATCTCAAAAAGCCTATTTAGCAGCGCGTATTTCACAGAAACGTGTACTTGAAGGTAATAAAAATATGATGCCTGCTTTTTATGAATTGTTTGGTACATCAGATTGTTCATTTACGCAAATCATTGAAAATTTTGGCGATCAATGGTCAATTACACATCCAGGAATGTGGTACAAACTTTATCCATGTTGCTCAGCAAATTACCATTTAATCGATGCTATTAATACTATTAAACAAACACATCATATTTCCCCGGAAAAAGTAGAATCTGTCAAAATTACTTTTCCTACGAACGGTGATGCAGCATTAAAGTTTAAATCACCAGAAACTGGCTTAGAAGGTGCTTTTAGTGCTGAATATGTATCAGCACTTTTATTACTGAATCAAGAATTAACGGTGGATCAATTTTTGAATAAACCTATTAGTTATGACGTTAATCAACTTATGGAGAAAATCGTTAGACACTATGATGATGACATTCAACCAAGTCCACATGCCCTACCGAAAAATCGATTTACAATCGTTGAAATAACTTTAGTGACGGGTGAACAGTTTAAACAAAGAGTGGATGCACCTAAAGGTAGTCCATATAAACCATTAACGAAAGACGAACATCTTACTAAACTCAAACATGCATCTTATAAACATTGGGAAAATATTCATGATTTCTATGAAATTAAAGATACTAAAATGTTACAAAACTATATATTTAAAGGAGAAATATAAAATATGAAAAAAATATTAACATTTTTACTAATTGGCCTCATCGTGTTGGCAGGCTGTTCAAACGATTCAGGCAAAAAAGATAAAGGTACAATTGTCGCTGGTACTACAGGACAAAGCTATCCAAATTCATATGAAAAAGATGGTAAATTAGTTGGTTACGACATCGAAGCATTTGAAAAAATCGCTCACGAAGCTGGTTATAAAGTTAAATGGGTAAAAGCTGACTTCTCAGGACTTATGGGACAATTAGAATCAGGAAGAATTGATACAATAGCAAATGCTGTGGCAACAACAGATGAGCGTAAAGAGAAATATCTCTTCACAGATGCATACTCATATATCGGTAGCCAAATCATTACATCATCTAAAAATAAAGATATTAATAACTATAAAGATTTAAAAGGTAAAAAAGTTGCAGGCGTGTTAGGTTCAAATCACACAGAAGCATTAGAGAACTTTAATAAAGAAAATAATTACGGATTTAAAACTAAAACTTACGAAAACCGTGAAGGCGCCCTACTTGATTTAGAAAACCAAAGATTAGACGGCTATGTCAATTCAGACTCAGTATCAGCTGCAGATAAAAACAAACGCGGAAAAGAAATTAAATTTGTAGGTAAACCATTTAATGTAGTCGGAACAAGTTTCCCATTCACAAAAGAAAATAAAGATCTAAAAGAAGACATCGATAAAGGCGTTAAAAAACTTAAAAAAGACGGCACACTATCTGACCTATCAGATAAATACTTCGGTACAGATACAACGAAAGAAAAATAAAGAATATAGGTGAGGCTGAGACGAATTTTATCGTCCCAGCCTTTTTGCGGGTCGCTAAATTTTTTTATCGGCCTGCAAATCTCATTTTCGGGTCGGTAATTATTTTTATCGGTCCATATTTCTCGTTTCTGGACCGATAATTCCCACGCATCGGTCCAGAAACCTCCTCTTCTCCTCCCTCTTCTTCTATTTCATTTTTATTTCCTAATTTTATATTCCATAACAGTATGAAGCGTCTCTTCAAAAGTGTATAATTACATCACAAGTGTATATAGGCTATTTTAATCCCCCAAATAAATATTTATGACACGCATGTCAAAATGGATGTGACAAAGTTGCATTTACTAATCATTGTATATGTACATACATCTTCGTATGATTAAGTTACAAAATACTTTTTATATAAGGGAAGGTGTGTTCAATATGGCAGAACAATCTGAAAACAAAAAAGGCATTGGTCCTAAGGTTCAAGCTTTTGGTTCATTTTTAAGTAGTATGATTATGCCAAACATTGGTGCTTTTATTGCTTGGGGGCTAATTACAGCACTGTTTATTAAAGATGGTTGGCTACCTAACGAAGAACTTTCTTCAATGGTTGATCCAATGATTAAATATTTAATTCCATCACTTATTGCATTTAGTGGTGGTCGTTTAGTTCACGGTTTACGTGGTGGTGTCGTTGGTGCGACAGCTACTATGGGTGTTATCGCGGCATTCCCAGATACGCCGATGTTAATCGGTGCAATGATTATGGGTCCATTACTTGGTTGGTTAATGAAAAAAGTTGACCAATTCTTAGTTCCTAGAACACCACAAGGCTTTGAAATGTTATTCAATAACTTCTCAGCTGGTATTCTAGCTTTCATCATGGCGATTGTTGGTTTCAAAGGATTAGCGCCATTAGTTGAAGGACTTATGAAAGTCTTAGGTATGGGTGTTGACTTCTTAGTTTCTCATCACTTATTACCATTAGTAAGTATTATTATTGAACCAGCTAAAACAATATTCTTGAACAATGCAATTAACCACGGTGTCTTAACACCTCTTGCATCTGAACAAGTAGCTCACGCTGGTAAATCTATTCTTTATACTTTAGAATCAAATCCTGGACCAGGTTTTGGTATTCTATTAGCTTATATGGTATTTGGTAAAGGTACTGCAAAAGCAACTTCATATGGTGCTGGTATCATCCACTTCTTAGGTGGTATTCATGAAATTTACTTCCCATATGTTTTAATGCGTCCTTTATTATTAGTTGCCGTTATTTTAGGTGGTATGACTGGTGTTGCAACATTTAGTATGTTCGACTTCGGTACTACTGGACCAGCATCTCCAGGTTCAATCTTAGCTTATATCGCTATTACACCTAAAGGTAGTTACTTAATTATGTTACTTGGTATCTTCCTAGCAACATTAGTTTCATTTGTAGTTGCATCTATCATCTTAAAATTCACTAAAGACCCTGAAGGCGACATTGAATCAGCTACTGCTGATATGGAAGCTCGCAAAGGTAAAAAATCTTCTGTTAGCGGTGCTTTAACTGGTTCTAAAGAACAAGAAAAAGGTGAAACTTCTGAAGATACAGAAGAAAAAGATGAATCTGAAGAACTATTAGATCAATATGACACGGAAAATATTGATGCACATGATTTCTCTAATGTTAAAAAAGTTATCTTTGCTTGTGACGCTGGTATGGGCTCAAGTGCTATGGGTGCTGGTATGTTAAGAAATAAATTCAAAAAAGCTGAATTAACTGATATTGAAGTTACAAATACAGCTATTAACCAATTACCAGATGATGCTGATGTTGTCATTACGCAAAAAACATTAACAGATAGAGCAATTAAGAAAAATCCTAAAGCTATTCATATTTCAGTAGATAATTTCTTAAATTCACCAAGATATGAAGAATTAATTAACGAACTCAAAAAATAATTTTAAACAAAGGAGTGAAGAATGATGATGATCAGTAACCGGGAAAAGAGTATTCTCAAATTACTATCTGAGCGTCTTCACTCTTTTTTAACAATTCATGATATTGCACAAGCACTTGGTATTTCCTCTCGAACTGTTCATAGAGAGATGAAAAGTGTTGAAGATACACTGAATAAATATCACTTATCTCTGACAAGAGTTCCTAAATTAGGATTACGAATTGAAGGAGAACCAGAAGACGTTGATAATTTTGTACAATCATTGACTGAACAAAATACAATTGATTTATCTGATGAAGAAAGAAAAGTTATTATTCTATACAACCTTATTCAATCTAAAGATCCAGTGAAATTATATAGTCTTGCGAATGAAATTGGTTCATCTACGCATACACTGAACAAAATCATCGAGCAATTGGAACCTGAATTACACACATTTGAACTTTCATTAGAACGAAGACGTGGCGAAGGTTTGATTCTGAATGGTGAAGAAGTCAACAAAAGGCAGTTACTTGCTAGAATCATGTTAGAAAAATTAGATGGTGACAGCGTGTACTCTGTAGTTGAAGATCATTTCGTATATCATACGTTAAACGAAACACATCTTCGAGGTATTGTTGATATAGATAGATTGTTTAATGTTGAACGCTTGTTAATGGATGAACTTGGTACATTACCTTATACATTAACTGAAGCAAGTTACCTCACATTAACGATTCATATCGTTTTAGCAATTGAACGTATTAAGCAAGATGGACATGTAGAAATTGAGGATGATATTTTAAATGAATTGATTTCGACGGATGAATTTAAAGTATCAGAGAGACTTACCAATGTATTAAGCGATATATATGATGTGACATTTAATCATTCTGAAATTGCTTTTATTACAATGCATTTAAGAGGCGCAAGACGTCGCCATGAAACAACTTATGAAAACAATGATATTCATAAGCAGCGCGTTACCGAACTTATAGAATTTGTAAAAGATCAAGGATTTTCATTTAAAGATGAAGAAGCCCTATTCAAAGGATTAAATTTACATTTAGAACCTGCGATTAATAGACTTGAGGCAAACATTGAAACCTACAATCCGCTTACCGAAATGATAGAAACCTATGATCAAGAGTTATTTGAAGCTGTTTCATCAGGTTTAAAGATTGTATTCATAAATTATCATTTTCCAAAAAGCGAAGTTGCTTATATCGCACTTCACTTTGGTGGCATGTTACAAGCAAAACAAAGACGTTCATTACATGTACTCGTTGTATGTAGCAGTGGAATTGGTACAAGCCGTATTCTATCCAATCGTTTGAAACAACATTTCTCTGAAATCACGCAAACTACCGAAGTTTCTGTCAGTAGTTTGAAGTCGATTGATTTTTCAAAGTATGATGGCATGATTTCAACTGTAGCTGTAGACACAAAGTACCCACATATTACAGTGAATCCTTTATTACCAAAGCAAGACGCTGAAAATGTGAAATACTTTTTGAAATTACAGCAATCTGTTGTCCATGATCCTCAAAATACGCAGAATCAAGAACAACCACTATCATATGAAGATTATGATCGCACTGTAACTTTTATAGAAGAAAGTTTGGCACTGATTCAAAATATGATCGTTGAAAAGAAAAAAGTAACACAGTTAGAACGATATCTCATTCAAACACTATCGAAGCATCGTGTGATTGACAATACACATGCGTTCAGTGAAAAGCTTAATAGCCGAATGAATTTACAAGGCTTTGCATTAACTGGTTATCCAGTTGCTATTCCTCATCTTTCTGATGAATCAATCAAAAAGCCACAATTGATTATTACGGAATTAACAAAACCATTAATGCTAAAAACGATTGAAAATGAAGAACAAGAAGTAAATTGGCTTGTATGTATGTTTATTCCGAGAAATTCGGAACAAGGTCAACTTATGAGCGAAGTGTCATCCTTAATTACAGAACATTTGGATGATATTGATCAGTTGTTAAATGATAGAGTAAAGATAGAGAACACACTCAAATCATTTTTCTTAAATAAATTAAAACAAAAACTAACGAAAACGGAGTGAATTAACATGACAAAATTATTTAATCCAGAAAACATTTTTATGAATCTTTCAGTAAATTCTCAAGAGGAAGCTATCGAAAAAGCTGGCCAAGCATTAGTTGAAGAAGGTGCTGTAACTGACAAATATATTACTGCAATGAAAGAACGTGAACAAATCGTTACAACATATATGGGTAATTTCTTAGCTATTCCACATGGTACAGATGAAGCTAAAACTGAAGTATTAAAATCAGGTCTTGTATTACTTCATATTCCAGATGGCGTAGATTGGGATGGCAATGAAGCTAAAGTAGTCGTTGGTATCGCTGGTAAAGATGGCGAGCATTTAGATATTCTTTCTCAAATCGCTATTGTATTTAGTGAAGAAGAAAATGTTGAACGTGTTATCAATGCACAATCTAAAGATGAAATTCTTGCAATCTTTGAGGAGGTTGAACTTTAATGAAAGCCATTCACTTTGGTGCTGGTAACATCGGACGTGGCTTCATAGGTAAAGTATTAAATGACAATGGCTATGAAGTAACATTCGTCGATGTTAACGAAACAATTATTAATCAAATTAATGCAGAAAAAGCCTATCAAGTTGTTATCGCAAATGAAGAAAATACTAAAGAACCTGTTTCTGGTGTTAAAGGTATCAATAGCATTACTGAAACAGACAAATTAAAAGAAGCGATTTTAGAAGCAGATGTCATTACGACAGCTGTTGGTGTAAATATCTTACCTATTATCGCTAAATCATTTGCATCATTCTTAAAAGAACGAGAAGCTGGTAAACCATTAAATATCGTTGCTTGTGAAAATGCTATTATGGCAACAGATCAACTGAAAAAAGCCATTTTAGATATTACGGGTCCTTTATCTGATGACATTAGCTTCCCTAACTCAGCAGTTGACCGTATCGTACCTCAAGGTCAAAAAGAAGGATCATTAGACGTATTAGTTGAACCTTTCTTTGAATGGGTTGTAGAAGCTTCAAAATGGCAAGGTACACAATTACAAGATGTACACTATGTTGATGATTTAACACCTTATATCGAAAGAAAATTATTAACAGTTAATACAGGCCATGCTTATTTAGCATACTTTGGTCAATACAAAGGTTACAATACAATTCTTGAAGCGATTCAAGATGAAGAAATTAATGCAGGTTTACGTGAAGTATTAAAAGAAACAAGTGAATATCTTGTTTCTAACTTCGATGAATTTACGAAAGAAGACCAATCTTACTATGTTGAAAAAATAATTGGTCGTTTCCAAAACCCATATTTATCTGATGATGTAACAAGAGTTGGTCGTGGCGTATTACGTAAAGTTGGACCAAACGATCGTATCGTTAAACCGCTAGTAGCATTATCTAAAACAAATAAAAAACATTCTGAACTCGTTAAAGCACTTTGCTATTTATTAGAATATCAAGATGAAAACGATAAAGAAACAGTTGAGAAAAACGACTATATCAAGGAACATAGCGTTGCTGAATTCTTAAGTAAATATGCAGAATTAGAATCAGATATTATCGAAGAAGTAATCATTCAATATACTTCAATCAATAAATAATTTTTAAGAAGTCGTATGTTAAATACGACTTCTTTATATGGTTAATTTTATAATATTCTCATTTAATATAGGCATATTTCGTAATTTTCAATTTATTTTATTGATAGAATTAATAATAACCTTGCACTTTAATTTTTTGAGATTATATTATACCTACCTTTCGTTTGTGACAGTTATATTATTTATATTATTATTTAATTAAATCCTACTCTTATTAGTTTACATACAGTTATTTTTAGGCTAAAATAAGTAAATAATTGATAAACTTTCTTTATGAATTAAAAATTTAAAACGCTTCCATGTTGATAATGCGAGGCCTTACCACCAAACTGTATTATTTCAATTACAGAAGCAAAATACTCACTTCTAGGGGGATTCAAAATGGCAATTTCTAAAATAGAAAATTGTTCCGATTTATTAGCACTTGTAACATACGTGGACAAATTAAAATCAATCATTAAAAAGGATTTTTCACTTAGTTTTGAAGAATTCGCAGTATTAACTTACATTAATGAAACAGACGATGAAGAATATCATCTTAAAAAAATCATTAGCAAGTTAAACTACAAACAACCACAAATTGTAAAAGCAGTTAAAAACTTATCACAACAAGACTACTTTACAAAAAGAAGAAATGAATATGACGAGCGTACAGTTTTAATTCTAGTTAATAAAAAACAACGTAAATCAATTTCAGAAGTGCTTGAAAAAATCGATAACGAAATCGCTAAGACTGAAATTAACGATTAATATGAACGAAGCGGAGACATTCTATGATGTCTCCGCTTTTTTGTGGGATGTGGCGGGTGTGATCTGGGCTTTACTCACTACTTAAGCCATGACTGATGTGAACCCAAATATTTTAACTAAACAAATCAAAATATAGGGGTGCATTCTAATGAGGAAAAAATATGAATTTAAATTCAAACTAAAACTTGTAAAAAAATATTTAGAAGGACATCAAAGTTATAGAACAATTGCTTTAAAATATGGTATTTCAAGTTGGTCTGTCCTTCGGATTTGGGTCAATCAATATAAAGAGTTTGGAGAAGAAGGTTTAGAAATAAAAAGTAGAAATACTGTTTATACTAGCGAATTTAAATTATCTGTTTTAAAATTTAGACAAGAAAATATGTTGTCTTATCAAGATACTGCGAATCACTTTAGAATTATTAATCCTATTATCATTGCCAATTGGCAACATCAATTTGATGAAAAGTGTCGTCTTGATATAGATAATAAACAAAAGGGACGATCTCACACTATGACTAAAAAACGATCTAAATCAGATAATAAAAATTTACCTTTAAATGAAAATGAACGTGAAGAACTTGAAAGACTTAGAAATGAAAATGAGACGTTAAAGGCAGGTATAGCTTATCAAAAAAAGTTACAAGCCTTGACCGACATTTACGGAAGCAAAAATCAGAAATAGTAAAGGTCATTAAGGAACTAAATGAAACATATAATATACGATTAAGTATCTTATTTAAAGTCGCTCAAATAGCTAAATCTGTATACTATTATTGGATAAATAAATTTAGTAAAGCTGATAAAGATGAAACATTGATTCAAGTAATAAAAGAAATATGTGAAGAATCAAACCATACCTATGGTTATCGTCGTGTTACACAAGCACTAAGAAATAGAGGTCTTATCGTAAATCATAAAAAAGTACTAAGAATTATGAAAGAACATAATCTAACTTGTACAAAGTTCACACATAGAGGTCGTAAGTATCGTTCCTTTAAAGGTAAAGTTGGTAAAGTAGCTCAAAATATATTAAATCGTAGATTTAAAACAAGTCTCCCATTTCAAAAAGTCGTAACAGATATTACAGAGTTCAAATTAATGAATGGTCAGAAATTATATTTATCACCTTTTATGGACTTATATAGTTCAGAGATTATCAGCTTTAAAATCTCAAGTCGTCCTACATTAGATATAGTCATCAATCCATTAAAAGAAATGATAAAGCGTCGTCCAAACCTAGATCATCGTTTAACGATTCATTCAGATCAAGGCTGGCATTATCAACATTCACAATACACTAGATTATTAAAAGACCATAAAATATTTCAGAGTATGTCTAGAAAAGGTTATTGTCTAGATAATTCAGTTATGGAAAACTTTTTTGGGTTACTTAAACAAGAAATGTATTATGGCCAAGAATTTAAAGATTTTCAGGACCTTGAACAAGCTATTCATCGATATATCGATTTTTATAATAACGAAAGAATCAAATCAAAATTAAAAGGCTTATCTCCCAAAAATTACAGGAGACAAACCTTTGAAATAATATACTAATTAAGGTTTAGATTTTTGGGTTCAGTACAGATTTGGTCGATCTCTTGGCTTTACTCACCACTTAAGCCAGACTTCAGCTATCTCTTGGCTTTACTCACTACTTAAGCCACGACTTCTCAATCACTCATCCTCCCCAAAACTACTTCTACCCCCCCACACCTTCCTCACTCTACCAATAAAGTGAGCTAAGACATCATCAAGTGCCCTAGCTCACTTTATTATATGACTTGTTTATCTCTTACTGGTTGGTTTAAAAAAGATGATACGACTTGTTTGAATTTTTCACTTTCTTCAATAAATGGTGCGTGCCCTGAATGTTCAAATATTTCTGTTTGGGCGTTCTTTATATTTTCCGAATCATTATCAATATCAAAAGGATCATGTTTACCTTTCACGATAAGTGTTGGTATGTCTATATGATCTATTTTGATATTTATACCATTTATAGATCTAACAGAAATTGCATCTTCTTCTGGTGTCATTCGATAATATTTTTTCACTTCTTGATACCATTTAAAAGTCGATTTAACATCATGAAATATTTCATTGAACAATATTAACATTGCTTCTTCTTTACTAAATCCTGCGACTTTATCTCTATGTTTGGCTATTAATTTAATAAGTGGTTGTTTACCTTGATTGGAAATTGAAGATACGAGTACTAACTTTTCTACTTTATCTTGATGTTGGTTTGTAAATTCTTGTGCAATGACGCCACCCATATCATGTCCTAATATATAAGCTGATTCTATGTCTTCAGCATCCATTAAATCTACAATGTCATCTATATGATTTTGGATGGAAATTTCTTGTTGTTTATCTGATTTACCATGTCCCCTAGAATCCATTGTATATATTGTAAATTGATCTTTCAGAAGCTGTACTGTTGAATTAAATGTCGCTAAATTCATATTTAATGCATGTAACATAATTAATGGTTTCCCTTTACCGTGTTTTTCATACACTATATGAGTCCCATCCCTTGTTAATAATTCTCCCATAATGAGTACCTCCCTACTTTACAGTAATAATATACCCATTTAACAATTTTTCACACTTATAATATTAAGTTAATGCCATAAAAATAAATGCAAAAAATGATTGTAGTCAATACATCATCTTCTGCATTTATGTTATACATATTTTCTTGTTGAATACATCATTACAAAATAAAGGATAATCACGAAGATAATAGACCAACTCGCAAATGTAACAACCATAATCACTGTTTCGTCCATTGTTACAGATGCAATTGTTTTTTGAATAACTGCTAATCCCATTGCAGCGACTTCGAGCTTTTTCAAGAATATTGCGAGTATGACGAGAAGAATCCCGATGCCAAATGTGGCTTGAAATATTTGTAAAGGTAATACATACATTCCTAACGTAACATTAAATATTTTAAGCATACATAGAAAAATGCCTATACTAAATAAGAAAATATTGGTCATCATCAATTTCTGATTAGGATAGAGATAACTATGTTTTTTTATAATTAAATATATAACGAGTGAAATAGACAATATAATTACAAAATAAAATATATACAATCCCGTTACGGCATTAAACGGAATGAGCTTTTTATCAAATAAGTATGCTAATAATAAGAAGTGTAGTGTATAAAAAATGATTGGATTATAATTTACAACCACAATATTTCTCTCTATGATTTGAAGTATTTCAGCGTGAGATTTGTGTCGATATTCTGCATAGTCTATATCTTTCTCATCTGACTTTTTCATATCCTTCTTTAATGAATGTTGCACTTTATCAATTTGTTTAGGTAATACACCAACATGCTGTAAATAGTCATTTACATTTTCCAGCAATACATTATTGTTCGGACGCAAATAAATACACCACCTTCATTATAATATTGTATAAATTAATCCCCTATTATGCAATATGTATATAACATAACAGGGGATTAAATGCGTTATTGATTTAGTATTTACCTATATCAACACGATATACTTTAAATTGTTTACTATCAGGTGTTGCTTTTGAAAGCTGGAAGTGTGCTTGTCCATTATTCACGTAAGCATAACCGCCCGTATACTTATTATTTTGCACACGTTTAGTTGTATTGTCACCAAGAATTGAGACAAGCGAATCTAATTTCACATTTGTTAATTTGTCATAAATCATTGTAACGCGTTTAACTGTTTCTTTATTACCTTTAACTTTGGCAGTAATAATCATATGTCCATTTTTAGTATCAAATTCGTAATAATTTTCTCTATCATTACTATCGTCAGAATATGAGAACATTAAATTAGGATACTTTGATTTAATTTTAGAAATCTTATCACCAATTTTAATACCTTTGATTGTTACTGTACCGTCTTTATAGGTCTGCACATTATTTTCGTTAATATTTAATTGATTTTTAGTTGCAGCATTTGCCTCAGCAAAAGTTGAAAATGGCAGAACCATAAGTACCATTGCAATTATTAAGAGACATTTTTTCATATGAGGTTCTCCTTCAGTTTGTGTCTTATATGTTATGCATTGAACTGCGTTAATTATAACATACAGATTACAAATTGACCACTTTTATTACAATCATGTAACAAAACTGTGAAATATCGCTTGATTAACTTAAAAATTCTCCCAATACTTTAATGAATTTCTCTTTTTCCTCAATAAAAGGTAATTCTCCTGAACCTTCAAACAGTTTAAATTCAGCATTCGGTAACAATTCACTTATTCTTTTACCTTCGCTATATAATATTTTGCCATCGTATTGTCCAGAAATGACGAGCGTACGTGTTTCAATATCTGGAAGTAACGATATAATATCAAAGTCTTTAAAAGAACGCTTAACAGCAATTTCTTCTTCCATCGTTTGAAGGTCATTCGACGGAATATGTGACTTTACAAACTTTTTAGCTTGTTTAATATTTTTATATCTGAATCTTAATAAATATTTTTCTTTGTCCTCATCAGACATCGTTCTAATTTCATCAGCATGTCTATCATAAATACGGTTATCTGGAAACGTTGAATGATCGTCTGTAGGATTAATTAACACCATACCATTGATTAAATCAGGATTCTTATATGTGAGACCTGTTGCAATTGTTGCGCCAAGTTCTAGACCAATCACATATGCTGAGTTAATGAATAATCCATTTAATAGTTGTTGAATATCTGAAATATAGTCATCTACTCTACTATCATTTGGTGTATCACTTAATCCATGACCTCTTAAATCAATAGATATAACTTGATAATTTTTACTTAATTTTTTGATAAGTGGTTCAAAGACATCCATGTCTTGAAAAACACCATGTAACAAAATAATTGGATAGCCGCTTCCTTTTGTATTATAGTGTATGGCAACATTTTCTTTCGTTAAAAATAAGTTCATCATGCTTCACCTCTTTCGATTTGTTTACAAACATCTATGAGATCACTTAAACTTTCGATTGTATAATCTAATTCGTGCTCCTCTGGTGTACCAATGACTGAATTAGCCATCCATGCAGTCTTCATGCCCATAGCATGTGCTGCTGCGATGTCATTTAAAGGACAATCTCCAACATATAATGCATGATGTGCCGTTATGCCAAGACGTTTCAATATATCTTCAAATATAATTGGGTCTGGCTTTATAGCCCCCACCTCATCAGAAGTTGAAACATAATGAATGTATGGATAAATACCGATTGCATTCATAACGTGTGTAATCTCTTCACTCTTACCATTCGCTACAACACCTAATTTATAACCCATACTGCGTAATTTATCCAATGCTACCAATGTATCATAGAAAGGAAAATGGTATCTGTAGTGGTGCATTTTATAGTCGTTATAAAATGTCTTCCATGATATCCTTTCTATATTTAATCTCTTAACAAGTTCTTGATATACCCATTCAACATCTTCTATACCATAGGGATTTAACGTTAAATATACCTTTTCAAAATCACGTCTTTGGACTGTTACCATTAACTCATGAAATCTCTCAAACTGTTCTTCCAAAAACTTCATTCGCGATTTCTCCCGATCTACAAGCGTATCTTCTAAGTCAAAAATAATCGCTTGAATATCACACGAACACATGTCATCATCCCTTTCATAGAAACATTTTAAACTATTCCATAAAGAAAGCAATACAATTTTTACATACAAAACACCAACCCTCTATCATAATGTTTAAAGGATTGGTGTCCGTATGCTATTGATTGTGATTTAATACTGTTTGATACCTTAAATATTCAGTAAGTTCTTTCTTTTTTTCGTTGTTCTGTAATCATTAAATACATCATAATCGGTATGGCAATAATAGAGAGTATGATACCAACCGGAATTTGTATCGGACTCATGATAATTCTGCCAATAGTATCTGCAATTAATAAAAGTGCACCGCCGATTAATAAATTCAATATCATTTGAACGTTAATAGGTACTTTGTACACCCTTCTAACAACTTGAGGTACAATCATACCAATAAATCCTATAATACCCGTAAAACTTATAATAACGGCTGTCATTATAGCAGCTAATAGCAAACATGTCCAAGATATCAATCGAACATTCACACCAAGTGTTGTTGCTTTATCTTCACCTAATTGAATCATTTTAATATACTGACTCATCATAAACAAGATTAAGATACAGATTAAAGTAACAATCCCAGTGATTTCTACAGTTATTTTTTCGGCAGACGAGACACTACCAAACATATATGACACCATGCTATTAACTTTATCCGGCTTAAGCAATAAAAGTATATAGAGTGCAGAACTGAAGAACGCACCAATAAAAATACCTGAAAGTATCATTGTTGCTACATGAAATGTTTTGACCATTGTTTCTGTAATCAGTACAACAACGATAAGCGTTAACAAGCTGAAGAATATAGAAAATAGTGGCACAAACCAAATGGATACGCCAATAAATACGGCGAGCGCACTTCCGAATGTTGCCCCGCTTGCTAATCCTAACGTAAAACTATCCGCGAGTGGATTATTCAATATCGTTTGATAGATTTGACCACTCATGACTAGCCCCATACCAGCAATTAATGCTAACAGTGTCCGCGGTACTCTTAACTTGTAAAAAATCGTCCATTCTAGTTGATTATCAAATTTCCATGTTATACCCGTAGATCCTACGAATAAAGAAATGCCAATTGCAAACAATAGAACGAGAAACCATATCACAACATGGCGATAAATTTTATGATTATTAGTCATAAACTTTTTCAGAAAGTTCTTTTAGACCTTTCGCTAATCTTGGTCCTGGTCTAGAAATCATATCTGCATTGAGTGCATGAACGTGTTTCTCTTTAACAGCATTAACTTGGTCAAAGCCGTCTCTATTGTTATTTAATTTTTGATATTCCGCTTCAGACTGTCCACTTGTTGTAATCATAACATCAGGATTTCTTTTAAGAATACTTTCTTTATCCGTTTTAATCCATCCTTCTTGATCATGATAAAGGTTCTTAGCTTTGATAGAAGTTAACATATCATCATAAAACGTATTTGACCCTGAAGTGTAAATGTCAGGTTGAGAAGAAATTTCCATAAATACTTTTTTACCATGTTGGTCTTTAGGGACATCTTTTACAACATCTTCTATTTCTTTCTTCACTTTACTTACTAATTTATCTGCTTCTTTTTCTTTACCTGTTACTTTTCCAACTTGCTTGAATGTATCATACATTTCATTAATTGAATTTGCATCATCTATGTAGACGACTTTCACACCTGCATCACTTAATTTTTTTAAATCTTTTTCTTGTGTAGATTTGTTCGACTCATGCGCCAAAATTAAATCAGGTTTTGCTTTTAATAATGCTTCTGTATCAAGTTTAAAGGCATCGAATTGTTTTTTATCTTTCACATCTTTAGGATAATCATCAACAGTTGATACCCCAACGACTTTATCTCCAAGTCCTAACGCGTATAATATTTCTGTATTACTTGGAATAAGCGACACAATACGCTTATATTCTTTCTTATCAGTTGTTTCTTGTTTCGTTTCTTTCTTGTTATCCGTATTATCTCCGCTTTGGCAACCTGTCACGATGATCATAGCAGCAAAAATTAAATAAAATATTTTGTTTATTTTCATACTTAATCCCTCCATATATTTAATTAAAAAATGGTACACAAAAAGGCGCAACTCAAATAAGATTGAGCTGCACCTCAATTAAAATAATGATTAAATTACATAGATTCTCGAGCTGACACACCTACTAATGCTAACGCATTGCGAAGTGTAATACGCGCCGCTTCAATTAAAGCTAAATGCGCTTTTGTCTTCTCTGCATCATCTGTTAATACTTTCTCTGCATTATAGAACTTATGGAACTGTGCAGCCAAATCTTGAATATAATTCGTAATACGATGCGGACTGCGTGATTCTGCAGCAGAAACAATTGTTGGTTCAAATTCAGCAATTTTCTTCAATAAATCAAATGCTTTTTCATGAGTAATTAAAGATAAATCGACGTTTTGATCAATCGTGATACCTTTTTCTTCTGCTTGGCGAATAATAGATGATATACGCGCATGTGCATATTGTGCATAATACACTGGGTTATCTTGTGATTCTTTCTTAGCTAATTCCATATCAAAGTCAAAGTGTGTATCAGGACTACGCATCGTTAAGAAGTAACGAGCAGCATCAATGCCCACTTCATCCATAATGTCACGTAATGTAATAGCATTACCTGTACGTTTACTCATTTTCACTTCAACGCCGTCTTGTAATAATCGTACCATTTGCATAATTTGTATTTCAAGACGTTTTGAATCTACGCCAAATGTTTCAAGAGATGCTTTTAAACGATTAATATAACCATGGTGATCAGCACCAAATAAATTAATTAATTTGTCAAAACCACGGTCTACTTTATCATAATGATAAGCGATATCTGGTAAAAAATACGTATACGTACCGTCTTGTTTAATTAACACACGGTCTTTATCGTCACCAAATTCTGTTGTTTTTAACCATGTTGCGCCATCTTGTTCATAAGTATAGCCTAATTCTGTCATTTTATCTAAGACAGCTGAAATTTTGTTTGTTTCATATAATGATGTTTCACTGAACCAATTATCAAAATGAATATTAAGATCTGCTAAGTCTTGTTTTAATTTTTTCATTTCATAATCTAAACCAAGCTTACGGAATGTCTTAATACGTTCTTCTTCAGCTTCATCTTTAATTTCAGGATGTTTTTCAGCTAAGTCTTTACCGATTGCGATAATATCTTTACCGTAATAACCATCTTCAGGTAATTCAGCATCTAAACCTAACGCTTGGTTATAACGTGCTTCAATAGAATGTGCTAAATTTTCAATTTGTTTACCTGCATCGTTAATATAATATTCACGTGTTACATCATAACCAGCAGCACTTAACACGTTTGATAACGTATCACCTACTGCTGCATTACGTGCATGTCCAATATGCAAATCTCCTGTTGGGTTTGCAGATACGTACTCGACGATGATACTTTCGTTTTTACGTTCTTCTGTTTGACCAAATGTTTCGCCTTTTGTTAAAGCTGTCTTAATAATTTCAGTTAAATATTGTTGATCTAAGTAAAAGTTAATAAACCCAGGACCTGCAATATCTACTTTTTTAACATTCGCTTTATTTGTATCTAAATTTTCAACGATTTGATTCGCTATTTCGCGTGGATTTTTGCGCGCTAATTTTGTTAATACCATCGCAATATTTGAAGAATAATCTCCATTTGCAGGGTCTTTAGGTGTTTCGATTTTAATTTCTGGAACTGTTTCTACAAGTTCAGATTTAATGATACTTGCTTTAATTTCTTCAATTAACGTTTCTTTAACTTGGTTAATAATGTTCATTCATTTATCTCCTTATAATTAATTTGAAATTGGTATGTTCCAAGTAACCCAGTTTGATCACTTAGCTGATAATGTATCCTGAGTTTACCTTGTTGATCGTCTATAAAGTGTTTGATTGATAATGTATTAACGTGCATTGTCATGCGTCCTGCATCAGTATCATAATAACTAATCGTTTCTTGTCCTTCTACAAAGTGAAAGACTGTTTTGACCGCGCCAGTACGGTGGATTTTCACGCCATCATCTTCTATTTTAAGCATATTTTTTACGATTTGTTCATCAATCGTTTCTTCATATCTAATTATATCGCTATTTCTTCTATGAAATGTACCTGATGTTTTTGTTTGAAATGTTTCTTTCTCGCCATTTTGTTTCACGACTTGTTTAATATTTATATTAATATTTTCTTTCATAATTGGCCACCTCACCGTTTAAGAACGTATATCATTATAGCATATTTGACTATTAAAATTAAAAAAAGCAGGGCTAAAAGCGCCTGCTTTTTTTAGTGTCCTAGCCATAGTAGCTATCAACTATTTTACTTATGATATTGTGAAAAGACAATAGCTATTTAATTGAATTGTGATAATTCACAATTAAGTCACAAAATAGACATATTTAATTTATCTCTAAAGATGATTTTAGTTCATCACTGCTGTTATGCCACATTTCAGAATTATGTTCTTGAAGGAATTTTTTAAGAACTGCTCTATTTTCGTCACCAATTTGGTCAATTTTCACTTGATGTTTCATAGATTTATCCATCATATTCACATGTTCTGGCATACTTTTATATCCACGCTTCTTAGGTTTATTAACCATTAAATAGCAACCTGTTAGCCCTGCATAATATGGACCTTGTTCGCCACGTTCAGTTGTAACCCAGCAAAGCCAATATTCTTTTGTTTCTTCACCTTTGACTTCTTCTATATCATTAACCCATTTCACACGCTTTTCTACTTCAGCTCTAGCATGCATGGCTCCAATATCGATAAATGCAGTTTGTTCTGATACATCGACAAATACAGGCGCAACGTTGTCTAAACTTATAGAGCCTATATTTGTACCTTTATGCCCATCTAATGGATCATTTTTAATGATATTAAATTGAAATCCTTTCTTTTCAGCCACTTGTTTCACCTCATTTAATTCATGATTACATCATACTAGAGTATCAGACTGACATTCAAGTTTGTAATCTATACGAGTTCATTTAATATATTGATAATATCGCCTTTAATCGTTTCATCTTCCATTTCTATAATTAATTCTTTAGGATAATACAGTTTATAGTCTAAACGTTTAATCCCTGTAATACTATGGATGATAACTGATTGGCTACTAATTTCTTTAATACGACCTGTCTTCTGTAATAGATGTATCGGTTGTCTATTTGATCCTGGTCGGTCATAATCATATGGTAAGTCTGAGAACGAGTCACAAACGAAATAATATTCTGGATCAATACCACCTTTTTCAAATAGATCTGTCAGTTCACCAATCATAATAATAGATCCATCAAATGGTAAGTATTTAAACAAATCACGATTAACAAATCTTTTACTTAAATCACTTAAGATTGGATCATCTTCTTCAGTCCACTCTTCTAAATAATACATTACGACCGCTTCATCAAGACGAATATAATCAGCGATTGAAACGTCTTCTTCAAAAAATGGAATTAAATATTTAGGTTGCTCTTTAAATGAATACCCTTGATCATAAAGTACTTTCGCACGCTTAAAGCAGCGATTTAGCAACACTTCTCCACCTCGACTCACCGGGTGAAAATAAATTTGCCAATACATTTGATAACGACTCATTAAGAAGTTTTCAACTGCATGCATGCCACTTTCTTTAATCAACACTTCATCTTTAGAAGGACGCATCAATCTCAGTACACGTTCCATATCAAATTGACCGTAACTCACACCTGTAAAATAAGCATCTCGCTGTAAATAATCCATGCGATCTGCATCTATTTGAGATGAAATCATCGATATGACTAATTTATTTTCATGTGTCTTATTAATCACGTCTGCTACTTCAGCTGGAAAGTCAGGCGAAACTCTACTCAACACTTCATTAACTTCTGTATCACCTTTAATGATCAGCTGTGTGAATTTTTCATGATCCGTTAGAAAGATTTTTTCAAAACAATGTGAAAATGGACCGTGCCCTAAATCATGTAGAAGTGCTGCACATAATGCGAGTGGTCTATCCTTATTATCCCAATGTGCACGTCCTTCAAATACTTCGTCTATCATACGTCGTACAATTTCATATACACCTAGAGAATGTCCAAAGCGACTATGCTCAGCTGTATGGAAAGATAAATAGAGTGTTCCAAGTTGTTTAATTCTTCTTAAGCGTTGAAATTCTTTCGTTTTGATAAGATCCCAAATTAATTGGTCTCTTACGTGTATATAACGATGAACAGGGTCTTTAAAAACTTTCTCTTCAGGTAATTTTTTTGTTCCATAAGCTTCCTGTGTCACTTTGTTCCCTCCATTTCATCCAATTATTCTACAATAAACTCTATTTCGCCGACATTTTCATATACGGCTTTATACTCTCCTTGTGTTAAAGGTTTAGGTAAAATAAATGTTCCGCTTGAAATAAACATGCCAGGTGTTAATGAACGATTATATTCTTTAATTTCATTAATCAACCACTTAACGGCTTTAGCAGGATGTCCCTCAACTTCTGTACTATATCCAGAAGCTAATTCTTTACCGTCTAAATATAATGTCCCTTTAATGTTATCAATATCTTCATAACTTAATTTCTTAGGTTCACCGTATACAACGCCACCACTTACTGCGCTATCGGCAATAATTTCTGTTACAGATAAATTAGGAAACCAGTTACTAAAACGTGAATCCGGAATCTCTATCCCTGGTGCTATCAAGCATTTATTCATAATATCTTCAAGGCTATCTTCTTCTGTTAATTCTTCTTGAACAATAAAGACTAATTCTAACTCTGCTAAAGGTTCATTTAAATCATTCAAATAAATATGTTTGTCCAGAATAGTTGTTTCTCCCATTGCACCATATAATGGCGTTGTTGAAGAAAAGATATCTCTCGTTTCTTGACTCGTTAAACTAATTTTATAACCTTTATGAATTTCAGTTTCTTCCTTACGCTGCAACACACCTTCTTGAATATCATATGCAACATGTTCAGTTATATTCGATGGTAAAACACCATTTGGAATAATTGATTGATTCTCATAAGCTTCATAAAATTGTGAAATCCATTTATTTAGTGATTGTTCCATTACAATCAACCTCCTAAAAAGTTTTTTTCATTAACGTCGTGCGCATTGTGTCTCCAAAAAGTAATTCTTCATATTCACGTATCACTTCAAAACCTTCCTTTTTATAAAAGGCTATACCGATATCATTCTTGCCATCCACTTCTAAATAAACTTCATGATATGAATCTTTGTATTGATCTAAACCTGCTTGTAATAAAGCTTTACCATACCCTTCACGTTGCGCTTCAGGTAGAACATAATGAGAAGATAAATACAATTCAGTACCTTTGATAAAATTAGCAAAACCAACAATCTTATCTTCATCTTCTGCAACAAAGAAATCAGAATCATTAATGCGCTTTTGAAGCATCTCTTTAGAATAAGACGCATTTAAAAATGCCGTCACAGTGCTCGCAGTGTAAATATTGGTATACGTGTCATACCAAGCCTTAGACGCTACATTTTTAATACCTGAATAATCTTCAATTGTTGCTTTTCTTACATTTGCCATAAATATCTCTCCTCTATCTACCTTACACATCAATCGTCAATTCATGATGTCTATTAATCTAAGTTTGTAAATCCCCGTTTAATAATGTTCTAATGTACACATTTCAAATAACTATATATCTCACGTTATAAATAATTATATCATTTATATATTAAAAACTATAATATTCAGAATACTTAATTATACCCGAAAACCCTACAGAAATGTAATATTTGTTAAGTATGTTAACACAAATTATAAAGTAAGTAGACCTACAGTTAGACAAGCAATTAATGCACTTGTTATTGATGGTTTTTTAGAACGTCGAAAAAAGCGAGGTACAATCGTTCGACAACGTAAAATCAATCAAGAATTTACACACGTCATCGAAAGCTATAATGATGAAATGACAAGAAAAGGATTAATCCCAAAGACAACAGTTCTATCATTGAAATCAGAAGTTGCCAATGAAGAAGTCATGCAACAATTAGAACTAAAACCTGGAGAATCTGTATATAAATTAGTCCGTTTAAGATATGCAGAAGAAGATCCAATCGTTCTTGTAACAACTTATATTCCATTATCATTAGTACCTAATTTAAAAGAAATTGATTTTACAACGACAAGATTTTACGAAGTGTTAGAAAAAAACCAAACACCTATTAAAGAAATAACGAGAAAGCTTGAATTAATCACAGCAGATGAAACCGTAAGTGATTTATTATCTGTAGAGATAGATGCCCCACTCTTCTACTTCCATAGTGTGGGTTATATTGAGAATCGGGTACCAATAGAATATTCTGTCTCTAAATACAGAGGCGATTTAAACTCATTTATCTTTAATATCTCATCATAATTTAGCTATGTTCAAACAATTTATAAGCTCAACGATAGCAATAATGCAGTCCAATCATGAATAAAAAGGTGATATGCTATGACAAATATATTAGAGAACTTCAAATTACAAGGCAAAGTTGCAATCATTAGCGGTGGCACAATAGGAATAGGTCAATCAATGGCATTAGCACAAGCAGGCGTTCAGATTATCATTGCTGATCATAACATCTCATCAACAAACAAAACACTCTCAGGAATTAAACAGAGCGAAGACATTGAAACAATAGCATTAAAAGTAGACATAACCGATCCAACATCGGTAAATCAAATGCTCAATAACGTCATAGAACAATTTGGCAAAATTGATATGTTAGTCAATAAAGTTGGGATGACATACAACGTAACAGAAGAAGAACTCACATTTGAAGATTGGAATAAAGTTATGAACTTAAATCTAAATGGAATATTTTGAGTGAGTTGATGTTTGAAGGCTGTGTAGGCAGGGCCATAGCGCACGAAGACTTTGTATTATTCCCTATAGAGTAGACATTAAAAAAACTAAAACTCTATAGGGGGTATTTTTATGTATAAAACTAGACTACCTGTTAAACTGTATCAGGAAATCTTCGATTTGCATGAAAAGGGTTATTCCTTTCAAAATGTAATTGATAAGTTAAATTTAGATATTAGTGATAGTGTGATTCGATTTAAATATAAAGTGTATAAGCAACATGGTATAACAGCACTTATAAATAAGAAACGAAATAAAATCTATACACGCGAATTTAAAGAAAAAGTTGTTAAAGAATATCTAGAGACTAATAAGACGTATTCAGATCTAGCATCCTATTACAATATTTCACATCATGCTACTTTAAAAAATTGGGTGGTAAAGTATACTGAAGGAAAGGAAAATAAATCTTATTTTCCATATCTGGAGGTAGACACTATGAATACTAGAAAAACAACATTTGAAGAGAGAATTGAAATAGCTAAATATTGTATTGAAAATAATAGAGACTTTAATAAGACAGCTGAAAAGTACCAAGTTAACTATTCACAAGTCTATAATTGGGTAAAAAAGTATGAAAAACATGGTGATATTGGTTTAGTAGATGGTAGAGGTAAAGGAAAACCAGTTGAAGCTTTAACTAGAGAAGAAGAACTTGAATTAAAAATAAAAGCACTTGAACAAAGAAATAAATTTCTCCAAATGGAGAATGAGGTATTAAAAAAGCAGGAAGAAATAGAGAGGCAGTTGATGAATCGAAAATCAAGCAAATAGCAGCATACAAGACAATCGAAGCATTAAAAGATAAGTATCCAATCAAATGGATATGCGCCGCACTTGAAATATCGAGAGCAAGTTATTATAAATGGAAAAACAGAGAGGTTTCAGAATCTGAAAGATTCAATAACGAATTAAAAGATGAGATTTTCAGGATTTATCATGAACATGATGGCATATATGGATATCGAAGAATTTATATTTATCTGAGATTATATACTAAATTCCAGGTTAATCATAAACGCGTATATAGAATTATGAAGAAGTATGGATTAAAAGCTGTCATTAGAAAAAAGAGAAGGCAATATAAACTTAGTAAGCCAGAAATCACTTCTCAAAATATCCTAAACAGAAAATTTACAACAAGTAAAGTTAATAAGGTCTGGTTAACAGATGTGACAGAATTTAAATTGAAAAATGGATTTAAAGTGTATTTAAGCGCTATTTATGATTTAGGTGCTAAGAAAGTCATCAGCCATGTAGTCTCATCTCAAAACAATAATAAGCTTGTATACGATACCTTTAACAAAGCCATAATTAAAAGAAATACCGAAGGCATTATATTTCATAGCGACAGAGGATTCCAATATACGAGTGTTCTATTTAGAGAGATGATTAAAAATGCTTCTATGAAGCAAAGCATGTCTCGTGTAGGTAGATGTATTGATAATGGTCCTATGGAAGGCTTTTGGGGGTTACTCAAATCAGAGGTATTCAAAGACAAATCTCAAACATTCAATGATATAAAACACGCCACAAAGCAAATAAATGAATATATAAAATTTTATAATTCTAAAAGAATTTCATTAAAAATGGCTGCGCTTATAAAAGCACAGCCAACATATTGATTACTTTTTTTAGTGTCTACTTGACAGGGTTATGTTCATTAAAAAGAAACAGAAAAAGACAGTTTATTCTGTTACATTCAAAATAAATGTATTAAACTATATGAAAAGAACAGGCGATTCCTTCCAAGATACAGCGATTAAATTTGGCCTAAATACCCCATCTATTATTGTGCGATGGAAAAAGATATATGACAAAGAAGGTGTGGAAGGACTCGAAAAGCCGAAAGGACGACCTCCCATGAAAAAGAAGAAACAGAAGAAATCTAATCAAAACCTATCACGAGAAAAAGAGTTAGAGCTAGAAAATGAAAATCTTCGATTAGAGAATGCTTATTTAAAAAAGTTGAACGCTTTTCGAGAGAATCCGAGTGCCTTTCTAGAAAAGCACAAGCAGCAGTGGCATTCGAACTCAAAGAAGAAGGATTCAAATTAAAAGATATCTTAGTAAAGGTTGGTATACCAGAAGCAACCTATCATTACCATGCCAAACAATTACAAAAGGAAGATTTAGATAAAGGTTGGAAGAAAAAGATCATTGAACTTTTTCAAAAACACAACGGTAAATACGGCTATCGTCGTATATATTTAGCTTTGAGAAATCAAGGTTATCTCATTAACCATAAGAAAGTACAACGAATTATGCGAGAACTAGGATTAAAATGTCAAAAATTCACACGTAAATCACGCTATCAATCATACAAAGGTACAGTTGGTAAAGTGGCTGAAAATCGCTTGAATCGTAGATTCCATACATCTATTCGACTTCAAAAATTAGTGACAGATATCACTGAATTTAAATGTGCTGAAGAACAAAAATTATATCTCAGCCCTATTATGGATTTATACAATGGGGAAATCATTTCTTATGGTATATCCAGAAGACCAACATTAGACTTAGTACTTCAATCATTGGATAAAGCAGTTACAATCATTAAGCATGAAGCACCATATCGTACGACGATACATTCTGATCAAGGTTGGCATTATCAGCATAATGCATGGATTAGAAGATTATCGGAACAAAGGATTTATCAAAGTATGTCACGTAAAGCGACGTGTGCGGATAATGCTTCTATGGAGAATTTCTTTGGCATCATGAAGCAGGAAATGTATCATGGAGAAGAACTTGTTAACTATGAAACATTAAAAAGAAGAATTGAGGATTACATCTATTGGTATAACAATGAACGTTTGAAATTAAAATTGGCTGGACGAAGTCCAGTACAATACCGAACTCAATCCAGCCAATTAATAGCATAATGGAAACTCTAACTTTGGGGGGGCACTACCCTAACTATCCTATTGTTATTTTAACGTATAAATCATTTTCGTGTTTAGTATTAAATATTTGAGGTTGGATATAGAAAATAACCATACACATAAGCAAAAATAGTTAAAAATTTTAAAGATAAGATATACTAGAATTAAGTAAATTATGAAGGTGATACATATGGAGTATAGAATGGCCACAATTAATGATGTACAAGGTATTATAAAAGTTTGTTCTGATGGATATCGTGTGACATATAAAGATATACTACCTGAAAAATACATCACACAAATTATTAATGAATTTTATAATGAACAACGCGTTTCAAATGAAATCACGAATATTGATCAATATTGGAATGGTTGGTTTGTTGCTGAAGATAATGGACAAATTGTTGGAGCTGGTGGCGGCAGTTTTAGAGAACCACATATCTCTGAATTATATGTCCTATACTTGGATCCAACGCGTAAACGAGAAGGCATCGGTTCAGGTTTATTAAATATTATTACAGAAAATCAAATAAGAAGAGGTGCTAGAGAACAGTGGGTTTCAGTAAGTAAAGGAAACCATATGGGAATTCCTTTTTATGAAGCTAAAGGATTTAAATACCAATACGAAAAACCAATGTATACTTTGCCAGAAAATGAAAACTACATTTCATTAAAATACAAACGTCAATTATAAGGAGCGTTATAAAGTGAAATTAAGTGTATTAGATCAAGCACCCATTTCTAAAGGAAGTACGCCTGAAGAAACATTACAAAATACTATCGCATTAGCACAATGGACTGAGTCGTTAGGTTATCACAGATATTGGGTTGCTGAACATCACAATACGAGTGGTCTCGCAAGTTCTTCCCCAGAAATCTTGATGACTCAAATTGCAGCTTCAACTGAACATATTAGAGTTGGCTCTGGTGGCATATTATTACCACAATATAATCCTTATAAAATTGCAGAGAATGGTAAGACTTTATCTGCATTATTTCCTAACCGTATCGACTTAGGATTTGGTAATTCACCAGGTGGTTCTCCAATTACACAAAAAGCTTTAACTGATGATCATATTAAACCAATAGAAGACTTTTACAGACAAGCATCTGACTTACAAGGATTCTTGCATAATTCATTACCTAGAGATCATCAATTTAGACTCGTTAAAGCAGGACCACGCATAGACAATCCACCAACAATGTGGTTATTAGGTTTAACTGAGAACGGTGCTAGAAACGCAGCTCAACTCGGTATTGGATTTGTATTCGGTCACTTTATAAATCCTAAATATAAAGAAGTTGCAATGAAACGCTATTACGAAGACTTTAAACCATCCGTTAATATGAAAGAACCATCAACCATTGTTTGTATTTTTGTAGTATGTGCAGAAACAGACGAAGCAGCAGAACAATTAGCCATAACACAAGACAAATGGTTATTAAACGTAGGTAAAGGATTAGGAACAAAAGTTCAACCACCAGAAGAAATCAATATAGACGATTATACAGAAGAAGAATTAGAACTCATTAAGAAGAACCGAAAAAGAAGCATTATAGGTTCACCACAAACAGTAAAAAAACAACTTAATCAACTAACAGAAGAATATCAAACAGACGAATTTATGATTATTACAAATATTTATGATTTCGAAGCCAAGAAAAAATCATATCAATTACTAGCAGAAGAAATCTTAACTTAAAATGAGAATTGATGGAGATATGTTGGGATGGATTGAGGTGTGTTGGGATGTACGCGGGGATTTAACTACCTTTATTTCGAATTCTGGTAATTAGACGGGCGCTCGATTAGAGACATTATTCTGAATTCTGTCCCTAACAGCATCTCTTACGGACATTTCTCAGAATTCTGTCCCTAACAACCTAAAATACTCATCAAAAAAGAAGAACCTGAGGCGCACGATGTGCCTCAGGTTCTCTTTATCTATACTAGAATTGTTCTGATAAGATTTTTTGTTCTAAGAAGTTTAGCATATAGTCTGGGCTACCTGTCTTAGCATCTGTTCCTGACATTTTGAAGCCTCCGAATGGATGATAACCTACTACTGCTGATGTACAACCTCTGTTCAAGTATAAGTTACCTACGTCATAATCTTCACATGCTTGTCTCCAATGTTCACGATTATTTGTAATGACTGCTCCTGTTAATCCGTAATCTGTGTCATTAGCAATTTCTAATAATTCTTCAAAGTTATCGCCTTTAGTGAAGCCAACAACTGGTCCGAAGATTTCTTCTTGCATAATTTGATCACTTGATTTAAGTCCAGAAATGATTGTTGGATGTACGAAATAACCTTTACTGTCGTCAGTCTTACCGCCAACTTCTAGCTTACCTTCTTTACTACCAATTTCGATATAATTTTTAATTTTATCGAATTGTTTTTTATTAATGACAGGTCCCATGTATACATCAGAACCGCCTTCTGTATGATTAATTGAAAGTTCTTTTGTTAATGCGATTGATTTTTCTAGAACTTCATCATAAACATCTTTATGCACGATTGCTCTAGAACATGCAGAACATTTTTGACCAGAAAAGCCAAATGCAGAATCCACAATTGCTTTTGCTGCTAAATCAGTATCTGTATTTTCATCTACAATAATTGCATCTTTACCGCCCATTTCAGCGATGACACGTTTTAAGAAGTTTTGGCCTTCTTGAACTTTAGCTGCTCTTTCAAAAATACGTGTACCTGTTGCTCTTGAACCAGTAAATGTTACAAAGTGCGTATCTTTATGATCGACTAAGTAATCACCGATTTCTTTCGGATCACCTGGTACAAAGTTTACAACACCTTTTGGAAGACCTGCTTCTTCTAAAATTTCCATTAATTTATAAGCAATTAATGGCGTATCTTCTGCTGGTTTAAGCAATACAGTATTACCTGCAATAATAGGTGCAACTGTTGTACCTGTCATAATTGCAAATGGGAAGTTCCAAGGTGGAATTGTAACACCAGGACCCATTGGTTTATAAATATATTGGTTATGCTCCCCTTCTCTATCAAAGACTGGCTTACCATTAACCAACTCCATCATAGAACGCGCATAATATTCAATAAAATCAATACCTTCATTTGTATCTCCATCTGCTTCATTCCATGGTTTCCCCGCTTCATAGACCATTAATGCAGAAAGTTCATGTTTTCTTCTGCGAATGATTGCAGAAACTCTAATTAATAATTCGGCTCTTTCTTTATGAGACCATTTTCTCCAAGTCTTATAGGCTTCTTTAGCCGCTTCCATCGCTTGGTCAACTTGTTCTTTAGAAGCTTTTGAAATTGTACCTAGTACTTGTTGGTGGTTTGCTGGATCTACAGATTCAAACTTATCATCTGTATAAATCTTCTCCCCATTAATTACTAGAGGAATTTCTTTCCCAAATTCAGATTTAACTTTTATTAATGCATCTTTAAACGCTTGTTGATTCTCTTGATTTGTAAAATCTGTTGCTGGTTCATTGTGAAATTCTACTACCATCCTTCATACCTCCTAAAAATATAAACCTAATAAGAGATAAATACCTCTTATAAAACATTTTACTATTGTATTTTAAAAATTATCAAGTAAAGGGCTTTCATAAAGAAATGATTATTATTCAAAAAGCTTATAATCCTTGTAACAACAGTACTTCAGAGTATCACACACAAAAAAATGATGAGACATCACAAGATGTCTCATCATTACTCGAATAAAGAAATTATATACTTTATTTAATCGCTTGATGAATGTGTTGAATATCTTGTGGCGTTGTTTCACAACATCCACCTACAATTTGAATACCTTGCGATATCCACTCTTTAGACTTTTGAGCAAGCAATGCATGATCTCCTTGACCTACCCAAACTTTCTCTACTGGATCAAATGTCTTACCACCATTCGGATAAACAGCAATGACTTGTGGTAATGCCGTCAATCCTTTATCAATTGCTTTATCAACACTTTCAATCTTTGAACAATTCACGCCAAATACAGGCAGACGCGCTTCATGCTCTTTAATATATTGGCATACCGTCTCAAAGTCAGTACCATCAGATAAATTACCTTCATCATTAACGGTACATGATATCCAGAATGTCATGTCATCTGAATATTGAGGAATGATATGTTCAACGATTGCTTTTATTTCATTAAAGTTAGGCACCGTTTCAAATACAAAATCATATATACCTCTATCAATGAGTGCTTGGATACGTGCTTGATGAAAGTCGATATAATCTTCTATAGATATTTCATATGCTCCAGTATATTCTGAACCATCACTTAAATAAGCACCGTATGGACCTAAACTTCCTACTATAACTTGTTCATCCGTTACTGATGATTTTATTTGTTCGACAGCAACATCAAATAAATGTTCTATTTCAGATGTTTGCATGCCAATAGATTCAAATGTAGCAAAGCTTGCTTGATAAGTACTTGTTAATACAATATCAGCACCTGCATCTGTAAATGCTTGATGCGCTTGCTTCACTTTATGAGGTTCATGAATGATAACCTCACTAGACCATAATGACGAATTCAAATCACAGCCATAACCTTCTAATGTTGTGGCTAATCCGCCATCTAATACTAAAGTACGTTCTTGTTTATTTTTATTCAGAAGTCTCAATGATCTGACCGTCCTTTTTATGATATTTTACAAAATAAAATACAATCGCAATAATCGCAAACGGAATACCGAAATATAATGCTGGTGATTGGTTTGGATCAAAGATCATACCAACACATGACACTAAACAAAGGATAAAGCCAATGATTGGTACACTTTGATGAATTTTCAAATGTTTATTCGCACGTTTCGCATTGAAATAAGATAAACAAATGCTCATCCATACGATAACGACAGCTAAACCAGCTATAGAAACAAGTACGATATATAATGTATCTGCAGTATAAATACTTGAGAATAATGCCAGTAAACCTCCACACATACTAAAAATAGTCGCGCGGATCGGCATTTGATGTTTATTTAATTTCTTAAAATATTTAGGGAACATGCCTTCATTTGAAAGACTCCAAACCATTCGACTAGCTGCATATAACCCTGAATTGGCTGCTGATAATAATGCAGTTATAATGACTAAATTCATAATATCTCCAGCATATGGGATCCCCATATTTTGAAAGATGACAACAAATGGACTTTCTAAAGATTTCCCTTGATAACTCGGAATGAGAATAGAAATAATAACCATTGTTCCAATAAAGAAAATGATCAATCGCCATAACGTTGCATTAATTGCTTTCGGAATGACTTTTTTAGGATTTTTCGTTTCACCTGCTGCAATACCAATCAGTTCAGTACCACTAAACGCATAGTTAACAGCTAACATCGTTAAGAATACAGCACCTAAACCATTTGGGAATGTTGGATTCGTATATCGTGATTTAATTGTATCTAGACCGCTATAACCATTGTAGTGAATAAGCCCGAATAAAGTGAGGGCGCCTAAACAAATAAACAGTATAATCGCTAACACTTTCACTAAAGAAAAGTAAAATTCAACTTCAGCATAGAATTTCGTAGATACAATATTAAAGGCTAAGACAAGTATAATCGCAATACTTGAAAATATGTATACAGGTACATCGGGTAGCCACTTCTGCATTAAAATACCAACTGCCGTAAATTCTGAACCAAGTGCTACAATCCATGTTAACCAATAAAACCAAGCAACTATAAACCCTATTGAAGGATGTATATATTTTGAAGCATAAACATGAAATCCGCCTGTCACCGGATGTTCAATCGCTAATTGTCCGAGACATAACATAACGAGATACACGAGAATAGCACCAACAACATAAGATAACATTGTACCTAACGGACCCGCTTGTTGCAATGTATAACCAGAACTTAAAAATAACCCAGTCCCAATTACACCACCAAAACTTAATAACATAATATGACGTTGTTTCATATCACGTTTATATGACTGATTTGACACGATATACCTTCTCTCTAAAATTAAAAATATCTTCAATTTTATATCTTTCGAATAATTCAGTCAACTCATAATTTTCTGTAAATATAAAAAAACCTCTGTATAGCATGGTTTTTATACCTTGTTATACAGAGGCGTTAGGTTAGGAGTCTTCGTGCGTTACACCTTGATTTCGCACCTTTGCGCACTATATCTCGGAGTGAACATAACCCTGTCAAGTAGACACTAAAAAAGTAATCAATATGTTGGCTGTGCTTTTATAAGCGCAGCCATTTTTAATGAAATTCTTTTAGAATTATAAAATTTTATATATTCATTTATTTGCTTTGTGGCGTGTTTTATATCATTGAATGTTTGAGATTTGTCTTTGAATACCTCTGATTTGAGTAACCCCCAAAAGCCTTCCATAGGACCATTATCAATACATCTACCTACACGAGACATGCTTTGCTTCATAGAAGCATTTTTAATCATCTCTCTAAATAGAACACTCGTATATTGGAATCCTCTGTCGCTATGAAATATAATGCCTTCGGTATTTCTTTTAATTATGGCTTTGTTAAAGGTATCGTATACAAGCTTATTATTGTTTTGAGATGAGACTACATGGCTGATGAATTTCTTAGCACCTAAATCATAAATAGCGCTTAAATACACTTTAGATCCATTTTTCAATTTAAATTCTGTCACATCTGTTAACCAGACCTTATTAACTTTACTTGTTGTAAATTTTCTGTTTAGGATATTTTGAGAAGTGATTTCTGGCTTACTAAGTTTATATTGCCTTCTCTTTTTTCTAATGACAGCTTTTAATCCATACTTCTTCATAATTCTATATACGCGTTTATGATTAACCTGGAATTTAGTATATAATCTCAGATAAATATAAATTCTTCGATATCCATATATGCCATCATGTTCATGATAAATCCTGAAAATCTCATCTTTTAATTCGTTATTGAATCTTTCAGATTCTGAAACCTCTCTGTTTTTCCATTTATAATAACTTGCTCTCGATATTTCAAGTGCGGCGCATATCCATTTGATTGGATACTTATCTTTTAATGCTTCGATTGTCTTGTATGCTGCTATTTGCTTGATTTTCGATTCATCAACTGCCTCTCTATTTCTTCCTGCTTTTTTAATACCTCATTCTCCATTTGGAGAAATTTATTTCTTTGTTCAAGTGCTTTTATTTTTAATTCAAGTTCTTCTTCTCTAGTTAAAGCTTCAACTGGTTTTCCTTTACCTCTACCATCTACTAAACCAATATCACCATGTTTTTCATACTTTTTTACCCAATTATAGACTTGTGAATAGTTAACTTGGTACTTTTCAGCTGTCTTATTAAAGTCTCTATTATTTTCAATACAATATTTAGCTATTTCAATTCTCTCTTCAAATGTTGTTTTTCTAGTATTCATAGTGTCTACCTCCAGATATGGAAAATAAGATTTATTTTCCTTTCCTTCAGTATACTTTTCCACCCAATTTTTTAAAGTAGCATGATGTGAAATATTGTAATAGGCTGCTAGATCTGAATACGTCTTATTAGTCTCTAGATATTCTTTAACAACTTTTTCTTTAAATTCGCGTGTATAGATTTTATTTCGATTCTTATTTATAAGTGCTGTTATACCATGTTGCTTATACACTTTATATTTAAATCGAATCACACTATCACTAATATCTAAATTTAACTTATCAATTATATTTTGAAAGGAATAACCCTTTTCATGCAAATCGAAGATTTCCTGATACAGTTTAACAGGTAGTCTAGTTTTATACATAAAAATACCCCCTATAGAGTTTTAGTTTTTTTAATGTCTACTCTATAGGGAATAATACAGAGTCTTCGTGCGTTCTCACCGCTTCATCATATACTTTCTAATGCGCTTTTTAATTTTTCTTGTATTCTCTCTTTATCATCTTCTTCAGGATTAAATTCAAATTTTTTATCATTTATAAAAACGGTTGGCACGCCTTTAATCCCTCTTTCAAATGTTTCTTGCATAATGGCTAAGGATCGGTCGTCTGCATTTTTTTGTGGTGATAAGCCTAATTCATGTTCCATTTTTCTTTCTATTGTTTCAAAATTCAATGTCCATTCGTCTTGTGTTTCATATAGGTATCGTATTATTTTAAAAGTTTCTTCGGGGTCATCGTAATCCAGATAAATATTCGCAACAGTTCCTTTAAGCAACCTTTGTTTCGTCTTATCAAAATGCTTAACGATATATTGTACTTTATTCTCATTAATATAAGGTTCTAAAACTTCGTCAGCTGCTGCAAAATAATTTAAACAATATGGGCATGCAAAATTAATAAATGCCTCAATTGTTATGTTTGCGTCATTGCTTCCTACTGTTAAATGTTGGATTTCTGTCATAACGTTTACCTCCTATATGTTGTTATACTTATTTAACCATTTCACAGCCGATAAAGCGAATGATTATATTCAGAATTGTTCACCAATTTCTATTTTAATATACAAAAAAACACTCCATAACAAAGTTATGAAGTGTTTAACTAATTGGTTAAATATTAGTTTTTGATAACGTTGACTGCTTGAGGTCCACGTTGTCCTTCTTCGATATCGAAAGTAACTGAAGCACCTTCGTCTAATGATTTGTAACCTTCAGCTTGGATAGATGAGAAATGTACGAATACGTCGTTACCATTTTCTCCTTCGATAAATCCGTAACCTTTTTCTGCGTTAAACCATTTTACTGTACCTTTATTCATAATAAAAGTCCTCCTATTGTGCTTTTGCACGTATATTTGCAATAATCAATCTTCAAACTTAAATGGACTTTATTAACTATGAATAAAACTACCAATTAATTTAATCTCGAAATATCACTTGCTACCCACTATACGCTATAAATGATTGAATGTAAAGCTTTAGGTTAAATTAAACTTTTATTTTACTTTTATCATGCGCTATAACCTATAAATAATACTTGTCTATCACTTTTAAAGAATCATCTAATTCATATATCAATGGTGCACCTGTTTTGATTTCTAAGTTTGAAATTTCATCATCTGGAATATCTTCTAAATACTTAATCAGTGCTCTTAAAGAATTACCGTGTGCAGAAACTAAAGTCGTTTGATGGTTTAATAAACTTGTTGAAATATGATCGATCCAATATGGAATAACTCTATCCAATGTATCTTTAAGACTTTCTGAAACAGGCATGATTCTTCTATCTAACATTTCATATCTTCTATCACTCAAGTATTCTTCTCGTAACTTTTCACCCGCTTCTGGCGGTCTTGTATCATAAGAACGTCTCCAAATATGCACTTGTTCTTCACCATATTCTTCTCGTGCTTGATCTTTGTTTTCACCTTGAATACCACCATAGTGACGTTCATTTAAACGCCACGTTTTGTATACTGGTATCCAAAGTTGATGCGAATATTTCAATAATAAATATGTGGTTTCAATTGCTCTTGTTAAAAGTGATGTATACACAACATCTATTTCGATATTTTGTTTTAATAATTTTTCCCCTGAGATTCTCGCTTCATTATACCCTTGCTCTGATAACTCTACATCTGCCCAACCTGTAAATAAATTTTTCGCATTCCATTCACTTTGCCCATGCCGACATAAAATTAATTTTGGCATATGATTCGCTCCAATCTTTTAATTGTTACGTCTATTGAACCACTAATTGCAAACTTTTAAAAATAAAAAGACCGTCCGATAGCATTTCAAAATATACCAATCAGTTCTATAATAAATGAATATCATTATAAAATGTTCAAAGGATTGAGTTGTCATGATTTATAAATTCATAAAAATCATACTCCAAATATGTATGATCTATTTTATTACCGTTCTAGGTAGTTGGATTCAAGACACATTAAACATACCTATTGCAGGTAGTATTATCGGACTTGTGATACTTTTCTTATTATTACAATTCAAAATTATAAAAGAAGAATGGATTAAAGATGGTGCAAATTTATTATTAAGTACGATGATTTTCTTCTTCATCCCATCAATCGTCGGTGCTATGAATTTAGTTGATCAAATAAACGCACAGTTTATCTTTTTAATTGTATTAGTCATCGCAAGCACATGCATCGTTGCACTCTCGTCAGGATACATAGCTGAGAAAATGTTAAAAAGGAATCATATAGAAGAAAGTGGTGATCAATCATGATGATTAAAGCACTTTTAATGATTCTTTTAACAGTTATCATGTACATATTCGCATTATTTATACAGAAAAAATTCAAGATCGCCATCTTACACCCTGCACTCGTTTCATCCGTTGCGATTATCTGTGTACTTGTGTTATTTGGATATAATTACAACGACTATATGGTAGGTGGACAATGGATTTATGACTTTTTAAATTGCACAGTTGTATGTTTAGCATATCCACTATATTTATATAGAAAAATGATTGTTCAACATTTCAAAGTCATTATCACGAGTGTATTAGTTGGGATAACGATTAATATTATTTTAATGTTTACGATTTTAAATATATTCGGTTATTCAAAAGAAATGATCGCATCGCTGTTGCCTAGATCTATAACAGCAGCAGTCGGTGTACAAGTATCACAACAAATAGGCGGAATAGATAGCTTGGCCGTGTTGTTTATTATAGGTACAGGATTAATTGGAAGTATGTTGGGATCATATCTTATCAAAATAGCCAAATTCCAAACATCCATTGCCAAAGGACTCACTTATGGCAATGCCTCACATGCTATTGGGACAGCCAAAATATTAGAAACTGATATCGAATCAGCAGCCTTCAGTTCAATCGGCATGATTCTAACAGCCTTAATCAGCTCAGTCGTGATACCATTGTTTGTTATATTAATATATTGAGAATTTAGAGGAGAATTATAAAGAGTTTGAGATTGGAATGAGTTTGTAGGTCTGTATTTAGGGCTGTACGAGGTTCTATATTGCTTGTTTTGGGAGTCTTGCAATATACGGGCGAGCTATGTTGCTTGTTTGGGGAGTCTTGCAATATACAGAGCTCCTATTTATCTTGTTTCGCTTGTCTTGATAAATACAACGCGCCTATTTATCTTGTTTCACCAGTCTTGATAAATACAAGGTCCTGAATATTGCTAGTCGCACCTCACTTGCAATATTCAGACCCCCAACATTGCTAGTCACACCTCACTTGCAATATTCACACCTCCAACAACACGCATCTCTATCTAAAAAGTAAGAAACCGTCTGAATGTTTCAGACGGTTTCCTCTATTATTCTAAATTCGCGTGTTTATTTTGCATATATGTTTCACTTACGTTTAATTGTTCCATTAAATCCATTACGATACTATCTAAATATAATTGAGTGCTTTGTTCGAACAGACTTCCTAGTGGTTGTTCTGATCCTTTTTCATCATATTTAGTACCTGCTGGTAAAACGATCACGTCATCTGCTATTTCAGCGATTGGTGATTGTTCTTTTGTAGAAATTAATATGACATTCGCTCCGATATCTTTTGCTGTTTGTGCGAGTAATTTCAAGTGAGCTGTTGAGCCTGATCCGGAGACAATCAATAATTTATCTCCTTCTTGAATAGAAGGTGTACTCGTCTCACCTACTACATAGCTTTTCTTACCTAATTGGTTCAATCTCATAGCAAAACCGTTCGCGACAAATGCAGAGCGTCCTTTAGCTGCTACAAACACTGGATCTTCTGACAACAAGCTATTTACGAATTGCTCAGTATCCATCAAGTCTACTTGATTTAATGTTTGCTTAATTTCATCCAATATTAATTGATAAGGGCTCATATTATTTACCTTCAATAATTTCTCTACATAATTTTGCAGCTGCTTTTGGATCGTCTGCGTTAGCAATTCCTCCACCGACAATAATTAAATCTGGATTTTCATCAGCAACAGATTGAATTGTTTCTGGTGTAATACCACCTGCTACTGCTACTTTTGAATTTTTGATAACTGATTTAACTGTACGTAAGCTTTCTAATGGTGATACACCTTCAGCTTGTAAATCATAACCAGTATGCACAGCGATATAATCTGCACTTAATGCGTCTAATTCTTTCGCACGTTTTTCTAAATCTTGAACTGCGATCATATCCACTAATAATTCTTTACCATGTTTATGTGCTTCTTCAACTGCACCTTTAATAGAAGCATCTTCTGCTACACCTAAAATTGTTACGATATCCGCCCCAAATTTAACAGCTTGGCTTACTTCATAACTAGCAGCATCCATAATTTTTAAGTCAGCTAATACTTGAACATCTTTAACAGATTGACTTAATTTTTCTACTGCACCTAATCCTTCATTAATAACGATAGGTGTACCGATTTCTACTATATCTACATATTCCTCAACTTGTTGCGCTAATTGAGCTGCTTCTTCTTTATTTAATAAATCAATTGCTAATTGTAATTTCATATTAATCATATCTCCTTTATCTATATTATTTTACACTAATAATTGTGATACAATGTATAAAATTATGCAATACTGACAAATATGTCACTTAGTGAAGAAATGGGGTCGTATCATGGTATTAATTAACTATAAAGAAACGGAATATTATAATTCTAAAGACTTAGCATTATCTGTTATTGGCGGTCGTTGGAAAATACCAATTATCTGGCATTTATTACAAGCGTCACCTCTTAGACTCAACGAATTAGAAAAGAAACTACCAGATATTAATCAGCGTATGCTTATTAGACAGTTGAGAGAACTTGAAGACGATCATATCGTAAACCGTACTGTATATCCGGTCGTACCGCCTAAAGTTGAATATAGTTTGACACAAATAGGTAAAGATTTAGAACCTGTTGTTAATGGCATTTGTGACTGGGGAGACGAATTTTTAGACTTTTTAAATACTAAAGATAAAGCCTAATCACATATTGCTTTTAATCGCTTCATAGTTTGCTACAATAAAATAAAAAAGGGGGATTTTATGACAACTCAAAAACTTTCACAAGAAGAACAAGCTGAACTACTTACAACTTTACAAAAGCGTTTCGAAAAATTTCCAGAACGTCATAAAAATATAGAATGGTCAGATGTAGAAAAGCGATTAAATGAACATCCAGAAAAATTATGGTCGCTTAATCAAATGGAACAAACTGAAGGAGAGCCTGATGTAATAGGATTAGAAGACGATACTTATATATTCGTAGACTGTTCGAAAGAAAGTCCTAAAGGTCGTAGAAGTGTTTGCTACGATAGAGCAGCATTAGAATCTAGAAAGAAACATAAACCAGAAACAAGCGTAATGGACATGGTTCATGAAATGAAGGTTACATTACTTAATGAAGAACAATATAGACATTTTCAAACACTCGGTGAATTTGATAAGAAAACATCTAGTTGGATTGAAACACCTGCAAAAATTAGAGACCTTGGTGGTGCATTATTCTGTGATTTACGTTATGACACAGTATTCACGTACCATAATGGCGCTGATTCTTATTATGGCGCAAGAGGTTTCCGAAGCATGTTAAAAATATAAAATTAAGCTTCCTCAATTTGTCTCAAGAAGACAAGTTCAGGAAGCTTTTTCTATACAATCAATACATAACCACTTACACCGTATATTAAACCGGTTGTGACATAACTACTGACAAATAATGTGATACAACATACTATATAACCAAAGGAGGTTATGCTATGACAGAGCCATTCAACGTTCAACTAAACATCGACACTTCACAAACGACGACGGATATTTCAATCAGAACCTTTGAACAGGAACTTGGTCATAACCTATTAACGTATATTCAACAATTTGAAACATCCAATCATAAAATAGGTATTAAGACATCACAAGAAACGTCACTTATTTTAAAAGAAGATATCATTTTTGCAGAAGTTTTTGATAAACAACTGAACATCATCACAATCAGTGAAACACTCACAACTCGAATGTCACTCACTGCCTTACAGCAAACTTTGCCTTAGCAGAAGTTCATACAAATTAGTAAATCATCTATCGTCAACATAGAACATATCAACAAAGTATCACCGTCATTCTCAGGGAATTTATATGCAACTTTATCCAATAATAAAAAAGTAACCATTTCAAGAAGATATGTTAAAAATTTAACTGAAATATTAGGTATATAGTGACTCCACTTCTAATTTTAATTCATTAATAACTTTTCCCTTTTGAAATAACTTTATTAAATATACAAATTTTTTTAAGTATACTTCCATGTTTTCATTAATTGAATTAAATTTTCGTAATATAGATGTAAATTTTTCCCAATCATCTTGATCAAACCTATCTCGTAGTTCATCATTATATGGTTTTAAAGTATTAATTAACCTATAATATATATATTTCAAATTCCTAAATTCTTCATTAAGTTCATTTAATCCTTCACTATATATTTCTTTCTTAATTTTATTAAATAAATCATGTAATTCCTCAATTTCTTTTGATTGAACTTGTATATTATATATTGAATTAGTTTGGTTACTATAATCATTCAATAGATTAATTTTATTAATACCCATAAATTTCAACCCCTTTCGGAATCTCAATTTTATATTTCTTTAAAAACTCTTTAATTTCTTTATTAACCTCTAAACAATTGTTGCTATAGCTATCGTTTAAGAAACTTTCTAAGAAAATTTCCTGATGCTGTAAGTTATTTTTTTCTATTTGAAATAAATATATTTCTCTCAGTCCTATATTCAGAAAAGATAAGGCTAGAATTATCACCTAAAAAAATTGACACTTCATTATTGTTAATATCATTTGTATAATTTCTAGATTTAATAATCTGTGTATTAGAATAATTTTTTGCATTTCCACTGTGCTGAATAATATCATCTAATTTATAATGATGCTTTTCATTATTAAAATTAAATATCTTCATATAATCATAAATCGTTTGCTCGATATTATTCCCTATTAGATTCACAATATTCTGATTTTTCATTTTGAGGTTTTTTAAATAATTAACACTATATTTTCTACGTAAAAAATCACTTATACTGTCATCTAATTTAACTTTTGATCCAGCTGTACTTTTAAAGTTTGGATTCAATCTTATTTTAGTATTCCAATCTCTAAATGGTATATGATTATCATATGTATTGTTTTTCCCTAGAATTATCTTTAGTTTTGCAAATGGATTAAGCGCTATCTTCGACGAGTCGTAATATACTTCCAAAACTTTTGCTTTTCTCCATATTTCATTCTTCGAATCAGTTAGTAAGGCTATTTCATCTCCTACTACTAATTTTGGAATATCATCATAGTGCTTATAATACTCTAATTGACTTTCTATAATCCCTTTTGAAATAAACAATGCTGGCAATATTTCATCTATGTAAGATATATATAAATTTATGTTATTTTTAGTTTGGACAAATTTACCTATACACTCAAAAAATTTCATCCATTGTGTTTGAATTTGCCAGTTATTAATATACTTTCTTTCATCTTCTAACCTGTATTTATAACTACTATTTTCAATATTACTCAAAAAGCTTACACCCCTTTATAAGCTACATATTAATAGCTAATGAAAGCCGTTTATTTTTTACTATTAGTAATATTTTACAACACTTATTAAGATTATGCACAATAAAAAATAAAAAAGATACTTTAATTTTTTCCAAAAGAAACAAATTACATTTTTAACTATTCAATATTAAAGATTATGAATATTGAAAATCTAAATTACTTTCATTGTATAAATGTTTTAATGAATGCTAGAAGTTTAAATCAAACAAACTTTTTATGTATATTGTTTATTATTTTATATCTTACCCCACAAAAAAACCCAACATGACTTTAATGTCATGCTGGATTTTTTGCCTTAGCTTCTACCTCATTATCAAAGTGATAACCGATTGTATATGTTGTGACTGTGTTTTTTAATATTGGGCTTTCGCTATCTTCTCTGTTATGTCGTACGTTTTTGTGTGCTTCTTTGAATACGTCTGATTTTAACCAGTTTTTGAAGCTTTGTTCTGATTCCCAGATTGTAAGTATTTTTACTTCGTCGTATTCTTCGAGGTCATTTGTTTTTGTTACATACATTTTCTTGAATCCTTCGATTGTTTCAATTCCTTGTCTCATATAGAATCTTTCTATTGTTTCGTCTGCTGTTCCTTTATAGAGTTGTAATTTATTTTCTGCCATAAACATGCTATTTATTTCCTCTTTTCTATTTTATACTTTTACGAGTTTGGCTACGACGACGATTCGTCCTGATGTGAGTGAATATGGGTCTTCACATGTTGAGAGGGTGACGATCTTGTCGTCTTTATTAACTTCTGTTGTTGTTGAGATTTGTGATTTTTTTAATGTTTGTTCTAGAAATTGTTCATATGTTGCTTTGTCTTTAAAGTCTGTTTGTATGTAATTATCTTTTGTTGTTGTTTCATAGGCGCTAATGACTTCTAATTGATATTTACCGTATTGTGTGTCGTACTGGATTGTTTTATGTTGATTATAAAATGATTGATCTAAATATTTTTCTACGACGTCAAACATGGTGTTATCTCCTACGTGATGTCCATATATGACGGTATTCATTTTATCGTGCTTTGGTGTATTACGATAATCCATAAAGATACTACCTTTTCTGCTTTCTTGTAGTTCAAAGTCTTTCTTTAAGTAGTCTTTGTTGTCTTTCGATTGTAGTATTGGATAGTTCAATGATGTGCCTTCTAGATGTATCCACCCTATGATATCTTTGTTGATGTTGCTGAGTTGTTTGAATTGTGGTCGCACGGTATTGGTGTTTGTCATTTGTGTATAATTTTGTTGTAAATGAATGTAGCGTTCTTCCGCTTCTTTATCTTCTTGTTTATTGTGAAACATGACATATCCAGACCATATAATGACAGCGACTAATGCTATTTGAATGATTTTCATGATGATTTTCATGATGATTTTCATGCGGCGCTCTGCCCTTTCTCTTACAAATCAGCATGCCACATTCTGGGTCATGGATGATTTTCGCATCGATATTATATACGCGTGAAATAAAGGATTCTGTTACGACTTCTTCTGGAGGTCCTTGGATGACTTGATTGTTATGTATACATACGATTTCATCGCTATATTCTATCGCTTGGTTAATGTCATGTAACACCATAATAATGGTGATATTAAAGTTCTCTTTCAGTGATCGTATAATGTCCAACACTTGATATTGATAGTTAAAATCTAAGTATGTCGTTGGTTCATCTAGCAACATATATTGTGGTTCTTGCGCAAGTGACATTGCGATATACACACGTTGTAATTCTCCGCCTGACAATTCACTAATGGGTTTATCTTGATAGTCTTCTAGTTCTAGTTGATGTAACACATGCTGAATGACTTCTTCTTGTTTGATATCTTTCTTCAATATGGATTGGTAACTATATCTGCCACACTGTACAACTTCTTTTACTGTAAAATCTTCTGGCGCACGGTTATTTTGATGTACGGTTGCTAACTGCCTTGCTAACGTCTTTATATTTAATGATGAAATAGCATGATTATCTATATAAACAATACCTTCACTCGGCTCTAAATTACGTGATAATATTTGTAACAATGTTGATTTACCTGATCCATTAGGTCCGATGATAGTTGTAATGGCGTGCTTTTTGAGTTGTATGTTTAACGATTTAAAAATATGATTTCGCTGGTATTTGAAACTAACGTTCTCTGTTCGCATGGACATACGCTCCTTTACAAATAAGGTAAATCAAGAATGGCCCACCTACTACAGTTGTAATCGTACTCGCTGGTATTTCTAAAGGTGGCGCTATTGTTCGACCTACCGTGTCTGCTAATAATACAAGCCAGGCACCAAATATAATGGAATATGGTATGACCTTTTTATAATTCGTTCCAACGATACGTCTTATAATATGTGGCACGATTAAGCCTACAAAAGCTAATTGACCTACGATAGCTGTTGCGCTACTTGCTAAAAATACAGCAACTAAACCGACGATGAGGCGGTATTTCGTAATATTAAAACCAATATTATGCGCTTGTTTATCTTCAAATGATAACAAGTTCACTTTGTTTACTAACACGAGTGCGAATATAATCCCTATTGTTGACATGACGGCGATTATATAGACATCTTGCCATACTTTCATCGTTAAACCTGTTGGTAACTGCATAACAGGACTCATAGATAAAACCTCTATTACACCATTTAACATGGCGTATATCGCAACACCTACTAATATGAGTCTAATCGGTGTTATGTGATAACGAGATACTAATAGGAATAATATAAGAAACGGTATAACCCCACCAATAAAGACGAATATCGGTAAATAAAAATACAAGGTAGGTAAAAATATAAGTATGACACCTCGTGCAACAAGTGCACCAGATGTCACACCAATAATATTCGCTTCAGCTAGAGGATTTTGTAATACCGCTTGTAGCAAAGCTCCTGATACACTCAGAGCAGCTCCAACAAATAACGCGATGAATATTCTTGGCATGCGTAAATCAATAACTGCATCTACTTGAGGTTCAGTACCTGTTGTAAGTTTCGTGATGATTTGTTCTATACTTAAAGGTAACTTCCCACTTACAAGCGATATATAAATTGTTATGACAAGCATACATAACATGATCCAGAACGTGAGTCGCGAATATTTTTTCATGTTTTAACCTCTTTACTTATTATATAAAATGTCATAAAGCTGTACTAACGCATCGTCAGCTTTAATACTTGCTGTTATGCCAAATGGAATTTCTTCTAAATCATAAACTCTATTATTTTTAACTGCGTCAAAGTGTTTCCATATATCATTTGTACTAAACTCTTTCTTAAACATTTCTCTAACTTGGTCTGGAAAACCATGTTGCAATCTTAAAATAATATCCGGATTAACTTTATAAAGCTCTTCCGTATTAGAAGCTAAATAAGCTCTTGATTCATTTTGTATAACATTCTCTCCTCCGGCAATTTTCACTAAATCACCTATATAAGAGTGTTCTGTTGCTACAAGATAACTACCAGGCACACCCATAAGAATTAGTACTTTAGGGCGTTTTTTACCTTGAATCTTAGCTTTAATTTCTGCTTCGGCATTATCAAACTTTTTATTAAGCTTTTTAGCCTGTTCTTTACGATTGAACGTATTACCCATTTCGGTGATAGATTTCTTCAAACCATTTAAACTGTCGTAATCATAATAAGTACCTTTCATTTTAAGTTGTTCAAACACAGGATCCATCTCAGATTTAATTGTTGTAACCGTTAATACATGTGTTGGATTAAGTGATTTCACAACTTCAACATTCGGTTTCTTAGGCTGACCAATTTCAGGTACATCTTTGTATCGCTTCGGTAAATCTTTATAAGTTGTCGGTTTACCTACGATATCTAAATCTAATGCATCTAAAGTTTCCGTTAAAGCTACAGTAGTTGGTACGATTCTGAATTCTTCTTTTTTCTGTTTACTTGCAGGTTCTGATGATTTACTAAAGTTGATATTACATGCCGCAAGTAGACAGCTACATATAAGGATTAAACTTAATAGCGATTTGATCTTCATTTAGATGCTCGCTTCTTACCTAAGAAGAATGAACCAGCTAATAACAATACTGCACCACTGAAGATAAGTGCATATGTCATCGCATCTCCACTGCTACTTGTTGAAGGATTAACGAGTTTCATGTTAGTTGAACCATCTGCGTTACGATCGAAACTTGGATTAGCTTTATCTGCAGTTGTAGAACTTGTTGCATTGTTATCACTTGTCACAGCTTGATTTGTAGGTGTGGCAGTTGATGAACTATGATTTGTTAAACTATTTACTCCAGATGAAACATTCGAAGATTCGGATTTTTGGTCATCTGTTTGTGTTGTCTGATTGTGTTGAACATTTGTAGAATCATGACCTTTAGTGTCATCATCTTTACTTGATGTGCTAACAGGTTGTTGTTGTTCATCACTTGTGCTTGTATTTACATTGCTAGATGCCGCTTCTTTATCAAATTCAATTCGTGTTGTGTAATGATTGTCGTAATTAATTGCTGGTACAAAAATGTGAACTTTAGATGTCAGTACTTTTAAATCTTTCGGCATTTCAAATCGAATGATTTTTGTATCTGCAGATTGATCTTCTGACACAGTTGTGACATTTAATTTCTTATCATGATCGAATAATTCAAACGACTTCCAATATGAAGCTGATTTCAATGTGATTTCTACATATTGTTTACCATTTTCTTCAACAATACGTGCAGGTTTCACCATATATTGGTCCATATAAGAGATTTCACTTGAACCATTTTTATAGACCATGTAACCTAATGTTGAAGTTGCTTTTTCTTGTTGAGTTGATCCTTGGTTGGAGCCAGACGGATTTTTAACTTTATCAGGAATTGGCACTTCTTTTTTTGTTATCGGCTTTTCATCGTTCTTTGGTGTTGTGTTCTTAAGTGTATCTTGCTTTGGAAGTTCTGTTTGTCGTTTCTCATGATTTGAATCCTTTGAAGGTGCTTGTTGTGTATCTTCTACATTCTGATTCGTATTATCCTGCTTTTGGTCAGTCATTGATTGGTTTGAATCATCTTTCGCTTTATCGTTTTTATCTACTTTTCCTGTATCTTGTTGATTTGAATTCTGAGTTGTCGGTGCACTAGGAATAACTTCTTTAAAATTTACATGAGTTGTATATTTGTTGTCATAATTGATTGCCGGTACAACAATGTGAACTTTTGAAGTAAGCGATTGGCTACCTGGTTTAACTTTAAACTTAATGACTTTAGTATCAGCTTGATGGTCTTCTTTAAATGTTTGAATGGCAATCGCGCCTGATTCATCATACAGTTCAAATGACTTCCAATAAGAAGCACTTTTCAAAGTCATCTCAACATACGTTTCCCCATTTTCAAAATATACCTTTGCTGGTTTTACCATATATTGATCCATATAAGAGACTTCATTTGATTTATCTTTATTAACTACAAAATCAATTGCCTTACTTTCCACTGCTGATGCTTGTTCTTCTGCTGCTTCAACTTTTTTCATTGTTGTATGACTAAGCGGTTCATAAGTATTGAATGCAAGAGTTGAGAATAATAAAGAAAACGCTAATAGTGACTTAACACTTTTCTTCATTAATTATGACCTCTTTTCAATTTTTTATTGAACATAAACGTAACGATTAATAACATACCTGCAACAATTGGAAGGACTGTGATCATTACCGGTGTGCCTGCGCTCGTTTGAGGATTTTTCACATCTTGTGAAGTTGTAGTAGAACCATTAGATGGTGTACTACTATTTGAACTAGAAGATGCAGCTGCTGTTGAATTCTTAGAAGCATCACTAGATGAAACTGCTGCAGCTTGGCCAGAAGGTTCTTTCACGTCAAATGTGATTTTGTATTTGTTATCGTATAAGAACGGTTTACCATCGACTTTTTCATTGATATAAACATCAATTGTTCCAGCAAGTTGTCCAGATGTCGAATTCACTTTGAAGCTAGACGTTCTAACGTCTGAACCTTTGTCTTCACTTACGATACTCTCAGCAGAACCATCAACTGTAATACCTTTAATCCAATGGCTATGATTCATCGTTAATTGAAGTTGCTTTTCACCATTCTTAACAACTAACTTACCTGGTTTATTAAAATAATCATTTGCAATCGAAACATCTGAAGTACCATGTTTCAATACTGTGTAATTAACGTCATAAGTACCATCTTTCACATCAGCAGAAGCCACTTTACCCACACCTACTGATAATAAAATAAGTACTAATAACCCAATATTTAAAAACTGTTTTAACCTTTGCATAATATACCTCCTTTGTAAATTTATTGAAATTCTCCTTCCACCTTATAATTTAATTGATAATGGTTATCAATGTCAATGTTATTTTCTATTTTAATAAATAATTGATTATGCGAATTTTATTTCACGAAATTTAAAAATTGTTAGAATGGAATAATTTAGGATGTGTTAATAATCAATAATCGGGTAAATAATATTATTGATTATTAACAGATAGTAGTTACGAGGTAGATATACGAATTGGTCGTGCCAATAAACAGAATATAATGAGCGTGATTTTATTCATAGGAATTTAAAAATTTCCCATGGAACGCGCACTTATATTTATTGCTGCTAAACTAAAAAAGATGGAGAAATAGTTTTTAAAAAAGTCATAACACATCTTAATCTATACTTGAATTTAGTGAGAGATACTTATTAAAACAAAATAAGACACAACATTTTTATGTTGTGTCTAGAAATTAAAATATATTTAATTTTGAATGTGAATTTTTAGAAACTTCATTTGATATTTAAATTATTCTTATATTCATATTGAATCATCTTAAAATACCATACATTCTATATAATTCTTTCAATGTTATATCAATACCTCTTTCACTATATATATCTTTTCTATTGTTAAAGAAATATTCCAACATTTCCTTCTTATCTTTATTAACTGCATGATGAATTCTTCTATGGCAATTCGGACATAAGCTTACTATGTTTTCAGAAAAATCTATTGAGAGATCATATAGACTTTGTGCAGCCATGGGTATTAGGTGATGTGCTTCAACGTGTGGATTTCTGTCCCATTCATTAATAAAAGTTTTATGATTTTCATCATATTCACATTGATAATTACTATTTATTTTGGCTCTTAAACTTTCATTGTAATTTCTTGGATAATATAATTTATCATGCACTAATTTTTTATTCTTTCGTTTTACCTTCTTAACTTCACTCTCACCAAAATTTATTAAGTTATTTGTTTCTTGATTTGGATTTGGATTATTTAATAATAAATCAACTTCATCTTCATTTATAGAATTTAAACTTGTTAAATAAGATAATAAACACCCTATAGTTGCACTATAAAAATGATTAGTATTTTTATTGAATTCTTTAAAACCTTTTAATTCAGTTATCTTCAATAACTTTTTATATGTTTCAAAATCTTCAATGGATTCTATTGTTTCGTTAAAAATTAAATTATAGCCTATGATTAATCTTACTAAACTTCTCTTATATGAACTTGCTTTCTGACTACCTTTAATTGCTTTACCCGCTTTATTTGTTAAGTCTTCTGCATATTTTTCAAAATTCTTTAATTCATGAGCATATTTCTCTTTAGTATCTACATATTCTTTATTTTTTGTAGAAATATTATGGAATTCAAACATATAGTACTCCTTTGACCTTTTCTTATATATTATCAAATTTACTATTAAATTTGTACAATTTATTCCAAATATTAAAATAATAACAATTTATAGATTAAGATTATTGTGGTATTTACCAGACTAAAAATATAAATTTGAACATTCTTACTTTTATATGTACAATGGATGTAATAATTGAATAAATGTCCACTGGAAGTGCCTTATTATAGGCTGAGACTGAAGTAGTGACTTCGGGATTCCTTGAACCTGATCCAGTTCATACTGGCGTAGGAAAGTGGCGTATATAAGCTTACTTATACTTATAATTAAATTTTTACGCTATTTTTCTATACAGAAAAATAGCGTTTTTTTTATTTGGAGTGATTTCATTGTTTATTGCTGTTACACCGTATAAAGACTTAGATGTTGATGATTTAGAACATTATATAGAGATTGCTGAAGAGATTGATTTGTTGTTACTGAGAGTGCCTATGACACGTGATGATCTATGCTGGGTGCTTGATTATTTATTAGCACATGGCTTTCCAAAAATGAAATTAATGATTCATTCTGATATAGCCATACTTGAAAAATATGATTTAAATTTTATTCATTTTCGTGAAGATGACGTGCATGCATTTGAATATAAAAAGCTTCACCCTCATATATCCGTTAGTATGTCTACACATTCAGCAGAAAGTGTGAAACGCGCACGTGAGTGGTCTTTAGATTTCGTGTTCTTTGGTCACGTGTTTGAAACGCGTTCTAAACATGGTCTTAAACCAAGGTCTTCTAAAGAAATAACAGATGCAGTATCTATAGATATTCCTGTATATGCAATTGGTGGCATAGATACGCATTCTATTAAGTCGTTACCTCATGGCTTTAAAGGTGTTTGCGCAATTTCATTTTTCAGAGATCGAAGTTTGCGTGAAACTCAGTTATTAAGAGAGGAGTGGCATACATATGTATGACGTGTTAATTGTTGGCTCTGGCGTCATGGGCATGTCTATTGCACGTGAATTAGCACTTAAGAATGATTCGTTGTCTATCGCTGTGATAAATCGGGATGTGCCTGGATTACACGCATCTTATAAAGCAGGTGGCATGTTAGGTGTACAAAATGAATTTATTGAAGATACACCTCTTTATCAACTTGCATTACGTTCGAGAGATTATTTCGAATCACTCAGTCACACGTTATATAAAGAAACGAATATCAATATTGATTATCAAGCGCACGGTTTAATTAAAATGGCCGCTTCACGAGATGATATCGACAGTTTAAAAGCGCAATATCGTTTTTTGAATAAACGCGATCGTTCAGTTACGACGTTAGATAGTCAATCACTTCGTCATCTTTCAAATCATACGATTTCTTATAATCATAAAGCGATTTATATTCCATATGATGGACAAATTAATGCCAATCAATATGCTAAAGCATTGTTGAAATCTATTGAGTTCAAAGGAATTGAACGCATTTATCATACTGAAGTTAAATCTATACATCGCTTAAATGATGCGTTTAAAGTGCTCACTGCAAACCAAATTTTACTTTCCAAAAAAGTCATTGTTGCTGGTGGTGCATGGAGTCATCAGTTATTAACCGACTATGAAATTGAGCCAAAAGTAACAGGTGTTAAAGGCGAAGTTCTAATGTTAGAACATCCAGACTTAAAATTAGAACAAACACTTTTTATGACGAATGGCTGTTACATTGTGCCGAAACGTGGCAATCGATTTTTAGTGGGTGCGACGAGTTATTTAGATGACTATACTGTCGGCACATCAGTTGAAGGAGAAAATTGGTTAATGCGTCAAGCATGTAAATACATTCCATTATTATCAAGTAGTGTACTGAACCCAAAAATCTAAACCTTAATTAGTATATTATTTCAAAGGTTTGTCTCCTGTAATTTTTGGGAGATAAGCCTTTTAATTTTGATTTGATTCTTTCGTTATTATAAAAATCGATATATCGATGAATAGCTTGTTCAAGGTCCTGAAAATCTTTAAATTCTTGGCCATAATACATTTCTTGTTTAAGTAACCAAAAAAAGTTTTCCATAACTGAATTATCTAGACAATTACCTTTTCTAGACATACTCTGAAATATTTTATGGTCTTTTAATAATCTAGTGTATTGTGAATGTTGATAATGCCAGCCTTGATCTGAATGAATCGTTAAACGATGATCTAGGTTTGGACGACGCTTTATCATTTCTTTTAATGGATTGATGACTATATCTAATGTAGGACGACTTGAGATTTTAAAGCTGATAATCTCTGAACTATATAAGTCCATAAAAGGTGATAAATATAATTTCTGACCATTCATTAATTTGAACTCTGTAATATCTGTTACGACTTTTTGAAATGGGAGACTTGTTTTAAATCTACGATTTAATATATTTTGAGCTACTTTACCAACTTTACCTTTAAAGGAACGATACTTACGACCTCTATGTGTGAACTTTGTACAAGTTAGATTATGTTCTTTCATAATTCTTAGTACTTTTTTATGATTTACGATAAGACCTCTATTTCTTAGTGCTTGTGTAACACGACGATAACCATAGGTATGGTTCGATTCTTCACATATTTCTTTTATTACTTGAATCAATGTTTCATCTTTATCAGCTTTACTAAATTTATTTATCCAATAATAGTATACAGATTTAGCTATTTGAGCGACTTTAAATAAGATACTTAATCGTATATTATATGTTTCATTTAGTTCCTTAATGACCTTTACTATTTCTGATTTTTGCTTCCGTAAATGTCGGTCAAGGCTTGTAACTTTTTTTGATAAGCTATACCTGCCTTTAACGTCTCATTTTCATTTCTAAGTCTTTCAAGTTCTTCACGTTCATTTTCATTTAAAGGTAAATTTTTATTATCTGATTTAGATCGTTTTTTAGTCATAGTGTGAGATCGTCCCTTTTGTTTATTATCTATATCAAGACGACACTTTTCATCAAATTGATGTTGCCAATTGGCAATGATAATAGGATTAATAATTCTAAAGTGATTCGCAGTATCTTGATAAGACAACATATTTTCTTGTCTAAATTTTAAAACAGATAATTTAAATTCGCTAGTATAAACAGTATTTCTACTTTTTATTTCTAAACCTTCTTCTCCAAACTCTTTATATTGATTGACCCAAATCCGAAGGACAGACCAACTTGAAATACCATATTTTAAAGCAATTGTTCTATAACTTTGATGTCTTTCTAAATATTCTTTTACAAGTTTTAGTTTGAATTTAAATTCATATTTTTTCCTCATTAGAATGCACCCCAATATTTTGATTTGTTTAGTTCAAATATTTGGGTTCACATCAGAATTGGGCTATCTCTTGGCTTTATTCAGGCGTTAAGCCATGACTTTCGCTATCTCTTGGCTTTATTCAGCACTTAAGCCATGACTCACCCATCCAATATTTCTTTCAACACGATTGCTTGATTGTGTTTTTCGTCTTTAGCGCCATACAGAATGATGAGTGTTTGTTTATTGTCTTTATATATTTCTTTTAGCTTATTTAAAGCTTCTTGTTGATCTCCGGATTCGAGTTCTTGTTTATATTTTTCTTTGAATGTTTCAAATTTGCTTGGTTCGTGATTGAACCATTTTCTTAATTCACTAGAGGGCGCGATGTCTTTTAACCAATGATCTAAATTTGCTTTGTCTTTAGATATCCCTCTCGGCCATACTCGGTCCACTAATACTCTTACACCTTTTTCATCAAGATTATTATAAATCCTATCTATTTTACATGCCATGAATGATCGACTCCTTTATATATATTTAGCCTATAGAAGTGAATCTTAAACCATAAAAGAAAACGCTTAATGTGTTATACTATATCTCAAATGGTAGGTTTAATTTATAAATAAAAAATCTCGAAATGATGAACGGAGTGAATTTTTTTATGACTCAATACGACAGCCAGAATTTAAAAGAAAAATACTTAAATTTATTAGCAGAAAAGTTTGATGAAGAAGAAAAAGTAGCAACTGAAATTATTAATTTACAATCTATTTTAGACTTACCTAAAGGAACAGAACATTTCGTAAGTGACTTACATGGTGAATATCATGCATTCCAACATGTTTTAAGAAATGGTTCTGGTAATGTGAGAGCTAAAATTAATGATATTTTTAAAGATACACATTCTGAAGAACATATTAGCGACCTTGCTGCACTCGTTTATTATCCGGAAGAAAAATTGAAACTTGTTAAAAATCAATTTGCTTCGAAATCAGAATTAAATGAATGGTATATTGAAACAATTCAACAGATGATACATCTTATATCATACGCTTCAAGTAAGTATACACGTTCTAAATTACGTAAAGCTTTACCAAAACAATTCGTATACATAATCGAAGAGTTATTATATAAAAGCAATGTCTATAATAATAAAACGACTTACTACGAAACAATTGTTCAAAAAATCATTTCACTAGGTCAATCAGATAAACTGATTATTGGTTTAGCATACACAATTCAAAGATTAGTCGTTGACCATTTACATGTTGTAGGAGATATTTATGACCGTGGTCCTGAACCCGATAAAATTATGGAAACGTTAATCAATTATCATTCTGTTGATATCCAATGGGGTAACCATGACGTATTGTGGATTGGCGCTTATGCTGGTTCAAAAGTATGTTTAGCAAATATTTTAAGAATATGCGCACGTTATGATAATTTAGATATTATTGAAGATGCATATGGCATTAATTTGCGACCTTTAGTTAATTTAGCTGAAAAATATTACGGCGATAATACTGCATTTCATCCAAAAAAACATGCCGACAAAGAACTATCAGAAGAAGAAAAACTTCAAATCACTAAGATTCATCAAGCAATCGCCATCATTCAATTTAAACTAGAAAGTCCAATTATTAAACGTCGTCCTTCATTTGATATGGAAGAAAGACTCGTACTCGAAAAAGTAAATTACGATAACAACGAAATTACCATTTATGGTCAAACGTATCAGTTAGAAAATACGTGCTTTGAAACCGTTGATCCAGCAAATCCAGCACAATTAAATGAAGAAGAAGAGGAAGTCATTAATAAACTTCTACTTTCTGTACAAGAATCCGAAAAACTGAAACGTCATATGAACTTTTTAATGAAAAAAGGTAACTTATATTTAAAATATAATGGTAATTTACTTATCCATGGATGTATTCCTGTAGATGAACAAGGTCATATGGAAGAAATGGAAATTGACGGTAAAGTCTATAATGGACGAGAGTTATTAGACCAATTCGAATATCATATTAGAAATTCATTTAGTCATAAACATGAAACAGATGACTTATCTACAGATTTAATTTGGTATTTATGGACAGGTAAATATTCTTCATTATTCGGTAAACGTGCCATGACAACATTCGAAAGATATTTTATAAAAGATAAAGCATCACATAAAGAAGAAAAAAATCCTTATTATTACTTAAGAGAAGATAGCGATATGTGTCGCAAAATGTTAGAAGAGTTTGATTTAGATCCTGAACAAGGTCGTATTATCAACGGTCACACACCTGTTAAAGAAATTGATGGTGAAAATCCAATTAAAGCAAATGGTAAGATGATCGTTATAGATGGTGGATTTTCAAAAGCTTATCAATCTACAACAGGAATCGCCGGCTATACATTACTGTATAACTCATTTGGTATGCAGCTCGTTGCCCACAAACACTTCGGTACAAAAGAAAATGTACTACTCAACGGGGCTGATGAACTATCCGTTAGACGTGTTGTAGATGAAGAACTCGAAAGAAAGAAAGTTCGAGATACAAATATCGGTGCCAAACTGCAAGAAGAAATTCAAATGTTACAAGAATTAATGTCATATCGTTATATAGATTAAAATAACCGCGAAAACTAACAGTTCACGTTAGTTTTCGCGGTTTTTATTATATGTTATTTGAAAAAGAACATATGACTTTTCAAATATTAGCGCACGATATCTCGCAGTGTATTATTCCCTATAGAGTAGACATTAAAAAAACTAAAACTCTATAGGGGGTATTTTTATGTATAAAACTAGACTACCTGTTAAACTGTATCAGGAAATCTTCGATTTGCATGAAAAGGGTTATTCCTTTCAAAATATAATTGATAAGTTAAATTTAGATATTAGTGATAGTGTGATTCGATTTAAATATAAAGTGTATAAGCAACATGGTATAACAGCACTTATAAATAAGAATCGAAATAAAATCTATACACGCGAATTTAAAGAAAAAGTTGTTAAAGAATATCTAGAGACTAATAAGACGTATTCAGATCTAGCAGCCTATTACAATATTTCACATCATGCTACTTTAAAAAATTGGGTGGAAAAGTATACTGAAGGAAAGGAAAATAAATCTTATTTTCCATATCTGGAGGTAGACACTATGAATACTAGAAAAACAACATTTGAAGAGAGAATTGAAATAGCTAAATATTGTATTGAAAATAATAGAGACTTTAATAAGACAGCTGAAAAGTACCAAGTTAACTATTCACAAGTCTATAATTGGGTAAAAAAGTATGAAAAACATGGTGATATTGGTTTAGTAGATGGTAGAGGTAAAGGAAAACCAGTTGAAGCTTTAACTAGAGAAGAAGAACTTGAATTAAAAATAAAAGCACTTGAACAAAGAAATAAATTTCTCCAAATGGAGAATGAGGTATTAAAAAAGCAGGAAGAAATAGAGAGGCAGTTGATGAATCGAAAATCAAGCAAATAGCAGCATACAAGACAATCGAAGCATTAAAAGATAAGTATCCAATCAAATGGATATGCGCCGCACTTGAAATATCGAGAGCAAGTTATTATAAATGGAAAAACAGAGAGGTTTCAGAATCTGAAAGATTCAATAACGAATTAAAAGATGAGATTTTCAGGATTTATCATGAACATGATGGCATATATGGATATCGAAGAATTTATATTTATCTGAGATTATATACTAAATTCCAGGTTAATCATAAACGCGTATATAGAATTATGAAGAAGTATGGATTAAAAGCTGTCATTAGAAAAAAGAGAAGGCAATATAAACTTAGTAAGCCAGAAATCACTTCTCAAAATATCCTAAACAGAAAATTTACAACAAGTAAAGTTAATAAGGTCTGGTTAACAGATGTGACAGAATTTAAATTGAAAAATGGATCTAAAGTGTATTTAAGCGCTATTTATGATTTAGGTGCTAAGAAAGTCATCAGCCATGTAGTCTCATCTCAAAACAATAATAAGCTTGTATACGATACCTTTAACAAAGCCATAATTAAAAGAAATACCGAAGGCATTATATTTCATAGCGACAGAGGATTCCAATATACGAGTGTTCTATTTAGAGAGATGATTAAAAATGCTTCTATGAAGCAAAGCATGTCTCGTGTAGGTAGATGTATTGATAATGGTCCTATGGAAGGCTTTTGGGGGTTACTCAAATCAGAGGTATTCAAAGACAAATCTCAAACATTCAATGATATAAAACACGCCACAAAGCAAATAAATGAATATATAAAATTTTATAATTCTAAAAGAATTTCATTAAAAATGGCTGCGCTTATAAAAGCACAGCCAACATATTGATTACTTTTTTTAGTGTCTACTTGACAGGGTTATGTTCAAAGTCTTCGTGCGCGATTCTCCAATTCAAATTTCATCTTCAAGTAAAATCTCGTTCTATTTTCTTTTTCCATGTTTTTGAGAAGCATTGTTCGCCTTCGTTATAAGCTATGACTTTATTATATAAGTAATAATAGTCTTCATCACATGTCATCGTACTAAATGTCTCTACTTCCGTATCTATATCATCATCTTTAACAATTACTTTCCAATCACATTGAACTTTGGCTGATAATGGATCGTCTTCTTTAATTGTGTAGACATTTAAATTCTCTGTTCCATATGTAATATGGCTGTCTTTTAACGTTCTCAACCCTTCATCTGAATAATCTCTTAATTCCCATTTATTTGTCGTTAACCGCTTCGTGATATCCCTCGTTCGAGACCCTTCTCTATGAATGATTTTTTCTAGAGGCTGTGCAGTTTCTGATAAAGGATAGTCTAATTGAATTTCTTCAAAATGATCAACTAAAGGTAATATCAATTGCGAATACTCTAAATCCACTTTTATATTTGCTATCTCTTTGCTCGGCCAAATTTGTGGCCAATATGTAGGTGAGATAGACACTTCTATTTTATGTCCTACTGGTATTTGATAGCCTATAACATCTAAAGGTACTTCTGCATTGATATATTCGTTCATTGGAAGTGTCTCTGGCGTTTCATGACTCTTATAGTGATTTAGATTCAGCTGACCTTTCGTAATCAATGTCTTCTTGCCGTTAGGATGCACGTCAGAAATACGCACATGGATATTGCCATATTCACGATCAGATTTAACATGGAGCTTTGCGACAGGTTGTCCAATGATATTCATAGTTTCACCATACGTCTCAAGCATAAATGAACATGCTAAAGCATTATCGATTGTTTGGTCATCTGATAAGTCCCCTTCTTGGCCAAAAGGACAGAACACGCCTGAATAAAGACCATGTTGTTGATTATTTTTCAACGTGATTTCTTGCGTCATACTACTAAAAATATCTTTCGACTTAATGTCTTCTTTTAATAAATCTAACCATTTACCTTCTCGATAGTCGTATGAAGTTTGTGGTTCTACACTATCTTGAACATAAACAAGAAATTCATCTTTATGGTTAAAATGTTCATTCGGTTCCATCCATTTATCTAACCATGCAACAACTTCTTGTAAATATCCAAATTGAGGTCCAGGAATTGCGACATCTGGAAATTCATGTGCCCAAGGTCCTATAATACCCTTCTTTGGAACATTCAAATGACGCATTAAACGAAACACAGCATTTGTATAGCCGTCTGCCCAACCACTCATCGTTAATACTGGTATGGTAATGTTTGAATAGTCTTCATTGATAGAACCATGCTTCCAATAATCATCTCTTCTTTGATGACTAACCCATTCTTCCAAAAATGGTGGTGTATGTTCTAAACGTTCAAGCCAGTTTTCATACCATTTATCACCGAAATATTTCGGAAAAGCTGGTCGTGCATTATATGCAAACATCGTAGAAGCCCACCAAAGCATATCAGAAGCCATAAGCGTTCCGCCTTTATAATGAACGTCATCCGCGTATCGATCATCCGTTGAACATAATGAGATAATGGTCTTCAATGCTTCTGGTTGTCTCGCAGCAACTTGTAATCCGTTAAATCCTCCCCACGATTTACCGATTATTGCTACTGAACCATTTGACCACTCTTGGTTTGTTATCCATTCTATAATGTCCAATGCATCGTCTTGTTCTTGTAATGGATATTCGTCTTCGATAATACCTTCAGAATCCCCAGTTCCCCTTATATCAACTCGAATAGCAGTATACCCAAACCCTGCAAAATACTTATGTCTAATTTCATCCCGTAAAGCTGTAAATTCATCTTTTCTATATGGTAAATATTCTAATACCGCACCTTTAGTCTTTGAGTCGGTCTTAGGTTGCCAGATTTTAGCTGATAATTTCGTACCATCTTGCATCGTTATCCAAGTATGATGAATCACTTCGATTTCATATGGAAATTGTGTTCGCTCAGTTATTTTATTATAGTCTACATCAAAAACACCCATGTAAAATCCTCCTCTAGTTATCTATTACTGCTTATTATACATAATTACATATACAAAAACTGACCAGACACTTTCGTCTGATCAGTTCATACTATTATCCATTTTGAAGTAAATACATTTTGTGATAAATACCGTCTTGTTTAATCAACTCGTCATGTGTACCTCTTTCAACGATTTCACCTTTATTCAATACGACGATTTGATCAGCATCTTGAATAGTTGATAGTCTATGCGCAATCGCTAAAGTTGTTCTGCCTTTTCTCATTTTTTCTAAAGATGCTTGAATTTGCGCTTCTGTTTCTGAATCGATATTAGCAGTCGCTTCATCCAGTATTAATATTTTTGGATCACTTGCGATCGTTCTTGCAAATGCTAACAATTGTCTTTCTCCACTTGAAAATGCACTACCTTTTTCGATTACTTTATGTTCATATTTCCCAGGTAATTTATTGATAAATTGATCTGCATTTACAAATTCAGCCGCTTCTTTCACTTTTTCAAAAGTCATCGTCGGATGATACAATTTTATATTCGATGTAATCGTTCCGTAGAAAATAAATGCATCTTGAAGCACAAGTCCAATATTAGATTTCAGTTCTTTTTTCGGTATTTGCTTAATCGATTGTTGATCGATTAGTATTTCACCTTGTTCAAATTCATAAAATCTCATAAACAAGTTAATGATTGAACTTTTCCCAGAACCTGTATGCCCAACAAGTGCAACTGTTTCACCTGGATTTGCGGTGAATGATATATTTTTTAATACATCTGTTTTGCCATCATAACTAAACGTTCCATCTTTAAATTCAATTTTGCCGTCAGTAATATGAAAATCTTGACGCTCTTGTTGCGCGGGCTCAAGCATATCATTATCGATCAGTTTAAATACACGACTCGCTGATACGAGTGCTTGTTGAAGTACGTTTAAATTTTGACTGACTTGGTTAATCGGTTCAAAGAAACGTTCCATATATTGTACAAATGCAAATACAACACCTGCTGTAATGCCACCTGAAAAGCTCAATATACCGAAGTAGCTTAATATCATAATAACAGCAAATACTGAAATCATACTGATTGCCGGTCTGAGTAGTAAACCATCGATTTTGACTGTCTTCATATTAAACTCATAGTGCTCATCGTTAATGTCATTAAATTCTTTTTGCAGTCTCTTTTCTTGATTAAATACTTGAATAATTCTCATACCTTCGATAGATTCAGCTAACTTCGCATTTAAATCTGATAAAAGCTGTCTCGCTTGGGAAAAGTATATCGCAGAATATTTTCTATAAAGTGCTAATATGACAACTATAATAGGTACAAATACAAGTGCCATTAAAGCTAATTTAAAATCTAAAATAAACATCATGACATAACTTGAAATAACCATAAATAATGCCATTAAAAATGAAGAAAATACACCGATAAACATTTCTACAATAGCCTCAGTATCATTCGTTAACCTTGATACTATACTGCCACCTGGCTCTTTATCAAAATAGCGCATGCCTAATTGGCCAATTTTATCAAAAGCATCAATTCTTAATTGTTGAATCACTTTAAAAGCTAAATATTGAAATAAGTATACATTCCAATAGGTTGTTACAGCACCAATGATTTGAACGACAAAGAATATGACAATCAATAATGTCATATCAGATTCTGGAAATACACGTGGCGTTAAATAATCATCGATAAATACTTTTACCAAATAAGGTGTTGCGACACTTGCAACTGTCGAAATCGTCAGCATCAAGAAAGCAAGTGCAATGATACCTTTAAAGGGGAACGTATATTTAATTAATCTTTTGAGTACATCAAACTGATCTTTGGCAGTTAAATTATGATTTTGTGCCATCGTTGTAGCCCCCCTTTGCCAATTCATCTAGACTACTCGCAAGCTTTTCATGCAACGCTTGTGATTGATACGTGTCATAATACCAACCCTTAAGATTCATCAACTCTTGATGTGTACCGCGTTCAATGATTGTGCCTTCATCCATCACGATAATCATATCGGCATGACTGACAGCACTCATTCTATGAGCTGTTATAATATTCGTCTTACCTTGTCTGACATTCTGCATATTTTCAAGTATATGTTCTTCAGTTTCTGCATCTACTGCTGATAATGAATCATCTAATATCAGTACAGGGGGATTCATAATTAATGCTCTTGCGATAGAAATCCTTTGCTTCTGACCGCCTGATAATGAAACACCTCTCTCACCGACAACTGTATTGTAGCCTTCAGGAAAGCTTAATATATCTTGGTGAATATAACTAATATTACTCGCGTTATGAATGATGTCATCATCGATAGTCGGATCGCTAAAGGCAATGTTATTTCTTATTGAAGTCGAGAATAAAAAATGGTCTTGAGGGACATAACCAAATTGCGCTCTTAAATGGCGAATATTAAAATAACTTAATGGATGATGACCATATATCATTTCATCCGCTTCTTTCGTATCAAATTCGCGTAATAATAGACGAATGATTGCACTTTTACCTGACCCTGTTCGACCAACAATACCTAATGTTGTACCTTTTTCAATCGTGAAATGAATGTCATGTAATGCCACTTTATCATCGTTTGGAAATTTAAAGGATTTAATGTCAACATGAATATCCCCTTCAGGAATCATATCCGTCTTAACTTCTGTATCGACATCGTTTGGAACATTGGTAATTTCATTAATTCTTTCATATGAAGCATGACCTCTTTGAACAATGTTAAAGAATAATCCAAGTGCGAGTAGTGGCCAAACCATCATCCCTAAATAAGTTGTAAATGTAACAAGTTGTCCAATTGTAATATCATCTTGAATCACCATTCTTGCGCCAAAGAATATCGCTAAAAAATAACTCACACCAATTACTGACATAATGGTTGGATCAAACAACGCATCAATTTTAGAAACTTTTAAATTTTTGTACACCACATCATCACTTAGTTGCTTAAAATCTGCTTGATCGTCTTTTTCATAACCAAATGTCTTTGTAACTTTTATCCCAGCAATACTCTCTTGAGTCTTATCATTCAACTGACTAAACGCAGCTTGTGCCTTTTTGAAACCGCGGTTAAGCAATTTACCATAATAACTCGTTAATATAATCATAATAGGAAGTGGAATCATCACAATTAAAGTTAAACGCCAATCAACAGTAATCGCCATAGTAATCAGAACAGCTCCACCTGACATCAGTGAATCCGCAATTGTCAGAACGCCGCCACCTGCAGTGTTCTGAACAGCTCTAATATCATTGGTAGCATGTGCCATTAAATCGCCAGTACGTCTTTCTTGGAAAAAAGAAGGACTCATCGACGTATATTTATGATACAGTCGCTCTCTTAATATCTTTCCTAACCTCATACTCGCCCCGAATATCATAATACGCCAGTAGTAACGAAATACATATGTTAATACAGCAGCAAGAAATAAAATGATGAGATAAATAAGAAGCGTCTTTCCCGTTAAAGTATTAAAGCTAATACCATCAATCACTCGACCGATAATTTGTGGAGGCAACAAATCAATTAGTGCTACAAGTAATAATATGAGAATGCCAAAAATATAATTTTTCCTTTCTTGTTTAATAAACCAGCCCAATTTTGCAAATACCTTCATAATCGTCCACACTCCCCTTATATCTACACATTTAAAATTTTAGCACAAAACAATCATCTGAAAATTGAAAGTTCATAATTTTCATACATTTATATGAAAATCATCCGAATGGCGTATACGGGAATTTTGTAGATGAGGGAGATTGGGAGGTGTGGGGTACTGGAGTTTTAGGGTTCGGCGGATGTATGTTGCTTGTTTGGGCAGTCTTGCAATATTCAGAACTCCAACATTTCTAGTCACGTCCCACTTGCAATATTCAGACCTCCAATGTTGCTAGTCACGCTCCACTTGCAATATTCGACACCTCTATTTATCTTGTTTGGTCAATCTTGATAAATACAACGCCTCTATTTATCTTGTTTAGCCAGTCTTGATAAATTCAGACCTCCTATTTATCTTGTTTGCTCAGTCTTGATAAATACAGCGCCTCTATTTATCTTGTTTAGCCAGTCTTGATAAATTCAGCGTCACTTCATTCATCCCACTATTCCCCAATAAAAAAATGGCCGGGACATCATTCAATGTCCCGCGCCATTTTCACTTCTTTATGATTTTGTACCAAATAGACTTATTCCTAATATGACAAATACTGCTCCACTTATTTTATTGATAATTTTTTCTGCTACGATATTATCTCTTAATTTTGTTGTTAAACTACTTGAAAAGATCACAATGATAAATGATGTTATCGCACCCATTACTGCGAAAATACTGCCCAATATTAAAAATGGTATTGGACCGTACTGATTATCCACTGAAATAAACTGTGGAATAAAGGAAATAAAGAATAGTGCTACCTTAGGATTCGTAACGTTCGTGATCACGCCTTGTAATAATAATTTTCTACGAGATTGATACACAGTCTTCTTTATTGAGATTGAAGATTGTTTACTTATAAACATTTGTATACCTAAATAAATTAAATATACTGCTCCGATAATTTTAATAATTGTGAACAAGACAACGGAAGTTTGTAAAATAACAGACAACCCTATTCCTGACAGTACAGTATGAACAACTGCACCAACCGAAACACCTAATGCTGAATATATACCTGCATCTCTACCTTGTGAAATACTTCTATTTAGTATAAACATCATATCAATACCAGGTGTGATACAGATGATAAGCACTGTGATTAAAAACAGTTGAAAAGATACGATATCAAACATCATTTACCCCCTTTAAATTAATCGTTAAGATATACTAACATATAATCTAAAGTTGTAAAATGAAAATTTTAGTTTATCTCGACTTTTTCAATGTCTAAGCTTATATTTAACTTTTCAAGTATTGATTCAAAACCTTCTATAGTATAGTCATCATTTTCAGTTACTAATGTCTTAATCGTTCCATGACCGTTGGAAGTATGTGATTCTGCTTGTTCAATAATAGTTTGAGCAGGGTCAATAAACATGATATGTGGATATAACTCTTTAAAATAACTATACAACCACGGTAAATGTGTAGATGATAATGTAAATATATCGATTTCTTCATGTTGATCTAAAATATCATCCATAAAATTCTTCACAGTCATTAAAGTACGATATTTATCGGATATAAATGATCCGTCTTCAACTAATTCAACTAATGAAGAAGCATTAAATTGATATACATTTCTTGAAGAAACTTCATTTTTTATAAATTCATTTAATGCATCACTTTCAATTAAAGATTGAACACCTAAAATACCTATTTGTTTACTAGAAGATTTCTCTAACGCTTCTTTCACCGGTGGAACTACACCTATGATTTCAGTATCAAAGTTATCTTTCATGTCATTTAAAATAGTAATCGTTGGTACATTAGATGCGACGATAATTAAACGTGGATTCCACTTTTCTAAATAATGAATGGTTTCCTTAATTACAGTTTCTAATTCATGGATAGATTTTTGACCATAAGGAAACTGATTGCGATCTGCCAGATATATGATGTCTAGATTTGGGTATGTCTTTTTTAACAATTCTACAATTGAATAACTGCCAATTCCCGCATCAAAAACAGCAATAGGTTGCAATAACGTGTCTTGATTATTTGTCATATATGCCATCCTAACTTAAATTTCTAAAAATACTTTCGGTGTTTGTGCTATTTTCTCATCTACCACGTTATAAAATCCACCTTTTTGATATCCCGTACAATGCACTTTATCTTCTGTAGCAATTTCGAATTCAAGTTCCCACTTCATTCTACTCGCTTTAACTAACCAACATCTACCGACTGGTTTATCATGAATCGTCAATGGTACTTTATAGTCTGCCTCAGTTCTCATCAATATTGGTGATATGTTAAATTTCATCATTTCTGAGTAAGTCATATATTGGTTGATAAAAGCAGTTCTTAAATCTTCAAACCATCTTACATACACAATATTACTCACAATGCCCATAGCATCAATATCATAAACATTAACTTCGATTTCTTTTTCAGCGACTAATTTTCTCTCTTGCATTAAAAAGACTCCTTCGTACATCATTTTTTATTATTTCAAGATAACTTTATACATATTATCACTTAAAGTCATTCATTAAATCAACCTTTAGCAATACTAGGAATCTTTAAATACTTTTTGGTATTGAACATACCCTGATAAATAGTGTTCAATATCATCTATTCTTACTCTATAGCCATGATGTTTAATGAAGAATGAATTCACAATGCGTGCTGGATTTTTAAAGTACATTGCAATTTCAGGATAAAAGTAGCCTGTTCTTTCATAATCAGCTCTTATATGTATTGTCTTAATGAATTTTTCTTCATCTAAATAAGTTTCAACAAGATCAGCATAGCCAGTACTCTTAGCTTTTTCAACTAAGTGATAAGTCGCCATTAACATTTCTAAAAATGTTGGGAATGTCGTTTCCCTTTGTTGCATATAATCTAAATAACTCGATACGTTCTGAATGCCAAATTTATAATATTTCTCTTGTGGATCAATTTGTACTAATTCATTTATACAATATCCTAACCAGTGATCATGATACTTCCAATATTTTTTCTCTATAAACATTTCAAATAACATTTTGACTGTATTCAACCATTCTTCATTATGATCAATTTGGTAAAGTCTTAATAACGCTAAAGCAGCTTCACCATCATAATATACAATTCTGAATTGTTCTTTTATCGTTAAATCAGGATAATTTAATACGTGAATCGTTTGTTGTTGATCATCAATCATCGACAATATCCCTTTAGCAACTTTCTGTGCAGCTTCTAAATATCGAGCATTATCAGGTACATGTTTTAAATATTCACAAATCGCGAAGATAAATGCAGCGTTTTGACCTAATTTTATTTCATTCATACCTTCTGTATCATCAAATATATATCCCGCGGCATCAACTTCATATAAATAATGTTTTATTAAATAATCAATCGCCTTTTCTACAATTGTGACATCTTCATTTAAATAACTCAGACCTTCTATTAATGCATATGTCGAAGATGAATGACGTAAGTTGTTATAGAAGCCTATTTCATTATCAAAATGTGGAAAATAACCGTAAATATACTTTCCGTTATCTTGAATTTGATCTTTCAAAAAGTGTGTACTTGTTTTAATTAATCGATCAATTTCTTCATTAAGATTATCTATTTTTCTTAGACCTTTACGATATCCTTTTTCTTCTAATTCAATAAGTTGATTTTCTTCAAAGAAATAACTTTTCGTGTAGAACTTATAAACAGATTCGTTTTCATAGTTACGATGTGTGAAATATTTTCTTATTCTTTTGTATTTTTTAATATAGTTGTTAATGTTCTTCTCAGACATGAAAAGCTCTTTACTATTAGGTTCTGGTCTTATAAATGCATTGGTATTAATTTCTTCAGGTAAGAATGCTAACTCCCAATTATTATCTAATGAAAAGCCATATTCTACATAATTTCTACGTGTATGAGTTAAATCATGCTTTAATTGTTCATATTTAATTTTTTCAATTGATGTAACGAAATCTATTTTAACCCATTCAGCATTTTTACCAGTATTTTTTCGAAATGATTCGATATATTTTTTAATATTTCGTTCAGCATTATGAGCTTTAAACATTTTTACTATAGCCTTTTGGGAAGGATGACCAACACTAACAAATATTTTTTCTACATCAGAATTACTATTGAATAAATTCTTTAGTTGATTAGATATCTCCATACATTACATACCTTTCTGTATTAACTTTTATAAAAATAAGCCTAAATCTGTTTTATTAATGAAAATTATGACACTACCCTAAAAATCATAGAGGCCGGGACAAAAAATTTGCCCCAGCCATAAAATTACATTTATATAATTCTAGTTATTTTCTTTGTTGTCTTTTTTGCGACGACCAAGTAAGAATAATGATCCAATTCCAGCAAATAAACCGCCGAATAAAGCAGCGTTATTTATTGGTTGTTCACCAGTGTCTGGTAATTTCTTATCATTATTTGATTTATCATGATCATCTGTAGTTGCAGCTTTTGCAATGCCGTTTCCATCATTGTTGTTTGAATCAGTTGAACCCATTCCCATATCTGAGTCAGAGTCTGAATCGCTATCTGCATCTGAGTCACTGTCCGCGTCTGAGTCAGAGTCCGCATCTGAATCAGAATCCGCATCTGAATCAGAATCCGCATCTGAGTCGCTATCTGCGTCTGAACCACTGTCTGCGTCTGAATCGCTGTCCGCATCTGAGTCAGAGTCATCTAATTCATAATAACCTTTATCGACACTCATGTTATCTGCGTCATCAATTGTTGCTTTTGTGATTCTTGTATTCGAATCTGTTTCTTCATTTTCACCTTGTTCTGTTGGCGTTTCTTCGAAACCTTCTGGTGTTATAAATTCAACTTCATAGTTCCCATTCTCTAATCCATCAAATTCGTAATAACCTGTTTCATCTGTTTTTGTTCTACCTATTTCTTTACCATTTTCATCTCGTAAAATTACTTCTACATTTGAAATTGGTTTCTCATTTTCATCTGTTCCTTGTACACCATCTCGGTCAATATCATGCCATACATAATTACCTAATTTATATGTCGGCTTATAATAACCTTTATCAACACTCATGTTATCTGCGCCATCAATTGTTGTTTTTGTGATTCTTGTATTTGAATCTGTTTCTTCATTTTCACCTTGTTCTGTTGGTGTTTCTTCGAAACCTTCTGGTGTTATAAATTCAACTTCATAGTTCCCATTCTCTAATCCATCAAATTCGTAATAACCTGTTTCATCTGTTTTTGTTCTACCTATTTCTTTACCATTTTCATCTCGTAAAATTACTTCTACATTTGAAATTGGTTTCTCATTTTCATCTGTTCCTTGTACACCATCTCGGTCAATATCATGCCATACATAATTACCTAATTTATATGTCGGCTTATAATAACCTTTATCAACACTCATGTTATCTGCGCCATCAATTGTTGCTTTTGTGATTCTTGTATTTGAATCTGTTTCTTCATTTTCACCTTGTTCTGTTGGCGTTTCTTCGAAACCTTCTGGTGTTATAAATTCAACTTCATAGTTCCCATTCTCTAATCCATCAAATTCGTAATAACCTGTTTCATCTGTTTTTGTTCTACCTATTTCTTTACCATTTTCGTCTCGTAAAATTACTTCTACATTTGAAATTGGTTTCTCATTTTCATCTGTTCCTTGTACACCATCTCAGTCAATATCATGCCATACATAATTACCTAATTTATATTTCTGTCTATTATCTCCATCTGCTCCACCATCACCAGTGCGAATTATGTTCTCATTATCCCAATAGTAAGATTTCCTTTTTACACCATAAATGTCACTATTTGTTTCAGTTACTCTTGTCTTCACGTTTTCTCCGCTATCATCATACTGACCATCTACAGTTATAATGTAAGTTTCATTGATATCACCAAAATTAAATGTGATAGTGTTATCACCATTATCATAGATATATGGTAAAACACCATTAGTAACATCAATATAATTAGAGCTATTAGGATCAATATAATAACTGTCAGTTACTTTTGCACCATCAGCTAATTTATACACTTTAAATTTAGTAACATCTTTATTTAGAACTGTACTACTTGTATTAGGATCATTATGATAACCCTGCAAAGTCACAATTGTGTCTCTTAAATTGTTATTTTTTGAATTCACATATATAGTTTGTTTATATGTTCGTTCTCCTGAAGCATTATCTATTTTTGTAATAAACGACGAAACATTTGCTCCATCTTTACCTGGAAGTCCCATCGACGGATTACCATAATCAATATCTATATTAGAATTAAATTTTTGATTAGCTATATCAAATTGAACATCATAGTTCCCTGAATAAGGAGTGATTTTTCTATCAGTCCATAGTGGTAACTCAAAAAATCCGTTAATATTTTCTTTATCATTTACATAATTAGTGAAAATATACCTACCATTTTTAGAAAGTACATTATATTCGCCTTTTGCAACAATATCTCCATTTGCATTTTTAATATCAACTAATTTCATAGAATTATCAGTTTTTGAATAGTCAATATCTCCGTCAACTGTTAAATTTTCAGGAATAACAAATGTAAAATAATCACCTTCTTTAACTGTACCATCAACCCTGAATTTGCTACTCATTTTTGAATATCCAGAATTGTTAGGATGTAAAGTGTTATTATCAAATCTAAATTCTTCAACCTTAATTTGATCATTAACGTCTTCATCAGAAACTGATGTTAATTTTTTAAAATTATCATTGTTAGTTTCTTTTATTTCTACTTTATTTGTGTCTTCAACTGTTGATGCTTCTTCTATTGCTGCTTTGTTTGTTTCTTCAGCTGCTGGCGCTTCTTCTGTTTCTACTTTGTTTGTTTCTTCAGCTTTTGGCGCTTCTTCTGTTACTGTTTTTTCTGTTTCTTCAGCTTTTGGCGCTTCTTTTGTTTCTACTTTGTTTCTTCAGCTTTTGGCGCTTCTTCTGTTTCTACTTTGTTTGTTTCTTCAACTGTTGGCGCTTCTTCTGTTTCTACTTTGTTTGTTTCTTCAGCTTTTGGCGCTTCTTCTGTTTCTACTTTGTTTGTTTCTTCAGCTGTTGGTGCTTCTTCTGTTTCCACTTTTTCTGTTTCTTCAGCTGTTGGCGCTTCTTCTGTTTCCACTTTTTCTGTTTCTTCAGCTGTTGGCGCTTCTTCTGTTTCCACTTTTTCTGTTTCTTCAGCTGTTGGCGCTTCTTCTGTTTGTTCTTCTTTAGCGACATCTTGTTCATTAGTTGCAATTTCTTCTGTGCTCTCTTGATCTACAATTTGTTTTTCTATAGCCTATTCAGATTGACCATCATCATTTAAATTATTTGGCTGTGATTGTACAGAATTATTTTGTTGTTCATCCGCTTTTGCTTCTTCACCTATCCCGAAAAGTAAAGTAGCTCCGACTAAAATAGAAGCAGTTCCTACTGTAAATTTTCTAATAGAATACTTATTAAGTCTATTAGGGATAAAGTCTAATTTTCCCTTACTTGATCTCGGCTTTTTCTTCATTCTACATTCCTCCTATGCTTTATCATTTTCTATTGATAAGTTTTTTAATTTATAGAGCACTTATCAAGTGTAATTATACTTTTTGAATTTAAATAAAACAATATTTAAATTTAAAAGAAAATATCAATAAATATATTTTGCGTTGTATAACGTTGTTTAATACAACATATATTTTTCTTATAAATTTAAGAAAGAACATATTTACAAAAATTCCTGATTACAACATAAAAAAATCTCTTGTCATTTAATATGACAAGAGATTAATTCGTTAAAGCATTGTATTATTTAAGTTCTTCACCATTTGTATAGATAACATTTTTATACCAATAGAATGAGTTCTTTTTAGTACGTTTTAATGTTCCTTTTCCTGCATTATCACGATCTACGTGAATTAAACCATATCGTTTTTTCATTTCACCTGTTGTAAATGATACGATATCAATTATGCCCCACGGTGTGTAACTCATTAGTTCAACACCGTCTTCATCAACCGCTTCTATAGAGGCTTGAATATGTTCTCTCAAGTAATCGATTCTTTCTTGGTCATCTATCGTACCGTCTTCTTTAAATTCATCAGTTGTACCGAAGCCATTTTCAACGATAAATAATGGTAACTGATAGCGATTGTACAGCGCATTTAAAGTATATCGTAAACCAATTGGATCTATCGCCCAACCCCATTGGCTGACTTTAATGTATGGATTCTCTACTGAATTTGGTAATCCACCATTCACAACATTACCATCAACACTTTGTTCTGCATCATGTTTAACGACTGTAGACATATAATAACTGAATCCGATATAATCTACCGTACCATTTTTCAAGATTTCATCGTCGCCTTCTTGCCACTTAATATCGTAACCTTTTTTCTCGAACATTTTTAATGCATAACCTGGGTAATATCCTCTTACTTGAACATCTGGGAAGAAATATCTCAAACGACTGGCAATTTCCGCTTCTAAAATATCTTTAGGATTACATGAATATGGATAAATAGGTACGTGAGAAATCATATTCCCAATTACAAAGTTTGGATTAATTTCTTTACCTTTTGATACAGCAAGTGCACTTGCGATTAATTCGTTATGCGCAACTTGATATAGCACTTCTTCAGCATCATCTTCTTCTGTTAAAGTGACACCAGAATTCGTCCATAAGAAAATAGGATTACTCGTATCCATTTGGTTATTAATGTCATCCAATATTTCACTTTGTCTTTATAACGATTGAATATAGTTTCAGCAAAACGAACGAAAAAGTCTACAACTTTACGATTTCTAAAACCACCATATTCTCGTGCTAAATGTAACGACATTTCAAAATGAGATAACGTTAATACTGGTTCAATGTTATATTTTAAAAGCTCATCAATAACATTATCATAGAACTTTAGAGCTTCTTCATTAGTCTCAGTTTCATCACCATTTGGAAAAATACGCGTCCATGCGATAGATGTTCTTAAACACTTTAATCCCATTTCATTGAACAAACCAATATCCTCTTTATATCTATTATAAAAATCAATACCTTCATGGTTAGTATAATATTTGTCCGCTTCAATCTTTTCAGTAATTTCACGTGCTTTACCATGCTCACCAGCAGTCATCACATCGTGAACACTTAACCCTTTACCACCTTGATCATATCCACCTTCGAATTGATTAGCAGCTAAAGCGCCCCCCATAAAAAGTCTTTGTTTAATTTAGCCATACGATTACCTCCGGATATTTTGTACACACTTACATTATAATTATACCGATACAATTTGTAAAGATGGATGTACATTTAGTTGGTGTTATTAATTTAACAAGTGCTATAATATGAGTAATATCTATCATAAAGTGGGGATTAATATGCTTAAGTACGAGCTTATTGCTGAACGTATTGAGTCACTTATCAATAATGGGCATTATGAAGCTGGAGATAAATTACCGAGTGTTGAAGTTTTAAGAAGTGAATTTAACGTGAGCAAGAGTACAATTATCAATGCTCTTAAAAATCTAGAAAAAACAGGTTTAATCTATCAAGCTAGAGGCAGTGGCATCTATGTTAGAAATCCGAAAAGAGATGGATTTGTTAACTTATTTACAGCCGATGGATTTTCAGATGAATTTAAAGGACACGATGTAACGAGCAAAATCTTAAAAGTCGCAGAGATTCAACCTGAAGATGAAGTAAAACAACAATTAAAGTTAAAAGATAACGATACTGTATATCTTGTTGATCGCGTTAGATATCTTGATGGAGAAGTATTCTGTATTGAAACTTCTTATTTTAGTAAGAATGTTGTCTTATACATGAATGAAGAAATTGCCAATGGTTCAATTTTTCATTACATTGAAAATAACTTAAAAGTCAAAGTAGGATTCACTGATATATATTTCAATATTGGTAAATTAAATAAAGAAGATGCGACACACTTAGAATTAAATGAAGGTGATCCATCATTAGAATATGAACAAATATTCTACACAAGTACAGGTATTCCTTTCGACTACTCTAAAATCATATTCCATTATGAAAATTCTAGATTCTATATACCTTCAATTAAATAATAGAACGGGACAGTCATCATGTACGATGGCTGTCCCGTCTTTTTATGCTATTTCTGTTGGATTAATGGCTTGTATAAATTTAAATGTATTGTTTTCAAATTCGAGTATGCAACAATTGGAGAATTTCACTTCTTTAACTTTTTCAAATGGTAACCATAGTTGTAAAAACATATATAATGCTCCACCATGGCTTACTGCTAATATTGTATCCGCTTCGTCTGTATTCATGATATCTGTTAATGTTTCATTCATTCTATTTTGTAGTTCCTCACTAGACTCACCGCCATAATCAATAAAGAAGTCTCCATAAGAAGTTTCACCTGGCTTATGTGGCGGATTTAAAGTTTCACTTTCAGCTTCATAAAGTCCAAAGTTCCATTCTTTCAATCCTTTTAATCTTACATATGGCCTTTCTGGACATATAATTTCAAGCGTATCACTTGCGCGTTCTTGTGCAGATGCGTATAACGACTCAAATGTTATATTCGATTCATCGAAATACTTTTTTGCCATACGCGCTTGTTCAATACCTAATTGTGTTAATGGTGAATCAGATGCACCTTGAATTTTTTTCTTCTCATTAAATAATGTTTGTCCGTGTCTCATTAAGTATAATTTCTTACTCAAAACCCATCATCCCTATTATCAAATTATCATTCATTACATTTATCCTACCATTATTAAAACTTAAGTGTAAAATGACATTTATTTTCGTGAGCATTCCTATTGCTTTAGTAAAAATTTTAAGCATAATATTTATAGTTAGTTTAATTTTTATCACAGAGGCGAAATATTATTATGTCACAAGTATTATTTATTACAGCTCATCCACATGATGAAACTGTTTCTTTTTCAATGGCAACAGCTAAATCATTTATCGAAAGTTATAAAGCTTCAAACCCAAATGATGAAGTCGTTCATATCGACTTATACAATTCATACATTCCACAAATTGATGCAGATGTATTCGCTGGTTGGGGTAAATTACAATCAGGGCAAGGATTTGAAGAACTTTCAGAAGGCGAACAAGGCAAAGTACGTCGCTTAAACGAATTAAGTGATCAATTTGTTAATGCAGACAAATATGTATTCGTTACACCATTCTGGAATTTCTCATTCCCACCAGTTATGAAAGCATACTTAGATTCAGTATCAGTAGCTGGCAAAACATTCAAATACACAGCTGAAGGTCCAGTTGGTTTATTACCAGATAAAAAAGCATTACACATTCAAGCACGTGGTGGATACTATAGTGAAGGTCCAGCAGCTGACTTAGAAATGGGTCACCGTTACATCGGACAAATGATGAACTTCTACGGAATTACTGACTTTGACGGTTTAATTGTTGAAGGCCACAATGCTAACCCAGAAAAAGCAGAAGAAATCAAAGCAGACGCAATCGAGCGTGCAAAATCATTAGGACAAACATTCTAATTTAATATTGTAATACTGAACCTGAGTCATCTTGTGATGACTCAGGTTTACATTTATCGGCCTGGAAATCCCAATTCTACCTTCTCACTTCCTGCCCACACCCACACTCCTACATCCACCGATCCCAAATATCATTATCTTTGTGACTTTTACATGGAAAGTATACAATTATATTTAAAGAATGATTCATTATTTATAAGGGGATGAACAAATGGATACTTCATTTAATACAACAAAAGAATTTGCCGAAGCTTTGGATAAAGCGGATGTGTTACATCATGTTCGTGATCGATTTTATATACAACCTAACGAAATTTACATGGATGGGAATTCTTTAGGTCTTGCTTCTAAAGATGCTGAGGCCTCATTGCTCAATGCGTTAGAAGATTGGAAAAAAGAAGGCATTAAAATTTGGAATATTGAAGACAGCAAATACTATCATTATTCTAAGCACATTGCTTCAAACATGGCGCCGTTACTTGGTGCGAGTCCTGAAGAAGTTGTTGTAGTTGGTAGCACGACATCCAATATACATCAAGCTATCAGTACTTTTTACGAACCGACTAAAGATAAATACAAAATATTAGTTGATGACTTAAACTTCCCTACTGATCGTTATGCTGTAGATAGTCAAGTGCGTCTAAAAGGATTAGATCCAAACGATGCAGTTAAAGTTGTTAAAAGTTCAGATGGTGTATTTATTGATGAAGATGCCATTATTGAAGCAATGACGGATGATGTTGCACTTATTCTATTGCCTACCGTACTCTACCGAAGTGCCCAAGTATTAGACATGGCAAAAATAACAATGGCTGCGAAGGAACGTCAAATCATCATTGGATGGGATTTATGTCATGCAATCGGTGCGATTGAAATGGACTTAACCCAAATTGATGCAGACTTTGCTGTATGGTGTACATATAAATATTTATCAGGTGGTCCTGGTTCAACGGCTGGCTTATATATCAATAAGAAACACTTTAATCGCAGTCCTGGTACGGCCGGATGGTTTGGGAATAAAGACGAAACACAATTCCAACTTAATCATACATTTGAACATCAACGAGATGCTTCAGGTTGGCAAGTTGGAACGCCAAATATTCTATCTATGGCACCATTAGAAGGTGTGCTTAACATTTTTAACGAAGTTGGCATACATGCTATTAGAACGAAATCACTTCATATTACGTCATACTTAATGTATTTAATTGATGAAAAGTTAACTGACTATGGTTATTCAGTTGGGAACTTACGTGATGATTTTAAACGAGGTGGACATGTATGTTTAGTGCATGATGAAGCATATAGAATCAGTTTAGCGTTGAAAGATAAAGGCGTCATTCCTGATTTTAGAGAGCCGAATGTAATTCGATTAGCACCTATTGCTTTATATACATCATATGAAGAAGTCTATAAAGTCGTTGAGATTTTAGAAGAAATTGCACAAGATCATTTATACGAACAATATAGTACGAAACGTGGCCTGGTCGTATAATAAATTGCGTACTTAAGGAGTAGCTATATGTTCAAGAAACACGGAGAAATTATTCGATTTATACTTGTAGGTGACATCAATACAGTTAATTATTACTGGATATATTTATTATTATTAAAAGTGTTCGACATTCAATATTTAGTGAGTCATATATTGAGTTTCATAATAAGCTTTATCATTTCATTTTATTTGAATTGTTGTTTTGTTTATCGAGTTCAACCTACCATCAAAAAATTCATTCAATTCCCTATTACTCAAGTTGTAAATATGGGATTACAAACATTGCTATTATTTGTGTTTGTACAGTTATTTCATGTAAACGAAACTTTTGCACCATTTATCGGATTAATTTTTACAATTCCAATAACGTTTATATTATCTAGATGGATATTAGTAGATAAATAAAACGACAAGAGTCTGGGACATAATTCCTAACTCAAATTAAATAACACCTCATTCTACTGATTTATTCAGTAGAGATGAGGTGTTATTTTTTATAATCTACGATTTTGTTCGTGCATGCTTGCCTATGGTATGGTTCGAGCCTGTAGTCTCTCACGCATACTTTTCCCTCAGGCGTCAGCACTTTACAAAATCGTTACAAATTTCCAATTTTATACAAAAAAAATAAAGCACTCTCGTATAATTTAATTAATCACAACAAAAACTAAATTAACGAGGTGCCTTATGTATAAAGATTATAACATGTCTCAAATAACTCTACCATTAAATATTGAAGTATTAATTCCAGAAAATGATATTGCACATTATCTTTTCATTTTTTCTATAATAAGAACATAACAAAGAATGGAACGACTGCTACGACTACGATACCAACAAGAACGAGTGAAATACTGGCCATTGATTCTTCTACTTCACCTAATTCTTTTGCTGCTGCGACACCGAGTGTGTGTCCACTTGTACCTAAAGCTAATCCTCTTGCAATCGGATTTGTAATATTAAAGAGTTTCAATAATTTATTACCTAATGCCATAATAATAACGGCGTTTAAAATTACGGCTAATGATGTGAGTTCTTTAATACCTGAAATACCTTCTGAAACTGGCAATGCAATTGCAGTTGTTGCTGCTTGTGGTAACATTGATGCGATAATATCATCACCAAATTGGAATGCTTTCGCTACAATATAAATAATAACAAGTGCTGCTACTGTTCCAATCGCAATACCACCCATGATATGATGCCAATGTTTTTTAAGCACTTCACGTTTTTTGTATAAAGGAATTGCGAAACAAATTGTTGCTGGTTCTAGGAAGAAATTAATAATATCTCCACCTATTTTGTAATTTTCATATGGTATCCCTGTCGCTTTTAAAAATACAATACCACCAACCATACTGAAAAATAATGGCGCAAACAAGAAGAATCCATTTGTTTTTTTAAATAAATATGTACCGACTAAGAATAATATTACAGATAATTCGATACCGAAATATGGTGTATTAAGGCCTAAATGTTCCATCATGCATAATCACCTGCCACCCGTTTATTGTTAATTTCTTTCGTACGTTTAGCTGATTTTTCACTTGGTTTAATGATCATTTGTGAAAAGATACCCGTACAAACAAGTAATAAAATTGTAGAAATAATAATCAGTAATATGATAAGTATTGGACTCGTACTTAAAATGCCTAATGAGTTGATCACTGATATACCCGCTGGAACGAATAAGAATCCGATATTATTCGTTAGTGCAGTACCAACCGCTTCTACTTGTTCTAACTTGATAATACCTGCCGTCAATGCGATAAACATTAGCACTAATCCGATAACAGATGCCGGCATCGGTATAGGCATAAAGCTTTCCATGACATGTGAAATTAATAATACAATTGATATTGTTAATACTTGATGAAAGAAGTTATTGACTTTTTTTCATTTTGACAACCTCCCGAAGTAATCTCTTAAGGTTATCTTAATATGAAAATCAATTTTTAAAGCGTTTTTAATGCGAAATGCAATAATTGACCTCTAAGTTACGAAATCTATGCTCTGAAAATTATACTAACCCTATTTCTAATTTAAATGACTTCATATATGAACGACTGACTTGTAATTTGATATTACCCGTCAACGTCACTTGATACATCGAATTAAACCAATGTTCAACCGATTGTATATGCCATTTATTGATAATACTTGCGCGATGAATACGAATAAATTTAGCGTGACTGAGCTTTTTCTCATAGAAACTAAGTGGCTCGTTTGTCGTATATTCATTGTCAGTCGTATTAATCGTCGTAATACCTTGATTGACAGATATCGCAATAATATCATCTACATTCAATACATAAATACGATCTTCAATTTCAATAGGCAAGACTTCATCGTGTTTGACCGGTTTCGGCTCCACTGATTGTTGTGTCTCGATATTCGTAATTTTATTAATCGCTTGTTCAATTCTTGCTTTCTCAAAAGGTTTCAAGATATAGTCTGTTGCTTCTAATTCAAATGCTTGTACAGCATATGTGTCATGAGCAGTCGCAAAGATAATATGCGGAACATGTTTCATTTTATTGATTTTCTTCGCTAAATCTAATCCACTTTCTTCCATCAAATTAATATCTAAAAATATAACATCAAATTCGTGTGACAGTAGTTGTTCCAAAGTTTCTTCAACATTTTCTGCTTCTTCAATTTGACTAAATGAACCTATTTGATTCAATAAATATTTCAGTTCATTACGTGCTAACGGTTCATCATCAACAATTAACGCATGCATTACATTTCCTCCTCTCGATATTTGTGTGGAATAATCGTACATACTTTCGTTCCTTTATCACTTGAATCGAATTGTAATTCTGCATGATTTCCAAATAATCCTGTTAATCTTCTATTTAAATTCTCTAACGCACTTCCAGTTCCAGACTGAGAGGCAACCGTTGTCTTACCTAAAACAGCAATTTTATCTTCATGTATACCTTGTCCGTTATCTCTTACACATAATTGAATCGATTGATGATTACGACTCACTTTGACCCAAATACGATTGTCATCTTTTCTACTTGTAAAAGCATGTTTAATCGCATTCTCCACTAATATTTGTATAACAAAAGGTGGGACAAGTGCAGAATATTGTTCTTCAGGTATATCAAATTCAATTTTAAAGTGATCGGGATATCTTGCTTGTTCCAAAGCAATATAAGCGCGTACTTGTTCTAATTCTTTTTCAATTGTAATCGTATTGTTTCTCGCACCTTGTAAATTCGAACGGAAGAAATGACTCAATTGTAATAATAATTGACGTGCTTTCTCATGATCAATCCGAACTAATGCTGAAATTGTATTAATCGCATTAAAGAAGAAATGCGGATTAACTTGAGCTTGTAACGACTTAATTTCAGCATCTTGTAATAATTTTCGTTGTGTTTCAACAGCACCAAGTTCTAACTGACTAGAGAATATTTTAGCTAAACCTTCTGCTAGTTGTTTCTCTACAAATGTTAAATCATGATGATCTGTAAAATATAACTTCAATGTCCCTACAATATCATCATGTACATATAACGGAATAACAATCGCCGCTTCAAGTGGACAGTTCGGATGTTGACACCCTATATCTTTACTAGAATAGACTTCTTTTTGTTGACCCGTTTCAATAACCGCTTTAGATAGATCAGTAATAATGGTCTTATCAGGTGTGTGATGATCACTAGCTACACCAACATGCGCCAATATATGCGTCTTATTTGTAATAGCAACAGCAGAAACTTTCATGAGATCTTTGATAACTTTTGCTGATTGATGTGCAGATGACTCTGTTAATCCTTCTTTAAAATAAGGCAATGTCTGATTGACGAGCTTTAATACATCATGCGTTTGAATCGCTCTCATTTGTTCTTCTTGTTTAACTGTCGAAATAATAATAGACATAAATATCGCGGTACCTAATCCATTAATGATAATCATTGGCAATGCAATAAGTTGAACAAGTTCCCATGCATCTGCTTTTTGCGATGAGAATATCAATATACAAATCATTTGAATAACTTCCGTAGATGCACCTACTAATGCACTTTGTTTCACGGATAAATAGCTTTTTGACTTCATTGCCTGTGCACCAAAGTAACCAGCGACAAGTCCAATGACGATAGATGATATTAAATATGTATATGCATCTGCACCACCAATATAAACTCTAAATATACCTGATAGCACACCTACGAATAGACCTACAAATGGTCCACCTATTAACCCTGAAACGCCTATTGTTAACACACGTGTATTCGCAAGTGACACTTCTGGTCCGAGATGTAAATAAATCATACTCGATACAATTTCACCATTATGTATCGCAACACCTGTAAAATTAGATAGCAATGCGAATGATGAAAATACAATGATCAATCGCCATTTCACATACCATTTTTCACGTTCTCCCATCATATTTTTAAAATACGTGGTATTCATCAATATGTATGCAACGAGTATAATTAAACCAACACGTTCTAATAATAAGACAAATAAATTTAACATATAAACACCTATCGTTTCTTTACTTTTCTATACGTTCATACCAACAAATATTTTACCATATGATTGTTAGAAATCTCGGAATAATGTTTAAGTGATATAATAAGGAGAACCATGCAGAAAGGGGATAATATCATGAATTTACAAACTGCATCACCAGAGGAAATTAGAGCAAGTATTAGACAAGGCGCATTAACACGACCAACTAGTGGGATGGCTAAAGGGTATGTCCAAGCAAATGTCGTCATCTTGCCTTCTAAATATGCCTATGATTTTTTGAAATTTTGCTTTAAAAATCCGAAGACATGTCCATTACTTGATGTATCCGAAATAGGATCACCGTCTTTTAGTAAATATGGAAAAGAAGCGGATATTAGAACAGATGTTGGATTGTACAGACTTTATAAAGATGGCAAATTCGTACAAGAATACGAGGATATTAAAGCGTTGTATACAGAGGATATGGTCAGCTTCTTGATTGGATGTAGCTTTACATTTGAACATGCTTTGCTTGAAGCGGGCATTCCAGTACGTCATATAGAAGAAAATCATAACGTGCCGATGTACATCACAAATATACCTGCTGAACCAAGTGGTACTTTTAAAGGAAATATTACAGTGAGCATGCGACCTATGACGATGTCAGAAGCAATTAAAGCTACTGAAATCACAACACATTTCAAAGAAGTACACGGTACACCAATACATATTGGAAATCCAAGTGAAATCGGTATCGGAAACATTGACCAACCTGATTTCGGTGAAGCTGTAACAATTAAAGACGGAGAAGTTCCAGTATTCTGGGGATGCGGTGTAACACCACAATCCGTAGCATTAGATGCCAAACCAGATATTATGATTACACACGCACCCGGACATATGTTTATAACAGATGTTAAAGATAGTGAAATGAGCTAGAATTAGAAGAACTTTGAAAGTAGAAAGCTGAGTCAACGGTCATTGCCTCAGCTTCATTATTGTTTTTGGACCGGTAATTTTTTTATCGGTCCATATTTCTCGTTTCTGGACCGGTAAAATTTTTTCTCATTCCATCATCCCTTCTTGTACAATAATTGGTATACACTGTATGTCATTATAGCTAAGCCAATTATAAAAGAAATAATCATGACTATATAGAAATAAGAAGAATCTGCATTATTCCAAAAATTTTTTCTAATAAAATCACTTATCATTAATATTGAACATAATATTATAAATTGACCAACAATTTTTCCAAGAATCCTAGATTGATTTTGATTCATTTTTTCACTATCATAACCTGCAATTAAAAACAGCAATTTGTTTTTTGATAGACTCACTCCTAATATTAAAAATATAATCCCTACAATTAAAATAATAATATCTTTCATAATTATTCTCCTCTCTTAGCTAACTTGACATAGTTTGTTAAATAAAATCGGATTAGATATTTTTAACTGATTTAAATATTCTCTCGCTTCATCTTCAACAAGATTTATAATTTCATTATCTACTTCCTGAGCAAACTCATTACCACCTAACATGTACGCAATACTAAGTGCAGATGCAACAGATTCATTTATCATAGTAGATTTCCATTCACTCAATTGAAACTTAGGTCCACCTGTCTTTACTCCAATATAAGTATCATAATTTTTTCCTTTTATTACATCATCTAATAAATATTTTAAACAAGGATTTCAAGTTTAAGTTAGCCACCTATAATGACTGAGGTGTACACAAGGGTTAACCGTATTCGAACCTGTTGAGGATTGATTGGTTTTAATCAATTAATACTCAACAGGTAACCAAAGCTAAGACTTTAGCTTTGGAAAGATTCATACAGATTGAGGTGCTTTAAACTTTCTGCCATATTATGATGAGCTGTGTTGTAATTTAAAGTCTTTCTAGGATAGTCATTCATATATTGTTGTATGGCTTTTATGAAGCGTTTTTGAACATTGGATAAATCATGTGCTTTTGGAATAAAACGACGAATCATTTTATGTTGGTTTTCACTTGTCCCACGTTCATATGATGAGAATGGATGTGTGAAGTATATTTCTATCATATGGCCAAATTCTTCATACAGCGATGCAAATTCTGAACCATTGTCAGATGTGATAGATTTGAAGATTTTTGGTGCTTTTTCGCCTAAGGAGTCAAATAAGTTTTTCAATGCGTGAGACACCGCATCAGCACTTTTACTCTCTATTATTTCTAGTATTTCAAAACGCGTTTGTCTCTCAACAAGTGTTAAGATAACTGGCTTTGACTTGTTTTTAGTTCCTATTACGGTATCTATTTCCCAGTGACCAAAAGACTGACGTGATTCAATTTCACTAGGACGTGTCTCAATACTTGGACCGAGCACTCGACTGTGTGGATGATTATGGTAGCTATTCTGAGTAGAGTGACGTCTTTTTAATTTTTCTAGTAGATCAATATTCTTAGTTTCCATGATTTGTTGATCTATCCAAGCATATACTGTCGTTGTTGAAGGGATTTTTTCTCTTTCAAAACATTGTTCCTTGTGAGCATATGCCACGACTGCTTCAGGTGACCAGCGTTTCTTTTTCATGAGGTGATCTGCCCATGGAATAAATAATGGGTTCTTCTTCCATAAGGGCTGAGCACCACATTGTTGTCTGTTTTGTCGATAACGTTGTTGACCTAGTGAAGAAAAATAAATTTGCGTCTCATATTCATAGACTTTATGTTGTTGTTTTTGTCGTTTAATTTGACGTGTTGTTCCTCGATGAATTTCGTTATTGATTGTTTGAGGTGCACGTCCTAATTCACGCGCGATTGCACGATTTGAAAAACCTAAATTTTTAAGTGTTTCTATTTGAACACGTTCTTCATAACTTAAGTGTGTTCCTTTATGGTTTGTCATGTTAGAATAAGTATGCGTCATGTGAATTCATTCCTTTATTGATTTGGTCTGGTAGCCTCAATAATAACATGAAATTCACGTGGCGTTTTTTTGTCTAAAGGTGGCTAAGTTGATTATAAAATCCACCTAAATATTTTAAAAAATAAGGGATTGGTAAAGATAATAAAACTGATATTGTTGATAATAAAAATAGACAGATGATTTTTGAAAAACTTTTGGTATTCTTTATATAATTTATAAATATTTTCAAAATTTACTCCACCACCAATTACTGCTAGTATCAGTTTTATTTTATACAATTCTCATCGGAAAATATGTGATTTATGTCACAACAAAAAATGGGATACACATGTATTAAGACTAACCATGTGTATCCCATTTTTGTTTGCTATTTTTTGGAATAGTTATACAATTTAATTAACTTAATTGAACGTAAAAAGAACATTCAGCATTAATAACTGCTGGTAACAGTTATTAATCGCTTACCGATCCTCATCATCGGCAAACACTTTAGAATGTTCTTTTAACTTCTCTTATTAAGATTATGTTTTAATCATACCCGATTTTTCAGTGGTTTTCAATAAAACAAATCGAAAGAGTAAGTTAAGAGCATATTAAAACTGACATAAGTCATAAGAGTGCATGCCATGGAAAAGACCGGCGTGTACTCTTTTTTCGTTCCTAAAATCTAAAAAAGGAATGATACAAATGACTTACATCATGAACGATTTTGACAACAACTTTGAAACAATCATCGCAATGGATCGCACGGTTGAACGATACAACCGTCACCTTAAAGAAACTGAATACCGTGTTTTAAACGTATTGAAACAACACAGCTTAAAAGTGATTGGTTTTTCTCACTTAAAACTTCAGACTATCGCAGACCTTCTACATATCAGCAAGAAAACAGTCTATCGTACTTTTAAAAACCTTGATGAAAAAGGTTATATCACGAAGATTCATACGGTCAGTGGCAAACGTAAAAATAACGGCGCATTAGTCTTTAGAATCAATACATATACACAATATGAAGTCATCCGAGAAAAAAATGTCCACGCTTAATCAGGTCATTAAGACCGGAAAAGAGCTGTCACAACAAGCGTTACAACATGTTCATGCAAAAAAGGAAACTATTATTCTTTTTAAATCTATTAAATATCTTTTTAAGTAACAGGAAACGTTTAAATAAAACACATGCTAAAGTTTTATATCACAACATTAAAAACTCAGATATCCGTGTCAAACCGATGGAAGTGCCTAACGAAATTTACAACGTCGCTTCATTTTTGTTTCTGGACCGGTAAATTTTTTTATCGGTCTATATTTTCTATTTCTGGACCGGTAATTTATTTTATCGGTCCATATTTTTTGTTTCTGGACCGGTATTTATTTTTATCGGTCCAGAAACCTCATTTTCGGGTCGCTATTTTTATTTATCGGCCTGAAAATACCTATTCTCTTATTCTCAAATTATAATTCTGTACGCAATTCCCACAATTCTGGGAAGTAGTTTTGGTCAATAATCCGTTTTAAATAGTTGACACCTGAACTTCCACCTGTTCCTGTCTTGAATCCTATTATTCTTTGTACGGTCTTCATATGTCTAAATCGCCACTGACTGTATCTATCTTCTACATCTGTTAATTTCTCTAGTAGTTCATACAATTCAAAGTATGCGTCTGATTGTAAATATATTGCTTTAAAAGCTTCTTTCACTGAATCATTCCGCATATAATTCTGTGTAACTTCCCTATTTAACACTTCGGAATCTATGTTAAATCCTGCTCTATGTACTGCTTTAATTGTTTCATCATAAATACTTGGTCGTTCTAGTTGTGTTTTCAACTGCTGATATATATTTGGGTCTTTTTCATAGATTTTTAAAGCGTGTGTTGTTTTATATCCTAAGCTATATTCAATCATTCTATTTTGAAAAGATTGAAATCCTGAAGAATTCCCTAAGTCATCTCTAAATTTCAAGTAATCACTTGGTGTCATGGTTGATAATACTTCCCACACTTGAATGAGTTGTTTTTGTATATTACCTACTCGAGCTAATTTTTTAAATGCTTGTTTATATTGATCAGATTTAATATCATCACTTGCAGAATTTAATTCATGAATAATTAAGTTCATCCACAGTTCTGATACTTGATGGACAATGATGAATAATTTCTCATCGTGCGCATCTGTTAATGTATGTTGTGCTGATAATACTTTATCTAAACCTAAATATTCACTATACGTCATGTCTTTCGAAAAATCTGTCTTCACACTTTCCCCTTTAAGTGATTCATCTTGAAATTCGCTCACAACTACTCCCCCTTTTTAGAAATGACCGCTCTTATTGGCGAACCATCTGCACCTACTATATTTAAAGGTAATCCAATGAAGTTATAATAACCTTCTGAAACATTTTCTAATAGTAGATTTTCAATATTAATAATGTCGTATTGATTAAATGCATGATGATTGTCTAACGTTTTAGAGTCAATATCATCTACTGATGGCACATCAATTCCAAATACTTTAATCCCAATTGAAGATAAATATTGAATGGCATCTTCTGTTAAGACAGGTACTGACTCTGGAAACACTTCAGAATGTGCTTCTGTTTTAGTCTTAATCATTATAATAGTCCCTTTAATGTCATATTTCTTGAGTATTTCCTGGGTTATTAAAGTTTCATCCATAATTTCAATTAATGTTGCATCGCCAATTAAACGATTGACGTCAATTTCATGAATCTTGATACCTTCATCATCAAAGTGATATGGCGCATCCATATGTGTACCTATATGTGTGCTTGTTGAAATACTACCAATATTTACAGAATCCGTTTCTTCTTTAGTCGCTGAAAGTTTAAAATGAAATGGCTCATCACCTGGCCAGTGTGCAATATTGTTCGTCAATTGTTGTGTAATATCAATCCACATAATCATGCTCCTTTATTAATGTAATCGCTACCATATTACCTTTTAATACAACTTTTGTACATTAATTTGTAATAATGAAAAAAAGTAAAAGCCGAGACATATACATATCTCAGCCTTTTTCAAAATTATACGATTAAATTGACGATTAATATTAATATCAATCCTAATACAGAAAGTACAGATTCTAGAAGTGTCCATGTTAAGAACGTTTCTTTAATTGTTAAACCAAAGTATTCTTTGAACATCCAGAATCCTGCATCGTTCACATGTGAGCAGAATATACTACCTGCACCAATCGCAAGTACGACCAGTGAAATATTAACATCTGAAGCTTGTAATAATGGTAATACAATACCTACTGAAGATATTGCTGCTACTGTCGTTGAACCAAGTGCTACTCTTAATAAAGCAGCAGCTAACCATGCTAGAAAAATTGGTGACATTTCTGTACCGTGGAATATTTCTGAAATTGTGTCACCAACACCACCATGGTAGTGACCCCCCAAAGTTAGAGTTTCCATTATGCTATTAATTGGCTGGATTGAGTTCGGTATTGTACTGGACTTCGTCCAGCCAATTTTAATTTCAAACGTTCATTGTTATACCAATAGATGTAATCCTCAATTCTTCTTTTTAATGTTTCATAGTTAACAAGTTCTTCTCCATGATACATTTCCTGCTTCATGATGCCAAAGAAATTCTCCATAGAAGCATTATCCGCACACGTCGCTTTACGTGACATACTTTGATAAATCCTTTGTTCCGATAATCTTCTAATCCATGCATTATGCTGATAATGCCAACCTTGATCAGAATGTATCGTCGTACGATATGGTGCTTCATGCTTAATGATTGTAACTGCTTTATCCAATGATTGAAGTACTAAGTCTAATGTTGGTCTTCTGGATATACCATAAGAAATGATTTCCCCATTGTATAAATCCATAATAGGGCTGAGATATAATTTTTGTTCTTCAGCACATTTAAATTCAGTGATATCTGTCACTAATTTTTGAAGTCGAATAGATGTATGGAATCTACGATTCAAGCGATTTTCAGCCACTTTACCAACTGTACCTTTGTATGATTGATAGCGTGATTTACGTGTGAATTTTTGACATTTTAATCCTAGTTCTCGCATAATTCGTTGTACTTTCTTATGGTTAATGAGATAACCTTGATTTCTCAAAGCTAAATATATACGACGATAGCCGTATTTACCGTTGTGTTTTTGAAAAAGTTCAATGATCTTTTTCTTCCAACCTTTATCTAAATCTTCCTTTTGTAATTGTTTGGCATGGTAATGATAGGTTGCTTCTGGTATACCAACCTTTACTAAGATATCTTTTAATTTGAATCCTTCTTCTTTGAGTTCGAATGCCACTGCTGCTTGTGCTTTTCTAGAAAGGCACTCGGATTCTCTCGAAAAGCGTTCAACTTTTTTAAATAAGCATTCTCTAATCGAAGATTTTCATTTTCTAGCTCTAACTCTTTTTCTCGTGATAGGTTTTGATTAGATTTCTTCTGTTTCTTCTTTTTCATGGGAGGTCGTCCTTTCGGCTTTTCGAGTCCTTCCACACCTTCTTTGTCATATATCTTTTTCCATCGCACAATAATAGATGGGGTATTTAGGCCAAATTTAATCGCTGTATCTTGGAAGGAATCGCCTGTTCTTTTCATATAGTTTAATACATTTATTTTGAATGTAACAGAATAAACTGTCTTTTTCTGTTTCTTTTTAATGCCATCTACACCGAATGATTGAAAGGCTTTTACCCATGTTCGTATAATAATTTTATCAGGTATATTATATTTTTTAGCTAATTTTCGATAACCATAATGGCCATCTAGATAATCTCTTACAACTTTCAACTTAAATTCATCACTATATTTTGTCATATTAAAACACCCCCTAAAGTTAGTTTTTTTACTCTAACTTTAGGGGTGCAGTACCCATCAATGAGGATTTGTTTAAATGTACCGCCCCACCGATAATTAAAAGTAACATGGCTATTGGTCCAATAGCTTCTTCAAATGATTTCATAATCGTTGTCATATTCTTAGATTGTTTAATACCCATTGAATATATCGCAAACAATACAGCTAATAACATTGCTGTAACAGATGAACCTAGTAAGTACACGATAGATTCAAACCAGTTTGTTGGTTCTTGATCATGCCCAGTTATAAGTTGAACTACCGTAGCAAATAACATTAAAATAACTGGGAATAATGCTGTTAATAAACTGATACCGAAGTTCGGTAATTTTTCATTACTAAAATCATTAATTTTACCTATACTTGCTGTGTTCCCTTTCTTTTCAAATGCTACAGGTGCAATGGCATAAGCAAATTTAGGGAAGATACCACCGACTACGATTGCTAAAGGTACACCAATGATTAGACCATACATCAATACTTCTCCAATATTGGCATTAACCGCTTCTGATATCGCTACTGGACCTGGATGAGGTGGTAGGAATCCGTGCGTAACGGCAATTGAAGTCGCCATTGGAATACCAACTTGTAAATTAGATATTTTCATTCTTTTAGCCAACGTAAACACTAAAGGAATTAATAACAATCCAGAACCTGATACGATTAAAGGCATTCAAGAAAAATGTCCAGATGTAAAGGTACTAGCGGACTTTGAATGCGGAAGTTCAGGAGATAACTTTGTAAAATATGCACATGAATTTAAAAATATCGAAATTATAGGTAGACCTACTAAAGGTATGAACGATTATAGTAATGTCATGTTTATCGATATTAACGGTAAATACAAATTAAGCGTCCCACACTCTAAAGATGGAAATGTAGATTTAGGTAAAAGTATGGGAAAAACAGGTATACCAGTAGACCACTATATTCCATGGACACCAGAAGAGCTAGAAAAAGATATCATCTTAGAAACAGCTATAAATAGATTTACTTCGCATTAAAGTTAAATGAAAAATGTTGCACTAACGATCTTGTTTCGGTTTCTTGAACGTTAGAATTTCTAACGATCTTGTTTACCACTCTTGGACGTTAGAACGACATTTTTTCTATTTTTGTGCTGATTCTCATGCGCTAACGATCTTGTTTTGGTTTCTTGAACGTTAGAATTTCTAACGATCTTGTTTGCCACTCTTGGACGTTAGAGCGACTTTTTTTCGTTTTTTGTACTGGTTCTCATGCGCTAACGATCTTGTTTGCCACTCTTGGACGTTAGAACGACATTTTTTCTATTTTTGTGCTAGTTCACTTGCGCTAACGATCTTGTTTCGGTTTCTTGATCGTTAGAATTTCTAACGATCTCGTTTTCCACTCTTGAGCGTTAGCGGGTGCAAATTCGGTCCAAAATCGAATATGTCCATATAATTGTGTAATAAAAAAAGAGCCACATATAGCTCACTTTGGTACAATGTAATCGACTAAGAAAAAATTGTAGAGGTGACTATATATGACTCAATTAAATGTTAACTTAGATTATGAAGAATTGGCAAGTGCTATTTTTGGAAGTGATATGAATGCGTCTATGAAAACAATAGCTATGACTGTCATAAATGCATACATGGAAATGGAAAGAGACAAGTATGTTAATGCTGGATATAAACAAAAGAATTCAGGAAGAAACGCACAACGTAATGGCTATTATGAGCGTGATTTCCTGATGCCTATTGGCAATCTGACATTAAAAGTTCCAAGAACACGTGACGGTGAATTTACAACTGAAGTATTTAATCAATATTCGCGTTCTGACCAATCGCTTATTTTAGCGATGACAGAAGCATACATTAATGGTGTTTCAACTAGAAATGTTAATAAAATTGTGGAATCCCTAACGGGAAAATCTGTGTCTAAATCAACTGTTTCAGGCGTAATAAAAAACCTAGATCCTGAAATTAAAGAATGGGCTGGTAGACCTATTGTTAGTCATCAGTATAAGTATGTATTTGTTGATGCTATGCACATTAAGGTAAGAGAGAATAATAAAATTGTTTCTAAAGGTGTTTATATCGCTATGGGTATCAACGAAAATAGAAAACGCGACATTATTGGCTTTAAAATTTCTAATCAAGAGTCAGAATTAGCTTGGTCAGAGTTTTTTGAAGACTTAAGAATGCGTGGTTTAACAACACCTGAACTTATTATCTCTGATGCGCATTCTGGACTTATTAAATCTATTAAGTCACAGTTTATTGATTCATCTTGGCAACGTTGTACATTCCATTTTCTTAAAAATATTGTAGAGAGATTTCCTAAAAAGAACTCTAAAGAAGCTAGAATGTTACTTAAATCAATATTCCAAGCACCAACATATCGTCACGCTGTTCAGCTCAAAGATGAATTCATTGCACAATATGAAAGTAATCCTAAGTATGTGGAAGCTATTAAAATATTGGATGAAGGCTTCGAAGATGCCTCACAATTCTATAGATTTCCTGCTCAACATCATAAAAATCTAAGAACTACTAATTCAGTTGAAAATATTAATATGCAACTCAGAAAACGAGAAAAAATAGTTAAAACATTCCCTAATCTAGATTCAGCTTTTAGATTAATTGGCGCAGTACTTATGGATATTCAAGAAAGATTTGATAAGTCTAACAGACCATTTATCGCTTAATTAAGCTACTTATTTTTTAAAAAATAAGTAGTGATCAAACAACTATATCTGTTTAAACTTCAAAACATATATAGTTGTTCGATTCATTAAAAAACCAAAGGTTGATTACATTCTAAAGATATTACACAAACATATGGACTTGACTCCAAAATCCTATACAAAACCGATACAAAACCTATATATAATATGAAAAGCGACGCCATTTCCGGGCGTCGCTTTATTTTTATCATGATAACTTCTCTTTTACGTAATCATAATTTCCTTCATATTTTGTGAGTTGTTTATCTTGTAGTAAATACGTTATATCAAATAGTTTATTTAAGAAATATCTATCATGTGATACGGCTATTACGGTACCTTCGTATTCTAACAGTGCTTCTTCTATTGTTTCTTTTGAATCTATATCTAAATGGTTTGTTGGTTCATCAAGTATGAGCACGTTAAAGTCTTGGTTAACGATTTGTGCCCATCTTAATCTCATTTTTTCTCCACCACTTAAACTTTCCACTTTGTTAAATACATCTTCTCCATAGAACATAAATTGTGCAAGTATGTGTCTTGCTTGTCCTTCTGTTACATGCACGACATCTCTAAATGTTTCTATGACTGTTTGATTTTCTATATTTTCAAACGTATGTTGAGATAAGTAACCTGTTCTTAAGTTTGAAGCGCAATGGACTTCTCCATCGTCTGGTTCTACTTGATGCATCATCATTTTTAATAGTGTACTTTTCCCTGTACCGTTATTACCGATAATGGATACGTGTTCTTTTCTTCTAATAAGTAAATCGATATCTTCGAATAGTATATCTTCATACATTTTAGAAACTTTGTTGAATTCAATTACATCATTTGAGACACGCTGTCCTTCTGTTAAGTTTACATTCATTTTTTTATTTTCTAGTACTGGTTTATCTAATCTTTTTATTCTATTTAATGCTTTTTCCATACTTTTCGCACGTTTATACATTGCAGCATTTGGTGGCTTTGCTTGACTCGCCCACAATCTTAATTGTTTAATGGAGTCTTCCATTTTTTTAATTTTCTTCTGTTGTGTCTGATAGGCTTCAAATTCACGTATAATGCGTGCTTCTTTTTCTTTAACAAAATAACTATAATTACCGTGATAAATATGCAAATGTCCTTGATCGATTTCTAATATTTGATTGACTGTTTCATCTAAAAAGTATCGATCATGCGATACGATCATAACTGCACCATTATATTGTTTAATAAAATCTGCTAGCCAATCAATGGATGAAATATCTAAATGATTGGTTGGTTCATCTAATAATAGTAGTTTAGGCTGTTGCAATAATATTTGAGCGAGTCCTACTTTAGTACGTTCTCCTCCAGAGAGTTTCCCCCATGTTTGATTTAATAATTGATCAATTTTCAAACCATGACTGACTCTTCTAATAAGTGCGTCTCTTTCATATCCACCTATTTCTTCAAATGTTTCTTGTAATGCACCATATTGTTTTAATAAACGTTCTAAATCATCTACATTATTTGCCATTTCATCTTCTAAAAATTTCATTTTTTGAGAGACGTGATTGATTTCTTTAAATATTTCTGATAAACATTCATAAATTTCTTTATCTGCTTCGTACTGTGGTAACTGGTTTAAATAGCCAATTGAAATGTTCTTTTGCCAGCTTATTTGCCCCTCTGTCGGCACTTCGATACCAGCCATCAATTTCAATAATGTACTCTTACCTTCACCATTTCTTCCAACTAGTCCTACGCAATCTCCTTCATTCAAGTCATATTTAATATCCTCAAAGATGAGATCACCTGTGTAAGACTTTGATAGTTTAGACATATTAATAATATTCATTCTGCTTCCTCCAAAATCGGTCTATAAGGAAGCTGGTGTTAGACATTCCTTATAGCTATATTTTTCTTCAAAAAAGACATACTCCGCCAATTTTGGAAGAACATCCGCAAATTTGTTGCGTACGATTACGAAAAATCTGCAACTATGAGCTAAAAGAAACATCTAAAACACCTCCGTTCATTTAAGTTAGTTTCATTATATAGTTGTAAAAATAATAATTCAATGCCTTTATGCTATTTTAAATTCTCTCCAATATTAACTGTTGTGACGTAATTATCATCTATTGTAAATATGATAAGATTGCCACCTACTAGGAATCTATGTTCATCTCCGTTACTAGTTTCTTCTATAGTATATTCATTTCCGTAAGCTTTGAGAATTTGTGCTTTTGAAATGTGATGCTTTTTCACCGGGAATTTAACACTTGCAGCATATTCTTCTTCATATTTTCCACCAAGACAGAATGTTTGATCGTATGAAGTTCTATGCGTATAAATATTTCCTTCATAAGATTGTGGTTGAACAATTCTATAATTATTCATTGTAACGTTCTTATACACTAAAGCATTGATGAAAGCTGAATCTAAAATAAAACTACCGTCATGACCGGTGTAACCTTTATAAGTGTAGTAAGGTGTTGTGGCTGCTTCAACTTCATGACTGTCTTGACCAGGAAAATCTATAATGCCAAAAATTGTTCCAAAAGAAATTCCTGTTGCAATTGTTAATTTAGTTATTTTATTCATTATCATCACTCCCTTTTAGTATAATTGTACACCTTAATGTTACGATAACATTACAATGATATCAAAAATATTACACAAAGGAATTGTTAGTACGCTACTAGTAATATTACTGATAATTCAGTCTATTGTCGTCATAATTACGCTGAAACTTACGCGCACTAACTATAGAAGCATTATCTGAAACATTAAATTCTTGCAATGAACTTTTCATAAACAAAATATAATTGATTCATTTTACACATCTAAAATTTTACATTTTTATTCTATGATCTTATTTCTTAGTAATGAAATCGAATTTTAAAATTTATATATCTACTTTCAAAACCGTCATGAAAGTATTCTATTTCATTATATAAAATCCGACTATTTTATCATCCAATTGTATACAATCGGTAAACTAAGGTGTAATATTACAAAATATAACAAGCGTAATTCATTATTACATTATTTCTTCTACATTGTAATCTTTTGTTATTTGACTGTAATTTACAAAGCCTCTATATATGTTATTGTTGTCTTGTCCCAAATTTAAGGGAAGAATTTTTAACTAACAAAGAAATTATCATCTTAATAAAGATACTATAAATAAAAAAATATTCGGAGGGTTTTAAAATTATGAAAAAAGCATTTTTAACTTCATCATTAGCAGTAGCAATCGGAGCAACAGGTGTTGCATCTACACAAGTTGCAGACGCAGCTGAACAGGACATAAATAAAGAGCAATTAGCTCAATTAGCTCAATCTAATTCACCAGAACTTAATGAACATGCGATTCAAGAAGGCGCATATAACATTAACTTCACATTAGATGGTTTCGAGTATAACTTCCAATCAGATGGTTATAACTTTACTTGGGAATACCATGCAACTAATGCAGCTGACTCTGAAAGCACTCAAGCTCCAGCTCCAGCAGCAAATAACACAGCTAATGAACAAGCAACTCAAGAAGCACCTCAACAAGTAGAAGCACCAAAACAACAAACACAACAAACTACTACACAAACAACTCAAACATCTACATCTTCAGCTTCAGCTTCAGCTTCTGAAGGTTCAAGTGTATATGTTAATGATCACTTAAAACTTATTGCTCAACGTGAATCTGGCGGAGACTTAAAAGCTGTTAACCCAATTTCAGGTGCAGCAGGTAAATACCAATTCTTACAAAGCACTTGGGATTCAGTAGCACCATCTGAATGGGTAGGTAAATCACCAACAGAAGCTCCAGAATCAGTACAAGATGCAGCAGCTGTTAAATTATACAACACTGCAGGCCCTTCACAATGGGTAACTGCATAATATATAAGCAGTATTAAAATTTTATTCAACACATTAATCCAACGCCCCCGGCAATAGCCAGGGGCGTTTTTTTATATATACTTTATTTATTAAACATATCATTTACGATTTCTGCAACTTCTGGAAACTCAGTATAACCGTCTGAATCACAGAAATGCCCTTCATGTTCAACAATAACCTCTTCAGATTGAAGCTTTTCTGCTAATCGTTCACTTAAATTTCGTGGGACTAAACGGTCATTAGATGCTATGACACTGACAATGTTTGGTACTTGTTTAATAATCTTCTCAAAATCTACATGTGTTTGATCCATGTAAGTATCAATTTTATTCAAGTTAGGAATCTTTTCATAAAAGCCTGCCAGAAGCACAAGTCCTTTAACATTCCATTCTCCTTCATATCTAGATAGATAATCTAATACCGTCACAACACCTAAACTATGTGCAACGATTACATTATTACCACTCGTTATATCTACTTCATCTAATAAAGTCTTATTCCAATCTTCTAACACAGGATTTGATGAATTAGGAAAGTCCAATATTTTACTATCTATATCGTCAAATTGTTCTGTTAACCATTTAAACCAATGTTTTTTACTGTTTGCAGTATAGCCATGTGCTATATATAAATGTTTATCCATATTCATCACCTCTTCTATTTATTGTAAGAGCGCATTAATGATACCTATGATAATACCTCCGAACGGAATTACGACCCACCAATATCTTGATAAGAACTCCCAACCATTCATCGGGCGATTATAATTATTTTGATTATGGTTAGGGTCATTTCGATAAGTCTCAATAATCGTGTTTTTTAAATTTTTATCCCCTTTGATTAGCTCATCTAAAGATACATCAAAGATATCGCTCATTTGCACGAGTATATCTATACCTGGATATACTTTACCGAGTTCCCATTTAGAAACACTTTGTCTTTTGACATGTAATTTGTTAGCAAGTTGTTCTTGAGACCATCCATTAATTTCTTTCTCTTCTTTAATTCTAGCTCCAATATTCATATCAACCAACTCCTTATGTTTACTATATAACGACTACTTTAAAATATCCCGATACTATACTTTGCACCCCGAGCAACTTGAAGTTGCAAACGCATGATCATAACCTTTAACACCATTATATACTTTTTTAACAATACGTCATTTATTTTAAGAGGTTACTCTGCCTTCTGTATTATTTTCAAAAAGTGCTATTAATCGTACATTCCGTAATTATAATTGTACTTTGTTATACTATATATATCATATCGATAAAGGAGCGAACAACATGACAATCCCGATTATTATTGACACGGACCCTGGAATTGATGATATTATAGCGATTTCTGCAGCACTACATAGTAAAGAATTAGATGTAAAATTAATTACAACTATTGGTGGTAATGTAGGCATTGAACGAACAACACAAAATGCATTAGATATTGTAAGTTACTTTCATACAAATACGCCAGTTGCTAAAGGTGTAGATAAACCACTGATTAATACACTTGAAACAGCAGAACATGTACATGGTCAAAATGGTATAGGAAATGCTCAAATTAAGACCACTTTACAAAATGATATACTAGAAGAACATGCTGTTATCGCAATGAGAGATACTATCTTGAATTCTGAAGAACCTATTACGCTCGCCCCAATTGGACCACTAACAAATATAGGGCTGTTATTCTCACTATTTCCTGAAACTAAAAAGAATATTAAACAAATCGTGTTAATGGGCGGCGCAGCAGTTGGTGGAAATGCTACACCCGTTGCAGAATTTAATATTTTTGTAGACCCACATGCAGCAAAAATTGTCTTCGATCAAGATGTTCCAATTGTAATGTGTGGACTTGATGTAACAAGAGAAACTATGATCAATAAAGATGATTTAAATATCATTCAAACACAAGGAGACTTTGGAAACATCATTATAGATATGTTATCTTCATACAACGATGTAAATGCCGGCGATGAACATGAACATATCATCCATGACTTATGTACAATTTTCTACTTATTATATCCAGAAATGTTTACAACAGAGCGTGCCGATGTATCTGTCATAACAGAAGGACAAGCAGCAGGATGTACATACACTGAATTTAGCGATGAAGGTAAAGTAGAAGTATGTATGCATGCACAAAACGAACAATTCCGAGAAAAATTTGTAGACTTTATTAAAGAAATACATCAAAATCAATAACCATACTTTGTTCATATAAAATAATGAGACTGGAATGTTGCATTCCAGTCTCTTTCATATGGAAAATGTGAGGGAGATGAGCTCTATGTTGCTTGTTTGGTCAGTCTTGATAAATACAATGCTTCTATTTATCTTGTTTCGCCTGTCTTGATAAATATAAGGCTCCTATTTATCTTGTTTGGTCAGTCTTGATAAATACAGAGCTCCTATTTATCTTGTTTGGGCAGTCTTGATAAATACGGGGCTCCTATTTATCTTGTTTGGGCAGTCTTGATAAATACGGGGCTCCTATTTATCTTGTTTAGGCAGTCTTGATAAATACGGGGCTCCTATTTATCTTGTTTAGGCAGTCTTGATAAATACGGGGCTCCTATTTATCTTGTTTAGGCAGTCTTGATAAATACGAGGCGCCTTTTTATCTTCTTTGGGCAGTCTTGATAAATAATGCCCTGAACATTGCTTGTCACGCCCCACTTGCAATATTCCCCTCATCTAAAATATTCACCCCTCCCCCATATTTCTAAAAATACGAAAAAGCGTCTAGAACTTTTCTGTTCTAGACGCTTTATATTAAAGGCTTAATATTCACCTTTATCTTCTTTATGATAACCTCTTAAGAAGTATACGATTGCCATTACGGATAAGAATACAATACCGATAATAACAGAAACGCGTGTTTCTGAATTGAACAACATACCGATTAATACTAGGATAAAGAATCCTAATGTTAAATAGTTAGAGTATGGTGCGAACGGCATCTTGAATGGATGATCTTTAATTTCATCTGAATGATGTCTTCTAAATTGAATATGACTAAATAAAATCATAAACCAAGGAACCATACCTGGTAGAATTGATGCACTGTATACATACACAAAGATATTTTCAGAACCATCAATCACTAATGGTAATACGATATTTAAAATAACACCTACAAAAATACCAATTGAAATTGCTAATACTGCAAAGAATGGTACCCCTGTTTTCATAACTTTTGTGAAAATACGAGGCATTTGTCCTTTTTGAGCTAATGTATAAACCATACGGCTTGAACTGAATATACCTGAGTTACAACCTGACATTGCTGCTGTAATAACAACAAAGTTAATTAATCCTGCCGCAATTGTGATACCTACTTTTGCGAATGTTGCAACAAATGGACTACCTACGTTACCTAATTGATCCCATGGATAAACTGTTACAATAACGAATATTGCACCTATGTAAAAGATTAAAATACGCCAAATTACACCATTAACGGCTTTTTTAATATTTTTCTGTGGATCTTTCGTTTCACCAGCTGTAATCCCTATTAATTCTACCCCTTGATAAGAACCTACAACCATTGATAATGCAAAGAAGAAACCTACGATACCATTAGGGAAGAATCCACCATGTTCTGTTAAGTTTCCTAATCCTATAGCATTCCCGCCATTTCCAAGTCCAAAGAAGATTAGACCAAAACCAGCTATAATCATTAAAATAATTGTTACTACTTTAATCATTGCAAACCAGAATTCAAATTCACCGAAAGCTTTAACTGACGTTAAATTTGCTGCAGCTAAAGTTACAACGACTATTACCCCTGGTATCCACGTTGGTAAATCTGGCCACCAGTATTGCATATATTGACCAACAGCGATTACTTCACTCATACCTACTACTATCCATTGGAATATGTTACTCCATGCTGTTACATAACCAGCTACTGGATGTAAATAATCACTCGCATAGTTGGCGAATGATCCTGTAGTTGGATACAAATAAACTAATTCTCCCATTGCTCTCATTACTAAATACAAGAAAAGGCCTGCTACTAAATAAGCGAATATTGCAGATGGTCCCGACCATTTGATAGTGCTTGAAGCACCCATAAACAAACCGACACCTATTGTTCCACCAAGTGCAATCATCTGTACTTGACGTGAACTCAGACCCCTTTTTAAATGATTGTCTTCCATTCTTTCGTGTCACTCCTCATTACAAACTTTTCAGCTAAGATTTATCTATTTAATTTTATTCAAACTTCATGGGACAATTATACTATAAATAATCAGAAAATAAAGCACTACTAGAAAGCGTTTTCCTTTTTTTATAAAATTATATGTATTTTGTTCATAATATTGTAATTTATTTATAAGGTGGATTTTATAATCAACTTAGCCACCTTTAGACAAAAAAACGCCACGTGAATTTCATGTTATTATTGAGGCTACCAGACCAAATCAATAAAGGAATGAATTCACATGACGCATACTTATTCTAACATGACAAACCATAAAGGAACACACTTAAGTTATGAAGAACGTGTTCAAATAGAAACACTTAAAAATTTAGGTTTTTCAAATCGTGCAATCGCGCGTGAATTAGGACGTGCACCTCAAACAATCAATAACGAAATTCATCGAGGAACAACACGTCAAATTAAACGACAAAAACAACAACATAAAGTCTATGAATATGAGACGCAAATTTATTTTTCTTCACTAGGTCAACAACGTTATCGACAAAACAGACAACAATGTGGTGCTCAGCCCTTATGGAAGAAGAACCCATTATTTATTCCATGGGCAGATCACCTCATGAAAAAGAAACGCTGGTCACCTGAAGCAGTCGTGGCATATGCTCACAAGGAACAATGTTTTGAAAGAGAAAAAATCCCTTCAACAACGACAGTATATGCTTGGATAGATCAACAAATCATGGAAACTAAGAATATTGATCTACTAGAAAAATTAAAAAGACGTCACTCTACTCAGAATAGCTACCATAATCATCCACACAGTCGAGTGCTCGGTCCAAGTATTGAGACACGTCCTAGTGAAATTGAATCACGTCAGTCTTTTGGTCACTGGGAAATAGATACCGTAATAGGAACTAAAGACAAGTCAAAGCCAGTTATCTTAACACTTGTTGAGAGACAAACGCGTTTTGAAATACTAGAAATAATAGAGAGTAAAAGTGCTGATGCGGTGTCTCACGCATTGAAAAACTTATTTGACTCCTTAGGCGAAAAAGCACCAAAAATCTTCAAATCTATCACATCTGACAATGGTTCAGAATTTGCATCGCTGTATGAAGAATTTGGCCATATGATAGAAATATACTTCACACATCCATTCTCATCATATGAACGTGGGACAAGTGAAAACCAACATAAAATGATTCGTCGTTTTATTCCAAAAGCACATGATTTATCCAATGTTCAAAAACGCTTCATAAAAGCCATACAACAATATATGAATGACTATCCTAGAAAGACTTTAAATTACAACACAGCTCATCATAATATGGCAGAAAGTTTAAAGCACCTCAATCTGTATGAATCTTTCCAAAGCTAAAGTCTTAGCTTTGGTTACCTGTTGAGTATTAATTGATTAAAACCAATCAATCCTCAACAGGTTCGAATACGGTTAACCCTTGTGTACACCTCAGTCATTATAGGTGGCTAACTTAAACTTGAAATCCTCGTAATTTATTTATAATTAAAAAATAGAAATAAAGAAAACGAGACATTAAATTAATGTCTCGCTCCTAAAGTTTGTTCTATTGTAATGTTTCTACCCGCACGTGATCCTATAATCATAATGATAATTGACGTAACAAATAGTATGCCAAATGACGTATTCCAACTATTTGTAGCATCGTGCAGTATACCGAATAGTAGTGGACCAATCGCAGTAAATAAATACCCTACTGACTGTGACATACCTGATAATTTAGCTGCCGTTAAACCATTTTCTGTTCTTAATCCAAAGAATGTATTAACAAGTCCAAATGCTAAACCACTGGCAATACCAATCAATATAATACCTAAAAATGCCCAGTTAGGTTGTGACATTAACGTTAGTATACCTAATACGAAAAGTAATCCTGTCACAAAAGTAATCAGAACTTGGTTCTTCATTTTTTCAGCAAATATAGGTGTGACAAAAGTTAGTGGAATAATGGCTAATTGAAGAATCGATAAATAAATCCCCGCTTCATTAATTGGTGTACCATGACTTAATAAAAATTCAGGTAACCAATTTATCAATGAATAAAATATCATTGACTGACCGCCCATTAATAGCGTAATTTGCCATGACAATGGTGATTTCCAAACATTTATATTTGTCGTAGTTTGAGAACTATTAACCGTTTCATGTTTGTTTAACTGGAATGACCATATAATAATACCTATAAACGTTACAATACCTATTAAACTGATTGCAATGTTGTAGTTAAAATGTTTAACAAGTGGTGCTGTAACATATGATGAAGCACTTCCAAATATATTCATCACGACTGTGTAATAACCTGTCATGATACCTATACGTAGAGGAAAGTTCATTTTAATAATGCCTGGTGTTAACACATTTCCAAATGCAATCCCTACACCTATTAATATCGTACCGACATATAACCAAGAGACTCCCGTAATCGCTCTTAAAGCAATACCTATACAAATTAATATGAGTGCACCAAAAACTGTACGTTCTAATCCAAATTTATGACTAATTTTAGCAGCGAATAGTGAAATCACTGCAAATGAAAGCAATGGAATAATTGTGATTAAACTGACAGATGTATTGGATAAATTTAAAGTTTCTTTAATTGAAGGTAATGCAATCCCTACTGAAGTAATAGGTGCTCTTAAACTGGCTCCAATTAGTAAGATACCAATAAATAATATTAAAGTTTGTTTTTTACTTCTATTTATATGATCCATCTTTTTATTATCTCCCTAAAGTGAATTTCTGTTATACTGTTCTTAACGTTCGTTATAAAGAACACATTATATTGTACAATGCGTTCGTTATAAAGTAAATAGGAGTGTTTATATTTATGAAAGATATCCATACAATTGTTGCGCATAATTTGTCACAGTACCGAACATCGCAACAATTAAGCCTAAGCACAGTATCTAAATTGACAGGCGTAAGCAAAACAATGCTCAATCAAATTGAGAATGGACAATCTAATCCTACCATTACAACTTTATGGAAAATAGCAAATGGCTTACATTTACCTATATCTGACTTAATTTCTAATAAAGAAGATAACATTAATTGCGTGTCTAAATCAGACATTACACCTATATATAATGATAATCAATCCGTCACAATATACCCATATTTTCCATTTAATATTGATAAAAATTTTGAGATGTTTAATATGATTTTACAAAGTGGAGCTGAAATGAAATCAGAAGGACATCACAATGGATCTGAGGAATACATTATCGTTCATAGAGGCACACTTGAAGTCGATATCAATGGCATTAAACACACAGTACGTCAAGATGATGCTATACGTTTCGAATCTGACGTCACACATACTTATCGTAATATAGGTGAAGATGATGTTCATTTAACAGCAACTATACAATATCAACACAATAAATAAAGGATTGGGATAAATTTTTATCCCAATCCTTTTTACCTATCATTTAATATGTCATCCATTGTTCTCTGAACACTACCTGCATACATTGACCCAAACTTCACTAAGTGAACCATCAATAAGTATAATTCATAAAATTTAATTCTTTCATTTGCACCTTTACTTAATGGTAATGCTTCATCATAAGCTTTATAAAAGTCTTCCGTGAAACCACCAAAGACTCTTGTTGCTCCTAAATCAAATTCACGATCTCCATATAATGGAGAGGGGTCGAATAATGCTGGTTCCCCGTTTGATAAGAACATATAATTACCTGCCCACAAGTCTCCATGTAGTAAGGACGGTTTACTTTTATGTTCTGTTAAAGCTTCTATAATAACTGTACGTACTTGTTCAAATTGTTGAAGTTCGTCCTTTGACCAAAGTCCTCGTCTTACAATTTCGTCTCTCAATTGATCTAAACGTTGCTCGACAAAAATATTAATCCATGTATCTTTCCAACCATTTTCGAATGTAATAGCACTACCATGATAAGGTAAATGAAATCCAAATTTACCATCTTGTTGATAATGACTATGCAATTTCGCTACCAGTTTGCCGAGTTCACTTTGACTACCTCGGCGACCTTCTTCAAGATAACTCAGTATTAAATACGCATCTCCATTAATTTGACCGTAACCTTTAACAACAGGTGCCGTAACACCCGCTTCTTCAAATGCTTCTAAACCAGCAATTTCGGCAGCGTAAAAATCTTCGCTTCTATTATGTTGAACAAGTAGAAAATCCGTTCCACTCTGTCTTTCAATTCTATATGCTTCATTTACATCTCCACCACTTACTGGTATGAGCTCTTTAATATCATCTATAGGTAATTGTGATTGCCAATCTTTATTCATGACGATCCCTCCTATGTGTTATTGTATTAAAAATTAATCAAAGTTCAAAACAACAGCTATTTATTTTCATATACCCTAATCAAAGTTTAATGATTCAAACTTATAAATCATCTGCAAAATCAACTCGCCATCTTTCGTAAGATGATAATAGATGTTGGGCGGCATAATCTCTTCAGTTCTAACACTGATAAGATTATTTTGCTTCAACAATTCTAGAGATGCTTTAATAATATGACTATCCACTTTCTCAAACGCTGAAAGTAATGCTTTTTCTTCTCTTTCACAATCACTCATATAATTTAATAGTTGAATACCGTGATTTTGAATAAGGTGATTCATATTTTGTTCAATCTTCACTTCATTAATTAAAGTCACTAAAATAACCCCATTTCATATTAAGTATATTGAAACATTCATATGTTAGCTTTTTAAATTAATTTTATACGTTTTGAAAATTTGCTGTTTTAGATCCACCGTATGCATATGCATGTGCGACTTTATCATGACTACTATATCCAGGAATATTTACTGCCATATCACACGGAACACTAACGAGCTTATAAGGTGATAGCTGCAATAATAATTGTTACTTTACCTTTTCTTGTTAGCTTCATAGTCACACTCCTAGTTTTTATTTATAATTACCATGATAGCACTTTTAAGTAAATTACTAAATGATATTTAGGTAGTCCTAAAGTCCTATTGTCTAAAATTATTTTTATATTTACAAATGAACTAAATGTTTATATTTATAACGATGTGTATAATAAGTAAAAAGGATTGAGGAGATGAAGAAATGAATAATCAAAGAATTGTTCCGCATTTATGGTTCGATAACGAAGCTCAAGAAGCCGTCGATTATTATATGCAAACTTTTCCAGAATCAGAAATCATTTCAGATGTAACGTTTACAGATTCACAATCCGGAGATGCAAAACAACTCACTTTTAATATTTTTGGTTATAAATTTATGGCAATCAATGCTGGTCCTTATTTCACAAAAAATCCTTCCATATCATTTACAGTACTTTTCAATCAATCTGAAGCAGCATTAATCGACAAAGTTTGGACTGCACTCGCACATAACGGGAAAATTATGATGGAACTTGGTGCTTATGACTTTAGTGAAAAATACGGCTGGTTGGAAGATCAGTTTGGCGTTTCATGGCAACTGCTCATCACCGATCAACCATTTGATAATCGTATTAGACCATCATTTATGTTCATTAATGATAATGTTGGTAGAGCTGAAGAAGCGATAAACTACTATACAAGCGTATTTAAAAATAGTGGTGATATAAGTAAATTTTATTCCCCAGAAGGCATGGAGCCAGATAAGCCAGATACACTTGCACACGCAGAATTTAAATTAGAAGATCAATATTTTGTCGCTCTTGATAGTGAACATAAACATGAATTCAACTTAAATGAAGGTATTTCATTAATGCTATTTTTAGAAGACCAACAAGAAATTGATTATTATTGGGATAAATTATCTGCTGTACCAGAAGCCGAACAATGCGGATGGGTTAAAGATCAATTCGGTGTCTCTTGGCAAATTGTCCCAAAAATCATGGATCAAATGGCAGAAGAAGGCACACCAGAACAAATGAGTAACGTTACAAAAGCATTCCTTAAAATGAAGAAATTCGATGTAGAAACTTTAATAAAAGCCTACGAAGGCAAATTATAGTATTAAAAAAGACAGAAGCGTCGTGCATGCTTCTGTCCTTTTTTTATTTAACCGGTACTGGCCATGTTTCTAAATGTTCAGCCATATCCCAGAACATATATTCATAGTAGCTTGTTTTAACAATAATGTCTTCCAAGCGTTGTAATTCCGCTTCTGTCTTACCTTCTGCAACTTGATCCATCAACTGAATACAATCTTCTTTGTACTGACTAAATTCATCTGAAGCATACATATTGATCCATTCTCCATATAAAGGATGGTCCGATGCTCCTTTAATTTTAGCTAATTTTAAACCTATATAATTATAACTCCAAGTACATGTCAAAATAGCCGCAATAACATTCTCTATACCACCTTGTTGTGCCATATTCAACATATAACTCGTATAACCAACAGTCGTTTGAGCTGGTTCTGTCTCTTCTAATTCCGCTTCTGATATACCAAATTGCTTAGCATAGCCTCGATGTAATGACATTTCAGTATTTAATGTGCCATTCGCTAAATCAGCATAAGTCGCCATCATTTTTAAGTCTGTTGATTTAGCTGCACCGATTGAAAATAGTCTCGCATATTCTATTAAATATATATAATCTTGTTTCAACCAATGTTTAAATTTTTCTTGATCTAACGTGCCATCACCTAATCCTATAATAAAAGGATGTTCCATATAAGATTGCCAAATCGGTTCAACTCTATTGAATACTCTATCTGTAAATTTCATTTATAAATCCTCCTTATAATTAAAAAAACGCTATTTTCATTAAGAAAATAGCGTCATGAGTACCTTAAAATCAATACGCCACTTTCCTACGCCAGTATAAGCTGGATCAGGTTCAAGGAATTTTAAAGGTATCACTTTAATCTCAGCCTTTATAAAGGCACTTCCAGTGGTTTAAAATTATTTAACTTATATACTCTTACAACATATCTGTTTTACCTTAGGATTGCAAATAAAATTACATGCAACTTTTATTACATGATTCTAAATAAGCTTTAGCCTGTTTATTCACTTCTTTAAAATCTATACCTTGTTTCATAGCTGCAAACACACAACCACAATAGCATTGTCTAAAAATTTCATACTCATTGCACATTTTAATCGATCTTTCATACCCCTTATTCTTCTTAAAATCACTCGGTAAATAATAAACATGATATAAATCTTGAACATCCATACCAAGTTCGTTAATCAATTGTGCATTTTTCTTAGGTGACAACGTTAAAGCACTCGCGAAATAATCATATCCAAGATTAGCTGCCGCTTCTGCCACGAGTTCTAAACGCATTTCGAAACAAGCCGTACATCTTAGCCCACCTTCATTTTCATCAGCTAAATCCTTGCTTTTAACCATTTTCATAAATTTATGTGGTTCATAGGCTGCTTCAATATATTTAACATTAGAATTTGTACGCTCGTTAAACTGTTCAACAAACGTTTCTTGAACTTTCGCCCTACGCTCATATTCACTTTTCGGATGAATATTTGGATTCGCAAAATAAATCGCAACATCCGCATATTGTGTTAATAACTCTAACGTATAAGTACTACAAGGCGCACAACAACTATGAATTAAAATAGAAGGTCTTGTTTCGGAACGTTCCCATTCAGAAATCATTTTACGCATAACCTTATCATAGTTAATCTTTTGATTTTTCATCTTAGCAATAATACCATCAGCTGAAATCACCATATCCCTAACCATTCCTTTATACAAAAATTGTCATTTTTACAATATTTTATAACATTCAAAATGTGATATCAATATGATGATTAGAGATAGTGTTGTGATATTTATCCTTTAAAAACTTTCTGATATTGTACATATCCAGATAAGTAATGTTCAATGTCATCAATTCTTACTCTATAGCCATGGTGTTTAATAAAGAATGAATGAAGTATCCTCGAAGGATTCTTAAAATACATCGCAACTTCTGGATAGAAAAATCCTGTTCTTTGATAATTTGCACGTTTATGAATGGTATCTATAAATTTCTTTTCATCTAGATGCTGTTCAACTAAAGATTCATAACCTGATTCTTTAGCATATTCAACTAAGTGATATGTAGCCATTAACATTTCTAAAAATGTTGGGAAAGTGGTTTCTCTTTGGTACATATAATCTAAATAGCTAGACACATTCTGTATACCGAATTTAAAATATTTTTCTTGTGGATCGATTTGTACAAGTTCATTTGTACAATAACCTAACCAATGATCGTGGTACTTCCAATAATCTTTTTGAATAAAACGTTCAAATAAATTTTTAACGATATTTAACCATTTTTCATTATGATCTATTTGGTATAACCTTAATAAAGCTAATGCCGCTTCTCCGTCGTAATATATAATTCTATATTGTTCCTTTACAGTTAATTCAGGGTAGTTAATAACATGTACTGTTTTAGCATCTTCGCCTATCATTGTTTCAATACCACGTGCCACTTTTTATGCAGCTTCAAGATATTCTTTTTTATTTGGATTATGTTTTAAATATTCACAAATTGCGAATATAAACGCTGCATTCTGACCTAATTTAATTTCATTTACATTTTTAGTATCGTCAAATATATGACCTAAGCCATCAGTTTCATATAAATAATGATTGATTAAATAATCTATAGCTTTTTCTGCAATTGTGATATCTTCATTTAAATATGTTAAGCCTTCTATTAAAGCATATTGTACTGAACCCAAAAATCTAAACCTTAATTAGTATATTATTTCAAAGGTTTGTCTCCTGTAATTTTTGGGAGATAAGCCTTTTAATTTTGATTTGATTCTTTCGTTATTATAAAAATCGATATATCGATGAATAGCTTGTTCAAGGTCCTGAAAATCTTTAAATTCTTGGCCATAATACATTTCTTGTTTAAGTAACCCAAAAAAGTTTTCCATAACTGAATTATCTAGACAATTACCTTTTCTAGACATACTCTGAAATATTTTATGGTCTTTTAATAATCTAGTGTATTGTGAATGTTGATAATGCCAGCCTTGATCTGAATGAATCGTTAAACGATGATCTAGGTTTGGACGACGCTTTATCATTTCTTTTAATGGATTGATGACTATATCTAATGTAGGACGACTTGAGATTTTAAAGCTGATAATCTCTGAACTATATAAGTCCATAAAAGGTGATAAATATAATTTCTGACCATTCATTAATTTGAACTCTGTAATATCTGTTACGACTTTTTGAAATGGGAGACTTGTTTTAAATCTACGATTTAATATATTTTGAGCTACTTTACCAACTTTACCTTTAAAGGAACGATACTTACGACCTCTATGTGTGAACTTTGTACAAGTTAGATTATGTTCTTTCATAATTCTTAGTACTTTTTTATGATTTACGATAAGACCTCTATTTCTTAGTGCTTGTGTAACACGACGATAACCATAGGTATGGTTTGATTCTTCACATATTTCTTTTATTACTTGAATCAATGTTTCATCTTTATCAGCTTTACTAAATTTATTTATCCAATAATAGTATACAGATTTAGCTATTTGAGCGACTTTAAATAAGATACTTAATCGTATATTATATGTTTCATTTAGTTCCTTAATGACCTTTACTATTTCTGATTTTTGCTTCCGTAAATGTCGGTCAAGGCTTGTAACTTTTTTTGATAAGCTATACCTGCCTTTAACGTCTCATTTTCATTTCTAAGTCTTTCAAGTTCTTCACGTTCATTTTCATTTAAAGGTAAATTTTTATTATCTGATTCAGATCGTTTTTTAGTCATAGTGTGAGATCGTCCCTTTTGTTTATTATCTATATCAAGACGACACTTTTCATCAAATTGATGTTGCCAATTGGCAATGATAATAGGATTAATAATTCTAAAGTGATTCGCAGTATCTTGATAAGACAACATATTTTCTTGTCTAAATTTTAAAACAGATAATTTAAATTCGCTAGTATAAACAGTATTTCTACTTTTTATTTCTAAACCTTCTTCTCCAAACTCTTTATATTGATTGACCCAAATCCGAAGGACAGACCAACTTGAAATACCATATTTTAAAGCAATTGTTCTATAACTTTGATGTCCTTCTAAATATTCTTTTACAAGTTTTAGTTTGAATTTAAATTCATATTTTTTCCTCATTAGAATGCACCCCAATATTTTGATTTGTTTAGTTCAAATATTTGGGTTCACATCATATGTTGATGATGAATGTCTTAAGTTATTGTAAAATGCTATATTTTTATCGAAATGTGGAAAATACCCGTAATGGTACTTGCCATCTTCTCCAATTTCGTTACTTAAATAATGTGTACTATGTTCAATCATCATATCGATTTCATTACTTAAGTTGTCTATTTCTCTTAGACCTTTTGTATAACCTCGCTCATCAAGAGCAAACACATCATTATCCTCTATAATATAACCTTTTGTATAAAATTTACGTACACGTTCACCTTCGTATTGTTGATGACTATAACGTACTTTAATACCTTTATACTTTTTCAAATAATTATTAATATTGTTTTCAGATAAAATGAATGATTTTTTATCTTTTGAAGGTCTAACAAAAGCATTAGCATTAATTTCATCAGATAAAAAAGCATATTCCCATTTGTCATCTAATGCTATTCCATAATCAACATAGTTTCTTCTTGTATTAATTAAATTGTCTTTTAATAAGTCAAAATCTATCGCTTCTTCTTCTATAACAAAATCAAGCTTTACCCAATTAGCACTCTTTCCAGTTTTCTTTCGAAATTCTTGCGCTAACTTTAAAATATTTCTTTTAATATTATTTGGATTCTTAAAAACTCTTACGATTGCCTTTTGGTACTGATTGCCTGTACTTACAAAGCTAACATCATGTTTAGGATATGTTTTATGCATCTCAAGAATTCTATCTATATCTTTACTTAAATTCATAGTTAATCCCCCATTATTTGTGCTTTTATACTATTATAGCAATTCTATTCAATAACCTTTAAATATTTTCATATTATTTATCATTGGTATCTGAAGTATAAATTAACGTATAATCACCTTTATTAATAATTCCATGTTTGTATTGATCTCCGAAAACAAATTTATGATTGTTACTTAATAAAATATTTTTATGTTTAATATATAAGTTGTATAAATCATAAATAGTGAAGCATTGTCTTTCTTTTTTTCTATACCTACCTGTTAAATTAACGACTGCAGATTTTGACAATTTATAATTATGAACAAACTCATTTATAACCTTTAATCTATCCTTTTCTTTATCAAATAATAAATCTGATAATTGATAAATGAGTGAAGGATGAGGAGAATCCGACATCGCATTAATAACATCATTCACTGAAAATGAAGCACCTTCTATGTAACGCCCTTTATTAGTTGGCCATTTTTTTAATTGTACATTTTTATTCTCAATATTTTTACCTTTTGCATAAATGTAATAAAGTACTGGCGCAATTCCACTTATTGTTGAAGAATTTTCAGCATTGTATGTTTCAATTATTTGATCAGTTTCATTTGAAATTTTTAGATATGCGTATTGATTGAACTTTTTACCTGTAGGATAATCATTCTCTGACAAATCTGCATTAAATTTTTTAAGTTCTATAGGTAACTTTTGAGCAATTTTAGGAAACTGAGTATCAGTAACTGATGATTTTAGTAAAATCAATGAATCTTTGTTAGCCATGTATAATAAATCTTTCAACAATAAATCAGGATCGTTATACCATGTTATATTTTTATTCTTTGTATTATTTACAATTACTCTCGTTTCATCGTCTAAACATAATACATAATCTGCTTTTGACTCTTCGATATATGTAATTAACTTTTTATGAATTTCTTTTGATTGAGCACCTAAGTCACTTATTTTACCAATAGCTATAATTTTATTACCTGAGAAATACTTACATTGACTGTTAAATGCTTCAATTGCATTAATCATTGCTGGTAAAGACGCATTATGTGTATCATCAATCAAAGTAATGGTATTATTTCGCGATTCTACTTCTTTTATTTCGAGTACTCTTTTGAATGATTTAAATTCCTTTAAATGGTTTAAACAACTTGCTAAATCTACTTTTAAATTCATTAGGCACAGGACCACAGCTAATGAATTTTCAATCATTCCTATACTTAAAGATGATAATTCAAAATTAATGTTCTCTTCTTTAACTTTTAAATTAATATCTGCGTAACCTTTCTTAATTGAGTATTCTAAAATTTCTATAGTACCTTTTTTCTGCTCCAGATCATAAGTCATGATATTATCTGTTGCTTTCTGTGCATTTTCTATTAAAATATCTGAATGCATTGTACCTTGATTAATGATTGCTATACCTGAATCTTTCAAACCATAAAAAATTCTACTTTTAAAGTTTGCTATATCAACCTCACTACTTATAGTCGATAAATGCGCAGAACCTATTCCCGTTACAATAGCTATATCTGGTTTTAATATTAATGAAAAATTGCCTCTATTATTTAAAGCATTTAACGAAACTTCAAATATTGCAAAATCAGGATTACTTGCTAATTTGCACATTTGCAATAAAACTACACTTCTCGTATTACTATTACCTCTATTTTCTAATACTTTATAATTTTTCAAAGCTTGCGCAACCATAAGCCTTGTAGAACTTTTCCCCATTGATCCTGTAATAGCTACAATCGGATTCTTATAATTGTCTCTAATTGTTACAGCCAATGTTTGTAGTGCTTCAATACTATCTTCAACTATGATTTGAGGAATTTTGAAATTAAGTCCTTCTATGTATTCTTCGGTTATGATAAGACCGATATTTTTAATGTTTTTATTAATTTGTTTATTACCATCTGTTAATTTACTTTCTCTTCCAAGAAACTTTGACCATGAATTTGAACTAATTAAAAAGAAAGCTGTTTCTGTATTATTTATATGTATACCTTGATATTCAAAATTAGTAATAATTTGTTCTTCTTTACCTGAAGGATCTAGTATAGGTGAATTAAGAATATTAGAAATTTCTTTTATTGTGTATTTCATTATATAAACACCCCTAAATTTTAATGGATAATAGCAATCATAGGTTTAGATTATATGTAACTATAAATTCAATTGTAATAAAAATTGAGGCCAGGACAAACTAAGTTGTCCTGGCCTCAATCAAGAATCAGCAATCATTACTCTTTCTTTTTATTTCTTCTTCTACTGAATAAGATAATTGATCCCAATCCTGCTAATAATGTTGCAAATAAAGTACCATTGTTAGATTTTTCTTCTCCCGTATCCGGTAATTTATCATCATTTTTCTCGCTATCAGTAACTTGACTTTCTGAGTCAGTACTTGTAACAGAAGTAGAAACATTACTATTAGCCGAATTAACATTTCTTAGATCTTGGCTATATTCATTATTGTTTGTAGCTAAACCAGAATCTCCATCTAAGTCACTAACATCAACTAAGTTATCATTTGCATCTGAATCATAACCACTGCCAGCGTCATTATCGACATTAGAAGTTGCGTCCGAGTCACTATCTGCATCTGAATCGCGATCTGCATCCGAATCGCTATCTGCATCTGAGTCAGCGTCAGCATCCGCATCGGCATCTGCGTCAGCATCTGAGTCAGCGTCGGCATCCGCATCGGCGTCAGCATCGGCATCTGCATCTGCGTCATCTTCAATAATTATTGAATCAGAATCACCACTACTTGCTAATAAATCAACATTTATAAGTCCTGATCCAACTGCTGATCTAAAGTTATATTCATGTCTTCCTGGTTGATCAGATTCTGGTAAAATACCACCAGCTGTTAGTGCATTTAAATCTAAAGTTAAAGTATACGTAATTCTACTAGCCAAAGATAATGAGGCTAATCTCGGTGCTTGACCATATATTATACCTGTATTTGGATCAATATTTAGATTGTTACCTGTAATTGATCCTGTTCTTCTTGGTCCTACCAATAATGTAGGAGGCAAGTCGTAATCAATTCTCACTGCATTTCTAAAATTAGGATTAGACATTAATGCTCTAAATTGAGGGGGCAACTGATACGTTGGATAACTAGAACCTAAACCAACATTTATAAGTGGTGTTCCCTCTAATTTTAATTGTAACTTCCCATCATTGTGGGATGCGTCTAAGTCCAAACCACCAAGTATATTTATTGCTGCATAAGGACTAACACTCACCATTCTCTTATTTGAAGCTTCGGTTTGTGTATTATTCGTTATACCTTTAGGTAGAGACTCATCTTTTGATGTTTCTACCTTTTCGTCTGTATTTTTTTCAGACTCATCTTCTTTGATTTCATTATCAGATGCAACATCTTTATCTGTATCTTTATTTGCATCTACGTCATCTTTTGTAGTATCTTTTTCATTACTTGGTTCTTCAGCATTATCACTGTCTTTTTTCTCTGAATTATCTTCTAAATCATCTTTTGTAGCTGTATCATCTTCAGATGTTTCCTCAGAGTTTGATGCGCTGTCTTCATCTGCTTCAGAAACATCGTCAGTAATTTCACCTTTATCTTCTGATGTTGTATCTTCCACATTCTCACTGCCGTCTACTTCTGTAGCATTTTCTTCATTCTCACTATTTTCTGGGGGACGTCCATTATTTGATTGATCAATGTCATCTTTAGTATTGTCTTCTACATTTTGATCATCAGTTGAAGATTCTTCTGATTCAGTCCCTTGTTCAGTTTGATCTACCGTTGTTTCGCCTGAATTTTGATTATTTGTATCTTTTGATTCATTATTACTTACTGGATGCTCTTGAGACGGTTGACCGTCATATGTAGCTTCCCCTTGATCATTTGTTACTTCTTCATTATTTATTACTTCAGATGAATCTTCTGCAACATTAGAACTATTACTATTCTCTTGTTCTGAAGTTGGTTCTTGTACTTCTGATTCATTTAATTCATTTCCCGTATTATTACTAGTAACATTGACTTTCGAATCTTGTTCAGTTGATTTTAAAGTAGATTGTTGTTGTTCAGAATTCAAACTACTTTCCTGTATTGCATCACTGTCCTGATCACTATCATCAGAATCATCTGATGCATTATCCGAAATCTTGATAGATGTTTCATAATTATTTTCGCTTGCTTCTACTGTATTTAATCCCGAGTACAGCGTTAAACCTATTAAAACAGATCCTGCTCCTACCGTGAATTTGCGTATCGAGTATCTTCTCTTTTCTCTCATATTTTACTCCTCTCAAATTATTTAAATACAACTTAATATTACTATATAATTTTAATTTTGCACCATATTTTTTGACACCAAAACTAATATTATACAATGTAGCTATATTTATATAAGGTTTTCCAACTGTTATAAAATTACATTTAAGGAGTAAATAAAATAAATTAAACCAATTAATAGTATTTATATGATTTGATTTATACATCAAAATATATATTATTATCAATATTTATCAAGATTTAACATGTTCAAATATAAAATATCCAAAATTTATTGCCATAAACTTAAACATGTTTCAAAATAGAGTCTGACTATTTTGAATATTTTATTTATATAATAAAATTTACACAAAAAAAAAGAAACAGTTAAACTGTTTCTTTACTCACGTATTGATCCTAAACCGATATTCATTTCAAATATAAATTCTATAAGACTATTCCTATACGGAATAAATAAACCTTCTTTAATCATCTCTAATAATTCATCTTTTGTAACCCATTTTACTTCTTGTACTTCTTCTGTTGGAAAGTTTAGTTTTTCTATATTTATCTCTTGATGAACTATGAAAAAATCATCATATCCGTCGTCAAAATTAATTGTGAAATGTGGTCTTCGATTAGATAAGTCTAATTTAATACCTAGTTCTTCATATGTTTCTAGTTCTGCTGCATCTCTATTTGTATCACCTTGAACAGCGCTACCTCCTGCTGAAAAATCCCACTTACCTGGCCATCCTTGTTTGTTATCTCTTCTTTTTTGTATTAGTAATTGTCCTTGTTTATTAATAATACAGACGTGAATCACAAGATGATATCGATTAGCAGGTACTACATTTCCTCTTGTCATCGTTTCATTTAATAACTGCCTATTTTCATCATATAAATCCCAAGTCTCCATTCTCATCACTCCGTATTCATATTAATTTTATTTTATCATATTGAAATTAACTCCTTGTTATAGCTATTCATAAGTTATGTGTATTATTACAACTATCCATTTAGGTGTATGGTGTAAGGAAAGGGGATGATATTTTGAATAATATTTTTCATGATAAGCATAATAAGTATATGTATAGTGGACGAAAGGTTGATTATAATTGGGTAACTTTGATAAGTAGCATCATCAAGCAATCTAATATTGATAAGAATAATGCACTAGACATCGGGTGTGGCGGCGGCATTTACACAAATCAATTAAGTAAATTTGGATTCAAGCATGTCTTAGGTATAGACCAATCTGAAGTAATGATCTCATCAGCTAAAGAACAATCTTATAATAGTCATATACAATTTGAAGTTGGAGATATATTCAATAATCACTTAGCCAACCAGTCACAGAATTTTATACTTTCAAGAGCACTCATTCATCATATTCAAGATTTACAAAAAGCTTTTTTAGAAACAAAGCGTATTCTAAAAGATAACAGCATATTTGTCATTCAAGATCGAACTATTGAAGATTTAGCGATTCCCGCTTCTTCAAACAATCTACGCGGATATTTATATGAGCACTTTCCAAGACTTCGGGATTTTGATTCAAAGAGAAGACATTCAGAAGCAGATGTTACAAAGGCATTATATGATGTTGGATTTAATAATGTTGAAACTTTAAAAATTAATGAAATTAGACAATCATATGCAACGATAGAATCCTTACAGCATGATTATTTATCAAGAAAAGGTCGTAGTATTCTATTTGAATTATCAGATCAAGAATTAAAATCATTTGTAGCACAATTTCCTATATATGTAGTAGACCATTCTCCGATAATAGAAAAAGATCAATGGACACTTTGGATAGCATATCATTAAAAAAAGCATGGGAGATTGCCCCATGCTTTTACTTTATATTCACCTAAATATGTTTTCTTTTTTCTTTCCTCTCGCTAACTCATCTATTAATTTGTCTAAGTATCTAATTTCTTGCATAAGTGGTTCTTCGATTTCTTCAACTCTTATGCCACATATGACGCCTTTGATCAGTTTACGATTTGGATTCATATTTGGTGTTTCTTCAAAAAATGTTCTAAAATCAGTTTTATACTCTAATTGCTGTTCTAATGATTCTTGACTATAACCTGTTAACCAAATGATGATTTCATCTACGTCTGCTTTTGTTTTACTTTTTTCTCAGCTTTTGTGACGTAATGTGGATAAACACTTGATACTGGCATGTCATATATTTTTTCATTTTTCATTATGCATCCCTCATTTTTATCTTTACTTTATTATAAAGGATAGCAGCATTTATTGACTAATTTTAATCGTTATTCATCATCTTCGTCTAAGTCTTGTAGTAAATCATTTACTTTTACGATACTTTTTTGTGTTTCATTAATGATGTCCGCTTCTTGATTGAGCATTTCACCATTTAAATATGCTATAACCATAGGTAAATTCATTCCGGCATATAAATCAAACTTTTTTCCAGTCATTAAAGTTTTAGAAATGACATTGGCTGGTGTACCGCCTAGTAAATCTGTAAATACAGTTACTTCTTAATCATTGATTGCTGCTAGAAATTTCTTTTCAAATTCTTCTTGTCCTTCATCTAGCAAAAGTGCAACAGTTTCAATATTATCTTGTGGTCCTAATATCATTTCGACACTTTCTTTTAAACCTTCACACATTGAACCATGACTTGCTAAAATTAATTTTCCCATCGTGAAAACTCCTATTGATTAAATTTTTGCTAATACGCCTAATGCAGATAATATAACCGTTACAATGATAACGATAAAGATTGCACGTGTTGAATTCATATGTTTTTTGCCTAATAACCAATAAACACCTAATACAATTGCTAGTGGTAATAATTTTGGTAAGATCATATCGACATTATTTTGAATATTAACCGTTAAATCACCAATTTTTGGTTCCCAAGCAAATTGAACTTTAACCATCGTGGCGACGAGTGCTCCGACCATAAATACCCCGAGTAATGTAGCGGCATTTGTTAAGGATTCGAGCTTATGTTGCATCGTTGTTACTAATGATATACCCTCTTTGTATGCAAATTCTAATTGTTTCCATCTGAAGACCATAACAGCAATTTGTGCTGCTAACCATATAAAAGCACCAAAAGGATTTCCGTTAATCGCCATATTGGCAGCTAACGCCCCAAATATTGTTGGAATTAATGAACCGAATATAGAATCACCTACTGCGGCGAATGGTCCCATTAAACCTACTTTCATACCACTTACAGATTCTTTAGATTTAATTTGTTCTTGTTCTTCCATCGCGACATCAATACTCGTCACAATTGTATTGAAAAAGTTACTCGTATTGAAGAATTGAGCATGTGTATGCATCATTTCTTTTAGTTCTGGTGTATCGTCACCATAAATTTTACGTAATTGTGGAAGCATAATATATAAATAGCCAGATCCTTGCATACGTTCATAGTTCCATCCGGCTTGGAAGCCTAATAAACTTCTTCTATTAATTTGTCTAAAATCTTTTTTAGTTAATTTATACTGACCTTCTGTTGTGACATTTTGTTCTTTAGGATCAACATTTTGATTATAGTTCGTCATCTTCAATCTCCCCTTCATCATCATTTTGAGAATTAGAAGTATTCATTTCTCCAGATTGTACTGGTTTTGCTAAAGAAGTACGTTTGTATTCCATTGCAGCAAATGAAAAACCGATTAACGCAATGGCTAACATAGGTAGAGGATTGAATACCGCATCAAATTTCTTATCAAGTCCTGATACAGCTGTACCTAAACCACTCATACCATCAAATACTGTAGCTAATAACGCTGTTAATACAAATCCTAAAATGAAATACATATAATGTTTCTTAATAGGTAAGTATCTTAATAAGATTGCAAAACCGACTGCTGGTAGTACAGCTCCTGCAGTTGTTAATCCATCTCCAAGCCACTTCATGTCAGCGTTCAAGTAATTCACAACTGTTTTAACGACAGAACCACCAAAAGCTAATGCTAAGAATACTGGAATCATTCTTGATAATGCCCATGGAATAATACCTGCAATATAATAACGTTCAATTCCTTTATAATCCATTTGTTCGATTTTAGCGTCTATACGATGTGCAAAGAATGTATTTGTAAATCGAGCTAGAATATCTGTTTGAATCATCAAACTCGCAACAGGTACGGCTAATGTAGCAATTGCTTGCGTCGGTTGCATACCTAATGCAACTGAGAAAGCTACCGCTAAAATTGTACCTGAGTTGGCATCAATTCTAGATGCACCTCCGAATGTACCAACCCCTAAAATTGTTAACTGCATGCTACCACCGATAATTAAACCAGTTGTTACATCTCCCATTATTACCCCTGCAATTAAACCTGCGAATACGGGTTGGCTTATTGAAGAATAAAGATGAAGCTCATCCCATATTTGATAACCCGCATATAATGTTAAAAGCAGTACTTGCCACCATAATATTTCCATAATTAAAAACCCCTTTTTGTTTAAATATTATTTAATCAATGACATGAAATCTTCACTATTATCATTTGGAACCATTTGCGAAATAATTCGAATACCTTTGTTATTAAGTTCTTTAAATGTTTCAATATCTTTATCCGTAACATTAATCGAACGTTTAATTGATCTTGTTTCATTCGTTTGAGACATATTACCAACATTTAACTCATCAATTTTTACACCGTAGTTTACAAGTTCTAAAAATTGATCAGGTCCTTTGGCAATCACCATTAATCTTTGAGAGTCATATTTACCATTTAGTATGTTATCTGCTGCCTTTTTAACAGGTAATACACTTAATTTAACACCAGCTGGCGTTGCTAATTTAAGTCCACTTTTATCTACTGTACTTTCTGCGACAACATCATCAATAACCATAAGTCTTGTAATATCTAGTTTTGTCGTCCACAAATTTGCTACTTGCCCGTGAATCAGCCTACCATCAATTCTATTCGCTATAATTGTCATTTAAATCTCTCCCTTTTTTTTGAATAAATTTTGGTTCTTTCACCAAATTAATTTCTTGGTTATATGTCCCCTCAGTATCAAAAATAATAATTTCGTTTTCCCCTTCATGAAGCAGTGCTTTTGATATATATAAGGATGCTGTTGGTCCAACATTCCAATATCTACCTATGTTCACGCCATTCACTAATACCACGCCCTTCGAGAAAGCGCTTACATCAATATGCGTATTGTTTGCTTCATTTAACGTAAACACATACCTGTAAAATGCAGGAGTATTTTTAATCATTCCTTTTCAAAATGCTCTTTTTTTAGTTGCTGTAATTGAATATGGAATTGTTCATAGTCTTGAACAAAGTGCAAATCTTGCATTAAACCTTGTCCTAACCCTTTTCTTTGTGTACTCGCAAGCAATTTATATCCATAATTTACACGCCCCATATTTTCAACGAGTATATCGATTTGAGGTTCTTCTGAATGTAAATCAACTTCAAAAGCATCCCCGATTTCTTGTTGATATGCCGTATAAACATGTTCACCATCGATATACATCTTTACTCTATCTCGTGCATCAACAATTCTAAATTTTTCAACTGGTGAATCTTTGTGTATTTTCGTACGATAAAGCATGTAACCAAGTCCATCACCCGCTTCTTCCATCGTCTCTGGATATTTAGCAGTCGTCTTATACGATATTTCATCTAGAACATTAAACAAACTGACTTTATCTTGTAGTTGAATGTGATCCAATTCAATAAAATCTTTTATTAAAGGTTCTGATTGCTCGATATGTGGTATTTCTTCTTTAAGCATTTTCTGCAAATCATAATACTTTTGAGTCGGATTGCCCATTTCATTAAGTGGTGCATCATAGTCATAAGAAGTAATTTGAGGTAAATCTACCGTACCTCTAGCTGAACAACCGTTCCAAAATCCATAATTCGTACCACCATGAAACATGTATAAATTGATATGTCCTTGTTGAACGCAAGTTCTTACTTCGGCAACTAAATCATCACTTTCTCGTTTAATAATGTCATCGCCCCATCTATTAAACCAACCATCCCAAAATTCCATACACATGAGTGGCCATTTTTTCTGAAATTCTTCATGGAATGATTTTAAATTTTGAAAGTTTAAATCCGTCTTAGATCCAAAGTTAGCGGTTGGTAAAATATTATCTTCAGCCATACTGCCCGCTCTCAACGTTTGTGCCCATCCACCATCAGAAGTAAATAGCGGCACTGTTGTACCATGTTTAATCATTAAATCTTTAATCATATTTAAATATGATTTATCTTCACCGAATGAGCCATATTCATTTTCAATCTGCATCATGATAATCGGTCCATTATGATCAATTTGTAACGGCTTTAAAATTTTAAATAATTGTGTATAATATCGGTCTACTTTATCGATAAATCGTTGGTCTGACGAACGGATTCTCATGTCTTTGTAATTGAGCAACCATGAAGGTAAACCACCAAATTCCCATTCAGCACATATAAATGGAGATGGCCTTATAATCACATACAGACCTAATTCTTCAACCAATTGAATAAAGTGTTGAATATCTTTTTCGCCACCAAATTCAAAATGTTCTTCCCGAGGTTCGTGATAATTCCACGGAATATAGGTTTCAACTGTATTAAAACCGAGTGCTTTCAAATTGTATAACGAATGATACCAGTCATCTTTAGGAACTCTAAAATAATGAATGGCACCAGACAGTATTTGAATAGGTTTATCGTCTAATAAGAAATCAGTGTTAATTTCAAATTTATGCATCTTTACACCACCTGTTCTTTGTTTATCTTATTGGAGTTGCTGTCTTCTGTATGATGTCATTGAGCGTTTTTAAATTATGAATGCCTTCACTGTTCAACCATTCTTTAGCAGCTTCTTGACCTTGTTCTTTGAGTACAACAGTTTCACCTTGCCATGTTGCACGTCCACACAATACACCATTGAAATGCGCACCATTTTCATGTGCGAAGACAAGTGTATCTTTAAATTGTTGTGAAGTTAATCCCCCACTTAAATATATGTAAGGTATTGAAGTTGCGCTGTCTTGTTCTTTAAAATATGATGCCGCTTCATCTTTACTAAAGACATAGTCTTCTGCAAAACTTTCGACATAGTTCATATTAACGGGTGTTTCAACTTTAAGTACATCGACGTTATACTTTTCATCATTAAAAGCTTTCATCGCCTCTATCACTTTATGTGGTCTAACTTGAGCATACGATCGACCTTTTTCATCACCTATTTGATCATCATAAGTTAAGATTTCTAATAGGAATGGAATATTCTCTTCGACCGTTTCTTGTCCAACTTGTTGCACTAAATCTTTCTTTACATCATTAATATCATCCGGCTCATCGACGTCATAATAGATGAGTAATTTAATACCGTCAGCACCCATCTCTTTTAATTGTTTAACAGACATACCTTCAACTAATCTTGGTATTCTACCGACTACTGATTTATCGTATCCAGTTTGTTCATAAGCTAAAATTAATCCAGCATCTTTAGCCTTAGCTTGTATGCCATCTTTACCATATTCAGGGTCTAATAGAATACTAGAACCACTTGGCGAAAGTGTTTCAGATACAAGCTTTTTAAATAATGCAACGTTGTCATCCGTTCCTTGTTCACCTAGTAATCTTTTGAGTGCCCCTCTTTGGTCAACAGCAATTGCAGCGAATATCCCTTTGTCATCGACGAGTTTATTAATATCTTTATTTGTCATCCTAATTTCTCCACTCCCACTTTTTTGATTAAATCATCCACTTCTTGTTGAATGATTTTTCCCGTTGCAGCCTTCATCGCATTTGATGTACCACACGCTAAAGCTGTTTGAATTGTCGTTACAGGATCTAAATCATGCTTCATACTATAAGCGATACCTGCTACAGTAGCATCTCCTGAACCTACAGGATTAACCGCATTTATGTTTGGTAAAGTTGCTTTGTAAATCGTCTCTTTCAATTTAATAATCGCACCTTCAGAACCAAGCGTTACAAATACGTCCACATCTTTAAACAACTGATTTGTTTTAAGAATCTTGATAATGTCTTGGTGACTTAACCCCTTCTGATTAACTAAGTCTTCAAATTCTGATTGGTTAGGCTTTATCGCATAAATATGAGCATTCTGTCCTAAAATTCCTTTTAACGATTGTCCATCTATATCGACAATGTTGTAACTATTCGTTAATGTATTTAAAATTTTAATCATATATGCAGTCTTTGACTGATTCATTAACTTAGGTGTGCTTCCACTGATGGTTACAACTTTGTACTGATGCGCAATATCCTCCAATTGTTTAAGATACAACGCTTGCGATGCTTCTGATACTTCAGGTCCACCTTCAAGAATTTCCGTTTGATGTTCACCATCGTTAATGGCAATACACTGTCTTGTATTATCTTCTATATCTATGAATTGAAGCTGAATATTTCTTTGTTCGAGTTGTGTTTGAATCCACTGTCCATTCGTTCCACCTAAATAACCTGTAGCTATCACGTCTGCACCTAAATCATCTAGAACTTTCGTTACATTTATACCTTTACCGCCAGCATTTTTAATCATTTACGTTGGTCTATGCACCGCCCCAATTTCAAGACTTTCAACTTGATAGCTGATATCGATAGATGGATTTAATGTATTGGTCAAAATCATTCTTCTCACCCTTTAGCTATATGAATATATTGTTACCCCTTTAACAACACGATTGATAAAGCCATCTGGACTCGGATTATCAGGATTCAAGCCAAGTTCTATAGATTTTTTGCTTGCTAGTAATTGACCAAACATTAAATAAATCAGCCCTATTTCAAAGTCGTTATAATCCTCAATATTCGGTATTTGTGTACTTTCTTCTGAAGATTGACCATCTAAGACAAGCAACTGATACTTATCTTTAACTTTATTTACTTCATGCAACAAATCACTTTCATAGTCACGTTTATACATTTCATTACTTCTAAGCAATATAAAAATAGACCCTTTCTTTAGTCCTGCTTTAGGACCATGTCTAAACCCTAATGTCGTTTCTCTAGCAATCTCAACATGACCGCCTGTTAGTTCGTTTAATTTTAAGCTAACTTCTTTAGTAAGTTCACCTAACAAACCAGTTCCTACGTAAAATACTTTTTCAAATGATTTTTGTAATGTTTGATCTGCTAGTTCTTCCAAATAATCAAATAGCGAGTCTGCAGTATCATAAAAGCCATTCGTAATCGATCCATTAAATAATAAATAACCTGCTACAAGCATTGAAGAAAAGCTTGATGTCATTGCTAGCGATTTATCATTTGTTTGTTTAGGCAGAATCACTTTAAAAACATGTTTTAAACTTTCTTCTGTTGCTAAATAACCACTTTTATTATTTGTGATAAATAGATGATGTACGTTATCTGATAATTGCTCGATTAAATCAATCGTGGCTTTCGTTTCAGGACTATTACCAGATCTAGCAAATGACACAATTAAATACGTCGTTTCTGAATCTATATACGCTTCAGGACTCGTAACAAAGTGTGTCGTTGGTACAGATTCAAAATCCCACTTAGGCAGATGTTTCGTATCAATTGCTGTTCTTAAAATATCTCCGACATACGCTGATGACCCTGCACCCGTAAATAGTACCTTTAACTTCCCAGTTGCATTTTTCTCTATATCTTTAATAAATTCATCAAAATCTGATTTAATATCTTTAATAATTTCTTCTGTTAATTGCCACATTTCAGGTTGTTGTTTAATCTCCGAATATGTGTCCGTTGTGTTTAACAATACTTTCCCCTCCAATATTGGTAATGTTGTCATAACCAGTTTGTATATATAAAGACTATATTAAGTCTACTGTGTACTTATAGTCTTTACCGCTTGCAACACTCTCTGTGTACTCAATAATCTCATCATTTACAAAACTATATCTTTCTATAAACATACATGGATCATTAACATGTTTTTCTAAATGTTGCGCTTGTTCTTTAGTTATATTTTTTGCTGTTAATGTTTCATAAGCATGATTGATTTGAATTTGGTAATGCGTATTTAATGTTTCGTATAATGATACTTCATTAAAATCAAATCGATCTAACCCTTCGCAATTCTTTAAAGGTAAGTAGCTAGTCTCAAATACTAACGGTTTATCATTGGCTAATCTTAACCTTTTAAGTTCATACACTTCTTGAAATGATTTGAGCTGCATTTTTTCTTGAATATAAATACTAGGCTTTACTCTTTGAATACTTATTACCTTTGTACTTGCTTTGTCGCCGCTTTTTTCAACTTCATCTTTGAAGCTATATAGATTGTTCATCTTCTGATTATATTGATTACCTAATACAAAAGACCCTTTACCATGCTCTCTTTGAATTAAACTTTCTGCTTCTAAGTTATCTAGCGCTTCTCTAATCGTTATTCTGCTAACTTCGTATTCATCGCAAAGCTTTCGTTCTGAAGGTAACTTGTCTCCTTCTTTGTATTCACCTGAAATAATCTTATCTTTAATTTTTGCATAAACTTGATAATATAAATGTGTATTTTTTAACATCTCAATCATTCCTATTCCAACTGGTTATAACCAGTTTTAATTATAAATCATTCTTTCAAAAATGTAAACGCTTTATAAAAATGTATATTTGCACTACTCTAACTTTTAGGTTGATATGGTCTTATGCTCATAAATATTGCGACAAGAGCGAGTATTAATAATGAAGAGGCAAATATCAATGCGCCAATATAGTTATTAGAACTTCCGATAAGAATACCTGCAAAGTAAGGTGCTACAACTTGTCCGAGACTATAGATAAATGTTAGTAAAGCGACTAAATTTCTTCCTGAGATAGCACTCATGAGCTGACCACGCGACATAAATAAAGTCGTTAATCCTAGGAATGTCCCACCAAACAGACATGAACTAATGATTAAGCTTATAATATTATGCGAAAACACTGGTAAAATCACGCCTATAATTTGAAGAATGAACGCTAAATATATTGCTTTAATAAATCCAATTTTATTGCCTAAAATAGACCATAATACACATGAAGGTATTGCTGCCATACCAACAAACATCCAACTAAGTGCTGCATACTCTTTTAAGTCAGGAATAGATTCAACAATCGCAACTAAGAATGTACCTGTGACAATATATCCTGCACCTTCTAATAAATAAGCAATTGAGAAACATACCATAAACCATTTTGTATATAATGCGCTATTTTGACCATTTATATGTATTGTCTTTTGTTCTAAGTTAACTGGTTCTTCAATTTCTTTCATAAAGCATATAACAATTAAGCCTAGTATCAATGAAGCGATACCTAAGATAACCCATGTTGATGCCCAAGTATTATAATCCGTATAAATTTGAATAAATATACTACTTGAAAATATACCAATCCCTACACCACTATATAAGAATCCAGATAAATGAGATTTACCACCTTTATTTAAAGACTCGAGCACAACATTTGAAGCTAACACAAATACAGTACCACTTGTAATGCCAGCAATGAATCTTAAAATATTCCATACAAGAAAACCTTGCGTAACACCCATCAATAGAACAGAGATAATATTGATTATTAAGTAAATTTTTAAATCTACTACTTTACTTTTAAAAATTAAAAAGGTCGGAATCATCGCACCAATTAAATATCCTAAGTAATTGACCGTAGCCAGTAAACCAGCATTTTCGTTTGTTAAATGAGTCGCCTTTTGCATAAAAGGTAAAATAGGCGTGTACGAAAATCGCCCAATTGCCATGACAATAAATAGTGATAACATTCCTAGTAGTAATTGTTTATATGCTTTATTTGCTGACAATTTATGCACCTCATTTTCTATATTTAAACATTATTATCCTCCTCATATCATTAATATACAAGATGAATTTATAGGAGAAAGATATGGAGAATGAGGAAGGATATGGGGAATGAGTGTGATGAGGGTTGTTGCAGGTTCTATGGGTGCTATGGGTGCTACGGGTGTTGTGGATTATTGCCGGTGTTGTAGTTTCTTGTGAACACTTTCGCCCAAACTTGTTCATAACGGGGCTCTTGTGAACACTTTCGCCCAAACTTGTTCGTAACGAGGGCGTTAGTTACAAAACTCTGTCGAAGTGTTACTATGGACGACTATAATTACAAAACTCTGCCGAAGTGTTACTATGGACCCCTATAATTACAAAACTCTGCCGAAGTGTTACTATGAACCTCCATAATTACAAAACTCGAACGAAGTGTTACTATGAACCCCCTTAATTACAAAACTCGGCCGAAGTGTAATTACTGGACTCCTTATTTGCACTTCCCATCACAACTGCTCATAAAAAATGCCAACAAAATCACATGAATGACTTTGTTGGAATGATACTAGACTATTATTTATGTCTCATTTTTATTTACTATTTTTTGTTTTTCTTCTACCAATGAAGAATAATGAACCTAATCCTGCAATAAGTGATCCAAATAATGCATATTGTGTATTATCAAGCTCACCTGTATTTGGTAGTTCATTTTTATTTTCTTGTTTCTTAGCTTGTTCTTTTGGTTGTTCAGTTGTTGCTTTTTCTTTACTTGATTCTTGTTTTGTTGATTCAGTTTCTGCTTTTTCTTTACTTCCTTCTTGTTTTGCTGGTTCAACTTTATCTTTGCTTGCTACTGGCTCAACTGATTTTTGTTCTTCTTTATTTGTTTTAACTTGATCTTTTGCTGGCTCAGTTGTTGGTTTAGTGCTTACATTAACAACAGGCTCTGGTTTTTGATCTGGTTTAACTGTTGGTTCTTGTTTTTGATCAGTTGTTGGAGCTGGTTTTTGATCTGGTGTTGCTGTTGATGGCTGATCTTTTGCCGGCTCTTGTTTATTATCTGGAGCTGGACTTGGTTCTGACGTTGGTGCAGGTGCTGGTTCTGTACTTGGTGTTGGTTCTGGCGTTGCTGTTTCAGCTGCATCTCCTAAGTCCTTAATTCTTACATGGTATGATCCTTCATATTCAATATGTGGTGTTATTAAATGAATTTTAATGATTGCATTATAGAAATCTTTACCTTCTACAACAGGGAATAAGATTGTTCTTGTATCTTTTTCACTATCTTTACTAATTGTAATAGGACGTTTATATCCATCTTCACCTTCTACTTGGAAATCTTTCCACATTGAATCATGTTTTAATGTAACGGCTAACATCTTCTTACCATTATATTCAACTAATTTAGCTGGGTGTTCTACTTCAAAGTCCATATGAGATTGATCCTCTTTAGAACTGTGTAAAACTTTAAAGTTTCTATCTTCTGCGTTTGAAGTATCTACATTCGTAACTAGTGCTTTTTCAAATTCTGTAACCGCAGTTTCTAATTCTCTAGCTAATTTATCTTTAAGTCCTTTTAATTCTTCTTGAAGTTGTGGTTTTTCATCATCAGAAACTTTATCAATTAATTTCTCAAGCTCACGCACTTTATCTTCTAAAGTAATAGCTTTATCATATTTCTCTCTATCTTTTTGTTTCTTATAATCATCTGCTGTTGCATAATTAGAAGCATCTTTAGTAATTGGTTTATCAAATACGATATGACCAAGCTCATGTTCAGTCTTACTACCTAGTGCAAGTGCAGTTCCTTTTACGTTTAATTCTTTCGTGTTCTCATTAACTTTAACTATAATAGTTGCTACTTCATTTTCAGTATCATATGAAACAACGTCGTAGTCTAATTTTTTATCGCCATCAAATAAGTCAAATTCTAACCATGTAGAAGGTGCATCTACACGTAATTCTAAAATAGGTCGATCTCCATCAAAAACAATATTTGCTGGATCTTTAATCATAGCAGCATAATAGAATATTTCTGAATTATCTTTAGGATTAATTACTTTAAAGTTAATTGGTCGTTTTTCACCATCAACTGTCTTATTATGGATTTCTTTATTTTTAATATCTTCTCTTAATTTAGAAGTTTGCTCTTGATCCGCTTTTGGTGTTTCCGTATCAGTTTTAGGTGCTTCTGGAACTGCTTTTGGAGTCTCTGCATCGGATTTTGGTGCTTCTGGAGCTACTTGAGATCCATCTGGAATAGCTTTATCAAAAACGACGCGTGTTGTAATATCGTAATCATAGGTATCACCATAAGGGAGATATAAATGTAATTTAGGTGTAAGTGCTGATACACCTGTAGGTACTTCAACCTTAACAACACGTTTCTCTTCAGTATCTTCTATAATTGTAGTATTTAGTTTTTCATCACCATTATATAATTCAAACTTCTTCCAAAAATCAGGACGTTTCAATGTAAAAGTAACAAATGTTTTTCCATTTTCATGACTTATTATTGAAGGATGTTCAAAATAACGATCTGAAACTGATCTTGCATCTTCTTTTTCTTTTTTCACAATGAAACCGAAGTCTTGTCCTTCTTTATTTGCAGATACTAAATTCTCATCTTGATCTTCTGTATCTTCACTTGGTGTTTCTTCTTTTGGAGCTTCCGGTTCTGCTTTTGGTGTCTCCTCTTTCGGTGATTCTGTTTCTACTTTAGGTGCTTCTGGAACTGCTTCATCAAAAATAACGCGTGTTGTATATTTGTTGTCATAGTTAATAAATGGTACAACGATATGTACTTTTGATGTAAGTTCTGAAACGCCTGATGGTACTTCAACTTTAACAACACGCTTTTCATCATTTTCTTCTAATGTTGTCATATTAAGTTTTTCATCACCATTATATAATTCAAACATTTTCCACCAGTTAGGGTGTAATAATGTGAAATTCACATATGTTTTTCCATTTTCATGGCTTACTTTTGAAGGATGTTCTAAATAATCATCCATTACTGATTTTGCATCTTCTGCTTCTTTCTTAACAATAAATCCAAAGTCATGCGCTTCGTTTTCTTCAGATACAGTACTTTTCCCTTTATCAGTAGTCGCTGCAGTTGTTGCAGTTGAACGTGTTGGTTGAGCAGTAGCTGTTTCTTCAGTTGCTACTTTGTCTTCTGATTCATTCGATTCTTTAGATGAAGTTAATGTTTCCTCGTCTTTAGTTACTGACGTTTCTTTATTTAAAGCTGGTGTTTCTTCAGAATCTGGTGCTGAGTTTGTATCTCCCGCTTCAGTCACTTCATTTTCTTCAGCTACATCAGTATTAGGAGTAGCTTCATCATCTGTATTTTCTGCAGCTGGTGCTTCTGCTTTTTCAGTAGCTGTAGCATCGTCTGACGCAACTGGTTCACTTTGATTATCGTCTGTAGCAGTCGTTGCTTCATTTACTGTATCAACTTTATCTTCCATTGCATTAGCTGTTTGACCTGCTCCTAAAAATAAAGTCGCACCAATAGCAATAGAAGCTATCCCTCCCGACAATTTTCTAATAGAAAAATGATGTTGCTTCTTGATTGTTGAACGATTCTTGTTGTGCTCGTGTTGTGTTGTCATATTCATCTCTCCCGTAATTTAAAGTTGATAATGATAATCGTTATCATTATCAATTCAAAATTATACCATCTAGTCAAAATTTTAGGAATATATAAATGGATATTTTTGTCATTTTTTGACAGATTGTACTCGTCTAAATGAGCGCACAAAAAAATCAGTTTAGGATATGTTCACCCTAAACTGATTTAACCTTATTTATTCAGCTACTTTTATAACTTGTTTACCAAAATTATCGCCTGTAAATAACTTACGGAATGCATTTGGGATTTGATCAAATCCTTCATCTATTGTAACTTCGGATTTAATTTTCCCTTCTTGTACCCATTGCGCTAACTGTTCACTTGCTTCTTTAACATCTTCATTAAATTGTGCAACTATGAATCCTTGCATCAATGCTTGGCTTTTAATCAATGTTTGTTGAATACGTGGTCCAATATCTTCGCCTTTAAGATTATATGAAGAAATTGCACCACAAACTGGTATACGTGCAAATTTATTTAAATGTTTAAACACTTCGTCTGAAAGTGCACCGCCAACATTTTCAAAATATACATCAATACCATTTGGCACTGCCTTTTCTAATGCTTCAGCAAAGTCATCTTTCTTATAATCTATACCTTCGTCAAAGCCTAGTGTTTCAGTTAAGTAATTTACTTTCTCTGATCCGCCTGCAATACCTACTACGTGCGCGCCTTTCAACTTAGCAATTTGTCCTACGACAGAGCCAACCGCACCAGACGCAGCTGAAACAACAACTGTTTCGCCTTCTTGAGGTTTACCAATTTTCAAGAGTCCTTGATAAACTGTCATACCAGGCATACCGAGTACACTTAAATATAGGTATAACGGTACTTCGGTTGATGGAATTTTAGTAACATATTTTTCATTGATTGTTATATATTTTTGCCAAGGTAAAATACCTGTTACAATATCGCCTTCTTTAAGGTCAGAAGCATTTGATTGAATGACTTCTGCAACGATATGGCCGTTAAATGGTTTGTCTAATTCATATGACTGCGTATAACTTTTAGTATCATTCATACGTCCTCTCATGTATGGATCTACAGAAACATATATTGATTTTAATAATACTTCTTCATTATTTGGTTCTTTCACTTCTATTTCTTCATAACGAAATACATCATCTTGAGGGATACCTTCAGTTCTTTTAGCTAATACAATTTGTTCATTTTTCATGGATTATCCTCCTCATTTATAAAAAGTAATTACTTACTTTACGCTTGTAAATATTAAACGTGATTATGAAGTGAGTCAAACAGTCTGTTCGTAATTTAATTTTTTATAACTTTTATCATATTTTATTTATAATTCACTAAATTTTCAAATTAAATACATAATAATTCTTTTTTAAAACAAAATTACACAAATTGAATTATTTAAACATATAGAATTTTTAGACAAATCTCTGTATAATTGTCTGCCGGAGGTGCAACATGAATCAATTTTTCAAGAAGAAAGAACTCCTTTCTTCTCAATCAAATAAAAAACTAAAAAAACACTCGGCGCTTTTGATTTAACCATGCTTGGAGTCGGAGCTGTTGTTGGTAGTGGTATTTTCATCTTGCCTGGTGAAATCTCTTCAACAATAACTGGACCTGGAATTATGATTTCATTTATTATCGCTGCAATCGGCTGTGGTTTAGCAGCTTTATGTTATTCTGAATTTTCATCAAAAATTCCACAAGCTGGTAGTGACTATACATATAGTTATTATGTTTTTGGTGAAGGTATTGCTTGGATATTAGGTTGGGCATTATTACTTGAATATGGCTTAGCAATAGCAGCAGTCGCAAGTGGCTGGTCTTCATATGTTGTTAACTTATTATCTGGTATGAATATCCATGTCGTAAAAGCTTTATCTGGTTCATATGACCCATCTAGTGGTCATTATTTTGATTTACCAGCATTTATTATCATTTTGATTATTGGCGCATTATTAATAATTGGCGTAAAAGAATCTACGCGCATCAATAATATTATGGTTATTGTTAAAATAATGGTTGTTCTACTCTTTATAATAGTAGGTATTTTTTACGTTAAACCTGATAATTGGAGTCCGTTCTTACCATTTGGTTTCAATGGTGTGTTAACAGGTGCTTCAATGGTGTTTTTTGCGTATATTGGATTTGATGCAGTATCATCTGCTGCTGAAGAAGTTAAAAATCCTCAAAAGAACATGCCAATCGGATTATTGGTGCATTAACGATTTGTACGATTTTATACATTATTGTTTCAGCTGTACTCACAGGTGTCGTACCTTATCAAAATTTAGAAGGTGTCGGTGCGCCAGTTGCTTATGCATTACAATCCATTAATCAAAATTGGATTGCTGGATTCCTGTCACTTGGTGCAATCGTTGGTATGACAACTGTTATCTTTGTCATGTCTTATGGTGGAACGCGTTTAATATTCGCGATGAGTAGAGATGGTTTACTACCAAAAGTCTTCTCTAAAACGAATCAAAAACAAACACCCGTACAAAATACTGTCATTCTCACATTATCTATGGGAATCGTATCAGGTCTTGTACCTTTATCAGAACTCGCTTCATTAATTAATATCGGTACATTATTTGCATTTTGTACCGTTTCAATAGGCGTTCTGTTCTTAAGAAGAAATCGTACATTACCATCAGAAGGCTTTAATGTACCTTTATATCCTGTATTACCAATCGTATCCTTTATCATCTGTTTATACTTGATGACAAACTTAACACGAACAACTTGGATAGCATTTATTATATGGTTTATTTTAGGAATTATCATGTACTTCACGTATGGAATAAGACACTCAAAATTAAGAACCAAATAAAATTTTCAATTCCAAGATTTCAAAATTTACAATTCTATCGCTTTCTGTCATGATTCAAATATAGAAATCAAATTGATAGAGAGAAAGAGGTTATCTTATGTTAATCATAAATGCGAAGTTTGAAGTTCAAGCACAAGCAGTTGAACAATATGAAGCATTGATTAAAGATTTAGTAGCATCATCAAGACAAGAAACAGGAAACATCGGTTACGAACATTTCAAATCAACTGAGTCAGACAATACTTATTTAATGTATGAAATTTGGGAAAACCAAGAAGCTATAGAAGCACATAATAATAGCGAGCACTTCCAACAATTTATTAAAAGTGTGAAACCATTATTAGCCGGACCTTCAGATATTAAAGTAAGTGCAAGCAAAGAATAGAAGCTATTTGTAGCTGAAGAACTCTATATATAAATGAATAAGCATATCACTAATCTGAGAAACTCAGAAAAGTGATATGCTTATTTTTTTGTGTGATTATGTTGAGCTAACTACCATTATTCTGAATTCTGGTAATTAGGTGGGCGCTCGATTAGAGACATTTCTCAGAATTCTGTCCCTAACACCCACTCTTACGGACATTTCTCGGAATTCTGTCCCTAACAGCACCTCTTACGGACATTTCTCAGAATTCTGTCCCTAACAACACCTCTTAGAGACATTTCTCAGAATTCTGTCCTTAACGACACCTCAATCAAACTAAATTCCACCAATTTCTACTTCCAAGCTGGTTTATCTGAGCCTCTGACCATCAAGACTGTATCGTAGTGTCCTGGTGTTTCACTCATTTCTACTTGATCTGTCACACCTACATATGTTCCAAGTGGTGTTTCTGCTTCAAATTGTTCTGGTGCTACGGCACGATGTTCTTCATTACTATTTGCTACTTCTTGTGCATATGCTTTATCAATTATACCTAAAGACATTAAATACGCAGACACTTTACTTAATGATACAGATACACTATAACTACCGCCTTCTACTGCTCGTCTATCTAATGCTTTAATTGTACCGAGTTCTAACAACCATGAAATAACATAATCATTTACAACAACAATCGGTGGCAATGCGGGTTGTTCATCTGTTCCTTCTAAACTCATGACACCTGTGACACTTCCTGCCGTCTGATCAAATCCATTTCATTTCTATCTGACCATGGTCCAGCATGTCCATGTAAATTAACAGACGCATGTATGATACCTGGTTTCTTCTCTGCTAAAGCTTCAGCTGTCACATTATATTTTTCCATAAATCCATGTCTTTTATTAATGAAGAATATATCTGCATCACTTAATAATTCATCAAATTTATCTCTATGTGACTGTTGATTTGTAATATCTAAATAAGTTGAACGCATTCCGACATTAGAAGTTAAATACATAGTTTCTACTTCTAACTCAGTTGGTCTCCAAACATTGAGTACGTCTGCTCCGTGTAATGTTAAACCTCTACCGAGTCCTGCTCCTGCTATAACATGTCCCATTCCTAGTGCTCTTATACCACTTAATGGTTGTTCTGGGTTCTCAGTGAATGGTATCGGTTCAGATTCTCCTATTTTCTTAATTTCAATGAGTTCTGATTCTGCAATATATTTAAACTGTTCTTCTTCAACAAACTCTTCAACAGAGCGTACGAGCGGCATCACGACACCTTTTTTAGAACCCGCTTCTTCTAGTTCTTTACCATTCCACTGTTTTATCGCTTTAGTACCGCTTCTTTCGTTCCGCGACAATCTAATAAATCCAATACATGTTCTTTAGCATTTGGATAAGGGTTTAATGGCATTACCCATCTACTATCTTTCGTTTCATAAAAATTAAATCTAAATGGTGTATGTGGATCTTCTTGACCTTTTGCAGGAAATCCATTTAATGTTTCCCATTTTCGTTCGTAAAAAGGTGATAATCTTTTTAATGCTTTTCTAATATCGACATGAATGTCTTGTCCTTTGCCGCCTCGGACTTGCCATAAATGCGCTAAAGCAACTGATTTAGCCGCCAAACCTAACCCTGCTAAACCGGCAATTCGTAATGTACTTGGTAACACTGGATCTTTACCATAGAATGTAACGTTACCACCACTATCTGCGGTCGTATAACCAACTGAATTAAGAATTTCTTCTAAAGCTGCATTTAAATCAAATTGGTCGTCAGTTACTCTATTTTGTTTATTATTTAACAACGTTTCTTTCAACATTTCGGCATCTTGTTTCAATTTATTCTCCTCCAATATTTTTCATATTATTATTATAAAAATGTTCGACTTTAAAAAACAATGTGTGTAAAATGAGAAAAGCAACACATTTTCAAATTATGTTGCATTCATAAGAAGGTGAACAATTTGGACAAGAAACAAAAACAATCCAGAAACAAAATTCAGAATGCATTATTAACATGTTTAAATACAACGAGCATTCAATCCATAACAGTTAAACAGTTATGTGAAGAAGCTGACATCAATCGTTCAACATTTTATAGACATTATCCATCAATTGAAGTATTAACATCTCATACGATATCCAGTTACTTTCAACTACTATTCGGAGAGCCTTATAAATTTTATTTAAAACATCATAGCATTAGCGAATCACAATTCTATATCGCTAATAATATCTTTAGCCATATATCCCATAACGCGTATTTCTATCAAACGATGTTCAAACACTATCCTAATTTCTATATTTTACTTAAAAATCATATTCATCAAAGATATATTATCTTTTTTGAAGATACAGGCGTTCAAAATGACATGATATTAGATAAAGATATTGTCGCTGAATACGTTGCGTCGGCATATGCAGGCATGATACAAGGTTGGGTCATTAGAGCATTAGACACACCACCTGATGAAATGGCACAAAGGTTAATCACACTTAATTCGACAGGTCCCATCAAATTATTAATAGACGCAGAGAAAAAGGGATTTGTAAAAAAAGATTTCGTAGTCCCGCCCCGGCAAGGATGACTAGAGTTGAAAAAGCTTGATACAAGCGCATTTCAATTCAGTCATCTACTGCCAAGATACTAAAACAGGCTGAGACATTACATTATGTCCCAGCCTTGGCTTTTTATTATCTACATAAATTCTGATATTGTTTCTACAATTAAATAGATATTCAGCACACTTAAAACAACTGCGAGTATCCAAGATATTATATTAACCCATCTTTTATTGACGAATTGATTACCCATGATGTTTGGATTACTTGTTGCCATAATTAATGGAATAATACTAAATGGTAAACCTAAACTTAAAAATACTTGTGTGAAAATTAATAAATCTTCTATTTTTGTATCGCTTGATCCATATAACCATAAACATAGAAATACTGGTATAACTGCGATAACTCTTGTAATGATTCTACGTACCCATGGTTTAAGTTTAATTTTCAAGAAACCTTCCATAACAATTTGTCCTGATAATGTACCTGTTATTGTAGAATTTTGGCCAGAAGCTAATAATGCTATGGCAAACAATGTACTCATAACAGCGCCACCTATTGCACCGCCTACATGAGAGTGACTTAAAGCATCATATAAATCAAAGAATCTTCCTAAAGCTTCATGACTACCAAAGAATAATGCTGCGCCTAATACTAATAATAAACAGTTAATAATAAACGCAATTGCTAATTGAATATTAGAATCGATTGTTGCATATTTAATTGCACTTTTTTTACCTTTATCTGTTCTTTCATAATTTCTAGACTGAACGATTGATGAATGTAAATATAAGTTATGTGGCATAATCGTTGCACCAATAATACCTAACGCAATATATAAAGCGCCTTTATTCGTAACAATTTCAGAACTTGGTAAAAATCCTGCCATTAACGAGCCAGCATCCGGTGAAGAAAGATACACTTCAAACATAAAGATAATAAGAACTGTAAATATAAGTACACCGACAATTGCTTCTATTTTTCTAAATCCGAGTTTAATAATTAAAAGTAAAAGTAAAACATCTAATACTGTGATCGTTACCCCTAAAGTTAATGGAATGTTAAATAGTAAATTTAAAGCAATCGCACTACCAATTACTTCAGCAATATCAGTTGCTATAATAGCTAATTCTGCTAAAATCCATGCAAATACGCCTAAAGATTTATTAGTCATATGCTCCGTAACTTGTGCTAAATCCATCCCACTTGCTATACCTAATCTTGCACACATACTTTGTAATAGCATAGCAGATAAACTAGATATTAAAATCACAAATAATAATATATAACCGTACTGAGCCCCACCAGACATAGAAGTAATCCAGTTACCCGGATCCATATATCCGACTGCTACAAGCAAACCAGGACCTAAATACATTAGGAACTTTCTAAAAGCATTTGCTTCAACATCAAAAGAGACGTACTATTAATTTCTTCTAAACTTTTGCCCATGTCTAACACCTCTATATCAAGAGGATATACCTATTCATTTAATTTGTAAACATTTTAATTAGGGTAACCTAAACTTTTCGTTATAAAAAAAGAATCTAAAGCACATAATGTGCCTTAGAACCTTAAAATATTATACATTTTCTTCTTTTACTAAAGGATTGTCAGGTTTAATAAAGAACCACATGATGATTGCGAATACTACTGGAACCATCATTAATTGTAGTGTCATTGTCCAACCAATTTTATCTGCTAGTAAACCAGCTAAAATTGGACTTAATAATGCACCAATATTGCCCCATAAGTTCATCCAACCTGAAACTGTACCAGAGAAGTTACGTCCTAAGTCTGTAGCAGTTGCCCAGCTCATACCCATTGATAAACCTACACCACCAAGACATAAAGATAACCAGAAAATATTCATATATAAGTTATCTGTAGCTAACGCAAAGTATAGTGATATACAGAATACAACAAATCCAGAAATTGCGATTACACCACGTGCAACAAATTTAGATTTACCTGTAGATAAAATTTTATCTGAAATTGTACCACCTAGCATAATCAAAATAAACATTGCTAACCAAGGTGCACCAGCGATAAAGCCCATTTGTTTAAATTCTACATGATATTCTTCGTGAATATATGTTGGTAACCAAATTAAGAATAATGTAATGACAAATTGTACAACGAAATATTGTGCTGCAATTGCATAGAAACTGAAACGTTTGAAGAATACATTCCAAGGTGCAGTTTTTTTACCTGTATCTACAACGTCACGTGTTTCCATAATAAATCTTTTTTCTGCTTCATTTACCATTTTATGTTGTTCTGGTAAATCTTTAGCGATAATCACCCATAAGATCGCAATTACAATACCGATTAAACCGAAAATATAGAATACTGCTTGCCAACCAAACGCATTCATAATTGCGATTGTAACAATTGGTGCGATTACTGGTCCGAAGTATGAACCTGCTAATAAAGCAGAAGATGCACGACCTTTTTCATTCTTATTAAACCAGTAACTATTAAATACAGCATTTGATGGGTACATAGGCGCTTCACCTACACCAAATAAGAAACGTACTAAGTATAGTAAGCCATGATTTTTCACAATACCTGTAAGAATTGTGAAAGCACTCCACCATAATAATGCGATTGTTAACATTTTCTTAGGACCAAACTTTTCAGCTAATATCCCTGAAGGTACTTGCATTAATGCATAACCAAGTGAGAAGAATGAAGCTAATAGCCCGAATTGAGCTTTGTTCATATTTAAATCTTCCATCATAGGTCCAGCGATAATAGAGATGTTTGAACGATCCATATATGCGATAATCCCTATAATAAAGAATGCAATTGCAAAAAACCATCTTATATTAGTTCTTTTTTCTTTCATAAATATCCAACTTTCTTAATTAATTTCCCTTCTAATTCATGTGGTCATATGATGACTCTATTTATTAATAAGTTGAATATAGCACAAACAGGAAACGCTTACAACATATATTTTAAAGATTTATAATATTATTTCATTGTGAATAAATACACAAATATATAAAATTAAAACCCAGACATATGCCTGGGTTCATTGCATGATTACTTTTCATATGGAATAACATTATCGCCATATTCATCTTTAATATATTTCTTCATTTCTTTAGACTGAAGAACTTTCAGAAGTTCTTGGAATTTCTTATCATTTTTATGTCCTTCTTTTACAGCTAATATATTCGCAAATGGTGATGACTTATCTTCAATTGCTATCGAATCTTTCACTGGATTCAATCCGTTATCAATTGCATAGTTTGAATTCATAATGACTAAATCGCCTTCACCACTGTTATATGTTTTAGGTAAAAATTCTGCACCTTGTTTGTTATTAAAGTTCAAATTCTTTTTATTTTCTATAATATCATCAAATTTAGCATCTTCAATTTTCACCTTTGGATCTATTTTAATCAATCCTTCATTAACAAAGAATGATAAAAACCTTCCTTCTTCAGCTGGGTTGTTAGACACATAAATTGTTGCGCCATCTGGCAAGTGTTTCAAATCTTTATGTTTTTTACTATAAACTCCCATTGGCGTTGTGAAAACTTTTCCTACCTCTTCAATTTTATATCCATGTGTTGCTTTTTCAGCTTTTAAGTAAGGCACATGTTGAAATAGATTTGCATCATTATCTAATAACTTGTTAGGTACTTTATAATCATTCACTGTTTTAACTTCTAAGTCATAACCTTTTTCTTTCATTTTTTCTTTCGCATGTTCAACGACATCACCATGCGGAGCCGGAGAAGCAGCAACCGTAATCTTTGTATTTTCACTTCCACTAGACTTTCCACACGCAGCTAATAATAAAATAATACCGATAAAACTAACGAACTTTACGAATTTGCTCATATGTATAGACGCCTCTTTCCGATATAAAATTAAAAATAAAAAAACTTCCTCTAAAAAATTAGAGAAAGTTAGATAAACCTCCTCTCATCTTCAAAAGTTTAGACAAACTTTATGTGAATTAGCACCTTTCCAAATAGAAGGTTGCTGGGCTTCATAGGGCACATCCCTCAGCCACTCTTGATAAGAGTCTTTTATTATTCCTATCATCGTACTCAAGATTAGTCAATTTGAAATTTTACACTTGTGAATGGTTGGTATTGGATGGTGGTGATAATGGCAATAAGATATGTGAGTTGTGTGAAAGTTGGGGGATTATATAGGTATGAAGTATAACTTAGGCTATCTCTTGGCTTTATTAGACACTTAAGCCACGACTTGGCTCATCTCTGATGTGAACCCAAATATTTGAACTAAACAAATCAAAATATTGGGGTGCATTCTAATGAGGAAAAAATATGAATTTAAATTCAAACTAAAACTTGTAAAAGAATATTTAGAAGGACATCAAAGTTATAGAACAATTGCTTTAAAATATGGTATTTCAAGTTGGTCTGTCCTTCGGATTTGGGTCAATCAATATAAAGAGTTTGGAGAAGAAGGTTTAGAAATAAAAAGTAGAAATACTGTTTATACTAGCGAATTTAAATTATCTGTTTTAAAATTTAGACAAGAAAATATGTTGTCTTATCAAGATACTGCGAATCACTTTAGAATTATTAATCCTATTATCATTGCCAATTGGCAACATCAATTTGATGAAAAGTGTCGTCTTGATATAGATAATAAACAAAAGGGACGATCTCACACTATGACTAAAAAACGATCTGAATCAGATAATAAAAATTTACCTTTAAATGAAAATGAACGTGAAGAACTTGAAAGACTTAGAAATGAAAATGAGACGTTAAAGGCAGGTATAGCTTATCAAAAAAAGTTACAAGCCTTGACCGACATTTACGGAAGCAAAAATCAGAAATAGTAAAGGTCATTAAGGAACTAAATGAAACATATAATATACGATTAAGTATCTTATTTAAAGTCGCTCAAATAGCTAAATCTGATGTGAACCCAAATATTTGAACTAAACAAATCAAAATATTGGGGTGCATTCTAATGAGGAAAAAATATGAATTTAAATTCAAACTAAAACTTGTAAAAGAATATTTAGAAGGACATCAAAGTTATAGAACAATTGCTTTAAAATATGGTATTTCAAGTTGGTCTGTCCTTCGGATTTGGGTCAATCAATATAAAGAGTTTGGAGAAGAAGGTTTAGAAATAAAAAGTAGAAATACTGTTTATACTAGCGAATTTAAATTATCTGTTTTAAAATTTAGACAAGAAAATATGTTGTCTTATCAAGATACTGCGAATCACTTTAGAATTATTAATCCTATTATCATTGCCAATTGGCAACATCAATTTGATGAAAAGTGTCGTCTTGATATAGATAATAAACAAAAGGGACGATCTCACACTATGACTAAAAAACGATCTAAATCAGATAATAAAAATTTACCTTTAAATGAAAATGAACGTGAAGAACTTGAAAGACTTAGAAATGAAAATGAGACGTTAAAGGCAGGTATAGCTTATCAAAAAAAGTTACAAGCCTTGACCGACATTTACGGAAGCAAAAATCAGAAATAGTAAAGGTCATTAAGGAACTAAATGAAACATATAATATACGATTAAGTATCTTATTTAAAGTCGCTCAAATAGCTAAATCTGTATACTATTATTGGATAAATAAATTTAGTAAAGCTGATAAAGATGAAACATTGATTCAAGTAATAAAAGAAATATGTGAAGAATCAAACCATACCTATGGTTATCGTCGTGTTACACAAGCACTAAGAAATAGAGGTCGTAAGTATCGTTCCTTTAAAGGTAAAGTTGGTAAAGTAGCTCAAAATATATTAAATCGTAGATTTAAAACAAGTCTCCCATTTCAAAAAGTCGTAACAGATATTACAGAGTTCAAATTAATGAATGGTCAGAAATTATATTTATCACCTTTTATGGACTTATATAGTTCAGAGATTATCAGCTTTAAAATCTCAAGTCGTCCTACATTAGATATAGTCATCAATCCATTAAAAGAAATGATAAAGCGTCGTCCAAACCTAGATCATCGTTTAACGATTCATTCAGATCAAGGCTGGCATTATCAACATTCACAATACACTAGATTATTAAAAGACCATAAAATATTTCAAAGTATGTCTAGAAAAGGTAATTGTCTAGATAATTCAGTTATGGAAAACTTTTTTGGGTTACTTAAACAAGAAATGTATTATGGCCAAGAATTTAAAGATTTTCAGGACCTTGAACAAGCTATTCATCGATATATCGATTTTTATAATAACGAAAGAATCAAATCAAAATTAAAAGGCTTATCTCCCAAAAATTACAGGAGACAAACCTTTGAAATAATATACTAATTAAGGTTTAGATTTTTGGGTTCAGTACATAAATAGATAAAAAATGGATTGATCTGGCTCCATAAAGAAAATCATCCATGTTGTTAAAGTAATGGTAAACAACGTTATACCTATAAAGTCTATCTGTTCTTTTAATGCATTTAATTTTTTCGTACTTTCAACTTTTGGATAATATAAGAATCCAAATAAGAATGACAGAATGGAAAGCGGAACATTAACTAAGAATATTGCTTGCCAACCGCCACTGTGAATTAACAAACCACCGATTGTTGGACCAATAACAGAAATCGTCTGATTGGATATCGATAACATTGTTAATATTTTACTTGGACTATCTTTACCTGTACGCTTACCCTCATAACTGATTAAATACATTGCTGAAGGATAACCTGCACAAGTACCAATACCTATAAGAAATCTTGCTAATACTAATCCATAAAAAGATGGTGTAAAAATCGCAATCAAACTTGCTACACCTACTAAACTAGTAGCAAATAAAAATAACCCTCTAGGGCCAAATATATCTATAAGTTTACCTATCACCGGTTGACCAATACTCGTTGCTAAATATAACGATGACACAAGCCATGTTGTTTGATAAAAAGGTATATTAAAAGCTTGTGCTATTGGTATAAGTGCAACAGCTAACATAGAAGAGTTGATAGGATTCAATATTGACCCTAAAATCATTGGAGGATATAGTTTCGTATTAAAGGTTTCCTCACTCGAAACTTGACGCATAAAAATTATCTCCTATCTATACGATTGTATTTGACTATTCTAATGTCTCAGTTACTGCCGCATACCTAGGAAAAATTTTATCAATTAGAAATTGATGTGTTTCAATATCTCTGTCTGTCATCGCATCTGATAAGACCGTTAATTCAAAGTCTTTATCTGCCGCTTCAACTAAAGTAGATAACACAACACCACTCGTTACAACACCTGTTAAAATAAGGTGATCAACTTGCATACCACGCAATAACACTTCTAAATTACTACCTGTAAAAGCACTAAAGCGATGTTTTGTAACAACGACTTCATCTTCATTTGGTGCAAGTTCGTCTATAATTTGAGTTGAGGCATCATTCACACTCATTTGTTGTCCACTTGCTTTAATTCGTGAAAATGATTTGTTGTGAGGCGACACTTCATGAAATCCTTTCGAAAAAGCTACTCTCACAAAAATGACTGGAATTTGATGTTTCCTAGCACTTTCGATAGCCTTTTTATTTTTATCGATAATTTCACTCGAATTAGGTAAACTACCAACAATACCATTTTGCATATCCATAACTAATAAAGCAGATTGATTAGACATACTTACACTTCCTTAATATTCTTTTTAATGCAATGTTATCACAGCCATATTTCTCAAGAAATATTTTTGCCTATCAAAAAAGTCGAAACAATCATGACTGAAATTCTTGTTTCAGCATTGAACAACATGCCAATGACAACTAATACAATCATAATGATTGTGATTATATTACTGACCGGCGCGAATGGCATCTTAAATGGATGATCTTTAATTTGTTCTCTCTTTCTAAAATTCATATGACTAATTAAAATAGCAATCATTTGCATTTGTCTTGACGTTAACGCTCTTTTTAAATTATTATTCATGTCTGGCTCTTCTTAATATGTGTGTACTAAATTTTCAAACTATAATTTTTAAAAATATTCTATAAATATAGCATTTTTAATATTTCGAAACCAAGAATTTTCATATAAAAAAATAATATTTTCATAAACTTTCTCACAAAATCTACACATTTACGCTAAATACTACCAGATATTTCTGAAATTGTTTATAATATATAACTATATTTAAAATCATACCAATAGATAAAGAAAGGATATTCCCAATGTCTACAGTAAACGAAGTAGCAAAAACAGAGTTACACTGTCATTTAGACGGTTCTGTTAGTATCGAATTAATCCAGCAACTCGCACGAGAACAACATGTATCTATTAATTTAGAAGATATTCAAGTAGACCAAAATTGCGAAAGCTTAGATGACTACTTAAAATCTTTCGACACCATTTTAAAAGTTTTACAAACAAAAGATAGTTTAGAGAAAGCTGTTGTCGATGTCGCGCAACAAGCACATCATGACAACATTAAATACATAGAAATACGATTTGCGCCACTTTTCCATACAGATAAAGGATTAAATATTGAAGAAATTTTAGAAGCCGTTAACAACGGAGCAATCGAAGCTGAACATACATGTGATATTAAAGTCAATTTGCTAATTTGTGGCATGCGACATCATGACAACCAAACAAACATTGACCTTTTTAAATCAATAGATCAATTAAATACAACCAATCGCCACATCGTAGGTTTTGATTTTGCAGGTCCTGAAGAAGCATTTCCAACAAAAGTCATACAAGAAGCCATTCAATATACTACAGATTCTGGCCACCACTTAACATTGCATGCCGGTGAATGTGGATGTATACATAATATAATAGAAGGAATCGAACTCGGTGCACGAAGAATAGGACATGGCGTTGCAGCAATTCAAGACAATCAAGCATTATCATACATTAAACAGCACAACGCATTATTAGAAATTTGTCCGACGAGCAACTTACAAACAAAAGCAATCCAATCAATAGAAGAACTTAATATTAGAAAGCTTATAGAGCAAGGCATTCCATTTAATATTAATACAGATAATAGAACAGTTTCGAATACAAACTTAAACCAAGAATATCAACTCTTGTACAACCATCAGTTATTATCAATAGCTGAAATGAAAGACATTAATATTAAAGCGATAGATCATGCATTTATATCTGATATTGAAAAAGAACAATTAAAGACGAAATATTAAAATACTTAAAAGGCTGAGACAGATCAAACTGTCCCAGCCTTTTGAGTTTCTTAAATGTTATTTACCTGATTCTTTTTTTATAAAATATTTATTTTCAATAATGTCAGCGATGGTTATAATAATAAACCAACCAAAAATATATAACGGATTCGTAAATTGATTATTCTGATACGTACTCAATATGTATAATGACATTATTACCAAAAATATTATCATTACAACTATTCTAAATATCATAAATTTCTTGAAATCCTTTGCTTTCTCTCGTCCTCTCAACCAATCTCTAAATAAAAGAAAAATAATAAAAATTGGAAATAAACAAATAAATATTTGTTCAATACTTAGAAATAAACCTAATAATAAACTTAAGGCGATAATTAGAAATACAAATACCACCGTTAATAATTCTCTATTCTTGATTAATTGTTTCATCATACAACCACCATCTTTCAAAATAACCTTTTAGTTTTTATCCAAATTCGTGTTCATATTGTTTGGTTTTATAAAATATTTATTTTCAATAATGTCAGCGATGAATGATATTATTAGCCATCCAAACAAATATAAATACTTTACTTCTTCTCGATAAATACTTAAAAAATATTGAACCAATAATACAACACCTATTAAGATTATAATTACTCTGTAGGTCATAAAATATTTGATGTTCTTGGCTTCTTTCACACCTCTTAACCAATCACAAAATAGCGCCATTGATATAAAACAATGGAACCATGAAAATAAGCATTTTCGGAACTGACATAAATGAATATAGAAGTGCTCCAATTACAAAGATTAAAAACAAGCTTGCTCCTCTTATTAGTGTTTGATTCTCTAATAATCGCTTCTGCATACAACCACCATCTTTCAAAATAACCTTTTACATTTTAAACGCATTCGTCTTCACATTGATTTGTTTAAGGAATTTTTCTATTTTTGCTTGTTGTCTACCATTTACATTTTGACTATCTGGTACGATATCTTTTGTTGAGATGGTACCTTTTTCTGCTTTATCTACTATTTTTTTGTACTTGTTGGTCTAAATTTTTAATTGTTTGATTATAACTTGTAAAGTACTGACTGATTCTAATTGTTTCTTTTTGATAACCTTTTGGAAGTGTATTATTTTCAATATAATTTGAGAAGTTCTGGTCATTCTTTTCTAAAAGTTTTCTACCTTCTTCTAATTGATCTGCTTCTCTCTTCGTTAAAGGTTGTTCGTCCCATACTTTTTCTTCAATCATTGTTGTCACTTTATAAATACTTTCATTTGTATCTAAATAACGTTGAATACTTTTATGTATTTCTGACTTTGATAATTTTTCATTTGTTAAATCAGATTCAAATACAACAGTTGGCAACTTTGCATTTTCATGTTTTTTTGTTTGTTGTTCTGATTGATTATGTTCATTATTTTTACTTGTTGAACTTTCTTCGTTTCCGCATCCTACAAGCAATAAAGCTAAACTACTATATATAATGACTGATTTAAACCCCTTCATTTTATCTCCCCTATGTATAATTTAAATCTTTCAATATATATGGTATCACTAGTTCATTGTAATTTCTACCATATTTTAACAATTAAGCATTAATTGTTAACCTTTTATTTATTATGGTTTACAATCTAGAATATTATTAGTATTCTATTAATAATTATAGAGGGGGAATTTTAATGACTTTAGGAAATAACATCATTAATGGGCATCACTTAACATACGATGAAGCTTTAAAAATTTATCAAGATGAATCAATCGATACATTAACACTTGTTCAAGAAGCTTATAAAGTTCGCCATCATTATTATGGTAAGAAAGTAAAACTGAATATGATTTTAAATGCTAAAAGTGGTATTTGCCCTGAAGACTGTGGTTACTGCGGGCAATCAAGAGATGTTAAACAAAAATCTCAACGATATGCACTTATTCCAGAGAATCAAATCGTTGATGGTGCCAAAGTAGCTTCTGAAAATAAAATTGGAACATACTGTATTGTTATGAGTGGTCGTGGTCCTAGCGATAAAGAGATTTCTCACATTACTGATTCTGTTGAACAAATTAAAAGAAATCATCCTCAACTTAAGATTTGTGCTTGTCTCGGATTAACAAATGAACAACAAGCTGAGTCCCTTAAAAACAGTGGTGTAGACCGATATAATCATAATATTAATACTAGTGCTAATTTTCATGATGAAGTTGTGACAACACATAGTTTTGATGATCGTGTAAATACAATAAATATAATGAAGGAAAAGAATATTTCTCCATGTTCTGGCGTGATTTGTGGTATGGGGGAATCTGACGAAGATATTATCGATATGGCTTTTACATTAAATCAATTAGATGCTGATAGTATTCCAGTCAATTTCTTACACCCTATAAAAGATACGAAATTTGGCAGTATGGATGACTTAACACCTATGAAATGCATTAGAATTCTATGTATGTTTAGACTCATTAATCCTACAAAAGAAATACGTATTGCTGGTGGACGCGAAGTAAATTTAAGATCGCTTCAATCATTATCACTCATGGTTGCGAATTCTATTTTTGTTGGAGATTATTTAATTACTGGTGGTCAACCAAATCAAATGGATTATGACATGATTCAAGATTTAGGATTTGAAATTGATTATTAAAATAATGCAACTTATGAAAAATACCAAGAAGAAATGCTACATTAAAGGTGAAGATTTAAAGTATGCTTACATACTTTAATGGAACTCTTGGCTTTATTCAGCACTTAAGCCATGACTTGAACGATCTCTTGGCTTTATTCACACATTAAGCCATGACTTCAACGATCTCTTGGCTTTATTCACACATTAAGCCATGACTTGCCTCATCTCTTACCTTCACTCACTCAATATATATCCACACAAAAAAGCTGAGACACGGATGTCTCAGCTTTTTCTAATCATCTTTTATTTGTCATTTGATTCAGCTTTACGTTCAATTTTTGATAATGTTTTTTCTGCAAATGACTTACCACCGATACCGAATGAGATAGCAAATGCTACTGCTACAGCACCTAAGATTAGTAAGAATGCTACATTAACAATGCTTTGAGCAAAGTTTAATTGATCTAATGTCATAAATACTGAAACGATGATTAATAAATATTTAACGATTTCAGATACAAATACGTTACCTGTAGATTTTTTAATTAATTTAGATAGTAAGTTACCACCAATGAAACCAATTAATAAGATAATTGCTGCTGAAATTACTAATGGTAAGTATCCAATAATTGCTTCACCAATTGTATTTAACACTTCTAAATTAACTGTATTTAATGATTCAACAACAAAGAATAAACCAATGATTGTTGAAATTACCCAGCCTGCAGCTGAAGGAATATCAATACTTTCTTTATTCTCACCAAAGTTTACATAGTGATTATATTTACTAACATTTAAATTTGTTAATAAGTTTTTAACTAATGTACCTAATACTTTTGCGATGAATAAACCAACAACTAATATAACAATCGCAACAATAATTCTAGGTAAGAAGTCTAATACACTACCCATCATGTTCTTAATCGGTGTTGATACAGAAGTCATATTTAATGCATCAAACACTGATGGTAAGAATAGTAAGAAGATAATGAAGTAAGCTAATTTACCAAATGTCTGAATTAAGCCTTCAGACCCTGATTTGCCACTTCCTGATTCAGTTAACCCCTTTTTCTCTAACCATTTTTCAAAACCAACTGCGTTTAAACCTTTCACAATAACTGTTTTAACAATTACTGCAATTAACCAAGCGACAATTAATAAGATAATTGCACTAATTAAGTTTGGTATGAATGCTATAATGCTATCTAAAGCATTTAAGAATGAATCTGTTATTTTACTCATATTTAATTCCTCCTTTCTTGATATGTTACCCTAGTATAATAATACTAATCATATTTTTTAGAATAATTTTTGATTTGTTTAAAAATCTATTCTGAAAACCTAAATAAATTGAATAAGTAATTAATATTTCTAAAAAAACAAACGAGCAAATGATCAAACATCTGCCCGTTTCACGTAAAACACAATTCCATATGTATCATATTCTTTTCATCATTCTTATTTCTTTTAATTCTTTACTAACATCGCTTATTTCAGATTTACCATCTTTTTTAAAGCCATGTTTTTCATAAAATTTAATCGTAGGATGATTATCTTCAAAAACCCAAAGACTTAATTCATCATATTTATCCTTCATTTGTTCTTCCGCTTCTTGCATCAAACGTGTGCCTATTCCTTGGTGTTGATATGCTTCAAGTAAGTAAATGACCATAATTTCACCACATGTATCACTTGTATCTTCATCTTTGTCTTTACCATACATTAGAAATCCAATCACTTCTCCATCAACCTCTGCAACTATACACGGCGCATTAAATTTATGGTGTCTTTCAATATATGACGCTAACGTTAATTGATCCAAATAACTATCCGGGACAATCCCTCTATATGTCGTCAACCAAGACTCATAATGAACCTTAGCAATCGCTTCAACATCTGATTCTTGTTTATTTCTGATTAACATTACTTTAACCACCCACATTCTATAGAAGTTAAATGTAATTTTACTATATGTATCTCTTAAATAAAATAGTAAAAGTCCGAGACATTACCATTTGTCTCAGACTTTATATTTCTTACATTTCCATATCATGTATTTTCATCATTAAACCATGTGGTATGTCATCATGTTTGACGACTTCTTTTTTATAAAATGTTTTGCCATTATCGTTTGAAATTAATTTTACAAAATCACCTTTTTTAGGTTTGAAATCACTTGTTGATTCGATTTTAATATTTTCTGTAACTTCATTATTTTTCTCACTGACTACTTTTTCTGCAGTTGTACTATTCTCCATATACCCGTAGTATGTACTTTTTTGAGTTGAAAATAATAATAAAGCTGCGACCGCTAAAGCTACAATAGCTAAGCCACCTATTAATAATATTGCTGATTTTTTATTCATTGAGAATCCTCCCTAATGTACATCATAATGCGTATAACCTTTTTATGAAATAATCATGCGTCAATCTTCTTAAATTCGACATATTTATTGAACATTTTCTCTCTTAAAAAATCATTAAAAGTTGAATAACTTGCGATAAATGGTAAAAATCATCATACTATAATTGAAAATATCTAAAGGAGTGGAAAAAATGAACCAAGAACAATTTGAAAAAATAAAAAATGGTAAAGGTTTTATAGCTGCACTAGATCAAAGTGGTGGTAGTACTCCAAAAGCTCTTAAAGATTATGGTATTGATGAGAATCAATACAGCAACGAAGATGAAATGTTTACACTTGTTCATGAAATGAGAACACGTATCGTAACATCTCCAGCCTTTACTTCTGAAAAAATATTAGGTGCTATTTTATTTGAACAAACAATGGACCGTGAAGTTGAAGGTCAATATACTTCTGACTACTTAGCTTCAAAAGGTATTGTTCCTTTCTTAAAAGTAGACAAAGGTTTAGCAGATGAAGAAAATGGCGTTCAGTTAATGAAAGTCATTCCTGGTTTAGATGAGTTATTACAACGTGCAAAAGAACGTAATGTATTCGGTACAAAAATGCGTTCAAACATTCTTGAAGCAAACCAAGAAGCTATTGCTAAAGTTGTAGAACAACAATTTGAAATTGGTAAACAAATTATCGAAGCAGGATTAGTTCCAATTATCGAACCAGAAGTGAACATTAATGCTAAAGATAAAGAAGAAATTGAAGATATCTTAAAAGAAGAAATCGCGAAAGAATTAGATAAATTAAACGACGATCAATACGTTATGTTGAAATTAACAATTCCAACAAAACCAAACCAATATAAATCATTAATCGAACACCCTAACGTTGTTCGTGTCGTTGCATTATCAGGCGGTTACTCAAGAGAAAAAGCAAATGAATTACTTAAAGAAAATGACGGACTTATCGCAAGTTTCTCACGTGCATTAGTAACTGACCTATTCGCAGGACAATCAGAAGAAGAATTTAATAGCGGATTACAAGACGCAGTAGATTCAATCTATGACGCATCAGTCAATAAGAATTAATAACATAACAAAAGGCTTGGACAATTCATTAGTGTCCGAGCCTTTTTTATATTGGGGTTAAATAAAATTTCTCAGTCTTCCTGTACCTTTATTCTTTCTTATTTTCATGTGATTGACCTTTTAAACCAAGTTCATTCATTAAACGTTGAATTCTCTTATGATTGACTGGTTTTCCTAATTCTTCTCTAATGTAATGATAAATACGTCTATATCCGTATGTCTCATTAGATTTATGATATATATCTAAAATGTCTTTCTTCAATTCTTCGTTTTCTATATCTCTTTTTGATGGTTCACGATTCAACCAATTATAATAATTCGATTTTGGCATTCCGAATATTTGTAGCAGTTGTTTAACTGGATAATCACCTTTTAAATCATAAATTGTTTTACATGTAGCATTTTTGAAAGCTTTTTTGTCTTTCTTATTTTCCTCTTCCAAATATTTATCGCGCACTTTTAATACATATATTTCAATCTCTTTCTGTTCTTCAAGCGTTAATTTTTTTGCACTCATTTTATACACCTCAACTTTAGAGAATTTAAGTTTAATTTGCTTTAAGTATACAGGTTTAATCGTTTCTTTACATCAGCTGATTATCTAATAAAGAATTAAATACTTTTTAAAACGAGATAAAACATAATTCAAAACAAAGACACTTTAAAAGAATATATATTCCCCGTTACTATTTGGGAAGGCGGTACATGTTAAGTTTAACCAAGATAATTTATATAAAAAACCAGTATAAATCCATTTTATGGTGAATTTATACTGGTTTGTTTTGTTGTTTTCTTATGTTAAATGCGTTTCATTGAGCTGACTTAATTCGGAAATAATTTTTCTGCTATCTGTATTTAATTGTTTAACAAATACTGTATTGTTTTTATCTTCGAATTTTTTTACCATTGAATCGATTGCATTGACTGCTGAGTCATCCCATAAATGAGCATGTGTAAAGTCTAATTCAATCTGACTATTTTCAATAGAAAAGTCTAACTGATTCATCATTGAATCGATTGAAACAAAGAATATTTGCCCAGTGAATGCATATTTGTAAAAATGGTTTTCTATTGTTTGATGTACATGAACATTTGATATTTTAGTAGCAAAGAATAAAGAACTAAATATGACGCCGACAATAACGCCTATAGCTAAGTTATGTGTAAACAACACGATGACTACTGTCAAAATCATAACGACAGCATCTGTTCTTGGCGCTTGTTTAACGTACTTAAATGATTTCCAATCAAATGTACTAATAGATACCATCACCATAATACCCGCTAAAATTGGCATAGGAATTTGTACAACTACATCTCCTAATAATAGGATGAGAATGATTAAGAAGACACCCGCTGTAAATGTTGATAATCTACTTGTTGCACCTGATTTTACATTAATAACAGATTGACCAATCATAGCACAGCCACCCATTCCTCCAAATAGACCTGCGATGATATTGGCAATACCTTGACCTCTAGATTCTTTATTTTTATTACTATGAGAATCTGTTGCTTCATCAACAATTTTAGCTGTTAATAAACTTTCTACTAATCCTACAATTGCCATTGATAAAGAATACGGCAAAATGATAGCTAATGTTTCTAAGTTAAAAGGAACTTGTGGTATTAAGAAATTCGGAAATGCTCTTGTTATCGTACCTAAATCGCCAACTGTTCTTACATTAGAACCTGTTACCATATATAGTGTTGTTAATAAAATGATTGCGATAAGTGGTGCAGGAATGGCTTTGAAATATTTTGGTACAATATAAACAATGAGTAATGTAATAGCTATATAAATATATGTACTTATTGAAATACCAAATATATGCTCAAGTTGAGACATAAAAATCATAATCGCTAAGGCATTTACAAATCCAATCATGACTGACCTTGGTATAAACTTCATGAGTCTACCAATTTTGAGAATTCCTAATAATAACTGTATAATACCCATGAGTATCGTTGCTGCAAATAAATAATCGACACCATGTTCTCTTACTAAAGGTGTTACAATAAGCGCAACAGCTCCAGCAGCTCCAGATATCATAACAGGTCTACCACCTACTATTGAAGTTGTCGTAGCAATAATAAAAGCAGCGTACAATCCTACCATTGGATCTACACCTGCAATTATAGAAAATGCAATGGCTTCAGGTATAAGTGCTAGCGCTACAACAATACCAGCTAGTAAATTTTTGCCTGGATTAGAAAGCCATTCTTCTATATAAGATTTAATCATTATACATACTCCTATTTTATATATTTTCAATAGTGCTATTATAAACAAAAGAGTTTCATATGTATACATTTATGAAACTATTGAGGTGAAATTTATGAATTATGGTTATATTAGACCAATCGAATTATATGATACAATCGCTGAACAACATTCAAAGTTAAGCAAATTTTCGTTAACAATTATTGAAGAATCTCATGCACAAACTGAAATCAGAAAAGAATTAAATACATTATTTTATAGTAAATTACAAAGTGGGGATAAATTATACATAACTGATTTATGTATTCTTGCAGATACCTCATATCAATTAGAAGAACTCATTACAATTGCCCAGGAAATCAATGTGGACATTCATATAATTAATGCTCAAATAACAATTAGTCAGTATGAACAAATGAATTTTAATAAAATTTTAAATCTAATTAATCAATTTCAAAGCGATATGATTAAATTCAGAACTAAGTCTGGTATCGCAAAAGCCAAAATAGCAGGTAAGACTATCGGAAGACCAAAACGAAATGATCTTAATTTAAAAAATGCCATCGAAATGTACCATTCTAAGAAATATACTTTAGAAGAAATTAAAGAAGCGACAAACATTAGCAGAGCAACATTATATAGACACTTAAATAAATAACAATTAGGGACAGAATTCTGGGAAATGTCCGTAAGACACACTGTTAGGGACACAATTCGGAATAATGTCCCTTAGACCCCCCTCTTATTACCATTATTCGGAATTATGGTAGTTAGCACGTTCTTATTACCACTTTTCAGAATTATGGTAGTTAGAGCTCTCTTATTACCATTATTCGGAATTATGGTAGTTAGCACGTTCTTATTACCACTTTTCAGAATTATGGTAGTTAGAGCTCTCTTATTACCATTATTCAGAATTATGGTAGTTAGCGCATCCCCCATATAACAACTAAAGGCTGAGACAATTGCTGTCTCAGCCTTCATTCTTCTCCTATTATTTCATAATACCTGCGTCTTTAGGGTGAACGCCGTGTTTATAGTAATCTATTTCTTCTGGTTCTAATGGTTTTTTACCACGAATGATGTCTGCTACTTTTTCTGCTAGCATCAATACTGGTGCGTGGATATTACCGTTTGTTGTACGTGGCATTGCTGATGCATCGACTACTCTCAAGTTCTCCATACCGTGTACTTTCATTGTTAATGGGTCAACTACAGCCATTGGATCTGATGCTGGTCCCATTTTTGCACTACATGATGGGTGAAGTGCTGTTTCTGCATCTTTTTTAACCCACTCTAAAATTTCTTCATCTGTTTGTACTGAAGGTCCTGGAGATATTTCTCCATCGTTATATGGTGCTAAAGCTGGTTGTTTCAAGATATTTCTTGCAACTCTAATTGCTTCTACCCATTCTTGTTCGTCTTCTTTTGTAGATAAGTAATTAAAGACAAATTTAGGTTTTTCAAATGGATCTTCAGATTTAATTTTTAAGCTACCTCTAGAGTTAGAATACATTGGTCCGATATGTACTTGGAAACCATGTTTCGTATTTGCTTTTTGTCCATCATAACGTACTGCTAATGGTAAGAAGTGGAACATTAAGTTTGGATAATCTACTTTATCATTAGATCTTACAAATCCGCCACCTTCAAAGTGGTTACTTGCTGCTGGTCCTTTTCTACCGAAGATCCATTGTAATCCGATAAAAGGCATTCTAAATTTATTTAAACTTGGTTGCTCAGATACTGGTTTAGAAGATGCATGTTGTACATATACTTCTAAGTGGTCTTCGAAGTTTTCACCTACACCTGGCAAGTGTACACGTGTCTCTATACCTAATGAATTTAAATGTTCAGAGTCACCAATTCCAGAAAGTTGAAGCAATTGTGGTGTATTGAATGCTCCACCTGATAGAATAACTTCTCCTGCAGCAACTGTATGTGTCTTACCATTTTTCTTGAATGTTACGCCAGTTGCTCGTCTACCTTCATAATTGATTTCTGTAACAAAAGCTCTTGTTTGAACAGTTAAATTCTTACGTTTCATAGCTGGTCTTAAATAAGCAATTGATGCTGAAACACGTCGACCATTATGAATTTGGCTATCAAATGGTCCAAACCCTTCTTGTCTAAATCCATTTACATCAGGTGTCTTATTGTATCCAGCTTGAACACCCGCTTCAAAGAAAGCTTGGAATAACGGATTTGTTGCTGGTCCTCTTCTTAATTTAATCGGACCATTATGACCACGATATTGATCTGATTTATCTGCTCCAAAAGTTTTTTCTAATCGTTTAAAGTATGGTAAACAATTCGCAAACTTCCATGTTTCCATGCCTTCAGGTTCTCCCCAACCTTCATAGTCCATTGGGTTACCTCGTTGATAAATCATACCATTGATTGAACTTGAACCACCAAGTACTTTACCTCTTGTATGTGCTACTTTTCTACCGCCCATATGAGGTTCGCCATCTGTTTCATATTTCCAGTCATAGAAACGATTACCCGATGGATACATTAGTGCTGCTGGCATTTGAATTAATAAATCCCATGGATAGTCACTTCTACCCGCTTCTAATACTAATACGGTCTTATCTTTATCTTCACTTAAACGATTACCTAATACAGATCCGGCACTTCCGCCTCCAATAATTATATAATCATAAGATTGCTTCATCTCAAAATCCTCCTATATACTCGTTCTTCTTTGTTGTATTTATTTACTAAACCAATTCACTGGCTCAGGTTGAATATTTGTATAAATATGTTTAGAAATTAAATATTCTTCTAAGCCTTCTTTACCTAACTCTCTACCAATACCAGATTGTTTATATCCACCCCATGGTGCTTGTGCAAAATATGGATGGAAGTCATTAATCCAAACTGTACCCATTTTCAATTTATTAGCCACACGATTAGCTTTAGCGATATCTTGTGTAAATACGCCGCCTGCGAGTCCATAAATAGAATCATTCGCTAATTCAATCGCTTCTTGTTCATTAGAGAATCCTTCAATTGTTACGACAGGTCCAAATACTTCTTCTTGTACAATTCTCATAGATGTATCACAGTTTGTAATGACAGTTGGTTCAAAGAAGAAACCATCTTGTAAGTCTGCTCTGTCTGGTCGTTTACCACCAGCAGCAATTGTCGTACCTTCTTCTTTCGCAACTTCTATATATTTTTCAACTTTATCGCGATGTTCTCCTGAAATTAACGGCCCCATCTCAGTTGTTTCATCAAATCCATTACCGATTTTAATTTTATTAACACGTTCAACTAAAGCTTTTTCAAATTTATCTTTAATATCGTTTTGGACGATAATTCGTGATCCTGCTGAACAAACTTGACCGGCATGGAAATAGCCACCATTTAATGCTTGATCAATCGCTAAATCAAAATCTGCATCATCGAAAATAATATTAGGATTCTTGCCACCTAGTTCTAAAGCAATATTCGTTACATTGTCTGCTGCTCGTTTCATAATATGCTTACCTGTTTGAATACCACCTGTAAATGAAACGAGATCGACTTCTTTATGAGATGCTAATACTTCACCAACTTCAGAACCTTTACCTAGTACAAGGTTGATGACACCGTTAGGAAATCCAACTTGTTCCATTAATTCAAATACACGAATTGTAGTTAATGGCGTAATCTCACTTGGTTTCATAACTAACGAACAACCTGTTACAAGAGCAGGTGCTATTTTCCATGAAGCTTGAAGTAGCGGATAATTCCAAGGTGTAATTTGCGTTACAACGCCTACAGGTTCTTTTACTAATTTACTTTCTGAATGAGGTATTGGGGAATCAATAATTTCACCACCATCATGTCCTGCTAAACCTGCAAAATACATAAATACATTATGAATATCATCCATATCTGCATATGATTCTTCTAATGTCTTACCAGTATCTAATGTTTCAAGTTCCGCTAGTTCTTCTTTATGTTCTTTAATTAAATCTGCAATGGCTCTAACTTTACGACTTCTATTTTCAGTCGTTTCACCTGACCATTCACCAGCTTCAAATGACTGTCTAGCTGCTAAAATTGCTTTTTCAGCATCTTCTTCTGTACCTTCTGCTACTGAAATCACAACTTCTTGATTATATGGATTCACAATGTCGCGAGTCGCTTTATTAGAAGCTTCTACCCACTCACCATTTATAAATTGACGTCTAGATAAATGCTCTATATATCCCATTCAAAATACCTCCGTTAACTTTGTTAATTTTTTATTTAACGAACTTTACAGATTTTATGTTAGCATAGAATTATGAAAGGCGTCAAATTTCCAAAGTCCATTTATGATTTGTTTTTAACATGTATTTCAAATAGACAAGTAATGGAAAAGCAACTACAATGTAAAAGGATTCATGGTACAATTAAGTAACTATTGGAGGTGTATGTAGTGGTACGTTCAGATAACTACAAAAAACAACTAGACCAAGCTAAAGACATCGTGATTAACGGTATTGGAGAAACGATGGATTTATATGGTATTAATCGAAGTGTCGGAAATTTATACGGGACGATGGTATTTGAAGGTAGTATGACACTAGATGAAATGCGGGAACAACTTCAAATGAGCAAACCAAGCATGAGTGCTGGTGTTAAGAAACTACAAGAATTTGATCTCGTCAAACAACAATTTACAAGAGGAAGTAGAAAACAACATTTCATCGCTGAAAAAGACTTCTTTATCTTCTTTAATAACTTTTTCTCAAAAAAATGGGATCGAGAAATTTCTATTAATATGGATTCTGTTAAAGACGCAGAAATCTTGATACAAAAAATCATAGACACAGATGATGTCGATGAAGAAACTAAAGAAGAAGCAATCACCATTCATACACAATTAGAAGAATCAAAAGTATTTTATGAATGGTTAGCAAATATCAGTAACGCTATTAAAACTGGAGAGATATATAAGTATTTCCCAATACCAAGTCAAGAAGACAAATAAGCAAAAGCGCGAGGTAGCAATGCATACCCCGCGCTTTTGTTATATTTATTGGCTCCAGTATTTGCACCTTTACCCAGAACTGCTAATAACGGGGGGCATATTTACAAAACTCATAAAAATTGTAAATATTGACGCTCTTATGAAAACTTCTCACCAAACTTGTTTATAAGCACTCCACCACAAATCAAAAAGCTCACAACACTAGCCGGCGTTGTGAGCTTTGCCATTCATTATTTTACTTTTTTTACCTTTAATGTATAATATATCTATATTCTGAATATTCTGAATAGCCTTTAATTTAGGAAGTTTATTGATATGCCTAAAAAATCAATTTACTACTTTTCTATTTTATTTCGTCTTTCGGTTCTGAAATTTTTGCTTTTGCTTGTTCTTTCTACATCCTTTTTATAACCCACTCTAGTGAGTTATTTGGATTTAGTTTAGCTATAGTAGCAATTATCAAAACCATCAGCAGCCCAATTATTGGGACAATTAGCGATAGAATAAATAATAAAAAAATGATACTTTTCTTTCAAATTATGAGTATATTTAGCCTAATATTATTTTTTCTATTTTATGAAACTAGCATATTTATTGTGATTATTGTAATGGGGATTATTTCATTTGCAGACGGGGGAGTAAAATTAATTATTTCCAGTAATTTATCAACGATTTTGGATAAGGATATAGAAAGAATCGTATCATTACGTCAGATGATCCAATTATTCTCTACTATAATTGCACCTGTTATAGGAGGCTTATTAATAACAATTATTTCCATCAAAAATATTTCATTATTGAATATTTTAACTGAAACTATAGCATTATTATGCATATTATTTTTATCAATAAAAAGTAGAAGCTCAGATATAGAAAACAAAAGCTCAAAATTGCTATTTAAAGAGGGATTAAATTATTTAAAGACTAAGAAAATTTTATTATATTTTATAATAACCTCTATGATTGCTAATTTTTTAGCAGTATCAATTATTGTTGGGATTCCTATAATAGCTATACAATATTTCAAATTAGAAGCTTATCAATTTGGATTTTTAGAAATGACTTTACCTTTAATTATGTTACTATCTACAATTGTCTTTTCAATCAAACCAATTAAACAAAAAATATATATTTCTTACATAGTTTCAATTGTAATACAAATTATAGTTATGTTTTCAATAGGTATTATAACTTTATTAAACATTGGAACAACAAAAGCTTTAATTATCATGATTATAATATATGGTATATTGGTTTTTTCTATTTCATTAAACAATATTCCTTATTCAATTTATCTGCAAAGAGAAGTTGATGATAAATATAAAGGTAGAGTATTTTCAATTAACCAAGCATTAGTCAACATATTAACGCCAGCTGGCATGTCACTCTATGGTATATTATTTAGGAACGGAAATTATTCATTAGTATATTTTTCTGTTTCAATAATAATGTTCTTAACCTTAATTTGCTTTATTAAGGTTATTTATAATCAAAAAGAAATCCACTTATCCAATTAAATATATAAGCACTCCACCACAAAACAAAAAGCTCACAACACTAGCGTTGTGAGCTTACTTCTTTATAAATATTGATTTTCTTTTAAGTATGCAACGATTTTCTCTACAGATTCTTCTACACTTTCGTTTTCTGTATCGATGACTATTTCAGGGTTTGATGGTTCTTCATATGGTGCATTAATGCCAGTGAATTCTTTAATTTCACCGCTTCTTGCTTTCTTATACAGTCCTTTTGGATCTCTTGATTCACACTCGTCTAAACTACATTTAGTGAAGACTTCGATGAATTCACCATCTTCAAGGATATCTCTAACTGTATTACGGTCTTCTTCATATGGTGAGATGAATGCTGTCATTGTAACTACACCAGCATCTACCATTAATTTACCGACTTCACCGATACGACGGATATTTTCTTTTCGGTCTTCTGGACTGAATCCAAGGTTTTAGTTTAATCCATGACGAATGTTATCTCCATCTAAACGATATGACGTGATATTTTGTTCAAATAATGCTTTTTCTAATGCTACAGATATTGTTGATTTACCTGATCCTGATAAACCAGTAAACCAAATCACAACACTTTTATGACCGTTACGTTCTTGTCTTTGTGCTTTTGTTACTTCAGAATCATGCCATGTAATATTTGTTGACGCGCTCATTATTCCACTCCTAAAGAAATTAATTTTGTCTTAAACCTTTAATTAATACGTCTGCTACTTCTGGTCTTGAGAATTCTTTTGGTAATTGTTCACCGTTACGAAGTTTCTCTCTCACTTTTGTTCCACTTAAATGTACATGATTTGATTTGTCATGTGGACATGTCTTAGCTGTTGTCATATTGTCACAAACTGTACAGAAGAATGCATGTTCAAATTTAAAGATTTGAATACCAATTTCATCTTCATATTGTGAAATTAATTCTTGTGCGTCATATGTACCATAGTAGTCACCTACACCTGCATGGTCACGACCGACGATAAAGTGTGTACAGCCATAATTCTTACGTACTAATGCATGTAAAATGGCTTCACGTGGGCCAGCATATCTCATTGCTGCTGGATAAATAACAAGACGTGTTCTTTCTTCTGGGTAATAATGTTTCAAGATAACTTGATAACTTTCCATTCTTATTTCAGCTGATATATCATCAGACTTCGTTTCACCAACTAAAGGATTTAATAATAATCCATCCACTGATTCAAGTGCTATTTTTTGAATATATTCATGCGCACGATGAACCGGGTTTCTCGTTTGGAAACCTACAACTGTTTTCCATCCTAATTCTTTAAATAATTCACGTGTTTCACTTGGATCTAAATGGAAATCACTAAATTCATCATGTTTTGGTCGATCAACTAATTGGATTGGACCAGCTAAATAAACATTACCTTTTTCATATACACGTTTCACACCTGGGTGATCCACATCTGTTGTTCCGTATACATTTTGAGCTTCTTTAACTTTATCATACGTATATTTCTCTTCAAGCTTTAACACACCATATAAATGATTGTCTTCACCATATAAAGCGATGTCTGAACCTATTTCATAGTTGTTTGCTTCTTCTTCAGTAACCGGTAATGTAATTGGAATACTCCATACAAGTCCGTTTTCTAGACGTAGATTTTCAACGACACTGATATAATCTTTCTCACCTAAAAATCCTGTCAGTGGACTGAAGCCACCAATTGCGATTAATTCTAAATCTGATAGACTCCAAGGATTTAATGTTAATTTAGGATATGATTGTGCCGCTTCAATAAGTTCTGCTCTTTCTTGACCTGTTACTTGGCGATTAATTAATTCTCCACCATGAGCTTCGATTGTTTCTTTAGTCTTTTGAGTTGCTGATACCATCAATATTCACTCCTACTAATTAATTTGATCTACTTCTTTTGATTTTTGATTTTGAATATTAAAAGGAAATTTATTATGTTGGTAAAGTGTGAATAGTACTAAACCTAACCAAGCAAGGATAATAACACCTTTTATAATATTGACTGTTGCTTCACTGCCAATTAAAGTACCTAATAACACGCTACTATTTGTAAATATGATTAGACCACCGACAAGTACTGCTAGAACATACACTGTAAAGTCTTCACGAGCCATGCTGAGAACGGTGCTGCTACGACGCCACCAAATGCTAACGCAACGACAAGCAAAATGTTGATTTGGCTCCAACCTAAGAAGATAATAAATCCTAATGAAGTTGAGATTGTCACAAAGAACTCACTCGCTGAAACTGTTCCGATAACATATCTTGGTTCAATTTTATTTCTTGATAGTAATAATGGCGTGTTGACTGGACCCCAGCCACCACCACCAATTGCATCTAAGAATCCTGCAATTGCACCTTGTGGAACAAGTAATAAAGCTGAAAATCTCCCGTCTTTCACTTGTTGATTTTGCTGTTTTTTAAATACAAATTGATAAATAATATAAATCCCCATTGATAATAAGAATAAGGCGATGAATGTTTTAATAAAATCACTGTGCAAATTACTCAAAACACCTGCACCGATAAATCCAGTTATCGCGCCTGGTAAAGCAAGCTTTAGAATGATGGACTTATCAACATTTTTAAACTTTAAATGTGAAAGTCCTGATGCTGCTGTTGTTGCCACTTCTGAAAAATGAATGGTTGCAGATGCGATTGCTGGTACCACTCCAAAAGTTAATAGTAATGATGAAGAGGTTGCACCAAATCCCATCCCAAGAGAACCGTCTATAAGTTGTGCTAAAAAACCTACTAATGCAAATATCGTTAACTTTCGCATACGCTACTCCTCTCTGGCTTTCTATTTAAGTTGTCGTTTCAACCAATTAATGAATTTATTCTGTTCATCAGTATCGAAATATTGATGAGACATAATATTCTCTAATAATTGGTTTTTCTCTGTTTGATCTATTTCTAGTGGTTTAATGATTGTGCGACATTCATATAAAAAATCTACATATTCTGTATAATCTACTGAATATTGTTGATCTAAATCTTTCAAAATATTACGCACTAACTTTGGGCTTGCACCATTTGATGTGACGCTTATCTGCAACTTACCTCTATTTAATGTCCCAGGAAATATCACATTGCCATCTTGTGCATCACCGACCATGTTGATAAGACAATGTTTAGGGGCATTATCTTTAATGACATCGCTTATTTCTGGTGAGTTTGTGGCATTTATAATAAAATCAACATGTTCTATATCAGATATTTCAAAGTCCTTTTTGTGCCAATTCAATTTCCCTTCAATTTCATACTGCTTTAAATTGTCTGTAAGTTCTGGTGAAATAACATGAATTAACGCTTCATTATTTATCAGTGTGTTCACTCTGCGTTCAGCAATTTTACCGCCACCAATAACTTTGACGATTTTATCTTGTAAATCTAAATTGATTGGAATGTATGCCACAATAAATCATCCTTTAATCTGATATTTAAACTGTTTGAGTCGTTAGTGTTTCTAACACGCGATCTTTCAATGCTTCTTGTATGGATGGATGATGACCTAAATGTTCGCATACGATGATGCCGCTTTTCGTATTATGCTCCGCTGCTGTTTGCTCTATGTGACGCTCCAAGACACCTGTAAACCAAAGATATGGCGCAATGAATACTTGTGAATATTCTTCATGTAATGCATCTTGTAAAGCTTCTTCAAAAGATGGCTCACAGGCAGCTAAGTAACACACTTCTACATTTTTAAATGCTGTCGTTTCGTATAAGGATTGGCCTATAGCTGTAATATCTATCTTCGTTTGCGGATTATAACTACCTCTTCCAACAACAAGTAATTTAGCATCTTCTTTAATCGCAACTTTCGTTTCTTCAATACGTTCTTTAAGAATGGCTGTTAATCTTGGTTGAACACCTAAAGGCTCTCCATAAGTAAATGTTACTTCTGGATATTGCGTCTTAATTTCATCTATCTCTTTCGGTATATCTTTAAAATAGTGACCTGCACTTAGTAACAATACGGGTATAACGGATATCTCGGTTGCGCCTTTCGCTATAAGCTTTTCAACGCCTTGATGAATATCTGGTTGTGCTAATTCTAAGAAGCAAATTTCTTGTATCGGTATATCAATAGACTGTTTCACAGATTCTATAAAAGAAATTGCCTCATCTGTCGCTTCTTTAATTCTGCTACCGTGACTGACATATAACACGCCTATCATTGTACCCCTCCAGTATTATTAAATAAGTTGTGGAACGTTCTGTTCTAATGCCACTTCTTCAAACCAGCTCATGCGATCTCTCAGTTTGACGACTTCTCCAATAACAATCATTGCAGGGTTTGTGATTTGATGTGATTTCTCTACGATGTCTTCTAAAGTCCCTGTCACTGTGACTTGTTTCTGTGAAGTTCCACAATGAATTAATGCTACTGGTGTTTGAATATCTTTACCGTGTTTCACTAATAATTTTTGAATGTCAGGTAACTTCTTTACACCCATATAAATACAAAGTGTTTCTGGTCCTAGTGCTAAGTGTTTCCAATATTCATCTTCATCAACACTGTCTTTCATAACACCTGTTATAAAGGCAACAGATGAACTATAATCTCTATGTGTCACTGGAATACCAGCATAAGCTGGTGCTGCAACACCAGCTGTAATACCTGGAACTACTTCGAACGCAATATCATAGTTCTTTAATGTTTCTGCTTCCTCTCCACCACGACCAAAGATAAATGGATCGCCACCTTTAAGTCTTGTTACGGTGTAACCTTCTAGAGAAAGTTTTACGAGCAATTCATTAATTTCATCTTGAGTTAAAGAATGCTTATTCGGACTTTTACCGCAATAAATCATTCTCGTGTCTTCAGTTGCATAATCTAATAATGCTTTATTGACGAGTCGGTCATATAATATGACATTAGACTGTTTAATGGCTTTAATACCTTTAACCGTTATTAAATCTGAATCGCCCGGTCCAGCACCAACCAAGAATACTTTCCCCATTCTTACACCCCATTTTCTGATTAACTATGGAAGTCTTGCCCTGATTGCACTTCTTTAATTATGCCTTTACGGATAACAAAGTCTCCAAAGTGTTCTCCATCATTTTTTTCTTTACCGTATTGAATCAGAATTGGTTTTAAGCTTTCTAAAATCTCATCTTAACCAATATTTTCTTTAAATAATTTATTTAAACGATTTCCTGTGAATCCGCCGCCAAGGTACATATTATATTTACCTGGCGCTTTACCGATAAATGCAATTTCAGCTAATGCTGGTCTTGCACATCCATTTGGACAACCTGTCATTCGAATCGTAATTTCTTCTTCATTTAAACCTGCTTCATCTAAAAGTCCTTCAATTTTATTGATTAGTGTTGGAAGGTAACGTTCTGATTCAGCCATCGCTAAACCACACGTTGGAAATGCAACACATGCCATTGAATTTCTTCTAAGTCCTGTATAATGTTCACCATCTGTTATGCCATATTGATCAATAATTTTTTGAATTTGTTGTTTTTTACTTTTGGCAACATTGGCAATAATTAAGTTCTGGTTTGGTGTTAAACGGAAGTCACCTGTATGAATTTCAGCTATTTCTCTCAGTGCTGTCTTCAATTTGTAATCAGAAGTATCTTTGACACGTCCATTTTGAATAAATAATGTAAAGTGCCATTTTCCGCTTCCTTCAGTCCAACCGTATCGGTCACCATTATGTTTAAATTCAAATGGTTTCGCCTCTTCAATTTCCCAACCTAAACGTTTATTCAATTCTTCACGAATAAAATCAACACCAAGACGATCAACAGTATATTTAAATCGTGCATTCTTTCTGTTTTCTCTATTACCATAATCACGTTGGATAGTTAAAATCTTCTCACAAACATCTACCGCTTCTTCTTTAGGGAAGTAGCCTAATAGACGTCCTACTTGAGGGTATGTCTTCGTATCACCGTGTGTCATACCCATACCGCCACCTACTGTCACATTAAACCCGACTAATTGATCATCTTCAATAACTGCAATCAGTCCGATATCTTGTGAATAAACATCAATATCATTTGATGGTGGCACAGCGATACCGATTTTGAATTTTCTTGGTTAGTATGTCTTACCGTACATTGGTTCTACTTCTTCTTTTGTATCGACTATTTTTTCATCATCTAACCAAATCTCATGATACGCACCAGTTTGAGGTGATAAGTGATCACTTATTTTTGTAGCAAGTGTATCTACTTCTTTGTGCACGCCTGATTGATAAGGATTTGGATTACACATGACGTTTCTGTTAACGTCACCACATGCTGCTAATGAATCCATGACAGCATGGTGGATACTTTGCATTGAACTTTTTAAGTTTCTTTTTAAGATGCCATGGAATTGAAAGGCTTGTCTTGTTGTCAGTTTGATTGTGTTATTAGCGTATTCTGTTGAAATATCATCCATCGCAATCCATTGATCAGCTGTAGCCGTACCACCTGGAACTCTTACTCTAATCATGAAACTATATGCTGGTTCTAACTTTTGTTTACGACGCTCATCACGAATATCCCTATCATCTTGCATATAACTACCATGGAATTTAAGTAATTTTGTATCGTCTTCAGCTATTGCACCAGTTATTTCATCTGCTAAACCTTCTTTAATTGTTCCTCTTAAATAATTACTTCTATACTTAATGTGTTCCATTTCATCTAATTTGTCGGATAAATTAGTTTGAGTGCTCACAATATTGCCCCCTCTTAATAAATATCTCTTTGATATCTTCTCTCTTTTTTCAATTCAGTTAAAAATGCTTCTGCTTCTTCTTCGTTATAATGTCCTTCTTTTTGAATGACATTTAAAATGGATTGATGCACATCTTTAGCCATATGTTTTTCATCTCCACATACATAGATAGCTGCACCTTCTTGAATCCATTGATAAAATTCTTTACTGTTTTCTTCAATTCTGTGTTGTACATATACTTTTTCTTCTGAGTCTCTCGAGAACGCGACACTTAATTTATCAAGCACGCCATCTTTCAACCAACCTTGCCATTCTGTTTGGTATAAAAAGTCTGTCGTAAAGTGTTGTTCGCCGAAGAATAACCAAGCTTTATTAGTAAGCTCTAATTCTTCTTTTTCTTGAATATATGATCTAAATGGTGCAACACCTGTACCTGGACCAATCATAATGACTGGCGTTTCACTTGTTTTAGGGAACTTAAAGTTCGGATTCTTCTTCAAGTATATTGGTACTGTATCACCAGGTTGTAGACGTTCTGCAAATTGTACTGAGCAAACACCTTTTCTATCTCTATCATGAGAATGGTAACGAACTGCTCCAATCGTTAAATGTACTTCATCAGGTGCTGCTTGATGGCTACTTGCGATTGAATATTCACGAGCTGGCAATTTTCTCAATATTTGATGTAAAGCATCTGGTTGTAAATCTTCAGGTGGAAAATCGTTTAATAAGTCTATAAAATCACGACCTTCAACGTATCCATAAATCCATCTATCTTTTTTAACTTTTTCAGATAACACGCCATTACCAAAGATATTCGCAGCTTTTGTAACGATTGGTTTAGTTAATTTAGTAATTTCGAAATGATTAGTTAATGCATCACGTAAAGTTAACGTATCGCCAGAATCATTAATTGGTACGATTTCTTCAGGATCCCAAACGAGTGTTTCAATTAACGCTGAAACAATTTCAGGATCATTTTTCGGGAATATGCCGATACAATCACCTGGTTCAAATGAATCATTGAAACCTTCTAAAGAAAGTTCGATATGTCTAACTTCTTTATTTGAACCTCTACCGTTCAAGTTAATATTTTCTAAAATTTCTGCTTCGTATGGATTAGAGCGTGAATACGTTTGAGTAGCTGATAAATCTTCAGCATCTAATTTAACGGGTTCTTCTGCTGTTTGACCTGATACTTGGCCGATTGAATTTAAAATGTCTTCCATCCATTTTTCAGCAGGTTCATCAAAGTCTAAATCACAATCTACTCTTGGATGTATCCTCTCTGCACCTAACTCTTCTAATCTCTTATCAAAATCTTTACCAGTCTGACAGAAGAATTCATACGATTCGTCTCCAAGTGCTAACACTGAGAATCTCACATCATTCAACTTAGGTGCCTTACGACTATGTAAAAACTCATGGAACGTAATTGCGTTATCTGGTGGATCTCCTTCTCCATGAGTCGCTGTGATAATAAATAAATCTTCTACTTTCTTTAAATCTTTAGTCTTAAAATCTTCCATACATGCAAGATTGACATTGAATGATTTTTCTTTTAATTTACTTTCTAACGTTTCAGCTAAACCTTGCGCATTACCTGTTTCAGAACCAAACAATACCGTAATATCTCTTTTCTTAAACTTAGGTTCACTGCTCACTGCTGTAGATTGCTCAACTACAGGCGCACTTACTTGACCACCTTGTACGACTGATGCTGATAAGTAACCACTCAACAATATCTTTTGTTCATTTGTAAGTGTTGCAAATACTTGATTTAACTTTTCTGACTGCTCTTGATTAAAAGGGCTATTTGTTACTGATAATTCCAAAGATGTCACCTCATCCTGTCCAATTATTTAAGTTTAAATACTATTCTTATTGGAATAGTATGATTTATGCTAAAAAAGATTAATAAATCTCTTTATTAGATTACTTAGGTTTATTATTTACTGTATGCAAACCACATTCAGTTTTGTTGAAATTCGTCCATCTTCCTTCACGTGAATCACCTGACGAAGATACTTGAGCTGTACAAGGAATACATCCAATACTTGGATAATTAAAGTCATGAAGTTCATTGTAGGTTAAATCGTGGCGTTCGATATATGCCCATATATCGTCCCAAGTCCAATAAATTAAAGGACAAACTTTTATAGATTTAAATCTTTCATCTTTATTAATAAAATCGGTATTTTGTCTACTTGGAGATTGTTCTCTTCTTAATCCTGAGACCCAAGCAGTAGCACCCGATAATACTTCTTCTAACGGTTTAATCTTTCTGATATAACAACATTGATTCGGGTCACTTGTCCATAGTGCCGGTTCATATTGATCTGCTTGTTGCTCTAGCGTTAAATCTGACTTTTTAAGTTCAATATTTAACGTTGGATATCTTTCTTTCACACGGTCAATCAAATCGTATGTTTCTTGAAAATGTAAGTCAGTATCTAAGAAAACAATTTTGGCATCTGGTTTAACTTTTGATATTAAATCTATCAAAATCATACCCTCTGCCCCAAAACTACATGAATATACGATAGAATCTCCATAATGTTCGTACGCCCATTTAATTATTTGATATGCACCTTTCGTTTCATCGTCAATATCAATATCTTTAAAAGGATCAGTGTCAAAACGTTCATATGTTAACACTTCGGTCATGATATATAACGTCCTCCTTATGCTTATTTCTACAAGCTTTTTAAGTTTAAAATCAATGTTTTTAGCTGCTGCTAATATAAATAATCTTGAATCAAATGTTGTTGCTAAATATAAGAATGCTGAGATTAAGAATAGGACAATCATTACTTTTGGAAATGGTAATTGATGCATCACTTCTATAATAGTGGCTTCTGCGTTATGTTGATTCAAGAATTGAATGACATCAAATTGTCCTGAAATTTGTAAGAACACTGCATAGTTACCAAAGATACCAAAGAATAATACACATCCTAAAGTTCCATAAATAATTGTACCTAATACGACTTCTTTTAACGTACGGCCTTTGGAAATTCTGGCAATAAATAAGCCAATAAATGGCGCATATACTAACCACCAAGACCAATAGAATATCGTCTAATCTTGCGGGAAGTTTGTTTCTTTTCTATCACTAATCCCGCCAAATGGTTCTAACCATGTTGCCATTCTAAAGAAATTTTTCAGCATATTTCCTAAACCTGATACAGTCGTCTCCATAATAAATATCGTTGGCCCAACAATCAGTACGATTCCTAAAATTAAGAACGTTAGCCAAACGTTAATATCACTTAATTTTTGTATACTTTTTTTCAGACCTGTATAAGAACTAAATGCAAAGATGACCGTAATGATGAGTAAGATAATACTTCTCATAACCATATTCTCACCATCTAGTCCTGTGAGCCGCTCTATCCCAGCAGAAATCAGTGGTACACCTAGTGCTAATGATGTTGCTGCACCGCCTAATAATCCAAAAATAAATAAAATATCTACAATTTTACCGAGTAATTTATCCGTTTGACCTTTTAAAATTGGTCTACATGCTTGGCTGATTTTATAGATTGGTTTCTTCTTAACAAATACTAAATAACCAATTGGCAAAGCAGGTAACACATAAATCGCCCAAGCTATTGGTCCCCAATGAAACATGCCATACATTGTTGCATATTCGAGTGCTTCATCTATCATACTACCTGCACCATACGGCGGCACTTGATAATAGTATGCCCATTCGATGACACCCCAGTATAAAATGTCTGAACCGATACCCACGCAAAATAGCATCGAAATCCAACTAAAATTATTAAATTCAGGTTTATCACTTGCTTTACCTAAAGTGACATTCCCGTATTTTCCAAACGCTATGTATAATACAAATGCAAAAACAATCAATCCAAGTAATAGATACCATGCACCTAATGAATCCGAAATAATATCATTGATACTTGTAATGACTTCTTGACTAGCTTTAGGGAATACCATCATCGGTATAACAGCGATAAGTAATACTGCAACCGTCCCATAAAATGTCCACCAGTCCATTACTTTATGTTTCTTCACTTCTGAACACTCCTCGTTGTCGATTAATGTACATCGTTAAATAATCATTTTTAATGAACACGATGATTTAAATCACAATGAAGACGATATAGAATTTTTAATAAAAATGCAAATCACATACAATGAAAAATATCATTACTTATGAATAAATATATAATATGCATTTTATAATCATTATAAATATTGCTACAACGGTTGTGTTAAGTTAAAATTTAACGAACGTAACAAATCTAACGTTCTTTTATTATGTATTTTTATACATATTTTATGAATATTAATTTATATAAAAAAGAAGGGAATATGACATGAATTTTGCCATATCTCCTTCTAGATCTCATTAAATATAAGTGGTCATTAAATAAAGTACTGGTAACATAATCGCACTGAGGACAGCTGTTAAAATCATACCAATTGTACTAAACGCACCTGCTTCAATATTAGATTCCAAAGCTTTGGCTGTACCAAACGCATGTGAAGCATTACCATACGTTAAACCTTTTGCTAAATCACTTGTAAACTTCGCTTTACTAATATAAAAATTACCTAAAATACTACCAATTAAACCTGTCGCTATAATAAACATAACGGTTATCGTATCTGTTCCACCCATTTGGTGAGACACTTCAATACCTACTGCTGCTGTCATCGATCTAGGTAAAATTGTGACAATCGTTGAACTCGGATATCCCATTAAATATAGAACGCCATAAATGAGGACAAAGTTAACCATGATGCCTGCTAATACACTTGAAATAATAATTTTAAAGTTCGCGACAATCAACTTTCTATATTTATATAACGGATATGCTAAACTGACAACTGAACAATCTAAAAATTGATGAATCCATGAACCACCTACCATGTAGTCTTTGTAATTCATACCAAACACTAATAAAATAGTGACAATCATAATTGAAGCTATCAGTGCTGGATTGAGTATAGGATGTTTGTATTTAATTTGTAGTTTCTTAGCGATGATAAAACAAGCTAATGTTAAAAGTACCATCAAAAAAGATTGTATAATCATGATGCATTCTCCTTATCCGTTTTATTAATATTTAAAAACTTCTCACAAACATAACCAGATGAGAGTGCTACTAAACTTGTACTCACAATGAGTAACACGACCATAATGATATAACCTGGTCCAATCTGATCTGCAATATCCATAATGCCTACGATGGAAGGCACGAAAAATAAAATCATAACATTAATTAATTTATTAGCACCGACTTCTATCCATCGTTCAGGTAAAATACCTGTTAGAAGTAATAAAAATAATAATGCTAGTCCAACAATACTACCTGCAATTGGTATATGTAATATTTCTTGAAGCCATTTACCAATTTGAGTAATCATATATATGAGAGATACTTGAAATAGTATCTTTATAAACGTTTTAATCATCTAAACTCATCCTTTTAATAAGACGTTATAGACAATATTATAGGACGGTCCAAAGTATTAATAAAATACATATTATCGATTTAACATATTCCGTATTGGAATAGTTTGATTATATTTTACTGTTCAAAGCAAAAAACAGGCTAGAACATTATGTTCCAGCCTGTTTCTTGATTAGTGATTCTTTTAGAAATAATATCCATTCTTTAGTAACGCGATTCACATAAGCACCTTTTTTCCAAATTAATCCGAGATGCCAATATATCTTTTCACCTTCAAGTTCAATCATTGTCACATCATCACTCATTTGTTCAGCAATACTTTGTGGCACAATAGATAGACCAAGCCCTCTTTCTATCATATTGCTAATAAAGGTAAGCTGTGATATTTTAGCAACTGTCTTTGGATAGAAACCTTCTTTCCGGCAGTTCTCAATAATCATATCTCTTAAATAATAGTCATCGTGAAATAAGACAAATTCTTCATCTTTCAATTCACTGATTGATACTTGATGTCTTTCAGCAAGTTTATGTGACTTATTCACTACTAAAAACAATTCCTCTTTATAAAGTGGCACGCTGTTATATTTAGATGAATCTACAGGTAATGTCGTCACACCAATATCTACTTCATCTTTATTAATATAATGTTCTACCGCTTTACCGCCACCTTCAGTAACTTCGTATGTGACGTTAGAATATTTACCATGAAAATTCTCGAGACTATCTGTTATAAGATCCACTTTAATCATAGGCGACAAACCTAATCTAATATGTCCACGTTGCACTTCAAAGATATCATTCAGTTCGAGCGTCAAATGATCAAATAGCGTTAAGAATTCTACTGCTTTATCGTAAAATACTTCGCCAGTATCTGTTAGTTTAATGTGTTTTTGTGAACGATCAAACAGCGTGACATCAAATTCATTTTCAAGGTTTTTTACAGCTTTACTAATTGTAGATTGCGCTACAAATAAATGTTCTGCAGCTTGGGTCATACCACCATTTCTAACAATTTCCATAAAATATTTTAACTGTTTAAACTCCATTTGCTATACCTCATTTCATAGATTTCATGACAGACTTAAAGTGAACATATAAATACGATAAGTATAATAATCGGAATGATATATCTCATTAAGAATTTCCATAATTTAAACCATTTTAAAGACAGTTGATTCCCCATTTGGAATTCTCGTTTTACGATAGCTTGATCCATTCTAAACGAAATAAATATAGCGATTAGTAAACAGCCAATTGGTAACAATATATTGCTCACTAAATAATCTGTTGCATCAAATATAGACTTTCCAAAAATCGAAACATCTGCAAGAACACCATATGATAGTGAAGATGGAATACAAGCGATAAATGTCAGTGATCCTAATATCCACACTATTTTTGAACGTGATCTTTTGCCTTCTTTTTCGAAAGCTGAAATGATAATTTCAAATTGACTAAATGAAGAAGTCAATGTCGCAAATAAGAATAACAGTAAAAATAACGTTAAGAATACTGAACCAAATGCCATTTGACCAAATACATTAGGTAATACAATAAATAATAATCCAGGACCTTCAGTAGGTTCTAATGAGAATGCAAATACAACCGGGAATATCGCCATTCCTGCTAATATAGACACGATAATATTCATAATCGATACCGACATTGCTGACGTTGGTAAGCTTTCTTTTTTACTTAAATACGAACTATAAGTAACCATACATGAGAATCCAACAGCTAACGCGAAGAATGATTGACCTAACGCATACAATACACCTTCAGCTGAGAAATCTTTAAAGTTGAAACTAAAGAAGAACGATAATCCTTCAGACGCACCTTCTAAAGTTACTGCTCTCACAACCAGTATAATAAAGAATATAAATAATAAAGGCATTAATACATTATTGGCACGTTCAATACCTTTTTTAATACCGAAGTTTAACACAACAACATCCATCAATATAAAGACAAACACACCGATTAATACAGTAAATGGTTCTCCTATAATTTGTTCAAAGAATTTACCGTAGTTTGTACCATCAGATATAAGATTGCCTGTTAATCCCAATGCTGCATAGATTGTAATCCAACCACCTACAACACTATAAAAGGATAATAATAAGAAACAACCAATAACACCAAGTCTGCCCGTTATTCTCCATGGTGATTTGGGAGCTAGCGTATCATAAGCCGCAACAGCTTCTTTGTTTGTTGCACGTCCAATGATAAATTCCGAAATCAACATCGGTAATCCGATAAATAATGTAAATATAATAAATAACAATAAGAAGGCGCCACCACCGAATTGACCTGCAACATAAGGAAATTTCCATATTGCGCCAATACCGATTGCAGCACCTGCTGATGCCATAATAAATCCTATCTTAGATGACCATTGATCTCTTTGTTTGACCATGTTATCACTCCATTCACTTCTTCCTTAATTGAAGTATAACGTAAATTAATCATCTACACAGTAAGAATTTTTATGACATTTGTTCTACATCTGTAAATATACTGCCCATTTTTTCAGCAGCATTATCTGAAAACATTAAATCTAAATTATCTTGAGATTCTTGTGCGTGTTCTTCAGATGCTTTGTACATTTCATCTTCGTAAGCTGCTATCACATCTTCTAAATTGTCATGATTTTTAAATGCACGTGCTAATAAATACGCATCATATAGTGCTGTATTAACACCTTCACCAGCGAACGGACTCATAACGTGAGCGGCATCACCTAACAATGTCACATTAGATTGACGTTCCCATTTGAAACCAATTGGTAATTTATAAATTCTTCTAAATAAAGCTTGATCATCAGCATATGAAATGTATTTTAAAAGCTCTTTATCCCAATCTTTAAAATCTTGTAATAAACGTGATTTAAGTTGTTCAGGTGACAAAGCTTTATACGTATCTAAATCTTTATAAGGCATGCGATAAGTGACATAAACTTTAATTGATCCATCACCGTTCAATTGTCCAAGTATAGCTTGATCTCCGCCAAGGGCCATGATTTTACCATTTTTATTAAAAGCAGCTAAATCTGGAAATTGTTGTTTCACATCAGAAATATTTAGTTCGACCATTGAAATACCTGTGTACATAATATCTTGCTCTGTTATAAATGGTCTCACTTTAGAAAATGATCCGTCTGCACCTACTACAACATCAAAGATTTCACTCACATTATGATTAAAAGTGACTTTAACTTTATGATTATCTAACGTTTCTATTGCTTTAAATTCATAATGATAACGGATGTTTTCTGGATTGATTTCGTTAAGAATCATATCGCAAAGTTCACCTCGATCAATCTCTGGTCTTCCGCCTTCACCTTCTGCATCATCTTCAAAATACAATGTGCCATCTGGTCCTAGAATTTTTGTATCTTCGCCTTCAAATCTTGCCATACTTTTAAATATTTCAATAAGACCAGCTTCTTTAATCGGCAATTGTCCGGATTCTTCATGAATGTCTAACGAACCACCTCTGTTCCCATTAATATTGCGCTCACCTTTTTCAAATATCGTAAATGGAATCCCTTGTTTTTGTAATAACAAACCGAGCATTAAGCCACCAGGACCTCCACCTATAATTGCGACTTTATTATTTTTATTGCTTTTCAACATTTTTACCTTCTTTTTAGTTTTTATATAAGTTTTTTGCTTTTTCTTTTGTTTCATTTATAAATGATTCGAATTTCGCTTTTTTCTCATCATCTTCCACTGCTTCTCTTCCCGCTAACATAATTTCTTTAAATAAATCTCTAAGTTGATTTCGTGCATCTTCCATCGCTTTAATATCAACATTTTGGAATCCTTCTAATCGTTTCGTAAATTCATCTTGATCGATGTTTTCATTTAAAAATGTTTCGCCTTCATCTGTAATTGTATAAACTTTTTTATTACCATCTTTAGAAATTGATACAAAGTCTTTATCTTCTAACATTTGTAAAATTGGATAAACTGAACCCGGACTTGGTGCATAGAATCCTTTAAATCTTTCTTCTAAATCTTTAATGACTTGATAACCATGTTTCGGTTCTTCTTTTAACATTTTTAAAATAATAAATTGTAAGTTCCCTTTCTTAAAGAAACGATCTCTTCCCGGATGACCGCCAAAACCTCTGCCAAAATCAAAGCCATCACGATTCATCATATGAGCTCTGTGATTGTTAAATCTTCCCTCAAAATTTCTTCTAAACATATAATCACCTTTCTTCTTTTCGATATATCGTTATATTATCCGATATATCGAAAAGTGTCAAGCGATATATCGGAATAAATTTTATCGACATCTTTTCACACCATATTTTTTACAATTTTATGTAATTTTCATGGAATTCCCTAATACTGAGAATGTTTCTCATATAATATAATTGAGATATATAGAAGGTAAATATTTTAAAGGAGGTCATTACATGATTACTAAAGAGCGTCATGTTGCTGATGTCGTAGCAGATATTCCAAAGTCTGCTGATATTTTTCGTAAATACGGTATCGACTTTTGTTGTGGAGGTGATGTATCCATCGATGAAGCTGTGTCTAATAATAAAAAGGTCGATTTAGAAACATTGTTGAATCAACTCAATAGCATACCTGCCGATCAACAAAATGGCGGAATTGATATTAAATATTTAGATGCTTCTTCACTTATTCAGTACATTCAATCTCGATATCACGAAGCTTTGAGAACTGAATTCCAAAACTTAACGCCTTATGTTACAAAGTTAGCTAAAGTACACGGTTCAAATCATCCATATTTATTAGAACCGAAGGACTTATATACTAAATTGAAGTCTGCATTATTAGCACATATTGACGAAGAAGATCATCAGTCGTTCCCTAAATTATTAGATGTATCAGCAGGTAAACAAGTTGATTATTTAAACGAAACGATTACATCCCTAGTTGATGACCATGATGAAGCTGGACAATTGTTACGAGAGATGCGTGCCATCACAAACGATTACCAACCACCTCTAGAAGCATGTGGTACATGGAGACTTGTCTATCAACGTTTAGAACAATTAGAACGCGACACACATGAACATGTTCATTTAGAAAACCACGTATTATTCAAGAAATACAAACATCTACTTTAAAAACTTTTTATAGGAATGATTCATTATGAAAAAAGAAGCTGGACATACATTTTTAGCGAAGTTAGGTAAGAAAAGATTAAGACCTGGTGGAAAAATTGCGACAGATTGTCTCATTAAAAAAGGGCATTTTACGAGAGATAAATATATATTAGAAGTTGGATGCAATATGTGTACAACAGCTATGCAAATTGCGAAAACTTATGGTTGCAGAATTGAAGGTGTCGACTTAAATGCTAAAGCTTTAGAAAAAGGTATTAAAAATGTATCATCTGCAAACTTATCTCATTTAATTAATGTTCAAAAAGCTAATGCCATGAATTTACCATTTGAAGATGAACAATTTGATATCGTATTAAATGAAGCGATGCTTACAATGTTGCCGATTAAAGCGAAAGAACAAGCATTAAAAGAATATTATCGTGTCTTGAAACCAGGCGGCATCGTATTAACACATGATATCGCCATTATTAATGTTAAATCTAAAGATGAAATCATCCATCATTTAAGTGATGCCATTAACGTTAAAGTAACCCCATTACCAACAGCAGAATGGTATAAACTTTATCAAGATGCTGGTTTCAAACAAATAGAATCGCACATTGGCGCGTTAACACTCATGACACCTGCTGGCATGATACGTGATGAAGGTGTATTAGGTACGCTTAAAATCATTAAAAATGCCTTAAAAAAAGAAAATCGATTTATGTTCTTTAATATGTTTAAAACAATGAAACGATATAAAAAAGATATGAATTATATTGTTCATGCTGTTAGGAAATAACCGTCTCAACAGATATAATAGTTATTATATAACTATTAACTGAATTGGAGATGTAAACATGAAATTAAATAAAATGGACCATGTAGGTATTATCGTTGAAGATTTAGAATCAGTTAAAGCATTTTTTAATACGTTAGGGTTGGACCTGATTGGAGAACAAAATATTAACGGTGAATGGATCGGCAATATTTATGGTGTAGATGCTTTAGAAGCAAGCATTGCTATGATGAAAGTTCCTCATGATGAAACAGCTATAGAACTCATACAATTTCGTGACCAATCATCAACGACTAACAAATCTATACATTTCCCAAGAAATATAGGTGCTAGTCATTTTGCATTTTCAGTTCAAAATATTGAACAAGTTGTAGAACAATTGGCCACAACATCTTCTCATGTGATTGGAGAAATTACGCAATTCGAAGACATGTACAAATTGTGTTATATCAAAGGTCCAGAAGGTATATATATCGAATTAGCAGAAAAACTCAAATAAGTTATGATAAAAACATTTTGGAAATCAAGATAAATGGTTTCTAAAATGTTTTTATTTGTATTTTAGTGGAATATTATATATAATAAATGTAAAAAAATAGGAGGTTGATAGATGGAACTCACTCGATATCATAAGGCAATCTTTGGTCGAATAGATGCCAATCAAGACACCCAAGAAATTTATCGACAAATCCAAGGAGAAGAAGGTGAACAAATTGTACAACAAATGTTAGAACAAGAACTTAAGTTAAATTATGTACATAACATTGAATTAAATATAAAGAACAAAATTCAACTCGATTTCCTCATTGTAGATGATGATAAGATGATTAATTTAGAGGTCAAACACTATAAAGGCGACTACTATATCATCGATAATCAAATGAAAAATAGTTACGGGAACATATTCCAAACCCCTTTTTCACAAATGAAAAGAGCCGAATATGAACTTGAACTGATTAAATCACATCTCAATATTAAACGAGATATTATATCTTATCTCGTATTTACAAACCCCACATTTACACTTCACTCTGACATACCTAATCGTAAACAGGTACTGTTACCAACAGAGTTACACAAAATTCCTAGGCTATTTAATAATTTTAAAGTAGACGAAAATAGAGCCATACTCAACAAAATCAAAACACTTAAGCAAGATTTTTCGAAGACCTATCCTAGACATATGATTCCATTCGAAAAAATCAAACCAGGCTTAAGATGTCCACATTGCCGTAAAATCAACCAAATATAATTAGATAAACGAATGAGATTCGGTCATTGTATGTATTGCTCAAGACATATACAGAGACAGTTACTCTACTTAGAAAATTTAAAAGAATTATACGTATTAAAAAATGGGCCATTTACATTGAAAGAAGCAGAATTGTGGTGTGGTGGGGATGCGCATGCTATCAGAAGAGTATGCAAACGTCATTTTAAAAAGAAGGGAAAACATAAAAGTTATTTTTATTTATAGAATAGTGCCTTCTTAAGTAAGGAATTTGGGCTCTTCTTGGTTTTGCTCCTTCTTTAAGCCAAGACTTGGGGGATCGCTTGGCTTTACTCCTACTTTAAGCCAAGACTTGCGGGATCTCTTGGCTTTACTCCTACTTTAAGGAATATGTCCATATAATTGTGTAATAAAAAAAGAGCCACATATAGCTCACTTTGGTACAATGTAATCGACTAAGAAAAAATTGTAGAGGTGACTATATATGACTCAATTAAATGTTAACTTAGATTATGAAGAATTGGCAAGTGCTATTTTTGGAAGTGATATGAATGCGTCTATGAAAACAATAGCTATGACTGTCATAAATGCATACATGGAAATGGAAAGAGACAAGTATGTTAATGCTGGATATAAACAAAAGAATTCAGGAAGAAACGCACAACTTAATGGCTATTATGAGCGTGATTTCCTGATGCCTATTGGCAATCTGACATTAAAAGTTCCAAGAACACGTGACGGTGAATTTACAACTGAAGTATTTAATCAATATTCGCGTTCTGACCAATCGCTTATTTTAGCGATGACAGAAGCATACATTAATGGTGTTTCAACTAGAAATGTTAATAAAATTGTGGAATCCCTAACGGGAAAATCTGTGTCTAAATCAACTGTTTCAGGCGTAATAAAAAACCTAGATCCTGAAATTAAAGAATGGGCTGGTAGACCTATTGTTAGTCATCAGTATAAGTATGTATTTGTTGATGCTATGCACATTAAGGTAAGAGAGAATAATAAAATTGTTTCTAAAGGTGTTTATATCGCTATGGGTATCAACGAAAATAGAAAACGCGACATTATTGGCCTTAAAATTTCTAATCAAGAGTCAGAATTAGCTTGGTCAGAGTTTTTTGAAGACTTAAGAATGCGTGGTTTAACAACACCTGAACTTATTATCTCTGATGCGCATTCTGGACTTATTAAATCTATTAAGTCACAGTTTATTGATTCATCTTGGCAACGTTGTACATTCCATTTTCTTAAAAATATTGTAGAGAGATTTCCTAAAAAGAACTCTAAAGAAGCTAGAATGTTACTTAAATCAATATTCCAAGCACCAACATATCGTCACGCTGTTCAGCTCAAAGATGAATTCATTGCACAATATGAAAGTAATCCTAAGTATGTGGAAGCTATTAAAATATTGGATGAAGGCTTCGAAGATGCCTCACAATTCTATAGATTTCCTGCTCAACATCATAAAAATCTAAGAACTACTAATTCAGTTGAAAATATTAATATGCAACTCAGAAAACGAGAAAAAATAGTTAAAACATTCCCTAATCTAGATTCAGCTTTTAGATTAATTGGCGCAGTACTTATGGATATTCAAGAAAGATTTGATAAGTCTAACAGACCATTTATCGCTTAATTAAGCTACTTATTTTTTAAAAAATAAGTAGTGATCAAACAACTATATCTGTTTAAACTTCAAAACAAATATAGTTGTTCGATTCATTAAAAAACCAAAGGTTGATTACATTCTAAAGATATTACACAAACATATGGACTTGACTACTTTAAGCCAAGACCTGGGGGATCTCTTGGCTTTACTCCTTCTTTAAGCCAAGACTTGAGCCCAAATTTATAAATTGACTATATGTTTTTGTATATTTTTAATATTTAAAAGTGAATCTCGTGAGTTTATTTCGACGTTAACTAAGCTTTTTACCTCAAAATCGTCGCCCTCTACTCACAGACCCCATCTCCCTAGATTCACCCCCTCAAAAATTAAAACCATGGTATCAGCACTCAAGCTGAAACCATGGTTTTCTTCATGCCCACCATATATTATCTAATGATTCGTTTATATTCACTGTTTGTAAATTATGTGCTGCTTTTTGGAATCCTTCTTCTACTGACATGATTGGGTCTTCATGTTCTATACTCACGACATAATCATATCCATTGATTCTCAATGCGCTTATAATATCTCCCCATACTTGTGGGCTATGTCCATAACCGACTGTTCTGAATGTCCAAGCTCGTGTTTGAACTGAACTATACGGCTGCATATCTGTCAAACCGTACATATTGACATTTTCTTGGTCGATGTAAGTATCTTTTGCATGAAAATGATGAATCGCACCAGCTTTACCTAAAATTTTAATAGCTGCTATCGGATCAATGCCTTGCCACCATAAATGACTTGGATCTAGGTTCGCACCAATAGCATCGTTTGTCGCTTCTCTAAGTTTTAAAAGTGTATGTGGTGTATGTACTGAGAATCCAGCGTGTAGTTCAATACCTATTTTAACGTTGTGGTCTTTAGCAAACTGCGCCGCTTCTTTCCAATAAGGTATCAACTTCTTCTCCCATTGCCACTCTAATATTTCTGAGTAAGCTGTTGGCCACGGTGTTACTGGCCAGTTTGGATGTTTAGCGTCTTCATCTGATCCTGGTATACCTGAAAATGTATTAACAACTGGGACACCTAGAATCGAAGCTAATTTCACCGATTTAATAAATGTCTCATGTGCTTGTTTGGCATGTTCTTTGTCTGGTGAAACAGGATTGTCATGACAACTAAATGCGCTTATTTCTAATCCACGTTTCTTGATAGCATCCATAAATGATTGTCTTTTACTTTCATCTTCTAACAATTCATCTACATTACAAAAATGGTTACCCGGATTCCCACCTGTACCGATTTCGACCATTTTCAATCCAGAATCTGCAACATGATCTAACATTTCTTCAAACGTTTTATCTTGAAAAAGTACTGTAAATACACCAATTTTCATATGTAACACCCCTTATTTTAATTTAACACTCGTACCTTGTTCACTACTTTCATAAATTGCATCTATTAATGCACTCACGCGTCTAGCTTCTTCAGGTTTCACGACTAACGACTCTAGTCCTAAACAACTGTTCACAAAGTTTAATGTCTGACGTTCTGCAGCAATATTTTCATTATGTTCAGCATATGCTTGTTCGTTGAAAAATGTACCAAATCGAGGTTGATATATTTCAAATGGATAAAGGTTAATGCCACCATCTACACCAGACATACTTAAGGGAATTTTATCTTCTTTAATATTTGCAGACCATGAGCATTCAAACTGCATCGTTGAACGGTACTGCACCCCTAAAGTTAGAGTAAAAAAACTAACTTTAGGGGGTGTTTTAATATGACAAAATATAGTGATGAATTTAAGTTGAAAGTTGTAAGAGATTATCTAGATGGCCATTATGGTTATCGAAAATTAGCTAAAAAATATAATATACCTGATAAAATTATTATACGAACATGGGTAAAAGCCTTTCAATCATTCGGTGTAGATGGCATTAAAAAGAAACAGAAAAAGACAGTTTATTCTGTTACATTCAAAATAAATGTATTAAACTATATGAAAAGAACAGGCGATTCCTTCCAAGATACAGCGATTAAATTTGGCCTAAATACCCCATCTATTATTGTGCGATGGAAAAAGATATATGACAAAGAAGGTGTGGAAGGACTCGAAAAGCCGAAAGGACGACCTCCCATGAAAAAGAAGAAACAGAAGAAATCTAATCAAAACCTATCACGAGAAAAAGAGTTAGAGCTAGAAAATGAAAATCTTCGATTAGAGAATGCTTATTTAAAAAAGTTGAACGCTTTTCGAGAGAATCCGAGTGCCTTTCTAGAAAAGCACAAGCAGCAGTGGCATTCGAACTCAAAGAAGAAGGATTCAAATTAAAAGATATCTTAGTAAAGGTTGGTATACCAGAAGCAACCTATCATTACCATGCCAAACAATTACAAAAGGAAGATTTAGATAAAGGTTGGAAGAAAAAGATCATTGAACTTTTTCAAAAACACAACGGTAAATACGGCTATCGTCGTATATATTTAGCTTTGAGAAATCAAGGTTATCTCATTAACCATAAGAAAGTACAACGAATTATGCGAGAACTAGGATTAAAATGTCAAAAATTCACACGTAAATCACGCTATCAATCATACAAAGGTACAGTTGGTAAAGTGGCTGAAAATCGCTTGAATCGTAGATTCCATACATCTATTCGACTTCAAAAATTAGTGACAGATATCACTGAATTTAAATGTGCTGAAGAACAAAAATTATATCTCAGCCCTATTATGGATTTATACAATGGGGAAATCATTTCTTATGGTATATCCAGAAGACCAACATTAGACTTAGTACTTCAATCATTGGATAAAGCAGTTACAATCATTAAGCATGAAGCACCATATCGTACGACGATACATTCTGATCAAGGTTGGCATTATCAGCATAATGCATGGATTAGAAGATTATCGGAACAAAGGATTTATCAAAGTATGTCACGTAAAGCGACGTGTGCGGATAATGCTTCTATGGAGAATTTCTTTGGCATCATGAAGCAGGAAATGTATCATGGAGAAGAACTTGTTAACTATGAAACATTAAAAAGAAGAATTGAGGATTACATCTATTGGTATAACAATGAACGTTTGAAATTAAAATTGGCTGGACGAAGTCCAGTACAATACCGAACTCAATCCAGCCAATTAATAGCATAATGGAAACTCTAACTTTGGGGGGGCACTACCACCTGGCACTTTTCTTCGACGCAATGCTTGTACTCTCGTTACAAGCGCATCACCTACAACACCTTCATCAATTGCACGACGAGCTGTTATTGCAGCGTCTGTAAAGCGGTAATGATAGCCTATTGCGAGCACTTTACCGGATTGATTTGCCGCTTCAATCATTGCATCACATTCTTCTCGATTCATAGCCATTGGTTTCTCACAAAATACATGTACACCTGCATTTAACGCTGCAACTGTTATTTCTGCATGAAATTTATTTGGTGTACATATGACGACCGCATCTACACTATTAAACATCTCCTCATATTCAGAAAAGACATTTGGAATTTGAAATTGTGATGATACTTTTTTAGCGAGTTCTTGATTAACATCTTGCACACCAAGAATTTCAACTAAGTGATTTAATTTTTGTAAAGCTGGTATATGTCTGTTTTGTGCGATACCGCCGACACCTATAACACCTAGTTTAAGTTTATCCATAAATATAATCTCCTATTTTATTTCTTACTAATTTCTTCTAAAGGTTGTGCATTACCATATTGATGTTTAGGTGTGCGGTCATTTTTCGCCCACTTAACAGCATTTTTAATAACTTGTTGAATTTCTTCATTATAATAAGTAGGGTAACTTTCGTGTCCCGGTCTAAAATAAAAAATCTTTCCATTTCCGCGCTTAAATGTTGCACCACTTCTAAACACTTCTCCACCTTCAAACCAACTAATAAATATTGTTTCATCTGGTGCTGGTATATCAAAGTGTTCGCCGTACATTTCTTCTTTTTCCAATTCAATATATTGCCCTAACCCATCTGTAATTGGATGCGTTGGATCAACTACCCAAAGTCGCTCTCTATCATCTGCTTCGCGCCATTTTAAATCACATGTCGTACCCATCAAACTTTTGAATATTTTAGAGAAATGTCCAGAATGTAACACGATAAGACCCATACCATCTAGTACGCGTGCTTTTACTTTTTCGACGATTTCATCTTTCACTTCATCATGTGCTTTATGACCCCACCATAAGAAGACATCAGTCTCAGCTAATACTTCATCCGTTAATCCGTGTTCTGCTTGATCTAATGTTGCTGTTTTAACGTCATGTTCTTCTCCTAAAAATTCAGCAATAACATTGTGAATACCATTAGGATAAACTGCTTTAATTACTTCACTTTCTACTTCGTGTCTATATTCATTCCATACTGTTATGTTCATTAATAATACTCCTTCTTAGTCAAAATATACTGCTTTACCTGTCTTAGCTGATTCATAAAGTGCTTCTAATATTTGTGTAATCACAATTGCTTGTTCTGGTTTCACAACAGGCTCTGTATCATTAAGAATACTGTCAATCCAACTACGTGCCTCTACTTCAGCTTCGTCTACTTTTTCACCTTCATAAAAATCAACGCCTTTATTCTCAAGTTCTACTTGCGTTGTATATAAAGAACCAAAGTTTTCTCCGTGGATTCTTAAGCCATCTTTCATATCCGCACCACCTTCAGTACCAGATAATGAACATTTTGCTTCATCTACTTCTAAAGAGTTTAACGCCCAACTTGATTCAAGCATGATTGTCGTACCATTTTTCATCTTAATAAAACCGAAAGCTGAGTCCTCTACTTTGAACTTTTCAGGATCCCATGGTCCCCATGCATTAGCTGCATTTTCTTTCTTACCTAACTTATGGAAAGTTGAACCCATTACTGATTCTGGTTCATAATTATCCATCATCCATAACGTTAAATCGAGTGCATGTGTCCCGATATCAATTAAAGGACCACCACCTTGTTGTTCTTCGTCTAAGAAGACACCCCAAGTCGGCACTGCTCTACGACGAATAGCGTGTGCTTTTCCGAAATAAATATCCCCTAAGTCACCACGCTCTGTCGCTTTATGTAAATATTGACTGTCAGGTCTAAATCTATTTTGATAACCAATCGTAAGTTTCTTACCATTACGTTTAGCCGCTTCAATCATTTCTTGCGCTTCTTCTGTTGTCTTAGCCATAGGTTTTTCACACATAACATGTTTACCTGCATCTAATGACGCAACCGTTAATTCCTTATGAGAACTGTTCGGTGTACATACATGAATGACATCAATAGCATCATCCTTTAAAAGTGATTGGTAATCTTCGTAAACTTTCGCATTCTCCGTACCATATTCCTTAGCTGCTGCTTGTGCTTTATTAATATCAATATCACAAAAAGCAACAATGTTCACTTCGCTTATTTTTTGTAAACTCGGTAAATGCTTACCATTCGCAATACCACCACAACCAATAATTCCTACATTCAAACTCATATGTACAACCCCTTTTATGTATTTATGCGACAGTTAATAACATTAAGCAATCGCTTACATTTTTGTTTATATAACTATGTTAAAATAAAAACCAATAAACACCAACGAATAACACTTGTAAAGACACTTATATTTTACATCTGAATATATTTTCATAAGTTAAAAATATTTTCAGTATGATAAATAGAAAAACAACTGAATTATATGAAATAAAAAATTTTTCTAAATTATTATTAATTACTATAGCGATTTTGTGCTGTGCTGACGCCTGAGGGAATAGTATGTGTGAGAGACTACAGGCTCGAACCATACCCTAGGCAAGCTTGCACAAACAAAATCGCAGGTTGTAAAAATACCACCTCATTTCTACCTAATTAAATCAGCAAAATGAGGTGGTACTTATTTATATTTTCACTTCAGTTGTTTGTGTGTATGAATACTCTCCGAGGTTAATCATGGATTCTGATATATTTCGTGAGTGGTAACCAATTCTTTCAAGGATTGATATCATGTCGATATATACAAGGCTACCTTCTGGTGAACATTCTCCAGAGCTTAATCTCTTGATATGTTTTTTACGTAAGTCATGCTCTAGTATATATGAATCTTGGCTTCGTTTCACAACTTCGTCTTTTTTCAAATTGTCATAAACATCAAATACTTCAAACGTTTTTTCATATGAAATTTTTACATGATCATATAATCGTTCAATGCTTTCTTCTGCTTTTGATGAAATTTGAATATCAGCTGATTGTTTCTTCTGCAATTCTTCTAAGTATGATTCTGTTAATGTAGATACTTTCAATATTGTTCTATTAACATCATATAAAACAGATAGCCTTTCAGCATCTTTAGCTGATAGTTTCTTCTCAGATAATTTATTTAAATATTGACGTACATTATCATACATATTATCTACTGCAAGGTGTTTATCTTTATGCTTTTTAATTGCTTTTTCATCAATGTTTTCAACATTATTCAACATTGAAACAGTCATTTTACCGATATTTTGAATTTCATCTTGAGCCTCTTGAAGTGCAATACTAGGCGCTCTATTAATTAAATTATTATCAAGATATTTCGGTTTATACTTCTCATTTACATCATCACCAGGAATAATTTTCGTTACAATCCAAGCTAGAGCGAAGATGAATGGTAACTGTATAAGTGTATTTGTAACATTGAACGTTCCGTGTGCAAATGCTATAACCATTTTTGGATTTAAATTCATAGCGTGTTGAATCCATTCCATCGTCATTTCGTAGAATGGTAATATTAATAGAAATACTGCTGCACCGATAACATTAAACATAACATGTGCCATTGCAACACGCTTAGCAGCGATAGAGCCTGCTAAACTTGCTAATACAGCTGTAATCGTCGTTCCAATATTATCACCTAATAAGATAGGTATTGCACCATGCAATGAAACTAAATCATTGGTATAGAAACCTTGTAAAATACCAATCGTTGCACTTGAACTTTGCACGATTAACGTCAAAAATGTACCTGCAAGTACACCTAATATCGGAGTAGAAGACATATCTAACATAATTTGTTTAAAGCCTTCTAAATTAGCAAGTGGTTTCACTGCACCACTCATTAATTCTAGACCATAGAATAGTGATCCAAATCCAAAGAAAATCATACCAATATTTTTAAATTTTCTTTTTTGAATGAAGAAAATTAAAAATGCACCTAATGCTAGTATTGGTAAAGCATATTCACCAATGTTAATCCCAATAATAAATGCTGTGACCGTCGTACCGATATTGGCACCCATCACAACACCTATTGCTTGTCGCATCGTCATAAATCCAGCACTTACGAGTCCGATTGTGATAACCGTTGTTCCCGAACTACTTTGTATTAAAATTGTCACGATCATACCTGCAAGTACACCCATAATCGGATTACTTGTAAATCTATTTAATATACCTCTTAATCTGTCGCCTGCTGCTGCTTGTAAGCCATCGCCCATTTGTTTAATCCCGTAAAGGAAGATACCTAATCCACCGATGAATGTAAAAATCATTTGTAATGCCGAGAGTTCCATAACACACCTCTTTAAAGTTATTGTAACCATTGTGAATAATAAACTATAATTGTTAAGCTAATGTAAATTTTTAATTAACTTTTATTAAAATTATCATTATTCTTTGCTATTTCATTTTTAAAAGGTTTTCATTATGGATATTTTCCAATTATTTATTAAAAAGTTCTTCTATATTATGATGCATTTTAAAAATCATCATACGTTCACCTGTTCGTGAACTTAAATCTGTATGGAAACTTTTGACGTCTTGTTGGGTAATATCAAATATCATTTGGTATAAATGATCCATATCTGATTCTACTAATTTTGAACGCGTACGTTTTATACTCAGTAAACCTTCTTGTGTTTCACATACGCTATATTCTGCAGGTGTAAGGACACCTTGTAAATCAACAATAATCATATCTCTTAAAATATCTGTCTTAACAGATAGAGAGCCTCTACCTAGATATTCTTTTTCCCATTGTGTAATGGCTTTACTAATTTTTGATTCACATGCTCCTTTAGTCATTTCCATATTTGTCTCTCCTTAATGCTAATTTTGCTTTATGTTAAATGTTCAGCAATTGTTTCAATATTGTTTTGATTGATGGTCATACCGTTTATTGTAATACCTGATGGAATAAGTGGATGATTAGAAACTTGATGAATGCTTTGTTTAATACTTTGATGAATATCACTTTCACCATTTAACCACTCATGAATATTGTCACTACTAAACTCAGGCTTACAATTTTCAAATAAGTAATCGAGTGTTTTTATTTTTTCTGTATGCCTTTTGACATTTTCAGATAATGCGATAACTTGTTTATCGTTTGACTTTCTAATGATATATACATGCTCTATATCATATTCGTAAATCGCGATAATAATAGACCGCATCACATCACCATATGCATGCGCAATTTCTGCCTGAAAGCTTTGTATCGACATCACATGATTTGGGTTGAAATTTAAAGATTCAACAAGTTGTCTTTCTAGATGTGTATTTAAATCAGATAGTATGAGTATATTTTTTTCATCATTCATATTATACATCCTCTCGAGTCCTAGACATAAATAGTTGTCCTGCTCATTTATTTACCATTTATGCCATTCACCATTTTCATCTATACTTGATAGCAATAACCAGTCATTCTTAACTTTCGTGTTAAGCGCAGCATTTTCTTTAAGTAGTTTACTAATGTAATCATTCGGCGCTTGTATCACAACTAATAATCGAATCGGTGCATGATAATATTCTCCATCTGCTTTCATGACTGATTGCCAAGGAAGACCTGTCAGTAAATCACTACCGTTTCCTTGCATAACACCAATGCCACTCGTCACCGTTTGTGTGATTTTATTGCCGCTTCCGTAATAGTAAGGTGCAACTGTTGAAGCATAATATTGTAAGTTAATCCATTGAGCAACTGTCGCCGGGCCACTTAAAATCGTATTTAAAATTTCACCATTATGATCTTTCGTCCAGTCATAATTATGCAAGAATGCGCGACCATTTAATTGAGATTGCTCTGTTAATGTTCTCTTACCAATAACAAATGTTGCATTTCTAGCTAAGCCCCATTCTGGTCGGATTTCACTCCAATCACTTGCCAACTGTTCTGCTTTAGCTGTGGATTGTTCGTTTGAATGTTCCATACCTGGAATATCTTCAAGTCTTAAACGATTTGCTTCATGTCCAGCTTTAGGTAACGCTAGTTTTAATTTTTCTAAAGCGCGCTCAGCCTGATTTGAAAGTTCTGGCACATATAGCCATTCTAATTGATCAGTTGTCGTGCTATGTTCGGCTGCAACAAATACTGTATCTTCCGGAATTATAATGTGATTGCTTTTGAGACCTTCTCTAACTTCAGGCAAATTACATAAAGTCGCTAATACTTTCGCATTAAAGCCACTCGCTGAACCACCACACGCGCCACAATCTAATGAAGCTGCATAAGGATTGTTTGCACTATGACTACCGTGTCCGCATATGACCACTAACGGCGCAAAATCTTCCGTTAAATCCATTAATTTCAATGCTTCTCGTGCGTAAGTAAGCTGATCTTGTTTCGTAAACCCAATAGGTAAATCACCAAACCGATTCGGCGCATGATCTATAGAAAGTTTCGTTTCCGGTTTATTCATAAGATTTTTATTAAATCTATTGACCAAATCTCCCGTACGTTTAGGCATAAAGCTTCTCGCAATCGTTTGTAAACTTAGCCATGAACCTGTTAATTCTGGAAGCAATAGACTTGGTAATACATTTTGTTTCATTTTTTTAAATGTATAAAATATTGACGAAATACTTTTTTTCTTTTCAACGTAATGATTGGATTGATGTGCATCTTCGTATTCATAAATCTTATGTTGCGGTTTATTCATTACTGGTAAAGCATTATGTGTATGTTGATGTCCGAGTTCACATTTTTCAATCGGTAATCCAAAGAAGCCTGCGATACCGATTGTTTCGAAAGGACCTTCCATTTCTAATTGTCTTCTAAAAGGTTCCGAACGAGTATCAATACAAAAAGCGAGCTGTGCCTCGACAGGTGCTTCATCATCTTCATGATGGATATGAGATTGAATTTCACTTTGGAGTTGTGCTTCATACGTATCTTCCCAAGCTTCTAGCAATAATTTATGTTGTGTAATGCGATCAAATTGATGCGCAAATGCTATATAATCTTCTCGTTCACCTTGAGATAATGCGAACCAATTTTCCAACGTTAAGATACCACTTTCAAACCAAGATCCTACTTGAGAAATGTCTTGTTCAGTATGTTGTTGTTCTTGAGCATGCTCACTCATCAATGTCCATTCCAAAGCCAATCTTATGGCTAAATAATCCGTCAGCAAGTTTAAACGTTCGTCTTTCCAAAGCATCATACCTGCCCACCCTGGTAAAGTTAACAAGTGTATTTCAAGATATGATTGTACTTGTGCTTCTGATATACCCAATTTGTCTAAACAGCATTTTATTGTTTCAATAGATGTTGAGGGTAACATTTTTATTTTACGTCTCTCTGCCTTCGATAAAGCGGGATCCAAATAAGCTAACCTCTTCCAATTTTTAAAGAATCCTTTACCATCTTTATGGATTGCCCATCCTGATTGATTATCATCAAGATATAATTTACTCCACTTAATCATTTGTGCATTCAACTTATCTAAATACGCCTGTCCAGAATATTGTTCTATACGCGTACTTAATATAACGTCATCATCTTGCTGTTTATTTAGTGAAACATTTTCTATTGATTTTCTTAATTGTTGTAGTTCTTGTTCAGTAAGGTTTATCTTGTTATTTCTATTAAACAATATACTTTCAGCATATTCTCTTAACATATCTTTATTTAATGGCGTATTATTGTTCGATAGCCATACTGATAATCGTTCTTCTATATATTCCTGTTTAATTTCTCCATTTTCAATTGCAGCAAATAATAAACTTTTGTTCGGATACAAATCGACATTCTATACCTTTTGAAACCATCTCGCGACATCTTCAAAAGTACGATCTTCTATACCCGCCCAAGGATGCCTCGCTGCAAATATATTAATAGGAGAAAGTGGTGTTATGACACGACTCGCCTCTTTAATTGAATATGTGATGTCATTTATTGATTCGATTGTTTGCGTCATGCTGATAACCTCCTTTAAACGTATGATTTTTCAAATAGCGTGGATGTGTTTCAATATTTTGCACTTTCGATTCACCTAAATGTACAATCCATAAATATATAATCGTGACGATTTTAGATGAATGATTTCTTGCAACCCACAAGTTCAGTGCACTTCCTATTAACAGCAATACAATCATAATAATGACTGCAAATATAGGTGTATGATTCACATTTGTTGCGTATTGATGTAACAAATCATGGAATAAATGATGTACACCAAAGTAAGATAAACCAACAATTAACAGTGCTAGTAATCCAATGATTCTACCTAACTTGCCCTCACCATACGCGACCAGTTGTGTCCATGAAACAGATAATGACCAAGCTAAAATAAGCGCGCTAATGATTTGGTAACTACTTGTCGGATCCATAAGCCAAAAGATAATACCAATCATAATGGATAATAATCGGCCAACTAGAACCCATATATACGACACACTATCATTCATTCTTGAAGGCATATCAAAAGTTCTTACAGCAGAACCAGAACGTAAAAAATAATGTCGCTTTAAATAATCCATGTAACATCAGATGAACGATAGCTGCTGAATAAACACCTAAAGCACATTGGATAAGCATAAAGCCCATTTGTCCAATCGTTGAACCTACTAACTGCCTTTTATAATCCACATGTACTAAACTAATGCCCGCTCCCATCAATACTGAAATCGTTGCGATAATGATAAGTAACCCAATTATCCATTCATTTGCAAAAATCGGTGCAAATCTCGTTAAAATGACGCCACCAACATTGACAATACCGGCATGCATAATCGCTGAAACTGGTGTTGGCGCCGCTACAGATTCTATTAACCATCTATGAAATGGCCACTGAGCTGCTGGAATGATGACCGATATCACTAACATCAACTGAATAACCACACCTTGCCACGAATCAAATTGGTCAAGATGGCTTTCACTGAATATAGTAGACTGTTGCCATTCACCCGTTACATTGTATGTCAGCAAAATCGCGATTACTAAAGCGATCCAACTAACAATAAAGATCATTCTAGTACTTTTCGCTAAACGTTTCGTAATGTGCCAATGTTTGTTTAAACCGATTAAACGCGTTAAACAAAATAACGTTAACCCCCATAATATCGCCATTAATCTTAAATCATTACTTAACCAAGCAACTGAAGCAAACACCGTCAGAAATGTAAATAATGAAAAATATTTTCGATACTGTGCATCTCCATCTAAATAGCGTACCGAAAATCTTTGTATAATAAGACCAATACTCAAAATAAAAAGTACGAGCAACCATGACAATTTATCTAAATGCCAAAATGATGTGAACCCAAATATTTGAACTAAACAAATCAAAATATTGGGGTGCATTCTAATGAGGAAAAAATATGAATTTAAATTCAAACTAAAACTTGTAAAAGAATATTTAGAAGGACATCAAAGTTATAGAACAATTGCTTTAAAATATGGTATTTCAAGTTGGTCTGTCCTTCGGATTTGGGTCAATCAATATAAAGAGTTTGGAGAAGAAGGTTTAGAAATAAAAAGTAGAAATACTGTTTATACTAGCGAATTTAAATTATCTGTTTTAAAATTTAGACAAGAAAATATGTTGTCTTATCAAGATACTGCGAATCACTTTAGAATTATTAATCCTATTATCATTGCCAATTGGCAACATCAATTTGATGAAAAGTGTCGTCTTGATATAGATAATAAACAAAAGGGACGATCTCACACTATGACTAAAAAACGATCTAAATCAGATAATAAAAATTTACCTTTAAATGAAAATGAACGTGAAGAACTTGAAAGACTTAGAAATGAAAATGAGACGTTAAAGGCAGGTATAGCTTATCAAAAAAAGTTACAAGCCTTGACCGACATTTACGGAAGCAAAAATCAGAAATAGTAAAGGTCATTAAGGAACTAAATGAAACATATAATATACGATTAAGTATCTTATTTAAAGTCGCTCAAATAGCTAAATCTGTATACTATTATTGGATAAATAAATTTAGTAAAGCTGATAAAGATGAAACATTGATTCAAGTAATAAAAGAAATATGTGAAGAATCAAACCATACCTATGGTTATCGTCGTGTTACACAAGCACTAAGAAATAGAGGTCTTATCGTAAATCATAAAAAAGTACTAAGAATTATGAAAGAACATAATCTAACTTGTACAAAGTTCACACATAGAGGTCGTAAGTATCGTTCCTTTAAAGGTAAAGTTGGTAAAGTAGCTCAAAATATATTAAATCGTAGATTTAAAACAAGTCTCCCATTTCAAAAAGTCGTAACAGATATTACAGAGTTCAAATTAATGAATGGTCAGAAATTATATTTATCACCTTTTATGGACTTATATAGTTCAGAGATTATCAGCTTTAAAATCTCAAGTCGTCCTACATTAGATATAGTCATCAATCCATTAAAAGAAATGATAAAGCGTCGTCCAAACCTAGATCATCGTTTAACGATTCATTCAGATCAAGGCTGGCATTATCAACATTCACAATACACTAGATTATTAAAAGACCATAAAATATTTCAGAGTATGTCTAGAAAAGGTAATTGTCTAGATAATTCAGTTATGGAAAACTTTTTTCGGTTACTTAAACAAGAAATGTATTATGGCCAAGAATTTAAAGATTTTCAGGACCTTGAACAAGCTATTCATCGATATATCGATTTTTATAATAACGAAAGAATCAAATCAAAATTAAAAGGCTTATCTCCCAAAAATTACAGGAGACAAACCTTTGAAATAATATACTAATTAAGGTTTAGATTTTTGGGTTCAGTACAGACTTACACGATCTCTTGGCTTTACTCGATACTTAAGCCAAGAATACCCCACCTCTCCCCAAAATCTCTAACCCCCCAAACCCCAACAAAAAAAGCATTCGACCGTATGATCGAATGCTTTACATATATTATCTTACATATTCAAATATGCCTGCTGCTCCCATTCCGACGCCGATACACATTGTTACCATACCGTATTTGGAGTCTGGGCGTTTACTCATTTCTGATAATAGTTTGCCTGTTAACATAGCACCTGTTGCACCGAGTGGGTGTCCGAGTGCTATTGCACCACCGTTAACGTTTGTCTTATTAATATCTAACCCTGCTTCGTTTATAGATGCTACTGTTTGTGATGCGAATGCTTCATTGAGTTCTACTAAATCGATATCATCTACTGATAAATTCGTTAATTCTAATACTTCTGGTATTGCATAAGCTGGTCCTATGCCCATTAATTTAGGGTCTACACCTACTGCTTTAAATCCTACAAATTTAGCAATTGGTTTCACGCCTAATTCTTTTACTTTATCGCCTGACATCAATACAACAAATCCTGCTCCGTCTGTAAGTGGAGCCGATGTACCTGCTGTAACTGTGCCGTCAGCTTTAAATACTGTTCTTAATTTAGATAATGTTTCTAAATCTGTTTCTGGACGAATGAGTTCATCTTGTTTAAATATTTCTTTCGTTACATTTGGACCGTTCTCATCGTATTTAACTTTATGCACTTCAATTGGTATAATTTCATCTTCAAACTTACCTGATTTTTGTGCTTCTGATGCTCTTTTATGACTTTCTACTGCATAAGCATCTTGTTCTTCTCTTGAAACTTTATATTCTTCAGCAACCATTTCTGCCGTTAGTCCCATAGGATAAGAAACACCTGTATCCGCTTCTTGTAACTCTGGATTATTTGTTGGCTCATTACCGCCCATTGGTACGGCACTCATTAATTCAACGCCGCCTGCTACAAGCACATCTGCCTGTTCAGACATAATTTCATTTGCTGCTATCGCAATAGTTTGCAAGCCTGAAGAACAATAACGATTAACCGTTTGTCCAGGAACTTCATTTGGTAATCCAGCAAGTAATGCTATTGAACGTGCGATATTTTGACCTTGTAATCCTTCTGGAAAAGAGTTCCCCACGATAACATCTTGAACCATACTACCATCAAATGTACCACCTACACGATTGAGTACACCTTTTAATACTTGAGCTGCAACTTCATCAGGTCTTTCATGAAATAATGCACCACCTGGTTTAGCTTTACCTGCTGCAAAACGTCCGTATGCTACTATATATGCCTCTTGCATTGATATCCATCCTCTCTTATTCAACACTTCATTAGTTACGTAATGGTTTACCTTTTTCTAACATATGCGTAATACGATCATATGTTTTTTCATTTTTGAGTAGAGATAAAAAGCCTTCTCGTTCAAGCTTTTGAATATATCGTTGATTAATATACGTATTACGAGGTAAATCTCCACCTGCAAGTATATGTGCAACTTTTAAAGTAATTTCGTAATCATAATCACTAATGAAGTGACCAATTCTTTGCGCATCTAGTTCAGCTTGTGCTAAAGCTTTAAAATCTCTGCCTAGCGCTGGATATTGAGCTTTAGGTTTAGGAATATAGTTTTCTTCAGATTCATATCTCGCTTTATTTAAAGCAACTTCAACACGTCTTTCTTTGTTGAAAATAATTGTATCGATATCTCTTAAATAACCATATTTCTTAGCTTCGTATGCATTTGTAGATACTTTAGCTAAGCCTACATTCATTAATACTTTCGTAATCGATGCTTGTTTGTCATCATTTTTATGATTTGTTCTAAGCACTCTATCTGCAAACTCTGCTAATCCACCACCAGAAGGTAATAGACCTACACCAGTTTCAACTAGTCCAATGTATGTTTCACTCGCTGCAACGATAAATGGTGAATGTAAGACAACTTCACAACCGCCACCTAAAGCTCTACCATGAACTGCAGTTACGATAGGTTTAAGTGAATATTTCATTCTACCGAAACTTTCATGTAATTTATCAATTGCTGGACCTACTAATTCATCTACTTTCTGACTTTCATGTGCTTGTTTCATTAAGAACAAGTTTGCACCGACACTGAAATTATTGCCATCTGCATATATAACCATGCTTGTATAATCTTCTTGTTCTAATAAATCAATCGATTCGATTAAGTCGCTCGCAAAGCCATCAGATATAATATTATTTTTACTTTGAATTTTAAGTAATAATTGATCTTTGTTTGCTACTGATAAATTAGAATCTTCTCTATTCCAAACTTCACGGTCAATGAAAGCTGATGTCGGTGTGACACGCTCTATTGATTCGCTTTCTTTATAGAAGCCACCGCTTTGTTGTTCAATCCATTCAGGTAATTCACCGAGTTCTTGTTTCATTCTATCTTTAACACGGTCAAAGCCCATTAAGTCCCAAAGTTGGAATGGTCCTTTTTTCCAGTTAAATCCCCATACAAGCGCACGGTCTACATCTTTAAAGTCAGATGCAGCTTTAGGGACATTAATCGCTGAATAATAGAAATTATTTCTTAATGTTTCCCATAAGAATTTACCTGCATCATCTTCAGCATTAAAAATGACATCTAAATTGGATTTTAAGTCTTTACTAAATTTAGTAAGAATTTCGAATTTAGGTGGCTCAGGTTGTACGTACGAATCACTTTCTATATCGTAAACAAGTCTTGTCTTTTTATCTTTTTTATAGAAACCTTGTTTCGTTTTTCTACCTAACGAGCCATTTTTCACAAGTGTATCGGCAACTTTAGTATCTTTGAAATATGGTTGCTCTTCAGGCACTTGTTGGAGCCCTCTCGTAACAGTAACGGCTATATCTAAACCAACTAAGTCAGATAAACCGTATGTTCCGGTACTCGGTCTTCCAATTGCTCTACCCGTTAAAGCATCTACTTCAATAATTGAAAATCCTTGTTCTTCTCCGCGATACATAATGTCATTCATCGTTTGTGTACCGACTCTGTTCGCTACAAATCCAGGTACGTCATTCGCAACGACAACGCCTTTACCAAGTACTTCTTCAGCAAATACTTGTGTTCTTTCAACGATTGCATCTGACGTATTACGATTCGGAATGACCTCTACAAGTTTCATAATGCGAGGTGGATTAAAGAAATGTAATCCTAAAAATCTTTCTTTATCTTGATCACTAAATGCTTTAGATATTGCTTCAATTGGAATACCTGAAGTATTCGTTGCGAATATCGCATTATCTTTCGCAACTTGAGTAACTTGTTTCCATACTTGATGTTTAATATCTAATTCTTCTTTAACCGCTTCAATATAAATATCCGCATCATCTTCACCTGTTAAATCATCTTGGAAATTACCGTAAGATAAATTAGATGCAAATTCTAAATCGAATAATAAAGGTCTTTTAGCATCTGTAATCACATCATATGCTTTTTTAGAAATTTTATTTGGGTCTTTTTCATCGATTACTATATCTAATAATTTTACTTTTAAACCTGCATTCACTAATAGTGCAGCAATTTGGCTCCCCATTGTACCTGCACCTAGAACGGTCGCTTTACTTATCGTCATAAAAAGTCCTCCAAATTCATATATTCTGAGTGTGTTTCGTCTTGCTCAGTTAGCTTAAATAAATGCTGAATCTCCAGTTAATGCACGTCCAATTAACAGTGCATTGATTTCGTGTGTACCTTCATATGTGTATACCCCTTCTGCATCTGAGAAGAATCTCGCAATATCATATTCAGCTAAAATACCGTTACCACCTGTGATACCTCGACCCATTGCGACAGATTCTCTTAATCTAAGTGAATTCATCATCTTAGCAGTTGAAGTGGCAACTTCGTCATATTCACCATTTTCTTGCATTCTAGCAAGCTGGGCACATATAGACATTGAATGTGCTAAATTTCCTTGCATCATAGCTAATTTCTCTTGGATTAATTGATATTTACTAATTTCTTTACCGAACTGTTTACGTTCTGTTACATAATCAAGCGTTGCGCGTAAAGCACCTGCTAAAGCACCCGTTGCCATATATGCAACTCCTGCACGTGTAGAATAAAGTACTTTCGCAATATCTTTAAAGCCATTTATATTTTGAAGTCTTTGATCTTCTTCAACTTCTACATTGTCTAATTTAATAATTGTATTTGGAATGATTCTTAAAGCGATTTTATTTTCAATCACTTCAATATCCACACCAGCTTGTTCTGGTCTGATAATAAAGCCTTTAGGTTTACCTGTTTCAACATCAACAGCATATACCGGAATAACATCTGCTAAATTCGCGCCGCCTATCCATTTCTTTTCACCATTTAAAATCCATTTATCGCCTTCACGTTTTGCAGTTGTTTCAAGTCCACCTGCAACATCTGATCCGTGTTCTGGTTCTGTTAACGCAAAGCATGTTCTTAATTCATGTGATTGTAATTTAGGGATGTAGTAAGCAATTTGTTCTTTACTACCACCAAATAAGAATGAATTATGTCCTAAACCTTGATGGACACCTAATAATGTCACTAAAGATACATCGAATCGTGCTACGACATAAGACATGAAAAATTGGAATAATTGACTAGGTGTCTTTGCACCTTCACGCCCTTCAAATAATAATGGATTTTGGAAATAGTTGAGCTTACCCATATCATCGAAGAAGTCTTCTGGCACTGTCGCATTCACCCAATGTTCGTTGATTGTTGGACGATATTTTTCTTCTAATAAATCATCAAGTTGTTTTAAGAACTTGACTTCACCTTCTGTTAATTGTTTTGAAATATTCAATACATCCTCTGGAAATAATGCTTTTAATGTTTCTAATTTTGTTGACATATATATGACCTCCAAATGTTATTAAAGCGCTTACATTTACATCTAAAAAAATTTAGTATTCATGTTAGCGTCATCTTTGTTTATTGTTGAAACTTTCTCTTCATCATAGCTTTCACTTCTAATTTGTCTGGTTTAGCAGTTGAAGTTAATGGCATTTTCATTACGGATAGATAATTTTTAGGTACTTTATAACTCGCTAAGTTCTCACGCATATAAGCATCTAATTTCTCTACGAAATCTGGATCTTGTTCATTCAGTAACACAGCAGCCGCTACAGTTTCTCCGAATTTTTCATTTTCATAACCTACGACAACACATTGTGCTACGAGTGGATGACCAGCTAGAACAATTTCTACTTCAGATGGTAAGACGTTCTCTCCACCTGTAATAATCAATTCTTTTTTTCTATCTACGATAAATATATCGCCATCTTCATCTATACGTGCTAAATCACCTGTTAAGAAATAACCATCATGGAAAGATTTATTCATTTCTTCTTGTTTTTGCCAATAACCAGGTGTAACTTGTTTACCTTTAATCGCTAATTCACCAATTTCACCTACAGGTACGTCATTGAAATCTTCATCAAATAATCTTGATTCTACATACATGACTGGCTTACCTATACTCAATGGCTTTTTAAGTGAATTAGTAGGTGTATTAATCATCGCTAATGGTGCTTCTGTTAAGCCATAACCATTAATAATATTTAACCCCATGCTTGCAAATTTTTTCTGAACACCAGGTAACGGTGCTGAACCACCTTGAATAAGAAAATCAATATTATCAAAGTTCTTCACATCAAAGTTAGGTGCTACTAACATGGCATAATACATTGTTGGAATAAGCGATAAGTAATTCGGTTTATATTTAGCCATTAAATCGTTGAGTTGTTCACCTTCGAAGTAACGATGTAATACGAGTGAACCACCTGCCATCAACAATGGAATGACTAAATCATTAAATCCAAATACATGGAACATCGGTAACGAAATAATAGATGAAAATCCTGAATTCACTTTATAAGTGAGTATCGTATTAATCGCATTTGATGTAAATGAATCATAAGTGAACATGACACCCTTTGGTAATCCTGTTGTACCACTTGTGTACATTAATGCCGCTAAATCATCACGACCTACATCTACTGTCTTGAATGGTTTATGATTTTTAGGATTTACAAGTTCATCATATTCAGGTGAATCGATATCCATGTGTAAATAGTCATCTGCAATCCCTTGTAAACTACTTAAATGACGATTCGCATAGAATATAAACTTCACACCTGAATCTTCAATAACACTTTCAATTTCGTTCGGTTTGAGTCTCCAGTTCATTGGGAAGTATACTGCGCCTATCTTAAATAAAGCGAATAGTAAGTCAAGAACCGCTACATCATTTGGTGCAAATATCCCAACGACATCTCCCTTTTTAATACCTTGTTCTTCAAGATGGTTGGCTAAGTTTTCAGCACGAATATTTAAATCTTGATAAGTCCATTCTGTTCCTTTTAGTGGATCGATAACTGCTGCCTTTTCTTCGTCATATTGCGCTCTCGTTTTAATCCAATCGTAATTCATATTAAACTACCCCCTTAATAGTTTGAACCATTGTCTTTAATACATTGTTGCAATCCTCCCCAATTTTCTTGATAAATTTGCTGATCCGTTACTTTAAGTTCTTCAGCAATTATCGGTTGAAATGCTATATTGGATAGAATATCTTTCTCTAAATCTAATCCAGCTGCAATTTCAATTAATTTGACACCTTCATCGGTTAATTGGAATACAGCGCGTTCCGTCACATAATAGACTTCTTGATTTAACGTCTTAGCATATGATGCATTGAAGTCCATATTATGCACTTGTTCAACAAATTTCTGAGCATGACCTTCTTTTTCAACAACTAAACCTTTATCATTCCAAGTAGTCTTACTTCCGACTACCATTGTTCCTGAGAAAATAATTTTTTGGACCGTTTGACTAATATCTATGAATCCCCCACAACCATTCATTCTATCGCCATATTTTGAAACATTGACATTACCAAACTGATCCACTTCAGCAAAGCTTAAATAAGCTACATCTATGCCTCCGCTATAAATAAAGTCCCATGTCATTTCATGTCGCATCTTCGCATCTAAATTGTAATTTAATCCGAAGTTTTGACCACTTCCTATCATTCCACCAAATACACCCGTATCTATATTCAGTTGCACTAAATCTTCAGCTTTCTCCTCAACTAATAAATTCGATAATTCATTGTTAATACCAAACCCTATACTGACAACATTACCTACATTTAAAAATTGGGCAGCTCGTCGTAAAATCACTTTACGTGTACTCAATTCATTAACTGGTTCAGGCATACTAAGTACTTTATATTCACCCGAAATAGCTGGGTCATAATAATTTTGAATGGTTTGTCTATGATGTTTTGGGTCATCATTTACACATACATAATCCACAAGCTCTCCAGGAATAAAGACTTCTGTCGGCTTAAAGCTACCATGTTGTACAATTTCTTTAACTTGTACAATGACTTTTCCACCATTTTGATGCGCTGCTAGAGCAGCACCATAGCCTTCTCCTAAGTGTGCTTCATGATGCATATAAATGTTCCCCTCGCTATCAGCGTATGTACCACGAAGCAATGCAATATCAACTTTAGGAAATTTATATTGTAAATATTCTTCATTATTAATTTCTAATAAAGAAACAATATCTTCCTTAGTCACATCATTGACTTTTCCGCCATCAAATCTAGGATCAACGGAAGTGTGTAAACCTATTTCAGAAATCATATCTGGAAATTTGGCTAACGAATTTCGATAATGTGTAGCTAACAATCCTTGCGGTACAAAATATGCTTCTACATCATTATTCTTTATGGCTTCTATCGTTTTAGGTGAACCAATGATAATACTCATAATGAGCCTTTTAACCATACCTCTACTCACAAATGAATCTAAATCATAACCATCACCACGATAATCACTAATATCATTCGCAACCATAAAAGTTAAATCATTAAGATTTCCATATTCATCATGAGCTTTAACCAAATGTTTTAAGACACTCACAGGTAAATTACTCACTGATAATGCTGCCAGTGAAATAACATCTCCACTTTTGACAATGTCTTTCAAATCTTCGAACGAAATAATTTGCATACGATTATCCCCTATCTTTCATAATTACAATCATTCCATAAAAGACCTCCCCAATAAAATGTAAGCCCTTACATTAGTAAATATAACACAGTATAAATATGAAAGAAAAGTAAAAAAAGTATACGACAATATCTTTTTAATTACAAAATCGAAATAATTACAACTAACACTTAGTACCTCCTCACATACTGTAGTTGTAATATTTTTTAATAATTATCGCTGGTTCAGAACATACGTATATCTCGAAAATTATCACGCATATAAAAAACTTCATTATATTAATAAAATATTTAGACCATTAAATTACTCATGCATCGTATATATACAATCATTGAAACACTAATCACCAAGCGAAAAAATCACATCTCACTCTAAAATAATTTGAAATATTATTGTTTGATAAATGAAATAATACACAAGCAAATAATTAGAAGGAATAGTTGGAGTGGACAATTCTAAAAGTAGGATTTCTTAAAAATTGAATGATTCATTTATACGCGCACGATATCTCTCAGTCTTCGTGCGTTATGCCCTTATTTTGTACCCTAGCGCACGATATCTCTCAGTGTATTATTCCCTATAGAGTAGACATTAAAAAAACTAAAACTCTATAGGGGGTATTTTTATGTATAAAACTAGACTACCTGTTAAACTGTATCAGGAAATCTTCGATTTGCATGAAAAGGGTTATTCCTTTCAAAATATAATTGATAAGTTAAATTTAGATATTAGTGATAGTGTGATTCGATTTAAATATAAAGTGTATAAGCAACATGGTATAACAGCACTTATAAATAAGAATCGAAATAAAATCTATACACGCGAATTTAAAGAAAAAGTTGTTAAAGAATATCTAGAGACTAATAAGACGTATTCAGATCTAGCAGCCTATTACAATATTTCACATCATGCTACTTTAAAAAATTGGGTGGTAAAGTATACTGAAGGAAAGGAAAATAAATCTTATTTTCCATATCTGGAGGTAGACACTATGAATACTAGAAAAACAACATTTGAAGAGAGAATTGAAATAGCTAAATATTGTATTGAAAATAATAGAGACTTTAATAAGACAGCTGAAAAGTACCAAGTTAACTATTCACAAGTCTATAATTGGGTAAAAAAGTATGAAAAACATGGTGATATTGGTTTAGTAGATGGTAGAGGTAAAGGAAAACCAGTTGAAGCTTTAACTAGAGAAGAAGAACTTGAATTAAAAATAAAAGCACTTGAACAAAGAAATAAATTTCTCCAAATGGAGAATGAGGTATTAAAAAAGCAGGAAGAAATAGAGAGGCAGTTGATGAATCGAAAATCAAGCAAATAGCAGCATACAAGACAATCGAAGCATTAAAAGATAAGTATCCAATCAAATGGATATGCGCCGCACTTGAAATATCGAGAGCAAGTTATTATAAATGGAAAAACAGAGAGGTTTCAGAATCTGAAAGATTCAATAACGAATTAAAAGATGAGATTTTCAGGATTTATCATGAACATGATGGCATATATGGATATCGAAGAATTTATATTTATCTGAGATTATATACTAAATTCCAGGTTAATCATAAACGCGTATATAGAATTATGAAGAAGTATGGATTAAAAGCTGTCATTAGAAAAAAGAGAAGGCAATATAAACTTAGTAAGCCAGAAATCACTTCTCAAAATATCCTAAACAGAAAATTTACAACAAGTAAAGTTAATAAGGTCTGGTTAACAGATGTGACAGAATTTAAATTGAAAAATGGATCTAAAGTGTATTTAAGCGCTATTTATGATTTAGGTGCTAAGAAAGTCATCAGCCATGTAGTCTCATCTCAAAACAATAATAAGCTTGTATACGATACCTTTAACAAAGCCATAATTAAAAGAAATACCGAAGGCATTATATTTCATAGCGACAGAGGATTCCAATATACGAGTGTTCTATTTAGAGAGATGATTAAAAATGCTTCTATGAAGCAAAGCATGTCTCGTGTAGGTAGATGTATTGATAATGGTCCTATGGAAGGCTTTTGGGGGTTACTCAAATCAGAGGTATTCAAAGACAAATCTCAAACATTCAATGATATAAAACACGCCACAAAGCAAATAAATGAATATATAAAATTTTATAATTCTAAAAGAATTTCATTAAAAATGGCTGCGCTTATAAAAGCACAGCCAACATATTGATTACTTTTTTTAGTGTCTACTTGACAGGGTTATGTTCACAGTCTTCGTGCGTTTAAACATAAAAAAGCCATTCCGACTGAACGGAATGGCTTCTGTTGTTCAACATTATTTATTTAATTCTAAAGCTTCTGCTGTTTGTTTACGAGTTTTCTTCAATAAAGCAGTATCTTCGATTAAAGATTCACCATATGAAGGAATGATTTCTTTAATTTTAGATTCCCATTTATCCATATATTGAGGGAAGTTCTTCTCGATTACTTCTAAAGCTACAGATACTGATGTTGATGCTCCTGGTGATTCACCTAATAAAGCAATTACAGTATGGTCTTCTGAATTTACAACTTCTGTACCGAATTGAATAAATCCACGGCCATGTTCTTCTGTATCTTTAATAACTTGTACACGTTTACCAGCGATATGAATATCCCAATCTTCGTCTTTTGCATCTGGTACAAATCGACGCAATTCTTTCATACGATCTTCTTTACGTTGTAATACTTGTTGAATTGAATATTTTACAAGTGATAAGTTTTTAACACCTGAAGATAACATTGTCACAACATTACTTGTATTAATAGATTTAAATAAATCTAAGTTAGATCCATTTTTCAAGAATTTTGGACCGATTGCTGCGAATGGACCAAATAGTAAACTTTCTTTGCCTTGAATATAACGTCTGTCTAAGTGAGGTACAGTCATTGGTGGTGTGCCAGGTGGCTCTTTACCATAAACTTTGGCATTATGTTCACTTACAACTTTAGGGTTGTTACATACTAAGAATGCACCACTAATTGGGAATCCTCCAAGATGTCTACTTTCAGGAATTTTTGTTTTTTGTAGTAATGGAATGGCATGTCCGCCTGCACCGATAAAGATATAATCAGCAACATGCGTTTCTACTTTACCAGTTTCTAAGTTACGAACTTTAACTTCCCATTTACTATTAGAAAGTTGTTTAAAGTCTACTACTTCATGACGAAAATGAACTTGTGCATTTTCATGTTTTTCGATATTTTTAACTAATTTACGTGTTAATTCACCGAAGTTAACATCTGTACCTTCGTCAATTTTACTTGCTGCAAGTGGCTCGTTTGAATTACGACCTTTCATCATTAAAGGCATCCACTCAGCTAATACTTTATGATCTTCTGTATAAGTTAAGCCTTCAAACATTGGTAGAGATTTCAATGCATCATAACGACGTTTTAAGAAATCTACATTTCGAATACCCATTACGAAACTGATGTGTGGTAATGGTCTAATGAATTCTTGAGGATTCTCGATAGCTTTACTCTTAACTAAGTATGACCAAAATTGCTTAGAAATTTCGAATTGCTCGTTAATTTCTTTCGCTCTTTCAACATCAATTGAACCGTCCTCTTGCTCAACTGTGTAGTTTAATTCGCATAGCGCAGCATGACCTGTACCAGCATTATTTTTTTCATTTGAACTTTCAATAGCTGGTTGTTCTAATCTTTCGAATAACTTAATATTCCAATCTGGTTCAATATTTTTCAAAAAAGAACCAAATGTTGTACTTAAAATACCAGCACCAATGAGAATAACGTCTTTTGGTTGGTTATTATCCATTTTGATCACCTTTCTAAAATTTAAGATGTATTATATTCATGAATTGGGTATACATAAATATAAAAGTCTGAAAGAATTGCAACTTTCTTTAAGAGATATCTTAATTCTTTATATATCAATTCTAAATCAATATTGTGTAAAAGTAAATCATAAGGTGTGCAGGTCACATGATGTGTTGTAAAAATACATCAAAAATTTTTAGCTTTATATACTTAACGAACTGATTTTGGATTCAGTGCATCTTTTAAACCTTCACCTATAAAGTTAATACATAATATCGTAACCGTAATGATAATCGCTGGTGGCATCCAAATCCATGGTTTACTTCTCAAAATATCTCCTTCTTGCGCATCTGTTAGCATATTACCCCATGTCGGAACAGTCTTATCAATACCAAATCCTAAAAAGCTTAATCCCGATTCTGCTACAATTTGGACTGCAAATACTAACGTTGCTTGTACAATAATAACGCTCAGTATATTAGGTAATAAATGCTTTAACAAAATTTTATAAACAGGTGTTCCAATTGATTGAGCTGCTAAAAAATATTCATTTTCTTTTTCTTGCAATACTTTACCTCGAACAATACGTGCAATACCAACCCATGACAATGCAATCAGTACGATTGCAAGTATTAAAGCAGATCCATATTTGTTTTCAATTTTAACGCTAAAATTCGCATTCAATACAACAGCGAATGGTATAAAAGGAAAGAGCATTACAAACTCTGTGAATCGCATAAGTATCGTATCAACCCATCCTCCATAATATCCTGAAAGCATGCCGACTAATATTCCGATTAACATTAATCCGACAGTCGTAACGAGACCGAAAATGAGTGAAACTCTACCAGAATATAATAATCTACTTAATATGTCTCTACCACCTGAATCTGTCCCCAACCAATGCTCAGTTGTCATTTCGCCTTTAATCATGACTAAATTTTGCAAGTTTGGATCATATGGTGCTATGAGTGGTGATATTATAGATACAAAGAATATTAAAGATAATATTAAGGTCGCAAACATAGCTGGTTTGTTACGTATAAATTTGTTTCTTGCGATTATCAAAGGCGATTTGTTTTTGATTTTATTTTGCTTACTCATATTATCCCCCCTTAGTTACTCTTGATACGTGGATCTACTAAACTATATGAAATATCCGAAATTAAATTGGCTAATAACCCTAAAAATGAAAAGAACAATAACAACGACATCATGAGTGGATAATCTTTACCACCAATAGATTCAATCAGCAACTTCCCAATTCCAGGATATGAAAAGATTGATTCAGTTATAACTGCACCACCAAATACAGATAACACGTCAGACCCAAAGAATGTAACAATCGGAATGATTGAATTTCTTAAAATGTGTTTATTATAAATTTTAGATTCCGATAACCCTTTTGAACGTGCTGTACGTATATAATCTTTTCTAGATACTTCAATAATGTCATTACGTAAGAATTGTATATAACTTGCAGTTGATAATAACCCCAATATCATTCCTGGTAAAATAGCGTGATATAACTTACTTATATAATATGACAAACTACCTTCTTCAAGTCCGATTTCAACTGAACCTGAAAATGGGAACCATCCCAATTGAAAGGCAAATACATATATCGCAAACACACCTGCAACAAAGGAAGGAATAGCCAACATAAGATAATTCAACACTTGTATACTATAGTCGTATAAACTATATGGTTTCCTACCCGAAACTATGCCAAGCGGAAAGGCAATCATATATGTAATGACTAAACTGATAACACCTAATAAAATCGTATTAGGCATACGTTCTTTTACTAAATCCATAACTGGTCTTTTATATCTAATCGAATCTCCTAATTCTCCATGAAGTATCTTATTCCCCCATGTAAGATACTGTTTATGCAAAGGATCATTGAGTCCTAATTTTTCTCTTTGTTCTTCATAATATTTCGAACTAACATTGGGCAATTTTTGACCAGTAAACGTATCTCCTGGTTGCATTTTGGCTAAAGCAAAAATGACGATAGAAATTAAAAATAGTAATGGAATCATAAGTAATAATCTTCTAATGATTAGAGTTATCATTTATTTTCACCTCATCTTCTAGCAGAATACATGTAGCATAATGTTCGTCTCCAACTTTACGATAGCTCGGTTTTTCAACTGAACATTCTTTTCTCACATAAGGACATCTTGTATGGAATGGACAACCTTTTGGCGGATTACTCGGTGATGGTAAGTCACCTTCTAATAAAATTCTCTTCTTCCGCTTCGCAGGATCTATTTCCGGTATTGCTGAAATTAACGATTGTGTATAAGGATGTCTAGGGTTTTCATATATTAAATCAGCGGGTCCTTTTTCTATGATATGTCCTAAATACATCACACATATATAATCACTTACATGTTTAACAACGCTTAAATCATGCGCAATAAATAAGTAACTCAGTCCAAATTCTTTTTGTAAGTCTGCCATGATATTTAATACTTGAGATTGAACAGATACGTCTAATGCACTTACTGGTTCATCCGCAATAATCAATTTAGGTTTTAACGCAAGCGCTCTAGCGATACCTACACGTTGCCTTTGTCCTCCAGAAAATTCATGCGCATATTTATAGTAAGCTTCTTCATTAAGTCCAACTTTTTCTAGAAGCTCTAACACTTCTGATTTCACTTCTTCTTGAGATTTCTTGTAATAATTTCTAATTGGCTCTCCAATAATATCTCCAATCATCTGCATTGGATTCAAAGAAGCATAAGGATCTTGGAATACCATTTGGAATCCTTTTCTCACTTGTCTTAAAGACTTTCCTTTTAATTTTGTAATGTCTTGATTACAAAAAATAATTTCTCCAGATGTTGCCTTTTGTAATTGTAAAATGGTTCTACCAGCTGAAGATTTACCACATCCTGATTCACCAACAAGTCCGACAGTTTGTCCGGCTTTAATATTAAAAGAAATACCATCGACTGCTTTTACTTCTCCAACTTTACGCTGAAAAACGCCACCTTTAATGGTACTGCACCCCTAAAGTTAGAGTAAAAAAACTAACTTTAGGGGGTGTTTTAATATGACAAAATATAGTGATGAATTTAAGTTGAAAGTTGTAAGAGATTATCTAGATGGCCATTATGGTTATCGAAAATTAGCTAAAAAATATAATATACCTGATAAAATTATTATACGAACATGGGTAAAAGCCTTTCAATCATTCGGTGTAGATGGCATTAAAAAAGAAACAGAAAAAGACAGTTTATTCTGTTACATTCAAAATAAATGTATTAAACTATATGAAAAGAACAGACGATTCCTTCCAAGATACAGCGATTAAATTTGGCCTAAATACCCCATCTATTATTGTGCGATGGAAAAAGATATATGACAAAGAAGGTGTGGAAGGACTCGAAAAGCCGAAAGGACGACCTCCCATGAAAAAGAAGAAACAGAAGAAATCTAATCAAAACCTATCACGAGAAAAAGAGTTAGAGCTAGAAAATGAAAATCTTCGATTAGAGAATGCTTATTTAAAAAAGTTGAATGCTTTTCGAGAGAATCCGAGTGCCTTTCTAGAAAAGCACAAGCAGCAGTGGCATTCGAACTCAAAGAAGAAGGATTCAAATTAAAAGATATCTTAGTAAAGGTTGGTATACCAGAAGCAACCTATCATTACCATGCCAAACAATTACAAAAGGAAGATTTAGATAAAGGTTGGAAGAAAAAGATCATTGAACTTTTTCAAAAACACAACGGTAAATACGGCTATCGTCGTATATATTTAGCTTTGAGAAATCAAGGTTATCTCATTAACCATAAGAAAGTACAACGAATTATGCGAGAACTAGGATTAAAATGTCAAAAATTCACACGTAAATCACGCTATCAATCATACAAAGGTACAGTTGGTAAAGTGGCTGAAAATCGCTTGAATCGTAGATTCCATACATCTATTCGACTTCAAAAATTAGTGACAGATATCACTGAATTTAAATGTGCTGAAGAACAAAAATTATATCTCAGCCCTATTATGGATTTATACAATGGGGAAATCATTTCTTATGGTATATCCAGAAGACCAACATTAGACTTAGTACTTCAATCATTGGATAAAGCAGTTACAATCATTAAGCATGAAGCACCATATCGTACGACGATACATTCTGATCAAGGTTGGCATTATCAGCATAATGCATGGATTAGAAGATTATCGGAACAAAGGATTTATCAAAGTATGTCACGTAAAGCGACGTGTGCGGATAATGCTTCTATGGAGAATTTCTTTGGCATCATGAAGCAGGAAATGTATCATGGAGAAGAACTTGTTAACTATGAAACATTAAAAAGAATAATTGAGGATTACATCTATTGGTATAACAATGAACGTTTGAAATTAAAATTGGCTGGACGAAGTCCAGTACAATACCGAACTCAATCCAGCCAATTAATAGCATAATGGAAACTCTAACTTTGGGGGGTCACTACCAATTGGGGAGTACTGTTTAAGATTTTTAACTTCTAATACATACTCATTAGACATGTAATGGACCCCCTTTTTCTGATATCGATTCATCATATAAATGACACGAAACTTTATGATGTTCATTTATAGAGATATCTTTTAAATTTGTCGTTGCACAGGCGTCCATCGCAAATGGGCATCTATCATAAAAGTTACATCCAACACTCGGTATTTTATCTATAGAAGGTACTGAACCTTTAATTGTTTCTAATTTATCTTGTTTGATATCTAATCTTGGTATTGTTTGTAATAGTAATTTCGTATATGGATGTTTAGGATTATTAAATATTTCTTCTACTGAAGCACGTTCAACAATTTTACCTGCATACATAACTGCGACAGTATCACATATTTCTGCAATAACACCTAAGTCATGTGATATAAAGATAACGCCCATATCCGTTTCATCTTGAACCTTCTTCAATAAATCTAATATTTGCGCTTGAACAGTTACGTCGAGTGCTGTTGTAGGTTCATCCGCAATAAGTAATTTAGGGTAGCAAGAAATCGACATAGCAATCATGACTCTCTGTCTCATACCTCCAGATAATTGGTGAGGGTTCTCGTTAATAACTTGCTGCGCTCTTGGTATGCCTACCTTTTTCAATAGATCTATCGCTCTTTCTTTAGCTTCTTTCTTAGAAATATTTAAGTGTAATAGCATCATTTCGATCAATTGATTAGCTATTGTAAATACTGGGTTAAGTGATGTCATCGGCTCTTGGAAAATCATAGCAAGTTCTTTTCCTCTAATATTATTTAATTGTTCATTCGTATATTGATCAATACGTTCACCCATATATTTGATCTCACCAGAATTAATTTTCGCAATTTTTTCAGGTAATAATTTTAAAATCGACATACTTAACACTGGTTTCCCAGAACCAGATTCTCCTACACCCCCCAATATTCCACCTTTCTCTAAAGTTAAATTAACATTAGAAATCGCATTGTAGTTCTTACCGTTTATATCAAATCCTGTACTTAAATTATGTATTTCTAACAAATGATTACCATGCATATTATCCCCCCGATAGCTTATAAATCCATTACACTTTTTAAAGTTATTAATGTAACGCTTATATATAATAAGAGCCTGGAACGACAGACTGTTCCAGACTCCTAAAAGTTACCGCACTAAATTATTTATTTGTCTTTCTCTACAGTCCATTCGTAGATTGGATTTGCACCTTTTAATGAAACTTCATAATTTTTAACTCTTTTATTTACAGCTGTTGTATCAATTAATTCAGTAAGTGGTATTGCTGGAATTTCTTCTGCCCAGATTTTTTGCCACTCTAAGTATTTCTTCTTACGTTTATCTTGGTCATCACCAACAATTTTAGAGTCGATAGCTTCATCTAATAACTTGTCAGCTTTTTCATTTTTATATCTTGTTTCGTTCCAAAGTGCTGTTGATTTGTACATTTCTGATGGATCTGGGTCCGCTCCTTGAATCCAAGTACGGAAGTAAACTTCCATATCTTTAGAGCCTTTCTCTAAATCATCGTTATATTTACCAAACTCAACCATTTCTACTTTTGTTTTTAGACCAATTTTTTCCCAATATCCTTTAAGTGCTGCTGTACGAGGTTCAAATGTTGGGTTCGTTCCTGCATAGTGCTTAAGATTGATTTCAAACTTTTTACCATCTGGATCTTCTCTAAAGCCATCACCATCTTTATCTTTGTATCCAGCTTTATCTAATAATTTTTCTGCTTTTTTAACATCATATTTGTATTCTGTTACTTCACCTTTTTTAGCACCACTCCAGTGTGATGATGGAATTAAACCATTTAACGGTTTACCATAACCATGATAGAATGCTTTAATCCATTCATCACGATTGATCGCATATGCCATAGCTTGTCTTAATTCCTTAGATTGATATTTAGGACGTGGTTTACCAATTTCATTCTTCTCTTTATCATAATCATTCAACACAAAACCAATAATTGCATAAGACGTTGAAGGTGCTTCTAATAATTTAACGTTTTCAGATTTACTATCTTTAATTTCTTTAGCAATCGGTGGTGAAACAGAAGACATATCAATTTCACCTTTTTCTAAAGCTTGTGCAATTGAAGTTTGTTCTACAACTCTTAAATTAATTTTGTCTAACTTAGGTTCACCTTGCCAGTAATCTTTATTCTTAACAAATTCAACTGACTCACCATCAACAATATTTTTAACTTTAAATGGACCTATTCCTATTGGATGTTTACGTACTGCATCAGATTTAGCCATCTCTTTTACAGGAATATCTTTAAATACTTTTTCACTAATAAGCGATCCAGTCCATAAAGCATATAAGTTGTTTGATTTTTCTTTCTTAAATGTAATTTCTACAGTGTAGTCATCTATTTTCTTAATACCTTCTACTTTGTCTGCTTTACCAGCATGTTTCTCTTCGGCACCTTTAATTAGCTCAACACCACTATAACGTGGACCATCATAATCTTTATTTGCTAATGTTTCTAAAGTAAAAATCCAATCGTTCATAGTAAGTGGATTGCCATCATGCCACTTAATGCCTTTTTTCATTTTGAATGTATAAGTTAGATTGTCTCCATCTTTCTTATCTCATGACAAAATATGTGGCTTTATTTGTAAATGGTCATCGAAATCTACTAAGCCATCGTTGAAATAACCGATAACTTCAGAATCACCTGCCGTACCAGCAAAAATACCTTGGAAATTACCTTCAGGTGCATCGCCAATACCAACTTTCAAAGTGCCACCTCTAGCATCACTTTTTCCAGTTTTATTTTCCATAGCTGATTCCTTTTTAGAATCCTTATTTTCCCCTTTGCCACATGCTGCTAATACAAGCATTAAACTTAAACATACTAATAAAAAAGTTTTCCAATATGGTTTCATTTTCAGACCCCCTTGTTTATTTAAGTTATATATATGTAATAAATATTTTAATTATTCTGTAAACTTTGTCAATAACTGGTAAAATAATTATAATTTTACTATTTTCCAAATTTGACGTATGTAAAATATTGCATTTTTATTTGAGCGTTCTATTTGTAATTTCGACTGTGTAATAATACACTATTGTTAAATAGATATTTGTCTCTTGCTTTGAATTTTGGATATTCATTATGAGTAATCAAGGAGGTTTTTCAAATGACTGTTGAAGGTAAGAATCTTATAAAAGTGAACCGGCAGAATGAACAAAGATCTTCAGAGATTTCAGTTATGATTGAAGAAGGTGGATTAGGCGCTGATAATTACTATCAAATTATTAAGCCAAACGCGAGCCATAGGGAAACAGAAGAAAACATTTTCCAATTCGAAGTTGAAGTTAGTCAAAAAAGTGATTCTGATTTAATTGACTTACTTATTGTAAATGCACAGGAACATACTGCAGAGAATTACAAAGAAGCACAAAATATTATTAAAGCTGAGTTATTGAAACGAATGTGTTAAGTAGATTTATATTATGAGGCTGGACCATGATTGATATGGTCCAGTTTTTTTGTATTTTTTTGTATTTTTTGTCGGCTAACGATCTTGTTTCGGTTTGGTGGATTTTATAATCAACTTAGCCACCTTTAGACAAAAAACGCCACGTGAATTTCATGTTATTATTGAGGCTACCAGACCAAATCAATAAAGGAATGAATTCACATGACGCATACTTATTCTAACATGACAAACCATAAAGGAACACACTTAAGTTATGAAGAACGTGTTCAAATAGAAACACTTAAAAATTTAGGTTTTTCAAATCGTGCAATCGCGCGTGAATTAGGACGTGCACCTCAAACAATCAATAACGAAATTCATCGAGGAACAACACGTCAAATTAAACGACAAAAACAACAACATAAAGTCTATGAATATGAGACGCAAATTTATTTTTCTTCACTAGGTCAACAACGTTATCGACAAAACAGACAACAATGTGGTGCTCAGCCCTTATGGAAGAAGAACCCATTATTTATTCCATGGGCAGATCACCTCATGAAAAAGAAACGCTGGTCACCTGAAGCAGTCGTGGCATATGCTCACAAGGAACAATGTTTTGAAAGAGAAAAAATCCCTTCAACAACGACAGTATATGCTTGGATAGATCAACAAATCATGGAAACTAAGAATATTGATCTACTAGAAAAATTAAAAAGACGTCACTCTACTCAGAATAGCTACCATAATCATCCACACAGTCGAGTGCTCGGTCCAAGTATTGAGACACGTCCTAGTGAAATTGAATCACGTCAGTCTTTTGGTCACTGGGAAATAGATACCGTAATAGGAACTAAAAACAAGTCAAAGCCAGTTATCTTAACACTTGTTGAGAGACAAACGCGTTTTGAAATACTAGAAATAATAGAGAGTAAAAGTGCTGATGCGGTGTCTCACGCATTGAAAAACTTATTTGACTCCTTAGACGAAAAAGCACCAAAAATCTTCAAATCTATCACATCTGACAATGGTTCAGAATTTGCATCGCTGTATGAAGAATTTGGCCATATGATAGAAATATACTTCACACATCCATTCTCATCATATGAACGTGGGACAAGTGAAAACCAACATAAAATGATTCGTCGTTTTATTCCAAAAGCACATGATTTATCCAATGTTCAAAAACGCTTCATAAAAGCCATACAACAATATATGAATGACTATCCTAGAAAGACTTTAAATTACAACACAGCTCATCATAATATGGCAGAAAGTTTAAAGCACCTCAATCTGTATGAATCTTTCCAAAGCTAAAGTCTTAGCTTTGGTTACCTGTTGAGTATTAATTGATTAAAACCAATCAATCCTCAACAGGTTCGAATACGGTTAACCCTTGTGTACACCTCAGTCATTATAGGTGGCTAACTTAAACTTGAAATCCTCGGTAAATTATGGTACAATATTTCTTATTAGAGATTTTTACAATTTATTGAGGAGTCAATGAGAAATGAATGATCAAATGAAAGAGATAAAGTCACACCCAATTCGCTATTTATATGGTCTAGATGGCTTACGTGCAATTGCGGTTATAGCTATCATCATTTATCACCTTAATCCTAAGTGGTTATCGGGTGGTTTTTTAGGTGTGGATACTTTTTTTATCATTTCTGCCTATTTAATTACGAGCTTATTAATCCATGAATATCAACATACAGGCACGATAGACCTCTTACATTTTTGGAAGAAACGTATTAAAAGGATACTGCCGGCAGTCTTATTTTTATTAAGTATTGTACTTACATATACCTTATTATTTGAACCGAGCATTATTAAAAGTGTAAAACAAGATACGTTTGCTGCTTTATTTTATGTATCCAACTGGTGGTATATTTTTCATCATGTTAGTTATTTTGATAGCTTCAAAGTGATGCCACTTAAACATTTATGGAGTTTAGCGATTGAAGAACAATTTTATGTTTTTTGGCCAATTTTATTAATGATATTACTTCGCATTAAAAAGTTAAAAAGGCATTTTGTTTTAGTTGTATTTATAGCTTCTCTTATTTCTTTATTGTTAATGATATTAATTGCTGAACCGAATGTTAATAATTCAAGAGTATATTTTGGAACAGACACTAGATTACAAACTTTGTTATTAGGTGTATTACTAGCATACATATGGTCGCCTTTTAGATTGAAACAGCAAATTATAACACCGTTAAAGATTGGAATTGAAACGATAGGTTGTATTTCAATTGCGCTATTAATTTACTTTATGTTGACTGTTTCATCCAATGACAATTGGTTATACTTTGGTGGTATTTATCTTATCTCTTTAAGTTCATTACCTGTCATTGCGAGTGCTGTTCACCCTAGCACATTATTATCTAAAGTATTAGGTAATCGATTATTGTTATGGATTGGACAGAGATCTTATAGTTTATATTTATGGCATTACCCTGTCATAACATTTATCAATAAACATTTCGTTCAAGGTCAAATCCCCTTTTATATGATATTGATAGAAATCGTATTAACGTTACTGTTAGCTGAATGTTCATATCGCTATGTTGAAGTACCCATTAGAGTACGTGGGTTAGCATATTTCAAACCTGGAAAAGCTCAATTAAAATCACTCATTGCTAAGAGTAGCATTATTTTAGTATTAATTGGTCTTATGTTAACAATACTTTCAGGACATTTTGATTATTTACAACAAACGCAACATCATCATGCCAAGACGACTTTTAAAGTTTCAAATCACGACCATAAAAATAGTTTGATATTACCTATTCCTAAAATTAATGTAAATAGCGAAGAAACCATTAATCATAAAGGGAAACATCAAGATAAGATGTTATTTATCGGTGATTCCGTCATGGTTGATATCGGCGAAGAAATACATAAAGCATATCCAGATGCAATAATAGATGGTAAAGTCGGTCGTAATTTAAATGATGCTATCCCACTCGTTCAAGAGAAATACAGTACATTTAACAAAGCCAATCAACAAGTTGTACTTGAACTTGGTACGAATGGAGATTTTTCATTTGATGATTTGACGAAGCTCATTAAAATGTTTGGTAATGCGCATGTATATGTCGTGAATACACACGTACCAAGAGATTGGGAACAAAGTGTGAATGAGAAATTATCAAAGATTGCTCAAGCACATAAGAACGTCAAACTGATAGATTGGTATAGTAAAGCACACGGCCATTCAGAATACTTCGCCTATGACGGCGTGCATTTAGAATATAAAGGCGTACAAGCACTCGTATCCGAAATTAATAAACATATCAAGTCATGATACATGAAATTAACAAAAAACAGTCTAGAACCTTATTTTGTTCTAGACTGTTTCTTTCGTTTAGCTCGTATTGTTTCTTCTATAATTGAACCGACTATGAGACCGACTGAGATGATGATTTTTCCTATTAATAAAATCATACGAAATCACCCTTTAATATCATATTTGAGTTCTGAAACAAGTATTTATATTTGTGCTAATAATCTATAAGATTGCATTCTATCATCATGTGTTATTGTATTTGTGCTCACCATGATTTCATCACATTGATATTCTGCTTGAATCGCTTGAAGTCTTGATTGAACGGTTTCGACATCACCAATAATCATATTGTCTTTCATGTCATAAAGCATTTCTTTTTCACGTTCACTTAACGCATCAAACGTTTGTACTTTTTCTTTTTTATCTTCACCTTGTGCTTTAGGTATTAAACTTTCTATAGCAAGTGTTTCCGCTTCTTGATTAGTCTCTGCACATATGACAGATACCGTTACAATCACTTTAGGTGTTTCTTGATTTCTTTGTTCAAAATGTTCACGGTAACGATCCACAATTGCACGGCCATCTTGATCACTCATAAAAGCTCCAAACACATATGGCATGCCATTTTTAGCAGCAAGTAAAGCACTTTTCTCACTTGTTCCTAATAACCATGGTGTTGATGGTACATCAGGTTGAGGTAACACGTTTACTTTATGATATTCATGATCTAAAGGAAACTGCCCCTCCAAGAACATCAATAATTCTTCTAACAGTTCTGGTAAAGCCCACACTTGCTTCAAAAACTGCGTCGATAATGCATTCGTTGCTTCAGCTGAGCCACCAGGTGCTCTACCTATACCTAAATCTACTCTATTAGGAAATAAAGTAGCCAAAGTATTAAACTGCTCGGCAACTTTATACGGTCTATAATGTGGTAACAATATGGCACCTGCACCAATTCTTATACGGTTTGTATGCGCACCAATATAAGAAAGTAATACTTCTGGCGCTGAACTTGCAAGGTTAGACAAACCGTGATGTTCAGTTAACCAATACCTTTCATAACCTAGTTTCTCTCCTAATTGTGCTAATGCCAAAGAATCTTTAAAAGCGTCACTCGCTGTTTGACCAGGCGAAATGGGTGATTGATCAAGTATACTCAATTTCATACCATTCATCCCTTTTGGTCCTCTCGTATTTCTTTAAGCACAAGATGGTACACCGCAACTTGATTGTCCTTATATAAATTTGTTAAAGACGTTGAATAATTATAGATTTCACCTTTAAATTGCTTATCTTTATCCGGAACTTCAACATCAAAACGTCCTCTATATAGCAAAACTGCAATATCGTGATACGCTTCACTCGTTACATTAAATTCAATTGTTACTTTATATAAACCATCTACAGTTTCGTCTTCAAAAAATGTTAATGGAATTTTCGTTTCATCTAAATATATATTTTCAACCAATTATGTCACCTTCAAAGTTTATATTTATTATCTAAGTTCAGTATAATATGTCGAAAGATATAATACATGCATTCTGTTTATAGCACACGAATACTAGATTAAGTATCTCGTAACTCTAGCTAATCAATCATTTATTTGTCACTCATTCATTAAACGCTTACAATATAATATGAATCTAAATGTGTACTTGAAATGTGGTGGGATTATTGTTAGAAAGACATGTGAAATTAATGAGACTATTACTTTTAAATCGCGATAGTTATTTAAACGGGACTGAAATAGCTGACTATTTGAATGTTTCAAATAGAACTGTAAGAAGCGATATTAAATATATTAATAGTGAAATTAAAGATGTCATTATCAGTATTAAAGGGCGTGGTTATCAATTAAATCACGAGTTGTATCAAACTGAAGAGATAGAATCTATTCTAAATCAATATACGGAAAAGAATGGTCAAACACTCATCAAGATGGCTTATCAATTATTAATGTATAAACAATCAGTTACGCTTGAACAATTATCTGATGACTATGCTTTAACGAAGAATGAACTCGTCGATCATTTAAATCAAATTCAAGCTTGGTGTGAATCTTATGACGTTGCGATTAAACTTGTTAAAAGAAAAGGTGTTACGGTAAGTGGCAATGAAATGGATATTCGTAATGCTATTCTTCATTTAAACCAACTCTCTACAAACAATGTTAAAGTAGAGGATTTTATTTTGAATGAAATTCCAAAAGTGCATAGCGAATTAATGATGCATATTATGGAACAACATTTAGAGCATCACCATATACAAACTTCAAAAGTACATATTAAACAGTTGCTCGTACACCTGATCATTATTTTCAAAAGAATCCACGATACAACTGAACAATGGGATATTAATCAAGAGGCATTGGCCATTTCCCGGGCAATTATAGAAGATATTAATAGACAACTTAAATACACTTTAAGCGATGAAACAGCGAAGTTATTTTCATTTTTTATTAGCTATTATTTTGATAAATATGATCTTGGCTTTAAACAAATATTTATTCAAAGTTATATTGAACGCTTAATTTATCAAATGAATGCCAAAGTTGGTATTGATTTTATGCAAGATGCTGTACTTCGTGAAAATGTTTATTCACATTTTAGCAGAACATATTTGCGTATCGTTAAGAACGTTTATATTAACAATCCGCTTACAGAGGATATTAAACAGCAATACCCATTTGTGTTCAACGCTTTATATGAAACGGTTCATTTACTGGAAGAAGATGCACAACTCAATTTAAGTGAAGATGAGATAGCCTTTCTAGCATTACATTTTCAATCATCGATAGATCGTAATGTACAAGATCAATTTAATGTTGTCATTACTTGTTATTATGGACTGGGCATTTCTAGCTTGTTAGAAGCAAAAATTCAAAAGTTAAACCATAAAATAAATATTACGGATACGATTAAACTTGAAGCCGTTTCAACTTACCCATTCTCTAATACGGATATACTCGTTACAACACACGAAATTGATATGAAACATATACCAAGTAACGTGCAAGTTGTTCAAGTATCGCCTTTATTTTCAGAAGAAGATGCTCATAAATTTCAAACCATTTTAAATCAAAAGCAAAACCCTGTTTTAAACAACGACGCATTATTGCCTATCGACTTTCTATCGGTACCAATCGAAACAGACATACATTCTACTGTTGATATATTCCAACATGTGGAACTTTTGCTTAATCAACAACATGCCATATCAAGTGGGTATATTGAAAGTGCACTAGAAAGGGAGAAGTTCTCATCAACTTATATTGGAAATGGCATTGCTATTCCACATGGCGACCCTACTAAAGTCTTTAAGTCACATGTATTAATGTTTAGACTCCGCCAAGATATAGCATGGAAGCAACATAAAGTTCATTTAGTGTTCTTCTTATCTATTGCAGACAAAGATAAACAAGTAATGAAAAAAATCATACACAGTATTGCTGCATTAACAGAACAAGATGTTAAACATTTACTAAAATTAGATGATGAACCATTCAAACAATATATTATCGATCGTTTTAAAGAATAATTGCCACTACTAACGGCAATTATTCTTTTTTATGTTTTAGTGAATGCGTTTACAATTGAATTAAGAAGGAGCTGACGTTATGAAAATATTAGCAATTACATCTTGTCCAAACGGGATTGCACATACTTATATGGCTCAAGAAAAATTAGAACAAGCCGCAAAAGAAATGGGCATAGATATTAAAGTAGAAACACAAGGTGGTGTCGGTGCAGAAAATGTTCTGACATCAAAAGAAATTAGAGAAGCGGATGGTATTATTATCGCTGCTGACAGACAAGTCGATTTATCAAGATTTGACGGGAAACGATTAATTAACGAAAGTGTTAGAGAAGGTATTCACAACCCTAAATTATTAATTCAACGCATCATCGATCAAGATGCACATATTCATCATGAAAAAGGTGGCTATAAACAAACGCATGATGACGAAGATCAAAAAAGTGGTCTACAAATGGTCTATCAACATTTAATGAATGGTGTTTCATTCATGGTGCCATTTATCGTAGTTGGTGGTTTATTAATGGCCATTGCTTTAACTTTAGGTGGGCATACAACACCTGAAGGTCTTAAAATTCCTGATGATTCATTCTGGAAATCTATTGAAAATATCGGTAGTTTAGCATTTAGTTTTATGGTTCCAATTCTAGCTGGTTACATTGCAGTTAGTATTGCTGATAAACCAGGTTTAGTACCAGGTATGATTGGCGGCGCAATTGCTGCTGATGGTAGCTTTTACGGAAGTGAAGCTGGTGCAGGATTCTTAGGTGGTATTGTCGCTGGTTTCTTAGCAGGTTATATTGCTAAATGGATTAAAAACATTAAAATTCCTAAAGCGATGGCACCGATTATGCCAATTATCATTATTCCTATTATTTCTTCAATTATTGTAGGACTTATTTTCATATTTGTTATCGGCGCACCGATTGCGAGTATTTTTGAAGGTTTAACAACATGGTTAAAAGGTATGCAAGGTACAAATAGTATTATCTTAGCGCTTATTATCGGAGCTATGATTGCATTCGATATGGGTGGTCCAGTAAACAAAGTTGCTTTCTTATTCGGATCAGCTTTAATTGCTGAAGGAAACTATGCCGTTATGGGTATGGTTGCAGTAGCTGTATGTACACCACCTATTGGTTTAGGTCTTGCTACTTTTATCAATAGACGTAAATTTAATAAAGGTGAAATTGAAATGGGTAAAGCATCATTTACAATGGGCTTATTCGGTATTACTGAAGGTGCTATTCCATTCGCCGCACAAGACCCATTACGTATTATTCCTGCAAATATGATTGGTGCAATGGTTGCAGCAGCCATCGCAGCAATAGGTAGCGTTGGCGATAGAGTTGCACATGGTGGTCCAATTGTAGCTGTCCTTGGTGGTATCGATAAAATACTATGGTTCTTTATAGCTGTCATCATCGGAAGTACTGTTACAATGCTTGTTACACTTTTATTAAAGAAAAAAGAAGCAACCGTTGCAACACCTGAAATGGAATCATCTAATAGCGGTATCACAACATCATTTATGGGATCAGATGAAGATGATAACGATCAAAAAGAAACATCCACTTCAAATGATGAAACTCAGACAGAATCAGAACAAGTCTTTTACGAAAAAGTCATCACAATAGAAGATGCTGAAATGTCTCGAGATGACGCAATCGATAAACTGATTCACAATTTAAAACATCACAACTTTATAGACGATGAACAAGTGTTAAAAGAAGCTGTATTGAAACGCGAATCAGAATCAACAACAGCAATCGGCATGAATGTAGCCATCCCGCATGCTAAATCAAATGTTGTCAAACAGCCTGTCGTAGCTGTACTGAATAACAAACACGGTGTGGAATGGGAAAGCTTAGATGAAACACAACCTAAGATCATCTTCTTAATTACTGTACCAAATGATAGTAGCGACACACACTTGAAGTTATTACAAAGACTGTCACGTACGCTTATGGACGATGATACAAGAGAAAAATTAATCAACGCTGAAAGCACAGAATCTATTTATAACATTTTGAAGGAAATTTAATTTTAAAAGCCTGGAACGCATATGTTCCAGGCTTTTCTATATCTGATAAGTCTAACTGCATTGCTCTATTTCATGATACTTTTCACCTATCTTGCGTGCCGCTTCTCTGCCACCCATAATATTTCTAGCAAAAGGTCCTAATTCTAAATCAGCTAATCCACCTGATACGAATAAATTCGGCAGCCATTCTAAATGTTTACTAATTTCAGGATACCCACATTTATTGAGTGGTGCTTCATATTCATGAATTAAACGATTTAATATTGGTTGTGTTAATAAAGTATTATCAAATCCTGTTGCCAATAATATATGGTCATAATCTATATGTTTCCCATCTACTGTTATGATTTGATGATTGTTAATATGATCTAATTCATTGAGATGTATTGTTAGTCTTCCTTTTTTCACATATTTCTTTAATCTAATGAATAATTCTTGTGGCATCGAACCTTTATGACGTTCTTTTAAGACAATATCCATCTTCTCTTCTGGATCTATCACTTTTGTAAAGCTTGCCATATTTTTAGGTCCTAACCACCCTGGATCAGCATCAAAATCATGAATTTCTAGCGGCTTATTCGTCCATAAATGCACATGCTTTTCATCGTCATGATAAATTAATTTTAATGCTAAATGTGCAGCTGATATCCCGCTTCCTACAACATGAGAACTTTCTTTAAATTGAATATTTGCATCTTCAAAAATATGTTGTACATCTGGTGCATGCTCATACATTTTTGGAATCTTTGGCTTATGGTTACAACCAGATGCGATGATGACATTCTCTGTATATATCATCTCCCCTGATTCCAATACGACACACCAATTATCTCGATCTTTCTTTATATCTATTGCAGTATATTTAACATGACATTCATGTAATCGGTAATATTCAACTTGTTCTGCTGTATGGTCCATAAACATATCTCTTTTCGGTCTCTTATACTTACCATAAATGCCACCTGCATAATCCATTTTCTTAAAATATTGTTTTAAATGAAAAGGATTTGGGTGAACATGGTGTACGATTGGAGACCTTAAATAAGGCATACTAATATTCTTTGTTCGATGGTCAAATTGATGACAGAACACATCGTGCGGGTCAATAATTGTTAAATCTTTATTTTTTAATCCTTTAACTTTTAATTCTAATGCTATCGTTATCGCGTGGATGCCACCACCTACTATCGTCCACTTCATCATATCACCTTTAATCCTTTTAAATCGTAATCAGTACGTTTTATATCATAACCGATTTTACCTATCGTTTGCAACTGAACATTTATACAAACTTGACATCGATTATTAAAAACTATACATTGATAGTAATTAAATAGATGCACTAGGGGTGTTTTTTTAACTGAGATGAGTATGAACTCGAACCCTTTGAACCTGAACTAGATCGTACTAGCGTAGGAAAGTGTTTGTGAAATGAATTTATAGAGATGACTATGCCCTTTTTATAAATATCTTTGTTTTTACACAACTTTCTTACGAGAAGGTTGTGTATTTTTTTATTTAAAATTCTATATGGGAGTGTTACATATGACAAAAACAATTTTAGTAACAGGTAGTAGTAGAGGATTAGGCGCAACAATCGCACGTACATTAGCATCTGAAGGACATCAAGTCATCATTAATTATCATAATAGTAAAGCATTAGCAGAACAGTTAGTTGCTGAAATCGGAACAGAACAAGCGATTGCTATTCAAGCGGATGTGACGAATCGCGCTGAAGTTGATCAGTTAATTGATGAAGGCACGAAACATTTTGGAAAAATTGATGTCGTCGTCAACAATGCTTTAGTTAACTTTAAATTTGACCCAGTAAAACAAAAAGCATTCGTCGATCTTGCATGGGAAGACTATCAACAACAAATTGATGGCACATTAAAAGCAGCATTTAATATCGTGCAAAGTGTTGCACCACAATTCATTGAAAGAAAACAAGGTGCTGTCATTAGCACCGGTACGAACTTATTCCAAAATCCTGTCGTACCTTATCACGAATATACAACTGCGAAAGCTGGCTTAATTGGTTTCACGCGTAATATCGCTGCTGAATTAGGTCAATACGGCATTACAGCCAATGTCGTTTCTGGTGGCCTACTCAAAACAACCGATGCCAGCTCTGTAACAACACCTGAAGTATTTGACTTAATTGCTCAATCAACACCTCTTAAAAAAGTCACTTCACCACAAGATGTCGCAAATATGGTGAGCTTCCTTGCTTCTGATAAAGCAAATGGTATAACTGGTCAAAATTATACTGTAGATGGCGGCTTAACAATGAACTAGAATTCCAAAAGAGAGATAAGGAGAATAGAAATGCGTAATTTAAGAAGTGATCAACTCAATATTGGTGTCTTATTATATGGATGTGGCCATCATCAAGCAGCATGGCTTATGGAAGACTCCTCTATCGAACAAATTGGTGATATCTCTTATTATCAATCATTAGCACAACTATCAGAAAGAGGTTTATTAGATGCCGTGTTCTTTGCAGATAATCAGTCATTCCCTGCAAAGTCAGATAGTGAATTACCAGCATTCTGGTTAGATCCAATTGTGAACTTGACTGCTATATCACAAGTTACACAACATATTGGTTTAGTTTCAACAATTTCAAGTTCATTTTCAAACCCTTATACTGCGGCTAGGCAAATTTTAACGCTCGATCATGCGACGAATGGTCGTGTTGGTTGGAACTTAGTAACATCTATGACAGATATAGAAGCTCAAAATCATAGTATGAAAACTTTACCTCAGCATGATGATAGATATCATAAAGCTCAAGAATGTACTGAACCCAAAAATCTAAACCTTAATTAGTATATTATTTCAAAGGTTTGTCTCCTGTAATTTTTGGGAGATAAGCCTTTTAATTTTGATTTGATTCTTTCGTTATTATAAAAATCGATATATCGATGAATAGCTTGTTCAAGGTCCTGAAAATCTTTAAATTCTTGGCCATAATACATTTCTTGTTTAAGTAACCCAAAAAAGTTTTCCATAACTGAATTATCTAGACAATTACCTTTTCTAGACATACTCTGAAATATTTTATGGTCTTTTAATAATCTAGTGTATTGTGAATATTGATAATGCCAGCCTTGATCTGAATGAATCGTTAAACGATGATCTAGGTTTGGACGACGCTTTATCATTTCTTTTAATGGATTGATGACTATATCTAATGTAGGACGACTTGAGATTTTAAAGCTGATAATCTCTGAACTATATAAGTCCATAAAAGGTGATAAATATAATTTCTGACCATTCATTAATTTGAACTCTGTAATATCTGTTACGACTTTTTGAAATGGGAGACTTGTTTTAAATCTACGATTTAATATATTTTGAGCTACTTTACCAACTTTACCTTTAAAGGAACGATACTTACGACCTCTATGTGTGAACTTTGTACAAGTTAGATTATGTTCTTTCATAATTCTTAGTACTTTTTTATGATTTACGATAAGACCTCTATTTCTTAGTGCTTGTGTAACACGACGATAACCATAGGTATGGTTTGATTCTTCACATATTTCTTTTATTACTTGAATCAATGTTTCATCTTTATCAGCTTTACTAAATTTATTTATCCAATAATAGTATACAGATTTAGCTATTTGAGCGACTTTAAATAAGATACTTAATCGTATATTATATGTTTCATTTAGTTCCTTAATGACCTTTACTATTTCTGATTTTTGCTTCCGTAAATGTCGGTCAAGGCTTGTAACTTTTTTTGATAAGCTATACCTGCCTTTAACGTCTCATTTTCATTTCTAAGTCTTTCAAGTTCTTCACGTTCATTTTCATTTAAAGGTAAATTTTTATTATCTGATTTAGATCGTTTTTTAGTCATAGTGTGAGATCGTCCCTTTTGTTTATTATCTATATCAAGACGACACTTTTCATCAAATTGATGTTGCCAATTGGCAATGATAATAGGATTAATAATTCTAAAGTGATTCGCAGTATCTTGATAAGACAACATATTTTCTTGTCTAAATTTTAAAACAGATAATTTAAATTCGCTAGTATAAACAGTATTTCTACTTTTTATTTCTAAACCTTCTTCTCCAAACTCTTTATATTGATTGACCCAAATCCGAAGGACAGACCAACTTGAAATACCATATTTTAAAGCAATTGTTCTATAACTTTGATGTCCTTCTAAATATTCTTTTACAAGTTTTAGTTTGAATTTAAATTCATATTTTTTCCTCATTAGAATGCACCCCAATATTTTGATTTGTTTAGTTCAAATATTTGGGTTCACATCAGAATTTGCTGAGTTGATGGACAAACTATTTACATCTTGGCATAAAGAAGACTTTGTTCATGACCGTCATAACAATAAAGTGATTAATCATGAGCATGTGCATGCTTTTCATCATTCTGGCGATTATTTCCAAGTAAATGGACCGTTATCGACACCAAGTAGCCCACAAGGCAAACCTGTCGCTATGCAAGCTGGTGCATCCAAACAAGGTATTGCATTAGCCGTCAAACATGCAGATGCGGTTTATTCAGTTTCATGGAATTTGAAACAAGCGAAAGCTTATAGAAATAAATTAAATACGGCTATCAGCGCAAGTGATACACCCGAGAAATATATTAAAGTCTTCCCAGGATTAGTCACTTATGTTGGCGAAACACGTGAAGAAGCACTGCTCAAAAAGGAAAAATTAGATAAAGCTTTACCAATTGAAAATGCCATCAAACAATTAAGTACGTTTGTTAGACAAGATTGTTCAAAATGGGCACTGGATGAACCTGTCCCAGAACTTCCACCTGTAGAAGCGTTCGATGGTCCAGTAGGCAGATATGAAACGATTTTAGAAATTATAGAAGATACCGACCCTACAGTGAGAGAATTATTAGGTTATCTCAATGCAGGTGGTGGGCATCTCACATTAATAGGTACACCTGAAGAAATAGTAGATGAAATGGAGCTTTGGTTTAAGACTGGTGTTGCTGATGGCTTTAATTTAATGCCACCTACTTTACCTTATAGTCTTGAAGATTTTGTAACATACATCGTTCCAGAATTACAACGACGCGGACTGTATAGAGAAGCTTATTCAAGTCAGACATTTAAAGAACTTTTAAATGTACATTAAAAAATTAAATAAGATAAATAAATGACAGCAACAACAGAAATAGAACTAAATAACGTAGACATGAAGACTAATTCTGCAGCTAAAGCTGGGTAGTTATCATATTCTTGAGCAATAACTGAACTGTTCACGGAAGTTGGCATCGCTGAAGCAATAAATAATGTTTGTGCGATAATACCCTCTAACCCCATGCATTTTATAATGACTAATGCGATAACTGGTCCAACAACTAATCTTATAAAGATATAAATATAAGAAGATGACCATTTAAAATTAAGTTTAATATTGGCAATTTGCGCACCGAGAAGAATTAAAGCAATCGCAATCATAGCATCAGACAAATAACTGACAGTCGTCCACATGAACTCAGGAATTGGAATATGATTATAGTTTAAAATAATTGCAAGAACGAGTGCATAAATAATGGGCATCTTAAAGTAATTGAGTAATGCTTTAAGTTTAGCTAATTGAACGGATTGAATTGCGAAGACACCATATGTAAATGTGAAGACATTTTGCAGTGTTAATACAATAACTTGTGCAGACATAGCGAGTGGATCACTTTTAAATACAATATCATTTAACGGCGCACCGTAGTTACCAGAGTTAAAGAAGAGTACACTGTTTGTTAAAGTCGTCTCTTTACCTTTATCTAAAGTTTGCATTTTGGCGATAGCAAAAGCGACGATATATAAAGCAATTATGTATATAACGAAGAATACGATGATTAATAATAATAAATTGACCGCTAACTCAGCTTTGTAAAACTTCGCAAAAATAAATCCAGGCACAAACACATTGATATTTAATTTTGCGAGCGTACGTAAATCAAGTTTCACACGCTTTTGAAGCACATAACCTAACGCCGTCATTAGAAAAATCGGTACAATAACCGTTAGTAAAATATTGAGCATTTCAGACAAAAAGACACCCCCACGATGTATAAGATAAGTTTTTGATAGTAATATCATAACATTCTTAGAAAAATGTTGGGGGCGTCTTTTTAATATTGCAAATAATCGTGTGCTATATATGAGAGAATGATGCAGACTTTGAATCATGTTAGGGGCTGGGATGTGCGAGAGCGTTAGGTTTTTGTGGATCTCGTGAGTTTATTAGGGATTTAACTCACATCACAGACAATATTCTCTTTCCCCCGTTACTCAATTTATAAAATATACACTATGACTTCATGAACCTCTTTTCTACGACTCTTCGTTTATATAAAAAGAAGAATCTTGGACAAAAATTCATTTATCCAAGATTCATTCACACTAGTAAATATAATGGTTTCATTATATTTGTATATGCTCGTAATTGAATTATATCACGTCTTCCAATTACTACCAACCACTTATACTCACTACATTAAAATACAATAAATTTTATTATTATATATATTTGAACTTTTAGTAAATTCAGTTTATTTTATTGAAAACCATTTTCATTTGTATTATGATTTTATTTAATATGTTTTTTTAGACATTATTTTAACCGACAAAGGAGCGTCAGTCATGAGTGAAAATAGCAATCTTGTAACTTCTACACAAAATATAATTGAACAAGCTTTATATAAATTAGGGTACGATGAAGGTCTTTTTGAATTGATTAAAGAACCTGCTAGATTTTTAAGAGTTCGTATTCCAGTTAAAATGGACGATGGATCTGTAAAAACTTTTACAGGATATCGATCTCAACATAATAGTTCAGTGGGACCTACTAAAGGTGGCGTCCGCTTCCACCCTGATGTAGATGAAAATGAAGTAAAAGCATTATCTATGTGTATGACTTTAAAATGTGGTCTCGTTAACTTACCTTATGGTGGTGGTAAAGGTGCCATTCAATGTGACCCTCATAGCATGAGTCAAAATGAACTAGAAAGATTGTCACGTGGATATGTTAGAGCAATTGCTCAAATCGTTGGACCTACTAAAGATATCCCTGCACCCGATGTATATACGGATGCTCAAATCATGTCTTGGATGATGGATGAATATAGTATTATGCATAAAGTTAACGCACCAAATTTCATTACAGGTAAACCCATTTCTTTAGGTGGTTCACTTGGTCGTGAACAAGCAACAGCATTAGGTGCTGTAATTACGATTGAAGAAGCGGCTAAACGTAAGCGTATTAATATCGAAGGTTCAAAAGTTGTTATACAAGGATTTGGTAATGCTGGTAGCTTTATCGCTAAAATCCTACATGATAAAGGTGCAAAAATTGTATGTATCTCAGAAAGTCGTGGTGCTTTATATGATCCTGAAGGTTTAGATATTGATCATTTATTAGAGCTTCGTAAAGAACATGGTAGAATCACACCTTTATTTGATAACATTATTCCAAACGAAGATATATTTGGAATTGATTGTGACATTTTAGTACCCGCAGCTTTAGCAAACCAAATCACCGCACAAAATGCAGGAGACATTAAAGCGAGTATAGTAGCAGAAGCGGCTAACGGTCCTACAACACAAGAAGCAACACGTATACTGACAGAAAATGATGTACTATTAATACCCGATGTACTTGCCAGTGCCGGTGGTGTAACTGTTTCATACTTTGAATGGGTACAGAACAATCAAGGACTTTATTGGTCAGAAGAAGATGTGAATCAGTTATTAAGAACTAAGATTGTGGAAGCTTTTGACAAAGTATATGACATTTCACAAAAGAGAAAACTAGACATGAGATTATCAGCTTATGTAGTAGGCGTTAGACGTACAGCAGAAGCAACACGATTCAGAGGATGGGCTTAATAAATAGAGTATTAATGAAAATATTGAATGTCTTGGCTTTACTCAGCACTTAAGCCATGACTTGGACGATCTCTTGGCTTTATTCGGTACTTAAGCCATGACTTCAGCAATCTCTTGGCTTTACTCAGTACTTAAGCCACGACTTCAGCCATCTCTTGGCTTTACTCATCACTTAAGCCACGACTGATGTGAACCCAAATATTTGAACTAAACAAATCAAAATATTGGGGTGCATTCTAATGAGGAAAAAATATGAATTTAAATTCAAACTAAAACTTGTAAAAGAATATTTAGAAGGACATCAAAGTTATAGAACAATTGCTTTAAAATATGGTATTTCAAGTTGGTCTGTCCTTCGGATTTGGGTCAATCAATATAAAGAGTTTGGAGAAGAAGGTTTAGAAATAAAAAGTAGAAATACTGTTTATACTAGCGAATTTAAATTATCTGTTTTAAAATTTAGACAAGAAAATATGTTGTCTTATCAAGATACTGCGAATCACTTTAGAATTATTAATCCTATTATCATTGCCAATTGGCAACATCAATTTGATGAAAAGTGTCGTCTTGATATAGATAATAAACAAAAGGGACGATCTCACACTATGACTAAAAAACGATCTAAATCAGATAATAAAAATTTACCTTTAAATGAAAATGAACGTGAAGAACTTGAAAGACTTAGAAATGAAAATGAGACGTTAAAGGCAGGTATAGCTTATCAAAAAAGTTACAAGCCTTGACCGACATTTACGGAAGCAAAAATCAGAAATAGTAAAGGTCATTAAGGAACTAAATGAAACATATAATATACGATTAAGTATCTTATTTAAAGTCGCTCAAATAGCTAAATCTGTATACTATTATTGGATAAATAAATTTAGTAAAGCTGATAAAGATGAAACATTGATTCAAGTAATAAAAGAAATATGTGAAGAATCAAACCATACCTATGGTTATCGTCGTGTTACACAAGCACTAAGAAATAGAGGTCTTATCGTAAATCATAAAAAAGTACTAAGAATTATGAAAGAACATAATCTAACTTGTACAAAGTTCACACATAGAGGTCGTAAGTATCGTTCCTTTAAAGGTAAAGTTGGTAAAGTAGCTCAAAATATATTAAATCGTAGATTTAAAACAAGTCTCCCATTTCAAAAAGTCGTAACAGATATTACAGAGTTCAAATTAATGAATGGTCAGAAATTATATTTATCACCTTTTATGGACTTATATAGTTCAGAGATTATCAGCTTTAAAATCTCAAGTCGTCCTACATTAGATATAGTCATCAATCCATTAAAAGAAATGATAAAGCGTCGTCCAAACCTAGATCATCGTTTAACGATTCATTCAGATCAAGGCTGGCATTATCAACATTCACAATACACTAGATTATTAAAAGACCATAAAATATTTCAGAGTATGTCTAGAAAAGGTAATTGTCTAGATAATTCAGTTATGGAAAACTTTTTTTGGTTACTTAAACAAGAAATGTATTATGGCCAAGAATTTAAAGATTTTCAGGACCTTGAACAAGCTATTCATCGATATATCGATTTTTATAATAACGAAAGAATCAAATCAAAATTAAAAGGCTTATCTCCCAAAAATTACAGGAGACAAACCTTTGAAATAATATACTAATTAAGGTTTAGATTTTTGGGTTCAGTACAGACTTCCACAATCTCTTGGCTTTACTCAGCACTTAAGCCAAGAATTACCTATCTCACTTATATTTCACCCTTAATATGTATTAAAAAAACAGGAACCGCAATTGTGGTTCCTGCTTTTTACTATATTAACTATTCAAAGTAGTGATGTGCTTTAAGAAATTTTTCTGCGATTATAGCGGGCTCTTCTTTTTTACCGTCTGCTCGATAATTCAATTCTTGCATTTTTTCAGTGGATACTTTCCCAACTAATTTTTCTATAGATTTTTTAGCTTTTGGATTATGTTCCAAATATTCATTTGTTGCTAATGGACTGGCGTCATATGGTGGGAAGAAGTGACGATCGTCTTCTAGTGTCACTAAATCATAAGCTGCTATTCTACCGTCTGTTGTATATCCAAGTGCGGCATCAATACTCTTATTCTTCAATGCATCATATACAAGTCCAATTTGCATTGTTCTAATATCCTTAAATTCAAATCCGTACGCTTTTGAAAAAGCTGGATAGCCGTCCCCTTTTCGTTTAATCCAAGTAGGATCACTTGCTACTCTTAGTTCATCTTTATGTTTTGCTAAATCCGAAACTTTTTTTTAATTGTACTTTTTAGCTGTTTCTTTAGTGACTGTAAATGCAAAGGTATTTTCAAATCCATATGAGTCAAAGAATGTTTGATCAAATTTCTTTTGGAAACCTGTTTTAACAGCTTTCTCAGCTTTTTTAGTATTTGTAATGGGTTCAGAGTTTAAAGCACCTACTAAATCAGTACCTGTATATCTTGTCGCGGATATTTGTGCATTATCATTTAATATCGCGTTATGTTCAATTACCGCAGAACCAAGATTATTTACAATTATCGGCTTTACTTCCCCTTTTGTATCATGCTCAATTTGTAAGCGAATCATATGCGCCATGATTTGAGACTCACTTGTAGCAAGCGCCGTAATTTTCACTGTATCAGACGATACGCCACCTAAGCCTGGTAAAGTACAACCGCTTAATAATAATGTACAAATTAAAATTAAAGTAAGTTTTTTAAATTTGATAACGATTCTCCTCCATTTTATGTATATTTGTATAGTATTAATATTAGCATAAATTGTTTGATTGATTTTTCGGGTATTTGAAAAAAGATTTTGAAGCGGAATGTATAACAATGTTTAGTTTATATTCAATTATACAACTGCTATAATGTGTATTAAGATAAAATATATCATTAAACATATAGACGCACGGAGGATAAATGAATGGACGACTCATTAAGAAGCAAAAGGAAGAATGAACATATTCAGCTGGCATTAGATACGTATTCACCAGTTAGTACTGATTTTGATAAAGTACAGCTTATACATCAATCCATTCCTTCTATTAATAAAAATCAAATTGATTTATCAGTAAAGTTTCCGCATTTCTCTTTTAAATACCCTATTTATATCAATGCGATGACGGGAGGAAGTGAAAGAGCAGCAACTATTAACAAAGAGTTAGCGCAAATCGCTAAAGCTTGTAACATACCAATGGCTGTAGGTTCTACACATTCAGCTCTAAAAGACCCTAACGCTGAATCAAGTTTCACAGTAGTTCGTGATGAAAATCCTGAAGGTCTAATATTTAGTAATGTCGGAGCAGATATTGAATATGCAAAAGCTAAGAAATCAATAGAACTTCTAAATGCTGACGCCTTACAAATTCACGTCAATGCACCTCAAGAACTGATAATGCCTGAAGGTGATACTGAATTTGAAAATTGGCTAACAAACATTCAAGAAATTCAAGATAATATTGATATACCCGTAATCATTAAAGAAGTTGGTTTCGGTATGAGTGCTGAAACCATTCAAAAAGTTAAAGATATTGGCATTCAATATGTAGATGTTAGTGGTAGAGGCGGTACGAATTTTGCGGACATTGAAAATCAAAGAAGACCATTAAAAGATATGGCATTCTTAAATCAATGGGGACAAAGTACTGTTCAAAGCTTATTAGAAGCACAATTATTAAATGCAGATATTCACATATTAGCTAGTGGTGGCGTTAAAAACCCACTCGATGCCATTAAGTCTCTAGTATTAGGTGCAGAAGCTGTTGGCTTATCTGGATATGTTCTCAAATATTTAGATGCTTATGGTGTAGAAGATACAATTGAACATATGAAACAATTTATCGAACAAATGCATGTCATTGCTAATTTATTGAATGCATCAAACGTATCTGATTTAAAATCAATCAGCTATGTATTGTCTCCAGAATTACAGACATATGTAGAGCAACGCGCGAAATCAATTAAAGCTTAATCATAAAAACAGCTTTTCCACTTCTCGAAAAGCTGTTTTTTATATGTTTATAATATCTTTTACATCATTCATATTTTTCGCAATTTAATATTCATTTTCATTGTAAGTTAAAAGTGATAATATTAAACATATATATTAAACACATCTTTAAAGTACATGTGTACTTTTCTATATTGTACAACTTAAAGGAGCGATTATCATGGCTGATCAACATATACCATCTTTATATTATACGGAAGCTTCAAAAAGTGCTGTCCCACTACTTGCACATGAACAACACTTGCAAACTGTAACAGCTGAACCTTGGCTCAAAATTTCTGATGAAGGTCTTCAATTAGAAGGTTTATGCTTTGATAGAAATCATAATCTTTTCTTATGCGAAGTATTTGGCGGGACTATTTTCCGCGTAGATTTACCTGAGAAAAAAGTTAATACAGTATTTAAATCTGAGAAAACTAACCCAGCTTCTGTTAAAATACATAAAGACGGACGATTATATATGTCTTATTTAGGTGACTTCAAAAGTTCTGGTGGTATTTTTGCGACTGATGCAGACGGCAAAAATCCACAAAGTATCGTTTCAGATATCGATACAGAATATTGCGTTGATGATTTAGTATTTGATAGTAAAGGTGGATTCTACTTTACTGATTTTAGAGGATACTCTACAAATCCACTTGGTGGCGTATATTATGTTTCACCTGATCATCAAACGATTACACCTATTATTCAAAATATCGCAGTAGCAAATGGTATTGCATTAAGTACAGATGAACGTGTACTATGGGTGACTGAAACAAATGCGAATAGATTACATCGTATTTCATTAGAAGAAGACGGTGTGACAATTGAACCATTTGGTGCATCTATTCCATATCATTTTACAGGTCATGAAGGTCCTGATTCTTGTTGCATTGATAGCGACGATAACCTTTATGTTGCTATGTATGGTCAAGGTAGAGTACTTGTCTTTAACAAAAGTGGTTACCCTATCGGACAAATATTAATGCCAGGTCGTGACCAAGGACATATGTTAAGATCGACACATCCTGCATTTATACCCGGTACAAATCAATTAATCATTTGTGCCAATGATATAGAACGTGGTGGCGATTCTTGGTTATTTACAGCAAAAGGCTTCGCAAAAGGTCATAATAGCTATCAATTTCATTAAAAATTGTAATTATTGCACATTAATTAGTTAAAGTTTTTGAATATATGGTGACAGAGCTTTATAATAATAAAGTGTTTAACAAAAAAATAAAATAAGAAATACTAAAGGTGATTGAAAATATGGCACAAATAGGATACGGGGAAGCAAATGGGAAAGTTATTTTAATAGGAGAACATGCTGTTACTTTTGGACAACCAGCAATAGCGATTCCATTTGCAACAGGTAAAGTGAAAGTAACGATCCAGTCTCTTAATGCTGGTGATACTTCATATATTAATAGTGATGTATATGAAGGTACGTTACAAACAGCTCCTGAACATATTAAATCTGTTATTTCAAGATTTATCGATAAACATCATATCGAAGAGCCTATAAATGTTAAATTCGAAACAAATCTTCCCCCTTCAAGAGGATTAGGTTCCAGTGCTGCTATGGCTATCGCCTTTGTAAGAGCAAGTTATGATTATATAGGAGAGCCTCTTTCTGATGAATTATTAATAGAAGAAGCGAATTGGGCAGAACAAATCGCGCATGGCAAACCGAGTGGCATCGATACACAAACGATTGTCTCTAATAAACCAGTATGGTTCCAACAAGGAAAAGTAACAACTTTGAAACCACTATCCATAAACGGCTATATGGTCGTGATCGATACAGGTGTTCAAGGTTCTACTAAACAAGCAGTCGAAGATGTCCACCAATTATGTGATCATAACGAACAATATATGCAGTATATAGAGCATATTGGTACGCTCGTATATGAAGCTAATGATGCAATCGAACATCATGATTTCACAAAATTAGCACACGTATTTGAACGTGCACAAGAAAATTTACGCAAGTTAACAGTTAGTCATGACAATATTGAAGCATTACTTGAAATAAGTAAATTACAAGGTGCAACTGCTGGTAAACTTACAGGCGGCGGCCGTGGTGGTAGCATGATTGTACTCGCTCAAAATCTCGACATTGCTGAAAAAATTGCAACAAGTGCTGAAAAATTCGGTGCTCATCATACTTGGATTGAAAATTTAGGAGGTTAACGAGATTGAATATGAGTGGTAAAGCCCGCGCGCACACAAATATTGCTTTAATTAAATATTGGGGAAAAGCTGATGAATCACTTATCATCCCCATGAATAATAGCTTATCCGTTACGCTTGATAAATTTTATACAGAAACAAAAGTGACATTTAGTCCTGAATACACAAAAGATATACTCGTTCTAAATGGTGAAGAAGTAAACGAAGCACAATCGAAGAAAATTTATCAATTTATGAATCTTGTAAGAGAACGTAGTCATACTTCACACTATGCTTATATTGAAAGTGTCAATTATGTTCCGACAGCAGCAGGTCTTGCTTCATCAGCAAGCGCATTTGCAGCCCTTGCTGCAGCTTGTAACGAGGCACTTAACTTAAATATGTCTGATAAAGATTTATCAAGATTAGCTAGAAGAGGTTCAGGCTCAGCTTCTAGAAGTATTTTTGGTGGATTTGCTGAATGGGAAAGAGGTCATGACGACGAAACGTCATATGCACACGCAATCGATGCACAAGGTTGGGAAGAAGATTTATCAATGGTATTTGTGGTCATCAATAACCAATCTAAAAAAGTATCTAGTCGTTCAGGGATGTCCCATACAAGAGACACATCTCGTTTCTACCAATATTGGTTAGATCATGTTGATGAAGATATTGCATCAGTTAAAGAAGCCATACGTAACAAAGACTTCAAACATTTAGGTGAAGTTATCGAAGAAAATGGCTTGCGCATGCACGCTACTAATTTAGGTGCACAGCCACCTTTCACATACTTAGTACCAGAAAGTTATGAAGTTATGGATATTGTACATCAATGTAGAAAAGCTGGATATCCGTGCTATTTTACAATGGATGCAGGTCCAAATGTTAAAATATTAGTCGAAAAGAAAAACCAGCAATTTATAATAGACGCTTTACTTAAATCTTTTAATAAAGAACAAGTTATTGCGAGTGATATTACAAACACAGGAATTGAAATTATTGAGTAAGGAAGAGATATAATGATTCAAGTCAAAGCGCCAGGAAAGCTGTATATTGCTGGAGAATATGCAGTAACAGAGCCTGGATATAAATCTGTCTTAATTGCAGTTGATCGATTTGTGACAGCAACAATTGAAGATACGAATTCATCATCAGGATTTATCCATTCTAAGACTTTACATCATGAGCCGATTACATTTACAAGAGAACAAGACAAAATCATCATTTCTGATAATGATGCTGCAGATCAGCTTAAATATATTACACAAGCTATAGAAGTCTTTGAACAATTTGCTAAAAGTTCCAATGTCACATTAAGACATTACAACTTAACAATTGATAGTAACCTTGATGATGCATCCGGTCATAAATATGGTTTAGGTTCTAGTGCAGCCGTATTAGTATCTGTTATCAAAGCTCTAAACGAATTCTATAACTTACAATTATCAAATTTATTTATTTATAAATTAGCTGTTATCGCTAATATGAAATTACAAAGTTTAAGTTCTTGCGGTGATATCGCAGTAAGTGTTTATACAGGTTGGTTAGTCTATAGTACTTTTGATCACGTTTGGGTTAAACAACAAATAGAAGAAACATCTGTAATGGACGTCCTTTATAAAAACTGGCCAGGGTTACACATCGAACCACTTCAAGCACCAGAGCATATGGAAGTATTAATCGGTTGGACAGGCTCACCCGCTTCTTCACATCATTTAGTAAGTGAAGTCAAACGCTTAAAAGCAGATCCAACAATATATACACAATTTTTAGATCAATCACAGAAATATGTCGAACAACTTATTAAAGCATTTAAGACAAACAATATACAAGGTGTTCAAGATACAATTAGAAAGAATCGTACCGTTATACAATATTTAGATTCATTCGCTACAATAGATATCGAAACACCACATCTTAAAAAATTATGCGATATCGGAGAATCATACGGTGGCGCAAGTAAAACATCAGGAGCTGGCGGTGGCGACTGCGGTATCACAATTGTAGAAAACGATAGAAATAAACAAAAAATATACAACGAGTGGTCAAGCAATGGCATTAAGCCACTGAACTTTAGTATTTATCACGGACAATAAAATGAGAAAAGCTAGGACTTTGAACAAGTCCTAGCTTTTTTGTGGAATGATATATGGGGAATGTTGCTATGTTGCTAGTCAGGCCCGTCTTGCAATATTCAACGCCTCTGCCCCCAAATCACACACCTCTTTTATTTATATTTATTCATCATTTCTTGGGAAATGTGGCAATAATCGTCTGGGCATTTTGCTAAACGGTCTTGGTGTTCTTCTGAGCTTCGTACATAATTCTCTAATGCTTTAACCTCAACTGCAATTCGGTCTGCATCACTTCTATTTGCTATAAATTGACGTGCAGCTACTAAATGATGCTCTTCTTCACTATAGACACCTGTTCGATATTTCAACCCAACGTCTTCACCTTGTTTGTTCACACTATATGGGTCTATAATTTCAAACAAGTATGACATCAAATCTTCTACACTAACGATTGCAGGATCAAATACAGTCTTTACACATTCTGCATAGCCATCGTATTCACCTTCAAGTGTACGGCTACTTCCATTCGCTCTACCTGCTTCTGTCTCAATTACACCGGGTAACGTCTTTACAAAAGCTTGCACGCCCCATAAACAACCGCCTGCTAAATATATCGTTTCCATAGCCAACTCCCACTACACTTTTATATTAAGTGTTTTTGATTATTACAATTTTATTATTAAATCGATTTTTAAGATAGACTATATACTTAAACCACTTCAAATAGCGCCATCTATGTGAATATCTATCAAAGTAATTATACTCTTTAACAACTTTCCAACTGCCAGGCAAAATGTCTTTTAACTCTGCGACATTATTATAACCAAACTTAAATAATGGTTTACTAGAAAGCTTAGAGACAGATGGATGATTATTAGTATGTTTAGTCATAAACTTTGAACAAAATTCAGAAGCAATTACTAACTGATGCTTATCAAATGAACGAGCAATCTCTTTATACACAGCTTCAACTTCTACTTTCTCAAAATACATTAACACACCTTCAAATATTATTAAAATATCACTATCTTCTTTAAAATGCACATTACGTTTAACATCATCAATTCAACTATAATCAAACATTGACTTATTAATCATTTTATAAAAATATGTTTCATTAAAAAATCGTCTTCTAAGATTTATACTTTTTGGCACATCAATATCAATCCAAGGCACATTGTTCAATTTCAATCGACTGAGACGCGTATCCAACCCACATCCAATATTAATAATAAAAGGATGATTAGCATGTTTAATAAAGTTAATCACAATTTCATCTAAAATTTCTGTCCTAATACTAATACCAAGCTGTGATAGCCAGTCCACATATGTATCAAGTACAGGATTATCTATATCTTTTATTATTTTAACAGATAAAGGATCATTAATAATTGGCATATCACTTAAAGTCTCTCTCGCCTTAACAGCAAGTGGTATTAACATAGATTCAGGTATTCCTTTTAACTCTGACATATCATAGCCTCCCACTAGAATTTTAAATTTATTATTACACATTGTAAAAAAATGTCAATTTAAACTTTGTTTTCTTTTGAAAAAGGTTATTTAAATTATGATAAAATACAAACAATAATTTAACAGACATAAAAGAGTTATTTTAATTTAGAAATCATATTGGAGGTCTACTATGAAATTAATTGCATATAACGACAATTATTATGATAAAGTTCAGTCATATCAAATGGATGATTCACAACTTCAGTTTACAAAAACACCGAAAGAAAATATTAAACTGGCAGCACAAAATAAAAATAGACATTGCATATTAGGATTATTAGAAGATGACAAACTGGCTGTATTCTTCGTCTTACATGAACATAGCGAATTTACAAAGTACTTTTCAACACCAGATGAATCCACAATTTTTGTAAGATCATTATCAACAGATAAACGCTATTTAAGACAAGGCTATGCAAAACAAAGCTTGCAACAACTCAATCATTACTTATCAGAACATATGCCACATATAAAACACATTGCACTCTTAGTAGATATTCCAAATCAAATTGCATATGAACTATATATTAAATTAGGCTTTGTAGATACCGGAGTAGAAATAAATAACGATGGTGATTTAACAAAATTAATGGAGAAGGATTTATTCTCCCCTATTTCTTAACTCATTCTTAACTATTATTAAATAACTTTTAACTGCCTATTTTTTGGAAATTTTTATATTATAATCGACTCATCAAATGATTGGAGATGGTTATATATGAAATTTTAAAAATTAATTCCTGTTACTTTATCTGCTGTTATTTTAGGTTTTGGTGCGTTGAGTGTTACTGATGGTCATCATGCTGATGCTAGAACGTATTCTCAAAATGGATTAACACTTCATGATGATACGCGATTACCTTTCCATACTGATCAAGATTTAGCAGCTCTATTAAACAAAGATACTGACACATTAACTAAACAGCAACTTATTGATTATTTTAAATTATTAGGCTTTAAAAATGTAGGACAAGTTATTAAAACAGCTGAAAAACAAAATATTGATGTTTCTGCTTTTTATAAATACAGAAATCATAAAGGTTGGAAATAATAATGTCAGAAGTTGAATTTGGGACTGATTAAATTCCATTTCAACTTCTTTTTGTTTTTGAATAATATTAATATTCAAAAACAATTAATTGTGCATAACAACTAAACATTAGCATACAATTTGCGAAATTTTACTTTTTTAATGATTGAAAGTTTGATAAAATCTTAATGCATAAATTAATTTAATGGAGGAATACAATATGGAAAATATAGAGAGGCAAGAGTTATTACAAGATTTTAAAACTAAGCTTTTACGATTAAATACTAATTTTAAATTTCTATGTGGACATGTTGCTAATAACAATGGTTACTCATTAAATTACCTGAACTTATTGTATTTTATTAGTGAAAATGAAGGTATGACATTAGCTGAACTTGCTGAATCTCAAGACATGGATAAAGGGAATTTAAGTCGTTTGTTAAATGGTCAAATTAAAGAAGGCTTCGTAGAAAAGAAAATGGACAAGGAAGACAATAGAAAGATTCATGTATATATAACAGAAGTTGGTCGTGAAAAAATTAAAGAATTAAATAAGATATGTATCACAAATTTAGATTACTTATTAAAAATAATACCTGATGATGAATTTACAAGCTTTATTTCCACTTTAACTAAATTAGACAACCACTTTGGCAATCGCACAAAAGAAATTAAAGAAGGCGAATTACAAGTTTAACTTTCTCAATAAATATCAGTCAATATAGCTCCTTTTCACCCTCGAATTCACACAAAATGAAAGATAAAAACGATTTCATATTATTTTACAAAATCAAACAATTGAAAAATGCAACTTTTTTGATACAATATAATGAGGATAAAAATGTGCATTCATATAAAAATTGTTCCATATCAACTAGATACTTTCAAATTGACATATCATATAAATAAAAAAAAGAGAATTAGAGGAGATAAGAAAATGGATTATAGAGTACTATTGTTTTATAAATATACAACAATTACTGACCCCGCAACTTTTGCAGCAGAGCATTTAGAATTTTGTAAAGACCTTGAACTTAAAGGACGTATTTTAGTAGCAACTGAAGGTATTAACGGTACACTTTCAGGTACGAAAGCTGACACAGATAAATACATGGAACAAATGAAAGCAGACGAAAGATTTGAAGGCATTACATTCAAAATCGACGAATCTGAAGGACATACTTTCAAAAAAATGCACGTGCGTCCAAGACCAGAAATCGTAGCATTAGACTTAGAAGAAGATGTAGATCCTAGAGAATTAACTGGTAACTACTTATCACCAAAAGAATTTAAAGAAGCTTTATTAGAAGAAGATACAATCGTCATTGATGCAAGAAATGATTACGAATATGACTTAGGACACTTCCGCGGTGCAATTCGTCCAGATATTACAAGATTCAGAGATTTACCAGACTGGATTAAAGAGAATAAAGAACAATTTATGGATAAGAAAATCGTCACTTATTGTACAGGCGGTATCCGTTGTGAAAAATTCTCAGGCTTCTTATTAAAAGAAGGTTTCGAATACGTTAGCCAATTAGAAGGCGGAATCGCAACTTACGGTAAAGATCCAGAAACTAAAGGTGAATTCTGGGACGGTAAAATGTACGTATTCGATGAAAGAATTAGCGTAGACGTAAACCAAGTTGAGAAAACAGTAGTCGGTAAAGAATGGTTCGACGGCACACCATGTGAAAGATACATTAACTGTAGTAACCCAGAATGTAACCGTCAATTCTTAGTTACAGAAGAAAACGAACACAAATATCTTGGTGCATGCTCACACGAATGTGCATCACACGAAAGAAACCGTTACGTAAAAGCACACAACATTAGCGAAGAAGAAAAAGCAAACCGCTTAGAAAACTTTAAAGCATTAGTATAAAAAATATCACTAAATAAACCCCCTTACTACTCCACTAGTAAGGGGGTTTGGTGATGCCTATGGAAATTATGTTATACATTCATTATATAAATCATTATTTTAACTTCTCTTTATTATTTAAATAAATGCGAGATGACATTACGTTCTTTATCTGATTCTACGTCCATATATTTATCAATGAGTCGTGTATCTATATTTGCGATTTCATTCAAAAATTTTGGACTTACTTTTAAGTCATTTAATAAAAATTCTGGTGTCATAACCTTCTCTTTAAAGTAAAAATTTAATAAACTATTTATTTTAACTGGTTTAGGTAACTTGATTTCCTCATCAAGTGGCTCTTTTCGTCTATAACCCTTTTTATTTACAGATTCCCAAAAATATCTATTTTGAGTTTCAGTCAATAATCCTAAATAATAAGCTCTCAATTCTATAGATTGTATCGAAACAAACCACTTTTCTTTTAATATTTTCATATGATCTGGATTAGATTTTTTAGTAAGCTTATTAAAATCCTCTATAAACTCAGCTTCTGGTAATAAGAACTCAGCTGCAAAGATATTAGCTTCATTTTCTAATTGTCTATACTCCGCTTGTGACAAATTATCAAACTGAATGTGTCTGTGTAAAAGTATATGGCATAGTTCATGCGCTATATCAAAATTCCTTCTTACAGCTATGCCTTTGTTATTACCTAATATAATATATGGTATTTCGCGATTTGACCAAAAACTAAATGCATCAGCATCATTATCAATATTTTTTTCAAATATCATGATGCCTGATTTTTCTAAATTAAATAATAAATGATTATTACTACAGTTTCCTAATAATTTTTCCCTACTTATACTTGCACATTTTTTTATAATTTTAATGCGATCTAAATCCTCTAAAGATTCTATCAAGTCATCCAACTCATCAATCAATGCTTTTATTTCCATTAATGGTGATTTAACATATGCTAGTAAATAATTGGTTAAATTCGATACATAATTAGCCTGATAATGTTGTTTGTTTAATAACTTAGTAGATACCTTATAGCTTACAGCTCTGAACGCGATCGTTTGTTTTTCAACAGATTTTTCCTTAAGTATCTTAGGTTGATCACTTATAAAATAGCTTGTTTGCACATTAAATAAGTTTGACAATTCATATATCTTATTAATTTCAGGCATCATATTTTTCACTTCATATTGCCATATAGCTTGCTCACTTACACTAACCTTTTCAGCAAGTTCTTTCCGGCTGTAACCATTAAGTGTTCTCACGCACTCAAGATTGCTACCTATAAACATTCGTTTCACCTATTCCTCAATCCTTATTAGATTCATCTTCATCTTCTTCTGTAAGACTATATCTAAATTCTTTTTCAATATCTACAATTCCTTCTTCTAACTCTCTATCAGATTTAAGCACTTCTAAATCTTTATAATCAATAAAATATTGTTCCTCATTTTTAATTAAATTCAATAAATAGTCAGTTAAATCCTGAAATAATACTGCAGTATTATCTTCCGGATTTGGGATCCATAATTTCACAGAATTTAACTGTCTCGTTATAACATCAATACCATATGTAACAATAGTAAATATATGATCATCAATATTATCTTCATTTCTAATATCATCAAAAAGTACTCTATCAGCATCAAGTTGATAAGGTTCTTCACTTATAGTTTTAATTTTTTCAAAATTTAATCCATAATTGTCATTCATTAAATCTTTTAAATATTTTTTCTCCTTAGTCTCTTTATCATTTAATGCATTCTTACCATAAGTGACATTCTTCTCATCAAAATATCTTTCATTCTTAAAGATAAAACTCACTTTTCTGTTACCCTGATTCTCAATTGTGTTGAATTTTAAAAATTTCCAAGCTGGCCCAGCATTTTGTTTAATAAATCCACAATATTCATCTATATGTCTATATACTTGATCCTCAATATGATTAGATTTTACGTGAGCATAAGCATCACTAATATACATTTCATTTTCTTTCTCTTTTCTAACCTCAATATAATCCTTATATCCTGCAACAATACCTTTTACAATTGAATCTAATAAATTAGAATTCATAGAAATCATATTATCACCTCTTGAAGTTTAAAATAATTATCTTCAATATACACTATAAAAACTGTAAATTCAAAGTATTTTATAAAGTGGTATAAGATATTTTCTATTAAAATTAAAGTCATTACGTATTAATTCGCATTATTTTAAACAAACACTACTTTTCGTTTACTCCGCTTCATCATACCGTTTTGATCTACAAATTGATAATTCGTGAGTACAGTATTGATTGTTTTTACAAGTTTAATATCATTGATAGTTGATGTTTTTTCAGTATAAGCATAAAAATTAAATATATATTTAGATTTACCTAATGTATTTTTGTATTTAGTGTATCTCTTTTTCTGTTCTTTCACTTTATATACCGTAATCACCCTGCCATCGTGTGGATGTATGCCGACGATATATTCTACTTTGTTTGCTACGCGTTCACTGATTTCTATGTGACTGACGAGTGCTTTTTTAATTACTTTTGATGTTGTTGAATATGTTCTGGATGCTGGTACACTTTCTTTATCACTATCTATGGATAGCTTTACAATTAAGATATGTGCTTTATTTAACTGTTCAATGTCTACATATTCTGTTTGTATATGATGTTGTAACATATTATAATCACCATATATTTTATGATTAATCCTTTCATTATCAATTTGAAATTCATTTTCATCATTATACATTTGATTATACGAAACAGCTTTCCCAAAATTTGCTGGATTAAATATTCTATATTGATTCAACATTGCTTTAACTGTGATTTGTGCTTCTCGTTCTGTAATATCTGTCATAAATACAACTGGCGATACGAGTGTTGGATCTTTCATGACAGGTTCAAGGTGCTTATACTTTTTTATCACTGGTATTTCTTCTAAATCACCTACCGTTAAATTTCCTAAATGATATCCTATGTGAATCAATGAATGTTTCTTTTTATTAATTAAACCATATACATAATAGCGATTAAATGCTTTTATATCTTCCATTTGAAGTAAAATTTGTTCATCTGATTCAATACATATTTCTTCTTTGTCTGGAACTTTAAAATTTTGATAAATATCTTCCGAAAAGTCATCTTCATATTGTTTATAATATAGTGTATCGAATCGTTCTAACAACTTCATGCCAATCGAGGGAACATACACTTGTGATTTTCTTATATGTTTATGCATTTCACTTGCGAGCATATTTTGGACATACAAAGATCTTATTAAGTTCTCAGTATGATTATCTATATCCTTTGTTTCAATTAAAATTGTACCTTCGTTGACTTCTTGCTCAAATGTTACTTTATGATTTAAATGTTTAGGGTCTCCTTTAGGAATTTTTACATAAATACCACCTTTATAATGTGGCATCGACTTGATTGTTTTTAGTATGAAATAATGTTGATAACTAAAATAAGTCCACGATGTCTTGTCTAAATATTCTTTAATGTCATCCATCATACTTTCAACATCGCTGTAATGGTCATAATAAACACTATAAAGTGATTTAAGATTACCTCTCCTCTTATGATCACTTATTCTAAAATTAACCCATTTATGTATTTCTGTATTAAGCAATGTTACATAATACGATTTCTTGCTACTTGAGAATGTTAAATTCAATAACATTTCATCAGGATTCAACAATTTTATTATTTCCGCTTCTAGAACTTTAACAAATTCCTTGCTATGTGTATTAACAAAATCTTTACCGTATAACATATAAACCATCCCTTGTTTTAAACAATTATATTATAAGATTTTATTATTTCTTTATTCATATATCATAACAAAATTTTTATATCAAATGTATGAATATTTATACTATATTCCATAAAAAAACTCAGAAATCCATAAATTAGATTTCTGAGTTTACTACATAATGAATCATCCTATTAAAACGAAATAACGCCTATTATTCCAGCTACAAATATCATAAATACTGAGGAACCTATTGCCCATTTCATAACAACTTTTTGGTTTGTACCATAATCTATGCCTAACATACCGACTAATAAATAACCGGCGGCGTATAGTGGACTTAATACGTGTAATGGTTGCCCTAATATTGATGCCCTTGCCATTTCTGCTTTTGCTACGCCAAATTGTTGGGCAGACTCTGCTAAGATTGGCAAAATACCATAATAAAATGGATCATTGGCCATAAAATATGTGAATGGCATACTTAAGATTGCTGTGATAAGTGCGAAATGATTACCCATTGATTCAGGAATGACATTTACTAATGATTTTGCCATTTCATCTACCATTTCAGTTCCATTCATAACTCCTGTGAAAATTCCAGAAGCAAACACTAAACCTACAACTGCTAATACATTGCCAGCATGACGTTTAATCAATTCAGATTGCACTTCAAGGCTTGGATAATTGATTAGTAAAGCAGTCGCAAAACCAATCATGAATAATACTGGAATTGGTAAGAAACTTGTAATCAATGCGATTAGTAATAATATAGTTAAAAGTGCATTAACAATTACAATTTTAGGTCTTAATAATGCTTTTTCATCTTCATCTTTACCGTTTGAATTATGCATTTCATCAAGTGTTAAACTTAAATGATTTTTAATACCGACTCTTCTTCTTTCTTTAACACCTAATACGTAAGCTGCAAATACAGCGAATAGTATACCAGCTATCATTACTGGAATAATCGGTGTAAATACTTCTTCAGTCGTTAACTGTAGCGAAGAAATCGCTCTTGCAGTTGGTCCACCCCATGGCGTCATATTCATAACACCAATAGATAGTAATGCTAACGTTGATAATATGTATAAATTCATGCCCATTTTCTTATATAAAGGCAGCATAGCCGTAACGGTAATAATAAACGTTGTCGTGCCATCTCCATCTAACGCAACTAGTGATGCTAAAGCAACTGTTCCAATTGTAATCTTAACTGGATCTCCTTTAACAGCTTTCATAATTGCTTCAATAACAGGATTAAATAATCCTGCGTCAATCATAACCCCAAAGTATAAAATTGCGAATACGAGCATAATACCCGTTGGTGCCACTGTTAATAGTCCATCCACCATATATTCGCCTAATTTAGAGTAGAATCCCCCAATCAGTCCGAAAACTGTTGGCACTATAATTAATGCTGCTAAAGCTGACATCTTTTTGCTCATAATGAGAATCATAAAAATGATAACCATTATAAATCCAAGTATTGCCAAATTCATGTTGTAGTACCCCCTCTATTGTATTTTATTATTGTAAGCGTTTTTATAAATCTTCGCAATAGACTATTTAAAAAATTTTCAGAATATTAATTACCATATTTTAATATAAAAAAATACCATCCAAATATAATTTGGACGGTATTATGATTAATTATTTAAAGCTAATTTAATATGTGTTAAATGATGTTCTTCGTGCCATGATAATTTTGCGATTTTAAAGGCTACTGTTGTTTCACCATTATCTTCATGAATGAATGCGCGTTTCAGTTGTTCTTCAGATAAACTTCGTCCTACTGCAACAATCCGTTCATTAATACCTTCTAACATTCTAAGAGAACATTCGATAGGTAATTCATTATCTGGTAATTCAATCCATTTTTCTTGATCAAAACCAACTATCGTCGGCTTTCTATCATCGGTTAAAGCGATCTTCAAACGTTGATACATATTCAGTTGAGAATCGGCTATATGATGGACAAGTTGTCTAACTGTCCAACTACCTTCTCTGTATTTTTTCTTTAATGCTTCGTCGTTTAATCCATCAACAACTTTTCTTAATCGATTTGCGTAGTTACCAATCTCATCTAACCACTGATTAATATCATTCATTGTTACTTTTTCAGGTAATTCTAATTCTCCAATCGGAAATCTTACATCCACAATAATCACCCTTTTCATTAGATTAAATTCACCTTTATTATAGGTTATATTTACGATGAATGAAAATTAAACAGATTGAGTGGTTAATTAATTATCAAAAAACAGGAACACCCATTGGCGTTCCTGTTTTAAGATTCATATTTATTTTGTAATTTTCACTTTACCGACTGAGTTGTCTTTACTTTTTGCTGATACTTCAAATTTCAAGCCATGATTCGGTAATAATACGCCTGCATCTTTTTGTCCTTGGTTTGAGTAATCTTGACTGTCATCGAATACAGGATTTTTCTTCGTTTTATTATCATGTAGTTTATAGCCGTCTACGCTTTTCAATTTTAATTTAGATTGATGATCTAAACTAAATGCTGCGTCTCTAATTTGGAATTGTGTTGTTGCTGGATCATCAGCTACACCTTTTTTCTTCCAATTCAATGCATTTTGGTCAGCATCTACTACGCTTATGAAGCCTTGTCCTTGGTGTGAACTTACGTTGTTATCTGAGAAGCTCTTATCAACATACCAAACTGTTAAACCTTTGTTGTAAGACATCGTTCCGCCACCGCGTTTAATGTGTTGTAATCCTTTATCTGGTCCTGTAAAGTTTCTCCATTGTAATAAATAGTAGTTCTCATCATATCTATTACCATCACTTTGTTCAAAGCCTTGTAAATCAAAATTCGATTTACCTTCTGCATCATCACTGAAGATGTTTTGTCCATCTTCTGAAGTTACTTTAACTTGATCGACAAACCAACCTGGGTTTGTTTCAAATTTATCTGTTACATATAAGAATCTTAATTTTACTTTTTTACCATCGTATTTCGATAAATCAAATTTAGCATTAACGTACCCTTCAGACTGACCATCAATACCATTACCTTGGTTTTGTCCACTCTCTGATGGGTCATCATTATTCGTAATATTACCTGCTACGTTTTCCCAATTTTGACCATCATCTGTAGATACTTGAACATAACCATAGTCAAATCCTTGTTCTATATCATACCAAGTCTTAAATTTTAACGTACTTGATTTAGCAGAACTTAAATCTAATGCTGTTTCCATTGAATATTGTGAATCATCATCTGCACCACTCCAGTATGCTTTCTTACCTTGAACTGGCTTTTGAATTAAAGTAGATTTGGCAGGGAGTTTAACTTTAATTGTATCATTGTTTGTCCCTTTAGTAGATGCTTCATCTATAAGTTCTGACGTTTCACCTTTAAATTCAGATGCATTGATTTCATTTCCTGTTTGCCAATTACCACCATGTAATTGTTGAAGTATTTCTTTCATGTATGGATCAAATCCAGTCGGTTCAGTACCTGGAATAGTACCTGCCCAACTACCTGATGACATAATAGACCAGAATGATACGGGTTCACCTTTACCTGAATACTCAATATCATATTCATCTGGTAAACCTAAATCATGTCCGAATTCATGAGAGAACACACCTGCTGCACCATCTTCAGGTTGAACCGTGTAATCAATTGCTGCTAATTTTCCATCAAATTGATCAAGCCCAGAATCAGTGCCTGGAATAGTATAAGGTTCACCGTTATCATCAATATCAAGTGACCATCGATGTGACCAAATAGCATCTGTTCCTAATTTACCGCCACCCGCTTCTTCACCAGAACCAGAGTGTACGATCATAATGTGATCGATGATGCCATCTTTCTCATCATAAACGCCGTCACCATCAATATCATCACGATCCCATTGGTCATAATCGCTTAAATTAATATCTGGATCTTTCGCTGCTTGTTCTAGTGCTTCTTTAATTAACTCTTTCGGTTTACCGTCACTGCCACTTTCGTCTGGCACATTTCCACCGTAATAACTTGCAGGATGTTTAGCTTTATACCAACCGTGCACTTTTCCATCTATATCATAACTACCACCAGATTGGTTTTTGTAATACTGTTTCATACTCATTAAATTCTCGCCATTTGGACCTTTATAGCCATTTTCTCCAAATACCATATCTTGAAAATGCGAAACTGGATAATCATCATAGTACATATCTGTTTCATCTTTCGTAATCGAACTATGTGGATAATCTGGAAATTCCATCGCTAATACTAACACTTTATCTTGTCGTACTTTACCTTTATATTTTTCTTCTTCAACATTATCAACACGTTTACCGTTGTTTTTCTTTTTATACATTTCTTTTTGATTCTTCTTTAATGGTTCTAAACGCTTACCATTATTCCCCTTGTTGTACTTCTTATCAAAAAGCCCTTTATTCGGTATGTATTTTTGATGATATTGTTCATCTTTACCATCCATATACTCTCTGATTTTTTTCATTTTTCTGTTCAGGTGTTTCGGTTGATTCAATGACACCCTCTTTTTCTAATGTTTCGAGTAACCTGTCTTCATTTGGTGCGACACTATTTGCAGATGCTTGAGTAGCAAATGCAGGTAGTGCAATCAGAGCACTCAATGAAGCAACTGATAACTTTTTCATAAATAAATTCACTTTTAAAAATCCCCCTTATTTATCTAATCTATATTCATTATATACTTATTCCCATAAAATAGTAGTAATAATTCAAAAAAATTCTAATTTTTCTTTTTATTATATCTAAAAAACATACCTCCGTGTAATTTTACTTTATGCAAATTATACGGAGGTATATTGTTGGTTATTCTACAATAAATTGGTGTTCTTTTAAATCTCTTACAGCATTGTCTAAAATCTTTTCAGTATGTGCAGAAATCGTATGTAAATGAAGATTATCTGTTAAGTACGCTAACATTTGTCCTTCAAACTTTTCCATTTCACTAATAAATTTAGATAAATCTTCGTATGTTTCAATCATTAAATCCGCTTTAATACTGCCATATACAGGATGATCAATCGCAACATCATCAATCATTGCCCCATTATCCAATATAAGCTTTAACTCTTCTTCCATTCGGTGATTATCATGTTGGCAAACAATGACACGTTTATATCTTTTACCACATTGTTCATTATTAACAACGTAACCACGACTTGTGGAATCAATATTATAATTTTGTGATTTCAATATAGAAATATCTTTCACAATAATCTGTCTCGAAACATCAAATTGTTGACTCAGTTGCTTACCGCTAATCGGTTCATCTGAAGACTCAAGTAATTGTAAAATTTGTTCTCTTCTTTTAAAAGGGTTATTCATTTCACTAATCTCCTCTGATAGCTGTTTTTAAATGGTGCAAACAAGTATCTATGTCATTTCTAGTTGTAAATTTTCCAATAGATAAACGTATATATTGATCATACGTTTTCTCAGGTATTGAATCTATTTTAACTTGTAAACCATTACTTAACAATGCGCCATGACCACATGCAGTACCTGTCGAAACACATATGTTTCTATTCGACAAATATTGCATAATATATTGTCCTTCATATATCGGTGTTAATACTGCAACAATATGTGGTGCTTGCGCTTTGTAAACAATAGGTGTAAATGATAAGTCTCTTAATTGTTTGATGAAGTATTGTTGTAAAGTATGCATCTCGTCAATACTTGGTGACAATGATAATGCTTTTGTCATCGCGATAATACTTGGTGAATCTATTGTACCATTTTGTGTATACATTTCATGAAAATAATGTTGATTTAAAGGCTTTACATACTCATGATTCATCATTAACGCACCTGAACCTTTTGTACCGTGAAACTTGTGACCTGAAAACGCATATGAACTGAACAATTTTACATTAATATCATTTAATTTATGAACTGCTTGTACGCCATCAACATGCATAGGAACATTGTAATCCTGTGCAATTTGACTCAATGCTTCAACAGGCAATATGTATCCAGTCTCAGAATTAACATGTTGTGTAATGATGAGCACAACATCATCTGTCATTAAGTCATTCGTCTGTTCTAAATCTATTTCTCCATTGTTGTCTAAAGGCAACATAATGATATCAAATTTATCTTGATAAACTTCTAAAGCGGCATATATAGAGGGATGTTCATATGGTGATACAAGTACTTTACCGCCCTCCTGCTCTTTCAAAAAACTATGTATCGCAATTTCATTTGCATGAGAACCGCTTCTTGTATAAATCACTTCTTTATCTGTTGAGAAATAATCCTTTATAAATTGTTTACACTCATCTAACAACTGTCTAGTATGTATTCCACCTACATGTAAACTTTCGCTATTGTAATATGCTTCGCGCTGTATATCTTGATAGACATCCATCACTTCGCTATCAATCCTCGTAGTTGATGCGTTATCTAAATAAATCAATTATAATCCCCCTCTTGTTATTTACGTTTCTTTGTGTCAATATGTTGTATATAAAATGATAACATATATGTAAAGTAAAATGTAAACTTTGAGGAAAGTCATTGTAGTAGGTTCTGGCATCGCTGCATTAGCAGCTATACAGTCATTTAATGAACAAACTGAAATTCATTGCATTACGAAAGATAAACTAAATCAACATAACAGTTCACTAGCTCAAGGCGGGATTTGTTGTTCTCAATACGAACATGACAACGGCCATGCGCATATTGTTGATACGTATAAAGCTGGCAATGCACTTGGAGATATTGATGTCATACAATCCATCATCCAACATAGTCATCGTTACATTGAGCAACTCATTCAAAATGGATTGAATTTTGATATGATTACCAATCAACATGTTTTAGATTTTGCGATGGAAGGTGCCCACACTCGCCCTCGGATTTTACATATTGGTGGAGATCAAACGGGTAAATATTTAACGCACCATTTGATGAATCAATTATCATCCAAGCATATTAAGATTTATGAAGAAACTGAAGTAATCGATTTGTTGAAAGATACAGAACATGCTGTTTGTGGTGTACGTGCACTTGATAAACATGGACAACAACTTGATATCATAGCCCATGATGTCATTTTGGCTACAGGTGGTTATAGCAATTTATTCCCTACTCATTCCAGTGCGTCCAGTTCAATAAGTTCAGGTCATGTTATCGCACATCATCACGGCATTCCATTAAGACATATGGAAATGATTCAATTTCATCCCACTTTACTCGGTAAGCCCGGACAAACATATGGTCTAGTTTCTGAAGCAGTAAGAGGTCATGGTGGTATTTTAGTCAATAGCCTCGGGGAACATTTTATGGAAGATAAACATCCTTTAGGCAGTCTCGCACCTAGAGACGTGACAAGTAGAGCCATCTTTCAGCAACAACAACTTGGTCATCAATGCTTTATTAATATTGAACAAGTTGAAGCATTTTCTAATAGATTTCCAACGATTTATCAAAATGTCATTGAACACTTTCCAGATGAATATGCGCATCATCTCATTCCTATTACACCTGGCGCTCACTATACTATGGGTGGCGTAAAAACTGATATTTATGGTCGAACGAACTTGAGCCACTTTTACGTTATAGGAGAAGCGAGTAATACAAATTTTCATGGTGCAAATCGTCTAGCAAGTAATTCCTTACTTGAAGCTCTTGTTATGGGACATCTTTGTGGAGAAGCTATTCATCAATCTGAAATAAGAGATATTCAGATTAGTGAATCTGAGCAACGACATATTCCTAAAATAAGTGACGAAGACATACAAGGTCTTCGTCAACAAACTTTTAAAGTATTAGGGATAGAGCGTAATGGTCCAGACATCACAGCTTACTTACATTCAATACAAGATTGTCTAAGCAATGCGATGACTTTAACTGAATGGACTCAATCAGATTGGCAGAAATATATAGAAGTAAAGACTTTAGAAATGATCTCTCTATCAGCTTTAAGTCGTTTGGAATCACGGGGTGTCCACTACAGATTAGATTATCCAAATACTGAATCAACAATGCAACATACTGATATCGAAATACTAATGGAGGATTCAATTCATGCTAAACAAGTTATACGTCCAAGAAAAACTCAAACAATTTTACATTGAAGATAACCATTATGGCGATTTGTCTTCAAGCTTATTCGACGCCAATCAACAAGGTACATTAACACTTTTAAGTAAATCAGAAGGCATATTTTGTGGTGAAATGATCATTCAAGAAAGTTTTAAACTGATTGATGATGCTATTACGACCACTTTGTTCGTTCAAGACGGTACGTTCATAGCGAAAGGTCAGAAGCTCGCTGTTATGAAAGGTAGCATTTCGACACTCCTGACGATGGAACGCATCACTTTAAATTTAATTCAAAGAATGTCCGGTATCGCTACAGCTACACATGAAATCGTCCAAAAAGTTCAGCATACAAACGTCAAGATTGTAGATACGAGAAAGACAACGCCAGGATTAGGTATGTTTGAGAAACATTCAGTATTTATTGGCGGTGGCTATAATCACCGTCGTACGCTTAATGACGGATTAATGTTAAAAGACAACCATATCAGTTTCAGTTCATCGATTCGCGAACTTGTTGCTAAAGCTAAACAACATATTGGACCAATGGATAAAATCGAAATAGAAATTGAAGATGAACGAGCTTTAGATGAAGCCATATTATCCAATGTGGATATCATTATGTTTGATAATTGCAAACCAGAATGGATAAAGGCACATATCGCGAAAGTGCCTGAACATATACAAACTGAAGCATCGGGTAACATTAATATTAAAAATGTTGTCGACTACGCTGAAACGGGCGTCGATTATATTTCTATAGGTTCGTTATTTTATGAGCAACATGCATTAGATATCTCTGCAAAGGTGGTTATATAAATGTTTAATCTCACAATTGAGAATGCCCAATCTATTCCTGAAAAGTACATAAAAATGTCTCATCAAGAACTTGAAGACAAAATCAAATCCATTAAAGCTTCCTTAGGTGATCGTTTATTTATGCCAACGCATCACTATCAAAAAAATGAAGTTGCTCAATTTGCTGATATTATGGGTGACTCTCTTGAACTTGCACGTATTTGTAAAGAGAACACAAAGGCTCAATATTTCGTCTTTAATGGTGTTCATTTTATGGCTGAAACTGCTGACATCTTGACTGATGATAATCAAGATATTTACTTACCTGATTTATCTGCAGGTTGCTCTATGGCAGATATGGCGAATATTGAACAAGCGCTTCATGGCTATGACATATTAACAAATCGTTTAGGTGATAATATTCTCCCGCTTACTTATGTGAACTCGACTGCTGCGATCAAAAAATTCGTAGGAGAAAATGGTGGTTCTTGTATGACAAGTGGTAATGCTGACAGCGTGATTCAATGGGCATTAGAGCAAGATAAACGTATATTATTTTTACCTGATCAACATTTAGGTCGTAATACAGCTTATAAATTAGGTATTAAACTTGAAGAAATGGCCGTCTGGGATCCAATACAAAAGAAACTGGACTTCGACGGTCGTGATGAAGATATTAGAATCATCTTATGGAAGGGACATTGCTCTGTTCATGAAAAGTTCTACCCAATTCATATAGATCAAGCACGACAAAAAGTTCCAGACGTGAATGTTATTGTACATCCAGAGTGTCAATTTGATATTGTACAAATGGCAGACTATGCAGGTTCAACTAAATATATAATCGACAAAATAAAAAATGCACCAAAAGGTTCTCATTGGGTGATTGGTACTGAGATGAACCTCGTGCAACGCTTAAAAGAAACATATACAGATATTACAATTGAATCCCTTAATCCACTTATGTGTTCATGCTTAACAATGAATAGAATTGACTTACCTCACCTCGCTTGGTGCTTAGATAAAATCATTGCCGGAGATCGATCAAACATTATTAAAGTCGATAAAGAAACATCGCATTTTGCGAAACAATCATTAGAACGTATGTTAAGTATCGTTTAATAAAAAATAACCTTTCACCTACAATACATTCGAGGTGAAAGGTTATTTCATATTAAAATGGATTTCGATTGAGCCACTGACCACCATCCATTGTGATACAATCGCCATTGATATAAGCCGCTTCATCTGAGAATAGAAATCTTGCTAATCCTGCAATTTCTTCAGGTTGGCCCATTCTGCCTACAGGAACACTATCTAATGTTTGTTGTCTGACATCTTCAGATAACGTCAACTTCTTAGCACCACCTGTATTATCTATTGGTCCAGGTGCAATGGCATTAACCGTAATTCCGTATTTACTTCCCCATTCAACTGCTAATGTTCTCGTCATAGCAAGTACACCTGCTTTGGCACTTGCTGAATGTATCACACCTGCACCAGCTGTCCATGAATACGTTGCTACAATATTCAATATACGACCTTTATGACCACTCTTAATCCATTCTTTACCTACTGCTTGCGAACAATAGAAAGTCCCATTTAACACGATATCTATAACTGAATTCCAACCGTTATATGATAAATCTTCTGCAGCACAAATGAAGTTTCCTGCTGCATTATTGACTAATCCGTCTATTTTACCAAATGTTTTAATCGTTTCATCTACTGTATATTGAACGCGTTCTGGATCACGTACGTCCATATCAATACATAATACTTGTCCTTCTTCTTGTTCTATATCCTTTTTCGCTTCTTCAAGTCTTTCAAGTGAGCGTCCAGTTATGACAACTTTTGCACCATCTGCTGCAAATCTCGTTGCCATCGCTTTACCCATACCACTGCTACCACCCGTTACAATGATCACTTTATCCTTCATATATATTCTCCTCATATTTACTATATTAAAATACTTGTATTTAGTAAGCGCTTACATATAGTGTACAATAAGTTGCAATAAAGGACAATTAAACAGAAGTTATACACTACATCAAGCTTTAAAAACATTTATTAATATAGTAAAAGACCTTTGAACGTTATAAGCTCAAAGGTCTTTCAATATATTAATATCCTGATCCAACTTCTTCTCCATTTTCATCATACTCAGTCACTTTACCGTCATCATCTATAATATAGGAACCTGCTAAATTGCCATCTTTATCTTCAAATGAGAAGCCCCATTTACCTTCGTCTGTCTTCTCAGGCTCCTTATACGTATACTTATCTGTATCTAACAGTGAACCTTCATATGATTCTACTTTATCAATAACATTCTCACGTGTTACTTTTTCAGAACTACTATCATCATCTGAATCAGAATCTGAACCATCATTCATCGAAGTTGATCCGTTAAACATTTTCACAGTCTTTGCGATTTGTTCATCAGACGCATCATAAAGCTTAATGACTTTCGGATTGTTTAAAATCTTTTCAGATTCTTGTTGAGAGTATTCATCATCTTCTAACCATCTTTTATCTTGAAAATGTGAAGGTACATTATAAATAGAAATCGTACCATCTCCATTATTCTTATACACAACTTGTCCAGCAGCAGTAGGCGAACCTGCTAAAAGGTACATACCTTTAGGATATTTCACAGTATTTGCTTTATTATATGGATTCAAATACTCACCCTCAAGATTATGAAATTGAAGATCTGCATTCATTTCACTTTCATCCATATTTCGATAACTCGGTAAAGCCGTTAACCATACTTTCGCATAATATTCATCACTATTCGTATTCTCGTTAGAAGTGTTGTTGTCTTGATTGGATTCATGATGATTACCATCATTTGATTCATCTTTATTCGAGTTATTACTATTTGAATCATTAGACTGATTATCCTGTGATTCACTCTTTTGTGCATTTTCTGATGACTTGTCATCATTTGAATCTCCACCAATACTAATCGTACAACCACTCAACACCACAACCGACATAAGTACAAGACCTGAGAACAGCTGTTTCTTCAAAAGAATCACTCCCTTATAAATTTATAATATATTCGCTAAATAATTTTAAATAAGTTATATACATGTTCTTTACTATTGTAACAAACACATTGTAAATTGAAATGTATTCAGAGATATTTCACTTAGAAGAATGTGTTCTCAAAAGTCTTTTGATTTATGATTAAGCTTTCTTAAATTTATTAAATGCTGTATGCGCAATAATAATGACTGTAATCAGTATACCTACATATCCTACAAATGGATAAATGGTTGCTACTAATGAACCAAATGGCAATGTACCACCTAGTATAAAGATAATGCCTAATACAATTGTAACGATGATATCAAATCTATTATTGATACAGCGCATCACTTCATTTTTAACGAGCCAATACATTGGCGCAGTTGTTGAGAAAATACCTAATACAATACAAATTGCGAAGAAAAGTGCAACGATTGCATGGATTGTACCACCTATATACAATACTGGCACTTCTAATTTAATGACATCATTATAATAAACGAGCATCGCAACAACCATCATAATAACCGTTAACATTAAACCAGATCCTCCACAAATTGCTGCAGCAACCGCTTCTTTTTTTACTATTTGCTTCACTACCTAATTGTGTGAAAAATACTGTACCTGCTAGCATGTTATAACAGAAGAAGAGTATTGCTGACTGCCAAAAATGACTAGTCGGTTGTAAGTCTTTAGCTGCTTGAGGTAAATGACCAAATGATGGTATGTTACCAACTTGTGTGATAAACACATATCCACATATAAAGACAGTTAATACAACGATAACAGGACCGATTAAACCTATAATATCTATCAATTTATTTAAACCTAGAATAACTGTAATCATTGCTAGTATACCCATTCCTATAAACCCTACAGAAGAAGGTAATTTAAAGTGTTCAGACACAACTGCCCCTGTACCAGAAATCATAATCACCACAATACTAAATATGAATAATAAAGCGAAATACTCTATAATTCTTCCGAAAAAGTTACCACAATAAACTTTAAAAATATCGCCAGGCTGACTTAATTTCAACTCGTGACCTTTAACCATAATCATTGAACCTAATAAGCAAAATAGTACTGCAGAAATCAATGCCCCAACTATCCCTACTGGTCCATATGACGCGAAAAATTGCATAACTTCCTGACCTGTTGCAAACCCAGAACCAATTAAATAAGCTATATATGCACCACTTAATTTAATAACATTTTTCCAACTGAATTCCATCTATATCACTCCTTACCATCCTTGGCCATCGACCTTGTAATTGTTAAGTTGTCCTCGTTCTAATTCTTCGATTGTTTCTTCTAATATATTTAATGCTGTATTTAATTCTTCATCCGTAATCACTAATGGTGGTTGGAATCTGAGCACACTACCTGCTATAGCAATAATGACTACACCACGGTCAAAGCATCTATTACAAATTTTTAATGCGGCTTCAGAATCTTTTGCCTTGGATGATTTATCAGAAACAATATCAATTCCGATTGATAACCCTTTGCCACGTACATCTCCTACACAATCAAATCTTGTTGCCCATTCTTTCATGCGCTTTTTGGCAACTGCACCTTTTCTTTCAGTTTCTTGAATTAATTGCTCCTCTTCTAAAATTTCAATCGTGGCAAGTGCCGCCTCACAACAAACTGGATTAGCACCTGTTGTGAATAAGTGAGCTGGCGCATCCAGTGCTTCCATAATCTCTTTTCGACCTACAATGGCTGACATCGGCATACCACCTGCAATTGATTTACCATAAGCAATAAGATCCGCTTCAATATTAAAATGTTCAATTGAACTAAACTTACCAGTACGACCGAAGCCTTGTTGAATATCATCTAAAGCAATTAAAATGCCATGTTCTTTACATAAATCAGACAATGCTTCAAAATATCCTGGCACTGGCTCTAACAAACCGCCATCTCCTTGAAATGTTTCAATCATAATACAGGCTACTTCTTCTGGTGGCACATATTTTTCAAACATTTCTTTCAACGGTGCAAGATATCCTTCAACAGTCTTCGGTTCATTTTCTTTGTACATACCACGGTAATTATCTGGATAAGGAATATGATAGAACCCTGGTAATAATGGACCTATTTTACGTCTCATATTCAAAGAAATGGCTGAAGCTGTAATCGAACCATATGTAGACCCATGATATGCATTTTCAAAACTAATAATATATGGACGTCCCGTATAGCCTCTCGCAAATTTAATCATTCCATCACAAGCATCAGAACCAGTTAAACCAAACAGAACTTGTTTCTCAAAATTACCTGGAGATAATTTACAAAGCTTTTCAGATAACTTTGTAAGTGGTTCATGGTGCATATACGCTGGTGTGTAATGAACCATTTTAGAAGCCTGTCTTTGAATAGCTTCAACTACTTTTTTAGGCGTATGTCCTACATTTTGTGAACTAGCACTCGATAATAAATCAATATATTTCTTTCCTTCTACATCAATCAAAGTAGAGCCATGTGCTTCTTCAATGACTAATGGATAATAAGGAATACGCCCAGCTTTAGCAAAATATTGTTTATCCCTATTCATAACATCTTGTACTTTTCCCACAAAAATTCCCCTTTCCTTAAATAAAAGTTGTTATTAATTAAGCATATTACCAATTAGTAACAGTTATATAAATAAATATTTCGGAATTTTCTGACTTTTGTGTTGAAAAAAGGAGTAAATATACAATTCGAACCCGCTTTAACATTACTTTTTCTTTTGAATAGTTATGTTTACCAACAGTTCAAATTCCTTCACATTCCCTAAGTGACGGGTTTTTGTGCATATTTGTACGTTGTTTTTTAATTGATTGACAGTTATGTATGATTTTTGGCTTTATAGGGAATTTTTAACATAAATGGGTTAAGTTTATTTATACTAAATGTATCTTAAAAAGAAAGAGGTTTTGCAAATGGATATCGCTGGTGTTATTACAAGCATTATTGATTTAATCAAGACTTGCATTCAAACTTTCGGTTAATTCAGTTTTATTGCATTAAAAAGGCAGAGGAAATATTCAATCTTTTGATTGTTTCCTCTGCTTTTTTAAATATATAGTTGTAAAATACAAATGATTTTAGTTTAATGTTTTAATTTGAAAAGGTATCGTTGATATAACGATATTCTTTCTATAGAATAAATGAATCACTCAATCTTAGTCCTAATTCTGCGAGGATTCTTATGACGATTTATATGATAATGGTAAGAAGACGTATCGTATTGATAAATAAACAAATAGAGCAGCATCCGTGATTGGATGCTGTTCTGTTTTTATTATATTAAAAAATACTCATAATGATCCTAGAAACATAAAGCAATACAATGATTAAACTGCATAGAAATACCATGCTCATATATTTTTTCTTTTTAGGCTTTGCTGCTTCTATTTCATCTTTATTCTCAAGATATTCTAGTAATTCTTTCTCTATTTCCTCGTTAATATCTTTGTCATGATTTTCACTCACAACTATCCCTCCACGATTACATGTTCATCTTTAAATTTATATTATTACAATTTCTGTAAAAGGACAATCTTTACTTTATATTATTTATAAGTTATCAATTCTAGATCTTTTTTTCAATTTGCGAGCACCTTCTTTGATTAATCGCGCGCGATAGTTTAATATATAATCAATCGTACACGATAGAAAGGAGTATTTTATGGATTACAATATGAAGCTAGCCAATCAAGTATGTTTCTCAGCATATAATGTAAGTCGATTATTTGCTCAATTTTACGAAAAAGAACTTAAGTCATTTGGTTTAACTTACTCACAATATTTAGTCTTACTTTCATTATGGGAACAAAATCCTCAAACATTACATTCGATTGGTCAGAAATTGGACCTTTCAAGCAACACGCTTACCCCACTCCTTAAAAGATTAGAACAGTCAGGATGGGTTACTCGACAAAAATCAGAACAAGACAAAAGACAATTAATTGTTTCATTAACTCAAAAAGGAAAAGAACAAAAACAACCTATTTATGATGCCATCTCTAAATGTGTATCAGAAGAAATGGATTTAGGACTATACAAACAAACGAAAGACATTATGGATCAATTAGAAACAACTTTAAGAAAACAATTAAATAAATAACTTATAAAGGATGATAAACTATGAACAAATTTGATGTTGTATTTATAGGTAGTGGACATGCTGCATGGCATGCTGCGTTAACGTTAAAACATGCTGGCAAATCTGTAGCCATTATAGAAAAAGACACGATAGCTGGTACTTGTACGAATTACGGTTGTAATGCCATGATCTTACTTGAAGGACCTTATGAAGTGCTAGAAGAAGCTAGTCACTACCCTCAAATTATTGAATCTGACCAATTACATGTAAACTGGGAGAACTTGATGCAATATAAGAAAGCTGTCATTAATCCCCTTTCCAATACACTTAAATCTATGTTTGAACAACAAGGTATTGAAGTGATCATGGGTGCCGGTAAATTAATAGATGCCCATACAATTGATGTTGAAGGTACACCTATTCAAGCTGAGAACATCGTCATTGCAACTGGACAACATAGTAATAAACTTGATATAGAAGGTAGCACATTAACACATGATAGTCGTGACTTCTTATCTTTAGATAAAATGCCAAATAGCATCACATTTATTGGTGCCGGTATTATTAGTATCGAATTCGCTTCAATCGCAATTAAATCTGGTGCTGAAGTTCACGTCATCCACCATACAGACAAACCATTAGATGGCTTTAATGAAAAGCACATTGCAAATTTAATTCATAAATTAGAATCAGAGGGCGTACAATTCCATTTCAATGAAAATGTTCAATCAGTCCAACAAGCTGGTAACAGTTACAACGTTACAACAGAATCAGGACTTAGCATCAACACTGACTATGTACTAGACGCAACAGGAGGTAAACCAAATGTACAAAATATAGGATTAGACGAATTAGGTATTGAATATAGTGAAAAAGGTATTCAAGTCGATGATTATTTAAGAACAAACATACAAGACATATATGCTAGCGGTGATGTATTAGATAAAACAATTCCTAAATTAACACCAACAGCAACATTTGAATCTAACTACATCGCGACTCACATATTGGGCATCAATCCAAATCCAATTCAATATCCAGCAATACCATCAGTATTATACTCATTACCAAGACTTTCACAAATTGGTGTTACTGTTAAAGAAGCAGAAGATAACGGAGCATATACAATAAAAGACATACCATTCGGCAAACAAATGGTATTTGAATATAAAAACGAAACAGAAGCAGAAATGACAATTATATTAAACGCAGACAAACAACTCGTAGGCGCAGAAATATACGCAGACGACGCAGCAAACTTAATCAACCTACTCACATTTATCGTTAACCAAAAACTAACAGGCAAAGACCTTAATCAACTCATCTTTGCATTCCCAGGATCATCAAGCGGCGTGCTAGATTTATTAAAAGTAGCTATGATGTAGGATATAAAATACAGAGGTAAGACTACCGTCACTAATACGGAAGACTTACCTCTGTTTATGTTTTGGAAAATCACTTCACTTTTTTGGATAAAATGACATTTATTCGTATATAAAGCGCTTACATAAATTGCTAAGATTTTTATATACAAAACTACATGGGGTGATTACATGCAATTTTTTGAAATTAACAAAATTCCTAACAAAGGAATTCCACTTTCAACTCAAAGAAAGTTATGGCTTCGACACTTTTTAAAAGCTTTCTTTGTAGTATTCTTTACATATATGGCGATGTATTTAATTAGAAATAACTTTAAAGCTGCTCAGCCATTACTAAAAGAAGAAGTCGGTCTGACTACTTTAGAATTAGGATATATCGGGTTAGCGTTTAGTATTACATATGGTCTTGGTAAATCATTACTTGGCTATTTTATAGATGGTAAGAACACTAAGAAAGTTATTTCATTCTTACTTGTTTTAGCAGCACTTGCTGTTTTAATAATGGGCTTTACGCTTAGTTACTTTGGTTCTATTTTAGGACTATTCATTGTTTTATGGGGATTAAATGGTGTGTTCCAATCAGTTGGTGGTCCAGCTAGTTATTCGACAATCTCAAGATGGGCACCACGTTCGAAAAGAGGACGTTACCTTGGATTTTGGAATACTTCACATAATATCGGTGGTGCAATAGCCGGTGGACTTGCTTTATGGGGCGCACATACATTCTTTAACGGTAGTGTTGTTGGTATGTTTATCTTCCCTTCAGTCATTGCTTTAATTATAGGTATTGTTGGTTCATTCATTGGTAAAGACGATCCTGAAGAATTAGGTTGGAATCGTGCTGAAGAAATATGGGAAGAACCAATTAAACAAGAAAATATTGATTCAGTTCATATGTCAAAATGGGAAATTTTCAAAACTTACATATTAAAAAATCCTGTTATTTGGATTTTATGTATTTCAAATGTATTTGTTTATATAGTACGTATAGGTATAGATAACTGGGCACCTTTATACGTATCTGAGCATTTAGGATTCGGTCAATCTGATGCTATTAATACCATATTCTACTTTGAGATAGGTGCACTTGTTGCGAGTTTATTATGGGGATATGTTTCCGATTTACTAAAAGGACGTCGTGCAGTCGTTGCAGTTGGATGCATGTTTATCATTACATTTGTAGTTATACTTTATACAAATGCTACAAGTGTTGCCATGGTTAATATCGCTTTATTTGCATTAGGTGCATTAATTTTTGGTCCTCAATTATTGATTGGTGTTTCATTAACAGGATTTGTACCAAAACGAGCAATCAGTGTTGCTAACGGTATGACAGGATCATTCGCTTATTTATTCGGTGATTCAATGGCCAAAGTAGGACTTGCTGCTATTGCAGACCCTAAATCAAAAGGATTAAATGTATTTGGTTATACACTTAGCGGTTGGACAGATGTCTTTATCGTCTTCTATTTTGCCTTATTCATAGGTATCATTTTATTATGTATCGTTGCATATTATGAAGAAAAGAAAATACGCTCATTAAACATTTAATATATAAAAAGGAATGGATTTTAACCCATTCCTTTTTATTTTTTCATATAATCACTTGGTGATACTTCTAAATATTTTTTGAATTGATAACTAAACACTTTATATTCTGAAAAGCCTACCATATCAGCTACTTCATAATGTTTATAATGATGTTCTAGTAGATGAAGGGATTTGAATACTCTATATCTATTTAAGTAATCTAATATTGTTATACCTACTTCTTGTTTAAAAATCCTCATAAGATAGCTTTCACTTGCGTCAAATTGACTAAGCATTTCTTTCACTGATTGTTTATCGTGATAATGTTTACGGATATATTGAATGATTTTATTTACATAGTAGTCATCATAATCAACCTCTTTTAAAGGTTTGAACACTTCTATATCTACTTTTTCTTCTTGATCGTCATACTTTTCATAAATCTTATTGAGTATTTGTTTTAATTCTTGTTGATTAATAGGTTTTAGCAAATAATCTGTTACTTTATGTTGAATGCCTGCTTTCATATATTCGTAATCGTCATAACTAGATAAAATAATTTTCTCACAAGAAATATCTTTAATGTTCTCTAGTAATTGTATGCCATTCATCTTAGGCATTCTAATATCAATAATTACGAGTAGTGGATGATTGAGATGTATTAATTCCAGTGCTTCTTCTCCATCTTTTGCTAACAATACTTCATTGAAATTATAATCAGACCATTGTATAGAAGCCTTCAAACCTTCTCTTATAATTCTTTCATCATCACAAATAATAACTGTATGCATAATACTCACCTACCTCTAGGAATTCTTAGAGCAATCATTGTGCCTTTATTTTCAATTGAATAAATTTTTATTTTTGATTTTATACCATATTTCAATATTAATTTATGATTCAAATGATTTAATCCTAAATGTGTTGTTTCATAAACAGAAAGATTTAAATTTTCTCGCGTTAATCTTAGTTGTTCTTTTGACATGCCATCTCTATCATCTTTAACAATAATAAGAAGATGATGCGCATTTTCTCTTATTCGAATATTGATTGTCAAATCATGCTCACGTTCATTATGTTTAATCGCATTTTCTATAAATGGAAATATACACATTTTATCGATTTTCATTTCTTTAATATCAGAAGGTACATCGATTAATAATTTTATTTTGTCGTCAAATCTTACATTTTGAATAGAGATATATTTCTTTATATATAGGAGTTCATCTTTAACGAGTACATTATCAGACTTAACCCTTAATGAATATCTGAGCATTTCTGATAGTTGTTGCAAAATTTCTTCTGCTTTGTTCGGAGAAGTACTTACAAGATATTGTATCGTTTGCATTGTATTGAATAAAAAATGTGGGTGAAATTGTCGTTCTATTTCTTTAAGTTGTATTTCTCTCAATGATTTTTCTGTATCTTCAATTGAATGAATTAATGCTTCATTAGATTCAAACAAATCATAAACATACTTATTAATTTCTTCTAATTCACTTGTACGAGACAATGGTTCATATGTTCCGAGCTTTCTTTCTTTTGCGTATTTAATTCGCTTAATAATTGATTCTATATCTCGTGTTTGAACTTGAGAAATTTTACTAGAAGAAATGTAACCAAAAATAGTTAAAATGACGAATGTTAACAACATAATTGATAGTAATTTAAAACCGTCATTCAATATTTCATGTATATCTTTTAATAAAACAATATGTGCATTTAACTCAGGTATATATTCACTTTTATAAACATAGCCAAATTTAGGTAATGTAACTTTATAGTTTGACAGGATCTTTTCATAATTTGAATACAAGACATTATCATAACTATCTACTAATAATAAATGTTGATTATTTTTATAGTGCAATTGATTCAAATAAGGTTGTTCTTCTATGTATATCGAAAGTTTATAATAACCATTGTTAAACTTTATATTTTGACTCTTTATGCGAAGTAAATTCGATAAATTTTTATCTTCATAATTATTTGTCATTTTTATATCATGATTTTCTAATATATAAATCATAGAAGCATCTTTTATGTGAATAGAGTCATTAATGAGACGACGTATTTCTGTTTTATCATGACCATTCTTAGTATTTAAAGATTCAAATTTGTGTTTATCATTATTAATTGCTTTTGTAACTTTTTGATTTAATGACGTGACAATATCTTTACTTTCAACTATATTATGCTTCAAACTATTTATTTCAATCATTCTGTATACGCCTAAAAATGTTGCAAATCCTATTAATATAATTAAAAATGCCGGTAGTATTGTAGTGATAAATAAAGATTTTCTAATCATACGTTGATAAGGTTTAGTTGGTATCATTGAATCAACTCCAAAAATTGCTTTCTAGTTAGATCACTAATATCGTCATCCTTAATAACAGGAATTTCCCTGAACTTTGCTGCAACTTGCTTATTTTGATTAAAAACATCTTTTCTACCGGACTGAATTTTATACTCATCTGCTATTTTTTGTTGAACCTTTTTACTTGTTAAGTAATTAATCAGTTTTTTACTTTTCGGATTAATATTTTCTTTTTTTACAAGCGCGATGCCGTCATGATTCAACATTGTACCTTCACTTGGATAAATCATTTTCAGAGGATAACCTTTGTTAATATAAGCTTTAGCATCCGATTCATAACTTAAACCAGCATAATATTTACCTTTCGCAACTTCTTGTATAACTTTAGAAGATTTATCAACTTTATTTGCAGAAGCCATAAAATCTTTTACGTCATCAACATTGTGATTAATACTTTCAATAGCTTTCATATGTTGGTATCCCGTCGTTGTTTCTAGAGGATTAGAATAAACCACTTTACCTTTCAATTCATCAGCACATAAGTCTTTATAACCCCTAACTTTAATATTTCCTATTAAGTCTTTGTTCACAACAATCGTAGTTGGCATTAATATAAAATCCGAAACATACGGAACTTTTTGTTTAGCATATTTCATATACTTCTGATTTTTCGATTCGTATGCTTCAAAATCATCTGGATGTTCAATCATTTCTGACAAAACGCCACCAACCACAATATGGTACTGCACCCCTAAAGTTAGAGTAAAAAAACTAACTTTAGGGGGTGTTTTAATATGACAAAATATAGTGATGAATTTAAGTTGAAAGTTGTAAGAGATTATCTAGATGGCCATTATGGTTATCGAAAATTAGCTAAAAAATATAATATACCTGATAAAATTATTATACGAACATGGGTAAAAGCCTTTCAATCATTCGGTGTAGATGGCATTAAAAAGAAACAGAAAAAGACAGTTTATTCTGTTACATTCAAAATAAATGTATTAAACTATATGAAAAGAACAGGCGATTCCTTCCAAGATACAGCGATTAAATTTGGCCTAAATACCCCATCTATTATTGTGCGATGGAAAAAGATATATGACAAAGAAGGTGTGGAAGGACTCGAAAAGCCGAAAGGACGACCTCCCATGAAAAAGAAGAAACAGAAGAAATCTAATCAAAACCTATCACGAGAAAAAGAGTTAGAGCTAGAAAATGAAAATCTTCGATTAGAGAATGCTTATTTAAAAAAGTTGAACGCTTTTCGAGAGAATCCGAGTGCCTTTCTAGAAAAGCACAAGCAGCAGTGGCATTCGAACTCAAAGAAGAAGGATTCAAATTAAAAGATATCTTAGTAAAGGTTGGTATACCAGAAGCAACCTATCATTACCATGCCAAACAATTACAAAAGGAAGATTTAGATAAAGGTTGGAAGAAAAAGATCATTGAACTTTTTCAAAAACACAACGGTAAATACGGCTATCGTCGTATATATTTAGCTTTGAGAAATCAAGGTTATCTCATTAACCATAAGAAAGTACAACGAATTATGCGAGAACTAGGATTAAAATGTCAAAAATTCACACGTAAATCACGCTATCAATCATACAAAGGTACAGTTGGTAAAGTGGCTGAAAATCGCTTGAATCGTAGATTCCATACATCTATTCGACTTCAAAAATTAGTGACAGATATCACTGAATTTAAATGTGCTGAAGAACAAAAATTATATCTCAGCCCTATTATGGATTTATACAATGGGGAAATCATTTCTTATGGTATATCCAGAAGACCAACATTAGACTTAGTACTTCAATCATTGGATAAAGCAGTTACAATCATTAAGCATGAAGCACCATATCGTACGACGATACATTCTGATCAAGGTTGGCATTATCAGCATAATGCATGGATTAGAAGATTATCGGAACAAAGGATTTATCAAAGTATGTCACGTAAAGCGACGTGTGCGGATAATGCTTCTATGGAGAATTTCTTTGGCATCATGAAGCAGGAAATGTATCATGGAGAAGAACTTGTTAACTATGAAACATTAAAAAGAAGAATTGAGGATTACATCTATTGGTATAACAATGAACGTTTGAAATTAAAATTGGCTGGACGAAGTCCAGTACAATACCGAACTCAATCCAGCCAATTAATAGCATAATGGAAACTCTAACTTTGGGGGGTCACTACCTATCCCCTAGTTCATCTTCATCTGCTTGATGATTGTTTAATTTACCACACCCAGAAACAATCAATAATAAGCAAACTAAAATAAAAAATTTCTTCATACTTTTTCTCCCGATTATTGTTTTTCATTTACTACTCTTGAAATTATTTTATCATTTGGAATAAATTATCAATATGGTTTTTTACATATTACAAACAAAAACATACTAAGATTAGTAGCGAAGTAATCTACGACGGTAGATGAACTTCGCTACTTTTTTCATATTCTTTTTCATACCGTTGGTACTTATTTTAAGAATATGAAATAGTAGAAGAGAGAAGTACTCCGATCGGTCTCTAGGGTCATAGAACCCGTAGCAAAAACTGGAGAACTTCACTCTCCTTATGAATTCGATTTTAGTATGTTGGGTCCCTTGAAATCGTGTACAGGAAAATGAACTAAGTAAGGCTAAGTGAAGTTAAAGCTTCTTAAATTTAATAACTTAGGAGTGATTTTTATCGAATATTTTGGTATAGATGTTGGAAAAGGAAAGAGTTTTATTGCACATTATTCAAACAATGAATTTGTTAAAGAATTTGAAATTACCCACGATAATAATGGTTTTGAGTCACTAAACAAATATATAAAGGATTTCGCAGGAGTATATTTTTTATTTGAAGCTACTGGTATATATTCAAAAGTGTTAGAGAAATTCTGTACAGTTAACAACATTTCATTTTGTGTAATTAATCCTCTTGAGGCAAAATTACTAACTAATTCTTTAAGAAATTGGAAAACAGATAAATCTGATGCACATAAACTTGCCGTTTTAGCTAAAAATATAAATAAAAAACCTTCTAGAAATTTAATGGAAGAAAAATACGTAAAACTGAGAGAACTGACAAGATACTATGAAGAAATTAACAATCAACAAAATTACTTAAAAAACCAATTGATTCAGTTACTAGATATGACTTTTCCAGAATTACAAAACCTATTTAAGGATAGATATTCAAAATTGGCTTTACAAGTAGCTAGTAAGTTCCCACATCCTGACTTTGTTGATTCTAATGAAATTGAAGAACTAAAAAATACAATTAATAGTTGTACAGAAAAAAATCTATCAGAGAAAAAGAAAGCACAATATGCAAAAAAACTCGTAGAGTTCTCTATGGTCAGTTATCCTTCTGTTTCTAAAGATTCATTTTTAACAGATAAATTAATTTATGTGATTGAAGATTTATTAAATCTAATGAAACGGCATGCTTCTATAAAACAAAGGTTATTAGTGTTAGCTGAGGAATTCGAAGAATTTAAAATAATTAAATCTATTCCTGGCATTGGTGATTTAACAGCCATAATGATTATTGGCGAATTAGGTGACATCAAATCCTTTGATTCTCATAAACAATTGAATGCATATGTAGGCATTGATATAAAAAGATATCAGTCTGGTAAAACGCATTTTAAAGATAAAATTAACAAACGTGGAAACAAACATGCTAGATCATTATTTTACTTAATCATTAAAAATTTCCTGTTGGGTCAAAGGTTATTTAAAAATCATATTATCGACTATTATTACAAATTAAAAAAGCAGCCTAATGGCAAAGGCCACAAGACTGCTTCAATAGCTTGCGTTAACAAGCTACTTAAAACCATTCATTATCTAGTTATAAATAATAAAGAATATGATTATCACTTGTCTCCACACTGATAATCTATTCAAATAAATCATAACATATTGAAAAAATTATTAAATAATAAAGGCTTATTTAGTGATGCCAATTTTAAATACATTTTACTACGTAGTAGTTGACAAATCGTAGGAAATAGACTGGGACATAATATAATGTCTCAGTCTATTTGAACATCTTGGCAGTAGCTGACTGAATTGAAAATGCGCTTTTAACAAGCTTTTTTCAACTCTAGTCATCCTTGCCGGGGCGGGACTACGAAATCTTTTTATGCAAATTAGATTTCTGTCCCGCTCCCTTAACAAATTATATTTTTAATAGTCTCTCCTACTCAGACAAATGCACCATTTTATCAGCGCTGTCTGTGAATATGCCATCAACACCCCAGTTTGCTAATTGGTTTGCGCGTGCTGGTTTGTTTACGGTCCAAACGTTTAATTCATAACCCGCTTCTTTGACCATTCTTACTTTTGCTTTTGTGAGTTTGGCATCTTCTGTATTCACTATCTTCGCATTGCAATAGTCTAACAATGTTCTCCAGTCTTCTTTGAATGATGTTGTGTGGAAGATGACTGCTCTTTTATATTCTGGCATGATTTCTTCTGCTAATTTAACGAGTACGACGTTAAAGCTTGATATGAGTACTTCTTGATTTTGATTTAAGTTTGCTAATTTTTCTTTAACTTGTTTTACCATACTTTTAGATAGCGCCAGTCCATTTGGGCCAGTGACGCCTTTTAATTCTACGTTTAAGTTCATGTTATATTCATTCGCTATTTCTATGACATCATCGAATGTTGGTAAGTGTTCATCTTTAAATTTCTCACCATACCATAATCCCGCTGATGCTTCTTTTAATTCTTCATAGTTTAATGCTGTTATTTCCCCGGACATACTTGTTGTACGGTCTAAATAGTCATCGTGAATGATGATTAATTGTTCATCTTTTGTAATACCTACATCTAATTCTAGCCAATTTACGCCTTCTATTTCTGATGCTGCTTTAAAAGATGCTATTGTATTTTCTGGAGCTTTACTAGGTAATCCTCTATGTCCATATATTGTTAACATATTACCTCTCCTTGCGTTTTTTATTTTTACTTTGTTAATTTTTTGATTCTTAGGGTATATTTTTACAACAAACATCCGTAGAATCAGCATACCTGTATTATCACATTAATGGTCTGTTTATTGCCAACAAAATGTGTGCAGATTATTTTTAGGAAGGTATGGTTATGGCTAGTGAAACAATTACAATACATAAGAAACAAGACATTATCGATTATGTGAACGAACGTAAGACGACAAAGCCTCTTGTCCTAGGCTTTGATACTTATAAAGTTCAATTTTCGCGATCTCGTGTGTTTACTGCATCTTTAACTCACATCTTCTCAGTAATACAACTCATACTAAAAAATACACCTAAAAATTTGAAAAGCCTAGGACGTCTTGAGCGACGTCCTAGGCTTCATTCATTATTCTTCTGTTTTATATGTTCTAATGTGATCTGCGATACTGTGTAAGTATACTTTTGAATATGGGTCTTGTCTAAGTTCACGTTCGAAGTCAAATTCTTGGTTATCAAATCTATTAAAGAATGTTTCGTATTCTTCTACAGATAATTGTTCTCTTGATGTAAGCATGTCTAGGTGTTTTTCTTTGTCTAGCGCTTTATCATAACCTTCTACGATTGAACCACTAAATATTTCACCTACTGCGCCTGAACCATAACTAAATAGACACACTTTTTGTCCTGCTTGGAATGTATGGTTTTGTAATAAAGAGATTAAACTTAAATACAATGAACCTGTATAAATATTTCCTACGTCTCTATTCCATAATACAGAATCTTGATATGCATCCATTAATCTGTTTTTAATTGAATCTTCTAAGTTTTCGTTTAAAATAGTCTTGAAGGCTTTTTCGCCCATTTTTGTAAATGGAACGTGGAAACAGAATGATTCAAAATCATTTACTTCATGACCTGTACGTTTAGCGTATTCATTCCAAACTGTGTTGAATGATTCAATGTATGCATCCTTAGATAAAGCACCATCCACGACAGGATATTTTTCAGATGTTGGTCTCCAGAAATCATATACGTTATTAGTATATGCAACGCTATCGTCATTTAATTCTAAAATTCTAGGATTATGACTTAATAATAAAGCCACTGCTCCTGCACCTTGTGTAGGTTCGCCACCTGAATTTAATCCGTAACGTGCGATATCAGATGCGATTACAAGTACTTTCTTGTTTGGGTTGTTTGATAAGAAATCTTTAGCAAGTTGGATAGCTGCTGTAGCTGAGTAACATGCTTCTTTCATTTCAATACAACGTGCAAATGGTTGAATATTTAGTTGGTTATGAATTTCTATTGATGCTGCTTTAGAGTGATCAACGCTTGATTCAGTCGCTACGATCACCATGTCGATATCTTTTTTATCTTGTTCAGATAAAATATCTTGAGCTGCGTTAATACCCATTGATATAATATCTTGGCTCACTGGATTAACGGCCATTTTATTTTGTCCGATACCAATTTTAAATTTATTTGGATCTACTCCACGAGCATTTGCCAAATCTTCCATACTTACATAAAAACTTGGGATGTAAAAATCTAATTTATCAATACCTATTGCCATAATAATTTCCTCTCAATATGTTATTTTATATATTGAATGATATCAAACTACATTAAGTATTGACAATTATTAATAAATAAATTTTTAAGGAGAACATAAAATATGAATAAAGTTGTAATCGTAAGTGCTCAAAGAACACCTGTAGGAAAATTCAGAGGAAGGTTGAGTAACTACTCTGCAGTAGAATTAGGGACTGCTGCTTTAAAATCTGCAATTAATAAAATTCAACTAGATCCTAAAGATATCGAGAATGTCATTTTCGGTAACGTTGTTCAAGCAGGTACGGGACAAAATGCTGCTCGACAAATTGCTGTAAATGCTAGTTTACCATATGAAACACCTGGTATGACTGTAAACGAAGTTTGTGGATCAGGACTTAAATCTATCATTTTAGGGAAACAACTTATTCAACTTGGCGAAGCAAATGTTGTTGCTGTTGGCGGCGTTGAAAGTATGACGAACACACCAGACCTTATTCTAAAAAAAAGCGACGCACCTGTTAAAAGTTTCATGCATGATGGTTTAACAGACGTCTTTCATAATATGGCGATGGGCTTAACTGCAGAAGCAATTGCAACTAAATATGAAGTTACACGTGAAGAACAAGATGCGTTTGCTTTAAATTCACACTTAAAATCTGATAAAGCAACTAAAGCTGGTAAATTTAACGAAGAAATCGTTTCGTTAGAAGATGCAAATGGTGAAACAATGACTTCAGATGAATTAATTAGACCAGAAAGTACAATGGAAGACCTTGCAACATTAAAAACTATTTTCAAAGAAGATGGTACAGTGACTGCGGGTAACGCTTCAGCTTTAAGTGACGGTGGTTCTGCTTTAATTTTAATGAGTGAATCATATGCGAAAAAGAATGGCTATACAATCCTAGCAACTGTCGGACAACACGCAGAGATCGGCTGTGATCCATTATACATGGGTTATGCACCTTTCTATGCTGTAGAGTCACTATTAAACAAGATTGGAAAGACAATTCAAGATATCGACTTAGTTGAGATGACAGAAGCATTCTCAGCACAAAGTATTCCTGTTAAAAAGAACTTGAACATACCAGATGAGAAATTTAACATTTATGGTGGCGCAATTGCTTTAGGTCATCCACTAGGCTCAACAGGTTCAAGATTAGTTACAACGTTAGCACATGCCTTAAAACAAGAAGATAAACAAACAGGTATCGCGACTGCTTGTATCGGTGGTGGCTTAGGCATAGCATTAATGATAGAAAAAGGAGTAGGACTTTAATGAAACCTTTAACGAAAGATTTCAGACACTTATCACGACTTGAGAAAATTAAACAATTAAAAGAGCATGGTTGGATTAAAGAAGAATCTGAACAAATATTACTCAATAATTCAGAAATAGATAAAGAACTTTTAGAGAATTTAATCGAGAATGTCATTGGTCAAGGTACCTTACCAGTAGGTGTCTTACCTGAAATTATAGTAGAAGATAAAGCGTACGCTGTCCCTATGATGGTTGAAGAGCCTTCAGTAGTCGCAGCAGCAAGTTTCGGTTCTAAACTTTTCAACAAATCTGGTGGTCTTAAAGTTGTTCAAAGTGACAATATTAAATTAGGGCAAATCGTATTTGATAATGTTACAGATACTGCTCAACTATCTAAGGATATACTAAATTTAGAATCAGATATTCACCAAGTAGCTGATCAAATATACCCTTCTATTCTTAAAAGAGGTGGCGGCTATCGCAAAATCGAAACGAATGAATTCCCTGAAGAAGGCATGCTTTCTTTAAAAGTTCATATCGATACACGTGATGCAATGGGTGCTAATATTATCAATACCATTCTTGAAGGTATTGCACATTATTTAGAAACGCAATTAAGTGATACAAACGTATTAATGAGTATCCTTTCAAACTATTCAATAACATCTGTGATTCGCATTGAAGGTAAAATTGCCGTTTCAGATTTGGATAAAGGTGATGTAGGTGGTGCAGAAGTCGCACACCGTATGGAAAGAGCATCTGTATTAGCGCACATCGATCCATATAGAGCAGTCACACATAATAAAGGTGTTATGAATGGTATTAGCTCAGTTGTATTAGCTTCAGGTAATGATACGAGAAGCGTAGAAGCAGGTGCGCATGCTTATGCAAGTAAAGACGGACAATATAGAAGTTTAACAACTTGGAAATATGATAGAGATAACCAATTCTTAATTGGTGCAATAGAATTACCATTAACACTTGGCATTATAGGCGGAAGCATAGACCTCTTACCAATATCTAAAGTTACATTAGACTTGCTAGGCGTTAAAACAGCTCAAGAATTAGCACATATTGTAGCAGCAGTAGGACTAGCACAGAACTTTTCAGCATGTCGTGCACTCGTATCAGAAGGTATACAGCAAGGTCATATGAACCTACACTATAAATCATTAGCAATTAAAATCGGTGCAAAAGGTAATGAAATTCAACTTATAACAGAAGCACTTAAAAATATGGATAAACCAAACTTAGAAGCCGCACAAGGATTGCTGTATGAGATGAGAAATAACTAGAAATTTGGTGAGATTCGGTGCGCTAACGATCTTGTTTTCGTTTCTTGATCGTTAGATAGCTCATTTAGTGTATTTTTACGTTATTCCACCTACATTTCGGCGCGCTAACGATCTTGTTTCTCTTTCTTGGACGTTAGAATTTCTAACGATCTTGTTTTTGAGTCTTGAGCGTTAGATAGCTCATTTAGAGTATATTTACTCTATTTCGCCTGCGATTCGGTGCGCTAACGATCTTGTTTCACTTTCTTGAGCGTTAGAATTTCTAACGATCTTGTTTTTGAGTCTTGAGCGTTAGATAGCTCATTTAGAGTATATTTACACCGTTTCACCTGCGATTCGGCGCGCTAACGATCTTGTTTCGCTTTCTTGGACGTTAGAATTTCTAACGATCTTGTTTTTGAGTCTTGAGCGTTAGACAGCTCATTTAGAGCATATTTACACTATTTCACCTACGATTCGGTGCGCTAACGATCTTGTTTCGCTTTCTTGGACGTTAGAATTTCTAACGATCTTGTTTTTGAGTCTTGAACGTTAGCGCCACAATAAAATCATAAAAGAGCCTAGAACAGCATTCATCGTTGTTCTAGGCTCTTTCTTTGTTTATCCCCAATACCCATTTGACATCTTCTTACAATACGCATTAAGATAGTGAAGTTGATTAAAAAAATAGGAGAAATTTATCATCATGAAAAACAAACTGACTTTTAAAGAAAATATATATATTGGATCCTTACTTTTTGGCTTATTTTTTGGAGCGGGTAATTTAATTTTCCCTATTCATTTAGGTCAATTGGCGGGATCGAATGTTTTAACGGCCAATATTGGTTTCTTAATTACTGCGATTGGTTTACCGTTCTTAGGTATTATCGCAATTGGTATTTCTAAGACGCATGGTATTTTTGAAGTAACGACACGTGTGAATCGCAAATACGCTTATATCTTCACAATATTACTTTATCTTGTAATTGGACCGCTTTATGCGTTACCTAGACTTGCGACGACATCGTTTGAAATTGCATTTACACCGTTTATTTCAGATTCATCTGTCACATTATATTTATCGATATTTAGTATTTTATTCTTCTTAGTTGCTTGGTTTTTCTCAAAAAAACCTTCAAAAATTCTAGAATATATCGGTAAATTTTTAAATCCTGTATTTTTAGTCCTTTTAGGCTTATTGATTTTATTAGCGTTTATTAATCCAATTGGACAAGTATCAAATGCTAATATTAGTCCTGATTATGAAAATAGCGCGTTATTAAAAGGTTTCATTGATGGTTATAATACGCTTGATGCTTTAGCTGCACTGGCATTCGGTATTATTATCGTATCCACTATTAAAAAGTTAGGTATTACAAACCCAAATCATATTGCGAAAGAAACATTTAAATCTGGTACAATTAGCATTATTTTAATGGGTATTATTTATAGTTTATTAGCATTTATGGGTACGATGAGTTTAGGTCATTTCAAAGCGAGTGAAAATGGTGGCATAGCTTTAGCTCAAATCGCACGATATTATTTAGGTGATTACGGCATCATATTACTATCACTTATCATTATCGTAGCTTGTTTAAAGACTGCTATAGGCTTAATCACAGCCTTTTCAGAAACATTCACAGAACTATTTCCAAAACAAAATTATTTAATGTTTGCAACAGTTGTAAGTATTATTTCATGTATATTTGCTAATGTTGGTTTAACAAAAATTATTGAATACTCTACACCAGTATTAATGTTTTTATATCCATTAGCGATTACAATTATTTTGCTAACATTATTCAGTTCATTCTTTAATCATTCAAAAATTGTTTATCAATTTACGACATATTTTACACTGATCGCTTCATTTGTTGATGGCATTAAAGCAAGTCCTGGATTCATCGCAAATACAGGTTTTGCACATGCAGTTATCACTTTTGGCGAAAAATTCTTACCATTCTTCACGATTGGAATGGGCTGGGTGTTACCAGCAGTTGTCGGATTTATCATCGGCTTCATCGTATATCAATTTAAAAAATCATCATACAAAACAGCATAATATAAATAAAAGCAAGTTACCTCGTTTGTGAGATAACTTGCTTTTTTATTTAAATATTTATTTGTTGTAAGGTTGTCTGCCCATTACGAATTTAAAAATTTGAAATTCTCTTAATAAAATACCAATCCCGAGACAACATCCCACAATAAACAGTAAAGATATTGGAATAAAGATGAATGTCTGTTCTTCAAATATACTTGTATATTGGAACATATATTCCAATATAATCGGATGTAATAAATAAACGAAAAATGAATATCTACTAATCAATTCAACAGAACTAAACATAAATTCATCAAACTGTGTGCTAAAGTTAATTAAAATTAAAAATGCAAAAGTGATATATAATAAAATACGATAGTCCATACTACTAACCATCCAATAATCATGTTCTCCTACAAATACAAAAGCTATGTATGCAGCAATAGCTAAAAATACAATTAAAGCGATGTATTTCGATATGAAAGCTTTAATGGCTTGATAATTATGACCTACGTATGAACCTAAAAAGTAATAAAATAACCAACCAATTATAAATGTTTCAGGACTAAATGGATAATAGTGACTTATAAATTCTCTAACAGGTTCAATATTTTGGTAGCTATACAAATAGATTGTATTAATTATGAACGAAATGACAAGACTCCATTTTGAAAAAAGTATTTTTGCGTTTATTCGATAGATAATCCAATTTAGCAAGAAGAACTGAATAATGATTACAATAAAGTAGCCATACCAATTACCTTGAATAACATTTTCTGTGTATTGCGCTATAAATGAATCATTTAATTTAAGTGATTCAGAATAGCTATAGAATGCACCCATAATTAAATAAGGTAATAATATATATTTTAATCTTGTTCTTAAATAGCCTGTTTTTAATTTATCATTATAATTTAGCGTCGTTAATAGTTGAGACAATATAATAAATGAAGGTGTCCCGATAATAAAGATCATTCTGAGCCAATATAAGACTTGTAATTGTAAATTATCAGGTTCATTTGTATTTGTAAACTCGGTAAAAACATGTGTTAGTACAATTAATAAACATAAAAATGTTCTTAAATATATAAATTCAATATATCTTCCTTTACTCATGATTAAATCCTTCCCATTTCTTAACAAGCTTGTTAAAAGCATCATCACTTACCATAACTCTTGGAATATAAAAATTATCACTATCAGGAACAACTGCTTTTTCTTCCAATGTAAATCCATACTTGATTGATGTATCTTGATCAAGTTGTTTAATTAATTTATCGTTTGCTTGACCGTACGGATATGCGATCGCTTGTTCATTTCCATCTAGTTCATCTTTAATATAGTTCGTACTTTTATCGATATCCTGTTTAATGTTCCCCTTTTCAGCATATGATACTAATTTTGATTTTTCTTTTTTCATAGTATGCATATCATGTGTATGCGAGGCAAAATCCCATAGACCACTATTTTTCATTTTGAGTAATTCTTTTTTAGGCGACATACGAATATTATGAAAGTCAGGGTCACCTACATGATCCGTTATTACAAACCCAGTTCCTTGGACATCGTATTTTTTCATAATTGGAAAGGCATTTTCATAAATACTTTGATCCATATCATCAAAATTTAACCACACACAATTTTTAGGGAACTTACCTTTTTCTTTGTAATGAATGAATTCATCTAAAGATACAAATTGAGCATTTTTTTCTTTTAACCATTTAATATGAGATTCGAATTGCGTGTCAGTGACACTATAAATTTTTAATTCTTTACTATTTGAAAATGCTGATAGCAATTTATCTATCCATGTGTCTTCTCGTACGCGGTGATAGTTTAATGCAAGACATCCATTTTTCTCGCCACCAAGTGATTTTTGTTTCTTAGCAAGTGCTGATTGATCACTAGAAATGAACATGAATAATAATAAAGCTAGAGTCATCAACCACTTAAGACTAATCTTAATAATACTCATGTGGTACAGCTCTCTTTCTTCTAACGTTGAATAGAAACGTAATCATCAGATATACTGCAATGATAATTGACCCAATCACAAAATAATTAAAAATCGAGACAATGTCACCTTTCTCAAGATTCAATATTACTCTTACAATTTGTATAAAATGATTGTCAATCGGTAATAACGAACCTACCATTACAAATAATACTGTTATGCAATATAGCCATAATATTGATGATGCTATAAATACGATTGACTCTCTAAAAATATTTAAATTTGATTCTACTCTTTTATGTTCCCTCTGTCTGGACTTGTCCATGTAGCAAACTCTCCTTTTTTTCTTTTAAGTGCTTTTGGAAATGCAACTACGACGACAATCGCATTGATTAACCAATAAAAAGTTGGATACCAACTTAAAAATATGAGAAATAAATTATTTTTTCTTTCATATCTACTATCAATCAATAAAGAAATAGTAAATTGAATAATGTTAATAAACGTCAGTAAGAATGCTGATATTAAAAAGATATTTAATTGATAATTATAGAAGTAGTAATCCAAGAAGTTTAATCGAAGTAGTGTGTAACATAAGATAACAACTATGCCATATACCCATATTACAGAAAGAATTTGTTCAATAAATAACAACCATAATGAAACGTTTCTTACTTTAAACATGTTCTTAAAATCTCTTAAAATCACTTCATGTCCACCTTGGGACCATCTTACCCTTTGTTTCCATAACCCCTTAAATGTTTCAGGAACAAGCATCCAACATAACGCTCTCGGTTCATATTTTATTTTGTATCCTGATAAATGAAACTTCCATGACACCGCAATATCTTCAGTAATCATGTCCGTATCCCAATATTGATTCTTTTCTAGTGCTTTTTTATTAAATAGCGTAAACACACCAGATATCGTATTAACAAACCCGTTAATCGTTTGTTCTCTCTTTATGCTGCCTATCATACTTGCATATTCGATTGTTTGAATTTTCCCTAGTAAAGTAGATTTATTTCTAATACGTGGGTTCCCAGTTACTGCTCCAATTGTTGGATCATCAACCAAACTTTCCACCATATAATACGGTGCATCATCGTCGATAATCGTATCTGCATCCACACACATCAAATATGGATATTGAGCATATTGAGCTGCAACATTTAACGCATTTGCTTTACCCCTATTTTCCTCTAAATTAATAAACTTAATTTTGTACACTTGTTTAAGTCTTAATAATTCTGCCTTAGTATGATCCGAACTCCCATCATTAACAGCAATAATTTCTTTAATCGGATATGAGAGGTCATTTAAATTCTTAATCGTGTCTGCAATGGTACTCGCTTCGTTGTAACAAGCGATAATAAATGAAATCCCTTCTTGCGGTTGATAGTTAATATGCTTAGCTTCCAACTTTCTTTCAATAAAAACATAGTAAATCAAAGTTCCGATTATCCAAAAAATTGACATAGCTATTGGATAAACGATAAAAAATAATAATAAAATTTCCATAATCTTTCTCCCTAACGAACGATAGTTTGTAAAAATAGTATATCATTTTCAGAGAAAAAGGCAATGTGTAATTTATTGTGTTAAATGTAAACGTTTTTACGAGTGATTTTTAGTGTATTTTACTGTATAGTTATTCATAGGAAGTAAAGGAGGCAAATGAAGTGAATAATACATCTGAGAAACTCATTCAAATAAGTATGAGAACCTTTTCTGAAATGGGCTATTATGGAACATCACTAAATAATATTGCCAATGAATTAGGTATTAAAAAAGCAAGTTTATATAACTATTTCAATAGTAAAGATGAATTGTATGAACAATGTATTGAAAGATGTATGAATAAAGATATGAAATTAATCAAAAGTATTGATACAAAGCCTCATAATGCTCATGAAGAACTCACAAAGTTTTTCAAGAATATATTTATGATTCAGAGTATTTAGTTAAGTTCTACATTCAATTATCATTTGCACCATCTAACTTTACAGAGATGATTTTAGAGCATAATAAAGAACTTGCAGTCGTATTTAACAGTAAATTAGTAGATATCCATAAAAATAGTGAATTCAATATAAATCGTGAAGATTTTATTTTATTTATTAATATGTTTGTATACGGATGGCTTTATAGAAAATCATTTGTACAAAATAACGTCACACCCGAGAATATCATAAAAGAATTTGATCAACATATTAAAATATTAATGAATCAGTCCAATGCTGATAATTCATAAAAACTTATAATAACGCGCCATATCAATTAGGATATGGTGTGTTTTTTATATTGGTTAATCATTTATAAAAAGTTCCGCAAAATCAAAATACACATTAACTTTAATTCTTTTTCAAAACCATTCTTTTTGTGTGTAATTCGTTTCGGTAAGTAAACAAATTAATTATCATTTTGTTTATCCAATATTTTAATTACTTTTTTTGTTATTATTTTATATTTTTTGGGTATTACATATATAGCTATACTAGAGAAAGAGGTAGAACCATGGTTAATAACAGCGGGAAAGGCTATTATGAAGATATTAGTGATGATTTGTTATATGTTTCACAGTCTATTAGCCAAAAAATCTCATCTGAAGAGTTTAATTTATCAGATGAGAAAGAAATTATTAAAGGCATCCTAGAAAAGTTGGAGGCTCAATCTTCAGAATAATTCGCTATATACCGTCATAACGACTGCTCAGACAATCAAGGCAATCGTTATGATTTTTATTTTTTTATATTGAAATATGCTTTAATCAAAGGTACTTCTTGATTAATCAATTCTTCTTGTGTCATATCAGTTGCATGTTCACCCCAAAATGACAAAGCAGAACCTTTAACATTTTGACGTTTCACTTCGTTGTAAGGATTCTTAATATAATAAAACTTGTTATACGCATATGCCCAACCTATATAGTCAGCCTGTTCATTAATATCTTCCTGGCTAAATTTTTTTGAGGGTAAGAAATATAATGAATAATAATTATAGTTATATACATCAAACTGATATTGATCAAAGTCTTCAACAGTTAAATTAGATTTACTGTTTTCATTTTGCTTCCAATATAGTATTGAAAAATGATTATTTAAAGACTTTACCCCTTCATGTGTGACCATATCATTCCACATTTGTGGCTTATATCCTTGTTGAAATGCATAATCCCCTATTTGATTCATATATTCTATAAAGCTTTTTTGATGCTCACCTCCACCAGCGACTTCATCTCCACCGAGTACAATGCGTTGTTGTTCTGCAAATTGAGGTTGTTTAAACAACTCCGTTATTTCAGCAATCTGTCTATTCGTAACATCTACTGCTTTATGATTTGAGTAAAAATCTAAAGTGTTATCGCTATAGTCACTGATGATTTCATGATATAACGATTCATCATTTTGTTTAATCAAAGATAAAAAAGCTTTGGAATGAGCGGGAAAATCCATATCTGGAACGATCATTACATTTAAATCATTACTATACTCAATAAGTGATTTCACATCTTCTTTTGTTAAATAATATGGATTAGAAAAATTTTTACGATCAAAATATTCTGATTCAATTGCGTAATTTTCATCATCTGAAAAATGTAATTGAAGGTATTGTCCTTTATGATTATGTATCTGTTTAACGATGGTTTTTAAGGTATCTAAAGAATATGACTTTCTTGCGATGTCTATGGTAATACCTTTTTGTATATTTTCAGCTTGTACTTCATTGTTTGAAACAGGGAAACTTAATAAAACAGATAAAGCGATTAATATTTTACTTTTCATGTTGTCACCTTTTTCTGTATAGTATGCAAACTGTTTAATATGTATATTGATATATTTCAAGCGGGTACTCTATTGAGTAATCCCGCTTAAAATATATGTTTAATTGTATTTTTCCTACTAGGTGTATTCCCTATTTCTCCGTATATCTCGGGTTATCTTTATTAAGTGCCCAATTACCTGTTGTTAAATATGAGGCATAAGCAGACCAACAAACATATGGGATTAATAATAATCCTGCTGTCTTATTCACTTTATAAAATTGAACAGTTGTTAATATGACTGCGCTCAATAATACATAACTTTCAATCAGTGCTGTGCCTCTTAATTTATATTTGAAATACAGAATTGACCATAAATAATTCAATCCTAATTGACTATAATAAGCTGTCTGTGTTGATTTAGCTGCGCGTTCTTTCGTTATAATCGAATGAGCAATACCCATGCTTAAATATAATATCGGCCATACAATTGGGAATATATAACCCGGTGGTGAGAATGGTGTTTTTTTATTTTTAGAGTAATCTTTTCTTGCATTTTGAACTGCATATTTACCGATTAGTCTACCACCAACTAACGGCGCTGAAATGATACCAGCGTATTTCACTATTTTACTTATTTTCATACAGAACCACCTTTTCAAAAGTTTGATGTCTAGTATATATACCCGAAATTGTCTATCATTAAAATAAGAACTTTTTTAAAAGGAGCAATACAAATGAAAATATTAATTTTAGGTGCTACAGGCAGAGTTGGACAAGAAGTATTAACACACGCGCTATCGGACGGTCATGACGTAACCGTGCTCGTTCGTGATAAAAATAAATTAAGCGTCGATCATCAATCTGTGAGACTAATCGAAGGAAATGTACTAAATCCAAATGATATTCAAAAAGCAGCTGAAGATAACGACATGATTGTAAGTGCATTAAGTACAGACGGCTCTACTACCTTATCAGAAGCTATGCCATTCATTATCGAAGCAATGTCACAACAAGGCATTAAACGCATCATTACAGTAGGTACTGCTGGCATATTACAAAGCCGAACTGACGAGAATTTACTGCGCTATCAATCTAATGAATCTAAAAGACGAACAACACGTGCAGCAGAAGAACATCATAAAGTTTATACAATGCTTAAAGATTCAGAGTTAGATTGGACAATCGTATGCCCAACCTATTTACCAGATGGCGAAAGAATCGGAGAATACAGAGTCGAACGAAACTACTTACCAGAGCATGCTGTGAAAATATCTGTCCCAGACACAGCAGACTTTGTTTACGATCAAATATCATCTAATGAATTTATTCAATCACGCGTTGGAATCGGATATTGAAATAGAGTGTAACAATGCCCCCGAATGTTGCTAGTCATCCTCGTCTTGCAATATTCGGGGCTCTCTTGATAAATTTCCTTACTCACTTTTGCTTTCAACAATATACAACTGTAAAATATTTCTAAAATAAATGAGAATAATAATCATTTTCATATTGAACTTACATGGAATATTTTGTATATTATGGGTATCAGCCAAGAAAGGAAGTTTTACATGAATAAAAACTTTATCAACTTTAGAACGGGATTAGTAAAGTTACCTGTTATTATCGCAGGTATATTTTTCTTATCTCATCCAACTGTCACTCATGCCAGCGAGAACAATGCATCAACTGAGTCAAATGCAGCTGTAGCTCATGATGAAAATCACACTACAAATGAATCAAATAATATAGAGAATAAAGACAATTCAACAAATACAAATGAAGCGACAAATTCAGTTGAAGAAAACAAAGAATCAGATAGTAATGCTACTGCTAACGAAGCTAATAGTGAGCCAACTGCTACTTCTACTGAGAATAGTGCAACAGACAATAATACTGCGACTCAACCTGCAGCAGCAAAACCTACTCCGAAAGCACTTACTGCCGAAGAAGAAAAAGAAGATGCGTATTTCACAGATCCTAATTTCCGATATGATACTTCAAAAGACCCTCACTTTGATGAGGATGGTGCTTTAATGGATACACGTAGAAAATTAGAAAACTATGAAGTTCGTAACAGAACTGCTTATGTTCATGTGGAAAATGGCAATTATAAAGGTCAAATTGAAAACTTAAAACATGCTAATGGTACTGGATCTGTTATCGGAGAGAACTTTATCTTAACAGCAGGTCATGTAATTTACAGTAATAATTACCCTAGAGGATATTTAACTGGCGGGTATGTTTCACCAGGTAGACATGGTGAATTTGAAAAATTTGGTCGATACAAAATTAAAGCAATGCATGTTATGCCACAATACATGGAATCTCCATTACAACGTTATGATATAGGTATTATTGAAGTAGAACCACATGATGATATGCCTGAATCTATAGATGAAATACATCCTTATAACATTAAACCTTTCAATAAAGAAATGCATGGTAAAAAAATAGAATCACAAGGTTATCCAGTTGATTTAAATGAAGAATCAATAGATCAATATTGGGTTGATGGTACAATCATTCAAAAGCAACCTAAAGGAACAGTTGAATTATCTATGTATGGATATTCTGGACAATCAGGAAGTCCTATCGTTCTTGAAGGTACAGATGATGTTATTGGTGTATTTACTTATGATACAACAGGTAATAAATACGGTACATTAATGACACCAACCACACATGAAATTTATAATTGGATACAGTCTATTATTAATAAAGACGCTAAAGTAGAAGAGCCTACTAAACCGGCTGAACAACCTAAAGTAGACGAACCTTCTAAGCCAGCTGAGCAACCTAAAGTAGATGATACTAAACAAGCAGTCAAAGCTACTCAAATTAACAATACTGAAAAGAAAGTAACTGCTATTCAAGTATCTACATCTCACACTCAGAATAAAGCTCAATCAAATGCTAAGCATGATGAAAAGCAATTACCTAAAACAGGTGAAAATGAAGCGATAACTACAACATTATTCGGTAGCTTATTCGCAATGGTAGGAAGTTTATTGTTCTTCAGAAAACGTAAAACTGATAAATAATAAGATATCCCCTAAGAGATGTTTCATATGAAACATCTCTTTTTATGCTTTTACACTTTTAGAAGGAATCATCGCCCAACATATAAACAATAATATAAATACAATTGCTGGGACTAGAAATCCAATGTAAAATGCCATTATATGATTGTGGATAGATATTGTTGCGACGACTGTAGCAATCAATGCGGAACCGAAGCTGGACCCAATATTTTCTACAATATTAATCGTAATACCTGCTTGCGGTAATTGTTCGTCTTTTAAATCTGCATAAGTGTTTGTCGTAAATGGTAGTAGTATCCCACCAACACTTATACCTCGTAATAAAAGCAACATACTTAAGATGATGATAGATGTGTTACCGTCTACAAATACAAAAGGTATTGAAGCAACAATCGATAATATTAAGCTTACCAATATCACTTTTTTAGTACCATACTGATCTGTCAATTTACCAATCAAAGGTCTTGCTAATAACATACCGATACCTTGAGGCATTAATGCAATAGCCGCTTCAATCGTATTAAATTCTTTAAAATTTTGAAAGAACAGCGGAAAAATAATCATCGGTCCCATAATCGCTAAATTGGCTAGAAATAAGCCGCTACTTGAAGCTGCATAGTTACGACTTTTAAACAAATTAGTTGGTAATACGGTTTGATAATCCTTAATTCGATTGTATATCAAATAAATCACGATAAGTATCATACTCGCAGATAGCACGAGCACAGTTTCAATATTTGTAAACGAAGCTGTTTCAGTAGCATGTGTAATGCCGTAAATTAACGTAATGCTGATTAAAGATAAATTAATTATGCCAAACCAATCTAGTTTCTTACCTTTATTAAAAGGCTCATATGACGGTAATCGTTTAATCATAACTGGTGTGATAATGATCATGACAATGATGTTTAAATAAAATATCCATTGCCATGAGACATAATGAATTATAAACCCACCAACTACTGGACCTAATATAGGACCAAGTATCATAGGAATACTTACAATAGCCATAACTCTACCAATTTTATCTTGTCCAGTTGTCTTAACAAGCAGTGTAGCCATAAGCGTTGAAATGATACCTGCACTAAAACCTTGAATGAGTCTAAATAGAATAAACCAAAAGATATTTGGACTTAATCCAGTTAATACTGAAACAATACCAAATGTAATGACAGCACTTATATATACACGTTTACCATCAAAGTGGTCCATTAACCAACCAGAAAATGGCACAGCAACTGCCATAGCAAGAATATATCCTGTAACACCCCATTGAATAAAATTAAGGGATGTATCAAAGTATTGCGTTAAATCATTAATCGCAATATTGATCATTGTTGAATCGAGCATGGGCATAATAGCACCTAAAGCAATGGCCCATGCCGCTATCATTGTGCTTTTAGGAATGCGTTCTAATTGTTGAGAAGACATTAATAAACTCCTTTATATTTTGTTTCCACAGAAACATTATAAGAAATTTTTGTTTCCTATTCAACAAAAATGATTATGAGTTGAAATCTGTTAGAGACAGAATTCTGAATAATGTCCCTTAGAACCCTCGTTAGAGACAGAATTCTGAATTGTGTCCCTTAAAGATACCATCCAAAAAAGCTGAGACACGGATGTCTCAGCTTTTATCTACTTTCTATTCACGTTTTTCTTTCTCAATGACTTGATCTAAGTAGTCACTATATTTATCAAAAAATCGATTCAAAGTTTCGAATTCTTCTTCTGTTATGTCATCAAAGAATGGTTTGTCTCTTTCTAAAAATTGATCATGTAATGCTAAATGTCTATTATATATTCGGTTTCCTTCTGCTGTTAACTCAAAATATATTTCTTTTTTATTGTCATCTTTTTGATATACCGTAATCGCATTTTTCTTAATGAGTTTTTTCGTTAATTTACTAATTGCGCCTCGTGTCATAAATAAGTCATCTGATATTTTTTTAACATTTGGATTTTCTATATTATGGATAGCTTCTATACAATGAACTTCTGAGGACGTATACCCAGATAAAGCTTTTTCCATTTTAGGTTTATTTAGCCAGACTATTCTATTTTGTACATGACCCATTTTTTGCATTAAAGATTTTACTTTATTCATCGCTAAATCCCCTTATATTCAATCTCATATATGATATTTCACTATACACATACTTTTCTTCATAGTAACAGAAATGTTAAAAAATCAGTAGTTCATTCAATTGTTCTTATCATATTCTAATCTTTTCAGACTAACTAAAGTATTAAAATAATAAATTTATATAATTTATCATAATTATTTATTATTATTTTCTATCATTGACAAACCTTTCAACCCCCCTTATAATTGAGAATGATTCTCACTATATAAATTATTTGAAAAGGAAGTTGATCTTTTTGGAAATCGTATATAACGAACAGATACAAGAAATACGTCAATATTTTCAAGATTTTTCTGAAGAAGAAATAACTACTTTATACGAGAAAGCATACCGTGAAATCATGCGACGTATTGATCAATTATCAAATTTTGAAGATATTGATCAAGATGTCATTTATGATGATGAACGCTTAGTACACGAAATTCAAGATTCTATTCGTAATCTCACTTTGAGCTATATTCAATTCGAACGGGATCATCAACAATATGGTCACCGTTATCAAAATATTTTTGAGTTTGTTGAACAAGAGAATATATCGGATGTCTTTTTTGAACAAAGTGTTACTGAAGGACATCCTTTTCATCCCATGACTAAGACGAAATTAGGATTCTCTATAGATGATGTTATTAAGTTTTCACCAGAATTTAGACAAACGGTGAATGTCATTCCTCTATTGTGCAATAAAGATTTTATAGATGAAATCAATATCTATCAATCACCTACATTAGAAACTTTTAAAAAGAAAGTTGATACATATTGTAAAGACCATGGCATTAAATTTGAAAACTATGCATTACTGTTTATTCATGAATGGCAATTGAAGCATTTTCTGTTACCACAATTTGAAACATGTTTCGAACAACAGTTCATGATTCCGTTATACGATTTAGCAGTTGAAAGTAATCCATTATTATCATTTAGAACTTTAGAAGCCCAAGAATTAAATTGCATCGTTAAGACTGCTGTCAATGCACAAGCGACTAGCGCAGTAAGGAATGTGTCACCCGCTTCTATTCGTAACGGCATTATTCTAAGTAATGTTGTGGAACGCATTTATCGTTCAAATGGTTATGATAATAGCTATATTCAAAAAGATTTAGCAGGCAGTTATTTAAACATCCATCAAGCACACGCTAATAAATGTAGCTTTATGTTAAGAAGCCGTTTACCTGAACAGAAAGGTACTCACCAATTAGTATGTGGCAGTCTGATTACTGATAGCTTTGTTACGAGAAAACCTATACTCATTGAATGTATTGAAACAATTATGCAAACACAAGACATGTCATTCGATTCTGCAACTCAATTATTCTTAACAGAGTATACACATAATTTATTAGAAGCTACTTATAGATTATTGCTTGAAGAATGTATTAGCTTAGAAGCACATATGCAAAATAGCACAGTCGTCATTAAAGATGGCATGCCTATTTCTATTTATATAAGAGACTTTGGTGGCGTGAGATTATATGAAAGAAATATAGATATTGATGATTCAACAGGTTTGATAACTGACTCATTTGAAGATTTATTATCTGTATTCTCTCATGCAGTGTTATACAATCATCTGTTTCAGCTTATACAAGTGTTGGCTACATATGGCTATGAAAGCACAAAAGGTTATCAAATCATTCGAAATATGATAGCCGATCATCACGTTCATAGTGTGCCTGACATCAATATTTTAGAACAACCAACCTTTAACATTAAATCACTGTTAAAAATGAGAATCTTCGCTGAAGGTTACGATTACCAATATACAAATATCAATAACCCGTTATATATGGAGGCCAAATAAAATGAGTTGGACTAAAGAGGTATATCAACATACAGATAAATACGAACAACACTATATCGAGCAATGTATTCAAGACAGTATTCATACAACATTCAAGAAACTATTAACATGCTTATATGAAGAAGTAACACCTCCTATACATCATGTAGAATCCATTAAAACAATCACAACTTTATATATTACCGATTCTATATTTGTCACTTATGATAAAGCGAACCATCGCGTACAAATTACAGATGATACGACAACTCGCTTTGTACAAGATCCACTTGAATTAATAGATTGGCTCAATCATTTTAGTGATGAACATCATGATTACCACAAATTGCGTGTTGAAATTGAAAATCATCTCATCAACCAAGCCATTAGTTTTATTCATTGTTCTTACACACCTAAAAGCAATCACCCATTGTTACATAGTGAGCAATATGTCATTACTGGGCATAACATTCATCCATGTGCTAAGACAAAGTTAGGATTGTCTTTCAAAGAAGTGATGCAATATTCACCTGAATATAATCAAGCATTTAAATTAAACTGGTTGTTCGTGAAAAAAGGCTTTCTATATAACAATTTAGAAGCTTCTGAGATAAAAACATTGGCTAACTTTAGTGGGTATTTAGGAGAAATTCCTGAAGATTATGATTTGATACCTGTACATCCGTTTCAATTCGAACATGTGATACCACAAGTTTATGCGGTAGAGATTCAATCTCAAAATATTATACCGCTTCAACATACTGGTGGACTCGTAAAAAGTACATCATCATTTAGAACCGTTTGTCCTTTAGATACGATAACACCGATTATCAAACTGCCCGTCAATTCACAAATGACGTCAACAATTCGTTCTATTAGTAACAACAGTATTATCAATTCTAAAAATATCGGTGAATATTTCAAATATATTTATAAGACTGACGACCGTCTTAATGAAATTAGCTTACCTGTTTTAGAATATGGCGGAATGACTTACATTCATGACAAAGTAGATAAACAGCGTAACCTGTCATTCATATTGCGAGAAAATAATACGCAATATATACCTGCTCATGCATCATTATATACAGCGACATGTTTGTTCGAGTTGAATGAACATCATCAAAAAATTTACGTCGATATGATTGAAACAGCTCGTGCAACAGCAACACCGATTGCTTGGTTTGACCAATATGTTTCATTACTTGTTGAAACCGTGTTGACACTCATGACGAAATACGGTGTCGGTTTAGAAGCACATCTACAAAATATGTCATTTGAATTTATGAACGGTATGCCTACACGATTACACGTACGTGACTTTGGCGGATTACGAATAGATGCTTCTCGCGTTCCTGAATGGTTAGAACTTAACAACGCTTTAACAAATGCAACGACTGAAGGTATGTATGAAAAAGTACAAAACACATTAATGAGTAATCACCTCAATACACTTGTGCATCATTTCAGCGAAGATTATGCATACGATCCAAACATATTATGGCTACGTATTAACCGTAAATTTAAAGCCGTATTTGAAGATTTACTATCACAAGATATAGAACATACAGAGGCAGATATTAAAGCCTTTTACAAAGAGACTATAAACGAGAAAGCATTATTAACGATGCGCGTATCTAATAAAGATCAAGATATTTATATCCCAAAAGCCAACCCACTTCTCATTAGTGATGAAGTTAAAGTTTAATCCGTATCATCGTTTTGTCAGTTCTCAGTTTATAGCTCGAACAATCGATTGGGTAGATATCATCGCATTAAATTGGATAACGTTACAAATGACTGGCAGTGCTGTTTATATTGCATATATTAATTTTGCACGGTTAATGCCACAGTTAGCATTTGCATTTGTAATCGGTAAAATCATCGATACTGTCAGCTCTACCAAACTCATGTACATCATCCATTGTGCGAATATGTTATTCACAGTATGTGTCGTCTATGCTTTTTGGCAAAAATGGAATATCTACATCATCCTTTCTATTATTATGGTGCGTTCATTTTTCCAAGCTATCGATACAATTCAAAGAAATGCACTTATACAAAGTTTTGTAACACCAGACAAGCTACATAAAGCAATCAGTTTAAATTCTTTAATTTTAAATATAGCTAGACTAACTGGACCATTTATAGGTGGGATGTTATTAGCTCAACTGTATTCTAATATCGTATTATCCCTACCTATTATTGGTAGTTTGATGGTTATGTTATTCAATCAAACTTTGCCAGAGGTCCATCACGAGAAGAAGACACGTCATAAAATATGGTCGTACTTAAGACAACAACCTGTTATTGTCATGCTCATGTTATCCAGTGTCTTATCGATGCTTTTTGGATTTTCGTATACGATTATTCTACCTAGCATTGTAGATGAACAATTTGGCAGCCGTACAATGATTTATTCACTCTTTACTGCCATGATTGCTGCTGGTTCGATTATGATTTTAGTCATATTTATGCGCACTAAAAATATGAACACGATGAAAAGTTTGAAACGATGGGCAATGATATTTACGTTAACCATCATATTATTAATGTTTATTCATGATACATATTTATATGCAGCTGTCTTATTAATAATGGGATTGGCATCACAAGCGTTTAGAACGACCAATCGAATACTTGTTCAACAGCTTGTTGAAGGTAAATATAGAGGGTCTGTATTATCCATTTCAATGATGGATAAAGGTTTCATTCCACTTGGTGGCATATTACTAAGCTTTATCTTTGAACAGTTCAATTTGCAAATTGTATATATAACAATGGTTGTTGGACTACTCATCATGGTCATCTGTGTCATGTTTATGATAAATAAGGAGAATCAATATGGAAAGAATTAAAGAAGTGTTAACAGACAGTAATCACGATTATTATATTTATGATTTAACCGAATTAAAACAGCGCATCAACTGGATTAGATCTGTCACGAAACACGACATTTTCTATGCAGTGAAAGCCAACTCTAATATAAAAATTTTAGAAACACTCGCACCTTTTGTTTCTGGATTTGAAGTTGCTTCTACTGGAGAAATTGAAAAGGTCCGATCTATTTCAAAAGAAATTCCAATCATTTATGGTGGACCTGTAAAGACGAAACAGCATTTAGAATATGCTTTAGATGCACATGTGAAATCAATTCAAGTAGAGAGTCTCTTTGAGTTAGATGCATTACAAGCATTGCTTAAAGACAAGCAACAAACAATCGAAGTGATGATTCGCATTAATTTAAGTAACATTCAATCAACAGCTAAATTAAAAATGGCAGGCGTTGCGACACAATTTGGTATGCCTTACAATGATTTAGATGAAGCCATTCAAATCTGTCACGACACAGAACAAATCACTTTAACAGGTTTCCACTTTCATGCTATGAGCAATAATTTAGATGAAGATGCGCACGTCACATTTATAGAAAGTGCGCTTGAATTTACGCAACAATATCAATCACATTTACCGGAAGACTACGCGATAAATGTTGGTGGTGGTGTAGGTATCGACTACGAGGAGCAAACATGCTTTGATTTTGATTATTTTGCAACACGTATCCATCACTTACCACGCTTAACTTTTGAACTTGGGCGTTTTATTACAGGTCCTATAGGTTATTATGCCGCTCATGTTTACGATATTAAATCTATGCATGATCAAACATTCGTGTTATTAAACGGTGGCACAAATCATTTTAGGTTTCCGAAAACGTGGCAACATCATCAACCGTTTGAAATCATTCATTCGCATTCAACATCTAACAGAATAAAGTCCATTACCAACGATACGGTCGTATTAGCTGGAAAACTATGTACACCTAATGATGTATTTGGTCTCCCCTATGATATTGAAAGCATACAGACGGGGGATTGGGTTGTCTTTAAATATGCTGGAAGTTATGGATATGACATTAGCCATTTACAATTTTTATCTCATGAACTGCCAGTTATTGAGTATATTTAAATATATTTTATTTAAATTAAAAGTATATTTCAAAAATATATTGACAAAAAAAAGCAGTATTTTATAATTGAAATTGAAAATCATTATCATAATTCAACTTGAGAAAGAGGTTAAAGAAATGAGAAAACTTTTATCAGTTTTAGTAGTACTTGTTGTAATGCTTGCAGCTTGTGGTAATAAACAAGAGGCATCTTCAGACAAAGATACGCATGAAGTGAAACATGCGATGGGAACGACTAAAGTACCTAACAATCCTAAACGTGTTGTTGTATTAACAAATGAAGGTACAGAAGCACTCGTTTCAATGGGCGTTAAACCTGTTGGTGCTGCTAATTCATATGCTGGCGATCCATGGTATAAACATTTAGAGAAGAAGTATAAAGACATTGAACCTGTGGGTGGAGAAAGTGAAATCAACTTAGAAAAAATTGCGAAACTTAAACCAGATTTAATTATCGGTAATAAATTCAGACAAGAAGCACAATACAAGAAACTTTCTGAAATCGCACCTACTGTATTCTCTAAAGAACTACGTGGCGACTGGAAAAACAACTTTAAATTATATGCGAAAGCTGTAAATAAAGAAGATAAAGGAAATGAAGTCTTAAAGAATTACGATAATCACGTTAAAAAAGCAAAAGAAGAAATTGGAGATAAAGCAAACTCAGAAGTATCAATGGTTCGCTTTATGCCAGGTGATGTAAGAATTTATCATAAAGATACATTCTCAGGTGTTATCTTAGACGAACTTGGTATTAAACGTCCTAAAGGTCAAGATAAGAACGACTTTGCAGAAAAAGGTGTTACAAAAGAACGCATTGATGCGATGGACGGAGATTACATCTTCTACTTTACTTTCCAAGAAGATGATAAGAAAGTTTCAGCATTAGAAAAAGAATGGGTAAATGATCCTGCCTTTAAAGAATTAAATGCATCTAAAAAAGGTCATGTTTATAAAGTAGATGATGCTGTTTGGAACACTTCAGGTGGTGTATTATCTGCCAATATGATGATTGATGATTTAAAGGAAAAATTGAATGAAAAATAAATATCTTTGGTTATTCCTCCTATTTTCAGGTATGTTTGTCGTACTATTCATATTAAGCATGATGCTTGGTTATAAGCATTTTACCTTGTCAGATATATGGCAACATTATATTCAAGGAGAAACAATTAAAGATCAACGTGTACTGACACAATTAAGACTACCTCGCGCAATTTTGGGCGGGGTTGTCGGTGTTTTAATGGGTATTAGTGGTGTAATGATCCAAACCATTACACGAAACCCTTTCGCAAGTCCTGGTATTATGGGTGTTAACAGTGGTGCTAGTTTAATGGTTGTGATTGCGACTGTTGGGTTTGGTATGAACGGTGCATTTCAACAAACCGTTATGGCTTTTATCGGTACCATCATCATTGCAACTTTAATTATATTAGCGACAACATTACCCTTTAAGCCATTCAATGCGATGGAATTAACTTTATTTGGAGCAAGTATTAGTGCTTTTTGTATGGCTATTACTCAAGGTCTACTTATCTATAACGAATCAGCTATAGAAGAATTAATATATTGGTTAAATGGTTCGGTAGCTAATAAACATATTAATATTTTAATGTACATATGGCCATTTATTATCGTTGGTTTAATCATATCTATTTACATGGCCAAGCCGCTTAATCTTTATATGCTAAGTGATGACGCATTAAAAGGACTCGGTGCTAAAATATTATCCATTAAAGTATTCACGATGATTGCTGTTGTTCTATTAAGTGGAGCAGCCGTCGCATTAGCTGGTCCGATTGCCTTTATAGGACTGATTACACCTCATGTTGCGAAATTGTTATGTAAATCTCATAACCATTTCATCGTCATACCTTTATCAGGTGTTCTAGGTGGTTGTCTTCTATTACTAAGCGACATTTTAAGCAGATATTTATTAATGCCGAGAGAATTGCCAGTCGGTATTACAACAGCTCTTATTGGTGCACCAATATTCATTTATTTAATTCTTAATCGTAAGGAGTTAACAGAATGAAGAAATTTATCATACTTATTATCATGCTCATGTTAACGACTTTACTCACACTCATGTTAGGTGATAGCTTTATCGCACCTCAAAATGTATTAAGTGGCATATTTAAACTTGGAGATCCTTATACAAACTTAGTCATTAATACTTTAAGACTACCGAGAGTCTTGTTAGCTATTGTTACGGGTGCAGCACTCGGTATTGCAGGTTGTGTCTTACAATTTATTACGAAGAATCCACTAGCATCACCTGATGTGATTGGTATATCACAAGGTGCTAATGTTGGTTCATTAGTATTTCTTATTGTCTTAACAACAAGTACCGAAGCTTTATTATTACCAATAGCTTATCAGCCAATCTTTTCAATGCTTGGTGCGATAATTGTAACGGCATTATTATATTATTTAACAATGCGAAAAAGTTACAAACGAGATCGTCTCATACTCATTGGTATAAGCTTTAATATACTTTGCCAAGCAATTATAATGTTCTTAATATTAACTTCAAATAAACGCAGTGCTCAAGCACAAATTTGGATTACAGGATCCGTTCATCAAGCAGAATATCAACAAGTTATGATAGTAGGAAGCATCTTACTTATCGTTATGTTTGTCCTAACATATTATGCAAGATCATTTGATATTCATTACCTAGGTAGAAATTTATCACTAGCTTTAGGTAATCCTTATCAACACATATCAGTCATTGCATTAATATCAATGAGTATCTTAATTGGTATATCTATGAGTTATGTAGGTGGCATACAATTTGTTGGGTTAATCGCACCACACATCGCACTTAAACTCGGTGCACATCAATTTAGGAATCGAATATTTTATAGTGCCATAATCGGCGCCATCATACTATTATTAAGTGATTTAATCGGTAGAACACTCTTCTTACCAAAAGAAATCCCAGCAGGAATCTTTACCGCACTCATCGGTTCACCATTCTTTATGTATTTATTAATCAAGAGTAGGAAATGATATATTTGATAGTATTAGCGTATTGTACGAAATCGTGAAACACTATCAAAGTAAATAACGATAGAATATTGAAAAAGCAGGGTCATCAAGAAATGACCCTGCTTTTTGTCGTATTTAGGATGGTGAAATTAAATAAATATTGGGGTTGTATGAGTGTAAGCCATGACTTGGGCAATCTCTTGGCTTTATTCATCTCTTAAGCCATGACTGATGTGAACCCAAATATTTGAACTAAACAAATCAAAATATTGGGGTGCATTCTAATGAGGAAAAAATATGAATTTAAATTCAAACTAAAACTTGTAAAAGAATATTTAGAAGGACATCAAAGTTATAGAACAATTGCTTTAAAATATGGTATTTCAAGTTGGTCTGTCCTTCGGATTTGGGTCAATCAATATAAAGAGTTTGGAGAAGAAGGTTTAGAAATAAAAAGTAGAAATACTGTTTATACTAGCGAATTTAAATTATCTGTTTTAAAATTTAGACAAGAAAATATGTTGTCTTATCAAGATACTGCGAATCACTTTAGAATTATTAATCCTATTATCATTGCCAATTGGCAACATCAATTTGATGAAAAGTGTCGTCTTGATATAGATAATAAACAAAAGGGACAAACTCACACTATGACTAAAAAACGATCTAAATCAGATAATAAAAATTTACCTTTAAATGAAAATGAACGTGAAGAACTTGAAAGACTTAGAAATGAAAATGAGACGTTAAAGGCAGGTATAGCTTATCAAAAAAAGTTACAAGCCTTGACCGACATTTACGGAAGCAAAAATCAGAAATAGTAAAGGTCATTAAGGAACTAAATGAAACATATAATATACGATTAAGTATCTTATTTAAAGTCGCTCAAATAGCTAAATCTGTATACTATTATTGGATAAATAAATTTAGTAAAGCTGATAAAGATGAAACATTGATTCAAGTAATAAAAGAAATATGTGAAGAATCAAACTATACCTATGGTTATCGTCGTATTACACAAGCACTAAGAAATAGAGGTCTTATCGTAAATCATAAAAAAGTACTAAGAATTATGAAAGAACATAATCTAACTTGTACAAAGTTCACACATAGAGGTCGTAAGTATCGTTCCTTTAAAGGTAAAGTTGGTAAAGTAGCTCAAAATATATTAAATCGTAGATTTAAAACAAGTCTCCCATTTCAAAAAGTCGTAACAGATATTACAGAGTTCAAATTAATGAATGGTCAGAAATTATATTTATCACCTTTTATGGACTTATATAGTTCAGAGATTATCAGCTTTAAAATCTCAAGTCGTCCTACATTAGATATAGTCATCAATCCATTAAAAGAAATGATAAAGCGTCGTCCAAACCTAGATCATCGTTTAACGATTCATTCAGATCAAGGCTGGCATTATCAACATTCACAATACACTAGATTATTAAAAGACCATAAAATATTTCAGAGTATGTCTAGAAAAGGTAATTGTCTAGATAATTCAGTTATGGAAAACTTTTTTGGGTTACTTAAACAAGAAATGTATTATGGCCAAGAATTTAAAGATTTTCAGGACCTTGAACAAGCTATTCATCGATATATCGATTTTTATAATAACGAAAGAATCAAATCAAAATTAAAAGGCTTATCTCCCAAAAATTACAGGAGACAAACCTTTGAAATAATATACTAATTAAGGTTTAGATTTTTGGGTTCAGTACAGACTTAGAAATGAAAATGAGACGTTAAAGGCAGGTATAGCTTATCAAAAAAAGTTACAAGCCTTGACCGACATTTACGGAAGCAAAAATCAGAAATAGTAAAGGTCATTAAGGAACTAAATGAAACATATAATATATGATTAAGTATCTTATTTAAAGTCGCTCAAATAGCTAAATCTGTATACTATTATTGGATAAATAAATTTAGTAAAGCTGATAAAGATGAAACATTGATTCAAGTAATAAAAGAAATATGTGAAGAATCAAACCATACCTATGGTTATCGTCGTGTTACACAAGCACTAAGAAATAGAGGTCTTATCGTAAATCATAAAAAAGTACTAAGAATTATGAAAGAACATAATCTAACTTGTACAAAGTTCACACATAGAGGTCGTAAGTATCGTTCCTTTAAAGGTAAAGTTGGTAAAGTAGCTCAAAATATATTAAATCGTAGATTTAAAACAAGTCTCCCATTTCAAAAAGTCGTAACAGATATTACAGAGTTCAAATTAATGAATGGTCAGAAATTATATTTATCACCTTTTATGGACTTATATAGTTCAGAGATTATCAGCTTTAAAATCTCAAGTCGTCCTACATTAGATATAGTCATCAATCCATTAAAAGAAATGATAAAGCGTCGTCCAAACCTAGATCATCGTTTAACGATTCATTCAGATCAAGGCTGGCATTATCAACATTCACAATACACTAGATTATTAAAAGACCATAAAATATTTCAGAGTATGTCTAGAAAAGGTAATTGTCTAGATAATTCAGTTATGGAAAACTTTTTTTGGTTACTTAAACAAGAAATGTATTATGGCCAAGAATTTAAAGATTTTCAGGACCTTGAACAAGCTATTCATCGATATATCGATTTTTATAATAACGAAAGAATCAAATCAAAATTAAAAGGCTTATCTCCCAAAAATTACAGGAGACAAACCTTTGAAATAATATACTAATTAAGGTTTAGATTTTTGGGTTCAGTACAGACTTGGGCAATCTCTTGGCTTTATTCACTACTTAAGCCATGACTTCAGCGCTCTCTTGGCTTTACTAAACCCTCAACTCAATCAATATTCATCTTTCCATAATATCTTTCGCTATATGGATTTGTTTATTTCTTTCTTCAGTCACTAGCTTTAAATCATTGGTAGATATTACATTCATCACTTTAACAGCATAATCTGATGATACAATTGCATGTCCTCTCATATGTTCTGTTGCGATTGCTTGTGCGTATACACGTGCAGCAAATTTACTTTGTTCTGTTAGTGACCTTTGTGATAATTGATTCGCCAAAAATCCAGCTTGTCTAAGTTCATAAGCACTAATTTGCCCTTCTTTTCTAAGTTGTAATTTGTGCTCAGTTTCTAAAATAATTGTATGTTTGTCTTCGTCATTACCTATAGCTACATTTTCATAGCTGGCATTATCTTATCTTTGTATTTGATCGGCATTTTCTATGGCTGTTATTTTACCATTCTTTGTCGTTATTAATATTGAGAAGGAATTGTTTGGATTATCATCATAAACTAACCCATCGCTATTTTCTATCGTTGGTGTTCCGTGAACGGATTTAAATGCTTCTACTGTTACATTTGTTGGCGCTATGTATATATGTTCTGCTTTATCTTTGCTATTATATTTTACTGCTACGTTACCATATTTTTCTGCGTGAGATTGTCCAGCTTCTATACGGCCATCTGACTTCCCGAATTTCTTTTCAATGGCATCTTGCGACAATCCAATACCTACTCCATAGAATCCGCTTCTTACATCAGCATTCATAAAGCCTTGGCTAAATTGAGTCGTTTGGACATCGATGCTTGGAGGATCGCCTTCTGGTTCCTCAGTTTCATCACTGGATTCTTTGTCATGACTTTCTTCACTACTCGGTTCTTTATCATCTGTTTGTTGATTACTAGAAAATTCAATACGATTATCACCAGCAATAAATTGATACGCGATGAAACCAAATACACCAACGATTAAAAGTAGTAATATTAATATCATTCCCGAAAATATCTGTTTCAAATTCCTTCCTCCGAACTGTCATTTTCATAAAAAAGTTTATAAATGTATTGTAATTCATATCAAAATGACTTTCTATAGTAACCTAAATAAAAAAAGAATAGATTTCTCTATTCTTTTTGAACTATTTCGAAATATACCTTACACCAACACTTCTGTTTTATTTTCTACGCATTGTTGGACTGATGATGCTACTTGATCGACGACTCTTTTTTCTAATGAATTTGGAATAACATAATTCGCATTGAGTTCATCTTTATGAATGGTTGCTGCTATGGCTTTTGCTGCTGCTATTTTCATTTCAGTTGTGATATGCTGTGTCTTGGCGTCTAATACACCTCTAAATATACCAGGGAATGCTAACAGATTATTAATTTGATTTGGATAGTCTGAACGACCTGTTCCAACGATTGCTGCACCCGCTTCATACGCTTCTTCCGGATATATTTCTGGTGTTGGATTTGCTAATGCAAAGATAATTGGGTCGTTGTTCATTGATTGAACATGTTCTTTTGATAAAGCTTTTGGACCTGATACACCGATAAATACATCAGCATCTTTAATAACATCTTCTAAAGTTCCATGGATATTATCAAGATTTGTATATTCAGCAATTTCTCTTTGTGCATCATTCAACCATTCTTCTGATTTATTTAAGACGCCTTCTAGACTGACGAGCGTAATGTTTTGATAACCCGCTTCTAACAATAATTTCGCAATCGCAATACCTGCTGAACCTGCGCCATTTATAATGATTTTGGCATCTTTATCCGCTTTATCTACAACTTTAAGTGCATTGATTAATGCTGCAAGTACGACGATTGCTGTTCCGTGTTGATCGTCATGAAATACAGGTATATCTAATTCTTCTATTAAACGCTTCTCTATTTCAAAGCAACGAGGTGCTGAAATATCTTCTAAATTGATACCTGAAAAATTAGGTTGTAACGCTTTAATAATTGAAATGATTTCTTCAGTATCTTTCGTGTCTAATGAAATTGGAAAAGCATCTACATTCGCAAGTTTTTTAAAGAGAATACTCTTACCTTCCATAACAGGAATGGCTGCTTTTGGACCGATATCACCTAAACCAAGTACAGCTGTTCCGTCTGTAATAACTGCAATCATGTTACCTCTTGCAGTCAATGTATTTACTTTTGTTTCATCTTCAGCAATTGCTCTACATACTGCCGAAACACCTGGTGTATAAACAACACTTAAGTCTTCTTCTGAAGTCACATCTACTTTGCTCGTGATTTCAATTTTACCTGCGCGTTCTTGATGTAAATTTATAGATTCACCGTATTCATTACTTTCAGTCATTTTTAATTACTCCTTATTTATTTATATTTAGCTTAATAATTTTAATAAAAGTGATGCTAAGATTACGGTAGATACACCACCGATTCTAGTAGCAACTTGTGCAAACGGCATTAATGCCATACGTTTAGACGCTGATAATATCGCAACATCTCCTGTACCGCCTAATCCACTATGACAACCTGTTACGATGGCTGCATCAACAGGATACATCTTCATTAATTTTCCTACGAAATATCCAGATAACATCATGATGAATACAACTGACGCACATACGATAACGTAGGCTGGTGTCACAATCTTCACAACATCCTCTAATGGAATATAAAGCATACCGAGACCGACCATTAACGGCCAAGTTAAACTTGTTGATACAAATTTGTATAAATTATGCGCTCCGTCTTCCATTTTATGTGGCATCACTTTAAGACATTTAATTAATGTCGCAAATAAAATCATAATAACCGGTCCTGGGACACCAATGAATTTCTGACCAAGTGTACCAACAATAAAGAATGTACAAGCAATGAGTAACCCTGCACCCATTAGTGAGAAATCAATGACTTTCTCTTTCTCTTCAGGAACTTCATTACCATCTTCTGATTTTACTAACTTCCCATTTCCTGAAAGATGCTTTTTCTTTTCACCTAAACGCATCATAAGGCCAGCACTGACAACTGCGAAAATATTTCCAATAACAGCTGCTGGAATCATTTGAGATACGAATGATTCTGCTGATCCACCTAAAATAGATGAATATGCAATAGATAATGGAAGTATCCCTTCACCAATACCGCCACCGATAATTGGAACAACGATATAGAAGAAAGTATGTTGTAAATCATATCCAAACAATAATCCAACTAACATACCTACTACGACAGCTAAGACTGTACCCACTATTAAAGGCACAAACATGCGTGTGAAACCTTGAATTAACATTTTTCTATTCATGCCTAAAATACTACCGACTACTAAACAAGAAATATAGAAATACAAGAAATTAGATGTCTTCATCAAAGTCGTAACGGCTTCCATTGAAGATGTATTAATCACATTTAAAAATACTAAAATAGAAGGTACGAGCAATGCTAAAATAGCTGGTCCACCTATTTCTTTTAATATAGGAATTCTCTGACCTAAATCGCCAAGCAATATTCCTAAAATCATAATGACAGCAAATCCACCAATCATATCTGCTGGTAATGTATTGTATACAGATGCTGTTAATATAATCGCAGCTAAGACAATGTATAACGGTAATGGTAATACACCAACTTTAGCTTTCATTAATTTTTCCCATAAGCTTTTTATATTATTTTGGATAGGTAACTCATTCTCGGTAACCGCTTCTAAATTGGTCTTCGTATTCATTTTTATCCCCCTTAATTGATTTAAATTTATTTTATGAAAAAGCAACCAAAAATTATAGCTTATGAAATTTTAATTATCTTTTTGTAATTAAAAAAAACAAACGAACCGAATCGTTTGGTTTTTAATTTAGATATATCATGACATATATCCTTGTAAATATTTTAAGTTGTCTTTGTTTAACTTGTAGAAGTGTATCGGTCGGCCAATACCATATGTTAAAGACTCTTCCAGCACTTCAATATCGGTTAAGAATTTTAAATATTTTCTTACAGATACTCTTGAAATATTAACTGCTTTAGAAATATCATCTGTTGAAAATGCATGATCTTCAAAGTCATTCATCTTCTCAATGATACTTTGCAACATTTCTTTTGTAACGCCTTTTGGCAATTTCAGTTCTGAATCATCTGTAACAACTTGTTTATTCAAGAACTCTGCATCAATATCTGCTTGTTTAATTTGATGATTATCTTTAAAGAAAGTCTGTCCTTGTTTGTATTTTAGTAATGACTTCTTAAATCGTTCAAATTCAAATGGTTTAATTAAATAATCTACCGCACCATATCTGAACGCCGTCTGAATATCTTCAGCATCAGTAGCAGCTGTTATCAATATCGCATCTACTTGATAACCCTGCTCTCTTACATACTTCAAAAAAGTTAAGCCATTTTCTTCTGGCATGTATATATCTAACAATAATAAATCGATTGTCTTCGACTGAATGACTTCCATTGCTTCTGTTACATTCTGTGCAAAATCAACTAACGCTTCGGGATCTACTTTTTCTATAAATTGACGATTGATTTGCGCAACCATTGGGTCATCTTCAACTATAAGTATATTTAACATTTATCTTCGTCCTTTTTGGGATAGTTTATAACAACTGAGAACTGTACATTTCCTGCTTCATGCGCATTGATTGATATTTGACCATCAAGCTTTTCAACACGTTGTTGAACGAGGTGTAAACCATACCCTCTATTCTCTCCCTTAGAAGAAAAGCCTTTTTCAAATATATGTTCATCTAGTTCATGATTTAGCCCTACGCCTGAATCTATCACATCAATCATTAATTGATCTTGTTTATAGTTCAAGTGTACGTCAATTGTTTTCTTTTTAAGTGATGATGATACTAATGAGTCTATACTATTATCAATTAAATTACCGATAATGGTAATAACTTCATGCGTAACATGTGAATCGTTCGGTTCTGGTATCGTAGCATGATTCACTATAGAAAGCTTGATTTGTTGTTCGCGTGCCAGACTAAGCTTACCAATTAAGAAACCCGCTAGTGCAGCATCTTTAACCTTCGATGTGATATCTCCACTTTCTTGACTACCAAGTTCAACAATTTCACGTATGTACTGTTTTAAATCATCGTAATGTTCCATCTGCAACATACCAGAAATCACATGCAATCTATTACTAAATTCATGCGACTGGGCTCTTAACGTATCTGCATACGTCCGAACACCTACCAACTGCTCTGATAATTTATGCACTTCTGTCTTATCTCTGAACGTTGATATCGCACCTACAATGTCATTATTCACAATTAACGGTACTCTATTCACCAATATCTTCACACCATTAATATCTTGCTCTTTATCAAGTTCAGGCTTTCCAAGCTCAACAATTTTAGGCAATTGCGTCGAAGCCATATAATCATTAATTGGCATACCTATAGGATCACCTTTAAGACCTGCTTTCTTAAAAATATCCATTGCAGACTTATTAACTAGATTAATCTTACCTTCTTTATCCACTGCCACAATCCCTTCATGAACAGACTGTAACATCGTATTTCGTTCACCTAGAATTTTCGCGATATGTGAAGGTTCAAGTCCTAACAAAATACGCTTAATATAAATCGATAATAAATACGCACCGATAGCTCCAACAATTAAACCAATCACAGATCCAATAATAATTTTCTTATTGCCATCTGCCAAAGCCTCGTAAACCGTCTGCATAGGCACACCAACCGATACCGCACCAACTTGCTTACCATCAGCATATATAGGCGTAAAAGCACGCATCGTTAAACCAAGCGTACCTTTCGCAATAGAAGAACTAGACTTACCATGTAAGACCTCCCCTTCATCGCCACCTTTAAAATGCTTACCAATCAACTTCTCATTCGGGTGAGACTTTCTAATGCCATTCATATCCATCACAACAATAAAACTCACGTCCGTTGTTTTTTGAATCTTAGACGTATAATCTTGAATCTTATGATCATCACTATCTTCAGCCAAAGACTTCTGCACAACCTCAGAACCCGCAATCGCCTTACCAATAACCTCCGCCTTCTCTTCAGTCGTTCTATGAATCGTATCCTTAATCGTATTACTGATCAATAAACACGTAATTAATAAAGAAAATAACACCACAATACAAACCACAATAATCACAAGCGTACTCAACTTTAATCTTTGCTTCCTCAAAACATAACCGCCTTTAGTAAACATTACAAATGTTATTAATTATTAAGAATATATCATATTCTTAGTTTTCATATAATAAATCACAGGAAATTATCTAAAGTTGAATTTTTATAGATCGTAATTTTACATTTTATTAACCTTGAGAACAATTTTTGATAAAATATAGACAAATATCATAATTTTTGGAGGTAATATTTTGAAAAAGCAAATCGAAATTGTAGGTGCAATTATCTTTAATGATGATAAGGTACTTTGTGCACAAAGAAATGAAAATATGAGTTTACCTCTTATGTGGGAATTCCCTGGCGGTAAAATAGAAAAAGGTGAATCTGAAATAGAAGCTTTAAAACGTGAGATCAGTGAAGAAATGTTATGTGATCTTGAAGTTGGTGATAAAGTTACTTCTACTTCATATGAATATGACTTTGGAATTGTTAACCTTCATACATATAAATGTAAATTGAAAGAAAAAATGCCTACACTTACTGAACATAAAAGTATTCAATGGCTTGATGTTAAAGATCTTGAAACTTTAGAATGGGCCCCAGCCGATATACCTGCTGTCAAAATCATTCAACTATTATTAATGAACTACATAAATGTAAGACATTCACGATTTCAGTCGCTTTTATCACAGAAGGCGGATTAGCAAGTTTAAAATCGCATCTATATGATTTAGACAAAAAAGGTGTTCGAGGTAAAATTATTACTTCGAATTATTTAGGGTTCAACACGCCTAAAATGTATAAAGAACTATTAAAGCTTAAAAATGTAGATGTAAAATTAACTGGTGTTAGTGGATTTCACGCTAAAGGATATGTATTTGACCATGAACATTATTCGTCCATGATTGTCGGAAGTTCTAATTTAACTTCTAACGCTTTAAAAGTTAACTACGAACATAATATCTTACTTTCTACTCAAAAGAATGGTGATCTCGTTTATAATGTTAAAGCTCAATTTGAAGAACTATGGCATAATAGTACGCCTCTATCTGATAAATGGATTCAAGATTATGAGAAGACATACGATGCGCGTAATTTAAAAGAAGCCTATCGTATTACCGAGCAACAAAATGAAATCCAAAAAAATATTGATGAAGCAGTTAGAATCGAACCTAACATTATGCAAAAAGAAGCATTACATTCATTAGCTGAACTCAGAAAAGAGCATAAAGATAAAGCACTGATTATTTCAGCTACTGGTACAGGAAAAACAATTCTCTCTGCATTAGATGTGAGAAGTTACAATCCTAATCAATTTCTATTTATCGTTCATAATGAAGGCATTTTAAAAAGAGCCATTCAAGAATTTAAAAAAGTACTACCATTCGCACAAGATGATGACTTTGGCTTACTAACTGGAAAGCAAAAGCATACTAACGCTAAATATTTATTTGCAACGATTCAAACATTATCTAAAGAAGATGTTTTTAGGCAGTTTGATGAAAAATACTTTGATTATATCGTTTACGATGAAGCGCATCGCTCTGCTGCCTCATCATATCAAAAGGTATTCAATTACTTTACACCTGATTTTGTACTTGGTATGACAGCAACACCTGAAAGAACCGATAATTTAAATATATTTGAAATGTTCGATTACAACATTGCTTATGAAATTAGGTTACAAAAAGCGCTAGAAAGTGAAATACTATGTCCCTTCCATTATTTCGGTGTCACAGACTACGTTCATAATGGGCATTCTACAGATGATTTCAGTAGTTTAGCAGATTTAACTTCTGATGAAAGAGTTAAACATATTCTAGAAAAGACTCAATACTATGGCTATTCTGGCGATACGCTTAAAGGACTTATTTTCGTAAGTAGAAAAGACGAAGCATGGGAACTCGCTAAAAAATTAACAGCTCTTAACGTACCTTCCCTTGCATTAACTGGTGAAGATAATATGGATAAACGACAAGAAGCAATCGAACAACTAAAATCAGGAGAAATCAATTACATTATTACCGTTAACTTATTTAACGAAGGTATTGATATCGCACCTGTAAATCAAATTGTCATGTTAAGGGAGACAGAATCAAGTATTATCTTTATTCAGCAGCTTGGTAGAGGTTTAAGAAAAGCGGAAAACAAAGAATATTTAACGGTTATTGATTTCATAGGTAACTATAAGAAAAACTACCTCATTCCAGTCGCATTATCTGGTGATCAATCACAAAATAAAGATAATTACAGAAGATTTATAGCGGATAATACTGCATTAACAGGTGTTTCTACTATCAACTTTGAAGAAGTAGCTAAAAAACAAATATATGATTCACTGAAACAAGTCAACTTGAGTTCAGCCGCTCACATTAAACAGGCTTATAATGAAGTTGAACAAAGAATTGGTCGAACGCCATTATTAATGGATTTCATTAGACAGAACTCTATAGATCCTAGCGTGATATATTCTAGTGATAGTACTTATAATAACTATCATGAATTCCTAGTCAGATTTAAGAAAATTGAAGACACATTAACTAAAAATGAAAGTCTCAACTTAACGTTCTTGTCTCGAGAAATCGCACCCGGATTAAAAAACGTTGATTATACAATTTTAGAAGCTATTATGAGAAGACCTCATAAAATACATGAGCTACTACCAATCGCACAACAAATTGATTCAAATGTTACAAACGATGACATTCAAACAACCTTGAAAATTTTAGACCATCGTTTCTTTAGCGTTACAATAAACAAAACGTATGGTAACCCTATTATCAACATAATCGATGATGAAGTTAGACTGACTGATACATTTTCAGCAGCACTAGAAAAAACAGTGTTCAAAACATATGTTGATGACATTATCGAATTAGCTAAATACAATAATATGGTACATCACGGTAACCAAAACGGCCTACTACTGTATAACAAATATACTAGAAAAGACTTCGTTAAATTACTAAACTGGAAATCTGATGAGTCCGGGACAATTAACGGCTATAAATTCGGAAATAATACTTTACCAATTTTCATTACATATCATAAACAAGATGATATTAGTGATAATACAAAGTACGAAGACGAATTTCTAAGTCCCGACGAACTCAAATGGTTTACAAGAAGTAATCGTACATTAGAATCAAAAGAAGTCCAAAAAATCCTAGCACATCAAGAAAATAATGTAGACATGTATATCTTTGTAAAGAAAGAAGACGTGGCAGACGGGAAAGAATTTTATTACCTGGGAAAAGCCCACTACATTAAAGATTCAGCAGAACAAACATTCATGCCAAATGCAAAACAACAAAATATCGTCACAATGACATTATCTATGGAATCACCTGTAAAAGACGAAATATATAGATATATCATAGAGGCGTAGGAAACGAAAAAAGTGCAAACTTATCATGAGAATGCACTTTTTTCTATTCAATAACACAACTACTTAAAATTTATATGGATTTTCAAGATCATTTTCTTCTTTATGATTAGATTTTATATGTGTCGATACTTCATCATTAATATTCTTTTCTTTATTTGATATAAAAGGATTTTCATCTTTTTCTTCAATATCATTATATAAAGAAACTTTCTTTTTCTTGTTAAGGATTAGAATACCTGCTATTATCCACAAAATCATAGCAATCCAGTTACTTAGTATTGATAATATACCTATAACTATGAATAAAATACCTGCTACTTTTGAGTTATTTTTTATCAAGAAATTAGTAATTATGGCTATACCCATCAATATAGTGCTCCAGATAATTTCAAATATCAAAAATCCATTTAAAATATTCTGTGCAGAAGTCGCTTCATTTAAAGACATTGCATCTTCTTGCATCATGGTTCTTATATTTTCTTCACTGCTTGAAAAAACTACATACAAACTTAGTACTAATATTAATAATATAATTATTTGAATAGCTATACCAATCCATATTAAAACACGTTCCATAGTTCTATTTATCATACTTTATCTACTCCTAATAGTTATTGTTTTACTACTTGTTGTTTTTCTTTAATTTTTGAAATTACGCGATTAATTTCTTTCTCCTTATCTTCATACCAATCTATTGACCATATTCTATGAACATCCCATCCTAAGCTTTCTAACACGTTAGGTTGAATGATATTTCTATCATTAGATGTATGTGCTTTATAGTAGTTATCTCCATCAATCAATACAGCTAAAATATATTCATTTGACGATTTAGGATCAAGAATTGCTAAATCAATTTTATACTCGGAATTCCCTACATGTAGTTTTGAATTTATGCCATGTTCTAATAGTTTTTCTTGTAGAATTCTTGAAATCACATCTTTCTCCTCATTAATACTGTTTTGTATTATTGGTAAAGATAAAGCGTCTCTAGCGTATTCTAGGAATCCTTTAAGCCCTTTAACACCTTCAGATTTAGTTCTATTAAGATCGATATCTTCCGGATTAAAGGAACTTATTACTCTCATTTCTTTTCTAGAGCGTGTAATCGCTACATTTAATCTTCTCCAACCACCACTTTTATTCAATGGTCCAAAGTTCATAGTTATCTTGTTATCTTCATCAGGACCAAATGTCGTTGAAAATAAGATAATGTCACGTTCATCCCCTTGTACATTTTCTAAATTCTTGATGAAAATAGGTTCAGATGAATTTTCGATTTTTATGATCTAGTTCTGGATAATCGACTAACTTTAAATTAAACAAATCTTCTATAAGATTTTGTTGCTGTATATTGAATGTTATTACACCAATGGAATCTTCACTATTACTTTCCAAATGATTAATGAGCATATTTACTATCGACTCTGCTTCTATTTCATTATGTCTATAATTTCCTCTTCGATATATACCATTAACATTCTCAAAAAATACTTTCGAAGAAGTAGTCTCAGATGAAGGATAAGTAAATAATGAACTATTATAGTAAGTTAAATTACTGTAATGAATTAAGCTTTCATGATTTGATCTATAGTGCCATTTTAAATATTTTTCCGGAAAATTAGCTGCTAAACAGTCATCTAATAAACTTTCCAAATCTTCTAACTCAATATTATCTTCATCAATATTATTCGTTGTAAAGAATGAAGTTGGTGGCATTTGTTTCGGATCACCTACAACTATACAATTTTTAGCTCTAGATATGGCTCCAATTGCAACATAAGTTGGTATTTGTGAGGCTTCATCAAATATAACTAAATCAAATTTTGGAAACTGCGGATCAATATATTGTGCTATTGATAGCGGACTCATTAACATTATTGGAAATATATCTTGAATTATATTAGAGGTATCATTAAATATATTTCGGATTGATTGGCCTCTACCTCTACTTCTTACAGCTTTTTGTAAAACTAAAAATTCTTTTTCAAACTTTTTATCATCACGTTTTCTATTTATATTTTGTTGCATATTAAAAATAGTGTTTTCAACTGTCACTGCGCTAAACTCTTTTTCTTTTTCTTTTAATAGCTCTATTTTTTGTTCAAGTTCAAAACTATTGAACGAATCTAAAGTTTCATTATAAGTGAAGTATTCATGAATAAGAATTTCAATCAAATCTTTCATAATCAATTGATGAGTATTGTATTTATTATCTTCTAATTCAATAAATCTCTCTCTAATATCCGTTTTTAAAGTGTCATTCAAGTATTCAAAATGTTCGTTAACTAATGTCCAATTTTTAAAGTCAATAATACCTTTTTGCCATTCAGTTATTAAGTTATTAATATCCATCAATTTTAGTTTTTCAAATTTATTTTGATCATACTGATATTCTTCAACTATTACGTTTGAAGACTGTACAAATAACATAAGTAATTCATTTAACTTTTCATATACTTCAACATTATGGATTTTTATATCAAGTAAATTCTTTATCTGATTTTTATTAGGTTCACTCATCGAATGTATATTAACTTTGTTGATGAATTTTATTTGCTCACTTAATAATTCTAAATCTGTGTTTTTACCTTCCCAACCATGACCAAATGACTGGATAAAGTTTTCGTTATTACTTTGTAATTCATTTCTATACTTTTGGTAATCTGTCATTAACTGAACATCATTATTAAACTCTTCCTCTGATAATTGATGACTTTGAAGTAACTCTACTTCTAAATTACTAAATAATTTTTTCAGCTTTTTACTTTTGAAAAGTTTACTTTTTATTTCACTGTATTCATTTCTAATTGCTTCTACATTTATATTAAGTACTTTTTCATTATATTTATCTAATATAGCTCTTTCTGTATTTCTATACCTACTTAATAACGAACTTGCATATTCAAATGCTTTATCTAACGGTATATTTTGATATAATCTAAACATTTCATCACTGATTGACTCATTATAAGTATAGCCATCTAACACATTCATGTTTGTATATGTTTTGAACAGGTCTTTTACTATATTTAGGTTTTCAAATTCTAAATCATTACACAGTATGTCATCAATTTCTTTAATAGTTCTTTTTATATCATCAAATATACCTGATAATTTATCTTTCTTAGAAATACTATACTTATTTATTTTGAAATTTTTTAAAGGATGACCAAAAATCGTATACTTTAGCTGATTTACAGTTTTATCAATAATCGATGTTAAATCCTTAATTTTTCTTATATCTTCATATTCAAGGCTATCAATTACATTTGAGTTTAAATGCATATATTTAGGTATAACTTCATACTGTTCGTGCATTTGTATTAGGTCATACAAACTATAACCACTTTTTTGTCGCTTATGTAAAGATTCTACAAATTCACTCAATTCATATTTCAAATTAAAAAGTTCTTCTGATTTACTAATCACTTCAAATGGCTGTGATTCATAATTTTTACTTGTACTTTTTTCAATTTTTCCTAAAAATCTAGATTTTTTTGTTTTATTGGAATGCAATTCTAAAGTAAAATCTTCTAATCCTAATTTTGTTAATCTCTCGTTTACAACATTTAATGCTGCTTGTTTCTCTGCCACAAACAAAACTTTTTTACCTTTATTAATATTATGGATAATCATATTAGTTATTGTCTGTGATTTTCCTGTACCTGGTGGACCATGAAGTACAAAACTGCTCTCTTCACTTGCTTTTATAGCTTCTAATTGCGAGGCATCAACCGAACTACCTATACTTAATTCATGTGGCTTATCCGTTTTCTCAATATTTCTTGCATTAATGCCTTCTAAAGATCTATCAATTTTATAATTCCCATTTATTAAGGCTTGAATATTATAATTCGATTTAATTTCTTCTATTCTATTTTGCAAGTCATTCCACATTACAAATTTACTAAATGAGAAGTTACTTATTGTAGCAATTTCTTCTAAATCCCAACCACTTTTATCCATAATTGCTTTTCTTATAGCAGAGAAAAGTAAAGGAATATCGGTTCCTTTATCGTCTTTTGGTAAATCAATTAGATGTCTCAAATCAATATTGAAATTTTGTCGTAAATATTCAACCAATGTAATATTAAATTGTGGCTCTTCATCACTTAATTCAATTACAATATTACTTCCTGCACTCTTTTTCTCCATAGATAAAGGTAGTAAAAGTATAGGTGCATGATATACTCTGTATTCGTCATTAGAATTACGCCATTTCAAAAACCCAATCGCTAAAAATAGCGAATTAGCACCATTTTCATCTAAATTAACTTTAGCCTTTCTATATATAGATTTAAGTTGTTTTTCTATTGCGTTCTCAGTAAGAAAACTTCTAAGTCTGTTTTCTTTAAAATCATCATCTATAATATTTTTAAATTCTGCTTCTAGTAATTTTGCATTAAAAATATGATTATCAGATTCTTGGAATGTTATACCTTTCGGCTTTTCAATTATCTTAAACTGTTCTTGGCTTGATAGCTGATCTTCTAATGTTGCAACATTGTATACCATAAGTTGAACTGAACTTTTATTCATTCTAAAATTTATCATAGGGTTTCTAAGTGTTAAATCTAATAAATTTCTACTCCAAATATCTGTTTTTTCAACTTCATTCACCTTAAATTCTATATCTCCAGCTCTTTCAATTATTGTGTTTGGAGCATCCGTAACTGTTTCACGTATTCCATAGGCTTCCATAACATAATCAGATCTATTTTCTTTACTTAAAATTGGGGTAATACCATAATTTCTACAACACTTTACATCAACAGCACCGTCAAAATTATATGGTGTTAACAATTGATTTTTAGCAAGATATACAGACTGTTCAAAAGAAATATCTTTACCATTTACTATCGAAGTTGCTTCTACCACGTCTATATCTTTTATATCATCTGATAATCTTTTTGAAATAGCTGCATAATCTGAAATAAAAGGTTCAGTATATGATTTTTCTAATAACCAGTAACCTACAAATGCATGTCCGTGCGTAAATATTACTAAAGCATGAATACCCACCGCTTCTATACAAGCTGCAAATAAAAATGCTAAATCTAGGCATGTTCCTGTTTTATATTGAATATGTCCATATAATTGTGTAATAAAAAAAGAGCCACATATAGCTCACTTTGGTACAATGTAATCGACTAAGAAAAAATTGTAGAGGTGACTATATATGACTCAATTAAATGTTAACTTAGATTATGAAGAATTGGCAAGTGCTATTTTTGGAAGTGATATGAATGCGTCTATGAAAACAATAGCTATGACTGTCATAAATGCATACATGGAAATGGAAAGAGACAAGTATGTTAATGCTGGATATAAACAAAAGAATTCAGGAAGAAACGCACAACGTAATGGCTATTATGAGCGTGATTTCCTGATGCCTATTGGCAATCTGACATTAAAAGTTCCAAGAACACGTGACGGTGAATTTACAACTGAAGTATTTAATCAATATTCGCGTTCTGACCAATCGCTTATTTTAGCGATGACAGAAGCATACATTAATGGTGTTTCAACTAGAAATGTTAATAAAATTGTGGAATCCCTAACGGGAAAATCTGTGTCTAAATCAACTGTTTCAGGCGTAATAAAAAACCTAGATCCTGAAATTAAAGAATGGGCTGGTAGACCTATTGTTAGTCATCAGTATAAGTATGTATTTGTTGATGCTATGCACATTAAGGTAAGAGAGAATAATAAAATTGTTTCTAAAGGTGTTTATATCGCTATGGGTATCAACGAAAATAGAAAACGCGACATTATTGGCTTTAAAATTTCTAATCAAGAGTCAGAATTAGCTTGGTCAGAGTTTTTTGAAGACTTAAGAATGCGTGGTTTAACAACACCTGAACTTATTATCTCTGATGCGCATTCTGGACTTATTAAATCTATTAAGTCACAGTTTATTGATTCATCTTGGCAACGTTGTACATTCCATTTTCTTAAAAATATTGTAGAGAGATTTCCTAAAAAGAACTCTAAAGAAGCTAGAATGTTACTTAAATCAATATTCCAAGCACCAACATATCGTCACGCTGTTCAGCTCAAAGATGAATTCATTGCACAATATGAAAGTAATCCTAAGTATGTGGAAGCTATTAAAATATTGGATGAAGGCTTCGAAGATGCCTCACAATTCTATAGATTTCCTGCTCAACATCATAAAAATCTAAGAACTACTAATTCAGTTGAAAATATTAATATGCAACTCAGAAAACGAGAAAAAATAGTTAAAACATTCCCTAATCTAGATTCAGCTTTTAGATTAATTGGCGCAGTACTTATGGATATTCAAGAAAGATTTGATAAGTCTAACAGACCATTTATCGCTTAATTAAGCTACTTATTTTTTAAAAAATAAGTAGTGATCAAACAACTATATCTGTTTAAACTTCAAAACATATATAGTTGTTCGATTCATTAAAAAACCAAAGGTTGATTACATTCTAAAGATATTACACAAACATATGGACTTGACTCTTCTTACGGACACTTCTCGGAATTCTGCCCCTAACAAACCCCATTATATCTATATCCATTATATTTCCACCCGCAATATTCCACCCTACAACTCAATCTCCACTCCGTGCCCAATTCCACATCCAACCACAATATTTTTTCACAACAAAAAAACACTGCCCACAAAAAGGTAGTGACCCCCCAAAGTTAGAGTTTCCATTATGCTATTAATTGGCTGGATTGAGTTCGGTATTGTACTGGACTTCGTCCAGCCAATTTTAATTTCAAACGTTCATTGTTATACCAATAGATGTAATCCTCAATTCTTCTTTTTAATGTTTCATAGTTAACAAGTTCTTCTCCATGATACATTTCCTGCTTCATGATGCCAAAGAAATTCTCCATAGAAGCATTATCCGCACACGTCGCTTTACGTGACATACTTTGATAAATCCTTTGTTCCGATAATCTTCTAATCCATGCATTATGCTGATAATGCCAACCTTGATCAGAATGTATCGTCGTACGATATGGTGCTTCATGCTTAATGATTGTAACTGCTTTATCCAATGATTGAAGTACTAAGTCTAATGTTGGTCTTCTGGATATACCATAAGAAATGATTTCCCCATTGTATAAATCCATAATAGGGCTGAGATATAATTTTTGTTCTTCAGCACATTTAAATTCAGTGATATCTGTCACTAATTTTTGAAGTCGAATAGATGTATGGAATCTACGATTCAAGCGATTTTCAGCCACTTTACCAACTGTACCTTTCTATGATTGATAGCGTGATTTACGTGTGAATTTTTGACATTTTAATCCTAGTTCTCGCATAATTCGTTGTACTTTCTTATGGTTAATGAGATAACCTTGATTTCTCAAAGCTAAATATATACGACGATAGCCGTATTTACCGTTGTGTTTTTGAAAAAGTTCAATGATCTTTTTCTTCCAACCTTTATCTAAATCTTCCTTTTGTAATTGTTTGGCATGGTAATGATAGGTTGCTTCTGGTATACCAACCTTTACTAAGATATCTTTTAATTTGAATCCTTCTTCTTTGAGTTCGAATGCCACTGCTGCTTGTGCTTTTCTAGAAAGGCACTCGGATTCTCTCGAAAAGCGTTCAACTTTTTTAAATAAGCATTCTCTAATCGAAGATTTTCATTTTCTAGCTCTAACTCTTTTTCTCGTGATAGGTTTTGATTAGATTTCTTCTGTTTCTTCTTTTTCATGGGAGGTCGTCCTTTCGGCTTTTCGAGTCCTTCCACACCTTCTTTGTCATATATCTTTTTCCATCGCACAATAATAGATGGGGTATTTAGGCCAAATTTAATCGCTGTATCTTGGAAGGAATCGCCTGTTCTTTTCATATAGTTTAATACATTTATTTTGAATGTAACAGAATAAACTGTCTTTTTCTGTTTCTTTTTAATGCCATCTACACCGAATGATTGAAAGGCTTTTACCCATGTTCGTATAATAATTTTATCAGGTATATTATATTTTTTAGCTAATTTTCGATAACCATAATGGCCATCTAGATAATCTCTTACAACTTTCAACTTAAATTCATCACTATATTTTGTCATATTAAAACACCCCCTAAAGTTAGTTTTTTTACTCTAACTTTAGGGGTGCAGTACCAAATGGACAGTGTTTTTTATATATAGTCTTGGATATTTTAAAAATAATGGCGGAGGAAGAGGGATTCGAACCCCCGCGAGCCGTTAAGCCCCTGTCGGTTTTCAAGACCGATCCCTTCAGCCGGACTTGGGTATTCCTCCAAATAAGACATTATTTATCTTATAACATGCCATTACTGATGTCAACAAAAATCACAAAATTTAAATTGTAATTTTTTTCTTTAAGTATTCATCTACAGCTTTTGCAACTGCACGACCTTCTTTTATTGCCCAAACGACTAAACTTTGACCTTTTCTTGCATCTCCAGCAACAAATACTTTATCTTGATTTGTTCTAAAGTCTTTTTCATTTGCTACGATTTTATTTCGTTCTGTCTTTAAGTTGAATGAATGTGGTACTAAATGTTCTGTACCTTCAAAACCAATTGATAATAGGACTAAATCTGCTGGCCAATGACGTTCTGTACCTTCGACAATTACCATTCCGTCTTCAGTTTCTTCTAATACTTGCGTATAAAGACCGCGAATATTACCATTTTCATCAACATCGTAACGCATTGTTTGAATACCATATGCTCTTGGTTCAAATCCGAATTTTTCACGATATTCTTTATGCGCATAGTCTAACTTGAAAATTGGCATTGGTAATGGCCATGCTGTATTTTGTTCCATTTTATCTGTTAGTCTTACATATTTATTAAATTGAACGACTGATTTACACTCATCTCTTAATGCTGTTGCTACGCAGTCAGCACCTGTATCACCCGCACCGATCACAATCACATTTTTACCTTTTGCTGTTATAGTTGGTTCGTCAATTTCTCCCATTTGTAATTGTGTTTGCTCTGTTAAATATTCCATCGCAAAATGTATACCGAAGCTCATACGTCCTTCTAATGGTAGGTCTCGTCCTTTTTGTGAGCCTGTACAAACAATAATTGCATCATACTGTTCATCTAGTTCCTCTTTCGTGATGTCTTTCCCCACATTAACATCTGTTTTGAAGACGATACCCGCTTCTTCCATTAATTTCACACGACGTTCGATAACTTCTTTATCTAATTTCATACTTGGTATGCCGTACATAAGCAAACCACCCGGACGATGGTTACGCTCATATACAGTCACATTATAGCCAAGTAAATTTAATTCTTCTGCAGCTGTTAAGCCTGCTGGACCACTACCGATAATGGCTACTTTTTCTTCTAAGCGATACTCAGGAAACTTAGGTTTCACAAGTCCCATATCATACGCTTCATCTATTATTGTACGTTCTATCCCTTTGATAGCAACTGAATCATTATTAATCGCTAAGACACATGAAGATTCACATGGTGCTGGACATACTCGACCTGTAAATTCAGGAAAGTTATTTGTTTCTGATAATCTTGCATATGCTTCTTCATAATCTTTGCGGTACACTAAGTCGTTCCACTCTGGTATATAGTTACCTATTGGACAACCTATTGTATCTCTACCGAATGATGAGCCTGTTTGACAAAATGGTGTTCCGCAATCCATACAACGCGCACCTTGTGTAGCTGCATCTTCTTTAGTAAAACGTTGTTGGAATGCGTCATATCCTTTAATTCTATCTTTTAACGGCAACTCATCAAGTTGTTGCTTAGGATACTTCATAAAACCTTTAAATTCACCCATAATATGCCCTCCTTCTTAATATACCGAAGCCAGTTCTTCTTCATCACCAATAGATTTTCGATCATCAAAGAATGCATTTAACAGTGCATCTTCTTCGTTTTCTAATTTGTGTAGTGAAATCTTCTGCATCATAAGTTTGTAGTCTTTCGGAATCACTTTAACCACTTTGTCTACAATTGTGTCAAATGACGCTAGCACTGCTTGTGCATTTTTACTATTTGTATATCGAACATGTTCTTCTAACATGTGTCTTAAATTCGCAATTTCATCTGGATCTTTTAATGTTTCAAACTCTAAAGTGTCAAGTTCATTATCTTTTTTGAATGCTTCAACATCTGTTGGCAATGCGTAACATACGCCACCACTCATACCTTGACCAAAGTTACGTCCTACATCACCTAAAATGACGACACGTCCACCAGTCATGTATTCTAATCCGTGGTCACCGACACCTTCAACAACGACGTTAACGCCACTATTTCTTACACAGAAACGTTCACCAGCTCGACCGTTAATATAAGATGTTCCACTTGTCGCACCGTAGAAACAAACATTACCGACAATAATATTGTCTTCTCTATCTTCGTTAGGTGCGTTTAAGATTAATTTACCTCCGGATAAACCTTTACCAAAGTAATCGTTAGCGTCACCAGTATGATGTAACGTCATACCTTTAGGCGTGAATGCACCATAACTTTGTCCAGCATGTTTGAATGTCTTAACACTTATTGTATCTTCTGGTAAACCAGGTTCACCATGCACTTCTGTAATATAACTACCTGTAATAACACCAACATCTCTTTCAGTATTTCGAACGTTATAACTACCAACAAATTTCTCACCATGATCGATTGATGCTTTTGCATCTTCATATAATTTCGTTAAGTCGAATCCGACATCAAGGTGATGATTTTGATTCATAGAGCGGTATCTTTCACCTTCATTTACAAATAAAAGTGCCTCTAAATCAAGTTCTCTCGCTTTAGGATGAGAGTAATATCTGTTTGATACTGATAACAAGTCCGTTCTACCTACAAGTTCATCCATTGTTTTTAAGCCTAATGAAGCTAGAATTTCTCTTATTTCCTCGGCAATAAAATACATGAAATTTACGATGTGATCTGCTTTACCTGTATATAATTTTCTTAAGTCACCATTTTGAGTCGCAATACCAACCGGGCATGTATCTTTATGACATACTCTCATCATAATACAGCCAAGCACGACTAAAGGTGCTGTCGCAAATGCAAACTCTTCTGCACCTAACGCACAAGCGAGTGCAACGTCACGACCAGTCATTAATTTACCATCTGTTTCTAACGTTACACGTGAACGAAGACCGTTTAACATAAGCGTTTGATGTGTTTCAGATAAACCAATCTCCCACGGTAATCCGGCATGTTGAATACTCGTCTTAGGTGATGCACCTGTACCACCGTCATATCCACTGATGACAATTTTATCGGCAAAAGCTTTTGCAACACCTGCTGCAATTGTACCTACGCCAGATTTAGAAACGAGCTTAACACTAATGTCTGCTTTTCTATTTGCATTCTTTAAGTCATGAATCAGTTGTGCTAAGTCCTCAATAGAATATATATCATGGTGAGGTGGTGGTGAAATTAATCCTACACCCGGTGTTGAACCACGTACTTCAGCTACCCATGGATAAACTTTTGTACCAGGTAATTGTCCACCTTCACCGGGTTTAGCACCTTGTGCGACTTTAATTTGAATTTCTTTAGCATGTTGTAAGTAATCGCTCGTTACACCAAATCTACCTGATGCGACTTGCTTAATAGCACTCATATAATTTGTGCCATCCGGCTTAATAATATAGCGTTCTGGATTTTCTCCACCTTCACCGCTATTACTACGTCCACCAATTCTATTCATTGCTTCTGCTAAAGTTTGATGCGCTTCTTGAGAAATAGAACCGAAGCTCATTGCACCTGTCTTAAAGCGTTTCACAATTTGGTCAGCAGATTCTACATCTTTTAAATCAATAGCGCGATCTGATTTAAAATCAAGTAAGTTTCTTAAGTGACTCATACGTTCACTATCTGCAGCTTTAGAATATTCTTTAAACATTTCAAAATTATTATCTCTACATGCATGTTGTAATAAATGAATTGTCTTAGGATTGAATGCATGATATTCACCTTGTTGACGCCATTGGAAAGTACTACCTGAATTTAAATATTTAATCTGTTCAGATTGTCTCGCTTTATTCTCTTTATCAATCGTATCAATTGATATACCAGAAAGTTTAGACGGTGTACCTGTAAAGTATTGATCGATAACATCTTTACCTAACCCAATTGCTTCAAAGATTTGTGCACCTTGATAACTTTGAACAGTTGAAATACCCATTTTAGCCATTACTTTAATGACACCAGCTGATAACGTTTGACTAAACGTATCAATATTTTGTTCAACTGTACCTTCAAGACGTCCCGCAGCAGTTAAATCTTCAATCGTATAATGTGCTAAGTATGGCACAACAGCATTAGCACCATATCCTATTAATGTAGCTAAATGATGCACTTCACGACACTCACCAGAATATGCCACAATACTTGTATCTAAACGTTGACCCGTTCTTATCAAGTGTTGATGAATGTGACTAACCGCTAATAATATCGGCATTGCAAACGCCGCTTCTAAATCCTCAACAGACTCATCTTCTAAGACAATAATCTCAGCACCATTTTTAACGGCTTTTGAAACAGTTTGCCCTAAGTCATCTAGAGCTTCTTTAAGTGAACCTGTGTAAGTCGTCGGAATCACCGCAACATTAAATTCACTATCTTGGATTTGTTCAAGTTGCGCTTTCGATAATACTGGGTGATTTAATTGAATTCTTCTCGTGTTATCTTGATGCGGTTGTAGCAAGTTACCTTCTTTACCTAAGTAAACCAATTCACTTGTAACAATTTTCTCTCTATATGAGTCAATTGGTGGGTTCGTTACTTGTGCAAAATGTTGTTTAAAGTAATTAAACAATGATTCTGGTCTCGTACTCAACACGGCAACAGGTGTATCAAAGCCCATCGCACCAATTGGATCTTTCTTCTCACTCACAAGTTCTGACATATATTTATTAATTTCTTCTTTTGTATATCCGAAACGACGTTGTAATTGGAATAATTTTTCTTCTTCAACATGTGAAGGTGTCGCCACTGTATCATTTACGTTTAACGCTTTATGACTTACCCACTCATCATAAGGATATTCACTTGCGATACGTTGTTTTAATTCATCATTTTCGATAACTTTATTCTCTTTAAAATCCACTAATAAAAGTTTACCTGGGTTGAGTTGCCCTTTATAAACAACATGTTCTTCTTCAACGTCAATAACGCCTACTTCTGAAGAAAATATAATTTCATTTGAATCTGTAATTGTGTAACGACCAGGTCTTAAACCATTACGGTCTGTTAATGCGCCAAGTTTATCTCCATCACAGAAACTAATCATTGTCGGACCGTCCCAAGGCTCCATTAAATAACTGTAATATTCATAGAATGCTCTAATTTTAGGATCTTGTGTTTCGTTATATAACCATGGTTCAGGTATCAATAACATTGCTGCTTGTTCAGGAGGAATGCTTAAACTTAAGAACTCTAGTGCATTATCAACGATTGATGAGTCACTTCCTGATTCATCTAGCACTGTTCCAATCTTATCTTTCACATCACCAAAGATTGTTTCAATTAATCTGTCTTGTCTTGCACGCATCCAGTTAACATTACCTTTAATCGTATTAATTTCACCATTATGCATTAATAATCTATTTGGATGCGCTCTTTTCCAACTTGGAAATGTATTCGTACTAAATCTCGAATGTACAGAACCAAATTTAGAAACATAATCTTCATCTAACAAATCAATATATAAACCTTTAATTTGATCTGAACGCAACCAACCTTTATATACGATTGTGCGTCTAGATAAACTTGCAAAGTATAAATCTAAATCTTGTTCATCGCCATATCTTTCAATTTGTTTACGCGCAATGAATAACGAACGATCAAAGTGTTCACTTGAATGATTTTCAACAAACACTTGTTGAATACAAGGCATTGTCTCTTCGACATGTTCTGCCAATACTGATGTATCTAATGGAACATCTCTGTATCCAATAACTTTTAATCCTTCTTCTTCAAAGTACGCATTAAACTTCTTTTCATGTTCACTGCCAGCTATTTTTTCATCAGTGAAGAACATACCTACTGCGTAATGTTCTTCTTCAGGTAAATTTAATTTTAATTTTTGTTTAAAATAGAGGTGAGGGACTTCTGTCATAATACCAGCGCCATCACCAGTAATTCCGTCAGCTCCAACTCCACCTCTATGATCTAACCTACAAAGCATTTCAATTGATTTTAGTACAATTTCATGTGACCTTTTGTTGTCCATATTGGCGTAAAAGCCAATCCCGCAAGCATCATGCTCGTCCATCGAATCATATAGGCCAAGTTGTCTTCTATCTTTCTTAAATGACATACGACATCACCTCAACAATAAATTTCAGAATCTTCAATAATTGATAGTCTATATCATACTTTACAAGGACTTATCTTAACAATATATAAAATAGATGAAATATATCTAAAAATTAGATAATATAAATAATGAGGTGTTGAATATGGAGATAAAACAATTAATTTATTTTAGAAAAGTTGCTTTAAGAGAGCATATTTCAGAGGCTGCGCTCGAGCTAGAGATTGCCCAATCTGCAGTCAGTAGACAAATCGCAAATTTAGAAAAAGAATTAAACACGACGTTATTTTTAAGAGAAGGTAGAAATGTAAAATTAACGGACAGTGGTGAACTCTTACTTACACAGACAAATAGAATTTTAAACTTAATAGAAGAAACGAAAGATTTATTTATACATCAAGAACATTCAGATCGACGTTCTATTAATCTCGCTTATACAGAAAGTTATGTATCACAAGCGTTACCGGCTATTATTAAGACTTACGAGCGAGATTTCAAATTAGAAGTTAGACCTATGATGATGACACCACTTGAAATCGAAGAAGGTTTATTATCTCATCAAATAGATGTCGCGTTATGCGAACTTACACCGAAACTTACAAACAATAAACATACTATTAAACATACACTATTCGAAGAAACATATAATTTATACGTTCATAATAACAATGATTTATCAATGAACCCTAAACCGCCTTTATCACAATTGAGCCAGCAATACATTTACCATTTCAACACATTACCTGATCAAATATCACAATTAATACGTAAACATGCATCACAGAAGACTTACCCAATTTCAAATTTTGCGTTATTACGACAAACATTACTTTCTGAAAAAGGCGTACTCATCGTGCCTGATTATTTAAGTAATGGCATTGAAAATGAACAACTTACAAAAATCCCGTTAACACATACCGAACTTAAAAGAACGATTAACATTGTTTATCAAGACAATAATCAAAACAATAAATTGAAGACTTTTATTGAACATACACGTTCTTTATTACAAAGACAAGCAACGTATCATTAAGGAGGATATTTTCAAAATGGATTTTATCAATAGAACGACTGAAGAAATTGCTGCTGACTTACTTTGTGTCAAAATCATTCACGAAACAGACGATATCGTATATACAGGTTATATCGTTGAAACGGAAGCTTATATTGGCAAACATGATCAAGCTGCCCATTCATTCAATGGCAGAAATACTAAAAGCGTGAAATCTTTGTATTGCGAGGGTGGAATGATCTACGCACACTCTATGCACAAACAATTACTGATTAACTTTGTTACACAAGTTGAAGGTGAACCTCAAGGTGTCTTAATTAGAGCGATAGAACCTGAACATGGTATTGAACAAATGGCACTGAACCGTAACGCCAAAGCAGGTATAGAATTAACAAATGGACCTGGCAAATTCACGCAAGCGATGCAAATATCTAAAGCATTAGACGGCACTAAACTCAATGACAATTCCTTAAAAATTGATACAACAAATAGAAGATACCCTAAACATATCGAACGTTCAGCAAGAATCGGCGTCCCAAATAAGGGCATCTGGACTGACAAACCTTTACGTTTCACAGTAGCAGGACATCCTTATGTCTCAAAAGCTAGAAAACGCGATTCACTACCTTGTGCTGAAACATGGAAATAATTGAAGTACACCACTTATGTACGTATACTATAGTATGTTCAAATCAAAGAAAAATGATGGTGACAAAACATGAATGACAAAATTAAACAACAATTAACGAAACCATTTAATGTTGCGATACTCACATTTATTGTATGCGTTGTAATAGCCTATATATTCACCCAACACAATGCGCAATATTACAAAACACCAATTGGTCAAATTACGGATATTACACATCAATCTTCACAAACAACGATTGACCAAAATAAAAATAAAGATACGTTACATAAAGAACAAATCCATTTAGAGATTCAGAACGGTCAGCATAAAGGAGACCGCATTACGGTTCCTCATAAATACACGGACTCTTTAACGGATTCTGAGAAATACCATGTAAACGACCAAGTCCTTTTATCCTATAAAGGTAAAGAAGACACCGCTATTATAAAAGGCTTAAAACGAGATGGCGCTGTCACATTAATGACTGGTTTATTCTTATTAACTTTACTTATCGTCGGTAGAAAATCAGGGCTATATTCCATTATTTCACTCATTATTAATGTCACAGTTCTACTATTGATGATTGATTATTTCATGAAACATCATAATCATCACTTCTTTATATTAATGACGGCAACAGTTATATTCTCAACAATCGTATCCTTACTGCTCGTTAGTGGCTTTAAACGGAGAACTTTTGTTGCGATAATTTCAACTTTATTAGGTACATTTTTAAGTATCGGTATCGCTCAACTCGTCATGATGTTTACGAATGGTGACGGTGTTAAATATGAAACGATGAGTTTCTTAACGATTCAACCGACACAAATATTCCTTGCGTCTGTACTAATAGGCTCGCTCGGTGCGGTTATGGATGTTGCTATTACGTTAACAAGTTCCTTATATGAGATTAAAGCACAACATCCCGAAATTTCATTGAAACAATTGCGTCAATCAGGCACAAACATTGGTAAAGATATTATGGGTACAATGACGAATATCTTATTCTTCGCTTATTTATCTGGTAGCATTCCGATGATTATTCTTTACTTTAAAAATAGCAATACAGTCACGTATACCTTATCCATGAATTGGTCATTAGAAATTACGAGAGCACTCATGGGCGGCATTGGTATTGTGATTACGATACCTATCACAATATTTGTTGCGATGATGTTCATGCAACGAGAGGAGGCTAAATAATGACGACATTTATTTTAGCCAGTATATTACTCATTCTTATGATCATCGTTGGTGGAAAGAAAGGATTTAGATCGTTTGTAACGTTATTTCTAAACTTATTGACGTTGTTTATTGCGTTATTACTTATCATTTATAAAGCGCCTATATTCATCGTATTAATCATCTTCTGTTTAATTATTACGTGTATTAACTTGTTCTATATTAATGCATATAATACTAAGACAGTTGCTGCCTTTTTCGCGACTATTATATCTACACTTATCTTAATAGGATTAATCTATTTCATTGTAGATATTTCAATGTTGCAAGGGTTCACTGAAGAAGAACAAGATGAAACGTATATATTTTCAATGAATGTAGGTATAAACTATGCTGAACTCATGGTATTTACAGTTGTATTAGCCGTAATCGCAGCAGTGATTGATTTAACAATATCCATTAGTTCTCCAATGTACGAACTATATGAAGCACATCCAAAAATATCATTGCAACAACTATTCAAGTCTGGCTTAACAATAGGAAGAGACATCCTATCAACAACAACCAATACAATTTACTTCGCCTATATAGGCGGACAAATCACGTTATTTTTCTGGTTTGGTAAATTAAATTACACATTTGGCGAAATAATCAATGCGAAAATATTTGCAGCTGAAATCATAACCATATTATTAGGCGGTATCGCTGTAAGTATCGCCATCCCAATCACCTCGTTTATCACAGTGAGATTAATAAAAAAACAGCAACATAAAATATAGAAGAAAGCACCTTTTGTTTGTATATATGAACCGCTAACGATCTTGTTTGCGTTTCTTGGACGTTAGAATTTCTAACGATCTTGTTTTTAACTCTTGAGCGTTAGCGCCTGGTTTCCACTCATTTTTTGTAAATCTTTGACCGCTAACGATCTTGTTTGCGTTTCTTGGACGTTAGAATTTCTAACGATTTTGTTTTGCACTCTTGAGCGTTAGCGCCAGGTTTTCTCTCATTTTTTGAAAAACTTTGACCGCTAACGATCTTGTTTGCGATTCTTGAGCGTTAGAATTTCTAACGATCTTGTTTTGCACTCTTGAGCGTTAGCGCCTAGTTTCCACTCATTTTTTGTAAATCTTTGACCGCTAACGATCTTGTTTGCGATTCTTGAGCGTTAGAATTTCTAACGATCTTGTTTTTAACTCTTGAGCGTTAGAAAACCTATATTCTTCTATTAAATAGGTTCTAAATTACTTTCAATTTCTGCTCTTCTTGATTCTAAAAATCCTGGTAAGTCTAGCTGTTGTCCAAGTTGTGACACATCATCATATGGCATACCTGGTCCTTCTGTCGCAAATTCAATCAATATATGTGAATGTCTATAATATAAGCTTTTAAAGAAATCTCTATCCACTATTCCAGAATGTACAACGCCTTTTTCATCTAATAATTCTTTCACTTTATTTAATTCTTTTTCGTCTGCTACGGATAACGCAAGATGGTGAATACTTCCTTTACCAGGTCTTTCTCTTTCACCTTCTACTTCTTTCAATATAATATCGCTATACAATCCTTCAAAATCAATCGTATATAATAGCTCACTTTCAGAATCTACTAACTCAAAATGCAAATCATTTTCCAGGAAATTTTTCATTTCTGAAACATCATCAATTTTAAATTCTACAGGACCCATACCTATAATTTGATGTTCTTCTGGTACATCTGTGTATCTATTATGACGCCAACTTTGCGGCACTTTACGTTCACCATTAGGTAATAACACCATTTCCAATCCTTCATGATCTCTAAAATGTAAAGCTGTCATACCGTTATAAATACCAATAGCGTCATGATCAACATCAAGCTTTTCAAAACGATCTTTCCAATAATTTAAGCTTTCTTCATTTGGTACTAACAAGCCAATTCTTGAAATCGAGTTCGTACCTTTATAAGTTTGTCCCATCGGTTTAAGTTCGAAAAATGTTAAAGAAGTACCAGGTGAACCAACCTCATCACCATAGAACAAATGATACATAGAAGGGTCATCTTGATTCACTGTTTTTAAATATAAACGTAGTCCTAATTTTTCCACATAAAATTCTTTATTTAACTTAGCATCTTTCGTAAGCATCGAAATATGGTGGTGCCCTAAAATTTCTATCATAATCGTACCTCCCATTAATTAATTTAACTACATTATACGCGCACCAGATTCATCATTACAAAAATTATACTCACATGTAAATATATAGACGTCAGTCATAGTGACGTCACTATGACTGACGTCTAGTTATGCATATTTTTTATATAAATAGTCATATATTTTTTCGAATCCTTCAACCCAATATTCCTCAACCATGTCTTTAATATAGTCTTGGTAAAGATTCATATATTGAGCAACCGCTTCTCTATGATTTATAGAATTATTACAATCATTTATATGATTTAACTTTGAATATATATCAGCAGGCAGGTGATGTGCAGCTTTTTTACCTAGAACTGCTTTCTCAGGATAATATTTATATAACAACACTTTAATTGCATGATTAAGTGCATTATCAATCATTTGAGTCGTCCATAAATATTGTCCTCTTCCAACTATGTGATCATATTGAAAGATAAACCAACAACTATCTAATGCTGAATCTATAAATACTTCTTCAGTTATACTTAAATCTTTTTTATCATATTCCTTCAATCTACCGTTAGGGTCATATATCACTTTTATATCATCTGTTTGAGGATAATCATGTTCATGAACAATATAACAATCTATATGTAACATATCTTCAAATACACCAACGATTTGAGGGCATATAATTTCCACTAATTCTTTATATAACAGCGGTTGATATTGCTCTAGTGCATCTACAATACTGTCATATACTTCTTCAACTTGTACATCACGTTCTAACATCACATAAATATCTAAATCAGAATATGCATCATTTTCCCCTCTAGCAATAGACCCCTTTAAGAATATTGATAACACTCCATTTACTTTTTTCAAAGCAGGTACAATTTTCTCTAAAGCTATTTCGTATCTCATATTCCCACCCCTTACTTAAAAATTCAGATTATTATAATATATCACAATTATAATTGAATAATATATGCATATTTTTCGAAAAATGATTTTTTTAGCGTTATGATTATTATTGTAGGGAGAGATACAATATGACAAGTGAACAGAAAAAGAGATCTATTTCATTATTATTAGCAGGATTCATCATTTTTTCTAGCCTTTATGTCACGCAACCGATATTTAATGGGGTTAGTCAATATTTTAACGTATCGCTATCAGATATCAGTTTAACTTTATCCGTTTCTACTTTTATGCTTGGTATTGGTTTAATTTTAGTACCAATGCTCAACAATATTGAGAAGAAACGTATGATGTCTATTTCTGTATTACTTGTAAGTGTATTATCTATCATCAGTGTTTTCGTAACGAACTTCCATATATTTCTCATCATTCGTGGTCTGATGGGATTAGCTTTAAGTGGTGTGCCTTCTATCGCAATGGCATATATAGCTGATGAAGTACATAAAGATAGAGTCAGTAAAGTAATGGGTTTATATGTAGCAGGAACGACCTTTGGAGGCATGTCTGGTCGTGTAGTTGTCGGTATTCTAACAGATATCGCGAATTGGCAAGTTGCAATCGCATCGCTCAGCATCCTTAATTTAATACTCGCAATATTAATGGTTATTTTATTACCAACTTCAACAGTTCAAACACCACAATGGGTATCACCGAAACAACATTTCATTAAATATGGAAAACTATTAAAGAACCCAGCCGTTTTAAAAACAATGTCACTAGCATTCTTATTAATGGGTACCTTTGTCACAATATACAGTTATATAACGGTACGTTTCGAACATCCACCATTCTCACTTAGTGAGTTTACGATTGCCTTTATATTTATTTTATATTTAATAGGTACGTATAGCTCCATTAACTTTGGAAAACTCAGTTATAAACTTGGTATAAAAAAAGCATATGCAATCGCCATAACAATTATGATTGTAGGTATTATTCTTACATTCATAACATACTTACCAATTGATATATTAGGACTCGCCGCAATGACATTCGGATTCTTTGGCGCACATTCCATTCAAAGTAGTTATATCGCCACATTAACTAAATCAAGCAAATCACACGCCTCAACTTTATATTTATTAGGTTATTATGTAGGATCAAGTTTATTAACAATATTAGGCGGATACGTATTCGTACAATACGCATGGATAGGTATCGGCATCTTAACACTCTTATTAACAGTAATAGCCGCAATAATTAGTAGATCATTATTTAAAAATGTCGCTTAATAAATCGAAAAACGCTTAGCTCGCGAATGAGCTAAGCGTTTTTTATTCCAATCCTAATTTCTCTAATCCTAATGATTCTACTGTTAAACCTTCTGTATAGAAATCTCGCTCTAATATTGTTGAAGCGATTACGATTATGGCATCTATGTTTGGTGTTGGTACGCCGATTACTTTTCCTAAGCTTGACCATAGTACTAAACCATATGCGATATCTTCTGTTAAGTATCTATTTTCTACTTCGTTTGGTCCATTGATTTGTGAAAATACTGGACTTGTATTAAATAATTTATTAAGTGGTTCGTCTTCATCATCATTTGATAGATAACCGCGTTCTATTCGTGCACCTTTTGCTGTATTAAGTTCGAAACCTAATTTTCTACCTAGTGATAATCTTTCCAATTCGACTGCATGCAATAACTTCACAGTATGAGGTGTAATACCTTCTTTATATAAGGCAAATTCATCTGCATAGTCTATTCTACCTACGTTTAATAATGTTGGACCTGGATGTACTTCTGGATTCCCGTTTTCTAAGTTTGTCTTCCAAAGACTTTCTTCTTTAACGATATACGGATATAGTTCTTTAATCGTTTTAAAGCTTTCTGTTAAATAGCTTTTATCATATGTTGAGAAGTGTACTTTCTGAACGTTAAGAGATAAATTCACTTCTGCTTTATCATAATCTACACGTGTCCCGTACGTTAATGTATTCAATTCGGCAAACTTTGGCATTGTTTCAATATGTTGTTTCTCTAACACATTGATAAACCTAATTGATCCCATAGCTGCTGCGATATTGAATAAGAGCAATTGATCATTGTTAATAAGAGGCGCCATCGTTTTCGCATAATGTTCGATGAATGATGAAGGGATAATCATTTGTATCACTTCTGCATCTTTTAATACATACGACATATCATCACTTATGTCCGTAAACTTAACAAATGTCTTGTCACCTTCATTTATAAAATCAAAGCCACCTCTTTCAAAAGCTTTATCAAATTTATGAATAGATTGATTACGACAATATAATTTTACTTCATGTCCTTTAGATATCATGTCTAGAGCAGCGGTTACGGCACCATTACCTGAACCTACTATTGCTATTTTCATATTATCCTTCCCTTCATTGAAAATGAGTGTATATAAATATATACCCAGGAAATTTTAACATAAAAGAAAAGTGAATAAGACATCGATTTATGCCTTACTCACAATTTATAAAAATTCTATGATTGATATTGTTTTGATTTTTCTTCTATTGTTTGTGTAATGACATTAACAATAGTATCAATGTCTTGTTCTTCAATAACGAGTGGTGGTGCTAAACGTATAATATTGCCTTGTGTTTCTTTACATAAGACACCTTGTGCATTAATACTTGATACGATTGATTGTGCTTGCTCATTAAGTTCAATACCGATAAACAACCCACGTCCTCTCACTTCTTTTATAATTGGACTATCTATTTTTTTCAAACCATTTAATAATTTTTCACCAAGTTTTTGCGAACGTTCAGGAAGCGACTCATCTATAAGTACATCCAAAGCTGCAATTGAAACAGCACATGCTAAAGGATTTCCTCCAAATGTTGAACCATGTGTACCTGGCGTCAATACTTGCATGACATCATCATTCGCTACGACCGCAGAAATAGGATAAAGACCGCTGCCTAAAGCTTTTCCTAATAAATAAATATCAGGTTCAACACCTTCCCATTCCATCGCAAACATCTTGCCTGTTCGACCTAATCCTACTTGGATTTCATCTGCAATCAACAGAATCTGATGTTGTTCACACAAAGCTTTAACTTCTTTAATGAAATTTTTAGGTGGGATATGAACGCCACCTTCTCCTTGAATAAGTTCTAAGATGATTGCTGTTGTATTTGGTGTGATAAGAGAAGCAATTTCTTCAGCATTGCCAAATTCACTGTATTTAATATTACCTGCTAATACACCAAAGCCTTCTTTATAACTATCGTTTGATGATAGAGATAGCGAACCAATTGTTCGACCATGAAAATTGCCTTCCATCGCAATAATTTCAGCATCAAGCGCATTGATACCTTTGATATCTTGACCCCATTTCGTTGCTACTTTGATGGCAGTCTCTACCGCTTCAGTCCCAGTATTCATAGGTAAAACTTTATTTTTATTGGCTAACTTACAAATCTTCTCTTCCCAAGCACCTAAATTATCACTATACAAAGCTCTAGAAGTCATTGTAATCTTTTGACTTTGATCTAAAAATGCTTGAATAATTTTAGGATGACCATGCCCTTGGTTTAGAACCGAGAATCCAGAAACACAATCAATATATGTATTGCCATCTGAATCTTTAACATGTGCACCTTTACCTTCAGTCAAAACAATATCTAATGGACTATAATTATTCGGGCTATACTTTTCTGTTAATGCGATAAACTGATTCATTGAGTACCCACCTTTATAATAAATATACTATAATTCGTATTAATATTCATAATCATACATTTGTTTTGTATATAAGTCAAAAGAAAAAACATACTAAGATTAGTAGCGAAGTAATCTACGACGGTAGATGAACTTCGCTACTTTTTTCATATTCTTTTTCATACCGTTGGTACTTATTTTAAGAATATGAAATAGTAGAAGAGAGAAGTACTCCGATCGGTCTCTAGGGTCATAGAACCCGTAGCAAAAACTGGAGAACTTCACTCTCCTTATGAATTCGATTTTAGTATGTTGGGTCCCTTGAGATCGTGTACAGGAAAATGAACTAAGTAAGGCTAAGTGAAGTTAAAGCTTCTTAAATTTAATAACTTAGGAGTGATTTTTATCGAATATTTTGGTATAGATGTTGGAAAAGGAAAGAGTTTTATTGCACATTATTCAAACAATGAATTTGTTAAAGAATTTGAAATTACCCACGATAATAATGGTTTTGAGTCACTAAACAAATATATAAAGGATTTCGCAGGAGTATATTTTTTATTTGAAGCTACTGGTATATATTCAAAAGTGTTAGAGAAATTCTGTACAGTTAACAACATTTCATTTTGTGTAATTAACCCTCTTGAGGCAAAATTACTAACTAATTCTTTAAGAAATTGGAAAACAGATAAATCTGATGCACATAAACTTGCCGTTTTAGCTAAAAATATAAATAAAAAACCTTCTAGAAATTTAATGGAAGAAAAATACGTAAAACTGAGAGAACTGACAAGATACTATGAAGAAATTAACAATCAACAAAATTACTTAAAAAACCAATTGATTCAGTTACTAGATATGACTTTTCCAGAATTACAAAACCTATTTAAGGATAGATATTCAAAATTGGCTTTACAAGTAGCTAGTAAGTTCCCACATCCTGACTTTGTTGATTCTAATGAAATTGAAGAACTAAAAAATACAATTAATAGTTGTACAGAAAAAATCTATCAGAGAAAAAGAAAGCACAATATGCAAAAAAAACTCGTAGAGTTCTCTATGGTCAGTTATCCTTCTGTTTCTAAAGATTCATTTTTAACAGATAAATTAATTTATGTGATTGAAGATTTATTAAATCTAATGAAACGGCATGCTTCTATAAAACAAAGGTTATTAGTGTTAGCTGAGGAATTCGAAGAATTTAAAATAATTAAATCTATTCCTGGCATTGGTGATTTAACAGCCATAATGATTATTGGCGAATTAGGTGACATCAAATCCTTTGATTCTCATAAACAATTGAATGCATATGTAGGCATTGATATAAAAAGATATCAGTCTGGTAAAACGCATTTTAAAGATAAAATTAACAAACGTGGAAACAAACATGCTAGATCATTATTTTACTTAATCATTAAAAATTTCCTGTTGGGTCAAAGGTTATTTAAAAATCATATTATCGACTATTATTACAAATTAAAAAAGCAGCCTAATGGCAAAGGCCACAAGACTGCTTCAATAGCTTGCGTTAACAAGCTACTTAAAACCATTCATTATCTAGTTATAAATAATAAAGAATATGATTATCACTTGTCTCCACACTGATAATCTATTCAAATAAATCATAACATATTGAAAAAATTATTAAATAATAAAGACTTATTTAGTGATGCCAATTTTAAATACATTTTACTACGTAGTAGTTGACAAATCGTAGGAAATAGAGACTGAGACATAATGTAATGTTTCAGTCTATTTTTACAACTTGGCAGTAGATGTCTGAACCCGAAATGCGCTTGTACCAAGCTTTTTTCAACTCTAGTCATCCTTGCCGGGGCGGGACTACGAAATCTTTTTATATAAATTAGATTTCTGTCCCGCTCCCTACCTTTTATAATTCCTAACCACTAAGTCCTTCTCCCTACGACCAACCAATCAACTGTGCAAAGATTAATGAAATGATTGAAATGACACCCCATACGATAAAGAGTGGGAAGAAGAATCGGATCCATTTTGTATATGATACGCCTCCGATTGCTAATGCTGCCATAAAGTACCCGCTTGTTGGATAGAAGACATGTGTAAATCCGTCTCCTAATTGGAAGGCTAAGACTGGGGTCTGTCTAGTAATACCTAACATATCTGCTAACGGTGCCATAATTGGCATTGTCACTAAGGCTTGTCCGCTTCCTGAAGAAATAATAAAATTAATCAGCACTTGTACGATATACATGCCGACTACTGTTGGTGTTGCTCCATCGATAACAGAACCTAATCCACGAACGATACTGTCCATAATTTTTCCATCCTCAAGTACAACAGCGATTGAACGTGCGAGACCTACTACAATACCCATAACTATGAAAAGACCTGACATTTCTACCATAAACCATCCTTGTGTAATAACCCTGTATACAAGAATGATAAAGAATAAGAGCATGACGCCGATACCAATTTTTTGTCGTTTAGTCGCAACGAGTGATTCTTGATTCGTAATATCTTTGTACATATGTCGCTTCTCAGTATCATCATGATAAACCAAACTAATTGAAGGATCTTTTTTAACTTTTTTAGCGTATTTCATAATAAATAATATCGTGGTGGATTTTATAATCAACTTAGCCACCTTTAGACAAAAAAACGCCACGTGAATTTCATGTTATTATTGAGGCTACCAGACCAAATCAATAAAGGAATGAATTCACATGACGCATACTTATTCTAACATGACAAACCATAAAGGAACACACTTAAGTTATGAAGAATGTGTTCAAATAGAAACACTTAAAAATTTAGGTTTTTCAAATCGTGCAATCGCGCGTGAATTAGGACGTGCACCTCAAACAATCAATAACGAAATTCATCGAGGAACAACACGTCAAATTAAACGACAAAAACAACAACATAAAGTCTATGAATATGAGACGCAAATTTATTTTTCTTCACTAGGTCAACAACGTTATCGACAAAACAGACAACAATGTGGTGCTCAGCCCTTATGGAAGAAGAACCCATTATTTATTCCATGGGCAGATCACCTCATGAAAAAGAAACGCTGGTCACCTGAAGCAGTCGTGGCATATGCTCACAAGGAACAATGTTTTGAAAGAGAAAAAATCCCTTCAACAACGACAGTATATGCTTGGATAGATCAACAAATCATGGAAACTAAGAATATTGATCTACTAGAAAAATTAAAAAGACGTCACTCTACTCAGAATAGCTACCATAATCATCCACACAGTCGAGTGCTCGGTCCAAGTATTGAGACACGTCCTAGTGAAATTGAATCACGTCAGTCTTTTGGTCACTGGGAAATAGATACCGTAATAGGAACTAAAGACAAGTCAAAGCCAGTTATCTTAACACTTGTTGAGAGACAAACGCGTTTTGAAATACTAGAAATAATAGAGAGTAAAAGTGCTGATGCGGTGTCTCACGCATTGAAAAACTTATTTGACTCCTTAGGCGAAAAAGCACCAAAAATCTTCAAATCTATCACATCTGACAATGGTTCAGAATTTGCATCGCTGTATGAAGAATTTGGCCATATGATAGAAATATACTTCACACATCCATTCTCATCATATGAACGTGGGACAAGTGAAAACCAACATAAAATGATTCGTCGTTTTATTCCAAAAGCACATGATTTATCCAATGTTCAAAAACGCTTCATAAAAGCCATACAACAATATATGAATGACTATCCTAGAAAGACTTTAAATTACAACACAGCTCATCATAATATGGCAGAAAGTTTAAAGCACCTCAATCTGTATGAATCTTTCCAAAGCTAAAGTCTTAGCTTTGGTTACCTGTTGAGTATTAATTGATTAAAACCAATCAATCCTCAACAGGTTCGAATACGGTTAACCCTTGTGTACACCTCAGTCATTATAGGTGGCTAACTTAAACTTGAAATCCTCGTAAATAATATCGTTACAAATAGTACAATCACAAAAATAACTAAACGTAATCCAAGTCCTGAAAATGTTGGAATACCTGATAATTTTTGTGCTAACCCGGTATTGATTGGGTTCAACACACCGACCGTGAAGCCGAATACTGTACCACACAATGCAATAGATGTAGCAATACTCGCAAATACTGTTGTTAATTCTGGAATAATCTAAATATTTTTATTTATAAACTGACGTGCAAGTTTATCCACGCCAATTTCAATAATACCTGTACGTCTTAACACCATAAACATCCCACCGATGATAAGTGTAAAGAAGACAATTTCTCCTGCTTCAATTAAACCCTTTTTGTCAGTTATTACAAAAAATTATACGCACGATTCATTTATTCACGTTATGATATAGGGAATTCCCTATTTTTCTTCTTTTTGAGAAAAAATTCACAAACTTTCGTTATATTGTTTTAGAATAAAGATGTAGGAGGGATTGTCATGCGAAAGACGATTTTAGTTGTTCATGGTATGAGAAAGGGAAAGTTAAATGAAACGTTATTAAATTTTATTCATCAAACTTTTAATAGTGATGAGATTGATTATGAGGTGGCCTTTTTAGAAAGTGAAGAGATCTTATTAGATGAAGTGATTCAACAAACGGTTGATGCTGGTTATTCACGTATTCATCTTGTGCCGTTATTATTGTTTACCGCTTCTCATTATTACGAAGATATCGAAGCGTTATATGAATCATTTCAAGAAAATAATCCGAACGTGCAGTTTATATTAAGTAAACCTTTAGGCACACACCCGATTATGACAAACTGGGTTGCTTCTCAACTTGAAGCTTACAAAGACGACATTGATGATGAAACTGGCATTGTCGTACTTGCTCACGGTAATGCACGCTTTGATGAACCGGATGTTGCACTTACACGAATTTGTCACGAACTATCAACAGCTCAAAATCCATGTTACCCAAGTATGGTCTATGGTGAACTTCGCTTTAAAGAAACGTTACCGAAAATCGCTAAAAAGCATCGTAAATTATTAATTATTCCATTTTTCTTCTATGATGGTTTCCTTGTAAATAAGTCGAAACGTCAAATAGAATCTCTAGGTTTACCGAACCCTATCACATATACGACGGCTATTAATTTTCATCCGTTATTAAAAGACATCGTACATTTAAGAATTGCTGAATGTGAGGCGGTACCGGATGTATCCAGTTCAACTTAACCTTAAAGGTAAACATGTCGTAATCATTGGTGGCGGCCAAATTGCATGGAGAAAGTTCTCTAAATTGAAATCAGAACCTTGCTCAATCGATGTTATTGCACGTGAATTTCATGAGCACTTTGATACGATTCAACCAACCAAACATATCCGCCTTATACAAGCGGACTATCAACGAGAACATATTGCCCATGCAGATTTAATTATTATCGCAACGAACCATCCCGAAACGAATGACCGAGTTGCTCAAGACGCCCTATCCTCTCAATGGGTCAATCATACCGGGGATCGCAAACAATCCGACTTTTATAACAGCTTAGATATTGAACATAATGGCCTAACAATCAGCATTAGCTCACACGGCCAAGATATTTAACGAACACAACACTATGCAGCGAAAATTAAAGCATGGTTAGATTCAACGAAGGAGGATATGCATGAGTAAAACAAAACTTTTAATGATCGGTAATGGTATGGCTGGTGTCCGTACAATTGAAGAAATTCTAGAACGCGATCCAGACCGCTTTGAAATCACAATCATCGGTAAAGAACCTTATCCAAACTATAACCGCATCATGTTATCAAACATTCTTCAAAATAAAATGACAAAAGAAGAAACGATTATGAACCCTTATGAATGGTATGAAGAACATAACATTCGATTAATAACAGGTGATAAAGTTGTAAAAATTGATCGTGAACTGAAACAAGTCGAAACAGAACATGGCGTGAAAGTATCATATGACCAAATGATTATTGCGACGGGTTCTGATTCATTCATACTACCGATTGATGGTTCTCGTCTAGAAGGCGTCGTCGGTTTCAGAACCATCGATGATACTGAAAAAATGATAGAAACAGCTCAGACTAAAAAACGTGCCATCGTCATAGGTGGCGGTTTACTGGGACTAGAATGCGCACGAGGACTTGTAGATCAAGGTATGGACGTCACAGTTGTACATTTAGCAGAATGGTTGATGGAAGTTCAACTAGATCGTAAAGCAGGAGAACTTTTAAAAGCAGACCTTGAAAAGCAAGGTATTAAATTTGAACTACAAGCCAATACACAAGAAATCATTGGTGAACGTCATGTTGAAGGTATTCGATTATCAGATGGACGTGTCATCGCAACAGACATGGTCGTGATGGCAGTTGGTATTCGTCCAGTAAAGAAAGAAGCACGTGCAGCTGGATTAGAAATTGGACGCGGTATCGTAGTAGACGATTTCATGCGCACAAGTGACCCAGAAATTTATGCAGTTGGAGAATGTGCAGAACACCGTTCAAAAGTATACGGTCTTGTTGCCCCACTATATGACCAAGGTAAAGTCCTGGCAGATCATATTACGGGCATTCCAACTGAAGGTTACAAAGGATCAACGACCTTTACTTCTTTAAAAGTATCAGGCTGCGATTTATTTAGTGCAGGTTGGATTACTGAAAGTGAAGGTGTCCGTGGTATTGAAACTTTTAACGGTGTCGATAACATTTATAAGAAAATCTTCGTCAAAGATAAGACGATTGTCGGTGCAGTACTTTATGGTGATACAGAAGAAGGCAATCGCTTTTATAATATGATGAAAAAAGGCGATACAATCGATGAATATACACTTGTTTCAATTCTTCATAAAGCAGGAGAAGTTGATGCGATTAGCGTTGCTGAAATGGATAACGATGAAACAATCTGCGGGTGTAACGGCATTTCTAAAGGTGTCATCGTAGAAGCGATTAAAGATCAAGGTTTAACGTCCGTAGCTGATGTCACACGTGTGACGAAAGCTGGTAACTCATGTGGTAAGTGTAAAGGTCAAATCGCTGAGCTCTTAGAATATACACTTGGTGACGACTTTGTTGCTGCAGCGCCAACAGGTATTTGTGCATGTACAAGTCTTACAAGAGACCAAATCGTTACTCAAATTCGAGCTAAAGGTTTAAAAACATCTAAAGAAGTTCGACACGTATTAGACTTTAAAGATAAAGGTGGATGTCCAAAATGCCGCCCTGCTATTAACTACTATTTAAACATGGTATACCCTCATGACCATGAAGATGAAAAAGCTTCACGCTTTGCGAACGAACGTTACCATGCCAATATTCAAAAAGACGGCACATTCTCTGTTATTCCACAAATGCGTGGCGGTGTAACAGATGCAGATCAACTCATTCGTCTTGGTGAAGTAGCGAAGAAATACCATATCCCATTAGTCAAAATTACGGGTGCACAGCGCATTGAACATAACCCTGTCAAGTAGACACTAAAAAAAGTAATCAATATGTTGGCTGTGCTTTTATAAGCGCAGCCATTTTTAATGAAATTCTTTTAGAATTATAAAATTTTATATATTCATTTATTTGCTTTGTGGCGTGTTTTATATCATTGAATGTTTGAGATTTGTCTTTGAATAACTCTGATTTGAGTAACCCCCAAAAGCCTTCCATAGGACCATTATCAATACATCTACCTACACGAGACATGCTTTGCTTCATAGAAGCATTTTTAATCATCTCTCTAAATAGAATACTCGTATATTGGAATCCTCTGTCGCTATGAAATATAATGCCTTCGGTATTTCTTTTAATTATGGCTTTGTTAAAGGTATCGTATACAAGCTTATTATTGTTTTGAGATGAGACTACATGGCTGATGACTTTCTTAGCACCTAAATCATAAATAGCGCTTAAATACACTTTAGATCCATTTTTCAATTTAAATTCTGTCACATCTGTTAACCAGACCTTATTAACTTTACTTGTTGTAAATTTTCTGTTTAGGATATTTTGAGAAGTGATTTCTGGCTTACTAAGTTTATATTGCCTTCTCTTTTTTCTAATGACAGCTTTTAATCCATACTTCTTCATAATTCTATATACGCGTTTATGATTAACCTGGAATTTAGTATATAATCTCAGATAAATATAAATTCTTCGATATCCATATATGCCATCATGTTCATGATAAATCCTGAAAATCTCATCTTTTAATTCGTTATTGAATCTTTCAGATTCTGAAACCTCTCTGTTTTTCCATTTATAATAACTTGCTCTCGATATTTCAAGTGCGGCGCATATCCATTTGATTGGATACTTATCTTTTAATGCTTCGATTGTCTTGTATGCTGCTATTTGCTTGATTTTCGATTCATCAACTGCCTCTCTATTTCTTCCTGCTTTTTTAATACCTCATTCTCCATTTGGAGAAATTTATTTCTTTGTTCAAGTGCTTTTATTTTTAATTCAAGTTCTTCTTCTCTAGTTAAAGCTTCAACTGGTTTTCCTTTACCTCTACCATCTACTAAACCAATATCACCATGTTTTTCATACTTTTTTACCCAATTATAGACTTGTGAATAGTTAACTTGGTACTTTTCAGCTGTCTTATTAAAGTCTCTATTATTTTCAATACAATATTTAGCTATTTCAATTCTCTCTTCAAATGTTGTTTTTCTAGTATTCATAGTGTCTACCTCCAGATATGGAAAATAAGATTTATTTTCCTTTCCTTCAGTATACTTTTCCACCCAATTTTTTAAAGTAGCATGATGTGAAATATTGTAATAGGCTGCTAGATCTGAATACGTCTTATTAGTCTCTAGATATTCTTTAACAACTTTTTCTTTAAATTCGCGTGTATAGATTTTATTTCGATTCTTATTTATAAGTGCTGTTATACCATGTTGCTTATACACTTTATATTTAAATCGAATCACACTATCACTAATATCTAAATTTAACTTATCAATTACATTTTGAAAGGAATAACCCTTTTCATGCAAATCGAAGATTTCCTGATACAGTTTAACAGGTAGTCTAGTTTTATACATAAAAATACCCCCTATAGAGTTTTAGTTTTTTAATGTCTACTCTATAGGGAATAATACAATCTGAGATATCGTGCGTTATACCCTGAAATAGTGCCCTGGCGCACGAAGACTGCGAGATATCGTGCACTTTCAAATAATCTAATCAAAAAAACAGCTGTCGCTTTGAAGTTTCTAAGTGAGTTAGGCCCATTTTATAAAAAACACTTTTGTTAAATTCACATAATGTGAATTTCTACAAAAGTGTTTTTTGTGAGTACTCTCTTCCTCAATATAAACTAAAAAAGATATTTTCTTCGTCTATCTTTTCTCCAATTAAAATTAGATAATCATCTATGTCTATATCATACTTTTCAATAAGCACATTACTATTAGAAATTTGAACTAAATATTTATTAGGACTATTCTCGAATGTTATAAACCCTTTTACACGATATACCTTTTGGGGTAAATTCTGTAACCATAATTTGAATTTTTCAATTTGAACTGGCTTATCAATTGAGTAGTATTTATGGTAAATATGATTATGAAAATTTTGATTTTGATTCTTAAATGGGATGTTTTTAACTTTTTTAGATAAGTGATGATAACTTACTTTTCCATAAGTTGTTGAAAATGTTTCTGCTCTTGGATATTGTTCTTGTATAGATTTAATAACATTGATTGCCTCACACGAATCGATTAAATCAAGCTTATTTACTATAATATCCTGACAATACTTTAGTTGAACATCGATAAGTTGTTGTGTTTGTTTTGAATAGGTTGATAATTTTTGATATTCCGGTATATCTATGATGCCGATGATACTTCTTATTGTTATAAATGGCGAAAGCACAGGTGTCAAACATGCATCAAGTACTTCTAATGGGTGTGCAATACCACTACATTCAATTAAAACTATTTCTGGTTGTTGTTCAATATATAACATATGCAATTGATGTGCAACATCATCTTTCATTTCACAACATATACAGCCATTAATGATTTCATTTACTGTTACATCAGACTGAATTAATTCAGAGTCAACTGTCCTCTTACCAAACTCATTCATAATGACAGCGATACGTTTACCTTCTTCATTGACATCTTTAATTAAATGATTCAGTAAAGAAGTCTTCCCGCTCCCTAAAAATCCAGTGATGATAAAAATTTCCATACCAAATCCACCTTTAATATTTCTCAAAATCCATAAACACTTTACTACCTGTTGCGTTGAGTTGTCCTTGGTACTTTCCATTGTACCCAGAAATAGCAGGTAAATGTGTACGTGCTATTACAAGTTGACATATCCGTTGGTTTTCTTCAATTTTTAATGAGAAATCATTCGCATTAAATAATTCTAAAGTAATATGACCTTCAAACCCCGGATCTACCCAACCAGCATTCTGTATAAATAAACCCGCTCTGCCAATTGAACTCCTCCCTTCTACAAAACCCGTCATCATATTTGAAAGTTTCACACATTCCTGTGTAGTCGCTAATACAAATGATTTACCTGGTATTGTAAAAGTTTTGGCAACAACTTCATCATACTGAATAGGATCTTTCAACGATTGCACATTATCTTTTGGTGAAATGGGTAGTAGAAAATGATTGCCTAATGTTAAATCAATAGAAGCGGGTTCTATAAGTTGTTCTCGATAAGGTGTGACACTTACTTGACCTTCACTAATAAACCGCTTAATATCTTGATCTGATAATATCAATTAAATCCCTCCAAATAAATTCATAATCAATACAGTTCCACATAAGCAAATCGTCGCTGTAATCATTTGTTTTACGACAATTCCTAGACCTTGCTTCCACCCTAAATTTTTAATTATCATAGTGATTGTTACAGAACATGCAGAAAATGTTGAACTAAATAATACTAATAAGAACACACTTTTTAACGACATCGTTTGCAATAATGAGCCCTGATTCACATTGAACAACAACATACCATCTTTTCTAATCATTGAGAATAGAATACCCGTTGACATCTCTTGAGGTGCATTCATCAACTGTAAAATTGGATTAAAGACATTTGCAGCCCGCAGTAAAATAGGTGTCATAGAAAGGATACTCGCACATACACAAATCATCATAAATATTGGTAAAGCTTGAGCTAAGAATGACAGAATAGTCTGTTTGGATTCTTTCCATACAGCTATAATTGAAGGCTTTCTAACTTTATCTAACACAAAATAATGAGTTGGTATCATGCTTTTTGAGGACCATAGTTTAATATGCATTAAACCACCGATAAATACGATTATTAAATAAGGAATAAATAACCATGGGGCTTTGATTACACTGAATAGTGAAAGTGTCGCGCCAATTTGATAACTACATGATGATCCAAAGCTAACCATACTCATACAGTTATTTTTAGTGCAAGCACTACAATCATGATTGGCACGCAATACTGCTGCGGAATTACAACCAAATCCTTCAATAACTGGTACAATATCGTAACCAGTTAATCCTACTTTTGTCATAACTGGATCGATTGACCAAACGATATAAGATTTTAAATGACTTTCACTGATAATATTCGTAGAAATACTAATGAAAACGACAACGGGTAATGCCCAAATGATTGAATATATGCCGAGTGACAATAACCCATAATCTCCAAATAGTAAGTCATTCAAAGCCTTTTCGTCGAATTGAACAGTATGTATTACATAGTCTAAAAACTGCTCTACCCAATGATTTTGAATATATTGAGATAAATAATAAGAAATATATATTGGCAACATAAACATTAATATGATTAAAGCAAAAGCTAAAAACATGTCTTTTACTTTAGGAACATGTTTCGCTTGTTCTTGTCTTAAGATATTCAATTCAGAGATAATATATTTTGATTCGTCAGGGTCATCTATCTTTTGCTTACAGTTTTCATCTAGTGTGAGCTTTAATTGCTTTTGAATGATATACCTTTTAAACTGTAATTTCTGCTCTGTTGATAGTTTTTTTAGCTGCTTAATCACAATATAATGTTCACCGTTTGGTATCGGCGAACAAGTTCCATTTTTAATATTATATTCAACTTTTAACATGAACAGTTCACATCACAACAATCATAATCATCTAAAAACATTTGATTTGATTGATAGAACTCTATAGCATCTTCATTTGCTTCAAAGCTTTCTCGGTCACATATTAATTTTGCTAGAACAGCTAAACGCGTTCTAAATTTGTAAATATAACAAAGAATAACATCTTGATGTTTAACCGTATCTCCTATCATAAAGACATTAGGATTAATTGTTGATTCATCATCGTCAGTTAGCATAAAATTTGTACCATCATTTTCAAATAATATTCGAGTTAGTCGATTATGTTGAACAGGATTAAATCCAGTAGCAAGTATCGGTTCTTCGGAAATTATTACATCGTCATGTACGCCGTTAAATTGAATAACATATTGACCATTTTTATACTCAATTTCTTTCACCACATGTTCGGTATGAATACGTATGGGATAACCAAGTTCCTTTAATTCTTCATATCGTTGGTGTGTATAAGGAGAAAGTCGAATACTTGGATCAGCATCTTCTTGTTTATAACTTGTAGAATTAGTATAAATATCGACAATTTTACCGGATAATGCTAAATTGAGCGCTGCATCAAATCCGCTTTCGTTACCACCAATTACGACAGCCAGTTCACCATTTATATCTGAAAATTTTTCAACCTCACTATAATGTCTACCATGTTTAAACGGTTTATAAGGATATGAAAAATTCCCTGTCGCAACAAAGATATATTCAGCATCAATAGTCCCATGATCTGTATACACTTTATATGTTTCATTGTCTCTATTATTGGATACATCTAATACATTTGTATGTTGGTCAACTTTCAAGTTATAAATCTGTACAAGCGCTTCTAAATATTGAACATACTCTTTGCCTGAAATATGTTCTTTCTTAAAAGTAAAAGCAGGGGAACTATGAGGTGTGATTGCGTTAATATCTGGTGTTCCAAACCCATTTGTTGTAAACGAAGGTGTGATAAAGCGAGTTGATAATGGCCAATTTTTAAAAGATTCACCAACTTGTCCTTTATCTAATATAAGAATATCATCTAATCCCATTTCAATTAATGCAATAGCCATACCTATACCAGCAGGACCCGCACCAATAATCACTACTTTATTTGTTTTTTCCATTTTAACACTTCCTAAATCGTAATAATTACTATTTAACGATATAAATAAAGTACCATTTTTAAAATGAATACGCAAGTTTAGAAAATTTATATTATTAATCCAATATAATAATGATGGTAAATAATATTTAAATTAAAATTAGGCGACTTATCCTTTATAGATCATATAGAATAAGCCGCCTAGAAAATATTGTTTATTAAGTTTTCATTATTCGTGTTTAGATGCTACTGGTTTTCTTATTACTATTCTGTTTCGTGTTTGATTGATGGCAAAATTTTAGTATTCAACAATTCTTGATATACTTCTTTTGATTCTTGATTGTAAGTATTGTTTTCTTCAAATTTTTCATTCCAAATAAATGATTGTTTATCAATTTTGGCATCTTGATTTATGATATCCATGTATTCACTTTTTGGGTCAATTATTTGCTGTTGAATTAAATTCGACCTCAAATTAATGTATAAAGTTTGCACCAAATTGTTTATCTCATCGATACTACGAAAGTAATTGATTAAATCAAAAGTTGTTACATGCATCTCAGCTAACCACATCATTCGATAACTGTCCCTTAATGCAAACTCAATTTCTTTACCCGAGAATTTAGATTGTGTATAAGCATATAAAATAATTTTGAGCATTGTTTTAGAGTGATAGACACTCATACCAAATCGCTCTTCACACCCATCAAGCCTTGTTTCAGGTATACTATCAACAATAAGTTTCACTATACGTGCTACATCATTTTTCGGAATACGCTCTTCTAAATCTGATAAATCTGTTATAGGTTGCATGCTATCATTATTTGTCATATATTTACTCTTTATTCACCTCTTTCATTTATTTGTACAATTATTTCTGAGTTATCTAATAATAAATTCACCATTACACTACGTATATTGCTTTTCCATGTTCGATGATATGTTCACTGGTTTTTAAACAAACTTGAACAATTACATTTTTATAGCATACTAATATATTAGTAACTCATAATTATATTTTCACTTTCCAATTACTTATTGTTTTACATGAAAAGATAAATGCATATAAAGTATTTCACAAACTTAACGACTCAATTACCGATTTTAACTTTTCACGTGTTTCTTCCATTTCTCGATCAGGATTAGATTTTTCTACAATTCCAGCTCCAGCTCTAAGATAAGTTTCGTCTTTATCTTGAAAAACCGTTCTTAATATTAATGCCACATCAAATCCTATTTCTTTATCTATAATAAATATTCCGCCACTATATAAATTTCTAGGCATATCTTCATACTTTTCTATAGCTTCAATACTTTCTTTTTTTGGAATTCCAGATGCTGTTACAGCTGGGTATAAGGCTAGTAGAGCATCCCAATAATTTTTATTCTTAAGTATACCTGATACTTTAGAACCTAGGTGTTGTACAGATCCTCTTTCATAAATATTCATAAATTCTTCTACTATGATAGAATTTGGTATACACACATCACCTAACTCTTTAAGTGCTAGATTAACAGAAACAGCATGTTCTCCTACCTCTTTAATATCTGTCAATAATTCTTTTTTAAGAGATTCTTCATTTTTTCTCGTACCTGCTAATGGAAATGTAAATACTTTATTATAATTATCTACTTGAACTATAGTTTCAGGAGAAAATCCAAATAACTCTTTTTCATTTACACTATATAAATATGAACGCGCTGGATTATTAAATTTTAATCCTAAAAAATAACTCTTTATCATATTTATCGATTCTGAAATGTTAATTTTTCTAGAAATTATTACTTTAGAGTATTTACCATTATTTATATCTGATATTGCTTTGCTTACGTTTTTTTTATAGCTTTCTGATTGTTGGTTTAGCAATATTCTTTCCGGATTACTCTTAAGAGGGACATGAATCATTTCTATTTCTTCATAGATTTCACTTAATTTACTAAATGGGTTACTTTCTAAAAACTGTACTAGCATTTCCCCTTCTCTTATTTCCACTTTTGTAGAAGGTACAAAAAAATGCAACAATTCATCATTTTCATTACAATAATTAGATAAATGTAAATATTTAGCTAAATTAAAGTTAATATTACCAAAAGCACTTATTTTATTACTTTCAAATATTGAATATATTTCTTGTAACAAATTTGATAATGATTTAAATTCTTTATTTATTTTTAAATTCGATTCCTTACGTTCAATAGTAAAGTTCTTACTAGTTATCTTGAACTCAATTGCTTGCCCAACACCAATATAAGTTTTTTCATTCAGTTCATACATAATAAAATCTTCATTTAGAATATTCTTTAAGTAATTGCAAATATTATATTTCAAGGATTCCAGTTTATAAGGAGTGATATTATATCTCGCTTCTTTATATTGAATTTTATCAAATAAGTTATATAAAGTGTTTTTCAAATAATTCACCTCATTCATTAATTTCCATAATTATTTCTGGGTTTTCTTTTAATAAATCCACCATTTCATTTACATCTATAGCTTCATATAAAGCTTTAATGCCATATTCTTTGATATGTTCATTCATCATTAGATGCACTGTGTAATAAACTGAAATTGCTGTTAAGTCATTCCAATCTAATTTGCTTTGAATGATAACATCTTCTTTATTATTGATGATGAGTTTTATCAATGTATATGTTTCGTAATCACTATTGTCGTTCTTAAATGCATCCATTAAAATTGATATCGCTTTTTCTGATTGATTGTTCTGATGCAGAAGTTTTGCTTCCACCATATTATATATAATATTTTTATCAGCAAATGCGTTATAAAAGTACGCTTTTGAAATGTTATTGTGCTGTATGCAATTGATAAAATGATGATTGATAATGGGCACACAATTAAATGGTCGTTCATTATCCATTAAGTTAGCTTCTTTCATCATATAATCTAATCGTTCAGGGTTACCGTTTTTAATATACATTTGACTATACGAATATGGCGGCTCCGATGTTTCAATCATTTCAAGGACCGCTGATTTTGATAATATACCAACACCTGAAAAGTATAATTCTAATTCCTCAACATTCGAACACGCTTTACAATATGCAATCAACACTTCTGTTAATCCTGGATTTACACCAACAAATTGAACTGCACTTAACCGTTTATTCTTCAATTGTTCATCCAATTCCAATTCACTATGAACTAAATTTAACTCACCAGAAGTATCAACATAGTGTGCATGATATTCTGAACAACACTCTATAATATATTTATTGTAATAACCTGTACAATTCACAACAATGTCGCATCCGTTAATAAATTGTTTTAAATCGTCTACACTATCTAAACTTACTGTTACATATTCAATTTGATGATGTTCTAATTTGGTAAAGTTCTCAGTTCTTGTACTAACTTTAATTTGCACATTTTTATGTTCAGATAATAACTTCGTTAACCTACTACCTAGTGCACCATTTCCACCTAAAATGCCAATTTGTTTACTCATACTCTACAATCTCCAACCTTCTGATTGTGTCTTGATTTGGATGAAGTTCTGATAAGTTCCTGATTGATTCACGAGTGTTTCGTGATCGCCTTTTTGTATGATTTCTCCTTCGTTTAATACGATGATTTCATTGGCATTTTTAATTGTTCCAATTTTATGTGCGATTGTGATAACTGTTTTGCCTTGGCTTAATTCATCAATTGCACTTTGTATGAGATGTTCGTTCTCTGGATCAATACTCGCAGTTGCTTCATCTAGAATGATGATAGGTGCGTCTTTTAATATCGCCCTTGCGATAGATATACGTTGTTTTTCTCCACCAGATAAATTATTCCCTTTCTCATTGACCATTGTTTGATAGCCATCCGGTAGTGACATGATGAAGTCATGACAGCATGCTTGTTTCGCAGCTGCGATAACTTCTTCTTTAGTTGCATCTGGCTTACCGTATAAAATATTATTTTCGACTGTATCATTAAATAAGTAGACCTTTTGAAACACCGCACTAATATGAGACATCAGTGTACTTAGTGTCATATCTCGGATATCAACGCCACCTATTCGAATTGCACCTTCGTCTACATCATAAAATCTTAACAACAAATTACATAAGGTAGACTTACCGCTTCCTGATGGTCCTATGATTGCTGTAGATGTTTGTGCCCCTACTTTAAAGCTCACATCATTAATCACACGGTGCTCTCCGTATGAGAAGCTTACATGATCAAATTCAATATCAAAGTTATCGATTTCGATATCTCTTCCTGTTTCATCTAATATAGGTGCGTTCTTAATTTCTTCAATATCATTTAACGTCATATCAATCATTTCTAACACGTGTGCTGCACTGTTTACATTCTCCACACTTTCAAATATCACAAATGAAAAGATAGAAATCATAATAAGCGTTGGTAAATCAATGCTTTGATTGATATATAATAAGCATGCAATAAATACTATGACGATAGAAACAATCTTTAAGCTCAACAAATGCAATAAATTAAACGGTATGTATTGTAATTCAATTTTTGAATTCACGCGTTTACTTTCATCTACTGCTTTGTTAAAACTTTGAAGACTCGTATTTTCTTTTGAGAATGATTTAATAACTTGAATACCTCGAACGACTTCAAGCACTTTCTCAACAAGTTGATTTTGAACATGATGATAATGCGGCGCGTTTTGATGGCTTTTCTTTTCTAATAAATGAATGCAAAGTAAAGAGAGCACTACGCCAATAAGTGCTAATAGTGACACTTCCCAAGACACAACTAAAAGCGACAAAATTAATACAGTAATTAATATATAGCCGTTTACGACAATATCGATCATCTTCATTGCATAATTTTCTAAGAACGTTAAATCTGTTGTAACAACCGTTGCAAGTTCATTTGTTTGATGGTCTTCAAAATACCCTAGTCTTACGTTCTTAAGTTTATCACCAATATTTAAACGTTCTTTCGCACTCATTTCATAGGCGATACTTTCTTGAAGTCTATTCTTTAAATAAGCTGTCACAAATCTTGCTAATACTAATAAAATCATGATGCCTAACACACTCATAATTTCATACATTTCAATTTGTTTATGAGATAGCACACGGTTAAACACTTGGGCAGCTAAGAAGATTGGTGAGGCGATAAAAATAGAATTAATAAATGACATTACAAATCCTAAAATCATTCTTGATCTATAAGGTGTCGCCCACTTTAAAATCTTAAATGTAATCTGAAACATATTAATCCTCCTTTATATTTGAATGTATTACAAATTAAGAAGAGACCCCCCAATCTTTCGCACCGATGTGCATATCCCACATTTGTTTATATTGACCGTTCATATCCAGTAGTCTTGCATGGTCACCTTTTTCAAGAATTTGTTGATGACCTAACACAATAATTTGATCTGCTTGTTTAATGGTAGATAATCGATGGGCAATGACAATGAGCGTCTTATTTTGAGTTAAAGCATTTAATGCAGCTTGAATTTTTTGTTCATTATCTGGGTCGACATAAGCTGTCGCTTCATCTAATACAATAATCGGTGCATCTTTCAAGATCATTCTCGCTATTGTGACACGTTGTTTTTCACCGCCCGATAATTTATCACCAACTGAACCTACATTCGTATCATAGCCCTCTGGCAATTTCGTAATAAATTCATGACATTGCGCTAATTTAGCCGCTTCTTCAACCGCTTCATCCGATGCTTCCGGATTACCTAATTTAATATTTTCTTTAAACGTAAGATTTAATAAGAAGTTATCTTGGCCTACAAAACCAACTAATTCATTCAGTTTCTTAGGTTCAATATCTTTAATATTTACGCCACCAATATCAATTTCACCGGACGTTACATCCCAGAATCTTGAAAGTAATTTCGCAATCGTAGACTTACCACTACCAGATGCACCAACAATTGCTGTAAAAGTCTTCTCTGGAATATCAAACGACAAATGATTAAATACTAAGTTATCTTTGTCATTTGAATAAGAGAAACCAACATCATTAAATGTGATTTGATGATTTTTAGGTTCTTTAAAAGCTTTCGAGACTTCAAGTTCTTCTAAATTCAATACTTGGCGTACTTCTGTAATCGCATATTGGATTGATTTTAATTGATTAACATAATTCGTAAAGTTCTTGATTGGTGCGACAACACCTAAAGACAGTACTAAGCAAATAAAAAATTCTGCATAGTTCAACTGGTCAATTGAAATCAAATACATACCTAGTGGTAGCACACCTAGAAAAGTCGAAGGAAGAATACTTGCACCTAAGTTCATATAGCCCCATGTGCTTTTAAACCAATTTAAAGTATGTATCTTATATGCATTAACAGCATCTTTATATTTTTTATAAGAATTTTGAGATTGATTAAATGTTTTAATGACTTCTATACCTTCAATGTATTCAACAATTGAGCTGTTCATGTAATTATTCGATGCCATTTGTTCTTCGTAAGTCTCATTAAATCCAGACATTAATTTTTTGAAAGCAAAAAATGCGATCGGCACCGTAATCAACATTGCACAAGCCATACGCCAATCGATAATTACGATATAAACAAATATAGAAATAGACAGTAATAAATTACCTACTACTTCTGGAATAATATGCGCTAACGGTAATTCAATCGTTTCTACTTTATCGACAAATATACTTTTAAGTTCACCAATTTTTTTAGATTCTACTACACCTAAAGGTAAACGCATTAATTTATGTGCCAATTGCTTTCTAATGTTAGATAAAATATCATAAGCCGTCACATGTGATAACATCGTCGAACTTCCGAAACAAATAACCTGTATCACATAAGCACCTGCCGCGATACTTATATAATAAATAACTTGATTCATCTCTGTATTTCCATCAATCATTAATAGTATGATTTTATATACCGTCCAATAAGGCACTAATCCTGAAAACACACTAATAATAGACAATACAATAGATAAAACAATCTTCCATTTAGCATCTTGTCCAAATACGAGTAATGATTTTATCCAATGTTCATCGGTGTTCATACTTTACTGACTCCTCTCATTGATGCGAATTATACATCGAAATAATGATTCAATTGATCGATTCCTTGATGATTCAATGCGAACTGATTAATAAGACGACCATCTCCAAAATATAAGACATATGTACAAATCTCTAATACCAATGATTTATCATGTGTAATGATAAAGATTTGCTTTCCTTTATCATGGATGTCGTTAATCATTTTCGCGACTTTTTTCATATGATATAAATCCAGCCCTGAAGTAGGTTCATCAAATATAATGATTTCCTTACCACTCAATATTGCCGTAGCAATGGCCATTCTTTGTTTTTCACCACCAGAAAGTGACAATGGATGTTCATGCTTTTTATCTAACAAATTCATACTTGTTAACATGTCATCAACTTGTGTTTCTGTTACTTGAACATTTAATAGCTGTAATTCTTGTTCCAAGCTTTCCGTAAATAATTGTGTGTTTACATCTTGGAAAACCATATAGCTCTGCTTTAATAATTGTTTCTGTTTGAGTCGCTTCTCGTCATACGTCACATGTCCTTTAAAATCCTTCAGCAAACCACATAAACATTTAGCAAAGGTCGATTTACCACTTCCGTTATCGCCGATAATCGCGACTACTTCACCTTTTGGTATGGCTATTTCATTCACATCTAATTGTTTCTCTTTATTAAATTTGTCATACGTATAACTAAAATTATGCATTTCCATGACATGATCACCAAACTGTGGCTCATGTTGTAATCGTTCCTCTTGTCCGTATCGAATACCCATGCTTTCAAGTTCGTCACGATCTAGTGATTTAAACGAACCTATTGGATAATGTGCATGTAACGAGCCGTCTTCCATATAATAGACGCTATCTGCCTCATCCATAATATAATCCAAACGATGTTCTATCAGCACGACCGTTTTACCACGTTCTTTCAAATAACAAATCATTTCTTTTAATTTCTTAATGCTATACATATCTAAATTTGAAGATGGCTCATCTAATACGACAACATCTGGGTTAGTAATAAGTACTGTCGCACATGCAATAATTTGTTTTTCGCCACCTGACAACTCAAATATATTGCGATCCAATAAATGCTCAATCTTAAACTGGTTCATAACTTTTTTAATCTTTTCAATGATGACCGTTTTATCAATACCTTGATTTTCCAAATTAAACGCAAGCTCACTTGTCGTATCAACGTTATAAAATTGCGTCTTCGGATTTTGAAATACACTACCGACCATTTGTGATAATTGATACATCTCAATTTCCGATATATTGCGTCCATCCAAGTAAACATGCCCACTTATGTCACCATGTTGAACTTTAGGAATTAAGCCATTTATCAATTTAGCAACGGTAGACTTCCCGCTACCTGATTTACCACAGAACACGACTAATTCACCTTGTTTAATTTGAAGTGAGACATTTTGAATAGCTGGTTCTTCTGAAGAAGCATAGTTGAACGTTACATTATCAAATTTAATCATTAAACAACTTCTCCTTAAAATAAATAATCCATAATATCACCATGACAATGAGTAACAATATATCAAGTAGTTTAAATTTCACGACGCATACATTCGTCCGTTTAAATGGAGAATCAATCCCTCTTGTCATCGCTGTAAAAGAAAGATCATTCCCTATTTGAACAACAGATATAATAAGCGGAATCATTCTATATTCAATCATTTTAAAAAAATGATTCGAAAAGTTAATACCTCTCATTTTCATGGCATAATTAATATTTCGATATTCTTCAGCAATCGTCGGGAAAAATCTAAAAATCACAGATATTGGAATGATAATATTTCTAGGTAATTTCATTTTTTCCATAGCTGCTATAAATTCACTTACTTTTGTAGAGAATAACGTGTAATAGCCAACGATAAATCCAGGAAACATATTCATAAATATCCCAATAAATGCGAGCAGAATAAATTTAATCATGCCTTCTGCATAAGGAATAACCCAATATTGAATGCCTATCAGCACCAAAAAAGTAACCGCACATTTAATAAATAAACTGATTTTATGAATAGATAATAATAATGCGAGTGAAAATAAAGTTAAACATACTCTTAAAATGCTTTGTGAACTACCACTTGATATTAAAATCGTACTTATCGTGATCGTTAAAGCGATCTTAGTTCTAGGGTCTAATTTTGCGACAATATTCCTATGATCTCTTAATGAACCAACAACCGTCTTCACACAAGTCCCGCCTTTTTAAAATGTTTACTAAACATTTTCTTACCTAACCATGCACCAACAAGACCACCAAGCACTGTCAAAATAAACATCACAGGTAATGTCCATAAAGGTGTAATAGATTCCAAAACATTTACGTAATCTTGACCGTAAGACTTCCCGACCTCTTTAAAGTATTGATCTCTTGCAATAAACATTCTTACAACAAATCCCATCATCCAAAGCGAGAAAATAGCATAGCCCCACGCAATTGATTTCCACTTTTTATATCCACCAGATTTCATAATGAAGTCACCAATCAAACCAAAGATAATACCAAATGGAATCATAATTAAGCCACTGCCCATCACTGTAAAAGCAATACCTAAAATCGTTCCAGTCAATGTCACCATACCAAATTTATCTATCTTCATAACATATAAAATAAACGGAATACCGCATACAATCGGACAAATGAACCCTAGAAACGGTATAAAAAATGGTATATAACCAATCATAAAAGTAACAAAGAACACTACTAAATAAATCGCTGTAAAAATACCTACTGTAATTAAATCTTTAACTGATAATTTATTCATAATCTAACTCCCCGTCTGTTAAAATTTTATATTAATAATTTTGCAACATATGACGCATGCTCTTTGTCTTCGACACAATTATAATGATTACCAGGTATAGGTATTTCAGTGAAATCACCGATACAACAATTTTGCCAAAATTCATTACTATCTTGTGCTGGTAACAAATCAGACCCATCCTTATCTTGTGCTTTTAAATAAGTTACATCACCTATATAAGTAGTAGGTGTCATATGTGCCCCTTCCCAACTTGCCATTTGTGTTTTATAAGAAGAAATTAAGAAATCTGTATTGACTGTATTATCACCATCCTTTTTAGAATCAATAACTTCAGTATATTTTTCAAATCGTTCATTAAGAGATTTGTATTTAAAAAATTGCTCTAATTCTGTTTTTAATTCATCTTCTTCACCGTACTGTTTGATAATGAAATTCAATAAATCGTATTCCGCATCAGTTTCAATATTAGAATACATGGCTCTAATACTATCGTTTAGTTTGTTATAATCAATGGTTGGTAATACATCCTTAATCGTGATAAAGTGATTTTGGATAAATGCCATTTCAGAAACCATATAATCTATTTCTGATAGCGGTGATGGAGAAGTATCAATTAAAGTAACATTGCCAACATCTACATCACTAAGCATGAGCATACTTGCTACTTCCATAGCGATTAAACCTCCCGAACAGTAACCCACTAAGTGAACAGATTTATATCCTGATTCTTCGATAAGATTTGCATAATCTTCACTAATTTTCTTAACGAGTTGATGTTTCTCTATATGACAATATTTTTCTTGGTCTTGAATTGTAATACCTGCAATAGCATCTCGATCGTTATTTTTTAATTCATCAAGCAAATATCTCAAACAATTCATTGTTCCTAATCCTGCATGGAAGAATACTTTGAGTGTTTCTCCTTCTTTTTTAAACATCGTTAATTTACCTATAGAGGTATTCTCGTGTGCCTTTTCTATCTTGCTCTCTATATTTTTACTATTAATCTCTTGTTGTATTTTTAGTAGAGTTGGCTCAGCTAATAGTACTCTTAATAACCCGTCAAAATTAATTTCGTCTAATTGATGTTCTTTACATATATTGATTATATTTGTTGATAGTCTTGCTAAAATTAATGAATCTGCACCATATTCATAAAAATTATCATTATCACCAAGTGAATCTACTTTTAATATCTCTTTACATGGCTCAGTAATCTCATGAATTAATTCATCTGATAATTGATTTTTAATATTATTTTCGTTAGCTTCTAGTGTTTCATCAATCTCATCACAATTGGCATTAATTTGTTTAAAGCTATCTCGATTGCGTTCTTTAGAATACCAAGGTAATAATGTCGAATTTTTAATTGAATGAGTTATGACATCTAACAGAAACTGTTGATAATCTTTTGTAAATGCTTCTATAAAAGCTTCATCAAATATGCCTTTTCTTGAATCAATATTGATATATAAAGCGCCATTTAATTCCATGATTTGACAATCCATAAATACTTGTGGAGATTGGCTAATACCTTTATCCCCTAGTTCCATATAGTCATAATTCATACCACCGGTACCTAATGAACTTGTAAAGACAATTGGAAATATACAATTTGATTTTGATTTTCTAATTTCCCTTATTGTTTCTACACCTGTAAAATAATTATGTTCTAAATCTTTTAATAAATGCCGTTGTAATTTTTCTGCATTTTCTATAAATGATTTACGCTCATCAATTTCTACATTTAATAAATTTGTTGAAGTAAAATCACCTACAACATGCTGTATATCTTCAAATTCTGACTCTCTATTCATTGTTGTTAAATTTACTACAAACTTCTCTTGCTCAACCCATTTTTTCAAAACACATGCAAATGCCGTTAAAGCCATTGTATTATGTGTTAAAGCGAATTTTTTTGAAAGTTTCTTAATATCATCCCAATTGTTTTTATCAAGAAGGAATGATTTCCTAGTAAACTCATTTTTTATTTCACTCATTTTAACGGGTAACTTAGGATAATCTCCTAATGCTTCTATTTTTTCTTTCCAATATGATTCATCATTCAAATATTTAGAAGTTGCTTTTTTTAATTCACTACTTAAATAAATATCCCTGAGACATGGCGTTTTATGCCTTTCTGCTTGTAAGTTACCTTTAAAATACTCATCTTCAAATTCTTTGAGTAAAATCCAAATACTTGTCCAATCTAAAATTAAAAAATCAAATGATAAATGTAAAAGTGAGTGTTGAGATGTTTGAGTTACTTCAATATCAAATAACGGCCAAACAGAAGGGTCATAATATTTATTCATCAATTTATCTCGCGTTTCATTACAACTTTCTTCACCCTCTTTCACCATAACTTCATAATCAGAGTCTGAATCTAATATTCTTTGTGAATCCCACGAGTCAATAACTGTTCTTAAAGCCTCATGCTTAGAAATCAATTTATTCCAAACTTGATTAGTCTTTATTTTGTCTAATCTTGGAAATGTAACTTCAAAATAGACATGACTAGAAACTGATCCAAACTCACTTTTTTCGCCTATCATATAAGCACTTTGTATATCTTTTAATGGAAATTGATTAGCATCTTCAAAAGATTCAAACTTGCTATTTGATTTAAATAGCTCAATAATTTTATTTTTATTTTCTTTTAAGAAAGTTAAATCACCTTGAGACAACTTTCCTAATTTGCTTTTATAACGTAATTGATCATTTTCAAGCCAAATATTTATACCATTTTGATATAGCCTAATTAATTCTTTTTTTATTTCCAAGCTACTCACTCACTTTCTATCGACATATGGTCCGTTAATCTATATATCTTTCCATATTTATTTTTAAGAAGTACTTGATCAATTTCTGCATTTGTCCCTAAGACCAATTTCAAATGTTCATCATTCTTCAAAATATTTTTCAAAAATTCATGTTCTTTTTCCTGACATTTAAAATTAACTCGTTCGATTTTCTCTATATTATTCTTGTGCGAAACATGACTCGGACGTTGATTCATACTATAATCCGAAACTACAAATGGTAATGAAACTGGTATAACAGGTAAATAGCTAAATAAAATTTTTTCATTTTTTGAATTCTTTCTATTCCACGTTATTACCTTATTAGATTCAATACCAAAGTCTTTTAAGATCGTTTTATTTTTAGGGAAATTTTGTATATTTCGATATTCATCCTCAATCGTTTCTATTGCAAAATCAATAAATCCTTCTTCATTTCCACACCATTTCTTCCATCTTTCTTTCATAGCCTTTCCATAAACCCATCTAAATAAATAAGCAAATGGGACCAAATTACTGTTCATTTCTATGAGTTCTATATATGGACCAGTTTCAAACCAAATAAAAGCATTTTTTGACTTTTCATTAGCTCTTTCAACATCGAAACCTAATTGTTCAAAATTTTTCATAGCATTTTCAAGATTTTTAACTTTATATTGCAAATGACCAATTTTATACATACTTACCTCTTTTCTAATATAAATAGCGCCTGATTAAATGAAGACAACTCATCAGTTTGGTGTGGCGTTTTTGTTAGAAGATTAAATCCAGTTTCATCAAAAATTTCATACCAACTTTTTAACGGTAAAAAGGTCAAATTATTATACTTCCTTTCATCTTCAGGCTCTATCATCATAAAGGCTTGAGATATTAGCATAACTGCGGATTCACCATATGCTTCCCCAATAATGAGTTTCCCATTTTTGTTTAACATCTTATTTAATCTATTTAATAAGCTCTTTATATTTCTCGAATTATTTATAACGCCAACAGCAACAATGACATCAAATTTCTGTTTATTAAAAATAGGGTTATCTTCTATATTGTCTATATCTAAAATCTTGTATTGCATAAATTGATAATGTCTAAACATTTCTTCAGCAGAAACTAAGAAATACTTTGATATATCTGTAAAGACGTAATGTCCAGTAAATGATTCAGATACTTTATCCAATACTTTTTGAGTTGTGGCACCCGTTCCAGCACCTAATTCTAAAATTGATAATGAATCATTTTCCGATAAACTCTTTATATACTGTCCAATCTGTTCATTAATGAATATAGAAATGGCTGTTTGACTATACAAATCGTTTGCGATATCATTTTCGCCTTGATCAAACAACAACATATTAACGGATTTATCACCTTTTAATATTTGATCCATATATTGAATATGAGCTTTAAAATATTTTATGACAGACATTGGCATAATATTTTTATGCCACGTATTTTCAAGTTCAAGCCATTCAAATAAGATATCCAATTGAGACTTATCTAGCTGATCAAATATATAATTGCCTGTCTCCGTTTCAACAATGTAATCATTTCTTGCTAAGTAATTTAACCAACGTTTAATAATATCTTTATAATTATCTTTAACATTCAAGAATCTAATAATACTTTGATAATCGTATGTGACTATTGAATTATTAAAATGTCTACTTAGTACCCAGAGCATAGATTTAGCACAAATACGCTCTAGCTTACCCATTTCATCGATAATACTGATAGATGTATTTTCATTCAGAACAAGTTGATCGACATCATATATAGTGTATTTATCTTTAGTCACAAATGTCGGGTAGCCTAAAGACTGCATTAATTTATGCCATATTATTGAACTGTTAATATGATTTTGTGCTAATGCATTGAAAGAATGTTTATCTTGCTGATCTTTTTCAAGATATAAAAATATTTCCTTGGAAATAGTCTTTGGCCATAATTCTGTAAACATCGATTGTTGAGTTAAATCAGAATTATCATAAAGCAATTTTATATATTTTCGTATCATTCCCTTAGGTGGGTCATCAAGAAAACTAGATGGAATTCTATAACGATTTGGAAATTTAATATATTCTCTCCAAAATACATCTCCGTGAGGATCTAATAAATTTAGTTCTCCGCCTTCAAAACCAATTTTTATACTAAATAGTAATCTCATAAAATTATCTATTTCATTTTCAACCGCTTCATTATAGGCAATTAAGTTTAATTGCGTTTCATTTATAGTTGTAGATAAAAATTGAAAAGGACCATCTTCTTTTTTAGAAATACTAAATTCAATATTTTTAATTTCAGGAATTAGTAATGATAACAACTGTGCAACTGGATAAGATAACTGAGTTGCAAATTCTACATTGATATATTTTATAGACTGTTCTTTTTTTATAAATTTAAAGTTCTGAATAAAGTTTTGTACACTAGGTAGTTGGCTGTATAAATTACAAACAGTAAAATACCTTTTTTCTTTTTTTGCTAATTTAAATAGTGATATATACTCTTTTTCTGAAAGAGGGTGTTCAAAAATAACATCAATACCTCTTTTTAATAGTGATTCTGCTATTAAATTGCCTTTTCCGCCTTGCACTTCGGATTTGATAGCAATACAAGCCAAATCAATATCGTCAGGTAATTCATCAACATCATTGTATAACTGAATTTGATAGTTATTTGCACAATCATTCGACCTTTCACTTCCTGATGCAAGCAACCCATGCAGGTTAATGTTTGGTATCTTTTTCAATGCCTCTATATAAAATTGACCGAACCTACTTCCACAAACTATACATTTTTTCATATCTTATATGACACCTTCTTCTTCGTTTGTGTTTTTAACTTCTTCAATTTTTGTTGAAATATCATTAATAGTAGGATTTGAAAAAATAAAGGCCAGCTCAAGTTCTACATCAAATGCTTCTCTAATTTTATTAGTTAGTGCAATGGCTTTAAGCGAATCACCACCAACTTCAAAAAATCTACTGGAAGAACTAGCAATATCGTGATTAACGATATGAGATAACATTTCTTTAACCTCATTCACATTTATTTCATTCACATTGTCACTATCATCTTGTTCGACTGTTTCAATCGTTTCAAAATACATATCTTGTTTATTACTATTATTTTTAATTTCTTTAAATAAAAATGATTTGTCTTTTGATATTTTTAATAAAGTATTCACGAAGTGGTTAAACATTGTATCTAAATTATCTACACCGAGTTGACTATCTACACTATCCCAATAGATATCCAAACCACCATCACGTTCAATAACCTGGTTGTCTAACCAAACTTGCGGTGTTTGACTAATATTGTAAATAATTTCACCAAATTGATTACTACTATTTAATGCATGTATACCTAATCCGCTTGTAAAGACAAAAGGCATTAAAATATAATCATCAATTTCACAATAATTTCTTAAGTCCCTTTGAAATTCAACACCTGAATATTTATTATGTTCTAAATCTTCCATAAGTTGAGATTGTATTTTTTGGAATCGATTACTTAGTTGTTTTTCAAAGCTATTGTTGATTTCTAGTAAAGTTAATGTTGTAAAATCGCCGATTACTTTATTAATTTCAGGACTAACAGGTAATCTATTAAATTGCGTGATGTTTAAAGAGAAATTATCATTTGAACTTACGAGTCTAATCGCTTCAGAATAGATTCCAATAAGTAATGTTGTCGGTGTAATTTGCATTTCTTTAGCTATTATTTTTAGATTCTCCCAATCCTCATGTTCAACATGATATGAACGTCTTGTGAAGACATTAGTCTGAATTGTAGATTTTAAATCATTTTCAATTTGTGGTGCTTTTAAAAATCCTGATATTCTTTTCAGCCAATATGATTGATCGGTTTCGTAACGACTATTATTTTTCTCTTGATTCAAGTAAAGTACATAATCTCTGAAACTTAAATCAGTTATTTGATCATCTATAGATTCGTTAAAATAAAGTTTATTCCATTGTTCTAATAGCGCAAACATACTCCAACCGTCAAAAATCATATTGTCAAAACTAATATGAATTCTTATTTTTTCATCAGTAATGAGAGAAACATCTATATTAAATATTGGCCATTCGTATATATTAAGAACTTGATGAGATAAATTTTTCCTTATATTCATTAGACTATTTTCTAGCACTTGACCACTTTGGCTACGCAAGTCATTTATTTTGAATGTATAATAAGGCACTTCTTTTAGAATCTTTTGCATCCCATCTTCTGTAATAATTGATCTCATCATGCCATGTCTTTGAATTAAGACATTCCAAGCCTTTTCAAGATTTTCTATATTTAAGTTTTCTCCATCAATTTCAAAGTAACAATGTGTAGAAACATTATGTTCATTTAATTCCTTTTTTCTACCAACAAAGTATGAATATTGGACGTCCGTAAGTTCGAATGGTTTATTAATATTTTCAACATCTTGTTTAAACTCATTTTGCGTTCTATTAATAGTGTCACTGCTCATTTCAGCTACTTTTTCAGCTTGTAATTTAATAGTCGTACAAGTCATTGCATCTTTTATTGTGAAATTCACTTTAAATGTATGTTCAATTTCTGAAGCAATACGTGTAGCTAATAGAGAGTCGCCACCATTTGTGTAAAAATTAGTATGGATATCTGATATTTTTTCGTTAAATTCCGATTCCCAAATGTGTAATATTTTTTCCTCTAAATCATTTAACTTCACTGTTTCTGAAGAATGTGTTTTTAAATCATCATTTTTAATTAAATTTGCTAATTGTTTGTTATCAATTTTTCCATTTTGATTTAATGGAAATTGGTTTAACATCGTAAAGTTTGAAGGAATCATATATTGAGGTAATGATTGATTTAATTTCTGTTTAATGATTGTGTTATTGATAGTATCTTTAGCCATATAGAAAATATTCGAATAAATAGTATCTTCACCAACGTGTTGGATCCATTTACATTCCAACTCTTGAGTCGTAAATATATCCATCCATTCATCATAAGTTAGCTTTTCCTTTTCTTCACCAACATAAGTATTTAGAATATCGACAGTAAATTGTTCAATAAATAAACTTATATTTGGTTCTACTATAATAAGTTGACCATCATCTTTAAGCTTATCTTTAAGATTATTTAAAGTTTGAATTAAGTCATGACTTCTATGTAAAGCATTAATCATTAAAATAGCATCATATTTTTTTTGCTCTAATTGATTAATCGAAGATTTGAAATTGATACCATAATCAGTTTCAGAATAATCATCTTTATTTATTGATGTATCAAAATAATCATAACTATCTACTTGTTGTTCTAAGCCTTGGTATATTACATTACTTAAGTCAACATTTCTTGTCTCATATTCTAATATATTCATATTATCTTTTTTAAGATGAGATAATTGTTTAATGACTGACTCTATCACTATGTCCTGCCAAGGCATTAATGAAGCTAAATAAGTTGGAGATAGATTTTTCTCTTCTTTATAAAATAGGTCCAACGGATTTATCTCGTTTGTAAGTATATTAGGAATATATTGCTCAAGTTTCTTAATATAATTTTCGATAGATTCATACTTTTCAAATGGTATAACAATTTCGTTACCAACATTTTCCCCTCTATATTGGTCATCTTTTATCTCAAGATATCCCTCATCCACTAGTCTATTTAGCCATCCTTGTACGATTTTTCCATATTTTTCACTAACATTTAATCGAATTAATATTTCCTGAATAGGTATAAAATCATCTTTATTTATAGCATTATTTGAGGTTAATAGATTTAATATAGATTGATAGAGCAACTTATTCATAGTTGATATATATTCTTCGGTATTGTTAGATACCTGTAACATTTCCACGTTTTCTACATTTCTATGAGGTATTATAAATGCTGCCAGGTTATTATTAGCTTCAATGACTTTGACTTTATCAATTCCATCTATTTCAGATATAGCATGCTCAATTTCTCCAATTTCAATTCTATGTCCTTTAACTTTAATTTGATTGTCTATTCTACCTAAGAATTCTATTGTGCCATCTTCCCATATTCTTCCATTGTCACCTGTCTTATACCATTTTATATTGTTGCTATCCTTATAAAATTTATTACTTGTTAATTCGACATCGCCAATATAACCTTGTGCTACACCAATCCCACCGATGTGTAATTCACCTATAACATTTTTAGGACATTCTCTCCCAAATGTATCAACCACTTTGTACAGTTGTCCTTTTAGTGGAGCACCATAAGGTATAGAAGACCAATATTTAGGTATCGTCCGAGGCACTTTAATGTAATTAGACCATATTGATGCTTCAGTAGCTCCTCCCATTGCTATTACGTTACTTTGTTCATTTGAAATATTATAAAATCTATTAGGTAACTTAAGGTCTATCCAGTCTCCTGATAATAGAACTGTATTTAAAGGTAGATAATCTTTTTTGCCTTCGACATGAGTTACTAACATATCAAAAAGAATAGGTACTGAATTCCAAATTGTCACATTATGTTCTTTTATCATCGACAACCATTGAGTAGGATCTTTATAATTATCTTCACTTGTTAATATAAGTGTCCCTCCACATCCTAACAGGCCAAAAATATCATAAACTGATAAATCAAATTCTATTGATGACACCATAATTAAACTATCAGTCGAAGTGATATTAAATTTTTTATTTATATCTAATATAGTATTCAAGGCATTATAATGAGATATCTCTACTCCTTTAGGTGTACCAGTAGAACCGGAAGTCATAATGACGTATGCTGTTTCTTCTGAAGAAATATCTACTATCTCAGTTAGCATGCCATTGTCTTTTTCTTCAATATCCAAAACAGTCATATTATCTGCGTTAAGCTTATTATTATTTATATATTTAGAATTACTTATAATTACATCAATACCTACTTGATTATAAATTTTCTTTCTTCTATCATTTGGTTGTTGTATTCCGATTGGTACATATGCTGCACCTACAAATTGAATAGCGAGTATCGAAATAATTTGGTGATATCCTCTCGGTAAAATAATACCAACATAATCACCTTTTTTTACGCCACTAATTCTTAATGTTTCACTTAAAGCCATTGCTCGATTTAATAATTCTTTATAACTAATTTTAGTGTTTGTATCAGTATCGATTAATGCAATTTTCTCAGGATGCTTTTTTAAATTCTTTAATAAACCGTCATATAATTTTTCTTTTGGTGGCATTATTTGAATATCATATGTATTCTGATTTTCTTGGATTACATTACCTATCTTATGCCAATTCGACTTCTCTCCTAAAGACTCAAGAAGACTACAATAATCATTTAACATACTTGTTATCATTTCATCACTCAATAATTCGTCCACTTTATCCCAACAAATTAATAATTCATCATTTTTGATATAAGATTGAAAATCCAGCCATACACCAGGAGTTTGAGAAACCATATAAGTCATATTTCCAAGTACATTTCTTGTAGTTTCATCTTCTAGTTCATAATCTACATTACAGGCAAATACTACAGGTGCAACATTCATATGAGTACCGTTTTGTTTAGATATGTCTCTTTGAACATTTACACCACTGTATTCTGAATGTGTAACATTCTGAATGAAGGTTTCTTTAACTCTTTCTAGTGTCTCCAAAAATTTTTCATCAGGTGTCGGTATATGTTCAACTAATAGTAAGTTTGTAAAGTCTGCTACTATATCGCTTACTTGAGCATTACTATGGTTTCTATCAAATAAAGGCACATTTACATAAAAAGCATCTTGATTGCTATATTTTTCTAGAATAATCATGTAACACGTCAATAAGACGATTGATGGTGTTGTATTGTACGATTTCGCATTCTCTTTTATTTGGTTCCATAAATTTTTATTTATTTTTCTTGAATGTCGTGTAATTTTAACCTCTTTAACATTGGATGGTTTTTTTAAGATCGGTAGCTGAATCGGATTAATATTTAAGTTTTCTATCTTATCTAGCCAGAATTTTTTGCTTTCATTAATACTTTTCTCATCTATTTCAATATTTTCCATATAATCTTTAAATGTATATACCTCAACATTTCCTGAGTCTGTTCCACTATAAATATTAGAAAGTTCTTTTATAATCATGCTAATACTTAATACATCCGCAACAAGTAAGTCAATATCAATACTTATCAACATTTGATTATTTGGTAATATGAATACCGTTAAACCAGCAACATCACCTTCTGTAACATTCCTTTTTAAATGCGATATTTTCTCTCTATAATTGTTCAATTCTTTTTGAACATTTTCATTATTAAATGAATCTAAATAAACAACATTTATTTCCTTTTTGTGAGGATGTTGCATAAAATATTGTTTACCGTCTCGAGTAAATTTAGCTCTTAACATGGGATGTCTCATTTGCACTTCATACCAGGCACGATCAAGCTTATTGATATCCAATTGTTTACCCTTAAACTCAAAATAAGCGTGACAACCTATACCACCTAGTTCTTGGTCATCTTCTCTACCAATTAAATATGCACTTTGGACATCTGTTAATTCAAACGACATTCCATTTTGATTTCCACTTATATTATGAGTAGGAGTATTTTGTTTTGAACTTTTTGATGACTTAATCAGCTCTATCCACTGATTTAAAGTAGGTTCTTTAATTAATTGAGAAAACTTAATTTTCAAACCCTCTCTTCTTAAAATACTCGCTAATTCCATTACATCTAATGATTGAATACCTAAATTAATTAAATTTTGACTATGGTCTACATTAGTGTCGTTTAGTTTTTGATTGATCCAATTGTTCAGTTGAACTAATGCTTTATCTTGATTTACTGGTTGATCCATCTTAAAACCTCCCGTTTTTATTTAATCAATGCCTTCAATTTTTTAATATCTATTTTTCCAAATGAAGTTAATGGCCAGTCATTTACTGTTTTTATACAATCAGGTAACTTAAAGTCTGCTAACCCATGATTATTTAAATACGTTCTGAGTTCATGTATATCTAAATTGCTTTCGTTTTTTAAACACACACAAATTTTCTCACCTACAGTTTCATCTTCAATACCAATAACTTTTACATCATCAATTTGACTATGCTTTAATAAGAGATCTTCTATTTCAGTAGGTAATATTTTTTCACCTGATTTATTTATCATTTCTTTTATTCGGCCGACAATTTTATATCGTCCATTTTGTTGTTTACATACTTTATCACCAGTCATAAAATACATGTTTTCGTCAATACATTTTATATTCGGAGCATTGTAATAGTTATAAATTGTGTAAGGTCCCCTTACATAAAGCTCACCAAATTCTCCATCTGGTACTTCATTCCCATTTTCATCAACAATTTTTATTTCATCATATTCTGAAATAGGTGTGCCTTGAGTTTCATATATAATTTCATCTACATCATTAGGAGATGTCATACATATTAAACCTTCTGCTATGCCATACACTTGCTGCAACATACAATTTAATGATCCAACAATCTCTTTACCTGTATATGCATCTAGCAATGCACCGCCGACCTGAATGAGCTTTAACGAACTAATATCATAATCTGAATTATATTTATAAAAATTTATACACATTTTAGCAACTGAAGGAACCAATGCTGTATGAGTAACAGAGTGTTCTTCAATCAGTGGAAATATTTCATCAGGACTTGTTACATTACAGATGACTACGGTTCCACCTACTGAAAAAGTTCCAATGATTCCAGGACACCCTAGTGGAAAATTATGTGCCATTGATAGTGATGCTAAATAAATAGTATTTTCATCTAATAAACATCGTTTCGCACTTTGTTCTGCAACATATATATAATCACAATGTCTTCTTGGTATTAATTTAGGTATACCAGTTGTACCACCAGAAAGTAATAGTAAAGCTATATCTTTATAACGATTACTTTCCTGTTCAAAATTTAATTGATAAACATAATCATTACGTTTTGTTTTATAAAATTTTTTATATTCATTGGTATTTCCAAGAATATACTTTTTTAATTTATAATTCATTTCTGATTCTATTTCTTTAATAAATGTTTCATAATAAAAACCTAAATACTCTGATTTAGCAATATAGGCAACAGCTTGAGAATTCTTAATAACACCTTTAATTTCTATCTTTCTATGATTTGCCAAAGCTAGAACTGGTTTCGCACCGATTTTAAATAGGGAAAATATTACAATTACAAATTCTAAGCAATTAGGTAATTGTACAACAACTTTATCTCCTTCTTTTATGCCATCTGCAACCATTTTACCTGCATAATTTTTTATCTCTTTTATTAATGTTTCATATGTAATTTCAATATCTCCATCAATAATTGCGACATTATTAGAATACCTTTTAGCTTTTTCTTCTAAATACTCGTCTAGAGTATTATGACCCCAAGCCTTGTGATCATAGAATGTTTCTAGTTCTGTTCTTTTTAAATTATTCATCTTTAACCTCCGAAGTAGTAACGCCGATAACATATCGTAAGTGTATATACTCAAGATATATGATATAACTCAGATATGTATCCTTATTAATAATTTCAAAATAATTTGAGTTAATAAGATTTATATGCGCGTTCTTTAATCCTTTAACTAAACCATATCCTGTGCATTTAAGATATGCTTCTTTAGCAACCCAACACTCAAAAAATTTAATAGATTCCCTATTAATATAATTTTTTTCATAATCGCAAAAATAGTAATCTATTATATCTTCAAAACTTATCTTTCTTTCAATGTTTTCAACATCTATCCCTATATTTAGATGTGAAAAAGCAATTACTGAACAACCAGAAGTATGAGAGATATTAAAGTTTATATGACTCATATTTTTTATGTATGGTTTACTATAAGAATTATAATAATATTTCAACTCTTCAATACTACATTTCATTAAATTACAATAAAATATATTTACTATTGAGTGGCTGATTAAATAATTTACTTTATCATTGGGTACCACTATCTTCTCTAAATGTTGAATTTGTTCATTCGTTAAAAATATATAATCTAATTTATTAAGATCAATTTTTTCAGTCAAAATAATCACTAAAGAAGAATACCCTTGTAATAAGTCATCTAATATCTTATCTGGATTAAATGATTCAATATTAGAAACTTTATTCATTTTATAAATCATTCAAATATTCCTTAACCTTAAAAATAACTTCGTCTGGATTATCATTAACAAACATATGTCCACCATCTACATAATCATATTTAAAGTTACAAGTTGTATACTTTTCCCATTCTAATAGTTCTTCTAATTCAATTTGTGCATCATGTGTACCCATTAAAGCAAATATTGGACTTTCTACTTTTTCGAATAGTTTATCTTGATATTCTTCGTCGATAATAAAGTCAGCTCTTAACATTGGTAAAAACATACCCATCAAATCTTTATTTTCTAACACTTCTTTAGGTGTTCCACCATATGATTTTAACCCTTCAATGAAACCTTCTTCATCAAGATGATAAATCGGATTTTTTTCTTTGAAACAAGGTGCTTTGCCAGCTGAAATAATAATACCTTTTGGATTAGGTAATGCTTCATTATGTTTAATTTTTAATGCCAGTTCGTAAACTACTTTAGTACCCATGCTATGTCCAAATAGATAATAATCATTATCAAAATTATATTCTTCAAGCATTTCTTCATAAATTTCACTAACTAATGTATCTATATTAGTTATAGGTCGTTCTCCAAATCGACTTTCTCTTCCTGGATAAAGAATACGCAACACATTAAAATCCTTAAAAGAAGGTGTCCAATTCTTATAAATATTGGATCCACCGCCTGCAAATGGAAATAAAATAATAGATTTATCAAATTCATTATGGTTGTCGATCAAATATTTATTCAATAAAACATCCACTCCTCGTGTCATTTGTTATTATTTTTAGAATCTTACAGGATTATGATACATCAACTGATAATCATTATCAATGGACATCTATGTAAAAATTTCCAAATCAACAAAAATTAATAATTAAATCTTTAATTATCATATAATATACATATACTAATAGATTATATTGATATAGCTTTAATCATTATATAAATTTTATATCTATAGCATCAAAAATTTTTTGTTTTAATTAATGAATGATTATGTATTCTCCAGTTTCATAGCTTGCAATACTCAGCCTTTCTCTGTTCTAAATACTCTCTTCGTGAAATGTAACCATCAAATACTACAATAGAAAAATAATTTGTAATATTTATCCAAATAAGTTCATGTACTTTAAATGATTTAAAACTTTTTAATACAAATTACACTTTTGCAATTCTTTTAATTATTTTCTTAGTAATTTCTCTATATAAATATCCACAAAAAAACAGAAGCCTCTTAACGAGACTTCTATCATTTATATTAACTATTCTACATCATTTAGTGTGCTGTTTGTCCGCCGTCTGCGAGATAAACTTGGGCTGTCATGAATTTGGCTGCGTCTGAAGATAGGAATAATACCATTTCTGCGATATCTTCTGGTTGTGCTGCTTTAGCCATTGGTACGCCTGAAATCATTTGTTGCCATTTCTCTGGATCTTCTTTCCAAGATTTTGTCATTTCTGTTGATCCTGGTGCAATTGCATTAATTCTAACGCCACTTTCACCGTAATCGAATCCTGCTGATTTCGTCATTCCTACTACTGCATGTTTAGCTGCAACATATGGTCCCATTTCTGGGTCTGCAATCAAACCAGCTACAGAAGCTGTGTTTACAATTGTTCCACCGTTTTCAAGCATTTGTTGAATTTCATATTCCATAGATAAGAAGACGCCTTAAACGACTACATCTAATACTTTATCAAAAGTATCTACGTCAATATCAGCAAATTTATTTGGTTTATTTAGAATACCTGCGTTATTATATGCATGATCTAAACTGCCAATTGTTTCAACTGCTATATCGACTAAATTTTTCACTTGGTCAGGTTGTGAAACATCTGTTCCTACAAAAATGGCATTACTATTTTTGTCTTTGATTTCTTGAACCGTTTGTTCAGAACGTTCATCAACATCACCAAACACAATATTGCACCATTTTCAGCAAATTTTAAAGCAGTATCCTTACCAATACCTGAAGACACAGCCGTAATCAAAACTGTTTTGCCTTCAAATTCACTATACTTAATAATCCGAATCACTCCTATAATATTTACTATTTATATCATATTAAGTAAATTCAAACAATTGTTGCAAAGTAACTCAGATAAAATATGAATTTTTCAAAATTATTTATTTTAAATCATTATCTTTTTATTAATGGAAAAATTTTGCCTAGGAAATGAATTGAAGTTGTATTATTATAGCTATTTAATGCACATTTTTCTTTGATTCTTCATCTTCTCCAAATAAAAATCCTAGTCCTATAACAAAAGTAATTGTGTTTAAAGATACTAATATAAATGCTAAGAATTTTTTCATGATTTTAAATTACTCCTATTTGTTTTATGATGTAAGTTAACTGCGAGACATCGTATTTAAACTTGTATTCTTTCTTCTCCATAACAATATACCTAATATCACAATACTTCCTAAATATAATGTCATTATTCCAACAAGTGCAACAAACCCTGGTAATTGTTCTTGAAAGATAATGAGTGATTCACTATTACCCGGGAAAATATTTCTCATTGCTTCTAAATATACAATATGGAAAAACATATTTGCCCATAACGATTGTGCATATTCTCTATACAATTGCAGTGTTATACCAAACGTGAAAATAATGATAATATAACTTATATCTAACAGACCTCTTTCCCCAAAAAAGATTGGCGTAAGCAATTGTGCTAAACAGGCTATGATTAGAAAACATATAGGCTGTATGATTAAAGTATTTTTAACTGACATCTTATTTTTCAACTCATTCAAAATCAATCCTCTTATAAACACTTCTTCAGGAAATGCTTCATACAAAATTGCAAAGACGATATTAAAAAGAAAACTTAACCATACTCTACTATTTAAATTTATATGTATTTGATCATACATACCAGCTAACCCAGTCACTATAAATACCAATAACATTAATATAAGTGGCAGACATATTGCGAAAATAAATGACTTGTTTATTATAGGTACTTGTAAATTCAAATCAGATATTATATTTGGACGTTTTCTTTTAATTAAGATAAGTGTTATAACTGTTCCTATTGTAAATATTAGACCACTTAAAAGCTGCTGAATTTTGGTTGGTATGTCGATGGCATGTTGTAAATATGTACTAAATACTGCTGAAAAAATCAAAATTCCAGTACACAGTAATATGTATAATATAATTCTTCTCATACTAAAACTTCTATGTTGCAAAACATTCACCTCTCAAACTTTATATTATATATATATTTATACTTATCTTAAACAAATAAATATTATAATTCAACCTTATACATTTTTTATTTAATTATAATTTTTATTCCTCAACTTCAACATACCAAAAACAGAGTTGTTATGACTAATTTAAAACGGACGTTATAATAATAGTATAAATTTAAGGAAGTGACTTTATAGATATTCAAACCCCTTCCCGAGCAAGAAAGAGTTTTGTAAAATAGTCAAGCAGGTTAATGATAATGATAAAATATATAAATATTATGGGGGTAGCTATAATGATTTATATTATTAGACATGGTCAAGCTGAACATAATACAGATGAACCTTATAGTTTTAATATAAGGAATCCAAAGTTAACATTACAAGGAAAAGAAGATTATAAAAAGTTAAGAAAAGAAATTAGAAGTGATTCAAGATTTTGGGTTAGTCCTACTGTCAGAGCTATAGAAAGCGCACAATTATTAAGTGATGAAAATGATATTACAGTTGTTGATATATTAGCACCTAGAATTTATCCTTATAAAAAAATTTCTTTAAATCCATGTGATCAAATGATACCAAGTGATTATAATATAAGTTTGGATTTTATAAGTGTAACCGACGTAGCGCATCCAAATGATTTAAATGAAGAAGCATTTATTTCACACCTTAAAGAATTCATTGATGAATATATAGATGATGATAAAAATAATGTAATCATAACTCATGATGGTGTTATAGCAACTTTATTGGCGTATTATAAAAACATCAAACTTGAGCGAGATTCGAATCATGAATTGATGTTACATGATGATATATTTAAATTTAACAAGCAAGACTTTTTAAAAGGCTTTAATTAATAAAATAGTTAGTTTTAACAAATTCAAAATTTTTATTTAGGTGATACAAGATGGTCGAGTTATTGGTTGTATTGGGGATTATTTTAATCAATGTCATTTATGATGTAATTGTCTATATGTCACATAATGATATTTCATATATGATATGTTTATTTGCCTACAGTATTGGTATATATTTAAGATGTCAATTTCACGAGAGCCAAATACATGTAACACGAAGACAAAGGATTAAAGAGTTATTTATAAATCTCTCGATATTCATGAGTGTAACTTTAGGTTATATATTGCTAAAAGCAGTTGGGTGGGCAAATATTTATACAATGTTAGTCTATTACTTTGTTATAGTTGGCGTTATCATTCTTTATATAAATAGAAGAAATACTCAAGTACGAGAAAGCCGTGACAAATAACGTCATGGCTTTTTTGTTATCTTGTTATTTAGATATTTTTTCTAATAATTGGGCAAAATGATTGGGTTCATATATAATGAGTCCTAATATTATTTCAAATAAATTAATCTAATATAATCTTGATTAAGCCCAAAGCAAAGGAGTTCTTTTATGATTATTCGAGAAATGACACAAGAAGATAACGCAAAAGTAAAAGAAATTATACAAAGCTCATTAGAATCACTTGGACTTGCGATTCCTGGGTCAGCTTATTATGATCCTCAACTTAACGATCTTCACAAATATTATGCTAATTTAAACCATGCGAACTATTGGGTAGTTGAAATTGAAGAAGAAATTGTGGGTGGCGTTGGAATAGCCCCGTTTAACGAACATGGTAAAGTTTGCGAATTACAAAAATTATATTTAATTCCAAAAGCACAAGGACTAGGACTTTCCAAGAAACTCATGGAAACCGCTCTGTCCTTTGCCTTTGAACATTATGAACAATGTTATTTAGAAACAATGCATGAATTAAAAGCAGCATGTATCCTATATGAGAAATTTGGATTTACACTGTTAAATGAACCACTCCCAGGTTCTGACCACTCCGCAATGGATGCGTGGTATATAAAGTCTAAATAGGATTACCAAAAGTCATGACAAATTGTGTTGTGGCTTTTATTTAATTTCTCAGCAACAATACTTTCTATACACCCTTGTAAATACCTTCAAAAATATGTAAATTAAATATAAGTATCATTTTACACTAGCAGTAATACATATTATCTTTAGAAAGTAGGTAAATGCCTTATGAGAAAATTATACAATTTCATCATGGCGATAATTGCATTCTTATTATTAGCATGTTTGCCTGCTTTATTCGATGATCAACATTTTAGTTTCTTGAATTATCTTAATGCCTTGAAGTCGACATTTTTATACATATTTCATCCTCAAGATATTATATTTACAAATAAAATATCACAAGTTGAACGTAGTTTATTTCCGTTCTTTATTGAACCTTGGATAAATACTATTGTGATTTTATTTGCTGCTCTATTGTTAGCTTTTATCGTATCTTTATTATTTACATACCTTTTATATGTTAATGACCATATTAAAAAATGGTATTTAAAAATTAATACAGTTCTATCTATTATTCCTGATATTTTTTATATACCTTTTTCTATTTCATTGGTGATATTATTTTATCGATATACAGATATTCTATTGTTTAATGTAGCGAATAGTTCCGAGGATAAAGCTTTAATATTCCCTATTTTGGTGCTATCCATTATTCCTTTAGTGAGTAGTGTGACATTTTTAAGTAGTATTTTAGATGATGTATCTCGTGCAGATTATATTGAATTTTCTAGAGCGAAGGGTTTATCTAGTAAAGAGTTATACTTTAAGCACATATTAAGGAATTTGTTTGCATCATATTTAATCAATTTCAAACATATTATCTGGATAACTCTTTCAAGCTTATTACTCTTGGAAAGAATCTTTAACATGCACGGTTTGTCATCATTTATATTTGATTACGGATCTCCAGAAGTATTATTTGTCACGTTTATATTGATTTATGTACCTATATCTCTCGCCATATTTATGAGTCATAAAGTATTATTTACCATCACTGGCGTACGGGGAGGGTTATCATGAAGAAATTTTATATACTATTAACGTTACTTATCTTACCAGCCCTAGTTGGTGTGATTTATTTTGATTTACTAAACATCACGCCTAAACCTATGAATTTTCTATACAATTCTAATGGGGATATTATGAAAAGCTCGCCATTTGCACCTAGCTTTAAAGCATTATTTGGTGTGGATGCCGCTTCTAAAAACATGTTATTTGAAGTGTTATCAGGATATCGTATCACTATACTGATTATCATCGTCATATCAAGTTTATCTGTTCTTTGTTCAGTAGTAATTGGAACTTATTTAGCATTTAATCGCAAGACAACAAGTATTTACAGTATCTTCTCTAATGCTTTATTTTATATTCCTCAATCTATATTGGCGTATATCTTATTACAACCTTTACTATATGAAACAATAGATGGATTTACGACTAATATGCAATTTAGAATGATTTATAATATCATTATTCTGACAATCTTAATGACACCAACGACAACAATGCTGATAAAAGAATCAACTCAGCATATATTAAATCAAGACTATATCGAAACTGCTTATACCATTAGTCCTAATGATAAACATATTTTTATCAAACATGTATTACCTAACATACAAACTCAATATTTAATCATATTTTTGAGAATATGTTTTCAAACTTTGATCGTCATGACACACCTAGCCTTCTTCAAAATATTCTTCGGAGGCACAAAAGTTTGCTATGGACCCGCATGTGAAATTATAGAACGACCAAGTATCAATGACTTAAACAGTTTATTAGGCTTTCACTCTAACGAGCTAACAACAAACTGGTGGACATTCTACGCTCCATTAGTTGGCATATTATATATTTTTATCATTATTAATTTGATGTCGCTGGAATTGAAAATAGAACAAAAGTAAAGTGACAACCAAGAAATATATTAAATTAAATATTATTCATAAGAATTTAGTATTTCTCGACTTTTTTCTAGTAACATTTCTGAAACAATAAATGATTTTAAAATAGAAATTATGTTTCTTCTTATAAAAATAGGATTAATTCTTAAAGCTTTTTGTTCAAAAGCAAGATTATTACCATTATAGTTCTTTACTAATGCAGAGAATTCTCTTAAGTCTTTTTTAGATAAATCAAACAAAACTACAGTCTCCTGAATTGTAGGTTCTTTCATATCTTCAGTATGTAGTAGTCCGATAAGTGTTAATAAGCTAGTGTTGTGAAATTTTAACTTTTCAATTTCATCTAATAATAATTTGTATTCATTACTTTCCAATAAAATCCCTCCTTTAAAGTAAATAAGGGTCATAACTCAAGCTATAATTTTATCATAAGGTTGCGTCACTAAGATTGTATCTCAGCTTCAACTATTCTTATACAAACCGAAAAGGAAAAAGATAAATAAAAAGACTCTAAAATAAACTAGAGTCTTTTTTAATAATGATATCTACATCCTATAATGATAATGTGATTTTCTTTAACCATATAAACTAGTCTGTGTTCATGATTAATACGTCTACTACAGTAGCCTTGTAAATTGCCTTTTAGTGGTTCAGGTTTACCTTCTCCTTCTAATTGGCCATCGCGCTGAATACTTTTTATTAGACTGTTAATCTTCTTTAATAACTTTTTATCTTGTGCTAGCCAATACTCATAATCTTCAAAAGCGGTAGGCGTAAATATAATGTTTCGTTTACTCATAGGATTCTATATCTACCTCAACAGTATTATTTCCTTCCGCTTCTTCAATAGATTTTGCTAAGTGTTTAGCATTAGCAGGTGATTGTTGTAAATAAAGTGTCTCCATAATTGAATTATAATCATCTTCACCCATTAAAACAGCATTACTTTCATTAGTAGTAATCGTTACGGTATCACTATCATTATTTACTTTATCAATCAATTTCCTAAAATTTTTACGAGCGTTTGAATAACTTATTACAGTCATACCAAAACCTCCTTTAACACATTAATTGTACCACATGCTGTACAATTATCCAAGCTGGAAAACTAATTCTCAGTCTTCGTGCGATACAGCCTGATTTTAGCCCATAACGCACGATATCTTTCAGTGTATTATTCCCTATAGAGTAGACATTAAAAAAAACTAAAACTCTATAGGGGGTATTTTTATGTATAAAACTAGACTACCTGTTAAACTGTATCAGGAAATCTTCGATTTGCATGAAAAGGGTTATTCCTTTCAAAATGTAATTGATAAGTTAAATTTAGATATTAGTGATAGTGTGATTCGATTTAAATATAAAGTGTATAAGCAACATGGTATAACAGCACTTATAAATAAGAATCGAAATAAAATCTATACACGCGAATTTAAAGAAAAAGTTGTTAAAGAATATCTAGAGACTAATAAGACGTATTCAGATCTAGCAGCCTATTACAATATTTCACATCATGCTACTTTAAAAAATTGGGTGGAAAAGTATACTGAAGGAAAGGAAAATAAATCTTATTTTCCATATCTGGAGGTAGACACTATGAATACTAGAAAAACAACATTTGAAGAGAGAATTGAAATAGCTAAATATTGTATTGAAAATAATAGAGACTTTAATAAGACAGCTGAAAAGTACCAAGTTAACTATTCACAAGTCTATAATTGGGTAAAAAAGTATGAAAAACATGGTGATATTGGTTTAGTAGATGGTAGAGGTAAAGGAAAACCAGTTGAAGCTTTAACTAGAGAAGAAGAACTTGAATTAAAAATAAAAGCACTTGAACAAAGAAATAAATTTCTCCAAATGGAGAATGAGGTATTAAAAAAGCAGGAAGAAATAGAGAGGCAGTTGATGAATCGAAAATCAAGCAAATAGCAGCATACAAGACAATCGAAGCATTAAAAGATAAGTATCCAATCAAATGGATATGCGCCGCACTTGAAATATCGAGAGCAAGTTATTATAAATGGAAAAACAGAGAGGTTTCAGAATCTGAAAGATTCAATAACGAATTAAAAGATGAGATTTTCAGGATTTATCATGAACATGATGGCATATATGGATATCGAAGAATTTATATTTATCTGAGATTATATACTAAATTCCAGGTTAATCATAAACGCGTATATAGAATTATGAAGAAGTATGGATTAAAAGCTGTCATTAGAAAAAAGAGAAGGCAATATAAACTTAGTAAGCCAGAAATCACTTCTCAAAATATCCTAAACAGAAAATTTACAACAAGTAAAGTTAATAAGGTCTGGTTAACAGATGTGACAGAATTTAAATTGAAAAATGGATCTAAAGTGTATTTAAGCGCTATTTATGATTTAGGTGCTAAGAAAGTCATCAGCCATGTAGTCTCATCTCAAAACAATAATAAGCTTGTATACGATACCTTTAACAAAGCCATAATTAAAAGAAATACCGAAGGCATTATATTTCATAGCGACAGAGGATTCCAATATACGAGTGTTCTATTTAGAGAGATGATTAAAAATGCTTCTATGAAGCAAAGCATGTCTCGTGTAGGTAGATGTATTGATAATGGTCCTATGGAAGGCTTTTGGGGGTTACTCAAATCAGAGGTATTCAAAGACAAATCTCAAACATTCAATGATATAAAACACGCCACAAAGCAAATAAATGAATATATAAAATTTTATAATTCTAAAAGAATTTCATTAAAAATGGCTGCGCTTATAAAAGCACAGCCAACATATTGATTACTTTTTTTAGTGTCTACTTGACAGGGTTATGTTCACAGTCTTCGTGCGATACGGCCCTATTTTAGCCCCAACTGCACGATATCTTTCAGTCTTCGTGCGCGCAACACGTCTCGGCTTTTATCTATATCCCAACAACCTATCTTATACGTTAAGTTTTCTTGCTGAAATTTCTTTAATTCTTTCTGGATCTTGATGTGAGAAGAATTGGCTATCTTTCTCGTCTAATGTTGCGATTTTCTGTTTGTCTTCTTCTGTCAGTTCAAAGTCAAAGATATTTAAGTTTTCTGCCATTCTTTCTGCACTAACCGTCTTAGCTAAGACCACAATATCACGTTCTACTAACCAGCGTAGTATAACTTGTGCGATTGATTTTTGATATTTATCTCCAATTTCTTGTAACACTTCATTTTGGAACAAACCATTTTTACCTTCAGCAAATGGAGCCCATGCTTCTACTACGACATTTTCTTTCTGCATGGCTGTTACTTGTTCTTCTCGTTGGTGGAATGGATTGATTTCTATTTGATTAACTTGTGGTTGAACTTTACTGTTTGCACCTAAATCAACAATGCGATCAATACCGAAGTTTGATACACCTATTGATTTAATTTTACCGCTTTCTTTCAGTTCTTCTAGTGCTCTCCATGAACCAAAGATATCGTTATATGGTTGGTGAATCAGTACTAAATCGATATACTCCAGATCTAATCGTTCTAATGAGCGTTCGATTGATTGAAGTGTTCCTTCATAATGAATATTCTCCACCCAAACTTTTGTTGTGATAAACAATTCGCTTCTATCAACACCTGAAGCTCTAATACCTTCTCCTACTTCTGTTTCATTCATATATGCTTGAGCAGTATCAATATGTCTATAACCTGCTTTAATCGCATTTACCACTGCTTCTTTTGTTTCTTCTTTAGGTATTTGATAAACACCAAATCCTAGAACCGGAATGTTAACATCTTTACTTAATTCAATATGAGTCATTATGATTCCTCCTTAGTAAGTATGTTTACACTATAAACTATGGAGTTCACTCTAGAGCAACTTATTTGTTTAATGTTTTTTCCCATAATCGTTCAACATTTTCATTATCTACTTCACCAGCATCAATTTTAGCAATATGGTTATCGTAGTTATCGATTTTATATTGAAGTAAGTTTCGAGCATTTAGGATTAAATCGAGCTGTTCATTCAATTCTTCTAATTGATTTTGTAATATTTCTTTTTGTTGATTTTTAATATATTCGTCTTTCGGTAATTGCGCTAATCTGCAAAATTCAATAAGCGACTCGATACCAACGCCTGCTCTTCTCAAATTCTTCACTAAGTAAATCCAGTTTAGATCATTATTTTGATATTCTCGGTAACCATTCGAATCCCGCTTTACAGGTGGTATCACGCCAACCTTCTCATAATATCTAAGTGTATCTTGTGATACTTCCAATAAATCCACAACTTCTTTAGTCTTCAAAATATCGACCCTTTCTCGTGTAATTTTATTTAAACTATAGAGTTATCTTTATTTTATGTCAAAGTAAAACTTTCAAAAAATTTTATAAAAATTTCTTGCACTGGAGTTAACTCTATACATTACAATACCTCTATTAATTAAAAGGAGCTGTGTTATGTCGAAGCACACATTTGGTATTGTATTACCAATTATTCTATTCAGTTATTTCTTAATATTAATGGATAATTCTATTATTTTCACAAGTACAGTTAAAATCGCAAACGACCTTCAGATGGATGGTTCTGTTGCAAAGTTGAATTTATAGTATAATTTTAACAAAAAGGAGTCTTCTGTATGAACTATTTCAGATATAAACAATTTAACAAGGACGTCATCACTTTAGCCGTTGGCTACTATCTAAGATATGCATTGAGTTATCGTGATATATCTGAAATATTAAGGGAGCGTGGTGTAAATGTTCATCATTCAACGGTCTACCGTTGGGTTCAAGAATATGCCCCGATTTTATATCAAATTTGGAAGAAAAAGCATAAAAAAGCTTATTACAAATGGCGTATTGATGAGACGTACATCAAAATAAAAGGAAAATGGAACTATTTATATCGTGCCATTGATGCAGAGGGACATACATTAGATATTTGGTTGCGTAAGCAACGAGATAATCATTCAGCATATGCATTTATCAAACGTCTCATTAAACAATTTGGTAAACCTCAAAAAGTGATTACAGATCAGGCACCTTCAACGAAGGTAGCAATGGCTAAAGTCATTAAAGCTTTTAAACTTAAACCTGACTGTCATTGTACATCGAAATATCTGAATAATCTCATTGAGCAAGATCACCGTTATATTAAAGTAAGAAAGACAAGATATCAAAGTATCAATACGGCAAAGAATACTTTAAAAGGTATTGAATGTATTTACGCTCTATATAAAAAGAACCGCAGGTCTCTTCAGATCTACGGATTTTCGCCATGCCACGAAATTAGCATCATGCTAGCAAGTTAAACGAACACTGACATGACATATTAGTGGTTAGCTATATTTTTTTACTTTGCAACAGAACCCACTCTGTAATAGTTACCCTTATTATCAAGAAAAGAAGAAACTCGTTTCACTCGTTTCAAATTCAAGTTCAAAATTAAAAAGGTAAATCATCAAAAGACTGACTTTTACTTTCTTCAATTTCTTCAAACATTTTTTCAGTTTTATATCTACTTAAAACGCTTTGTAATTCCTCTGAAGACTTCAATAAATCTCTCAAATAATTTAAATCGATATCTTTAACTTTCAAATATTTACCCTTACTAACATTTCTCAAAATATCAGCAATAGCAACATTTACAACTTCAACTTTATCTTCAAATCTTTTAAAATCTTCTGACTCAATTATAGTAGCCTCAGAATTATCGTGTTCATCAAAAACATCTTCTTTTTCTGAATAAAAAAAGAAAACACCATTTCTAGTTTTAACTTTATAGATATTTTCTAATCTTCCCGTCAACGTCTGCAAAGCACCTACAACAGCACCTTCTGAAAAATTATATTCTTCGTAACTCAATAAAAACTTTTTTAAATCTATATACTTGATTCCTTCTCTTTCTACACCATCTACTTCAAATACTTGTTTCAAAGACTTATCATTATTTGATTTAAAAAACTTTAAAATAATTTCTCTAATTTTTTGAGATTGATTCATAAAAACTCCTCCGAATAACATTATAAAAACATTTTACAACAAAAAACTAATTTTTAAAATAATTTTAAAGCTTTTTAATGTTTTTGAATACTGCTTTAATAATCTATCTATTCAAACTCTATTTATTGAAATCAACATGATTACAATGTCATTATGTATATATAAATAAAAAAACACCCTCGACGCCAATCGAGAGTGCCAAACTATTTTTTGAGTATTAGCTTGCTAAAATAAGTACGGTAATCCTCTAGAAATAAAATAGTTTAATAAAAAATACTATCTATCTTCCCACAAGCTACCTATCAAAATATCTTGTGGTCTTTTTTTGCCTTTTTTGTCTTATTCTCTAATGACATCTTTCGCCTTTTAGTTTTTTCAGTCTGTTCAATGTACATCTGCACAATCCCAGATTGAATGAAAACTATCAAAACTAAAGTTGCCAAAATAACAATACATAATAACCAATTATTAGCTAGTATCGCTGCGAATAACAAAAGTAGACTTATCACTTTCAAAATACGTCCTCCATGTTACTAGAACAATAGAGGCAAACCACAATTTATTTTTTAATGTAATCCCCTCCTATATTCAGTTAGAGGACTCCCTTTATTTTTAATACTCCTAGTAATTTTAACATATAAAAACTCTAAAAATTCGAATTAAGTAGTTAAATAATAAAATTTTATTCCAATTGCTTTATTGACGTTGAGCCTCGAAACCCTTAACAATCACAAAACTTATCGAATGATCGTCTTAATAGGTAACGCTATGCCGACATTCGTCTGTAAATTTATTGAGTTTTTTCTAAATGCTCAATAAATTTTCTCGGAATAAATACGTGTCTATACGTAGACATGGAGACACTCTGAAATTATGGAGTTCATAAATTCACTCCATTTAGAAACAAACGAAAAAATGGAGTGGTTACATGAGTTTAACTATCTTTCTTTATTCAGTTTTAGCAAGTTTAATAGCAAATTATATTTACGAAAAATATTCAAAATAAAAAATCGGGTCTACTACTCTACTCAGTAGACCCGATTAAATAATTAGTATCAAATACACATCTACAAAGTAGATTAACTAATATTCATAAAAATTTTTATCATTTATCTCTATATTTTTTATTATATTCACTCAAATAAACTAATGAGAAAATCAAAAGAAAAACAGGAATAACAAATAATAATAAATTAAACTCTCCAGTATAAACCCAATATATGATACCTATATCAGCTAAAAGAAAAGCAATCGCAAAGGTAAAAGAAAAATCAAAAAATTTCATATACTTCCTCCATATCTAAGTTATAATAAGAATTAAATAACATAATATTAGAATAACGGAGGAATACAATGAAAAACAAGGTTTTATTATCAAACTTATTTATTTGCTTAATCAGTTTTACTTTATTAAGTACCTCAGCACTTGCAAACCTAGAAACACAAGAACCTCAAGAAACTATAGAAACTCCAGACGATAACGAATTAACTACGTCTGAAGAAGGTGTGATCGAAAATAATATTTCTACTATCGATGAAAATGGTGATGAAATATTTTTCGAAAATGAAGAAGATAAACAAATGTACTTAAATGAACAAAATAAGCAAGGTACAATACAACCAAGGGCAGTCGGAGTATCACAAAAAGTAAAAACAATATCTAAAAAAAGATATAACATGAAATTCTCAGGTTATTCTAATATGACTCCAAATTGGTCTAAAGCATCAAAATACACAATACCTAGAAATAAATCTTTAAAATTCAGTGTAGGTGCTACATATGGTGGTGTTAAAATCAACTTATCATTTGGTAAAACATATGGTGTAAATACTACAATAAAAGCTAATTCAAAAAAATATAGTAGACTTGCAGGATATCAAGATGTAACACTAACTAAAAAACAAAGAATATACTATCAAGCAGGAACTAAAATTAAGACAGTAAATTTCGTAACGAAAAAAACACATGCAAAATACGTAAAAGTTAAATATAAATAATATTTATTCCAATTTCCTTTTTGAACAGAAACTTTGAACCCTAAAAACCCAAAGCGTGTCAATCGTTCGGTTTAATAGCTATCGCTATCCGAACGCTTGCGCTTTAAGTTTATTTTAGGGTTCTTTTCTTTTTCAAAAAGTTTTCTCGGCATAAAAGTCCTTTTTTCATTAAAATGTATAATATTTATAATATTCATTTTAAAAAATTATTTTGGAGGTAAAGTATGCTTAGCTTAATATTAGGAACATTTTCAAGCGGAACTACTATAATCACTATACTTAATGTTCTATTAGTTATCTTAATTATTTATATTATAAAATTAATCACAAATCATTTTTCTAAAATTAAACAACTAGAAAAAGAAGTAAATGAATTAAAAAATAAAAATCAAGAAAACATTCAAACTGAAAATAAAACAAATAGAACTTGAATTTATTAAATAGTCTTATTTTTAATTTTAAGGGCTATTTAAGCCCTTTTAATATTTAACCCCTCTTTAAGTATTAACAAGACTAAGAAATGCATTTACAGGGCAAATGAGAAGCAAATAACATACATCTAACATACAATTAACTCGTAATAAACATGTAACCTTTTTTGTACCTTAAATGTACCCTTTACTGTTTTTTATCTTAGCTTGTAGAAATCGGACACGTTCAACAATTTTAAAATCAACCTAATATCGTTGTAACTTATCAGTATTAATTTCAATACTGCCCATCTACATGCAAATTAATTTGCATACATTTTTTATAGTTCCCACAGGGGCAGACGACCATATATTTAACAATAAAAAAAGTGTCAGTCTAAGACCAACACTCTATGTTTCTTCTTCAATTTCATCAATCATTTGATGATTTAATTCTCTTTTTTCTTGTTCTGTTAAATCATGCAGTTCACTCGCTAAATATTCTTTTTGTTTCCAAATATAAAAAATTTGATAAATATATTCAGTTGGATCAATCTCTTTTAAATAATCTAAATCGCCATTTTTTAATAACTTTCTCGCCTCTTTAAACAATCCCGAATACACTAATACCTGCTTACCTTTTAAAGAACGATAATACGCGTCAAATACTTTTTGATTACTTAAATAATCACTATCTTTACCAGAATATTTAGCCATTTCATAAAGTTCTTTGTCATTATTAGCCTTAACTTTCTCAACATGAACTTGTGTAATTTCTGGCATTCCTGTCACATCTCGCCATAAATTTAACCATTCTTTCTGACTAATATAATAATTTTTATCTGTAAAATAAGATTTGTTAACTGCAATTAAAACGTGAAAATGGGGATTATAATCGTCCCGCTCTTTGTTGTATGTAATCTCTAATTTCCTTACATAACCCTTAACAACTTTCTTGAATTTCGTTCTATTACTCAATCTTCTAAAAGATTGATTATAATGCTTAATTTCATCTTCTAATCCATTTTTAAATACATTAGGTGTCGTTAACGTTAAAAATATAAATTCTTTTTTATGTTCTTTTTGTACATGCTGCATCATCAAAGATAAACCCAACGCATCTTTTCTAGCTTTACGCCAAGCACAAACCGGACAAAATCGATTTTTACACGAATTAGCCTTATATAACTTATTTTTTTCTAACGACTTATCTGTCACGAAAGACAAAAAGGTATTACATTCCCGTACCAATGTCATTTGATTTTCTCCTACATGTCGCTCTATAAATTTCTGAAATACTTGATTTCTAAGTTTCTTCTCAGTATACTTATCCATGTTATTAATATTAAAAACAACCTAGTTTCTCACAAACTATGATAATAAAAAAAGTTGCTTTTTCCCCTTTCTTGTAAAGTTTTTGATTAGACACCTAAAACATTACATCACTAGGTAAGGAAAAGCAACTTTTTTGGTTCTGTTGCAAAGTTGAATTTATAGTATAATTTTAACAAAAAGGAGTCTTCTGTATGAACTATTTCAGATATAAACAATTTAACAAGGACGTCATCACTTTAGCCGTTGGCTACTATCTAAGATATGCATTGAGTTATCGTGATATATCTGAAATATTAAGGGAGCGTGGTGTAAATGTTCATCATTCAACGGTCTACCGTTGGGTTCAAGAATATGCCCCGATTTTATATCAAATTTGGAAGAAAAAGCATAAAAAAGCTTATTACAAATGGCGTATTGATGAGACGTACATCAAAATAAAAGGAAAATGGAACTATTTATATCGTGCCATTGATGCAGAGGGACATACATTAGATATTTGGTTGCGTAAGCAACGAGATAATCATTCAGCATATGCATTTATCAAACGTCTCATTAAACAATTTGGTAAACCTCAAAAAGTGATTACAGATCAGGCACCTTCAACGAAGGTAGCAATGGCTAAAGTCATTAAAGCTTTTAAACTTAAACCTGACTGTCATTGTACATCGAAATATCTGAATAATCTCATTGAGCAAGATCACCGTTATATTAAAGTAAGAAAGACAAGATATCAAAGTATCAATACGGCAAAGAATACTTTAAAAGGTATTGAATGTATTTACGCTCTATATAAAAAGAACCGCAGGTCTCTTCAGATCTACGGATTTTCGCCATGCCACGAAATTAGCATCATGCTAGCAAGTTAAACGAACACTGACATGACATATTAGTGGTTAGCTATATTTTTTTACTTTGCAACAGAACCGATACGCTTCTGCGTATCGGTTAGTGGTGCGGTTTTTAATCATTATGTAATTAATTACTTTTGCAATTATTTTTATGATTATTTTTTTAATTTTAAACAATAGATATTGATATAAACACTTGAATGCTTTATAGATTTACTTTGTTATCTCTCATAAAATTTCAAAAACTTGACGGGCTATTTACACGAAAAAATTTCTTCATATATGTATATATAACCCTATCTACATGTAAAAATAACCACCTCAAAGGTTGGCTATGATAAATCTATTTAAGTGTGGTTTATACTTAAACAAATCACCTTATTATTGTATATAAAACAACTAATATATTATATAATTTAATTAAAAGACATATAAAAAGCAATAAAAATGCTAACATACAATTTTAAGTACCACTACTTCATTACATTCTTAAAACCATTATTTTACAAGTAAAAAGAAGAGCTAGGCAAATCGCCTAGCTCTTCATATTCACTATTACTTTTCTTCTTTTTTATTACGTCGTCTGAATAATAATAATGATCCTAATCCCGCAAATAATGCTCCAAAAATAGTACCTTGCTTACTATCACTTTCACCAGTTTCAGGTAAAGCCTTATCTTCATTATTACCTTTGTTATCAGTATTATTTGAAGTGCTACTACCTTCATTTAAATCTGGCACTTGATTACTTGAATCTGCAGAGGCATTATCATCATCTGTATCAACATCATCTGTGATGCCGTCTCCATCTGTATCTGCTGGATCTACTACATCTGATACACCGTCGTTATCTTTATCTGTGATTGTTGATGACTTATCATCTGACTCTTCGTCATTTGTATAACCATCATTATCTGTATCTTCTTCTCCGTCTGTTACGCCATTACCGTCGGTATCTTTGTTCTTCGGATCTAAGTTAGAAGCTTCTTCATCACTATCGTTAACGCCGTCATTATCATCATCTGTATCAACATCATCTGTGATGCCGTCTCCATCTGTATCTGCTGGATCTACTACATCTGATACACCGTCGTTATCTTTATCTGTGATTGTTGATGACTTATCATCTGACTCTTCGTCATTTGTATAACCATCATTATCTGTATCTTCTTCTCCGTCTGTTACGCCATTACCGTCGGTATCTTTGTTCTTCGGATCTAAGTTAGAAGCTTCTTCATCACTATCGTTAACGCCGTCATTATCATCATCTGTATCAATATCATCTGTGATGCCGTCTCCATCTGTATCTGCTGGATCTACTACATCTGATACACCGTCGTTATCTTTATCTGTGATTGTTGATGACTTATCATCTGACTCTTCGTCATTTGTATAACCATCATTATCTGTATCTTCTTCTCCGTCTGTTACGCCATTACCGTCGGTATCTTTGTTCTTCGGATCTAAGTTAGAAGCTTCTTCATCACTATCGTTAACGCCGTCATTATCATCATCTGTATCAACATCATCTGTGATGCCGTCTCCATCTGTATCTGCTGGATCTACTACATCTGATACACCGTCGTTATCTTTATCTGTGATTGTTGATGACTTATCATCTGACTCTTCGTCATTTGTATAACCATCATTATCTGTATCTTCTTCTCCGTCTGTTACGCCATTACCGTCGGTATCTTTGTTCTTCGGATCTAAGTTAGAAGCTTCTTCATCACTATCGTTAACGCCGTCATTATCATCATCTGTATCAACATCATCTGTGATGCCGTCTCCATCTGTATCTGCTGGATCTACTACATCTGATACACCGTCGTTATCTTTATCTGTGATTGTTGATGACTTATCATCTGACTCTTCGTCATTTGTATAACCATCATTATCTGTATCTTCTTCTCCGTCTGTTACGCCATTACCGTCGGTATCTTTGTTCTTCGGATCTAAGTTAGAAGCTTCTTCATCACTATCGTTAACGCCGTCATTATCATCATCTGTATCAACATCATCTGTGATGCCGTCTCCATCTGTATCTGCTGGATCTACTACATCTGATACACCGTCGTTATCTTTATCTGTGATTGTTGATGACTTATCATCTGACTCTTCGTCATTTGTATAACCATCATTATCTGTATCTTCTTCTCCGTCTTTTACGCCATTACCGTCGGTATCTTTGTTCTTCGGATCTAAGTTAGAAGCTTCTTCATCACTATCGTTAACGCCGTCATTATCATCATCTGTATCAACATCATCTGTGATGCCGTCTCCATCTGTATCTGCTGGATCTACTACATCTGATACACCGTCGTTATCTTTATCTGTGATTGTTGATGACTTATCATCTGACTCTTCGTCATTTGTATAACCATCATTATCTGTATCTTCTTCTCCGTCTGTTACGCCATTACCGTCGGTATCTTTGTTCTTCGGATCTAAGTTAGAAGCTTCTTCATCACTATCGTTAACGCCGTCATTATCATCATCTGTATCAATATCATCTGTGATGCCGTCTCCATCTGTATCTGCTGGATCTACTACATCTGATACACCGTCGTTATCTTTATCTGTGATTGTTGATGACTTATCATCTGACTCTTCGTCATTTGTATAACCATCATTATCTGTATCTTCTTCTCCGTCTGTTACGCCATTACCGTCGGTATCTTTGTTCTTCGGATCTAAGTTAGAAGCTTCTTCATCACTATCGTTAACGCCGTCATTATCATCATCTGTATCAACATCATCTGTGATGCCGTCTCCATCTGTATCTGCTGGATCTACTACATCTGATACACCGTCGTTATCTTTATCTGTGATTGTTGATGACTTATCATCTGACTCTTCGTCATTTGTATAACCATCATTATCTGTATCTTCTTCTCCGTCTGTTACGCCATTACCGTCGGTATCTTTGTTCTTCGGATCTAAGTTAGAAGCTTCTTCATCACTATCGTTAACGCCGTCATTATCATCATCTGTATCAACATCATCTGTGATGCCGTCTCCATCTGTATCTGCTAGATCTACTACATCTGATACACCGTCGTTATCTTTATCTGTGATTGTTGATGACTTATCATCTGACTCTTCGTCATTTGTATAACCATCATTATCTGTATCTTCTTCTCCGTCTGTTACGCCATTACCGTCGGTATCTTTGTTCTTCGGATCTAAGTTAGAAGCTTCTTCATCACTATCGTTAACGCCGTCATTATCATCATCTGTATCAATATCATCTGTGATGCCGTCTCCATCTGTATCTGCTGGATCTACTACATCTGATACACCGTCGTTATCTTTATCTGTGATTGTTGATGACTTATCATCTGACTCTTCGTCATTTGTATAACCATCATTATCTGTATCTTCTTCTCCGTCTGTTACGCCATTACCGTCGGTATCTTTGTTCTTCGGATCTAAGTTAGAAGCTTCTTCATCACTATCGTTAACGCCGTCATTATCATCATCTGTATCAACATCATCTGTGATGCCGTCTCCATCTGTATCTGCTGGATCTACTACATCTGATACACCGTCGTTATCTTTATCTGTGATTGTTGATGACTTATCATCTGACTCTTCGTCATTTGTATAACCATCATTATCTGTATCTTCTTCTCCGTCTGTTACGCCATTACCGTCGGTATCTTTGTTCTTCGGATCTAAGTTAGAAGCTTCTTCATCACTATCGTTAACGCCGTCATTATCATCATCTGTATCTGTTATATCTGCAACTGTATCTTTATCAGTGTCTCTATTAACACTGATAATAAATGTTTCGACAGTTTGTCCACCTTGACCATCATCTACTGTTACTTGAACTTCATAGTCACGAACTTCTTCAGTATCTTTCCAATCATTTACTTGTGGAGTACCTTCTATTTGTCCAGTTGCTTCATTATAACTAACGCCTTCGGGTAAGTTTGTAACCGTTGTAGTTAACGGATCATTGTCATCATCTTGAGGTGTAATGCTAATAGGAGTTATACTTTCCCCCTCAGTAATAATTTGATCCTCAATAGGATCAATTGTAGGGTCATTATTACCTATTTCTGGTTCATCATCAATAATATCTGGTACACCATCATTGTCATAGTCATAAAAATCTAGATATGATGTAGCATACGAACCTTCTAAAGGCTGGAATGGTGCTCCATTATCAGATCGATTATCTACATAATCTGCTTCTAACCAAGATGAAAAGTCTAAACGCGCATCTTCTGTACTTTCATTTAAATCTTTAGCAATTTTTTCTAAAGTAATACCAGGAAGTAATGAATAAGATAATGTGTAACTTCTTGATTGTCCTAATGCACCGTAAAATACATTTCTATCTAATTCACCTCTAGCATTATTTAAATCCCTAATTGTATTATTATCTAAGATTGAGATGCTATCTACTTTACTAGTATCAACCAAGCCCTTGTCGTCTGCAAAAACATTAACAACTCTATTTTCACGGATTTTATTACCATTTTCATCTGATACATAAAGTTCAATATTATTTAAATCTATATAAGGTAATAAGTCTTGAGGAACTTGCTCTTTAATATATAAAACCCAATTATAATCCGTTTGTAAAAAGTTTTGGTTTGGCTTAAATGTGTGAACTGAATCTATTGTTTGATTATCTTTATTATAATGAATTTGATTTTTAACTTTTCCAGCTGTAAAGTCTGTACTCTTACTGTTATCTACATCTGTATTAACAGTTGGACTAATAAATGATGTATCAATACTCTCAGCAGCAACTTCACCTTTATTATTAGTCCAAGTATGTAGTACATATACAGGTTTATCATTGGTATAACCTAAAGACTGCAGTGTTTGATTATCTTTTAAATTAATAATTAAATCATGATTGGTAACAACACCAATTAATCCAGAATTAACCGTCCGACCGTTCACTGGCGCACTCCAGTTTGATCCATCACTATTTGATGTCATTTGAACACCATTTAAAGTAATAGATTCAATTTGACTTGAAAATGCTTCTTGTGGGAATGATAAATTAATATTACCTCCATTTCTAAATTGACTTGAAGTAGCTAACCATTTTGTTAATTGCAATTTAATTGAACTACTATCTGCATTTTCAAATTGATTTAACCCAGCATATCTTAAAGAAGTATCTTCATTTACTGTTGTTGCATCATACTTTAAATCTCTCAATAAGTATGCTAAATCAGAATCAGTTGGGAATTGATATTTTGTTTCATTTGGTATATCAGCTGCTAAAGTATTAATTGCTGAAAACATACGAGTTGCTCTAGTAGCCAATGGCTGTTCACTATCAATCTCGTTAGACAAGTTTATTAAAGCCGCCTTCAAAATCTCATCATTAATTTCTTCTGTTGTTGCATTATTATAGTCTATATTAGCAATTTCTATAATCGCATCTGCTTCTTCTTCAGATAACTGCTCTGTTAAATATTGATTCACTATTTCTTCTTTATTTTCTGTATTTTCAAGCTGTTCTTGTAAAGTGGAAGTATTAGTGTTTAAATCAGTATCCTCTGTTACTTCTTCAGTACTTGATTGCTCTTCTTTTGTTACTTCTTCAGTACTTGATTGCTCTTCTTTTGTTACTTCTTCAGTACTTGGTTGCTCTTCTTTTGTTGTCTCCTCAGTACTTGGTTGCTCTTCTTTTGTTGTCTCCTCAGTACTTGGTTGCTCTTCTTTTGTTGTCTCCTCAGTACTTGGTTGCTCTTCTTTTGTTACTTCTTCAGTACTTGGTTGCTCTTCTTTTGTTACTTCTTCAGTACTTGGTTGCTCTTCTTTTGTTACTTCTTCAGTACTTGATTGCTCTTCTTTTGTTACTTCTTCAGTACTTGATTGCTCCTCTTTTGTTGTCTCTTCAGTACTTGGTTGCTCTTCTTTTGTTGTCTCCTCAGTACTTGGTTGCTCTTCTTTTGTCGTCTCCTCAGTACTTGGTTGCTCTTCTTTTGTCGTCTCCTCAGTACTTGGTGTTTTTTCTAATTCAGACGACTGTGAAGAATTTTCTTTAAAAGAACTTCCATTATCAAAACTTACCTGACCTGTAGTATTCGATATCTCATCTGCTTTTGCTTCATTTCCAATACCAAATACTAATGTAGCACCAATTAATAGTGAAGCTGTTCCAACAGTGAATTTACGAATTGAATATTTATTTAGCCTATTTGGCAAAAAATCATACTTTTTCCCTTTCATTTAGATTCCTCCCAATAGTTGCAATTTAAAATCACTTAATCTAAGTATATAACATTAGTAAGATAAGTCAATTTAATTTTGCCCAATAGAATTAATGTTTACTTGTAATTTACAAAAATAAAAAACGACTTAAACTTCAAGAAACTATATAAAGTTCATCAATATAATAAAGAAAATATGGATCTATATCAAGAATACGGACACAGTAAAAAGAGAATTCTTGACATAGATCCAAACCTTCTCTTACACCCTTCAACAAATAACCAAAAAACTCTACATGTGAAGACATTTATCTTGTCTTACAATGTAGAGTTTTATATAGATATAGGTTCTGTTGCAAAGTAAAAAAATATAGCTAACCACTAATATGTCATGTCAGTGTTCGTTTAACTTGCTAGCATGATGCTAATTTCGTGGCATGGCGAAAATCCGTAGATCTGAAGAGACCTGCGGTTCTTTTTATATAGAGCGTAAATACATTCAATACCTTTTAAAGTATTCTTTGCCGTATTCATACTTTGATATCTTGTCTTTCTTACTTTAATATGACGGTGATCTTGCTCAATGAGATTATTCAGATATTTCGATGTACAATGACAGTCGGGATTCAGTTTAAACGTTTTAATAACTTTAGCCATGGCTACCTTCGTTGAAGGTGCCTGATCTGTAATCACTTTTTGAGGTTTACCAAATTGTTTAATGAGACGTTTGATAAACGCATATGCTGCATGATTATCACGTTGCTTACGCAACCAAATATCTAATGTATGCCCCTCTGCATCAATGGCACGATATAAATAGCTCCATTTCCCTTTTATTTTGATGTACGTCTCATCAATACGCCATTTGTAATAGGCTTTTTTATGTTTTTTCTTCCAAATTTGATACAAAATCGGAGCATATTCTTGAACCCAACGGTAGACCGTTGAATGATGAACGTTGACACCACGTTCTCTTAGAATTTCAGATATATCACGATAACTCAGTGCGTATCTTAGATAGTAGCCAACGGCTACAGTGATGACGTCCTTGTTAAATTGTTTATATCTGAAATAGTTCATATAGCATACTCCTTTTTGTTAAAATTATACTATAAACTCAACTTTGCAACAGAACCAAAATAACCAACGCCCTTTCGGTTTTTCTTTTATCACCTCTTCAATCACTTTTCGAGCGTGATAACTATTTTTCATCGCACGCCTCCAATTACAAACCGGACATAACTTCGATTTACAAAACCACGTTTTATATAATTTCAAATAACCTTCATCGGTCGGTTTGAATTCTAAGACATTGCCGCATTGTTTAACATTATGCGCTTTTTTGATTTTTAAAATTTCCAGAATATCCGCGTAACTCACATTGTCTATTTTTTTCTCTTTCCACGGCCGTTGTTTCCCACTTTTCGTTAAATCTTTTAATGTTTCATCATCTTGATTTTTGTTTATATGTTTTGTATGATTATTATGCATAATAAAACACCAACATTCCAACAATTTTGTTTTCCACCTAGAAAATCAACAAAAACGTTGATATATCAACGTTAAACGCACATTCTTAAAAAGAACGTTATTTCTATATAGTATCAAGACAAGAAGAAACTCGTTTTCAACTCGTTTCAAAACCTCTAATAAAGTTTTATCAATTTTACTTGGGGTAAAATTTAATAAAGGAGGATATCATGATGAAAAAATTATATTTAACAAAAGTTTTTTATTAACTTTAAGTCTTATTATTACTTTTTTCGGTATATTCAATAATCCAACCCAAGCAGAAAGTAGTTCAATCAGTGAAAAAGAAATCAATACAATACAAAAGTCTCTAAAATACGATATTCAAAATGAAAAATATGTTTTCAATACAGAATACGCTACAAATAATGGATTGACACAAAAACAAGCAGAAAATCTTAAAACATATTTCGAAAGTATGAATAAAGACCAAATAGAGAAATTTAACCAAAAAATAGGGTTCAAACCCGATTTAGATTCAAATAATAATGAAGGTACATCTACACGTATAGCCCCAGTACTCGGTGTAATAGGAGGAGCAGTAGCAACTAAATTGCTTGATGAAATAATGAATTATGGAATTAAAAAAACTTGTCAGTCTAACAAAGGAAAATGGGCAGCTTTTGATGATTATTGTTCTACTAATGGTCATTTATAAAAAATAGCTCTAGTAAGGTGATTTTATGAAAATAACAGAAATAGTAACTAGTTATTGGTTTAGTTTATTTGTAGCTTTAATGTTTGCAACGTTTAGCACTTCTACTGCATCATTTACTAACATACAAAGTATCGGCGAAGTAATAATATTTGCAATTATATTTATAGTTAAAGTAAGTATTTTATTTTTAGCTTATAAAATCATCTCAACCCTCATTGTAAAAGTATTAAGTTAATCTTTATTGCTTTATTCCAATTGCTTTATTGACAATGAGCCTCGGAACCCTTAACAAACCCAAAACTTGTCGAATGGTCGGCTTAATAGCTCACGCTATGCCGACATTCGTCTACAAGTTTAGTTAAGGGTTCTTCTCATTGATCAATAAATTTTCTCGGCATAAATGCGTGCTTATTTTATGTGCTTTTTTACCCCTACATTATGTATTAGTTTATACGTTGATTCATGGGTTAATTTAACGTCATACCATAAACCACCCCATAAATCAGGTACATCTGAAGAAACTCAGAATTAAAGGCTATTCAATTCCTCGTGACTATCTTAGTTAAACTCTGTTTAATTAAGAGTTTTATTTTTCCATTGTCCAAGGGCGCACTTACACACCTGAAAAGGTGTCGTGCTAAAAACAAAATTTGCGTGTGATAATCCAATACCCTTATTTTGCATTTTAAGGGGGTATTTAGAGCAAACTTTAAAAATATATATTTTTTTACCTGTATAATTATATTTGTTTCTTAAAACGCAAATATGAGCCAAATAAGAGGTGTTCTTTATGACAATAAACTTTGAATTTACATTTTCCGTATTTGATAAAACATCAAAAGAAATTTCTGAACTATGTAATATCCCTAACGACCAACGAATTCAAAATGTAATTAAAATCATGAAAGAACAAAACATATCAGATACTGATTTTGAATTTCTTAAGATTTATGATTTTTATTTTGCAGATAATCCAGACATCAATTTTTAACAATTCCAGTGTCGATTTTTTAAGACACTGCCCAGTTACATCCAAATTTAAAAATTAGCATACAAACTGGTCAACCATGCCGGTTGAACACTATAGTTCCTACGGAGGTAAAAAAGCATAAAAAAACGCTAGCTTTTAAGCTAACGCTACAAATTTTTCAAAAAATAATTTTGTTTTTCAAAATTCCAGATTGCCGTAATTGAATGTGCTTTTTCTTCTTCATCTGTCGTTTGTTCTTCATCACTTGTATTAATTAAATTACCGTCCTCTGAGTCATCTAAATTTAAAATTTTATGCTTTTGTTTAAGCAAACCACCATAACTCAACATACGTTTTCGATACAAGCCGTATTCTAAATCTCTCACAATTTCTTGATTTCTTTCATCATCATCAGTTAAATAATCTGATGATTTAACCGAATATTTTGAGGTCTCTTTGATTGCTGCTTGAATATCTTTATCCCCCTTTTTATTCGGTTTGATCGCTTTGATATTTGCAACTGGACGATAATCAACTTGTAATGCTTTTTGCCACAAATCAATCCATTCTTCTTGAGTTATATAATTAGCTTTATTCTTAAAATAACTATTTTCGACACACATCAACACATGCATATGTTGATTATAACTACCGTCATTTTTATTAACTGTCACTTCTGTTGACCTCATAAAACCAATTAAATTTTTACTAATTTTTTTATACTTAAACAATCTTCTAAATGATTCTGTTAAATGTTTTAAACTTTGATCTAACGTATCCCCATCTATCGCATTTCGTGTCGAAAGTGTTAAAAATAACGGTTCTGTTGCAAAGTAAAAAAATATAGCTAACCACTAATATGTCATGTCAGTGTTCGTTTAACTTGCTAGCATGATGCTAATTTCGTGGCATGGCGAAAATCCGTAGATCTGAAGAGACCTGCGGTTCTTTTTATATAGAGCGTAAATACATTCAATACCTTTTAAAGTATTCTTTGCCGTATTCATACTTTGATATCTTGTCTTTCTTACTTTAATATGACGGTGATCTTGCTCAATGAGATTATTCAGATATTTCGATGTACAATGACAGTCGGGATTCAGTTTAAACGTTTTAATAACTTTAGCCATGGCTACCTTCGTTGAAGGTGCCTGATCTGTAATCACTTTTTGAGGTTTACCAAATTGTTTAATGAGACGTTTGATAAACGCATATGCTGCATGATTATCACGTTGCTTACGCAACCAAATATCTAATGTATGCCCCTCTGCATCAATGGCACGATATAAATAGCTCCATTTCCCTTTTATTTTGATGTACGTCTCATCAATACGCCATTTGTAATAGGCTTTTTTATGTTTTTTCTTCCAAATTTGATACAAAATCGGAGCATATTCTTGAACCCAACGGTAGACCGTTGAATGATGAACGTTGACACCACGTTCTCTTAGAATTTCAGATATATCACGATAACTCAGTGCGTATCTTAGATAGTAGCCAACGGCTACAGTGATGACGTCCTTGTTAAATTGTTTATATCTGAAATAGTTCATATAGCATACTCCTTTTTGTTAAAATTATACTATAAACTCAACTTTGCAACAGAACCTTTCTTATTACGTCATGTTGTTACCCGAAGAATACTAAAGGAAGTGAGTACTATGAATACGGTCAAAAGCACCATACACACAGAAGCAATTTTTAGCGACGATGAACAACATCGTTACTTACTCAAAAAGACTTGGGATAAAAACAAACCCGCATGTACAGTGATAACGATGTATCCTCATTTAGATGGCGTATTATCACTCGATCTTACCACTGTTCTAATTCTTAACCAATTAGCGAATTCTGAACAATATGGCGCAGTATATCTTGTAAATCTATTCTCTAATATTAAAACTCCAGAGAACCTTAAACATATCAAAGAACCTTTTGATAAACATACAGACATCCACTTGATGAAAGCGATAAGTGAAAGTGGCACAGTGATACTAGCTTATGGTGCCTATGCGAAGCGGCCAGTTGTTGTAGAACGTGTTGAACAAGTAATGGAAATGTTAAAACCTCATAAAAAGAAAGTCAAAAAGCTCATTAATCCAGTAACGAATGAAATCATGCATCCACTCAATCCTAAAGCACGTCAAAAATGGACATTGAAATAAAAGGAGGATTATCTATGAACTATGAAACCGCACAGTCAGACTGGCGAACGGTTGCTAATTGTTTAGCATCACATGATTATATATCTATCGTAAAAGGACTAGTACATCATTTTACAGCAATTGAAGATGAAGAAATATTGGATAAAATCTATGAGGATTTTATGAATGATGACTCTATAACAGCGGTACTTAATAATGATTTACAGACAATTATTAATGACTACTTATCAAAATGAAAACACATTATTTAATAAAATAAGAGCATCCTTCACTTTTCGGTGAGGGAGGCTCTTATTAATTTAATTTTTTATGATAAATAAATTTAATTTAACAATTTGTCATTAAATTGTTCTTTAAATTCTTGACGTTTTAATGCTTCATCAGAATAAAAACATAAACCAACTAATCTAACGTTGTCATTTTCAGCGAGTACTTCAATATCTTCTCTCTTATTGATAGATAACATAAACTGTTCTTTCCACTCATCATTTAATAATAAATGTTGTCCTTTAGGTTCTACAAACACTTGATAAGTATAATTATCATCTTTTAAATAGAGTAAGAAATCAGGCATAAATCCTTTAACACCATCAATTTCTCTAAACTTAATTTTACGTTCATTACGAATTAAATAGACTTCATCATATTTTTTTTGTAAATCTTCCATCATATTATTGATTAAATCGATCAAATCACTCTCTAAACCATTTACAATCGCTTTATCATAAATATACCAATCATGTTGAGTCATATTTTTTGGTCGTTTCTGACTCTCTAAATCTGAAACATCTCTATTAACATTATTAACTTCAACAACGTAATCATCGATTAATTCTGATATCTTAATACCTTCAAAAATCGTTGTACCTTTAACTTTTAGATAATTATTTTTTATTTTTGTTTCCAATTTGCTCAAATAATCATTTAATACAGATAATTTAATTTTAGGTGTTATATCACTGACATCCATTTCTTTAGGAATAGTTACGCTTATATCCAAATTGCCTAGAAAATCTTTTGATTCAATAAAAGTCTGCATACTTGTAATACTTGGTACGTACTCTTTTAAATTAGAATATCTAAAAAATGGATTACTTCTTAATGCTTTTTGCAATAATGGTTTGCTTAAACTTAGTTTCACTTCTTTACGATTTTCAGCTATTCTTTTAATATCTTGAATTAAATTTGATTCACTCGTTTTATATAAATCTTTCTGATGTGTTCTTGTCGCACTATAATTCTCTAAACTTTTATAATCATCTGGTGTTGTCGGGATTGTTTTATTGATGTATATTTTTCCATTCTTAAAAAGTTCTGTTTTTTTAAATTTACTTTTTACTTTACCTTCGTGCACTTCACTGATATCTGCATTGGTTTGTACCTTTGCTTCTGTTAAAGATTGATGTAAGTTTTTAATATAAGAAGAATCATTAATCGTATGATAATGCAACGTTTCAATAACTTTTAAATCACTAAATTCATTGTCAAATCTACGTTTATAAGATTTCTCTTGATTATAGATAAATGGATAATATCTAGCTCCTCGACCAATAAGTTGCGCTTCTGCATTTGTAGCAGCTTTGTTCACTTTCTTCTTCTCGTCGATTTTTACAATATCAAAAAGATTTAAAACATCCCAACCTTCATTAAGTTTGTACACTGCAAAAATAGCTCTTATAGGATTATTAAAATCTTCTAGATTATTTAGCAATTGTGCATTTTTTTCTTTCTCTTTATCATTATTTACATTTAATGTTGTCTGTTTATTAAAATTCCATTTCAAGTCATCTAATACCTTTATTAAATTAGATTGTTTATAAAAGCTAAAGACTTTACTCCAAATACTATTTTGACCAGTGTAAAATTTATAACCAGCTTCAACAATTTGTTCTAATTTTTCTAAAGTTAACTGTTCTAAATAGTCTAACATTATTTGATGTAATTCCTGTGATCCCTTTATAGTGGTAGATTGAAACATAATAACAGGTTTAAGTATAATGTCATTTATTTCAGCTACGTATTTTTTATATTCACTCATCAATAAAGCATGTAGTATTTTTAATTCATTTTCTTCACTTGCATGTAGAAGCGTTACATTTTTCGAATAGCCTTGATGCATGAATTCTTTTAAATCATAACGATATAAAATTCTATCTTTATATTTTTCAAAAATATCGTCTTTAAGTTGTACCGTAGCCGTGAATTCTAATAATTTATTACTAGTGTTTTGCTTCATAATTCGCTCAACTGTTACTTCCCAGTTAGTTTCTTCAATTTCTACTTTATTCTTTTTCCCTTTTTTCTTTGTACTCACATTCAAATGATGAGCTTCATCAGCTAGTAATACCAGTGGAAATTGAGCCAAATCTTCATATGTAATTTCATTTTCTCTTGGATAATTTAATTTGTCATGTAAAGAATTAATCGTTGTCAATTTAAGATAGATTGTATTTTCATCTGGTAAAGAAGGATAATTCTCTACAACTTGAATACTAATTGTTTTACCATCAATCACTATACCATTTGGATTGAATAGATACTTATTAGATGCGGTATTAGTTAAATTGTCATATGTTTTATTAACAATCGCAGTACTATTAACAAAAAATAAAAAGTTTTGATATCCTTTTTCTTTAAATAAATATAATATTGAAGCAGCTAAAACGAGCGTTTTACCAGAACCTGTCGCCATATTAAACATTAATTTGTTATATAAATTACCATTATCTTGGTTTTCAACATACATTAACCTTTGAAACGCTTCTTCTTGGTATGGTCTTAATCGATGATTCAAATTGTCGATAATATAATTAGGTATTTCTGGATATTGTAAAAATAATTGATTTTCAATACGATCATGTAGCATTTCTGACATTATTACTCGCCTCCATAGAAACTATGATTAAATGCTATTTCATCTTCTGTAAAATTATATGCAGTATCCTCAATATCAGAGTAATTAACATATAGTTGATTGCTATCTAAGACTCTAATCAATACTTCTTTTTGCTCTTCAAGCTTCAATTCATTGAATTCTTTCTTAGTATTTGTGAACTCATTAAAGTCTACTTCATAATTAAGTACACCTTTGCTTAATAAATCATCGATTTGTTCGTTAAGTTCTTCTTTAGTATTACTATTTATAATTCTATCTATGATTTCTTGGTTTTGTTTTGCTAATTCTACGTACACAAAAGAACCTCCACCTTGCCAACCTATTGATTTCGATATACCGCTTTGTTCGCCTCCAATGACATTCTGTAAACGGGGTACAGAAATACTATTGATATACTCCATTTGTTCGATACCAATATATTGTCTATTCAATTTATGAGCCACAGCTTGAGTAGTCGCTGAACCCATAAAAAAATCTAATACGATATCTCTTTCATTAGTAGTTAATTCAATAATTCTTTTCAATAATTTTTCTGGTTTTTTACCATTTTTTAATTTCACTTTGCCTTCATTAGCTATGCCCGCCCAAGAAATATCTGTCCATAAGTCTGTTAGTAGTTCTGTAGGTGTTAATCTGCCATCGATTTCTTTAAGTTTATTTTTATAAAAAGCTAATGAACCTCCGTTATATAAATATAATGAACCTATATCTCTTTTAACCTCTATGACCTTATCAGTGTTTTTAGATTCTTTTAACAAATTTTTTAATTTTTCTGTAGGATTATGAGGATCTCTTATCGATACAATTCTCTCAGCATTTTCAAGAGCAAACTTTTCAATACCTTTATCTCGGACTACTTTCCATTCAGACCCCCACACTTCTTTAGCGTGTTTATTATCATTGATATTTTCTACTTCATAGTATTTTTCAACTATAGGTTTAATTATCCATTTATTTGATTCTTGATCATAATTTTCAATATATCTATTATAATTACTATCATAACTAACTGGAACATATCCTTTTTTAAAATCTACCTCAGATTTATCTTTTGCATAATACAAAATGTATTCTGTTACATCTATAGGGCCAGGGTTAACTGTTTTAAACCCAGCAGGTGCAGAAGTTTTACATGAAATAACTTGAACTTTGTTCTCTGAACCAAAAATATCATCCATTAGAACATTTAGATAACCAAGTTCATGATGATCACATTGAACAAGTATAACACCATCATAACTAAGTAATTCTCTAGCAATTTCTAATCTATTTTTTATAAAAGTAAGCCATGAAGAATGATTAAATTTATCATTATATTTAAAGCTATCACTTCCTGTATTGTAAGGAGGATCAATAAAAATAAGCTTGATTTTGTCTTTAAAATTACACTTTAAGTTATGTAAAGCAATCAAATTATTACCTTTAATAATTAAATTATCGTTTTTATTTAATTGAGAAACAGCATTTTCGCCGTATCTATCATATTTTTTTATATTAGTTAATGCTTTAGATGATAATAATGTATCTATTTCTTCTTTAGCAATTCTTTGATTATAAAATCTTTCATCATTCTTCAAAATACTGTTCTCTTTTGTCATACTTCCTTCAAGTACACAATCTTTAAATGGAAAATCTAATACCACATCTGAATTGTAATTTAAATACTTACCTTCAGTGGTTAACCCAATTTTGTTAGCATATTTAGTATAGCTATCTTGCCAATAATTTTTATAGCGTAGCATTGAAATAAAAGCTTCTTTGTCAAAAATTTTATATCCATCTATATCTTGAACATATGCTTCATTGATAGTTTGATTAGATAGAAGCTTAGAAATTAAATTGTTATCATTATTTCTTAAACCTTCTATTATTATTTGCTTTGCTAGTTTATTATTTATCCAATACTTTTCAATTCCATTTAGAACTTTACTGATTTCATCTAATATGTTGGTACTCATAAAATCTCTCCATATAATGAATTTTTATATCAGTACTTATGATAATAGACTTTATTATAAAAATACATAGAGATTGTTAATTTATTAAACCTTTTACGATGAAAATATAATAGATTTGTTAAAAACCGCATCATTTATGATATGCTTCCCCACGCATGATCTTAAATGCGCGATACACTTGTTCCATCAGGATGACTTTCATCATTTGGTGTGGGAAGGTCATTTTGCTGAATGATAGGGCGTAGTTGCTGCGTTGTAATACTTTTTGATGTAGGCCGTTTGATCCGCCGATGATAAATGTGATGTGTGAATTGCCTCTTGTCATGAGGTTATCGATTTCTTTACTGAGTCCTTCGCTTGTTAACATTTTGCCCTGTATTTCCAGGGTAATAACGTAACTGTCTTGTTTGATTTTAGACATGATTCTGTTCGCTTCTTTTTCCTTCACAATTTCTATATCTTTATCACTCATATTATCGGGTGCTTTTTCGTCTGCTACTTCGATGAGTTCTGTCTTTGTATATGCACCTAAGCGCTTATTATATTCATCTACGGCTTGTTTCCAATATTTCTCTTTTAGTTTACCTACCGTTATGATTGTTATCTTCATTTTTATCCACCTTTATTCATCTTGTTAAAAGTTATCCACATGTTATTAACTTATGCACAGTTTTCTTTATTATTATATCAACAATTTTAATTTTTTGTATGTTTTCTAAATATTAAGTCGTTTATTTTTATACATTTTATTATGATTTATCCACGGATTTATATTCATTGTGGATAAATCCGTGGATAACTACCTATATTATTCACAATTTGTGGACATTTGTGTATAACTGTGGGTATATATGTGCACAAACTAAAAAGATATCCCCAACTCTATGATTGGGGATATCTTTTTTAAAGGTAGTATATGGGTGTTGCTTTTTCTTTATCTGTATCACATAAAATGACTTCTTTATTTGTATCAATATCATGTTCGTTTAATACTTGCCCAACACTCATTCTTGCTAAATCTTTCATGTTGTTGTCTTGGCTTAAGTGTGACAGATAGATACGTTTCGTGCTACCTGTAATTACATCAGACATTGCATGTGCTGCATCTTCGTTAGATACGTGACCCATGTCGCTTAATATGCGTTGTTTCGTCTTCCATGGATATTTACCCATTCTTAACATATCCACATCGTGATTACTTTCGAATACAAAGGCATCACTTCCGTGTATCATACCTTTCATGCGGTCTGACACGTAGCCTGTATCTGTAATCATCGTTAACTTTTTATAGTCGCTGTTAAAGATATAGAACTGTGGGTCTATTGCGTCATGTGATACGCTAAATGATTCGATATCCATACCTGCTAATGTCTTTGTTTCATATGGTTCGAAATGGAACTTTTGATCTAGTGGTATGTTTTTATCTTTAGCTTCTATCATTTGCCATGTCTTCTTGTTCGCATAGATAGGTAGTTTATACTTTCTTGCGAGTACACCTAACCCTTTTATGTGATCGATATGTTCGTGGGTTACTAAGATACCTTCTAAGTCGCTGATGTTACGGTCAATTTGTTGAAAGAGGCCTTCTATTTTCTTTCCTGTTAAGCCAGCATCGACAAGTAGGCTTCCTTTATCTGATTCTATATAAGTGGCATTTCCTGTACTGCCACTTGCGAGTACGCTCATTGCGATCACAAGTGTTCATCTCCTTTAATTACTGCTTCTCTTACGATTCTTCTAAGACGGTAGATTCTGGTTTAATGGCATCGATATACAATGTCTTCGTATCTGTTTTACCGTCTTTTTTGGATTTAATTTTGACTTCCCATGACGGTACAAGTACTTGTCCGCCTATTTCTTTAACGACACTGTAGTAGCCTAACCTAACAGACTTTACTTTATCACCTTTTTTAAGGTACGTGTTGTAATACAATGTCTCTAAAGCTGTCTTAGCATCTGCTATTGTGCGTTTATTGTTGTTGTCGCCATTACCTGGTTTAAGTTTGTCTAAATACATTTGTGTATATGACTTAGCTTTACCATTAGCCATATCTATAACGATTTGTCCTTTGTTGTTGTTGAGTATTGGTAAATCTTCATAGTTTTGTTCATAGACGACTTTGCTTTTATCTGTGTTGTTTTTTTTATATTCGTAATCTTTACCTTTAAAAGCATCTTTGTTAATGAAGCTCTTAAATGATGACTGTTTACTATCTTTATCTAAATCTGCATCAATATCTTTATTGATTTTCGTGTCTTTTTCACTTAATGAATAAACACCTTCAAGCTCATCTGAATCGAACGATTTACTACTACCTGTTATGGCTTGCATCTTCTTATCTCGATATTCTGGTAACTGCGGGATATCTATGCCTTCTTTAGCAAAATTAACATCTGATTGTGCGTTTGATTCTTGAACGATAGAATTATTTACTTTATTAAAGTAGACAACGACCAATCCTATATTGATGAGAATAAACACAATGATGAAGAGTGACTTAGCATGTTTCCAATCCATTAAGACAACCCTCCATTCTCGTACCGTTTCCATTCACCGTCATATTTTACATACCATTTCGGTGTAAATTCAATCGTGTCTTGTAAGTTATTAATTTCGTCTTTTGGTAATGATAAATCATAACCAATTGCTATATTCATAACTTTGTTAAAGTCAATTGAACCATTAGAAGCTAGGCTAAATCTGACTTCTTCAGATGAAGGCAATTCATCCGCTTCTTTTTTAGACGGTACGGCTACTCCTGTTGTAATAAGACCACGATTGTATTCATTAATCGTATCTCTACCCCACACCGCTTCTATAGATGATAACTTATCATCATTAAACACTGGGTAATTATTTAAGAACATTTGATAGTCTATTTTACCAGATTTTTCATCTGTACTAAACAGACGGAATTCATCTGTATATCCTGCATGTTCATTAATAAATTTAAATGAATTTGTAATTGATTTTGCCATATCTTTTTGACGATTTTCATCTTCTGATAAATTCGTATAACGATATGTTTGTTTCGCTTCGTTCACAGTAGAAATCCCCGTATTGTTGTTATAAGTCGAAACGTTATGTTCATTACTACGCGCAATCACCGAATCCCCGAGAATTACGTCATTTAATTCAGATACGGATATTTTGTTAGAAACGTAACGGTAAATATTCATATTATCCGCATTCTCTGGTGCATAAATTTGGTAGATTTCATTCGTAGTCATCGCATTTGTAATCATGCCTGTATAAGGTTTCAAATCTGGTGCTGCTTCTTTATTCACCTTATCAATTTGCGTGCTTTTAATATTTGTCTGTAGCTTAACAGCCTTTTGTTTATTCTCACTTAAAAGATACACAACAGCTTCTTTCGTTGATTTCGTATCTACAAGAATTCGATCAAAATTAATATTAGGATAATAATTCATACTCATCCCTAATACTTGGTTCAAGTACATTTCACTCGGAATGCTATTAGGGAAGTCTAAAATCGTATATCTTTCAGATAAATCTTCAAGTTGAACGACTGACTCACTGCTTAGAATATCAATTTTCTTCACTTCTTTACTCAACAATTGGTCAGTAATTTTCTTGATATCTTTCACGTTAGACGTCCCTTTCACGTCCGTGCCATTTCGATTAATCATTCTAAACGGCATAATCACACTATCAATAGGCTTACTAATTTTAGGTCCAATAGAAGGTGTTTCTGTATTCACATCTGTTTCTAAATCTGTTAGTTCAGGTGTAAATGTCCATACGCGGTATGTCATAAACACACTGATAAGCACAAGGATTATGAGGATAGCAGATTTAATCAGTTCTCTATTACGCATCCCAATCACCAAACTCATCTTCCATGACTTCACATGGCAATGTTATATAGATGGATGTACCTTGACCTTCTTTACTGCTCGCCCATATTCTACCTTTATGTGCTTCTACGATTTCTTTAGTGATGGCTAAACCTAAACCAGTACCACCCATTTTACGTGCTCTCGCTTTATCTACTCTGTAGAAACGATCAAAGATTTTATCTACTTTATTAACTGGAATACCGATACCATTATCTTTAATTTGTATTGTCATTCGATTATATAAAGTATTTTGTTTCACATGAAACTCTACACGTTTATGAGATTCTTGTGAGTATTTAATCGCATTTGTAATAACGTTATCAAACACTTGTGTCATCTTATCTGGATCAATTTCAACGAATAAACCTTTAACAGGTATGTCTCTAATGAATGTCACGTTCTTACCTTGTGACATTTCATGTCTGTTAATGATTTTGTTAATAAACATATTAAAATCAATCAATTCAGAGTTCATTTGATCACTTGAACTGTCCATTTTAGAAAGTTGTAATAAGTCATTCACAAGACGAATCATACGATCTGTTTCTTCACGTGTAACATTTAAGAATGTCGGTGCAACTTCAGGATCACGCCAAGCACCTTCTTCTAATGCTTCTATATAACTTCTCATAGATGTTAACGGCGTACGCAATTCATGTGAAACATTCGCAACGAATTCGCGACGTTCATTTTCTAAAATGTGCTGCTCTGTAACGTCATGTAATACGGCAATATAACCATTGATAAAGCCTGTATCTTGAATAATCGTACTGAAGTTAACACGCGCAATAATGCCTTCTTCACTATTAATATCAATAATGAAACTATCATTATTCTCTTGTAAGTCATCTAATGAATAATCATCGTCAATATTTAGAATATCTAATATATGTTTCGCTTCTACATCAGCACGTTCTAGACCTAACATTTTAAGCGCCATTTCATTAATAATACGTACGCGACCACGTCTATCAGTGGCAAGGACACCATCGCTCATATGCGTGATAACCGAGTCTAGACGACGCTTTTCACTTTCCGTATTCGCTTGTGCTTCTTGTACACGTTTAGATAAGTTGTTAAATGACAGCGCAAGTTCACCGATTTCGTCATTTCCGTATATCTTAACGCGCTGCGTATAGTTACCTTTAGACATCTCTAACGTTTGGTTACGCATGTCTGATATAGGTTTCGTAATCGTTCTCGCAATGAAGAAACCGAGCACGATTGTGATCAATAATGAGATTGCTGTACCGATGATGAAGATTTGGTTAATGTTGTTTAACTGTTCGTAAACAGAATCAATATCTGATTCAACATATATATCTCCGACAACTTCACCTTCGTATTCAACAGGTTTATTTTTGATCCATACTCTATTACTATCGGATGAATCATTTTTTAATACGATTTTATCATTAGCTTTTCCTAATGATAACGCCTTTTGTACAGAGCTATCGTTTACTTTTTGATTGACGGTATTTTGATTCGTAGCCTTAGATGTCGCCACAATAATTTGATCTTGATCAATAAACTTAATCTCATCAATTTCAGTTCTATTGGCATAATCATCTAATATACTTTGTATTTCTTTTTGGAAGTTCCGATTTGGATCTTCAGAGTTGTACGTTTTCTTTATGTTGTAATTAATCTGTTTCACGTGCTGTTCAATATTTGTCTTGAAGTTACGTGTCAGTTCTTTCTCAAGACTATTTGTAAAATATAATCCAATAATTTGCATACCAATAATGATTAATAAAACATAAATAACGACAAGTTTAATGTGTAAGGACTGAAACTTCTTTAGCCAATTCATAATATCAGCCTACTCTTGTGTTTGTAGGAAATAACCCACACCTCTACGCGTCACAATATATTCTGGGTGTGATGCATCGTCTTCGATTTTCTCACGTAGACGACGTATCGTAACATCGACTGTACGTACATCTCCAAAATAATCATAACCCCATACAGTTTGGAGTAAGTGTTCACGCGTCATAACTTGTCCAATATGTTTTGCTAAATAATGAAACAATTCAAATTCACGGTGTGTCAATTCGATATCGACACCACGTTTTTTAATTGAATATGCATCAGGGTATACCGTAATATCTTTAATGACGATTTCATTTGTTTCTTCGTCTTCTGTTTGTGTTGGTTGAGAATAATGTCTTCGTAAGTTTGCTTTCACACGCGCGATTAATTCACGTGTTGAAAAAGGCTTCGTCACATAATCATCTGCACCTAACTCTAACCCTAGAACTTTATCAATTTCTGTGTCTTTAGCTGTTAACATAATGATTGGCATTTCAAATTTCTTACGAACCTCTCTACAAACTTCCATACCATCTCTACCAGGTAGCATAATATCTAATAATACGATGTCTGGTTCTTCTGCATATATCAAATCTACTGCGTCATTACCGTCATATGCGCAATAAACATCATAACCTTCTTTTTTTAAATTAAATTCAAGTATATCTGCAATTGGTTTTTCATCATCAACGACTACTATTTTTCTAGCCATACATTTACCTCATTTCTTTTTGAAAATAAGTATCTCTAAGCACACAATTGTGCATGATATCCTATACTATAATTTAACACTATTTGTCTATTAATTCTATTGTTTGACGTTAATCTATGATTGAACAACAAAAAAATGCTTATCGTTATTACGATAAGCATTAAAAGCGGTCCCGACGGGAATCGAACCCGCGATCTCCTGCGTGACAGGCAGGCATGTTAACCGCTACACCACGGGACCTTATGTATAAAATTGAGATGGTGACCCCTACGGGATTCGAACCCGTGTTACCGCCGTGAAAGGGCGGTGTCTTAACCGCTTGACCAAGGGGCCTCTGTTTAACACAAGATTGATTATAGCATGACTAATATACAGAAGACAAGATTTTATTTTAAATTTTTTATATAATAAATATAGAAGTACTAAAAAGGGATGATAATATGGAACAAGCACAAGTTATTAGAAAAGGACATCGTAAATTAAGTAAAGGAGAAATCCTCAAACGATTCATATTTATCACCATCGGCAGTATATTAATGGGGGTAGGGTTAGAATTATTTTTAGTTCCTAACAATTTACTAGATGGTGGCATTGTTGGTATCGCAATTATTTTGAGTCATCTCACCAATTTAAAGCTTGGATTATTTATCTTTCTACTAAATATTCCGTTTTTCTTTTTAGGATACAAGCAGATTGGTAAGACATTCACGATTTCTACAATTTACGCAATTACAATATTATCTATTACAACAGCCTACTTACATCATTTTGATCCTTTTATTAAAGAAGCATTTTTAGTAACGATCTTTGGAGGCGCAATTATTGGTTTAGGCGTAGGTCTCGTAATACGATATGGCGGATCTTTAGATGGTTCTGAAATCAGTGCTATCTTAATCAGCAGTAAAGCACCATTTTCAGTAGGCGAAATCGTCATGTTGATTAACTTCTTCATATTTACAGCTGCAGGATTTGTATTCAATTGGGAATCAGCGATGTTTTCCGTTATTGCTTATTTTATAGCTGCTAAGATGATTGACGTAACCGTTCAAGGATTTGATGAATCAAAAGCCGTATGGATCATCAGTGATACATACAGAGATATCGGGGAAGCCATCAATGACCGACTTGGTAGAGGTGTCACATATCTGAATGGTGAAGGCGCATATACAGGAGAAGATAAAAAAGTCGTATTCTGTGTCATCACACGATTAGAAGAATCCAAACTAAAAGATATCGTAACAGAAATAGATAACACCGCATTCCTATCAATCGGTGACGTGAGCGAAGTAAAAGGCGGACGCTTTAAGAAAAGAGAAATACATTAATCAATCACAGTAACATGCATAAGAATTTATGATTTCAAAGTATAGATAGACGTCTATGATTGCGGACAGTCTTAATTAGGCAGACTGATTAAGTTAGTGCTGGTAGCGCAGTTGGTAGACAACCTTGAAATGATAAGTTTTTATGCTTTTTTGTTGGGTGGGGTTGGTGTGAGAGGGATGGAGGTAGGTGGATGAGGATGGTCGGGGTTGGAAGGGTTTGGAATTTATGGAGAGGCTGGCGATGTATGAGGAGAGTTGGATTGGGTTCGCGGGATTGTTAGGCTCAGGTCGGATTGGTAAGGTTGGTGAGGTTGGAAGGCTATCTCTTGGCTTTATTCAGGACTTAAGCCATGACTGTACTGAACCCAAAAATCTAAACCTTAATTAGTATATTATTTCAAAGGTTTGTCTCCTGTAATTTTTGGGAGATAAGCCTTTTAATTTTGATTTGATTCTTTCGTTATTATAAAAATCGATATATCGATGAATAGCTTGTTCAAGGTCCTGAAAATCTTTAAATTCTTGGCCATAATACATTTCTTGTTTAAGTAACCCAAAAAAGTTTTCCATAACTGAATTATCTAGACAATTACCTTTTCTAGACATACTCTGAAATATTTTATGGTCTTTTAATAATCTAGTGTATTGTGAATGTTGATAATGCCAGCCTTGATCTGAATGAATCGTTAAACGATGATCTAGGTTTGGACGACGCTTTATCATTTCTTTTAATGGATTGATGACTATATCTAATGTAGGACGACTTGAGATTTTAAAGCTGATAATCTCTGAACTATATAAGTCCATAAAAGGTGATAAATATAATTTCTGACCATTCATTAATTTGAACTCTGTAATATCTGTTACGACTTTTTGAAATGGGAGACTTGTTTTAAATCTACGATTTAATATATTTTGAGCTACTTTACCAACTTTACCTTTAAAGGAACGATACTTACGACCTCTATGTGTGAACTTTGTACAAGTTAGATTATGTTCTTTCATAATTCTTAGTACTTTTTTATGATTTACGATAAGACCTCTATTTCTTAGTGCTTGTGTAACACGACGATAACCATAGGTATGGTTTGATTCTTCACATATTTCTTTTATTACTTGAATCAATGTTTCATCTTTATCAGCTTTACTAAATTTATTTATCCAATAATAGTATACAGATTTAGCTATTTGAGCGACTTTAAATAAGATACTTAATCGTATATTATATGTTTCATTTAGTTCCTTAATGACCTTTACTATTTCTGATTTTTGCTTCCGTAAATGTCGGTCAAGGCTTGTAACTTTTTTTGATAAGCTATACCTGCCTTTAACGTCTCATTTTCATTTCTAAGTCTTTCAAGTTCTTCACGTTCATTTTCATTTAAAGGTAAATTTTTATTATCTGATTTAGATCGTTTTTTAGTCATAGTGTGAGATCGTCCCTTTTGTTTATTATCTATATCAAGACGACACTTTTCATCAAATTGATGTTGCCAATTGGCAATGATAATAGGATTAATAATTCTAAAGTGATTCGCAGTATCTTGATAAGACAACATATTTTCTTGTCTAAATTTTAAAACAGATAATTTAAATTCGCTAGTATAAACAGTATTTCTACTTTTTATTTCTAAACCTTCTTCTCCAAACTCTTTATATTGATTGACCCAAATCCGAAGGACAGACCAACTTGAAATACCATATTTTAAAGCAATTGTTCTATAACTTTGATGTCCTTCTAAATATTCTTTTACAAGTTTTAGTTTGAATTTAAATTCATATTTTTTCCTCATTAGAATGCACCCCAATATTTTGATTTGTTTAGTTCAAATATTTGGGTTCACATCAGACTTGGGCTATCTCTTGGCTTTATTCTGTACTTAAGCTAAGACTTGGGCTATCTCTTGGCTTTATTTAGGCGTTAAGCTAAGACTTAGTCAATTTTTTAAGTAATCAAAAATGTTCATTCCTAAAAAATCATATTATTTTTGAAAAGATGTGTGTTTACTCCATCTTTAACTCACATCTTCAACCAACTCGTGAGTTTACCACTTCTTTAACCCACATCTTCGCCGATTTCGTCCACTTTCCCAACACAACTCTAACCATCCCAAACAACATAACACCTTATATCAACGCTCAACACCCCAACCCAACTCACTCCATTCAACACAACACCTTCCCCCAATATGAAAAAACCAGCAGATACGCTACGTATCTGCTGGTTTCTCTTTATTTATTAGTCCCATAAGTTTTCTAATAGGTTTGTTTGGTTTCTATCTGGTCCTACTGAGAAGATAGAAATTTTAACATTACATAATTCAGAAATGCGTTCTAAATAACGGCGTGCGTTATCTGGTAATTCTTCTAATGAACGGCATCCTGTGATGTCTTCTTCCCAACCTGGTAGTTCTTCTAAGATTGGTTTACAACGTTCTAATTCGTTTAAGTTTGCTGGGTATTCAGTGATTTCAACACCGTCAATTTCGTATGCTGTACAGATTTTAGCTGTTTTTAATCCTGTTAATACGTCAATTGAGTTGATTGATAAATCTGTAATACCACTTACACGGCGTGAGTGACGTAGAACTACTGAGTCAAACCAACCTACACGACGTGGTCTTCCAGTTGTTGTACCGTATTCACGACCTACTTCACGGATATGGTGACCATCTTCATCAAATAATTCTGTTGGGAATGGACCGTCTCCTACACGAGATGTATAAGCTTTACATACACCAATTACTTTAGATACGTATGTTGGACCAACACCGCCACCTACTGTAACGTTACCTGCAATTGGATTACTTGAAGTAACGAATGGATATGTACCGTGGTCGATATCTAACATCACACCTTGAGCACCTTCGAATAATACTTTTTCATTGTTTACGAAAGCATCATCTAATAATTTAGCTGTGTCTGTTACATATTCTTTCAAACGTTGACCTGCTGCATAGTAAGTTTCAAAAATTTCTTCAAAAGTGAAACCTTCAGCGTTGAACATTTTTTCGAATAATTCATTTTTATATTCAAGATTTTCTTTTAAGCGTTTTTCAAAAGTTTCTTTATCTAATAAATCAGCCATACGGATACCGATACGTTGTGCTTTATCTACATAAGCTGGACCGATACCTTTTTTAGTTGTACCAATTTTGTTGTCACCGCGTTTTTCTTCTTCTAATTCATCTTGTTTAAGATGATATGGTAAGATGACTTGCGCACGGTTTGAAATTCTTAAATTGTCTGTTGCAACTCCGCGTTCATTTAAAGCATCTAATTCTTTCAATAAAGCTACTGGATCAACAACTACACCGTTACCGATAACACTTGATTTCTCTTGATAAAAAATACCTGATGGTACTAAATGTAATTTGTAAGTTTCTCCATCAAATTTAATTGTGTGACCTGCATTGTTACCACCTGAAAAACGTGCAATAACGTTTGCATCCTCTGCTAAGAAATCTGTAATTTTACCTTTACCTTCGTCTCCCCATTGCGTCCCAACGACTACGATTGATGACATGTGAGCACCTCCGCTTTTTCTCATTAACCATTAAGTATTCTATCAGTACTATCTTTAAATTGCAAACTAAAAACGAACATTGATTATGAGTGTTAAATTACAATTCTCATTCAAGCAAGAATTGCTAAAAAACACCTTAACCACAATATTTAAAAGGATTACAACCATTTTATTCATTTTCAAAAACACAAACTTAAGCACATAAGTGTTACTTTACATAAAACAAAAGACGTACATTTTTTCATAAAATACAATAAACGTACGCCTTTTAACTTAAAAACTTTTTTATCCAAATTCCATTCCGGCATGTTGATAGTCAATATCGGTGAATTTGTTATATTGTTTCATGAAGTGTAGTTTAACGGTTCCTGTTGGGCCGTTACGTTGTTTAGCGATAATGATTTCAATTTCACCATTCTCGTCTTGTGCACCCGCATCGACCGCTTCTCCGTCTTCATCTTCGCCACCTCTTGAGTAATAGTCATCTCTATATAAGAAGGCAATGATATCCGCATCTTGCTCAATCGAACCTGATTCACGAATATCACTCATCATTGGTCTCTTATCTTGTCGTTGTTCAACACCACGAGATAACTGACTTAACGCAATAACGGGACATTCTAATTCTCTTGCGATTGCTTTAAGCATACGAGAGATTTCTGATACTTCTTGTTGTCTATTATCTGAGCTACGAGATCCACTACCTTGAATTAATTGTAAGTAGTCAATCATGATCATATCTAATCCATGTTCTTGTTTGAGCCTACGACATTTAGCACGAATATCCGTAATTCGGATACCTGGTGTATCATCGATAAATATTTTCGTTCTTGATAGTTTACCTACTGCAACTGTAAACCTGCTCCAGTCTTCTTCAGTCATTGAACCTGTACGCAATCTATTTGAATCGACATTTCCCGTACTACATATCATACGTGTAGCAAGTTGATCGGCACCCATCTCTAAAGAGAAAATACCGACTGAATACAAGTCTTGGTGTGTTGCAACTTGTTGTGCGATATTTAATGCGAAGGCAGTCTTACCTACTGATGGACGTGCCGCAATAATGATTAAATCATTTCGGTTAAATCCCGCTGTCATTTGGTCTAAATCTCGATAACCAGTTGGTATACCTGGTGTTTGTCCGTTATTTTGATCGAGCTGTTCAGCATTATCAAACACAATACTTAATACATCTTTAATATCTTTGAAGCCTTCCGTACCTCTTGAAGCAGAAATTTCTAAAATTCTCTTTTCTGCATCTCCTAACAATGATTCTAAATCAAGTTCAGGATTATACCCATCTTCAGCAATACTATCCGCCACACGAATGAGTTGGCGTTTCACTGCATGTTTAAACACAATATCTATGTAGAAATGTATGTTTCTTGTTGTTGGGACATTATTTGCTAATTCTGCTAAATAGGCTGGACCGCCCGCTTCTTCTAATAATGATTCTGCTGCTAACTGATCCATCAATGTAACAGAGTCAATTTCTTTATTCTGTTCATTTAGCATTAACATCGCTCTAAATATGTGTTGATGATTTGCACGATAGAAAGCTTCAGGTATTAATGTTTCACCTGTTGAGTTAATCAGTTCAGGATCAATCAAGATTGCACCGATAACAGATTGTTCAGCCTCTATACTATGGGGCATTTGTTTTGGGTTCATCATATTATCCATACTGATTACTCCTTTCCATTTTAATAATTTTTATTATAACGCATTAAAATAGGTCGGTAAATCAAATACCGACCATTTTATTGATGCCTTTATTCTTCAACAACATGTACTTTTAATGTGCCAGAAACTTTGTTGTGTAGTTTAATTGGTACATTTGTATAACCTAAACTGTGAATACCATTTGGTAAGTCCATTTTACGTTTATCAACTTTGATTTTGTGTTGTTTATCTAATGCTTGCGTAATTTGTTTCGTACTTACTGATCCGAATAATTTACCGCCTTCACCTGTTTTAGCTGGAATTTTAACTTCTAATTCTTTAAGTTTTTCCGCAAGTGCTTTAGCATCTTCTATTTCTTGTTGTTTTAATTCTTCTTGACGTTTGTTTTGTTGTTCTAATTGTTTGAGGTTTCCAGGTGTTGCTTCTACAGCATAATTATTTTTGATTAAATAGTTTTGACCATATCCTACTGGTACGTCTTTAACTTCACCTTTTTTACCTTTACCTTTAACATCTTGTGTGAAAATAACTTTCATTATTCTTCCACTCCTTTATCATCTGATTCAACAACCTCAACTAATGCTTCGATTGCTTTTTCTACTGTTGTATTTTTCATTTGTGTTGCAGCATTGGATAAGTGGCCGCCTCCACCGAGTGCTTCCATCGTTAATTGTACGTTTACTTCTCCTAACGAACGGGCAGAAATTCCAATTGTATCTTCTGATCTTCGTGCTACTACATAAGATGCTTCTACACCTTCTAAGCCAAGCAATTCATCTGCTGCTTGTGCAACTGTAACGGGGTGATATGTTTCATGATCGTCGCCATGTGCAATTGCGACACCACCGCGGAATAATTTAACTGTCTTAATTAAGTCTGAACGTTTAATATACGTATCAATATCGTCTTTTAAGAAGTGCTGACAAAGAATCGTATCTGCACCATGACTTCTTAAAAAGCTCGCAGCATCAAATGTTCTTGATCCTGTTCTTAATGTAAAGTTACGTGTATCCACAATAATACCGGCTAACATAATCGTTGATTCGATTCTCGTTAAACGATGTTCTGTTGGTTGGTATTCTAACAACTCTGTAACAAGCTCAGCTGTCGAACTTGCATAAGGTTCCATATACACAAGTAATGGACTTGAGATAATACTTTCACCTCGACGATGATGGTCAATAACGACTTTTCTATTTGCTTTATTAAGCAAGTTCTCATCGATTACAAGTTCAGGTTTATGTGTATCTACGACAACGAGTGTTGTACGTGGTGTCATTTCATGCCAAGCTTCTTCTGATGTAATAAATCTTTCTTTCAAATCAGGCTTCTCGTCTATTTCAGCCATCACACGTTCTAATGTACTATCAATATCCGAATCGTTTAATACAATATATGATTCGAGATTGTTCATCTTCGCAATGCGTGATACACCGATTGCTGCGCCGATTGCGTCCATATCTGGTGATTTATGACCCATAATGATCACTTTGTCACCTTCAATTAAGATATCTCGTAAGGCATGAGATATCACTCGTGCACGTACTCTCGTTCTTTTTTCCATCGGGTCAGTCTTACCGCCGTAGAATCTCACGTTACCATTACTATTTTTAATGGCTACTTGGTCACCACCACGGCCGAGTGCTAAGTCTAAACTTGATTGTGATAGTTCACCTAATTCAATTAAGTTCTCACTACCTTCACCAATACCGATACTCAGTGTTAATTGGTGACCGAGGTCTCTTGTCTTATCTCTTAAATCATCTAATAAGTTGAACTTCAACGTTTCGATATCTTCTAATATACTCTTGTTTAATAGCGCGATAAATTGATCAGCACTATAGCGTTTAATAAACAATTGATAACGTGATGACCAGTCATCTATAACGCTTGTAATCAGACTATTGATTTCTGAACGTTGAGAGTCATTCATGTTCTGTGTAATTTCATCAAAGTTATCTAAAAAAATAGTTGCTATGATTGGTTTTTCATTTTCATATAATTCATATACACGGGAAGATTCAGTAATATCAAACAGATAAATAGAGTGTTCATCTTCAGTATAAGTGACTTTATATTTGTATGATCCTTCTTCAATCTCTACTTCTGAAGTATTTTCTAATCTTTTTAAGATATTTGGAAATACTTCGTTAATTGGTTCGTCTAAAACGTCTCGTTCTAATCGTTTATTAACAAAATTATTAATCCATTCGATATGATCATTTTTGTCTAATAATATGACACCTATTGGTAAGTCACTGACTGCACTTGTTTTACTTTTCGTAATTCTACCGGCTAAACTCCCAATATATAAATCTAATTTCAAAAAGCTCTGTCTAACAAAAAATATGCTTACTGCAATTAGAATTATCGTAGCAACCGTCGAAATAATCGCCCAAAATATTGAATTAAAAAAACTGAATACGACTAACACCAAAGCTAATATCATCATAATAATGTACGGAAATATTAGGGCTTTTTTAACAGATTGACGGTTCATAAACTCACCTCAATTTACTTTTTTATACGTTGTTTCAAGTTAAACCAAATGTCCATTAATCCGAATAAGTACGCAAACGGTTTAAATATAAATGCCATTACAAAGATGATGACACCTACTATAATTGGTAATTTTTTAACTTTTACAAATAAATGGAACAACGATAATGCTTGTATAAATATAACCCATTCTAACACAAATTGTAAGTTAGTGACTATGCCATACGCGACGACATTGTCTTGCGTGACAAACAAACTCACAAGTACTGTGATCACAAAAACAAATGCTACGCTTCTATTGATTTGCCACATAAATAATGGTCTGAACACTGGTGTTGCGACTTTGAATTTTCTTAAAATCGGAAACGTCACAACTAAATTCACAAGCACTAATAAGAATACCCACAATACTATATACCCAGGAATGCTCGCTTGTAATATTTCTAATGAAACTTGTAATGATTCTTCGATTTCAGTTGTTATATTGCCACCCATTTGGAAATATGACAGTAATACATCATGATACTGGCTAAAGAATTTGCTTGTTAAAGGTAAGTTTCCCGTAATTTGTAAAATTAACACACTACCTATCGTCAAAATACTCATAAATGTTGTCACTAAGTACAACATACGTTCTTTAGATGTACGCTCAATAAGTAACTGCCCAATAAATACACTCATAAAAATTACAAGTGTCATGGCAGTTAATAAGAATACATGATTAAATAGAACAGTTGCACATAACGTTATGACAACCGTCACAAAAAAGGACGGTTTAGAGCGATACCAAAGAATCGTTCCTGGTATCGTAATAAATGGTATGATCAATATTGCTAATAATGGTACAAAGTTTATAATAGCGGCACTTAGAACTAGTACAAGTGTTGCTATGATTGTCGCTTTTATGTCGACTTTAAAAGACAAATTTTTCACTTCCCAATCTAAATTAAACATCTTTCTCTATTTTACAGATTTTTATCTTTTAAAACAATGTAGGTGACTTTTAAGTTGATATCAGCGTACTTTAAATTTATATAATTTTAAGAAATGATAAACGTTAGGTGCCCAATCTCCAAAATTCAATAAAAAACCATCATGACCAACGTTGTCTTGTACATAGAAATGTCTGTGATATTTAAAGAATCGACCTAAAGCTCTTACTTGGTCATCTGGATATAATAAATCATCCGCAAATCCTAACGTTAATACTTTCGTTTCTAATTGACGTAGACGTTTCTCAACATCATCTCGTCCTCTAAATATGTCATGACTGTCTAATACATCTAACAATGTTAAATAGCAGTCTTTATCGAATACTTCTTTAAATTTATTGCCTTGATATTTTTGGTAGCTTACAACATCATCTGCAGAGAATCTTGATTCATAATCTTTACTTGAACGATACGTTAAAAAGCCAAGCTGTCTTGCGATGCTTAAACCGTCTTGTCCGTTCATATGAATAACTTGCCTAGCAATTTCATTAAATGCTCTACTATATGATGAAGTCTTCTCTGTCGCAGCTAATATGACTGCTTTTTTCACTTCAAACGAACCATCATAAAGCATTTCTAACGTTTGCATTCCACCTAAAGAACCACCAATTAATACGTCTATTTTTTCGTAACCAAATTGTTTCAATCCTAATATGTTTGCTCTCGCAACATCTCTCATCGTCAAATGTTCAGGGAAATCAGGTGTATTCAACCTTGAACTTGATCCATAAGGACTGCCAATTACATTAAATGTTATAAATTGATAATCATTAATTGAAAGGTAACCGCCATCTATAATTTCACGCCACCAACCTGCATGCTCATCATCACCATATGTTAAATGGTTGCCAGTTAACGCATGACAAACTACGACGAGTGGCTGGCCTTTATAACCCACATACTCATATTGAAGTTTCAAGTTATCAATCACTTCACCAGATTCTGTTTCAAAATGTCCAAGATCTACTATGCCTGTTTCTCGAGAAATAATCACATTAAAACCCCCTCTTATTTAAATTGAAAGACTTCTTACTCGTCAAAGAAGTAAGAAGTCCTCATCATCCTTATTATGCGAGTATACTCGTTGGTAGTAGCACCGTATCTGTTATGACCGGTTGCTGAAGTGTCGTCGGGCCAATTCCCTCAACTTCTCTGAATAAGCTTTGCTATGTAATTTATATTAAGAATACTAGAAATGAGCATTTCTTTCAATAAGTTAACGAATGAAATTAAAAGACTAATCTCACAATCGCCATAATAAACATACCGGCTATAACTGTAATCGTTAAACTTCTAAATATGAGTGCTATTAGAATCGTTGGTATCGCGACAATAATGCTCTCAAAATTAAGCGTAAATCCAGCATTACCTTCTTGATTCAACATACCTTCAAGTATTAATGCCGTAAAGAGACATACCGGCACATATTGTAACCACTTGATCACACTTTCAGGTAAATCCGCTTTTGATAACAATACAAAGGAGAAACACGGATAATCCAAGTTAAAACAAAACAACTTAACGTAATTAAAATTAAATACATCGATATACTCATTTATCAAACACCACCCCTACGACAGAAGCAATAATTGTCGACATAATAATAGATAAATAAGTTGGCATAAATAATGTCAGAATAAGCATGCATACAATCGTTAATAAAATTAAATAAAGATATACTAAGACTTTGTTTTTATGTATCGTTTCAAACTGAGCAATTAATAAAAATATAAACATCGCTGTTAAAGCATAATCGAGGCCAAATATTTCAGGTTTAGGTATTAAGTTACCTACTAAACCACCAATAATAGATGTGACAATCCATAATAAATAAGCTGAAATATTTAAACCATGAATCCAAGCCGCATTGAGCGATTTCTCTTTCGCATATTTCGTAATCGCAACACCAAATGACTCATCCGTTACAAGTGTACCTATTCCTATATTCGACCAGAAACCATTACCTTTAAATGCTGGGACTAAAGCCAAACTTTGAAGAAACATTCTTGAGTTAACAAAAAATACCGTCAATAGAATTGCTGAAATAGGGGAGTGGATGGCGACCAACGCACATATAATAAATTGAGCAGCACCCGCATAGACAAAAATAGACAATAATGCAATTTCTAAAATAGATAAACCAGATGATATACCGACAATACCAAACGCTAGCGCAACACTAAAGTACCCAAGCATAGTAGGTATACAGTCTTTAACACCTTGAAGAAACAAACCTTTATTCGTAATACTCGTACTTGTCACAACGATGCCTCCAATCTACAGTTGAAGGTAAGTCTAACGTTTGTCTAACCTCAGTCTTACTTACCTGTAAAGAATTTTAATATGTTTTAGTTTTATCATACCTATATTACTTTATCAATAACACTTGATTAAATATTCGGAAAATAATTAAATAATTTGATATTTGATTGATCATTTGGATTTAGGTGGTCAAGTCTTCGTGTGTTACGCCCTTTTTTTGTACCCTAGCGCACGATATCTATCATTCTTCGTGCGTTATGCCCTTATTTTCCACCCTAGCGCACGATATCTTTCAGTGTATTATTCCCTATAGAGTAGACATTAAAAAAAACTAAAACTCTATAGGGGGTATTTTTATGTATAAAACTAGACTACCTGTTAAACTGTATCAGGAAATCTTCGATTTGCATGAAAAGGGTTATTCCTTTCAAAATATAATTGATAAGTTAAATTTAGATATTAGTGATAGTGTGATTCGATTTAAATATAAAGTGTATAAGCAACATGGTATAACAGCACTTATAAATAAGAATCGAAATAAAATCTATACACGCGAATTTAAAGAAAAAGTTGTTAAAGAATATCTAGAGACTAATAAGACGTATTCAGATCTAGCAGCCTATTACAATATTTCACATCATGCTACTTTAAAAAATTGGGTGGTAAAGTATACTGAAGGAAAGGAAAATAAATCTTATTTTCCATATCTGGAGGTAGACACTATGAATACTAGAAAAACAACATTTGAAGAGAGAATTGAAATAGCTAAATATTGTATTGAAAATAATAGAGACTTTAATAAGACAGCTGAAAAGTACCAAGTTAACTATTCACAAGTCTATAATTGGGTAAAAAAGTATGAAAAACATGGTGATATTGGTTTAGTAGATGGTAGAGGTAAAGGAAAACCAGTTGAAGCTTTAACTAGAGAAGAAGAACTTGAATTAAAAATAAAAGCACTTGAACAAAGAAATAAATTTCTCCAAATGGAGAATGAGGTATTAAAAAAGCAGGAAGAAATAGAGAGGCAGTTGATGAATCGAAAATCAAGCAAATAGCAGCATACAAGACAATCGAAGCATTAAAAGATAAGTATCCAATCAAATGGATATGCGCCGCACTTGAAATATCGAGAGCAAGTTATTATAAATGGAAAAACAGAGAGGTTTCAGAATCTGAAAGATTCAATAACGAATTAAAAGATGAGATTTTCAGGATTTATCATGAACATGATGGCATATATGGATATCGAAGAATTTATATTTATCTGAGATTATATACTAAATTCCAGGTTAATCATAAACGCGTATATAGAATTATGAAGAAGTATGGATTAAAAGTTGTCATTAGAAAAAAGAGAAGGCAATATAAACTTAGTAAGCCAGAAATCACTTCTCAAAATATCCTAAACAGAAAATTTACAACAAGTAAAGTTAATAAGGTCTGGTTAACAGATGTGACAGAATTTAAATTGAAAAATGGATCTAAAGTGTATTTAAGCGCTATTTATGATTTAGGTGCTAAGAAAGTCATCAGCCATGTAGTCTCATCTCAAAACAATAATAAGCTTGTATACGATACCTTTAACAAAGCCATAATTAAAAGAAATACCGAAGGCATTATATTTCATAGCGACAGAGGATTCCAATATACGAGTGTTCTATTTAGAGAGATGATTAAAAATGCTTCTATGAAGCAAAGCATGTCTCGTGTAGGTAGATGTATTGATAATGGTCCTATGGAAGGCTTTTGGGGGTTACTCAAATCAGAGGTATTCAAAGACAAATCTCAAACATTCAATGATATAAAACACGCCACAAAGCAAATAAATGAATATATAAAATTTTATAATTCTAAAAGAATTTCATTAAAAATGGCTGCGCTTATAAAAGCACAGCCAACATATTGATTACTTTTTTAGTGTCTACTTGACAGGGTTATGTTCAAAGTCTTCGTGCACTTATATTCATATCTCAATCCATATAAAAAACAGCAGAAATTCAATTGAATGAATTTCTACTGTTTGATTATATATATGAATTATTCACTTAAACCGAATTCTGCACTTGCTTCGAATTTAACATCTCTACCGATCATTACGCCACCAGTTTCTAATGCTTGGTTAAATGAAACGCCGTATTTTTCACGGTCGATTTTACCAGTTACTGCGAAACCTGTTACTGTTTCACCGTTTAATGGGTTTTTACTTACGCCGTTGAAATCAACGTCGAATGTCTCTTCGTGTGTTACACCAGCGATTGTTAAATCACCTGTAATTGAATCTTCACTGATTGATTTTGTTTCAAATGTAATATTTGGGTTTTCATCTGCACTAAAGAAGTCAGCTGATTTTAAGTGAGCGTCACGGTCAGCGTTTTTAGTGTTGATTGAATCTGCTTTTATTGTAACTGTTGCTTTTAATGTAGAAAGGTCATTGATATCTCCTGATACTTCTACGTTATAATCTTCAAAAGTACCTTTAACGCGAGATACCATTAAATGTTTTACTGTAAATTCTAAACTACTGTGTGCTTTGTCGAAATTGAAATTTGTCATGTTTCAAAACTCCCTTTATTTATTTTGTATACTTAGTATATCAGATATAAAAATTATATTCAAGTGTTAAATCAAAAAAAGAGTAACCAATATATGATTACCCTTTTTGAGAGATTTAACTCATTTATAATTTAATTGTTTTTAAGCCACCCATAAATGGTACTAATACTTCAGGTACAGTGATTGTACCATCTTCATTTTGGTAGTTTTCAACGATTGCAGCAAATGTACGACCTACTGCTAAACCACTTCCGTTTAGTGTGTGTACGTATTCTGGTTTCGCATCTTTGTTTCGTTTAAATCTAATATTTGCTCTTCGTGCTTGGAAATCTGTCATATTTGAACATGAACTGATTTCTTTATAATCGTTGTAACTTGGTAGCCATACTTCTATATCATATGTTTTAGAGCTTCCAAATCCAATATCTCCTGTACATAAGTTCACAGTTCTGTATGGTAATTCTAAAGCTTGTAAAATATTTTCAGCGTGTTGAGTTAACTCTTCTAGCGCTTTAAATGAATCTTCAGGTCTTTCATATCTCACCATTTCAACTTTGTTAAATTGGTGTAATCTAATTAAACCTCTTGTATCTCTACCTGCTGATCCTGCTTCACTTCTGAAACATGCAGATTGTCCTGTAAATTTAATTGGGAATTGTTCATCTTGTAACACTTCATCACGATAGAAGTTTGTTAAAGGTACTTCAGCTGTTGGAATTGTATATAAGCCTTCTTTTTCTACTTTGAATAAATCTTCTTCAAATTTAGGTAATTGGCTTGTACCAAACATAGAATCTGCGTTTACAAGTTGAGGTACCATCATTTCAGCATAACCATGTTGCGTTGTATGCATCGTTACCATGAAGTTCATAAGTGCTCTTTCAAGTTGTGCACCTTGACCTGTTAAGAATACGAAGCGTGCACCTGATACTTTAGCAGCTCTTTCAAAGTCTGCCATTTTAAGACTTTCAACTAAGTCCCAGTGCGCTTTAGATTCAAAATCAAATTGACGTGGTGTACCCCATTTACGTACTTCTACATTATCATCTTCATCTTTACCGACTGGTGTTTCATCACTAATTAAATTAGGAATCCTTACTAATCTATACGTAACATCTTCATTTAATTGATTTAAATTGTGGTCGATTTCTTTAATTTGATCGCCAACTTGACGCATTTCTAAAATAACATCGTCTGCATTTTCTTTATTGCGTTTTTTCTGCGCAATTTCCCCGCTTACTTTATTACGTCGTGATTTAAGTTCTTCAGTTTGAGCGATGAGTTCACGGCGCTTTTTGTCTAATTCTAAAATTTCATCGATGACCTTTGGATCGTCACCTCTTTTAGCTACTTTATCTTTAACAAATTCCGGTTCAGACCTAATTAATCTAATGTCTAACATAATATTTCCTCCCTCTTATACTATAATTGTTTAAGAAAAAAGCACCACGTTCCTCGTTGTTACACAAGGGACGTGGTGCTTACGCGTTGCCACCCTATTTAACAGTTATTAAAAACTGCACTCTAAGTCATATAACGGTTTCTACCGATTGTTCTTCTTAAAAGGATAGATTCGTTTAAGTTTCATGTCTTGTTTGCACCAACCACAAGCTCTCTATACATGTACGCTTAAATTACTTATTCCTAAACAATATAGTTATTAAATTAACATAAATATATCAAATTGATATCATATTTTCAAGCTATACTTATGATTCAGTCAAGAGACCTGTATTTTCATAGACTTTTTTACCGTTAATAATCACTGTTTCGGCATGGTTTACACCGTAATGATATGGTAAATATTCATGGTTTGGAATATCCCATACGACTACGTCAGCTTGATCGCCAACTTCAAGAGTACCTGCTTCTGCATCAATTGCTTTAGCTGCGTTAACTGTAACAGCATTCCAAATTTCATTAGGCGTGAGTTTAAGCTTTAATGCCGCAATGCTCATTACAAGTTGAAGGTTATCTGTCACACAACTACCTGGATTGAAGTCAGTCGCAATTGCTACTGCACCATTATGATCAATCATACCTCTTGCATCTGCATATTGATCTTTACCTAAATAGAACGTTGTGCCTGGCAATAGTACAGCTACAGTGTCACTGTCTTTTAACGCTGCCTTATCTTCTTCACTAGAAGCTACGAGATGGTCTGCAGATATTGCACCTTCATCTATCGCTAACCCTAGTCCACCAAGTGGATCGATTTCATCAGCATGAATTTTAACTTTTAAACCTTTATCTTTTGCCGCTTGCATATAACGTCTTGATTCTTCAATTGTGAATACACCTGTTTCACAGAAGATATCCGCGAAGTCAGCTTTATCTTTCACATCATCTAATAAATCAATCATTTCTTGTAAGAATGTTGCATTGTCTTTCGCATCTTTAGGCACTGCGTGTGGTCCTAAAAATGTATGTTTCATTCGAATCGGTAAGTCTTGCGCTAATTGATGTGCAACATTTAATTGTTTTAATTCGGTTGTTTTATCTAAACCATAACCACTTTTAGCTTCAACAGTTGTCGTACCGAATTGAATCATTCTAATAATTTCTTTTTTAGATTTTTCGTATAGTGTTTCTTCACTTGATTCACGAGTCGCTTCAACCGTACTTAAAATTCCGCCACCTTGTTTCAAGATATCAAGATAACTTATCCCTTGTTGTTTAAGTGTCATTTCATGTTCTCTAGACCCGCCAAACACTAAGTGTGTATGTGCGTCTACTAAACCTGGTGATACGACTTTATGAGTGGCATCAATGACTTCTTTAGCTTCAAATTCTTCAGTATGTTCACCTGCATAAACGACTTTACCTTCATTTATAACAACTGTGCCATTCTTGACAATATTTAATTCATTTAAAACTTTCCCTTTAAGAGGTCCGTCAGTCTTCTTCGGCAAAATTAATTCACCTATATTTTGGATGATGATATCATTCATGGTTATCTTTCTCCTTTAACATTGGAATATCTACGTTTCTTTCTTTTGCAGTATCAATTGCAATGTCATACCCTGCATCAGCATGTCTTGCTACACCCATACCTGGGTCAGTTGTTAATACTCTACCTAATCTTCTATCTGCACGTTCACTACCGTCTGCTACAACGACCATACCAGCGTGTAATGAGTAACCCATACCTACACCACCACCATGGTGAACTGAAATCCAAGAACCACCTGCAGCTGTGTTGACAAGTGCATTTAAGATTGCCCAGTCACCTACAGCATCTGATCCGTCTTTCATTGATTCTGTTTCTCTGTTTGGTGATGCTACTGAACCTGAATCTAAGTGGTCACGTCCAATAACAATTGGTGCTGAAATTTCACCTTTTCTAACAAGTTCATTTAATGCTAATCCCATTTTTGCACGTTCGCCATATCCAAGCCATGCAATTCTTGAAGGTAAACCTTGGAAAGCAATTTTTTCACTTGCCATATCTAACCAGCGCATTAATTTTTCATCTTCAGGGAAGAGTTCGCGCATTAATTCGTCTGCTCTTTCAATATCTTTAGGGTCACCACTTAAAGCAGCAAATCTAAATGGTCCTTTACCTTCACAGAATAACGGACGGATATATGCAGGTACGAATCCTGGGAAATCAAATGCATTTTCTAAACCTTCATCAAATGCTACTTGTCTAATATTATTACCATAGTCAAATGCAACAGCACCATTTTTTTGGAATAATAACATTGCTTCAACGTGTTTTTTCATAGATGCTGAAGACAATTCTACGTATTTTTTAGGGTCACTTTCACGAAGTTTATCCGCTTCTTCAAGTGAATATCCTTCAGGCACATAACCGTTTAATGGATCATGTGCAGAAGTTTGGTCAGTTACGATATCAATTTTAAATCCTCTATTTAAGATTTCATGATGAATTTCAGCAGCATTACCTACTAAACCTATTGATAAAGGTTTACCCGCTTTTTTAGCTTCTTCTGCTTTTTCTAAAGCTTCATCTAATGAATCCGTCATAACATCACAATATCTTGTTTCGATACGTTTTTCAATTCTAGACGGATCGACGTCTACACAGATAGCGACCCCACCATTCATCGTTACAGCTAATGGTTGCGCACCACCCATACCGCCTAATCCAGCAGTTAACGTAATCGTACCTTCTAATGACCCTCCAAAATGCTGGTTCGCACATTCAGCAAATGTTTCGTAAGTACCTTGAACAATACCTTGAGAACCAATATAGATCCAGCTACCAGCAGTCATTTGACCGTACATCATAAGCCCTTTTTTATCTAATTCATGGAAATGTTCCCAGTTAGCCCATTTAGGTACTAATACAGAGTTTGATAATAATAAACGCGGTGCTTCTTCATGTGTTTTGAAAACAGCAACTGGCTTACCAGATTGAACAAGCATCGTTTCATCATTTTCTAATCTTCTTAACGTATCAACAATCGCGTCGAAACTTTCCCAGTTACGCGCTGCTTTACCAATACCACCATATACAACTAACTTCTCAGGATGTTCCGCAACCTCAGGATCAAGGTTGTTGTATAACATTCTTAGAACCGCTTCTTGCTCCCAACCTTTACACTCAATTTCCAAACCTTTTTTCGCTTTAATCGCTCTAGACATATTTCATTTCCCCTTTACTAAAAAATTAATAAACTAAACGGTATCGCAATTAATAAAGTAAGTGCGACACGGATAAACCAAATCACTACTAACTTCCATATTGGAATTTTGATATCTGTTGCTAAAATACAAGGTACCAAAGCAGAGAAGAATATAATTGCTGAGATACTCGTAATTGCTGTAACGAACTTCACTTCAATTGATGCTTTAACAACTAGAAGAGAAGGTAAAAACATTTCTATAATTGAAATTGTTGAAGCTTTTGCTAACAATGCTTTATCATCTATCGGAAAAATATAGATAAATGGATAAAATATATAACTTAACCAATCAATAATAGGTGTGAAATTAGCTAATACCAAACCTAGAAAACCGATTGAAAGAATAGAAGGTAGTATCGCCATCGTCATCTCTATACCATCTTTTAAGTTGGTCATAATATTTTTAAATAATGATAATGATTGCTGTGATTGTCTCTTCGCTTCTTCATAAGCTGTTTTAAAATAATTGCCTTGCACTTTTACCTCTTTTTGACCATCTTGGTTCTGATAATAAGCTTCCGATTCATTTGAAATCGGCGGTAGATGTGCAGAAATTGCAGTCACTGCAAATGTGATGACTAACGTCGACCAGAAGAACAAATTCCACATATCCATTAAATCTAGTGTTCTTGCGACAATAACCATAAATGTTGCTGATACTGTAGAAAACCCAGTCGCAATTATGACCGCTTCTTTCTTGTTATACATACCATCTTTATAAACTCTATTTGTAATCAATAATCCTAATGAATAACTCCCTACAAATGAAGCTACTGCGTCAATAGCAGACTTACCAGGCGTCTTAAATATTGGTCTCATAACAGGTTGCATAAAGACACCAATAAATTCTAAGAGTCCATAACCCACTAAAAATGATAATGCAATAGCACCTACTGGAATCAATATACTGAGTGGTAACATTAACTTTTCAAATAAGAACGGACCGTAGTTAGGCTCAAATAATAGTTTCGGACCAATTTTAAAGACATACATACACCCAATAATTGCGCCGATAATTTTGGCTAAAACTAAAATTAAATCTGTAACTGACTTTTTAAAATCCATTCTTATGATGGGTAATATTGCGCCAATCAATATAATGATTAGTGCGTAATAAGCAGTATATTCACCTAATAATGAACGTACGCCCAAATGTACGTGATCTACTAGTATCGTTTTATTTATACCAATCTTTATAGGTATAAAGAACAATACAATGCCTAACAAACTAAATACATAAAATCTCCACATTTCCTTACCTTTGTTGTTTTGTTGCTGATTTCTCATCACAACACCCCTTTGTTTGTATAATAACTATCTTAAATATTCACAAACTTTCTCTATATCATGATGGAATACTCTATCTTGTGTAATTGAAGGTACGATTGATCTTAGTTCTTCGTATTTTGCTTTTGTCTTCGGTGATAGTTTGTCTACACCTTTAATTTCTACTGCTTGTAGCGCGATAATACATTCTATAGATATAACTCTTCGTACGTTCTGTATGATTTGATATGCATGTCTTGCGCCTATTGTTCCCATTGATACATGGTCTTCTTGGTTTGCAGACGATGGGATTGAATCCACACTTGCTGGATGTGCTAATGTCTTATTCTCTGATACGAGTGACGCTGCTGCGTATTGCATGATCATTGCACCACTTTGTAAGCCTGGCTCTGGACTTAAGAATGCTGGTAATCCGCCATTGAGTTGTGGATTAACTAATCTTTCAAGTCTTCTTTCTGATACATTCGCTAACTCAGCGACCCCTATTTTCAAGAAATCTACGGCAAATGCTATTGGCTGTCCATGGAAGTTACCGCCTGAGATTACGAGTGTTTCATCATCGTTATCAAATATTAATGGATTATCATTTGCTGCGTTCATTTCTAATTCTAATTTTTCTTTTACATAATTTAATACTTGGAAGCTTGCGCCGTGTATTTGTGGTATACATCTCAATGTATATGCATCTTGTACGCGTACTTCACCTTGTCTAGTTGTTAATTTAGAACCTTCTAACCAATTTCTCATACGCTCTGCTACTTCAACTTGTTCATTAAAGTTTCTGACGATATGCACGTGCTCATCATATGCGTCTACAATACCGTTTAATGCTTGATGTGTTAATGCAGCAATCCATTCTGCATGATATGCAATATTTTCAGCTTCAATATATGCAATCACACCTTGAGATGTCATCGCTTGTGTACCGTTTATAAGGGCTAATCCTTCTTTCGCTTGTAACGAATGTGGTTCCAATCCTACTTCGTGTAAGACTTCTTTCGCATTTCTAGTTTCACCTTTATAATGGACGTCTCCTTCACCAATTAACGCTAAAGCTAAGTGAGATAATGGTGCTAAATCTCCTGAAGCACCTAATGATCCTTGCTCAGGTATGACAGGAATAATTCTTCGATTGATAAATTCTACTAATAATGAAACAAGTTTTTCTGTTACACCTGAATGGCCTTTTAACATTGTATTTAACCTTAAGACCATCATGATTAATGACACATTATCTGGAAAAGGTTTACCCGTACCACATGAATGAGAACGGATTAAATTGACTTGTAAATCGTTGTATTTTTCTTTTTCTATTAATACATCACTAAATAATCCGAAACCAGTCGTAATACCATAAATCGTTTCTTTATTTTTAATGATTTTTTCTACTGTTTCACGACTTTTTCTGACATTAACTAACGCTTCTTCCGAAATGGATATTTGACCATCTTCTTTCAAGAATCGTTTAATGTCTTGAATTGTTAAATCTTTACCATTCAATACTAAGTTCACTGAAAACACTCCTTTTTAGGACACAAAAAAATACAACAAATCAAAATTTGTTGCACCTTTCTTATATCTAATATCTAGTAGGTGTTTCTATGTCTTATATATGATTGATACCTAACCCAATTGTTTCATGTTCTTTACCTTTTATAGGTGCTCCTATTGTACCGTACAAACTCACAGCTATCCATTCACCTTCTGCTTTATCTTGATAAGGATAACCTCTAACTATTGAAAACTTTAAGCCAACCGTTCGCATAATTTCACCAATAGATAATTCACCTCTTGTAATACCATTCACCGCTTCTAAAATCGCATGGTATAACGCGTGTGTTTCTCTATACTGACTTTCCGAAATAATCCCTTGTCTTCTAGCCGCTGTTTCAACAGATGCAATGATTTTATTTAAAGACATTGTGCCAATTTTGCCTACAATAAATTGCATATCATGACATTGAGGCATTAATTGCTTTGCCGTTTGCTCATCTGTGATCGTTAATAACGTAGCGTACTTTCCAATTGATATTTGTTCAGTCATGTGAAAGCTCCTATCTCATCTAATAACTAATGTCTATATTTACATTAAGTATACGCTTTCAAAAAATTTCTGACAATACTTTTTAGCACATCCATAACTCAGTGATTGATTAATATATTAGCCTGTTAAAGTAATTTATTTGTTACGTTTTGGAAAATACTCTGTTCAATTTCAACTTTAAATGGCATAATAAATCGTACAATTATTTGAAGGTGGGTTAATATGAAGACTATTTCATCTGTCACAATTCCAAAAAGAGAACAAGAATCTCATAAAGGGGATTATGGTAGGATATTATTAATCGGAGGTAACGCTAATTTAGGTGGCGCAATTATTTTAGCAGCGAGGGCTTGTGTATTTAGTGGTAGTGGACTTATAACTGTTTCTACACATTCATCCAATTTTGCTGCATTACATTCAAGATGTCCTGAAGCAATGGTTTCAGATATCACGGATTTAAAAAAGCTTTCTAAATTAATTGAGCAATCGGATTGTATTTTAATAGGTCCAGGTCTCGGTTTAGATTTTAAAGGGAATAACACATTAACATTTCTATTCCAAAATATTCAGCCACACCAAACATTAATTATTGATGGAGATGCTATTACGATTTTAAGTAAATTAAAGCATACTTTACCCGAATGTGAGATTATCTTTACACCTCATCAAAAAGAATGGGAAAGACTGAGTAATATCCCGATTGAAGAACAAACTTTTGAAAATAATAAAGAAGCGGTTGAGGGGTTAAATGCAACAGTCGTATTGAAAAAACATGGTACTGAATTATTCTTTAAAGATCATGAATATAAATTATCTATCGGTACACCTGCTATGGCAACAGGTGGAATGGGAGATACGTTAGCAGGCATGATCACAAGTTTCGTTGGACAATTTGATTTAGAAGAAGCGGTTATTAACGCAACGTATATTCACAGTTATATTGGTGAAAAACTTTCTAAAGATATGTATATCGTACCACCATCAAAACTTATAGATGAAATTCCATATGCTATGAAATCATTCGAAGCATAAATATTCAAAATAAAAAGCATATCACACTACTGATGTTGATCAGTAAGCTTGTGATATGCTTCTTTTTATATATTATTCTTCGTCGTTATCTTGTTCTTCGATGTCTTCATTTACACGTTCCATAAAGTCTTCTCTTAAATCTTCTTTACCTTCTTGTACGTCAGTTTCAACAGCTTCTGTTTCTGTTGTCTCTTCTAACACACCTTCAACAGGTGATTCTGCAATTTCATCTTCGTCAGGCTCAACTTTAGCTACTGTTGCAACATGTTGATTATCACCTAAACGGATTAATCTTACACCTTGAGCACTTCTACCATTTTGAGAGATATCTGCTACGTGTAATCTAATGATGACACCTGAATTTGTAACAATCATTAAGTCTTCGTCACCGTTGACCGTTGTGATACAAACAAGGTTACCGTTCTTCTCAGTTAGTGTGGCAGTCTTAATACCTTTACCACCTCTATTAGAGATACGATATTGATTAGCTGACGTACGTTTACCATAACCTTTTTCAGTTACGATAAGTATTTCATCTTGTTGATCTTCATCTGTAACATCTAATCCGATAACTTCATCATCTTCTCTTAATGTAATACCTTTCACACCCGCTGCTGTTCTTCCTAATGGGCGTAATTTAGATTCATCAAAGCGTATTAATGATGCATGTTTCGTACCAATAATGATTTCTTTCGTACCATCCGTCAGTCTAACCGCAATAAGCTCGTCGCCTTCTTTAAAGTTGATTGCGATTTTACCATTTTTGTTAATACGTGAGAAATTAGATAATTTAGAACGTTTAACTGTTCCATGTTTAGTAGCAAAGACTAAGTAATCTTCTTCACTTGATAAGTCTTTAACAGCTATCATCGTACTAATCATTTCATCTTTTTCGATTTCTAAAGCATTAACGATTGGTAAGCCTTTAGATTGTCTAGACATTTCAGGAATTTCATAACCTTTAAGTTTGTAGACACGGCCTTTATTCGTAAAGAATAAGACGTTATCATGTGTACTTAATGTTACGAGTTGGCTAACAAAGTCATCTTCTATCGTATTCATACCTTGTACACCACGTCCACCTCTATTTTGTGAACGATATGTAGATACTGGTAATCGTTTAATATAGTTGTTATGACTTAATGAAATAACGATTTGTTCTTCTGGGATTAGGTCTTCATCTTCAATTTGATCAAGACCTGCTGCCGTAATTTCTGTACGACGCTCATCACCATATTTATCTCTTATTTCAGTAATTTCTTCTCGAATGATTTCTAGTAATTTTTCTTCATCTCGTAAAATCTCTTTTAATTCTTCAATAAGTTTAAGTAAATCTTGATATTCTTTTTCAATTTTGTCGCGTTCTAAACCAGTTAAACGACGTAAACGCATATCTAAAATCGCTTGCGCTTGTCTTTCAGATAGGTTGAAACGATTTTGTAAACCTTCCATCGCTTCTGAGTCACTTTGTGATTCACGAATTAATGTAATGATTTCATCGATATGATCTAATGCGATTCTTAAACCTTCTAGAATATGCGCTCTATCTTGAGCTTTTTTCAAGTTGTATTTCGTACGTCTTGTTACGACATCTTTTTGGTGTTCTAAATAATGATATAGAACTGCACGTAAGCCTAGTAATTTAGGTTTACCATCGACTAATGCAATCATATTCACACCAAATGATGTTTGTAATGGTGTTTGTTTGTATAGATTGTTAAGAATAACGTTAGCATTCGCATCTTTTCGAACTTCTATAACAATACGTACACCGACTTTTAAGCTTGTTTCATCTCTTAAGTCTGTAATACCTTCAATTTTCTTATCGCGTGCTAATTCAGCAATTTTCTCGATTAATCTCGCTTTATTAACTTGGTAAGGTATTTCAGATACGACAATACGTTCTTTACCATTTTTCATAACTTCGATTTCAGAACGTGCTCTCATTAAGATTGATCCACGACCAGTTTCGTATGCACGTCTAATGCCACTTCTACCCATGATTAAACCAGCTGTTGGGAAGTCAGGACCATGAACGATATCCATTAACTCATTTGTCGTAATTTCTGGGTTATGACTAAGCGCTAATACGCCGTCTATAACTTCATTTAAGTTATGAGGTGGAATATTTGTTGCCATACCAACTGCGATACCTGATGTACCATTCACCAATAAATTAGGGAATCTTGCAGGTAAGACTACTGGCTCTCTTTCGTTACCATCGTAGTTGTCTTGGAAATCAATTGTATCTTTATTGATATCTCTTAATAATTCACTTGTAATTTTAGCCATACGTGCTTCTGTATAACGCATTGCAGCAGCACCATCACCATCCATAGAACCAAAGTTCCCTTGGCCATCTACTAATGGATATCTATAACTAAAGTCTTGTGCCATACGTACCATTGCTTCATAAATAGATGAGTCACCGTGTGGGTGATATTTACCCATTACGTCACCAACAATACGTGCAGACTTCTTGTAAGGTTTGTCTGAAGTCATACCTTGATCATTCATACCATATAAAATACGTCTATGAACTGGTTTTAAACCGTCTCTAACATCGGGTAATGCACGAGATACAATTACACTCATTGCATAGTCTAAGAATGATTCTTTCATTTCTTTACTGATGTTACGTTCACTAACTCTTGATTGTGGTATTTCAGCCATTAATCATATCCTCCTTAAATCGTAAATGATGCTTTATATATCTAACGTTGCGTATTCGGCATTTTCTTCAATAAATTGACGACGAAACTCAACAACATCTCCCATAAGCATTTCAAAAGTTTCGTCAGCTTCTATCGCATCTGTTAGTGTTACTTGAAGCATTGAACGATGTTCAGGATTCATTGTTGTTTCCCACAATTGATCAGCATTCATCTCTCCAAGACCTTTATAACGTGCTATAGACAATTTCGGTGTTGAGCTAAGTTCTTCTTTTAATTTATCTAATTCTCTATCGTTAAATACATAATATTTTTTCTTACCTTGTTCTACTTTGTATAAAGGTGGTTGTGCAATGTATACATAACCCGCTTCAATAAGTGGTCTCATAAATCTATAGAAGAATGTTAATAATAACGTTCTAATATGTGCACCATCGACATCGGCATCTGTCATGATAACTAATTTATGATATCTCGCTTTACTAATATCAAACTCTCCACCAATACCTGTTCCTAGACCTGTAATCATGGCACGAATTTCGTTATTACCTAAAATTCTATCTAAACGTGCTTTTTCAACGTTTAAAATTTTACCACGTAGCGGTAGAATCGCTTGTGTCTTAGAGTCACGACCTAATTTAGCAGACCCCCCGGCAGAGTCACCCTCAACGATGTATAATTCACATTCTTCAGGTTTCTTACTTGAACAATCTGTAAGTTTACCAGGTAAGCTTGATACTTCTAATGCTGATTTACGTCTTGTAACTTCTCTCGCTTTTTTAGCGGCAAGACGTGCTCTAGAAGCCATCACACCTTTATCTACAATGATTCTTGCAACGTTTGGATTCTCTAATAAGAATCGTTCAAAGAGTTCAGAGAATAATTTATCAACGATTTGACGCACTTCTGAGTTACCTAATTTAGTCTTTGTTTGACCTTCGAATTGAGGATCGCCGTGTTTAACAGATACAACAGCTGTCATACCTTCACGTACGTCTTCACCAGATAGCTTTTCTTCGCCTTCTTTAAGAAGCTTGTTCTTATTACCATAGCTGTTAATAACACGCGTTAATGCACGTTTAAATCCATCCTCATGCGTACCACCTTCATAAGTATGAATGTTGTTCGCATAAGTTAATAAGTTCGTCGCAAAACCATTGTTATATTGAATGGCAATCTCAACTTCTACGTCATCTTTAGTATCGTGAATATAAATTGGCTCATCATATAGTACTTCTTTAGATTTATTTAACATTTCAACATAAGATTTAATACCGCCTTCATAGTGGTATGAATCTTCTTGAATGTTTTCGTCATCTCTTTCATCTCTCAATGAAATTTGGATACCTTTATTTAAGAATGCTAATTCACGAATACGTTTTTGTAATGTTTCATAGTCATATTCAGTTGTTTCAGTAAAGATTTCACCGTCAGCTTTAAAGCGTATTGTTGTACCTGTATGATCTGTGTCACCAATGACTTTCAAATCAAATGCTGGTACACCTCTTTCATACGCTTGATGATAAATTTTATTGTTAAGGTGAACGTAAACTTCTAAATTAGAAGATAGTGCATTTACGACAGATGAACCTACACCATGTAAACCACCAGATACTTTGTATCCGCCACCGCCAAATTTACCACCGGCATGAAGTACTGTTAAGATAACTTCTACAGCAGGACGTCCCATTTTCTCTTGAATATCAACAGGTATACCTCTACCGTTATCTGTTACTTTTATCCAATTGTCCTTTTCTATTACAAGTTCAACATGATCTGCATATCCAGCTAATGCTTCATCGATACTGTTATCTACAATTTCCCAAACGAGATGATGTAATCCTCTTGCAGATGTAGAACCTATATACATACCAGGGCGTTTACGGACTGCCTCTAAACCTTCTAATACTTGTATCTGATCTGCACCATAACTTGAAGCGTTATTTTGTTCTGACACGTATTTCCACCTTCACTTTCATCTACTCAATAATATTGCCTTTAGATACGTTAAATACCTTGGCATCTTTCATAATCTCATGTTCTATTCCATCAACAGATGTTGTTGTTACAAACGTTTGTACCTTCTCTTGAATTGTACTTAATAAATGGGTTTGTCGATTATCATCAAGTTCACTTAGCACATCGTCTAACAGTAGAATTGGATATTCACCAACAACTTGATTAATCAACTCAATCTCAGCAAGCTTTATGGATAATGCTGTCGTACGTTGCTGTCCTTGAGAACCATAAGTTTGTACATTCATATCATTAACATGAAAACTAATGTCGTCTCTATGCGGTCCAAAGCGTGCACTTCCACGTTCAATCTCTTTATCCATTGAATCATTAAGCAACGAACAAAAAGCATCTTTCAGTTCAGTTACATCTTGATATGTTTCTGACAGTTTAATATTCGGCTCATATTGAGCTTTTAAACTTTCTTTTTCGCTCGTAATGCCTTGATGGATCACTTCGGCAATCTTTTCTAATTCATGAATAAAGTGCGCACGTTTCAAAGTCACATTGGCTGCCGCTTCTGAAAATTGCTCATTGAATACTTCTAACATCGTTCGATCTTTCATTTTCCCAATTTGTAATTGTTTGAGGTAATGATTTTTTTGTTTAAGTAATCTTTGATAATTAGATAAATGATTTAAATAGACCGCAGACATCTGACCGAGTTCCATATCAATAAAACGTCGTCTGATTTGCGGGCTACCTTTTACAATATTTAAATCTTCTGGTGCGAACAACACCACATTTAAGTGACCAATATACTGCGTTAATCGGCTCTGTTCTAGATGATTAACTCTCGCCTTTTTGCCTTTTTTCGTAATGATTAAAGAAATAGGCATTGAGCCATGACGATAACTTAGTTCACCTTCTATTTTACCATACTCTTCACCAAACTGTATGAGTTCTTTATCATTCGAAGTCCTATGACTTTTAGCCAGTGCTAAAGTATAGATAGATTCTAATAAATTCGTCTTACCTTGCGCATTCTCACCAATTAATATATTAACATTGGAATTAAAATCAAGTGTACATTTATCATAATTTCTATAATGAGTTAAAGTAAGTTTCTGTAATATCATAATCTATTCACTGAGATGGTTAATACGAAATTGACCTTCAGAAGGAATTTCGACTAAATCACCATCATGTAATTTTTTGCCACGACGAGTTTCACGTTCACCATTTATTAATACTTCTTCATCTTGGAGGAACCATTTAGCTTGACCACCCGTTCCAATGACGTCTTCATTTTTTAGGAATTGACCTAAAGTAATATCGTCTTTTACTGAGATATCTTGTACCACTATCTTCACTCCAATCTTAATTAGTCATCTCTATATTATACCTTTTTTTCACCAAAAAATCATGCTTTTACGCACAATTCATTTTAAGATAAATTAACCTTCAAAATATTTATACTAAGTGAAAAATTAAGTCAGGAACTTAAACATTATTTTCATAATAAAATCAAAAAAGTATAGCTAACGCGCATAGTGAGATACTGTTGCGTCAGTTAATTACACTTCGCCTAACTTTTGTTACTAACGGCCTCTTTAGTTACACTTCCACCGACTTTTGTTACTATAGGCCGCCTTAATTACACTTCCGCCGACTTTTGTTACTATAGGCCGCCTTAATTACACTTCCGCCGACTTTTGTTACTATAGGCCGCCTTAATTACACTTCCACCGACTTTTGTTACTATGGACGCCCTTAATTACACTTCTGCCGACTTTTGTTACTATAGACGCCCTTAATTACACTTTCACACAAAAAAAACTGAGACAATGATCTTTGTCTCAGCCCTTCTAAATATTTATATTGCTTTATCTTTCTTTGTAAAAATTAAAATCAAACTGATTAACAGGAATGCTGTTCCTGCTAAAAATGGAATTGTGATGAATCCAAATACATTGATATATTCTGATGAACATGGAACACCTTGTGTACATGGTTTGATTTCAGCAAATCCTGGTACTTTTTGCTCTAAGTAATGCCATGTCGATATCAATAGTCCGATGATTGATAAAGGTAGGGCTATTTTTTTAACATTAAAATCATTTTGGAATGAGCCAATTCCGAGTATTAACACGAGTGGATACATACAGATTCTTTGATACCAGCACATTGTACAAGGAACAAATTGTCGTATCTCACTAAAATATAAACTACCTAACATAGCTACTAAAGCTATTACCCAGGAAATAAATAGTGCATATTGTTGCTTCAAATATATCACCTATTTTTATTTATTTTTCTTTTCTATCGCTTGATCGATTGCTTTAGAAACTTTGTCGTAATCCATTGGATCTGATAGTACTTTACCATCTACCACAATTGTAGGTGTAACATCTACATCGTATTTATTTGTTAAATCAGAATCATTTTTCATTTGTTTATAAGACTCTGAATTTCTATCTTTCACTAATTTCATGATTTGATCTTTTTTAGATTTATCAATATCTAATCCATCTACTGCTTTTTGGACTACTTTAAGATCTAACCATTCATCGTCTGTTTCTGCATTATGGTCATCTGGTTGAGCTTCAAATAATGCTCTGTGGAAATCCCAATATGCATCAGGTGCGATTTTATAAACAGCATGTGCTGATGCACCACCAATTTCAGATCCTTCACCGTGGAATGGTGCGTTCACAAATCTATATTCCACTTTGTCTTTATCGATATAATCTTTTTCTATTTGATCCATGTAATTCGTTTCAAATGCTTTACATGCTGGACATTTAAAATCTCCAAATTCAACTATTTGAACTTTAGCTTTGTCTTTTTTATGTGTTGGATTATCTTTTGTATCTTTTGATAAGTCTGTGGCTTTAACAGTTCTATCAAATAGACTATCTTCTTTGTTGTCACTTCCGCTTCCACCAAACACAACAAGTAATACGATACCTACGACAACAACAAGTATTGCTATCATTAAAAACATAATATTATTGTTACTATTTTTATTCGCCATATTAACCCCTCAATCTCTTTAGTTGATAATATAAATTTTATACTATCACTTCAAGAAATTCTATATCATTCACTAAAAATTCATTAAGGTTTTGTGACAAAATGGTGATTAATATTTTCGCAAAAATTATTTAGTAATATTTAATGCATTTTTTAAATTTTTGATAACACCTTTTTCATAAGTGAGCACACTACCACGATATGTTTTAGCAGCAAACACAAGTAGAATGATACATGTAACGATTGAAATGACAATTCCTAAAATTAAATGCCATTCAGGTGTTGTTTCTGATGTTGTTCTTAATAACATGACCATTGGTGATAACATTGGAATAAAGCTTGTCACTTTTACAAGCATCGTATCTGGGTTTGTAATACTAAATATCGCAATATAGAATGCCGCTAATGAAGTAAATGTAACTGGCATCATAGATTGAGCAAGATCTTCTATACGGCTCGTTAAAGCCCCTAGAATAGCCGCTAATGAAATATAGGATACAACACCCAAAATTAAGTAAACTACCCCATAAATAATGATTCTCGTCGTCTCAGGGCCATATTCAACTCCAGCTGACTCAAATAGTCCTTTCAAATCAAATGCGAATATACTAATTACAATTGCTAGTATGATAAAGAATATTTGTGTAAAGGCTACTGCGATGATTGCGAGTATTTTCGCTGATACATGAATTGACGGTTTCACACTTGTAACAATCATTTCAATCACACGTGTTGTTTTTTCAGTCGCAATTTCTGAACCGATTTGGTTAGCGTAATTGATTGTGATAAAGAATGATAAGAAAATGATGATGTAAACAACAGCTGAGTTCAACGCTTGAACTTTCGGATCAACATCACTAGATTGTTTTTCATCATTCGATTTTATTTTTTCTGTCTTCACATCACTTGGTGTATTTAACGTTTTTAAATCTTTTTCTGATAGATTTAATTTTTGAGCTGTTAACGATGATTGCATTTGGCTAAGCGTTGATTGTAAAGTCATTTTCTCACTTTCACTAACATTGCCTTTTTCATAAATTGTGCCATCAACTTTTTCACCGTTCACGTTTACTTGAATTAAACGTTTATACTTTTCGTCTTTAACACCTTTTTTACCTTTTTCGAGTGAAACTTTTTCTACTTTTTCAATATCATCGTTTTGTTTATATTGCTTTTCTAATACTTTATAAATCATGTCGTTATCTGTTTGTATCGCGACAACTTTACTATCGTTATCAAAGAAATCAATAATTTTGTCGATGTTACTTAATGCAAAGATTAAAATCATAAAAATTGCAGTCATGATGATAAAAGATTTACTTTTCACTTTTTGCATATACGTTAAATTAAATGTCGGCCAGAATTTATTCATGCTTATCACCTACCTTAGCTATAAAGATATCGTTTAGAGATGGTTCTGCAACTTGGAATCGTTTGAGGTAACCTAACTTCGTCACATTTTGATAAATATTTTCTGCATATTTTTCATCAGAAATTGTGAGTTTAACGCCTTTTTTAGTCGTTTTAAATGCTTCTACACCTTCAAAGTCTTTTAAGAATCCTAAATCGTAGTCGCCTTCGATAAATACATCTTTCTTACCAAAGTCGTCTTTAACTTGATCAAGAGAACCAGCAACGACTGCTTTACCTTTATTCATAATGCAAATATAGTCACAAAGTTCTTCTACGTGTTCCATTCTATGCGAGCTGAATATAATCGTTGTGCCTTGTTCTTTTAAATCTTTAACAGCGGCTTTAAGCAATTCAACATTGACTGGATCAAGTCCACTGAATGGTTCATCAAGAATTAATAATTCGGGTTTATGAATGATTGCAGCAATCAGTTGTACTTTTTGTTGATTACCTTTCGATAATGCTTCGATCTTTTTTTCTTTATTTTCAAATGCATCAAATCGTTTTAACCAATAATCTAATGCTTCGGAAATATCTTTTCTTTTCATGCCTTTTAACTCAGCTAAATATTGCACTTGCTCCCAAACTTTTAATTTTGGATGCAATCCTCTTTCTTCAGGTAAATAACCAATCGTATTCGTCATACTATAGTCAATTGGCTTATCGTTAAACGTCACAACACCTGTTGTTTTTGGTAACAAACCTAAAATCATACGAAATGTTGTTGTTTTACCTGCACCATTTCCGCCTAAAAATCCATACATCGTACCTTTAGGAACTTCCAAATTAACATCATGTACAGCCGTAAAGTCATTGAATTTTTTGGAAACATCTTTGATTAGTAATGTCATAATGTTTACTCCTTTTCTTCGGATTCTAATTCTGAAATATCTATATTCTCGTCTTCTTCAAAAATAAATAATTCATCAATAGATACTTCGAACACTTGAGAAAGCTTATGTGCTAATACTAACGTGGGATTGAATTTGTAACGCTCAATAGAATTGATGGTTTGTCTAGATACTTTAATCAATCGTGAGAGTTCACTTTGCGTCATATTTTTCTGTGTACGATATTCATAAACTTTGTTTTTCAATTCATCACTTCCTGTCAAGTTAACTTTACATTATATGAATTTTTACACTATGTCAAGTAAACTTGACACAAAAAAAGCTGAGACCCAAATCGGGTCCCAGCCATGACATGTTTATTAATATGTTCTGATTGGTAAGATAAGTTGTACGACTGTTTCGTCGTCTTTAGGTTTAAGAATAAATGGTCTCATTGTACCAAAGAATTCTACTTGTACTTCATCGTTGTCGATAGCTTTTAATGCATCCATCATGTATTTAGAGTTGAATGAGATTTTTAATGACTCGCCTTCAACATTGTCTGTAGATACATCTTCTTTAACTGTACCGATTTCTGGTGAAGTAGATGATAATTCAACTTTATCAACATCCGTAGATAATTTAATGACGTTGTTGCCACCTTCACGCGCTAATAATGATGCACGGTCTATTGCATGGTAGAACTCACTGTTATCTAAGATGATTTTAGTTTCATAGTTCTCTGGGAATAATCTTGTTGTATCTGGATAGTTCCCTTCAAGTAATCTTGAAATAAAGTTAATGTGACCAACTTTAAATAATACTTGGTTACTTGCAAAGAAGATATTGATGTCTTCTTCAGAATCAGAAACGATCTTGTTTAATTCAGATAAAGCTTTACCTGGGATAATCACATTTTTATCATCGATTTCTTCGTCTTCTAATTTTAATTTTCTTAATGCAAGTCTGTGTGAATCTGTTGCAGTACAGATCAGTTCATTGTTTTGAATAAGCCAGTTAACACCTGTTAATACAGGGCGTGTTTCTGACGTGGACACTGCAAAGTTCGTTTGTACGATAATGTTCTTTAATACTTTAATTGGTAATTTAATTGCATCGTCTTCAGATACTTGTGGTAATAATGGATATTGATCTGGATCTAAGCCACTTACGTTAAATTCAGAATGTCCTGATGTGATAAGTGTTTTAAATTGATCATTCGTTGATAAATTAACGGTTTTACCTGGTAATTTTTTAACGATATCTACAAAGAAACGTCCTGGAAGTACTACAGAACCTTTTTCTTCAATATCTACAATTTTTTCACCATCAATATTTTGACTTATTGTTATTTCTATTGATATTTCAGAGTCTGATCCTGTTAAGATGATGCCTTTATCTGTCGCATCTATCTTGATTCCTGTAAGTATCGGTAATGTAGTTCTTGGTGAAATTGCTTTTAATGTATCATTCAATTGATTAAGAAAGTAATCTCGTTGAATTGTAAATTTCATAACTTATAAAACTCCTTCCAGTCGTTATATATTTAATTATATATCTTTTAAAATCATAGTAATAGTCATAGGGGCTGTGGATTGGTGGATAACCCGCTTTAAATAGCGATATAAAAGTTATTCACATGTTGATAAACTGTGTATGACTGTGCACAACTTATCCACATTATCTACGGATTTGTTTTTCTAGTTGTTCTAAATCATTTTTGAGTTCTGGATTATTTTCTAAATCTTTTTTAATTTTATCATGTGCATGGATGACAGTTGTATGATCTCGTCCACCAAATTCTTCACCAATTTTAGGTAATGAAAAATCAGTCAGTTCTCTTGATAGATACATAGCAATTTGTCTAGGATATGCAATTGATTTTGTACGTTTCTTAGCAGCAAAGTCTTCGATTCTAACGTTATACATTTTACTAACAGCTTGTTGAATGTCTTGAATCGTGATTTTAGTTGATCTTGGTGATGAAATGATATCTTTAAGCGCTTCTGCTACTAAATCTGTATTGATCGGTTTATTTCTAAGTTTGGAGTATGCTAATACTCTTGTTAAAGCACCTTCTAATTCACGTATATTGGATTGTATAGAATTAGCGATATAAGTTAAAACTTCAACAGGTATATCTAAGTTTTCTTCTTCGATTTTCTTTTGTAAAATAGCCATTCTCGTCTCAAAGTCAGGAGGCGTAATATCTACTATTAATCCCCATTCGAAACGTGTTCTTAAACGATCTTCTAAAGTTGGAATTTCTTTAGGCGGACGGTCACTTGAGATGACAATTTGCTTTTTATTTTGATGTAAATCATTAAAAGTATGGAAGAATTCTTCTTGCGTTTGTTCTTTCTTTTGAATGAATTGAATGTCATCTATTAAGAGCACATCGATGTTTCGATACTTATCTCTAAAGCTTTCCGTATCGTTCATACGTATAGACTTAATAAATTCATTTGTGAATTTTTCGCTTGATGTATATAGAACGTTCGCATTTGGATTTTGTTCAAGCACATAATGACCAATTGCATGCATTAAATGTGTCTTTCCTAAACCGACGCCTCCATATATGAAAAGCGGATTATAAGCATTGGCTGGTTCTTCAGCTACTGCAAGTGAAGCAGCGTGCGGGAACTGGTTACCAGGTCCAATAACGAATGTATCAAAAGTGTTATTACTGTTCAGCTGACTATTTGTAACTTCTTCATATGCTTCAGTTTCTTTAGGTATTTCAGGCTGTTCAGTGAAATCTTCACTTTGTAAATCTTCTTCTGATATAAATTTAACTTGAACTTTGTCTCCAATCACTTCATAGATAAAGTTTGTGACGTGTTCATGATATTTATTGGTTAACCACTCAGCAACAAAAGGACTTTGTGCAACAACTATTGCGCGCTTACTATCAATTTGATGTAAGTAAGTCCCTTTGAACCATGTATTATAACCAGCAGAAGCGATTTGATCTTCAGCAATAGATAACAC